>JAPOHD010000002.1 GCA_026671195.1 Draconibacterium aestuarii | reverse complement strand
AATGAATTGTTTATCGTACTTTTGTTAGATGAGCAAGAAAAAAGAAATCCGATAAATATAAATCCTATAATTAATTGTTTCAATTTCATTTTGATGTTGTTGTCAGTTATGCTTGCAGGTAACGGTTTTGCGGTATGAAACGTTTGGGAGAGCGGGCTGTGTTCCTATCAACCGACACCGAAAGTTGATGCGTGGCAGTATGCTCGAATAACCACTTCACCCCAAATGTTTTATGACCGCATGTTATGCACAGGCATTTTTTTTATTATCTTTGCACAAATTTAATAATTAATACTTATGTATTCTGTTTCATTTGCATTCTACTTCAGACCTTGGGCTACTATCTAAGTGATAGACAGTCCATCCATTAATATTATCGAATGGTGTGTTGTTATCTTTTATAGCAATACAGTCATAGGTTATTTATCTATGTTATAAAGATTTGTATCAAAACTTTATTTCTGTGGATTGAATACTGTCTTATCACTTCCTTGTGATTTGAACCCAAGTATTCATTTTCAAGAAATAAGTAATGATAAAAAATAAACTGCCCGTTAGATTCACGGGGCAACATTTTACTATTGATAAAGTGCTGATTGCTGATGCAATTAAAATTGCTAAAATAAATGAAACCGATACTGTTCTCGACATTGGGGCAGGAAAAGGCTTTATAACTGTTCATTTAGTTCGTCAATGTATAAACCTGATTGCAATAGAAAATGATAAATCTCTATTGTGCATTTTAAAAAATAAGTTTGCCAACAATTACAATGTCAAGATTATTGATTGTGATTTTAGGGGTTACACTATACCAAAAAGAAATTTTAAAGTTGTGTCTAACATACCTTTCAGAATAACTTCTGATATTTTAAAATCCTTGATGTTTGATTGTGTTGAGCATTTTATGGGTGGTTCGTTGATAATGCAACTTGAACCTGCCGAAAAGTTATTTTCAGAAAAAGTATTCAACCCATATATTGTATTTTATCATACTTTTTTTGATTTAAAACTTATGTATGAAATATCTCAAGAAAGTTTTTTGCCACCACCAAAAGTCAAGTCAGCACTTTTAAGGATTGAAAGAAGAAAAATGCATATAGGTTATGAATTGAAAGGAAAATATCTGAAATTTATCACTTGCTTGTTACATAAACCCGATTTGCCAGTCAGAACAGTCTTGAAGACACTATTCAGAAAAAATCAAGTCAGAGGAATTAGTGAAAAGTACGGAATAAATCTTAATTGTCAAATTGTAAGTCTGTCTGCAAATCAGTGGAAATGTTGTTTTATGGAAATGTTGGATAAAGTTCCAGAAAAGTATCATCCCACATAATTGTTTGTTGACCCGGGGCGGTTGCATGCTTGTGCATAACTACTGTGCATCATCAATTGTTGTTATTTCGTTTATGTCGTTTTAAAAAGTGTTGTTATCCACCCAATATGGCATGGAAAAGACACATTTTATGTTGAGTTACTAGTAACTTCATTGGCAGGGTTATCTGGCAGTTGTTGTTTTTGTTTTATTAGGATGCGTGTATTCAATGGTTTTTTGTTTTAAAAATAAACATAAATTCAATTTTAATCTTCTTTTCCGGGGTATTATTCAACATAAATTTTGTTCCGTAGTGCCGTGTTCTGTCCAAAACCCTCGTTAAGCCCGCTTTTTTACCCAAAAGGCTTGTAAAAAGTGAGCCCGTTCTGGTTTTTTACCCGGCAGTGCTGAAAAAAAGTGAGACTATACCTCACTTTTTTCCTCGTCGTTCCGGCTTTTTAGTACAATGTCTTTGCTTTTTTTTAGATCATCCTCACTATTTTTTAAAAGCGGCAGGCAAAAAACCAGCTTATATGCTGTTTTTTACGCCATGCACGGGGTAAAAAGCCGGGATTTCCTGCTTTTTTCCTGGCTTTTTGCGGCTTTTAACCCCGCTAATGCATATAAAAGTGAGGCTATTGGTGTAAAAAGTGAGCCGATTAAAGAAAAAAGTGAGAAGTATGCCGTTTGGAACCGGGTGTTTGCATAAATTTTTCGGAATTACGCCTAAAAAAACAAAACCAGAGCTATAAAAAGCAAAGCCTTTGCAGGTTCGAATTAAAATTCAGGGTATGCGGAAGGATAAAAACCGGACTATTTACAAAACAACTAACAAAGTTCCGATGTATAGTGCGGCTTACAAGAGCTGGTTATTTTCCGGAGTTACCTTTCGCTTCCCCCGCGGAAAACGGTTAGCCAGTTCGGCAACAGCCTCTTCGGCACCGGGTTGCCCCATGGTGGCGGCATTTTTAAGCACTTTATAAATCGAAAGCGATGCACTGTAGGCCTCGCTTCCGGCAAGTGTCATACTGTCGTCGAGCTCGTTGGTAATGCGCTCAAGCTGGGTAAAAAAACCACGCAAAACTTTTACGCCATCGAAATCGATTTTGGCTTCGGGTACATCAATAAAAGCAGGCATATACTGTGGGTATTCCTGTCCGTATTCCACGGCTTTTTCAACAAAAGCCACGGTTTTATCGCCCATTTTGGGCATTTCTTTACGCTCGTCAGGCGTAAGGGTCATTAATTTGGGTTCCAGAACAGTTACCAGGGTTTGAAGGGCCTGGTTAATCTGAACCTTATCCTCATCGGTTAATGAGAATGAAAATTGATCTTCCATATAAGTAAATTTTAAATTTTAAATTTGGGGTACACTGGAATTATTTGGGATATTTCCCTGCCACCCTTCCGGCTGCCAGGTACCTTAACATTTTTAAACAGGGTTTCCGCAATCCTGAATTGAAAAAAAAGATAGTGCAATTCAGTCATACAAATCAAGGGCAAAACTTATGTTATGTAATATAAGCGAATTTATTTTCACCCTTTTTTCTGCTTGTAATGGTTTGCTGCCGGGTTTTGTAGGTGATGCGAAAAAAACGCGTAAAAATTACGACCTTTGACTTCTTATTCAGGAATTATGGTATCAGATTATAGTAACGAAAGAGAAGCATTGGTGAAAGCCGGGTTGAAACTGGTAGAACAAGGACTGGTTTCGCGCACCTGGGGCAACATTAGTGTAAAGGTAAACAACAGCGAGATGTTGATCACTCCCAGTGGAAAATTCTACGAAGACCTGACACCTGCCGACATGGTTTTAATTAACTTTAAAACCAATACCTACAACAAAACCGGTATAAAACCTTCGTCGGAATTTAAAATGCACTCGGGTATTTACAACGCCAGAAAAGAATTTAATGCCATTATTCATTCCCACCAAATGAATGCCTCTACCTGTGCGGCTGCGCGCAGAGAAGTACCTGCTGTTTTAGATGATCTGGCACAAATTGTTGGTCCAAGTGTTCGTTGTGCCGATTATGCCCTGCCGTCGACAAAAAAAATTGTACGGGCTACCGTAAAAGCCATGCGGGGCCGAAACGCAGCCTTAATGGCCAACCACGGTGCTGTTTGTGCCGGGCGCAATCTGGACGAAGCCTTTGTGGTTTGCCAGGTACTGGAAAAAGGCTGCAAAGCTTTTATTGAGGCCGAATTTTTAGGAGGAGCTAAACACATTGGCAAATTCGAAGCCTGGGCCATGCACCAAATCTATTTGAAAAAATATTCGAAACTGGCAGATAAGAATAACTAATTCTTCTCCATCAACCTCAGCATTGCGGTTGCAGCCCACAGAACGGCTGCCTGACCATGATAATCGCCGGTAAGTTTCCAACGTTTCAGGTAATGGCGTTCGCTGTTTTTTGCATTGGTGGCAATGCACACATTTCTGGTTTTTCCTTTTTTATTTACATAACCGGCCAGAGCTTCCCAACTCTTTGTAACCGTATCTTTATATTCTTCTGCCGGCAGCCATCCCTTATCAACACCCGATGCCATGGCGAATAAAAACATACCTGTGCTCGAAGTCTCGGCATAACTATCGGGGTAATCAATTAACTGGTGCCACATTCCATCTTCGCCCTGGTATGCACGCAATGTTGCCATCATTTTCCGATATGCGGTTATAAGTTCATTATAATGTTTGTGTGTGCCGGGCAACACCAGCAGTACTTCTGTTAAAGCTGCAGCAGCCCATCCGTTGCCACGCCCCCAGTAAAATGGTGCATCTTTCCGATGATGAAACAATCCATTATCGCGTTGCAGACTATCGCAATACACGCTTAAAAGCAAGGCAGCACGATCGAGATATTCTGTTTCCAGGGTTGATTTATAAGCCTGCACCTGTAATGATCCAACCATATACATATCGTCTACCCAAAACCGGGAATAGGGTGTTAATCCGTCTTCACGAACATTCTCATATTCATCATCGGCCAGTTCTTTTCCGGTCTGAAGATAGTCCTTGTTTCCTGTTTGCCTGTATAGTTCGAACGGCCAAATTCCAAATACATTATAATCGACATGTCCTTTACGATAATGACGGTTACCGTAAATATAAGGCGCAATTCCTTTTTCCATTTGCGTTGTTATTTCAGAGTCGCCTGTAACATCACCAAAATTAAGAGCCCCATAATAAGTACAAACCATGGCATAAAAACGATACGATTTCTTTTTGGCAACATGGTTTGTAATTCTTTTGCCAACTTCTTTTGGATCGGTTTTAATCTGCCAATTTGCCGCCATTTGCTCTGTTCCTTTTCCTGAACCTGAGAATGAGAGGCTCAACAGAAGCAGGACAAGAACTAGCGATAAAAATTTATTGTTCATTCGTGTAAAGTTTGTTATTCGAATTCTCTTATTTGCTTATAAAAATCGAGAAATAATGATTTCCCT
Organism: Draconibacterium aestuarii; assembly: GCA_026671195.1. Lineage (GTDB taxonomy): Bacteria > Bacteroidota > Bacteroidia > Bacteroidales > Prolixibacteraceae > Draconibacterium > Draconibacterium aestuarii. The sequence continues at coordinate 164,991 of JAPOHD010000002.1, read as the reverse complement.
CCATGGTTAAAAGTTATGGTTTTATCTTTTTTACGGGCTTGCGCATACGGCGAGTTGTAACGACTGTAAGCGGTGTCGATTATTTTACCGTTAACTATAAAATCGGCACCGAATTTTAAATGGTACCTGGTATTGTTCGACCGATAATTCAGCTCAAGTGTTACCGGATTAAAATCCACAGTGTTCTTTTTGATTCTTTCAACAAATTCACCAAACGAACCGTCTTCAGTCTTTGATCCGGCTTCTGTAATCCAAAAGGTTTGTTTTCCTTTTTGAATGATATCGTTCTTTGTGTTGTCTCTGAAATTAAAAACATTAGCACCAATAAATGCGCAATAGGTTTCCCCTTTTTTCCCAAATACAAAGGTCTGGTCGATGTAAGCCGTGTCGAATTCCCCGGTTGGAAAATAGGCGCGGGTATAATCAAGTAAATCCATTTCCATTAGTCCTTTCTTTTCAGGAATATTATAAATAGAAAGATTTACATTTTTATCCTGCACCGAATGGGGAATATGCCCGTAACCCACCCAGTAATTAGGCGACTGGAAATTTCGGTCTTTCTCCAGAGCCGGGTGATTATGGAAAATACTAAAATGATTGTTTATGTTCATTCCAAAAATATGCTGCTGATCGCCATAAGTACCGGGATGATAAGCCTGGGCCGTATACAACGAATAATCTTTGGTTTTATAGGTGTAGGTATTGCCTTTTTGAATGGCCACACCGTTGGGTTGTGGGTTAATAACGCGTGTAACTACAGGCTCAAGCCGCAACCATTTAAGGAGGCTAAAATCCAACATTTTAAAATCGCCGATAAACGCGTTTGAAAACATGTTGCAATTGCGAATATGCGCCAGGGTATTTCGCACAATCTCGGGATTTGTAAAACACTCCATGCCCCATTGCATCATCATGCTCCGGTTATCCGTTCCGTAATATCCTTCCGTCTTTAATTCTGAAATATCCAGTCCGTTGCTTTGTTGAATAATCACGTTCGATGAATCTTTAGCTATTTCGGCCAAAACAGGCGGCAGTTTATACTTTAGGGTTGTCATCATTCCGTACAACATACCAGCGCCACACTCTTTTCCATCGCCCCAGTAGTAGGATGTAAGGCCGCCAAGCGTTGATCCGCCTTCACCTGTGCGGTTTCCTTTATATGCCCTTCCGCTGGCCGAAACAAACATTGTATTTATGTTTTGAGCAGCCACATCGTAAAAAAGCAGGTCCATAATTATTTTTGATTTTTGCGCCAGTTCTTTGTCCCCGGCAAAATCAATCAGATTAATCAGAGCTGCAATATCTTCTTTGTAGTACACACCTGAATAGAACTCAGTAAATCCATATTTCCAGCGCATCTCCAGCCAGTCAAGTGCACATTTTCTGGCTTTTTCCATATGCTGTTTTCCGGTTAAACCACTGTTTTTAAAAACAACATGGGGATACTTCTTTCCGATTAAATATTCGGCCGAAGCAAACAATACCTGGTGGTTCTCGCTCCAGTAGCACATCGAATTTTCTCCGGGTTCGTCCCACCAATACCTGAAACCGAAAAGAACATCTTCAATCTTTGTTTTATACTCTTTTGGAATTTGATCGCCATACTCATATAAAATCCGCACCAGGTTTACCAGACGAAAATCGGAACAGTCGTACTCATTGCTAATGTATTCGAGTGTACCATCCAAACGATTCCAGTCGATTGAATCAACACCATTTACAAGATCGTAGTACACCTGGTCCTGTTGAAGATCGATCTTTTCAACCGGCCTCATTGGGATTATTTCATAGTTAGAAATGCGAACCAAATCAACCACAACCGATATTCCTGCAAACAGGAAAAGAATTATTAAAATGTATTTTACTTTAAACCGTTTTTTACTTCTCATTCTATTTCTCATCTTCTATTGGTTCGACTCAACTTTTTGCATGTACATGTTTACTAACTCTCTTGTTTTTTTGATATAAAACATCGGATCAACAGCTTCGCCATAATTTTCATACGTGTATGTTGAAATGGTTTTTGGAACAGCCGGTTCAATCTGGGTACCTTCGTGCCACTCGTTAAACGACGTTATACCAATAAAATCGGGATTTACATTTAGAGCATTCATAAACATCTTCCCGTAGTATTTCCCACCTTCGCGGTCTTCTGTATTTTTGGCATTCCAGGGGCGTATGCGTGTGTCAATATAACCGGGGCCGGGACAGGGGATAAAAAGCAAGTTATTTTCTTTTGCAAACTTCGCAAGAACAGGCCAGTTTGTACTGGTACAACCGTACATAAATCCCTCGCTGGCGTAATAGGTATAAAAACCATCAAAACCCGATTTAAGTATAAAACCACCATCGCGTTCACGTTCAAAATGACCAATAAACAAGCCATCCAAAGGAGTATTTCTAATGCTTAATTCCCCTTCGGGGCTTAGCATTTTGTTCCATTCATAGTATTTTACTTTTCCTGAGTCGTAGATATAATACAAGGGTTTCCCATTGTATCTGAACAAAGCCGGATGATCAAGGTAGTTCTCGTGTAAATATTCCAGTAACCGTATAAATTCATGGGCTGATTTATATACCGGTTCAATATGAAATGTAAGTTTTAATCCAAATTGTTGTGCAAGATTGAGGTACATTTTTACCGATTTATCAGTAAATTGATCGGGGCCCCACCAACTTATTGCCAACACCCCAATTCCTGCTTCTTTGATTAATTCCATGTGCTGCGAAATGATTTCAGGATCATTGGAACTGTACTCGCCCAAAGCCGGATAGTAGTTTGCACCAATGTCTTCGTTTCCCGGAAAATGACCTGCATGGTTCCAGGTTGTATCGCGCCAATGAGGAATTATGGGGTGATTCCAGTTATTGTATTTCCCATCGTATTCAGGATTACCATACCAACCATAATAAAAAGTGTGAACCTTAAAATTCACAGGTTTGATTTTTATCTCATCTTGCCCATTTGCAAAAAAAGAAAACAAAAAACACATAAGAATAGCAGTAACTAATCTGCTGTTCAATTCCAATCTGAAAACGCGGCTATTTTCCATATACTATTTTTTATCTTATTGAAATGGTTTCGCTACTTATGGATTGAAGCGTAAAGCTGATTTTTCGTTTTATATTTTTACCCACCGGAGTAATAAATAATTTTCCCGCATTTGATTTACCATAGTATTCAAAAATTATTTGTTCGGCGGACGGCGACATTATAATATCTTCCTGTGACAAGGATTTAAGGTTGGGCACATACATAACAGTTGGTTCTTTACTGGCTGCAGTTTCCTCCCAAACGCATGTAAATTCGCCGTTACTAAAGTTATAATCGTATTCCACCAAATTTCCGGAAATATGCTGAGGATAAGGTCGTATAATGGCATTTTGGAAATAGGAATAATCGCCGATATCGTTGTAAAATGCCCAATACGTATTATTAAAGTTATATTTTTCCATAATACTTACCAGGTGCCTTGCCGTTTCAACCATTTTTAGCGATTTCCCGTGAAGGGCGCCCCACTCTCCCACCATTACCGGCATATTCATTCGTTTTCCACTTTCGGCAATGCGATCGAAAATAAATTCAACCCGTTCATAACTGGGGTTTTCCACTTCTTTGGTATCAACCACCAAATCGTAACCGTGTGCGGCATAGACCACATTCGGATCGCGTGTTCCATCGGGTAATTTTGTTGCTTCCAATGCGGTTGACACTCCGGTATTTACAAAATAATTATGATTTAGAAACAGGATGTGGTTGGTATCAACCTCACGAATCGCATCAGCCACTTTCTGATACATGGGCTGCAATTTGTTTCTTTCGAAATCGGCACTCAGTTCATAAACAGCATCAACCACTTTTGAGTATTTGTCGCGTGTTGAAATGAGTTCCAAAGCTTTTAAGCGCGATTCCTCGTTGGCCCACATGGCTCCAAGTTCTTCAGCCGAAGGAGGTGCCTGTCCGGTTGTTTCCGCCACCACCTGTGCGTAGGCTCCCAACATGAGCGGCATAACGTTTTGAGCCGAACTTCCCATAAAAGGTTCGTTCATTATATCGTAACCAATTACGGTTGAATTAGTGGCATAGCGACGGGCAATGTACTTCCAAAGATTGGCATAATGGTCTTGTATCCCAACTCCATCAGAAGCCGGTTTGTTATTCCAGAAATTATCGAAAGCGGTTTGAATGGCAGGACTAATTAAATACGAATCGCTCCACACAGCCCCGGTATAATGAGGTTGGCCTTCATCCAGCGTTGCCCAGTCGGGTGCACCATCCGAATATTTTGCTCCGTATAAATCCTGGTGCATATCCAGATAAACATAAATTCCGTTGTCGCTTGCCCATTGAATTCTTTTATCAATTTCCGACAGGTATTCTTCGTTGTAGTTTCCTGGTTCGGGCTCTAATCCATCCCAAATTATTCCTAAACGAATACAATTAAATCCCCAGTTTTTAAACTTTTCAAAGGTTTTATTGCCTTGTACCGGCATGTATTTTTCCTGCGGATCTTTGCTGATAAAATTAATACCACTAAAAATTATCTGCCGCCCTTTCTGATCGACAAACTTCTGCCCTTCAACATGGACAAATCCTTGCTTTATTTCTTGTTTTTGTTCTTCGCCACAAGCAAATAATGTAACTGCTATGAACAGGATAACTGTATACCGTAAAATCATTGGGATTTATTTTTTTGTAAAACCGGATTAAATAAACTACCGGAACCGGAGCTCCGGTAGTTTATATTTCTCCGCTTTACCTATAGAAATATTATTGTTTTGGCACAAATGTTACATGAATGGCAGTTGAAGGTTTCATTGGTACTTCCACTACTCCATGCATAAAGAACATAACATGCATATATTCGCTTGTAATTTCTTTGATCAATACAGTTTTGGTTACTCCCAGAAATCCAAAATAGTCGCTTGGAACCAGTATCATTTGATCTGCTTTTTCAAATGTACCTTCTGTCCAGCCGGCACCCAAATCGTTTGGATCTTCAATCACCACATCCATATTTACATCCTCAACTTTCAATTCCCAAGTGCCATTCGCAGCGGGTGTATACGGAATTCCCATCAGTCCCATTCCGCCTTCCAGGCCGGGAGCCGGTGCAATTTGATTTATGCCTGCATACATTGCACTACCCAGGCTAATCGCATTCTTATTATCGATCATCAGGCTTCCATCGTACTTAAACGTAAATTCATTATCATATTCTGTACCTAAACCTAACAGCAGTTCAAGGATATTGTCCATTAAGAAATCTTGTGTCACAGTTAATGCAGGAATAATTGGGCCTGCGCCGTTTTTCCCCGGATAATACGTTGGATCAAGTAGCCAGGTTTTTCCATTTGGATGTGACTGTGGTGTTCCCGACAAAATCTCAACCGGTTCCGGATCAATGATCACTTCCTCTGAATCAGAGGCCGAACCACTTTCATTAGTAACCGTAACCGAAATGGTGTAAGTTCCTGAATATTCATATTCATACTCGTGAGATGTTCCATTATTGGTTGATGTTTCTCCATTGCCATAATTCCATGAAAATGACGTGGCATCGGTTGCCTGCACCGCAATTATTACTTTGTGCCCATCCTTTTGTACGTCAATTTTCACCGTAGGCATGGGAATTGGATCATCGCTGCTGCATGAATTCAAATTAAGAGCAACAAGAGCGGCCATGGCCACCATACTACAAAAAACTAATAATTTTCTCATAATTGTTATTTTTTTTGATCAGTTAATTATGTTATTAAATCACTATTCTGTTTTAATCTCTTACATCCCACCAAACCGGATTATCAATTGTATCGCCCCCCATACGGTCAATGGCTATCTGCATATTGTCGCCATTCAAGGTTTTTTCTACTGTGTAAGGGTATTTTAGCCTTTTAGGCAAATAACCATCGGTAACACCTTGCGAAAGTAAAGGATTGGTACGTCTGGCAATTACCGGGTATCCTGTTCTACGCATATTTGCCCAGGCTTCAATATGGTTAGGAATAAATGCTACCCACATTTGTTCTCCGATTTGTTCAAATTGTTCTTCAGTTGTTCCGTTCAGTGTAGCCAAAGGCGAAGTTGCAATGTAATCGCTTGCATCAATTTCCCAGCGTTCCATAGATTCTTCAATTCCTCTTTGATAAAGTGCGTTGGCATCCGTTCCTCCAAGGTTAAACAATGCGGCTTCGGCACGTAAGAACCAAATTTCAGAAGCTGTCATTATATCTAAGGGTTGGTCACGTTCAAGCATTAAATCTCCGGGTACCGAGAGATTTGATCGTGTAAATTCACCAACTGCCTGGTCTGTAAGTCCATTGGGTAATCCTTTGTATTCGCCATCTTTATTGGGTGCTACCAAAGCTGTCAGACGTGGGTCTTCGTTAATTACTAACCAATCAACTAAGCCGGTACTAACATTGTAGCGGTACGAACCATTATCGTATTCAATTTTAAAGTTGTGCCAAGGATTATATAGTTCTCCTCTTTCGCTATCCCAGTGCTGTAACGATGCATTGTGACTGTTATCTTCCATTAATGGCTTTGTTAAACAATCGGCAATAACTGCATTGTATTTACCGGGTTCAACAAAACGAGCACGCATAGCTAAACGCAGACGCAATGAATTAACAAAACGTCCCCATTTTTCAAGGTTGTTATCGAACAAAGGATCCTGACCAGGATAAGCGTTGGCCGGATCGCCATTACTAATAGTTGTATATATTTCGGCCAATTGATCAACCATATCGGCATAAATAACATTCTGTTCATCGTATTTAGGAAGTAGAATCTCATATTTACCCATTCCTGCTTCAAAGTACGGTACGTCGCCAAAATTGTCGGTTAATTTGGCAAAGGATACTATGGCCAATGCTTTTGTCATTGCTATTTTTAACTCGTTGGTATTCCCCTCCTCTGAGTTGATTGCAATGATTTCATTGGCATATTTAATACAGTTTCGGTATGAACTTTCAAACAACATTTCGCCAAGGTCGCCTTGCTGATGTGAATCGAGGTATTGATCGAGACTTTTTTGCCAGGCATTTGAAATTCCCTGATGTGCATATTGTGCTCCTATATCCTGCTGCCATCTGTCCAGATTATCGCGAACAGTATTTCTAACTAAACTTGCGAACAAGAAATCATCAGGTATTTCCGTAAGATTATTTGGGTTTGTATTCATTTCTTCGAAACGCTCGTTGCAAGCCGATAATGAAAGGAGTAGTGCAAAGAAAATAATTATCCCTTTCCCTGCTGCTGTCTTAATATTATTGATAGTATTCTTCATTGTCGTAAATATTAATTGTTGAGATAATTAGTATTAGAAGCTTAAATTAATATTGAATCCATAGCTACGTGTTCCAGGCATAGTATTCAATTCGAATGCAGAACCAAAGTTACCGGAATCGAATCCTGCCTCGGGATCGATATTGTCGGTTGCAAGGTATAAGAAGAACAAGTTTCGTCCTACTAAGGAGAGGTCGGCACGAGCAATAAATGTATTATTGAGCCACCTACTTGGGACGGTATATCCAAACACTATTTCTCTGAAACGAACGTTTGATGCATCCATAATATAATCAGAAACAATACCTCTATTCACCATTGTTTCCACATGGCGGAATATGGGTTGAATAGGTATATCATTGGGTTGCCCGGTTTCTACATTAACTCCATCCTGAATGTATCCGTCGGGGAATATTCCCGGAATAGGTTCAAAGTGACCAGGTCCCTGGTGAGTTGAATACCACTCCTCACGTCCTTCCAGAGAAGTAACTCCTGTACCAAATAAGTCGCGGTACAATGAACTGTGCGAATAATATTCGCCACCCATTTGAAAATCGATTACGAAACTTAAGTGGAAATCTTTATAACTAAAATGGTTGGAGAAACCACCGATAAAGTCGGGATTGATACTACCCAGTTTTTTATAATCCCCTTTCATTCCAAAGCCGGCCTGATCAACCAGTATGTTTCCATTATCGTCGCGGGCATAATCAACACCATAAATTTCGCCAAATTCGCCACCAACGCGGGCTTCAATTATTGCCCAGTCCATAATTGAAGTCTTTAACACAAGATTGTCTATACTCTGGTAATCATCTTTGTATAAACTAACAACTTCCGACATGTTTTTTGCCATATTGAATGATATATCCCAGCGCAAGCCATCGGCTTTATCAATGGCAGTTCCGTCAATTTGCAATTCGAAACCTTTATTGGCTAACTCACCCGAGTTGATCCAGCGGTCGTTCCAACCAGAAGAAACAGCAGTTTTTACGCGCATAATCTGGTTAATGGTATACGCATCATAGTAGGTAAAATCTACTTCTAAACGGTTATTCCAAAAATCCAGGTTTGTTCCAACTTCCCACGAGTAGGTATTTTCGGGCATTAGGTTTGCATTGGCAATGGTACCACCCATACCACCGGTTGAATAGGGTAATTGTGATTGACCAACACTATAATAGTTGTCGAGATTATATGGCCCTGTATCGTTACCAACTTTTGCATACGAAGCACGAAGTTTACCGCTTGTTAAAACCGATGAATTCATATCGAACATCTCGGTAAACAAGAAACTTAAGTTTTCTGAGTGATAGAAATAGGAGTTCTGGTTATCCATGGTCGGAAGTGTTGACGACCAGTCGTTACGTAAGGTAAAATCGAAGTAGAGGTAGTTTTTCCACGAAATTTGTCCAAGTCCCAATGCCGACCATACTTCTTTTTCATTAAAATGTTCTCCCGTTCCATATTCTTCGAGGTTACTCATATTAAAAAAGTTTGGTACTCTCCAATTGCTACCACTCTGGTTAATCGATTTGTATTGGTTATACCTGTAGTTTCCACCAATGTTTAAATCCATTTTAACCTCGTCGCTTAATTTTGTTTTATACGTTAACAAAGCATCGGTATTCCACTCTACACTATTTGACCACCCCTGGCTGAACCACCCTTTATAGCTGGCTTGATTTCGGCTACCTGCAGCGGCATACTCTTTATCAGTTCGGTTCATAAAATCGAAACCGGAACGTGTTAACAAGTTTAGGTTTTTAAGAAGGTGCCAATTGGCTGACAACAAGGTTTGAATACGGTCGCGGGTATCAAAATTCTGTTTGTTTTCCAGTCCCCAATATGGATTTCCGGCTGTCCAGTCCCATGCCCAAATTTCTCTTCCTTCTGCATCAACAGTATTATTCTTCAAATCATCTAAACTAATATTACGTGGCAAATTATTAAATGCCCATCCCGCATTATTACTGTCTTCCGACAAATAGGGTCTGTTTTCAGAGTTATGATGTATATAGGTAACTTTTCCATCAAAATCTACCACATTCCCAAGTTTTGTAAAACCGCGAAGGTTAAGGGTTTGCTTACTTAAAGTATTATCAGGTACAATACCTGCACTCGTTTGGTTGGTAATTGAAGCTCTCACATTTGCATCGGCATCGCCACCTTCAAAAGCAACTGTATTTTGCATGGATGTTCCCATCTTATAAAATTCTTTATAAGGATTTGGTTGTGCTTCGTACGGAGCTTCCTGCCCCAAATAGTTGGTAAACATCTGACCCTCCATTTTGGGTCCCCAACTCCAAATGTATGGCTCGGTTCCTTTAATTGCTTGAATATTTGAAGGGTATTGACCAAATGCTCCCTGTCCATATACATTTTGCATTTCAGGATACATATAAGCCTGCTCAACTGTAAAATTTGAAGAAATTTTTATCCCAATTCCCTTACGTTTAGATCCTTTTTTGGTGGTAATAAGAATTACACCATTTGCTCCTCGCGAACCATAAGCTGCTGAAGCTCCTGCACCTTTTAATACACTCATCGACTCGACATCTTCAGGATTGATATCCGACATGGCATCCCCCCGATCAATATGGTCTCCACCACCAAAACTACCACCAGCAACAGGAATTCCATCGATTACAATTAATGGTCGGTTATTACCCGAAAGAGATGAAACACCACGTAATACAACTCGCGTTGAACCATCAACTCCTGAAGGTGTGGTGCTAATTTGAAGACCGGCAACTTTACCTGCCAGGGAATTCATTACGTTATTTTCTTTTGCTTGTGAAATTTCGTCACTTCCAACCTGAGATATGGAATAGCCAAGCGATTCTTTATCGCGTTCAATTGCCAGAGCGGTAACAACCACCTCATCGATTGATCGAACATCGGTTGCCATTACTACATTTAGGCTAGCTTTTCCGTTGAGTGGCACTTCCTGACTTTGAAAGCCTATAAAAGAAAAAGAAAGGACAGCATATTGATCGGGAACTTCAAGCTGAAAATTACCGTTAATATCAGTAACAACTCCGTTTGTAGTTCCCTTAACAACTACTGTTACACCAGGTAACCCCTGCGGTTCGCTGGCAGAGGTTACTTTCCCCGTAACAACAGCAGCTTGTTTCATCTCTCCGATAGGAACCACAACAATAAGCTTGTCTTCCATTAAACGAAAAGTGAGATTCGTTTGCGACTCCAGCTCATTCATAATACGCTGAATTCCAACGCGATTTGCATCGATAGAAATCGATTTGTCTAAATCCACCAGATCGTCGCTGTAAAAAAATCGATAACCACTTTTTTCCTGAATAGTTTTGAAAACATCAGCGAGCGCCATGTTTTCAACTTTCAAACTGATGCTTTCGGTTTGCGCAAAAAGGTTAGTTGCAAGCAAAAAACATACAGTGAGAACAAATAGTTTTACCCTCATAAGTTTAAGTTTAGATTGTTCAAAAAAGTTTTATTTCATTTTTTCTTTTAGCCAGATTTCACGTTCATCAATGGTATAATCGATTTGGGCCGCTATTCCAATAGCGTCAATCACCTGCTCAACAGTTTCATTTTCCAGCGAACCGGTGAACTTCAGATCTTTAAGTTCTTCGCTGTCAAAATGAATTTTTACATCGTATTTACGCTCCAGAATTACAGCCAAATCTTTAAGCGATTCGCTGGTAATAAACAGTGTCCCGTCTTTCCACGATGTAAATTCTTTTGTGTCAATTCCTTTTGATATCAGGTAGGTTAATTTTTGTTCTTCGCGTTTAGCCGGAGTAGTTTTGGGTAAATTTGGTGTGGCTAACTGATTTATTGTTTCCACTTTATTACTTTTCCGGTAATACACCACACGCTGATTGGGTTCCAAAAGTACCTCGTCGTTTTTTTTGTTTTCGAAGGATCTTCGTGTAACTCCAATACTTCCTTCAATTAAGGTTGTTTCTATGGTCCCTTCCTCGGGATACGACTTTACATTAAATGCAGTACCGTAAGCTTTTATGTTTAATTCTGATGTTCTTACAAGAAATACTTTCGATGGATTATGAAATACCTCGAAATACGCTTCACCTGTCAACTGAATTTCCCTTTGTTTTTTACCAAATTCGTTTGAGTACTTTACATTACTTCCGGCATTCAACCAAATAATTGTTCCATCGGGAAGTGTAATTTTTGATTTTGCACCCGGAGGTGTATTAATTTCGTGAAAGGTTAATTCGTTGTTTTCTGACATATTGAACAGATACATAGAGGTAAAAGCAACCATGGCTCCCAATAAAAATACCGCAGCAATTCGTGGCAACCAATACCAAATGTTATGCGAAACGACGGTTTCTTTCACATCGGATGTGTTGATTCGATCGCGAAGCTGCATCCATTCCAGCTCTATTGCATCGTCTTTTAAGGTTCCGGCCATTTTCGACATATTCCAGATTCTTCTGAAATCGTTAAAATCTGTAATGGTGTTGGGATTGTTTTTTAACCACTCCAAAAGGAATTGCTCGTCGGCTAAAGAAATGGTTCCTTCAAGATAAGCAAGAAAAAGTGCTTCTATTTTTTTACTCATAATGCTACCGAGTTTATAGTAAGGCAAACGAAACACCAACATCACTTACAGCATTTTACATTCTTTTTTATGTTGGAGAGCATGTTTTTAGTTGAAAGTTGCGTGTTTGTTGAGATGAAGAGAATTTAGCAAACAAAATTTATTTTAAAACATGGCTCATCGATTGAGCATTAACCTCGTCTATAAATGGTGTTTTAATTTTGCTTTGAGAAATTTAAGGGTGCGGTAAATCTGGGTTTCAACCGTTTTGGGTGATATATTTAATTCTTTGGCAATTTCTTTGTGTTTCATTTCCTCAAAACGGCTCATGCGAAAAATTAACTGACGTTGTTCGGGAAGTTCCTGTATTGCCATTTCCAGGTCGGACTGCAAATTACTATAGGATAAAAATGCTTCAACGGTTTCATTTTCTGAGTTTGCCAACTCTTCGGTAAAAGAACTAAATAATTCATCTAATCCCGACTTTCGTTTTTCCCTCTTTTTATAATTCAATGCCTTATGTTTAACCGATTTAAAGAGGTAAGGTTTTATTAATTTTTTGTTTATGAGTTTATCGTTTTCAATCCAAAAAGTAGTAAAAACATCTTGTACGATATCTTTTGACGAAGCAACATCGATAACAAAACTGGAGGCGTAAACACACAAATCGGGGTACAGCTCTAAAAAGATTTTCTGGAATTCTTCAATTCCCATTTTTTCTTTTCCTCCGCCATACAATCCAGTAAGCCACATCAGCTTTGCTTATTATGGTTTAAGTGGGCAAGATAACAGAAAACTCTAAAAACAAAAATGCTATTTTCACAGCCAGGTATTAAAAAGTATTTAATTGAATGCCTAAAATGAAGGTTGAAACTGACGGAACACATAGTATAAAACAAAATTTCATTCCCCTTTTTTACCAAACTATTACTGATTTATTTTTTTGTTAAGCTGCACCTGTCAGGATAAACTTATAACATAGAATGTGTTTAAATTAGGCGGTTTTGCTATATACAGGGATTACCTTTGTTCTGTTTTCAGAATATATTAGTGGACAAGGAAGGATGACGCAAACCTCTTTCAACCATTAAATCAATTATTGCAACGTAACATCAATTACGAAAAGAAATTCTAGGAGGCGTTTTGGCCTCCTTTTTTTTGCCAATTTCCAAACTATATAAAAAAAGATGGCAAAGTTTTTATTTTGTCATCTTTCTTTTGTGAGGTATTTTATGTACTGCTTTAACAGTTATATATTCGGATTACATTCTTTCGGGCATTTCAATACCCAGCAAATTCATTCCTTTTTGAATCACTTTTCCAACTGAAGTTGCCAATACCAGACGGAAATTCATAATATCGGCATCTGCCTCACCCAAAATAAAGTGATCGTGATAAAACTGGTTAAACTCTTTTACCAGTTCGTAACAATAATTAGCAATAATTGCCGGACTGTAATTAACGCCTGCCTCTTGCACTGCCGCCGGGAACAACGAAATCCTTTTCAGTAATTCCTTTTCTTTTGCAGAAATGTCTTGCACTGCTATCTTCTCGTTTATAACAATGTCTTTCTCGGCTGCTTTGCGTAAAACCGATTTTATTCGTGCATATGTATATTGAATAAAAGGGCCGGTATTTCCGTTAAAATCAATTGATTCTTCAGGATTAAACATCATATTTTTACGCGGATCTACTTTCAAAATAAAATATTTTAATGCTCCCAACGCAATCATTCTGAAGGTATCTTCTGCTTCTTTTCCTGTAAGTGAATCAAGTTTCCCCAACTCGGCCGACATATCGCGGGCCACTGTTATCATGCCTTCAACCAAATCGTCGGCATCAACAACGGTTCCTTCACGCGATTTCATTTTCCCGGATGGTAATTCAACCATACCGTACGAGAAGTGATACAAGTCTTTCCCCCAACTATATCCAAGTTTATCCAATAAGTTGGCCAAAACCTGAAAATGGTAGTTTTGCTCGTTTCCAACTACATACACCATTTTATCGATTGTATAATCGTTAAAACGCATTTTGGCTGTACCAATGTCCTGGGTCATGTATACCGACGTACCGTCGCTGCGCAGCAAAATCTTTTGGTCCAGTCCGTCTCCACTTAAATCGGCCCACACCGAGTTGTCTTCTTTTTGGTAAAATATTTTTTCAGCAAGGCCACGTAAAACTTCATCACGGCCCACTATATAAGTATCCGATTCGTAATAAATTTTATCGAAATCAACTCCCAGCGTTTTATAGGTTACATCGAACCCACTGTAAACCCAGCTGTTCATTTTTTTCCATAGTTCAATAGTTGCTTCATCTTTTGCTTCCCATTTCCTTAACAGTTCACGCGCAGCAATAATTGAAGGAGCCTGGTTTTCGGCATCCTCTTTTGATGTTCCCTTTTCTACCAGTTCTGCAATTTCAGCTTTATAATGTTTATCGAACTCAACGTAATATTTACCAACCAAATGATCGCCTTTCATACTCGAGCTTTCCGGAGTTTCTCCATTTCCCCATTGCTGCCAGGCATACATCGATTTACAAATATGAATTCCACGGTCGTTTACAATGTTGGTTTTTACCACTTTATTTCCGTTGGCCTTTACAATTTCGGAAATTGAATAGCCCAATAAATTGTTACGGATATGCCCCAGATGAAGTGGTTTATTTGTATTTGGCGATGAATATTCAACCATAACCAATTTACTGTCGTCACCGGGTTCTGCAATACCAAAGTTATCGTAGGTATAACTTTCCATCAAAATATCAAGCCAGTAATTTCTGCTAATTTCCAGATTTAAAAATCCTTTGATTACACTATATGAATCAACCATATCAACCTTTTCAACCAGATAAGTCCCCAAATCTTCAGCAGTTAGTTCAGGCGATTTTCTGGATAAACGTAAAAATGGAAATACCACAATGGTAATATCTCCGCTAACTTCTTTTCGTGTATTCTGAACCTGAACCTGATTTTCTGTTACTTCTGCTCCGTAAAGTGTCTTTACTGCTTCAATGGTAGCCTTTTGTATGATTGTTTCAATACTCATTTTAAACCTGTTTTTAAGAGCGCAAATATAATACAATACTTGCTATAAAATAAAAAAGCCCTGCCTTACGACAGAGCTTTTCCAAAATATTTAAGCTATTTCTTATTTACGAACTTTTGCAACTTCGAATTCGGCCCTGCGGTTTAATTTCCGATGTGCTCTTGTATCATTTGCAACTGCTGGTTTTGTTTCTCCATAGTTGTTCGAACCAACATAAGCATTGTTTACTCCTTTTGAAAGCAAGTATTTTACAACAGCCTCAGCTCGTTTTTGAGAAAGACCCATGTTGTATTCTTCTGTACCTACACTACAAGTATGACCACTAATTACCAATTCAAACTCTTTACTTGCATTGAGCTCACTGGCCAACTTATCCAATTCTACTTTTCCTTCTTCTTTTAGAATGGCTTTATTCAAATCGAAATAAATAGCAGGTATTTCCAATGTTTGCCAATCAGGACAACCTTTGTTACTGGCAGGCCCCGGAACAGTTGGACAATCATCTTCACAGTCGATTACACCATCACCATCTGAATCAAGTGGGCAACCATCAGCATCAACCGGACATCCTTTTGGCGTATCTGGACACTTATCTTTGTGATCCGGAACACCGTCTTCGTCTGAATCAGGACAACCATTAAATTTAGCTAAACCTGGTACGTCAGGACATTCGTCATCTTTATCTGGAACACCATCACCATCGCGGTCTGGACAACCATTAAATTTAGCTAAACCTGGTTCATCCGGACAATCGTCTTTATAATCAGGAACACCGTCGCCATCACGGTCAAGCGGGCATCCTTTTTCATCAACTTGTACTCCAGGAGGAGTATCAGGGCATTCGTCTTTTCTATCCGGTACTCCGTCGCCATCTGAATCTTTGGCCTTACCCAAAGAAAATTCAATTATACTGGTTAGTTGGAGATGGTCATCATTAACATCTTGTTTTCCGGATGTTCCTGCAACATATCTTTGGCCATCAATTCCTTTAACATATGAGCCGGCAACAAACAAGGAAACTCTTTCACTAATCGGAAATTTGAAACCAAGGCCTCCATCGAACGTTACTCCGTTAGATTGATTATCCCACAAATAGCCAACTCCACCAAATAGATATGGCTGAATTTTACTATCTTCTTTAAAGATATACCCATTACTAAGTTTGTAACGCAGATTTAGCAATGAAACAGTCATATCCACTCCTTCAGACCACCATGAAACGCGGTTATCCAACATCAGGTCGAACGAAGAGCTTAAATAACGGCTCACATAAAAGTCGGCAAGGAAATTGGTTTCTTCTATTTCCATATTATAATCCAAACCAGGACCAAGACCAATCGCCCATTTGTTATCAGATGTTTGAGCTACCGCTCCTCCGATAATGAAAGTGAGTAATAAAAACAAAAAAGTAAAATTTCTCATAATCTTAAAGTTTATTTGATTTTCATTAAATTCTTCTAGCAATTTAAAAATTAATTTTCATCTTACAAAACCTATTAATAAAGGTTTGTTTCGTTTTATTCTGATAAATATTAACAAATTTATACATTTAAACAACATAAAGTCAAAGAAAAAAATATTTTGTTTGCTATAATTGATATTGAAACGACAGGACACAGCTACAAATACGGTAAAATCACTGAAATAGCTTTGTATCAGCATAACGGGCAGGAGGTTACGAATTCCTTTTCAACGTTAATAAATCCGGAAATGGATATTCCTTATTTTATTACAGAACTGACAGGAATCGATAATGAGATGGTCAAAAATGCACCGAAGTTTTACGAGGTGGCAAAAACTATTGTGGAACTAACTCAAGGACGCACCTTTGTTGCGCACAATGCCAGTTTCGACTATAAGTTCATAAAAGAAGAATTTAATAAACTGGGATATAATTATCACCGAAAAACCATGTGCACAGTAAAACTTTCGAGAAAATTATTGCCGGGGCACCGATCGTATTCGCTGGGAAAACTGTGCTCCGATCTGGAAATTGAAATCAATGGCAGGCACCGCGCCGAAGGCGATGCTCTTGCCACTGTTAAACTTTTTGAAATTCTATTAAAGAAGAATGAATTAATTGGAGATCCTAAAGCTGCTGACAACTTTAAACTCTTTTAATCTATTCTTCCGAATCTTTCTTTTCTTCAGTACTTTCTTCAGGCTCCGAGAAATCAAGCATGTCTTTCTCCTGAAGCGTATTGTACCACAACAACACTTTTTTTATGTCTGATACATAAACACGGTCCCTGTCAAACTCCGGAACAACTTCTTCGAAATAAGCTTTTAAGTCGTTGCCCGAAGATTTTGGAGAAAGCGCTTGTCCACCGTCTTCTTTTTCCGAAATCGATTTAAAAATATCCTTTAAGTGAACATCTCCTTCGAAGGTGTAAATTGCTATGTCTTCCAAAGCCGACACCTTTGCTGATGAATATACCGGGATACGTTTTTGAGTATCTAACGACTCAACAATTATGCTGTTTTTACTCTCCGCAACCATTTTAAAAAGTCCTGATTGCCCTGAAATTGCTAATATTCCTTTTAACATGACTAAAATTTTTGGCGAAGATACAATTTTTGGTATTTCGTAAAACTCAATTTTAATTAAAATTTAGCTTGTACGATAGTCCCAGTTTAATCCATCTTCCGGGTTGAATCACATTTCCGATATCATTGTACGTTACATCGAACAGATTATTTACCGATGTAAAAACTGTAAGTTCTTTGGTATTGTACGAAAGTTTGGCATCTGCAGTTAAAAACGGATCGTATTCAACCTGGCCCACCTCTACCTTGTCTTCGAATTTTGTGTAGGTTCCTGCCCGATCCTGATAAACCAACTTAAAATCGACAAATAAGTCTTTAACGATTTGCTGGTTAACGGAAGCAACCAGTTTGTGTTTCAGGTTATCGAGTACATAATTTGAAATAAAATCAGTCTCCTGTTTCTGTAAACTATTGAATAAATAACTAAACTGAAGATTTGGATATTTCGCTCCAAATCGATTTCTGAATAAAAGATTGGTTTGTAACTCGATCCCAAGGTTGTTGAGTTCTGTAAGGTTTTGAGGCGTCCAAACTTCATCATCTTCCGTTTTTACCCAGTCAATAATATCTTTACCCCGGCGGTAAAAAACAACAGCATGACCTCGTACCAAAGGTTTATTCAGCTTAAATCCCCCTTCTATAGTTGCCGATTTTTCAGGTTTCAGATCTGGATTTCCAATATTGGTTGGGCCGTCGTAATACAGATCGGTGAAAGTTGGCATCCGCAACGATGTATTGTAACTGGAATATAATTTCACACCATCAGAAATTACATAACTCACGTCAATTCCGGGGAACACATTTAACCCTAAATCGCTTCCCGATATGTAATTCGCCATTAAACCGGCAGTAATTATCCAATTATCAATGTAAGCAGCATGCTCCAAAAATCCGGAAACCATATTTCTGCTGTCCGATTTCGTAAATTGTGCATCTTCTCCCGGCACATCTTTCGGGTCATCCATATCGATCCCCAGCGTATTACTGAAAATATGTTCCGAGCGATATTCAACACCAAAGGCAGTTTTCCCCCCGGCCCATTGGATCCAGGAATTCAAATTTGCACCGTAAACATGGGTTAAATGGTAGTTGTGATCTACGTACCACGATGCCGGATTATCGCGAAATAATTCGAACCGATCCTGATTTCGACGATAATAAACCGAAGGAGTTAAATGCAACTTGCCGTTTCCTTCCCATTTCAACGAAGTAAAAAGCGTTTTTGTTGCTTCGTACTGGTTGGGGTACTTAGGAGTGTAAAAGCTATTGGCGCCGAATCCTTTTTCGGTTAGCCCCAATTGAAACTTTAGCGTTCCCATTTTTCCATTTAACTGATTTGAATAAAATCCATTCAAATCGGTAAAATCAGTATTATTAATGTAACCATCCGAACGCTTCCCGTTAATGGCAAGCATGTGACTCATTTTTCCGGTCTGAAACGAGCCGGCCAGGTTTCCATCAAAAAAGCCAAAACTACCTCCGGCCAACGATGCCTGCATCGAATTTCCTTTGTTTTGTTTGGTTACAATGTTAATCGCCCCCGAGAAAGCATTGGGCCCGTAAACACGCGCAGCCGGTCCTTCAAGGATTTCAATTCGTTCAATTTGGGCTAAACTAACAGGAAGATTTAAATTGTGGTGGCCGGTTTGGGGATCGGTGATGTTGATTCCGTTGAGCAGAATCAGGGTTTGATCGAAGGTACCTCCACGAACACTTACATCCGCTTGTACCCCTTCAGTTCCTCGTTGCCGCACATCCACTCCGGCGATGTACTCTAAAAGGTCCTGAACACTTTGAGCCGGTGCCGCCTCAATTTCTTTACTCTCAAGCACGGAAATAATCCGTGCCACCTGCGAATACAGTGCAGGCGATCGTTGCGCACTAACCTCAATCTCATCAAGGTCGTATTGCATTTTAACTTCAGAAGTGTCTTGTGCGGTTGCAAGGGTAATTACCGGTGTTGAAATTAAATACACCACTGATAATACTGAAATTACAACTGCTTTCTTCAGGGTTAGAAAACTTGAGTAGCTTTTTCTTCCCCACTTTTTGAAAGTTAAAATGGCTTGCGCATTCTGTTTTAAATTTAAAAACTTCATTTCGCAAATAATTTTGTGTGGCAAATATACAATTTGAAAGTAGATCATCAACTGCTTCAAAATCTGTTTAATCTTTCAAAACGTAGATTTAACAAAGGATTTTCTAAGTAATGACTTTTCAACACTTTATAACAGATAAAGATTCTTTATGTGGTATAGAAAAAATCAACTGACAAATGGCATGTTATATTTGTTTTTGGCCATGGAATGGACTTATATTTGTTTAGACAAATTAAAAATAAGACGCCATGACTCAGATTCAATTTAATAACGCATTACTCGGGTTGAGCGATAAGTTGCATTACTATGCACTAAGTTTAACATCAGACTCTGAAAGAGCCAACGATCTTTTACAGGAAACATTTTTAAAAGCTTTGACCTACCGCGATAAGTTTACACAGAATACAAATTTTAAAGCGTGGATTTACACTATAATGAAAAACACGTTTATTAATGATTATCGCAGAAACGTCAAGACAAAAAATACCTTCGATGGTTCTAACAACGATTTCCACTTAATGTTTTCGAAAGACAAAGTTTATCCGGCACCGGATTCATTTTACAGTTCGAAAGAAATTAACAAAAGCATTAATGCACTGGAAGACGAATACAAAATTCCATTCACTATGTTTTTAGAAGGATATAAATACAAAGAAATTGCTGAAGAATTGGATTTGCCTTTGGGAACTGTAAAAAGCCGCATTTTCTTTACACGCAAAAAACTTGAAAAAGCGTTGCACGAATATTCTACCAATTAGTAATTAGATAATAGTATTGATTTTAAAAGGTCTTCGTTTCGAAGACCTTTTTTATTTCTAATTTTTCTATTCCCTCCTTTTGTGCATACATAAGCTGAGTCTTGAATAAAATGAATATCTCTTCAGTAAATTTCCAAAACAATTTATAAATTGCTCTTAAAATTTAATAGAATCATGAAGAAAATAGCCGTTCATTTAGCAGAAGGATTTGAGGAAATTGAAGCCATAAGTATTATTGACGTGTTACGACGTGCGAATTTTGAGGTTACGGTTGTTGCCATTACAAACTCGACAGAAGTTACCGGAGCGCATGATATTAAAGTAATAGCCGATACTCTTTTTGAAGATGTAGACTATCAGCTTATTGACATGATTGTATTACCGGGAGGAATGCCGGGGGCGTTAAACCTGAAGGCGCATGGCGGCTTACGCGAACAAATTTTAAATTTTAACGACAGCCAAAAGCCACTAGGAGCCATTTGTGCAGCCCCCATGGTTTTTGGGAACCTTGGTCTTTTAAAAAATAAAAATGCAACCTGCTTCCCCGGGTTTGAAGATGAATTGCACGGAGCTATTATTACCGGAAACGATGTGGAAGCTGCCGATCATATTGTTACCGGGAAAGGCGCCGGAGTTGCCATCGATTTTGCCTTAAAAATTGTGGAACAGCTTGAAGGAAAAGAGTTAGCCTACGAACTGGGTAAAAAAATGATGGTTAAATAAAATTCTGCAAGTAGTTTTTTTTTTAGACCGCGCTTTGAAGATAATCTGATGCCCCGAAAAGAGAAACAACACATTCTGCCAGCATAAAAATAGAATCCCGTCAATGTTATTTCTAAAAATTAAACACAATTCATTCCCTGAGAAGAGGCTTATCGAACCTGTTTTTATACGCCTTATTCTTTTTAAATTCCCTGTTCCACATCAAATCGATTAGTCCCAGTTTGCTCATTAAACGAATAACCGGAATGGCGCGTGTGGGAAAAACATAGGGCTGTTTCAAGCGAGTTAAAATGTCCTCATCGAAAGTTCCCGTCAGTGCGAAGTTCTTCCCCAAGTTCTCAAAATCCTGAAACAGTTTTGTGTTCTTTTTCTTTGGTTGCATACGAACCTGTTCCGAGCCGGGTTTTAGCAGGGTTCCCATATAATTCATCTTCCATCTTTTTGTCAGAAGTTCCAGGTATCGCACTAAACCATCACTGTGGATTCCTTCCGGAAATCCTGAATGTACAATGAAACTAATATTCACGTCGCTTCCATTAAAATCTCCAATCGTTTCGATGAATTGTTTTACCACACCGGGTACCGAATCAACATACAATGGAAAAGCCAGAAGAATATTTTTCGACTTCTCAAAATGCTGGACCTGTTCTTCCAGTTGCTTTTCCTTTATCAGGTATTCTACCAATTCAATTTCGCCACCCGCGTTCTCAAATCCTTTTTGAAAAAAGTCGAGTAGTGTTTTTGTATTCGAGTTGATCCCGCGTGGTGATCCGTTAAATATGGCTAATTTCATGACTGAGTTCTTTTGGATTTTTTTGTTGAACGGATTCAAAATACGACAATTCAGAGTGCAGATTCAATACCATCCGCTGATGGATAAAATGAACATTCTTAATTTCTTCCGGCGAAGCATCCTTCTCATCAAAAATAAAACCGAGTTTGGGGTACTTCGGATACCTTTTTTTATGATGACACTCATTGTTTACTATTTCAAGGTAAGGATGAATAATAGGAATCATGCGATCCTGGAAGCGTTTCAGCACAGCTGAATACATTCCCAGAATAAGTGGCGACGCAAACAAAAGGAGATCAGCACGGATAACCGCCCGAAGAATTTCTTCCACATCGTCTTGGAAACGGCAACAACCGGGGGTTTTCACCCAACAATCGAAACATCCCACACACTGTTTTACATTTTTATCGCGGATTACGAAAGACCTCACCTCTTCCCCATTCTCTGTTAGAAGTTGTTCCAATTCAGACAAATAGTCGTTAACCGGAGTTTTGCCGGAAAGATTATCGCCGTTTAGAATTACAATTTTTTTGTTCATCGCCAATTGATGTTTCCTACAAAATTGGGAAATTCGATAGAAATCAAATACAATTATCGGTGAGTTACTGCTATTAGCTCATCAAACGGTATTATTCAGGATTAAATCCCAAAGTCCTGCACCCAGAATAATAAAAGCCGCTAATCCATTCAGATTAGCGGCTTCTTATGTTTTTTCTTATTCTATTTTGTTTTTTCCTCAATCCAGTTTTTGGCATTTACAAAAGCCTGAATCCATGGAGCCACTTCATCGGCTTTCCTGTAGGCTGGATAATTTGCCCAGTGCCAGGGTTTAAAAGCACGTTCCAGGTGAGGCATCATTACCAGGTGACGACCATCGTCGGAACAAAGTGAAGCTGTATTAAAATGCGAACCATTCGGATTACCGGGGTAACCTTCATTGCTGTATTTCATTGGAATATTGTATTGATCCTCGTTGAAAGGCAGGTAGAATTTACCTTCTCCGTGAGCCACCCAAATTCCCAGTTTCATACCGGCCATATTTCCAAGCATCACCGAATCATTCTCCATAACATCCACATTCAGGAATGTTGATTCGAATTTACCCGATTCATTGTGTAACATTTTAGGTTGAATACTGTGTTCAGGATAAACAACGCCCAATTCAATCATTACCTGGCAACCGTTACAAACACCCAAACTCAGCGTATCCTCTCTGCGATAGAATTTCTCAAGTGCAAGACGTGCCTTTTCGTTAAATTTAAATGCTCCAGCCCAACCTTTTGCCGATCCAAGTACATCCGAATTAGAGAATCCACCAACAAAAACAATCATATTAACATCTTCCAGGGTTTCGCGACCTTCAATCAAATCGGTCATATGGACGTCTTTTACATCCATTCCGGCGAGGTACATGGCATACGCCATTTCGCGGTCGCCATTTACACCTTTTTCACGGATAATGGCAGCTTTAATTTCTGATGGAGTTCTGCGTTTCAGGTCAATTCCCAAATCGGCAGCTTTGCCTGTAAACTCTTTAAAGTCGAATTCGAGCGCGTACTTTTTGTAGTTTTTGAAACGCTCAAGTGCCAACTTCTCACCACTTTGTTTGCGGTCTAACAAATAAGATGTTTTAAACCACAAATCACGTAAGGTTTCAATATCAAAATCGGCTTCAACAGTATTATTTAAAACCCTTACTTTTCGGTAAGGAACAGGATTTCCTAATGTAATAAATTCAACTCCGGCTTCGGCAAGTTGCTTTTTCACCTCATCGTTGTCGGCACACTGAATAACAATTCCAGGATTTTCAGCCAACAGGATTTTTGCAAGATCTTCTTCTCCAAAAGCAGTAACATCTACTTTCATTCCGCCCTTGGTATTGCTGAAACACATTTCAAGCAAAGTGGTAATTAAACCACCTGATGCAATATCGTGACCGGCCAGGATCAAATCCTGCTCAATTAATTTTTGAACGGTATTAAATGCACTTACAAATTTTTCAGGATCGGCAACCGTAGGAGCCGTTTTTCCTAATTTATTGATGGATTGTGCAAATGCACTTCCGCCCAATGCTCGCTCCATAAACGAGAAGTCGATAAACAAAATCTCTTTGCTTTCGTCGTTTACCAGAACCGGTTCAACTACTTTTTTCACATCAGAAACCTCACCCGATGCAGAAATGATCACTGTTCCCGGTGCATAAACCACATCGTCTTTGTATTTCTGGGTCATCGACATGGAGTCTTTCCCGGTTGGAATATTAATTCCCAATGCACAGGTGAAGTCGCTGGCTGCTTTAACGGCGTTGTAGATACGGGCATTTTCTCCCGGATTTTTTGCCGGCCACATCCAGTTGGCACTCAACGAAACGCTTTTCAAATGATCGGTCATTGGTGCCCAGATAATATTTGTTAGCGATTCGGCAATTGACATTACCGAGCCTCTCTCTGCATCGACCAAAGCTGCAACCGGCGCATGCCCGATTGAAGTTGCCAACCCGGCTTTACCTTGATAATCGAGTGTAATAACTCCCACGTTATTTAATGGAAGATGCAATGGTCCGGCGCCCTGTTGTTTAGCTATTCGTCCGGTTACCGAGCGGTCTACTTTGTTGGTCAGCCAGTCTTTACAGGCAACCGATTCCAGTTGTATGGTTTGTTCAACCAGGTCGTAAATTTCTTCCCAGTTGTATTCCAGTTCATCAAATTCGGGAACAATGGTTTCGTCTTCCAAAATGGTTTTTGGAGGATTTCCGAACATGTATCCCAATTGCCAGTCAATGGATTTTTCGCCGGTTACGGAGTTTTCGAAAGTGAACTGCATATCGCCGGTAGCTTCACCAATCTCGTACATTGGTGCACGCTCGCGTTCTGCAATCTTCCGCAACAAACCAACGTGCTTTTCCTTAATAACAAGTCCCATTCTTTCCTGCGACTCGTTTCCAATAATTTCTTTTTGTGAAAGTGTCGGATCGCCAACGGGTAATTTTGACGTATCAATCTTTCCTCCTGTGGCTTCAACCAGTTCAGAAAGGCAATTCAAATGGCCTCCTGCACCGTGGTCGTGAATCGAAATAATCGGATTTTCATCGGCTTCGCTTAACGCACGAATGGCATTGTAAGCACGTTTCTGCATTTCAGGGTTGGCGCGCTGAACAGCATTCAATTCGATATGATTTTCGAACTCACCGGTTGCCACCGACGAAACAGCGCCACCGCCCATTCCAATGCGGTAGTTGTCACCTCCTAAAAGAACTACTTTATCTCCTTTTACCGGATCGTCTTTCAGACTATCCTTTTTAGCTCCAAAACCAATACCTCCGGCAAGCATGATTACCTTATCGTAACCATATTTCATAAAATTCTCGAAGTGCTCGAACGTAAGTACCGAGCCGGTAATAATAGGTTGCCCAAATTTGTTTCCAAAATCGCTGGCACCGTTCGATGCTTTAATCAGAATCTCTTCCGGAGTTTGGTACAACCAATCTCGTTCTTCCGTTGCCTGCTCCCACGAGCGTTGTGCTTCGGTGCGCGGATACGATGTCATATAAACCGCGGTTCCGGCAATGGGCAAACTTCCTTTTCCCCCGGCAATACGGTCGCGAATTTCGCCGCCGGTTCCGGTTGCAGCACCATTAAATGGCTCAACCGTTGTTGGGAAATTATGCGTTTCAGCTTTTAACGACAATACCGTTTCAATATCTTTTACTTCAAAAAAGTCGGGTTTATCTTGTGTTTTAGGAGCGAATTGCTCCACAACCGGCCCTTGTACAAACGAACAATTGTCTTTGTATGCCGAAACAATTTTATTCGGATGTTCTTTCGAAGTCTTTTTTATCATCTGAAAGAGTGACGATTCCATCTCTTTCCCATCAATTACGAAAGTTCCGTTAAATATTTTGTGGCGACAGTGTTCCGAGTTTACCTGAGCAAAACCATATACTTCGCCATCGGTTAACGGACGCCCCATTTCTTTCGACACACCATTCAAATATTGGATCTCGTCGTCACTCAATGCCAGTCCTTCCTGTTCGTTGTACGCCGCAATATCTTCAATGTTAAGAATTGGCTCCGGTTCTTTATCGATAGCAAAAATTTGTTGCGACAATCCTTCATATATTGCCTGAAGCATTGGATCGTATTTTGCTTTTGAGTTATCTACCGGAAAAAATTCCTCCATTCGGCGAATACCTTCAATGCCCATGTTCTGGGTGATTTCAACGGCATTTGTACTCCATGGAGTTAGCATTTCTTTTCGTGGTCCAACAAACCAACCGTCAAGCGTTTGCTCCTTTAAATAGGTAGCTCCCGAAAAAAGCCAAACCAGCTTTTCAATGTTTTCCTGACCTAACGATTTTGCAGAATAAACAGCGATAATACTGTTACTTTGAGTTTTAAAGAATTGAATCATTGTGCAGCGTAATATTTATTAACGAACATGTTGTAAAACACGCTGCAAAGATAAAAAATAATAATTGGTGTTTGTGTGAACTATTAACAATTAGCCTTTAGTTCTTAACATGAAATAAGCATAAAAAGCAAGTCTCACACACTAGCGACAGAAAAAAATCAAGTAAATTCCACGCAATGCTGTTAAAAACAAACAATTCCAATCGTATGAAAAAAGTTAAATTGGATTAAATTGACAAGGGATTAAATAATTCTGTTTTACTTTAAGCAAAATTAAAATTCAATGAATCGAATAATATTACTTCTGATTACACTTATTGTTATTTCGTGCAGTGCACAAAAAAAGCTTCAGAAAAGTTATGTTGGACAACCTGTTTCGGTAATGGAAAAAGAATTTGGTAAAGCTAAAACCATATTCGAAAAATCTGAGGGGCAAGAGTATATTTTTGAAAAAGTGGAATTTTTAAAAAGCACCGAAATTAGTCAGCATAAAATTACGCTGGATCCAATGATTACGCCAAAAGTCAAAAAGATAACACATTACGCAACTCTTGTGAGAGATGGAATTATTGTAGAAATAAACGTTGACGAAGAATACGAGCGATAGAAAAAAGTTTTCAGTATTCAGTTCCGGTTAGCACAACGGCAAAAAATAATAGTTGCCAGTTTAAAATCTGCATACAAATTCATTTTCACGAATAGAAATTAAATTTCTAAGATAGATTCTTACGGTGTTCGAAGAAATTTTATAGTTTTGCAGGCACGTTCATAAAAAATACTGCCCAGGTGATGAAATTGGTAGACATGCAAGGTTGAGGGCCTTGTGGGAGAATTTTCCCGTGCAGGTTCGAGTCCCGTCCTGGGCACAAAAAGGAGTTGATTGTCAGCTCCTTTTTTTCATTTAAAGACAGACGCTAACTTTTGTTGAATAGAATTAAAGTGTAAACCAGCGACCTACAAAACCAGCACCAACTCATTCAAATTCAAAATCTTACCAACACCGCCATGTTCATCTGTAGCTTTTTGATCTATTCCGGGCTGCAGATAAACTGCATCGATACCAAATTTATAAGCGCCCATGATATCCACATCCCAATCGTCTCCAACCATTAGGCTGTTTACCTTTTTAGCATTTGCTGATTTAATGGCATACTCAAAAATTTCATTCCCAGGTTTTGGTGTTTTTATGTCTTCCGAGATAAATACCTTTTCGAAATATGTTCCAAGACCCGAGTTTTGTAATTTTTTATACTGAACTTCCCGAAAACCATTGGTAATTATAAAAAGTTTGTACCGCTTTGCTTTCAAATATTCCAATATATCCAAAGCTCCTTCAATCAAATTAACCTGCTTGGGCATCTCTGTCAAATAATAGTCATTCATTTGGTCCGGCTCAATTCCCTTAATACTGAGAGCATCAAAAGTTAACTGAAACCGTTGTCGGGTTAGCTCATTCTTTCGAACTTCTTTTTTTCGATAAGCTGTCCAAAGTGCAGTATTGTTTTCTGAGTAGCATTCGTAAAAACGATCAAACTCTACTCCTAATTCAGCAATTTCAAAATTATTATAAGTTACCTCCATTGCACACCTCGAGTTCTTTCGAAAATCCCAAAGTGTGTTATCCAGATCGAAAAAGATGTGAGTATATTTTTTTTTCATTTTACGGAGGCAAACCGAATTGCCGGTATTAGCACCCAAATAAATTATTTCGCCGACTTCCCTTCTACAACAATAACAATCTCGCCTTTGGGTGGATGCGCAGTGTAATATTCGTGCAACTCAGTAACGGTTCCCCGGTTAATTTCTTCAAAAAATTTACTGAGTTCGCGACAGACACAGGCTCTGCGCTCTTCGCCAAAGTATTCAGCAAATTGGGCCAAGGCTTTCGCAAGTCTGTGCGGCGACTCGTAGAAAACCATAGTCCTTGGTTCTACCGCTAAAATTTTCAATCGGGTTTGACGCCCTTTTTTTTGAGGCAAAAATCCCTCAAAAACAAACTTTTCGGTGGGTAAACCCGAAACTGCCAAAGCAGGAATCAAAGCAGTTGGCCCCGGCAAACACTCCACGTCCACTTCTTTTTCAACACAGGCACGTACCAATAAAAATCCCGGGTCGGAAATTGCCGGTGTTCCTGCATCGGAAATTAAAGCCACAGTATAACCTTGTTCAATTTTCGATACAATTGAAGCAGTTGTTTTGTGTTCATTAAATTTATGATGAGCCGTTAATTTTTTTTCTATCTCGAGGTGTTTCAACAGTTTTGAAGAAACGCGGGTATCTTCGGCCAAAATAATATCGGCTTCCTTTAAAACCGTTATGGCACGCAAAGTAATATCCTGTAAATTACCAATGGGCGTTGGAACCAATATCAATCGTCCGGTTTTATCCATTTGGGAAACGGCGTTTTACAAGATTTACAAACTTTAGGCTGGTATCGTTTTTCTTCCACTTATAATTTTCCTGCAAATAATTTACAGCTTCCTGTATCGAACTCATATTATCTAATTCGGTAACTGTTTTCAGATATTTATCCCCGTCCCCTTCAAACAATTCGCGGATATACTGGTAACGGTCATTTATTCCGATGGCTGCTTTTATACTACTCACCGGACTGTTTGAAATTTTATATTCCAACTTGCTGCTATCATTGTTTCCCAACAACTCATTTACCGAGTTTCCTTTTGAAAAACTATCTCCCAAACGATTATTCGCACCATCAACCTGTTCTTCATCGTCTAACTTCACGTTCGATTCCGGCTGTGGATTTTCAATTTCTTTTTCAGGTTGTTCTTCATTCTCCGGCTGATCACTTTCTTTCACCTCTTCTTCGAACTGAGACAATGCCTCCAATCTCTCTTCCTCTTCAGTTGACAAACGGGTCGGAGCACTTTCCTTCGCCTCATCCTTGGGTGCTTCATGCGTTTCCTCATCTAAAAGCGACTTCGACTGAACATTATCTTCC
The DNA here is from genome assembly GCA_026671195.1 of Draconibacterium aestuarii. Classification (GTDB taxonomy): domain Bacteria; phylum Bacteroidota; class Bacteroidia; order Bacteroidales; family Prolixibacteraceae; genus Draconibacterium; species Draconibacterium aestuarii. The sequence continues at coordinate 135,807 of JAPOHD010000002.1, read as the reverse complement.
GAGCCTGTGAAGTGAGACTGTACATTTCCCTTTTCAGCTTTCTCATCAACACTTAAAACTTCCACTTCATCGGTATTTTTTACAACATGTTTACGCCGATCTGTTTTAAGCTGCTTGTTTTCCTTTTCACTCAAAATCTGAATGACTTGTATTGCTCCTTTAAAACGACTTTGGATAAAATCCATTTCGAACTCATCAAAACCTTCTGTTCCTTTATCCATGAACAATTCCTCAATTTCTGCAATATCTTTATAAAGAAATTTTAGTAGTTTTTTATTTTCCATTTTGTGTAGAAAGACGTTTAAATTTTACTTTTGTAAAAGTAGTAATTTTAAATAGAGTAACGTTTAATGTTTATTGAAAGAGATGTAAACAGCCCTAAAAAAGTGGGGACGATTGAAGTGGTTGCAGGATCGATGTTTTCGGGAAAGACAGAAGAACTTATCCGACGGCTGAAACGGGCAAAAATTGCCAAACAAAAAGTTGAAATATATAAACCTGCCGTGGATATACGTTACTCTGAAGACGAGGTGGTTTCGCACGATCAAAGTTCAATTCGCTCAACTCCGGTTGAAAACTCGGCAAACATTCTTTTGCTTTCGGGCGATGTTGACGTGATTGGAATTGACGAGGCACAATTTTTCGACAAAGGATTGATTGATGTGGTGGTAAAACTGGCAAACATGGGAATCAGGGTTATAATTGCCGGCTTGGATATGGATTTTAAAGGTGTTCCGTTTGGCCCGATTCCCGGACTTATGGCTGTTGCCGATTACGTAACAAAAGTACACGCCATTTGTGTGCGTTGTGGCAGTATTGCACAGTTTTCGCATCGTCTTTCGGAAAAAGAGCAAGTGGTTCTGTTAGGCGAAAAAGACATTTACGAACCGCTTTGCCGCAGTTGTTACAACAAAGTTATCTAACAAAAATGCATACGCTATCACTTACAGAACTTGCTGCAGCTGTTAAGGGCCGGTTATTTGTTTCACCAACCGTGACTCAGTCAATAATTTCGAAAGCGGTAACCGACAGCCGGACCTATTTCAAGGGAAGTAATCCTGTTTTTTTTGCGCTGATTGGCCCTTCCAACAACGGGCACAGATACATTCTGCAACTTCAGGAAAAAGGCATGCAGGTTTTTGTGGTTTCCGACAAATCAGCTATTAATAAAAAGGGAACATTTATTTTAGTTGACAACACTAAAACAGCCCTTCAAAATCTGGCAGCTTTTACCCGCAACCGTTTCAAATATCCGGTAATCGGAATTACTGGCAGCAACGGAAAAACCATTATAAAAGAATGGCTTCACGATATTTTGTCGTCGGAGTACAAAATTGTACGAAGCCCGAAAAGCTACAATTCGCAGGTTGGTGTTCCGCTTTCGGTTTTATTAATGAACGACGAATTTGATTTGGGAATTTTTGAAGCAGGAATTTCGGAACCGGGAGAAATGAAAAACCTTGAAGAAATAATTTCGCCAAATATAGGTGTTCTTACAAATATTGGTGATGCCCACCAGGAAAATTTTGTTTCGACAGAACAAAAACTCAATGAAAAACTCCAGCTATTTAAAAATTGCAAAAGCCTTGTTTTCAGAACCGACAACGATCTTATAAACCGGCAAGCCAATGAATTCTGCAAAAAACATAAGATTGAGAAAATAAACTGGACACTGGAAAACCGGGAAACAGCCATTCGGTTTTCTGCAGAAAGAAATACAGACAACACCCAAATTACTGCCTTTTATAAAGACAAAACGTTTAAGTTTACCATTCCATTTACCGATGATTCGGCCATCGAAAATGCCTGTCATTGTTTTGCATACCTGCTTGCATTGCCTGAAAATCCGGAAAAGTATATTTCGAAGTTCGCCCAGCTTCAGCCCATTGCAATGCGCCTCGAAATTAAACAGGGCATAAACAATTGCCTTTTAATTAACGATTATTACAACTCCGATTTAAATTCGCTTACCATAGCGTTATCGGTATTACAACAGCAAGCAGCAAAAGAACATTTGCACAAGCAGGTTATTCTTTCCGACATACAACAAACCGGACTTGATAAAGAATTTCTATATAAAAAAGTGGATGAGCTGTTTCGCCAGTGGGGAATTGATAGAGTGATTGGCATCGGACCTGACATTTCAGCCCATAAAAATGCATTTACAATTGATGCTGAATTTTACCACAGCCGTGCCGATTTTGAAGAGCGGTTTTTACGCAATAAGTTTAACTCATCTGTTATCCTGATAAAAGGAGCACGACAATTCGAATTTGAAAAAATATCGGGTTTATTGCAACAAAAAGCGCATCAAACAGTGTTGGAGATCAACCTGAATGCCTTAATCAATAACCTAACGGTTTTTAAAAATCTGCTGAAACCTGAAACAAAAATAATGGTGATGGTAAAAGCATTTTCTTACGGAAGTGGTGATGTGGAAATTGCACGTTTACTTCAATACCAAAATGTAGATTATCTGGCGGTTGCCGTTGCCGACGAAGGAGTACAACTTCGCAACGCGGGAATAACAGTACCAATTATTGTGATGAATCCGGAGCAAAACAGCTTCCAGAATATTATTGACTACCACCTGCAGCCCAATATTTACAGTTTAGAGTTGCTTGTAAATTTTACAAAAGCTGTTTCGGTTAACGGGCTGCAGAATTTTCCGGTTCATTTAAAAATTGATACCGGCATGAACCGCCTTGGACTAAAAACCAAGCATGAGATTTCAGAAATCATTAACTCGTTGAAGGCCTCGAATCGTTTGACAATACAGTCGGTATTTTCGCACCTTGCCGGAAGCGACGATCCCGAACTTGATGAATTTACACACCATCAGTTCGAACAGTTTGAAAAATGTTTTGAATTCATTTCAAAATCGTTTCCCTACAAAATCGACCGGCATATTTTAAACTCTGCCGGCATTGAACGTTTCCCCGAAAAACAGTACAACATGGTACGCCTGGGCATTGGACTTTATGGCATTTCGCAAACGGATTTACCGCTGGAAAACATCGGCACATTAAAAAGCACCATTTCACAGGTGAAATCGGTTAAAACAAACGAAACAGTTGGGTACAACCGAAAGGGAAAAGTTAACGGCAGAAGTAAAATTGCTGTTGTTCCGATTGGTTATGCTGACGGACTTGACCGAAAGCTAAGTAACAGGAACGGGCAGGCCTTTGTTAATGGGAACCGGGTTCCGATAATTGGAAATATTTGCATGGATATGTTAATGCTCGATGTTTCCGGAACGAATGCAAAACCGGGAGATACAGTGGAATTTTTTGGCCCGAATATTTCAATAACGGAATTAGCAGAAAAAGTGGGTACCATTCCATACGAAATTTTAACCGGTATATCGCAGCGGGTAAAACGGATTTATGTGCAGGAATAAAAAATCACGGAAAAATTGCTGATGCAATATTATTCTCTCCGAGATTTCAAATTTGAAGAGAAGTTGATCAATCTTTCTGATTCGTCTTTGCATTAAGGCAAAGATGAATGCCCCCGTCAGGGCGAAAAAGTTTTTCTAAGAAAAATGCCACCCTGAAATTCAAAGTGGCACGTTAATATTTTTTAAACCTTGTTATCCTAATTTGCTTATCCGCTCCAAACGATTCACATCCAGAATTCTTATTTTTCGACCGTCGATAGCGATTACTTTTTCGCTGGCAAAAGTCGATAAGGTTCGTATGGCATTCGATGTGGTCATATTCGAAAGATTGGCAATGTCTTCGCGTGAAAGAAAAGCCCGAAGCGTGGTTCCGTCGTGTTCAAAACCATATTTGTCTTTTAAAAGAATCAATGACTCGGCCAAACGTCCACGAATGTGTTTTTGAGTAAGTGTAACCGTTCTCGCATTTGAAAAGCCCAGTTCTTTACACAATTTACGAATTATTTTATGCGAGAAATCGCTGTTTTTTAACGCCCGGTTAAATATAAAATCGGGACTTACCGTACAAATCAACGACTCTTCCAGGGTAACCGCCGAACCATTGTGTGTTTCTTCGCCCAACAAAGCACGATAACCAATCAATCCCAGGGGTTTGGTCATACGGATAATTTGTTCGCGACCACCAACACCCTCTTTAAAAATTTTCACCTTCCCATCAACCAATAATAAAAATCCATTTGGCTTGTCACCTTCTTTAAAAATAAACTCGTTCTTTTTGTAATGTGAAAGCGATATATGATGCTGAAGTTCTTCTTTTTCCTCTTCGTTTAAAAGATAAAATATTGATTTTGGATTTTCAACTATATCTTTTAGTCCCAGTTCTGAATTTAACATATATTGGTATGTATGTTTTACAGCATCAAAGCTAAAAAAAAATGTGAAAACAGCCCCTCTTTTGGTGGTTATTTTCACCTGCATTCAAATTATAGTTCAAATGAATTTAATTGTAGAATTGACAATTTTAGCGATATATTAGTAACGGGCAACCAAAGGCATTTTACGGCCAAAGCCAAATGCTTTTGAACTTACTCTTATAATTGGTGCCGCCTGAAAACGTTTGTATTCGTTCATATTCACCATTCGGATAACACGTCGGACAACCTCCTCTTCGAAGCCGAGGGCGGCAATTTCCTTTGGCGATTTATTGAGTTCGATGTAGTTAAAAAGCATTTCATCCAAATCTTTATAATCGGGTAACGAATCCGTATCTTTTTGGTCGGGGCGCAACTCGGCCGAAGGTGGTTTTACAATTGAATTTTCAGGTATTATCTCACCGTCTTTGTTCATAAAACGCGATAGTTTAAACACATCCATTTTATATACGTCGCCCAACACGGCCATTCCTCCGTTCATATCGCCATAAAGTGTTCCGTAGCCAACAGCGCATTCGCTTTTGTTGGTCGTATTTAACAGTATATGCCCAAATTTATTCGAAATGGCCATTACATATATTCCACGCGCCCTTGCCTGGATATTCTCTTCGGTAACACCAGGCGAGGTTCCTTTAAATAAAGGTGCCAGTGTTTTTTCAAACTCATCAACGGCACTCTGAATGTTTACAATATCGTACTGAATACCCAGATTTTCGGCTAAAACACGGGCATCTTCAACACTGTGATCGCTCGAATATTTTGAAGGCATTAACAATACCCGTACATTTTCGGCACCCAAAGCACGCACGGCTAAAACCACAGTCACTGCCGAATCAATTCCTCCCGAAAGTCCAAGGGTAGCCTGTTTAAAACCCATTTTCCCGAAATAATCGCGAATTCCCAAAACCAGTGCATCGTGGATCTTTTCAATATAATCCGCTTTTTTCTGCAGCTCTTTTGTTCCTATATTTTTGGTATCAACAACGAGTGTGTCTTCTTCAAAATACTTGAGTTCCTTAACAATTTCACCATTTTTATCGATATATACCGAGCCGCCATCGAAAACCAACTCGGTTTGTGCGCCCACCTGGTTGCAATATAAAATGGGTACCTTGTATTTTTTGGCTTTCGATATCAATACATTTTTACGCCATCCTTCCTGGTTATACGAAAACGGCGATGCCGAAAGATTTACCACAAAATCGGGGTGCAGCTTTACCAGCTCTTCCATGGGCGAAACTTCGTAAAGTTTATCCTTTCCAAATTCGTTGGCGGTGGGTTGCTCGTCCCACAAATCTTCGCAAATGGTAACTGCAATTTTTTCGCCTTTGTATTCCACCACTTCAAAAGCCCGGTTGGGTTCGAAATGACGGTATTCGTCAAAAATATCGTAAGTGGGTAAAAGTGTTTTATTATGCACACTTTGTATTTTTCCATCGGCCAAAAAGAAAGCCGAATTAAACAGTTTCTTCCCCCGTTCGTTTTCGTTAATGCGCGGTGCTCCAACCAAGGCAGCAATCCCCTCGCAACTTTTGGCAATTACAGCAACGGCATCCTCCGCTTTTTGAATAAATTCCTTTTTCTCCAATAAATCGTGCGGATAATAACCGGTTACCGATAATTCGGAAAAAAGCACCAAATCAACTCCCTGCTCTTTCGACTTCAGAATTTGTGTAATTATCTTTTCCGAGTTTCCTTCAAAATCGCCAATGGTATAATTTAACTGGGCAAATGCAACTTTCATGATATGAGTTTAACGTTCAGAGTTGAAAATTCAGAGTTGAAAGATAAAACCCATTAAATGTTGTTTCAATCTTATCAATCTTCCATCAATCTCCATTCAATCTTTTAACGATTGCAAATCTCCATTTTTTAGTTCAGTTTTGCAATATTATTTCGCGCTGAGCGTATTGATTTAAATTAGATGTAAAATGAGGCCCGTTAAATTTCTATTTCTGCTTGTTAGTTTTGCCACAATTTTTTTCTCCTGCAAACGTAATCCGCTAAAAGTTGACATTTCGGATATTGAAACCGAAGTGGAAGTGGTTCGGTTCGACGAAGGACTTTTTTCGATTAACGGCAACGACACTTTAAAGGCTTTTGTTGAACTAAGCAACCAACACCCCGATTTTTTTAACCTTTACACCTACCGGATTATTCAAATTGGCGGGATAAACGACGAACATTTTGGAGAGCTGATGAAAGCTTTTATCACCGACACCATGATTCAGGATGTAAAAGCAGTAACCGACCGGGAATTTTCGAATTTCAAAAAGCTGGAGAAGCAACTTAAAAAGGCATTTAAATATTACAGTTATCATTTCCCCGACAAAGAACTGCCAACCATTTACACTTATGTTTCGGGTTTTAACCAGTCGGTGGTTACGGCGGAGAATATCATCGGGATCAGCCTCGACAAGTACCTGGGGCGCGATTGCGAATACTACCAGCAACTGAGCACAACACCCCAGTATAAGGTATTGAACATGCACAAAGACAAAATTCTGTCGGACGTGGCTTATGCCTGGGGAATAACCGAATTTGAAAAACCCAATACAGCCACCAACCTGATGAGCAACATGGTGCAAAAAGGCAAATTAATGTATCTGGTTGATGCCCTGTTGCCCGACATGCCCGATTCGGTAAAAATTGGTTATACCCAACAACAGCTGGAGTGGTGCCAAATGAACGAACCGCAAATGTGGACCTATTTAATTGAAAAGGAAATGCTGTACACAAGCAAACGGATGAATATTGTGCGTTACATAAACGACTCTCCTTCAACCAGCGGCTTTCCGTTGGATTCGCCGGGCAGAACAGGGGTATGGATCGGCTGGCAAATTGTACGAAAGTATATGAAAAAGCATCCTGAAGTAACACTCCCCGAATTAATGAATAACTACAACTACCAAAAGATTTTGAACGAATCGGGGTATAATCCGGAGTGAGGAAAGTTGCCAGTGAACAGTTGCAGTTACCGATCAGTAGTTGTACTGTTATCTTGAACGATGAAGAACGAGAAAGCAGTTATACCAAGATTTCAAGCTGAGGAAAAACAAGGATGACATCTTTATTTGTGAGGTATGGGCAAGATGGTTTTCTTAGAAATTGGAAACCGCCCCTGCTGCCCATGGCAATGTGTCGAAAAAATATTCGGACAGGCCTCTGCCCGTAACAACGGATTGAAAAGATGATTGGAAAGGTCACCGCCCTGTGCCACTATCCGAGAAACTGATAGGACAAGCCTCTAACCGTGTCAATGAAACATGAATTCCCATAAAGTACCTGGATGCCATAATTCTTTCGCTGTGTAATAAGATTGCCCCCGGGTAAAAAAACAACAAGCCCGGCAGATCAACTACCGGGCTTGTTTTATAGATTGTTATTTCGACGAGTGCGCGGGGAGAAATCCGCAGTTTGAAGGAGATTTCTCACCCTCTTTCCTTTGCATTCGAAATGACAAAAGTATTTTTATTGTTCCAATATTTTGATGTTACGGAACCACACATCATCGCCGTGGTCTTGCAAAGCAATAACACCCGATTTGGCTACATTGGCCCAATCAGGATTTAATCCGGGGAATTTTGAGTCTTTTACCAACTCGTTCCAGTCATCGGTCCACAAGTGGTATTCCACAACAGTTTTACCGTTCTGACGGTGCCAAACACTGCCTTTAAACACTTCAATTTCCACTTCGTTCCACTCGCCAACAGGGCGTGCGTTTTGTGGTACTGCCGGAATTAAATCGTACAACGAACCAGCCTGGCGGTTACCGTCTTTTCCCATACGAGCATCAGGGTGTTTTTCGTTATCCAATACCTGCATTTCCGGCGCCGTTTTATAAATTGGCCATCCTTCGTGTTCTTTACCTAAATAAAAAATACCTGAGTTTCCTCCGGGAGAAATTTTCCATTCCAGTTTTAAACGGAAGTTTGAGAATTCTTTGGTAGTGAGAATGTCGCCACCATCTCGAGAACCGGCTTCGCCTTCACCCGAGCCTTTACAATGCAGGGTTCCGTCAACAATTTCCCAACCGGTAGGAAAATGATCTTTGTTGTTACCTTTCCACCCTTCGCTGGTTTTGCCATCGAAAAGCAATACCCAACCTTCTTCTTTTTCTTTTTTTGTTAATTGATTTACACCGGCCGAACCACCGGTTTTTGAGCTTTTGCACGATAGTGAAAATACAAATGCAGCAGCTAATAAAAATGAGAATACTCTTTTCATTTTTTAAACATTTAATTGGTTAAAGATTATAATAAATAAATTATTCTTACTATTCAGTTCTGCTTAAAACCGGGTTCTTTTACTCCATTATTAAGTATGTAAACCATGTAATTTATTTCTTTTTTGCAACAGAATCTGCCGTCCCTATATTTTCCTTATTCGTGTTGTGTAAGAGAAAAAATACCTTACAATGGTTCTAAACACCAATTTTAATCAGGCTACGAAAGTACAAAAATGTTTAAATCGGAAATGTGTTATTCTTTAAAAATAATATTAAGTAAACAGATTAATCTCCACTTCCTGTTTCTAAAACAAAACATCTTTTGTAAATTCGATACGACAAAAGATAAATTCTCACCATAAAGAATTAAAATGAGTAATTCAACAAAACCAAAAAGAATTGGGATTTTAACTGCCGGGGGCGATTGTCCCGGATTAAATGCAGCCATTAGAGGAGTAGGAAAAACAGCGATAGTTGAATACGGGATGGAGGTGTTGGGATTTAATGCCGGTTATTCGGGAATGATCAACAACGATTACATCCACCTAAAGGAATCTCAACTTTCGGGCATCCTTACTTTGGGAGGAACTATACTGGGAACCTCGCGCGAAAAGCCATTTAAAACATCAAAGAATGAAAAAGATGGTGAACACAAACCGGATAGAATAGTACAAACATATAAGGATTTAGGATTGGATTGTGTGGTTTGCATAGGTGGAAACGGCACAATGAAAACAGCGAATATGCTGGGAAAAGAAGGTTTAAATGTGGTAGGAATTCCTAAAACCATAGACAATGATGTTTGGGGTACCGATGTAACTTTTGGTTTCGACTCGGCCGTACAAATTGCCACCGATGCCATCGACCGTTTGCACACAACCGCCAACTCGCACCAGCGCGTTATGATTATTGAGATTATGGGACACCATGCCGGCTGGCTGGCTTTATACTCCGGGTTGGCAGGTGGTGGCGATATTATTTTACTTCCTGAACTGGAATACAATATTCGTTCGGTTTGTAAAAAAATTGAAGCCCGTTATGAAAGCAATAAACCTTACTCGATTGTTGTGGTTGCCGAAGGTATTGGCCACCCAAAAGGAAGTTCAGCGGCTGCACATGTTTCAGAGGCCATTCAAACTTACACCGGAATTGAAACCCGCCAAACGGTTTTGGGCTACATTCAACGAGGTGGTTCTCCAACTCCAATGGACCGTATTTTAGCAACACGATACGGTGCTTTTGCCGCCCAGTGTATTGCCGAAGAAAACTTTGGAACCATGGTTGCCATAAAAAACAACGAGCTAACAACAGTACCTTTAGAAGAGGTGGGCGGTAAATTACGTTTGGTTGACGCCAATTTCCCACTCATTCAAAAAGCCCGGAAAATGGGTGTTTCGTTTGGCGACGAATACTTATAAAATCAAAAAGTAGATAAATATAAAAAGCCCGTTCCATTAGTAAGCAGAACGGGCTTTCTTTTTTGTTGCCACAATTAAAGAGGCAAATGCAGTACTTTTTTTGTTTCAAAAAACTCCTCTTCAAAGTATTCCGACAAATCCTGTACAAATATTTTTTTTCGATAGGGTTTAATTTCCTGGCTTAAATCGCCGCCCTTTAAATAAATTACTCCATTGGGCAGTGCATTTAAATTTTTCTTCGAAATGTTTTTTTGGATCCATGGCACAAACTCCGGCAAACGCGTAACAGCACGACTAATAACAAAATCGTATTTCTCTTTTAACTGCTCGGCCCGGATTTGCTTGGCCTGTACATTTTTTAATCCCAGCGAACCGGCAACACCATTTACCACCTTAATTTTTTTCCCAATTGAATCTACCAAATGAAATTTGACATCGGGAAATAATATGGCCAGCGGAATTCCCGGGAATCCGCCGCCTGTTCCCACATCAAGTATTTTGGTATTTCCTACAAACTTTGTAAACTTCCCAATACTCAGCGAGTGCAACACATGCCTTTCGTAAAATTCGGAAAAGTCTTTTCTTGAAATTACATTAATTTGCGAGTTCCACTCGGCATAAAGCGGTTCCAACTGCTTAAACAGTTCAATCTGGGTTTCGCTTAAATTAGGGAAGTATTTTAGAATTATATCCATTTATCAATCTTTTTGACCAATCTCGGTGTACTCAATCATCTTAAACAGCATTTCGCGTGCTCTGAAAAGTTGGGCTTTTACTGTACCGAGCGGCAAATCTAATTCTTTTGCAATTTCTTCGTATGAAAACTCGCGAAAATATCGAAGTTCAACCAAAATTTGATAACGTGGTTTTAATTTTCGCACCACTTTCCTCAATAGAATTGCCTTTTGCTGCCGTATTAATCTTTCCTCCGGATCCGGATCTTTGGCCTTTAGTTTTAACTGTTCGCTGTTTTCGTTTTGTTCCCCATTTTCAATTGAAACCTGAACACCCTTTTTCTTCCGTAAAAAATCGATACAGTTATTCGATGCAATTTTAAACAGCCAGGTACTAAAGGCATAAGTTGGAGAATACTGGTGAAGGCTTTTAAATGCTTTTCCAAAAGCCTCAAGTGTAAGGTCTTCGGCATCGCTGCGATTATTCACCATTTTTAGCAGCATAAAGTAAATCGTGTCTTTGTATCGGGTTAGCAAACGGGCAAAGGCTTTTTCGTCGCCATCAAGTGCTTTTTTTACAAATTCGTAATCCTGGCGAGCTTTGTCAGAAAGTATTAAACCATGCTCCTTCATTCGTATTTCCCGTTTGATTGTTTAAAATACCACTTATGAAATAATTTATAATAAGGTATAAACAAACCATATATTAACGAAGATATGAATATTTTGCGTTCATTCAAACGATTCTGGGTAATTTTTATGATAAGCACATGGATAAAAAGCAGAACACCTACAAGTATGATAATCAACAACCAAACAGGAGAAACAAAAACCATTGCAAGCACAATTACCGGTAAATAAAGTAAATTGGTAAATGAGTCGATAAACAAAACCGACCGCTTCCACAGAGGCAAATGCTTTTCAATCCGAAAGCGTTTCCTCATTAAATCAACGTACTCAGCTTTGTTAATCTCAATAGCTTTACAAATGGCCGATTCACGCGAGAAATCTACTACCGTATTCTTTTTTGTAATAAACAAATTTGCAATCAACTCGAGATTGGCATATGATTCTTTTATATTTTTACCATAACCGCCCTGCTGAAAATACTTGTCTTTTTTAAAAGCCAGGTTATCTTCATTATAAACAAACGGCACTCCGCTAAAAATGTATCCGGCATTTGTAATTTGCTGATAAAAATTTTCAATTCGATAAAGTAAATTGAACATTCCACTTGCCCTAACAACAGAAGAATATCCTATAACAAGATCTACATTTTCGCCCTTCATATTTTGCGAAATACCATGCAACCACTCGCTTTTTACTTCGTTTAAAGCAATTGGCCTTATCAGTACCCAATTGTTTGTGGCCGATTTTAATGCAATATTTTGTGCCAGCTTCACAGAATATCGGGTTTCCTGATTTAACGACGAGATTTTTAAATGACTGTACTGCTGGCTTAACAGCCCAAGAGCAGAAAACGAATTATCCTGCGAGAAGTCGTCAACCACAACCACTTCATAGTTTAAATCGTCAATTGCAAGTATCTTCGAAAGTATATTTCGAATATGTTCTTCTTCGTTTCGGGGAGTAAAAACCAAAGTTAAGGGCGTATTTATTTTATCACGATTATTGTTTTTCTTGATAAACAAAACTCGCCCGGTTATCAAAAACAAATGCAAAATTCGCAATAAAAAAATCACAATAAACAAAAGCAGAACTGTTAACTGGGCATTTGATAACGAGTTAAAAATATTTTGAACGTACTGTATCATTAGGAATAGAAAATAGGTATTAAATAACGCTGGCAATAGTAGCAAAATTCACATAAATTAAAGCTTTAAATACATTCTAATTACTTTACATGAATTAGTTTTTATTAACAGCTGGCTTTACGTTGATTTCTCAATCAATTCAAGTTTAATAGCTATATTAGCGCCACTATTTTGTATATATGAATTTCGAACTACTAACAACAACGGAAAACTCGCGGGCAAGAGCAGGCGTTCTTAGTACCGATCATGGTGTAATTGAAACACCTATTTTTATGCCTGTAGGCACTGCCGGTTCGGTTAAAGGTATTCACACCCGTGATATTAAGGAAGATATAAAAGCCCAAATAATTTTGGGTAATACCTACCATTTGTACCTGCGCCCAGGAATTGATATAATTGAAAAAGCCGGTGGACTGCATAAATTTAACGGTTGGGACGGGCCAATATTAACCGACAGCGGAGGCTTTCAGGTTTTTTCGTTGGGCGATATCCGAAAGTTATCGGAAGAGGGTGCAAAATTTCAGTCACACATCGATGGTTCGTATCATATGTTTACGCCCGAAAATGTGATGGACATTCAACGCACAATTGGTGCCGATATCATAATGGCTTTTGATGAATGTGCACCCGGAGATGCCGATTACACATATGCAAAAAAATCGCTCGAACTTACACAACGCTGGTTAGAAAGATGTTTTATACAATTTAACAAAACACAAGCTAAATACGGTTACGAGCAAAGTCTTTTCCCTATTGTTCAGGGAAATACATATGCAGATTTGCGTAAACTTGCAGTAGCACATGTTAAAAATTTCGATGCCAATGGTTATGCCATTGGTGGTCTTTCGGTTGGCGAATCGGAAGAGGTAATGTACGAAATGACCGAAGTTGCCACTGCCGATTTACCGGAAAATAAACCGCGCTACCTGATGGGAGTTGGCACTCCGGTAAATATTCTGGAGTCGATCGACCGCGGAATTGACATGTTCGATTGTGTGATGCCAACCCGCAATGGCCGCAACGGAATGTTGTTTACCAGCGAAGGAGTAATCAACATCAGAAATAAAAAATGGGAAAACGATCATTCTCCCATCGATGAAAATGGCACTTCGTTTGTCGACCAATATTCAAAAGCTTATCTTCGCCATCTGGTAATTTCCAACGAAATGCTTGGGGCACAAATTGCAAGCCAGCATAACCTGGCCTTTTATTTATGGCTGGTAAAAACAGCACGCGAAAAAATACTAAATGGTGAATTTTTAGGTTGGAAAAAAGAAATGGTAGTAAAACTTAAACAAAGACTTTAGCACAACATGAAATTCTATAAAACAATAGATTTTTATATTACACGGAAATTTCTGGGTACCTTTTTTTATGCAATTGGGCTTATTCTAAGTATTGCCATTGTTTTCGACATTTCGGAAAACCTCGACGAGTTTATATCAAAAGACATCCCTCTTAGTGATATCATTTTCGATTACTACCTCAACTTCATTCCATATTTTGCCAATCTGTTTAGTCCGCTGTTTACCTTTATTGCCGTTATTTATTTTACTTCAAAAATGGCCTATAACACCGAAATTATAGCTATTTTAAGTAGTGGAGTTTCTTATGCCCGGTTAATGCGGCCTTATCTTGTTTCTGCTTTAATTATAGCTGTTTTTTCGTTTGTTCTTGGCAACTATATTATTCCTCCGGCGAACAGTACAATGATTAACTTCAGAGAAAAATACATTCGTACCCGGCAAATAAATACCGAACGAAATATCCATCGGCAAATTGAACCGGGGCTTTACATTTACATGCAAAGCTTCAATTCGAACAATGTAGGTTACCACTTTACCTTGGAACATTTTGAGGAAGCGCAGCTAAAAGAAAAACTTACTGCACAAAACATACGCTGGGATGAAGAATCGGGGAAATGGATTATAAATTCATACTGGAAACGTATTATACACGACGATTACGAAGAATTAACAAATGGGTACAGGATGGACACCACCCTAAATATGAGTCCAAAAGATTTTACACAACTACGAAACGAAATGGAGACATTTATAACCCCCAATTTAATTAAGGAAATTGATTTAATGAAAATGCGGGGAGTAAATTATGTAGAGTGGGTAATTGAAAAACACAAACGACTGGCAGGCCCGTTTTCTGCCTTTATTTTAACACTTATTGGAGCAGGGTTGGCTTCGCGCAAAATTAAAGGAGGACTTGGATTACACCTTGGACTTGGTTTGTTGCTTAGTTTCTCGTACATATTATTTATGCAAATTTCTACGGTATTTGCAGTAAGCGGCAACACTCCACCATTCGTTGCAGTATGGATTCCAAATCTTGTTTTTGCCCTTATCGCTCTTTTTGTTTATCGCTGGGCTGCCCGCTAAAACAGGCTCTTATTGGCAATATTACAGCAGTTCTTGCTGTTCTCGGGAATCGGTGTACTAATTTGATGAGGAATAATACTTTGTATATCCATTCACTCTGCTCTTATTTTTAGAAAAAGGCCGCAATACTTTTCAAACATACAATACTATAATTCGAATGTATTGTATCTATGTTACCGAAAATACGTAGTACTTGAATAGATTTACTAATGGCAATAAAAAAAAAATTATAAGTTTGCCACGCAAAATTAAAACAATACCCAGCTGATTACAGGGAAATTTATAACTTAAAAATTACTTTATGTCACTAAGAAGTAACGTACTTGACCTCCGTAAAAGGAAGAAAGAAGTACAAAAAGGTGGTGGAGATAAAGCCATTGAGAAACAAGCGAAAATGGGGAAACTCACCGCTCGTGAACGTATACTGGCTTTATTGGATAAAAATTCTTTTCACGAATATGATTTATTTGTATCACACGCCGCAAAAGATTTTGGCATGGAAGGCAAAACCCTTCATGGCGATGGTGTGATTATTGGAACAGGTACTATTTACAACAAACCTGTTTGTATTTTTGCACAAGACTTTACCGTTGCAGGAGGTTCGTTGGGCTTAATGCATGCCCGTAAAATTACCAAAATCATGGATCATGCATTAAAAATGCGCGTTCCGTTAATTGGAATTAACGACTCAGGTGGTGCCCGTATTCAAGAGGGTGTTAACTCGCTGGCTGGTTATGGTGAGATTTTCTTCCGTAATACCTTGGCTTCAGGTGTAATTCCGCAAATTTCGGTAATTCTTGGGCCATGTGCAGGTGGTGCGGTTTATTCTCCGGCTTTAACCGACTTTGTATTTGTGGTTGAAAATATTTCAAAAATGTTCATCACAGGTCCTTCTGTAATAAAATCGGTACTTGGTGAAGAAATTTCGATGGAAGAACTTGGTGGAGCAAAAGTTCATTCTGAAGTTACAGGTAATGCACATTTCTATGCAAAAACAGAATTAGAATGTTTCGATCAGATAAAAAGCCTGATTAGCTATATTCCACGAAATAATTCAAAAAAAGCTTTAGCTCATGAACCTAAAGCACCACTAAAAGGACCTTCGGCAGAAGACATTGTTCCGGTTGATCCAAGAATCCCATACGACATGCGTGATATTCTGAAAAGTATTACCGACGGTTCGGAATTTCTTGAGGTAATGGAAGATTTTGCACCTAACATTATTATTGGTTTTGGTAGAATGGAAGGCGAAACAGTAGGTTTTGTTGCCAACCAGCCCATGGTACTTGCAGGTGTATTGGATTGCGACAGTTCGGATAAAGCAGCACGTTTTATTCGTTACTGCGATGCTTTTAATATCCCTATTGTAACCATGGAAGACCTTCCGGGATACTTGCCGGGAGCCGACCAGGAACACGCCGGTGTTATTCGTCACGGAGCAAAAATACTGTATGCATACAGTGAAGCAACCGTGGCAAAAATTACGGTTATTTTAAGAAAAGCTTATGGTGGTGGTTACATTGCCATGAACTCTCGTCATTTGCGTGCTGACTTTGTTTTTGCATGGCCAACTGCTGAAATTGCAGTTATGGGACCTGAAGGTGCTGCAAACATTGTTTTCCGTAAAGAAATTGCAGAAGCCGAAAATCCGGAAGAAATGCGTCAGCAAAAAATTCAGGAGTACAAAGAAAAATTTGCCAATCCATATGTAGCAGCTGCTCAAGGTTACATTGACGAAGTTATTGAGCCGAGCCAAACCCGTGCAAGAATTCTACATGCTCTGCAAGTTTCAGAGAATAAGAGTGTATTCTTGCCAAATAAAAAACACGGAATTCCTCCGTTTTAATCGTAAAAACTGGCAATATGGCAGAAGAAAAAGAGTTAAAAAATCTGATTATTCAGGGAGCTGTTTACAAAACTACTTTTACCAAGAAGTTTGAAAACAGAGTTAATTATGAAACTCCCAATGAGAATATGTTATATTCTTTTATTCCGGGAACAATTATCGATATTTACGTTAAAACCCGGGAGAAAGTAAAAGAAGGCGAAACATTGTTATTGCTTGAAGCAATGAAAATGCAAAACCAGGTGCGAATGCCTTTTGACGGTGAAATTGTTAAAATTCACGTAAAAAAAGATGAAGTGATTCCAAACCGACATTTAATGATTGAAATTAAAAAGTCGAAATAAACCGGAACTATCTATAGATATTAAAACCGTGCAAAGTTATTTGCGCGGTTTTTTTATGAATAATGTTTAGATTTAGCCGCCGATTAATACCAGAGTGAAAAAACAACTTATATCAATACTTCTGCTTCTCATTATCGCACCCTATTCCTGGTGTTATGAAGGAGCAGATCCTTGCCGCAAATCAACAGAAGGAAATGATTTTTGGTTTGGTTTTATGGAAAGCCGTAACTACAGTGCAAACCATTATATCGAAATTACTGTAACTGCTCGTGAGGCAACAACATTCACAATTACAATTGGCACCAACGAAACCCCTTTTCAGGGAGTCTTTTCGGTTGCTGCAAATAATTCGCAACAAATTAGAATACCCTGGGATATGGTTGAAGCCTTGGGATCAGAAAGTATCGAAAACAAAGGGCTTCATCTGGTTTCGCAAAAGCCGGTGAATGTATATGCCTTAAACTACGACAAAAATTCAGCCGACGTTGCTGTAATTTACCCAACTGAATCGCTTGGCAAAGAATACTTTGCCATGTGTTACGATGTGAATATTAACGAACGGAATGATGGCACTTATGGCAATGGAAGAAATAGTGAATTCCTAGTTGTTGCTTCGGAAGATTCAACCAAGGTTTTAATTATTCCGAGCAAAGTAACCGACCAACTTGTTCAGGCTGGCGACTCAATTAATATTACACTAAACAAAGGCGAAGTGTACCAGGTTCAGTCAAAAAACAGAAACAACCTAAGCGGACAAGGCGACCTCACTCAAAGTTATATTAAAAGCAGTAAGCCTGTTGCTTTTTATTCGGGTTCGCTGGGCACAACTGTACCTGCAACTTCCGGAACTTCCGCATGGGACCATCTTTACGAACAAATCCCCCCAATACACTCCTGGGGTCGCGAATACTATACAACCCCCCTAAAATCAAGAAACTCGGATCGCTACCGCATAATCGCCGCCGAAGACAATACAACCATTCATATCAGTAATAAAAACAATATTACGTTGAACCGGGGAGAATTTGAAGAAATTGTTTTGTACAGTACCGAACCTTCCCGTATTTTTTCCGACAAACCCATAATGGTGGCCCAATACAGCCAATCGAACAATGTAGATGGCACCGGTGATCCTTTTATGATTATTTTGAGTTCGGTCACCCAATCGAAAAATGATGTAACATTTGTAGCCTACGATTCAGAGATCATCCAAAACTACTTTGTCAATATCATTACATTAACAGAAGAAATAAACAACATACGTTTAAACGGGAATTCAATCAGCGGTAGCTTTCAGGCTTTTCCTGAAGGAAAATATTCTTTTGCCCAAATCACCATAAATCCGGGAACACACCGGATTAAAAACCTGAATGAGGACCGCGGTTTTTTAGCTTATGTATACGGTTATGGCGGCGTTGAATCTTATGGTTACGGAGTTGGATTCAACCTGGATTTAGTTTTGGACCTCGGCGAAAGTATTAATTTTAATGGCGACACATTATTGCTTTGTTATGGCGAATCGGTTACACTGGATGCAGGCCCGTATTTTGATACGTACCAATGGAATACCGGTGATACCACCCAGATATTAAAAATTATATCAGGTGGAGAATACAGCGTAAAAACGACAACTATTGATGGCTGTCAATTGGAGGATTCAATTTATATTTATGTGAGCCAGCCTGAAGTTGATTTAGGAATTGATTACGATGAAGGATGTGCACCGTATTCGATTGAATTAAATGGTAGTGATGGTTTTGATAAATATATATGGCAAAACCAAAAGGACGATACACTTTCAACCAGCCAGTTTTATACAGCCAATATTACTGATGAATACAGAATAACCGTTTATAACAAATACAATTGTCCGGCCCGCGATACTATGAACCTGGTTGTTTTCCCTGTTCCGGATATTGAAATTTCTGGAGAAACACTGATTTGCGGAGCTAAAGAATCTGAACTAACCGTTAACATTAGCAATGCTCCTGAATCGGTTTGGAACTACAACGGGAGCTTCAAATGGAGCTCAAATAATCCATCCATTGTTTTCTCAAATCAGTCGCACAAAAAAACAACCCTTGAAACAAATGATTGGGGTAAATTTGAAATTTATTACGAGTTAACCACCACCGATGCCTGTATTACCATCGACACTTTTCGCGTTCAGTTTGAGCCAACACCAACCTCTGCATTTAAGTTTGTGGACGATCCGGATGACGAATGTAAGGGATATTCGAGAGAAGTATTGTATACCGGTAATGCAACAAAAAATGCCAACTACTATTGGGATTATGGAGGAGCAAAACTCATTGAAACTTTTGACTGGAATAATTTTACAGTTTCCATTGGTGCATATAATTCAAATCCATACCTGACACTTTATGTCGAAGAAAATGGTTGCTGGAGCGACACCACTGCAAAATTACTCGGAGCAAATCCGGATTTTATACTGGAAACTGAAAAGGCACGCGGCTGCGACTCACTCACCGTTCTGTTTAAAGGCGAACTCAATGTAGAAGATGCGCTTCTGTTTGAATGGGATTTTGGAGACGGATCACCCATAAGAAATGAACAGGAAGTAGAACATTTCTATTCATCAACAGGTTTTTACGATGTTGGGTTACTGATTACCAACACGCTCTCGGGGTGTCAGATAGGTTTCGAAATTGACAGTATGATTAAGGTTTTCCCAACTCCGATTGCCGAAATAACCGTAGACGCTTCGATTTGTTACCCCGATTCTGCAGAGTTGATTTACACGCATAATATCGATTCTTCTATTTGTTTATGGGAGTTTGAAGGGGCACATCAATCGGGCACCGAAAACGATTCGATACTAATGATTATAGATGAACCTTTCGGGAAGGCGATGTTAACTGTTAACGAATACGGCTGTATAAGTTTGCCTGCTGAAACAACATTAAAACGCTTGCCTCATTTCGATTTTTATACCGATTTTGAAGAAGGGTGTCAACCCTACTCTCCCGAAGTTTTTGCAAATGCTCAAGACGATTTTCTGGATTTTACCTGGTTAACCGATTCTCTGCCTCATCCGATTGGGAACTCTACGTTTTTTACTTTCCCCGACTCGGGGAAAGTGGATGTAACACTTGTGGCAACATCAACCCAAACCGGTTGTTTCGATACACTAACAAAAACCGACTGGATTTGGATTCACCCAAAACCAGCTGCAGCTTTTGAAGTTGATTATCCCGTTGCTCTGCTCGAACATGCCGATATCACTTTTTCCAATTATTCAGAATCTGCCAATTATTTTTTCTGGGATTTTGGCGATGAAGGAACTTCAACCGAAGATTCGCCAAAACATACCTATACACAACTCGGAGAATATAATTCTCAATTATTTGTTGAGTCAGACTACGGCTGCAAAGATACTTCAGCGTTTGTTATAAAAATCCTTCCGTTCTCGGTATTTACGCCCAATGCCTTTAGGCCTGATAGCGAAATAAGCGAAAACAGAACGTTTATGCCGGTTGGTGTGGGTGCCGATCCTTCGCAATTCAATTTAAGGATTTATGACCGTTGGGGGCAAATTATTTTCGAATCAAGTTCTCCCGAACATCCATGGGATGGAACAACAAAAAACGGGAAGCCGGCACCTATGGGAAATTACATCTGGATTTCGAACTATTACGATATCCAGGGATTTGAACACAACCAAAAAGGTCAGGTAGTTCTTGTTCGATAACTACATCTCTCCAAACTCTTCTTCATATTTATCGAAAAATGGCAAATTTCCTCCCTTTTTCATTTCGCGTAATAAAAATACCAGCGACACTTCGCTTGTCCCTCCACTGTCGCCTCCAAGACCGGAGACCGTCATATCGTAACTGTAGGTAAACTGCCATCTTTTTCTTACAAAACCGACTAAGAATATTACGGCATCATAACGTATTCCAAAATTTTGCCGAAACCAGGCTCCGGCCGCCAGCCCTCTTTTGGTGGCGAACATTCCGTAATTTATTTGCTGAAACTCGCCCTGACTCTGCAGAATAAGTTGTGGCGAAATATCAAACTTTTTCCGGTTGTGCCCATATAAGTACACCGGTAACCGCGCCCCCAAATGGGCTGTATATTTTCGATTCAATTTAGTGTCGGAATTTTGCCCCGATACAAACGATTGGTTAGGCTCGTTTAAATGATGGGCCGCCACTCCGAAGAATACTTTTTCACTAAACACCAACACTCCGGTAGAAAAATCGACGTAAGAAAAATTAGGATCCGTTAAATAATTTAATTCGCCTGATACTCCGTGGTTTCCAAAATTAATATCTAAGTTATCGGCAAAAATTAAATCGTTAACCTTTAACGAGTTTTGATTGTAGGCAACCTGCAGCCCTCCGTGAAACCGGAACTTTTCGTTCACACGCAAATGAACCGCATACGCAGCACTAACCATATAAGAATTTAAGGCTCCGTTGGCCTGAGCATCATTTATAACGTTAATACCAAGGCCTCCACTGAGCCTTTCAACCGGGAAATCGGCTGCTGCGCTATACGAATTAAAAGCATTGCTAAACGATTGCCATTGGTTACGGTACTGAAGGGCAAATCGCGGCACCCCAACCGATCCGGCAAAAGCAGGATTCAAATAAAGTGGGTTCGAATAGAACTGAGAAAATGAAACATCTTGCCCATTTACACAATTTATCCCAAGTATAAAGACCAGAAAAATATATACTGCCAGTTTTCCCACAATCTCAGAGCCCAATTAAGCGGGGTAAATATAACTTTATTTAAATGCAAATCATATATAACTGTTTAATACAAAAAGAGGCTGCCAAATACGGCAACCTCTAAAAAATCAAATAAAACTAATCGCGTTTTCAAACTAAATCTTCCAAATATTTTCGTTAACCATCCAGTTTTCAATGGATAGGTCCTGCTCTGTTTCTGAATAGGCTACTACATGATCAACTTCCCATATATTTTCGTTAACCATCCAGTTTTCCAAACGAAGATTTTCAACCTGAACGTCCCATACATACATATTGGTCATCCAGTTTTCAACCTCCATTCTTGTTTCCTGTGCTATTTTCAATTGCGAACCAGAAGTACTCCAGATGGTTTCATCCAACATCCAGTTTTCTAATTCAAGGGAAGCTTCGTAGTTGCTTTCATGGCTTGAGGCTTTCGTTTTATGCTCAGTTGCATATCCATTTCCTACTACTAAAAAGGTAAAAAATAATGCTGCTACTAATTGACTAATTCTTGTTTTCATGTTTTCTGTTGTTTAACTGTTTCTTTTTAATTGTTTGTCATCTGCCTGCCCTGTGCAGGACTTTTGTTTTCTTGTTTTCGTAATAATAGACTGTTTTCGAAGACAAAGGTTACACGACATTTTGTTAAAAAGAACAAAAAAGTTGTTAATGAAATCTTAAGGTCGGTAAACGACCCGAATTAGCGGTAAATAAAAATACCTTTCGGTAGGTATTTGTCTATATTTATCGGTAAATGGCGAAAAATGCCAAACACTGCCGAACCACTTCCCGACATGGAAGCATAAACTGCCCCCAGTTCATAGAGTTGGTTTTTAAGCTTTTCAATTTCGGGATACTGCGGAAACACTGACTTCTCAAAGTCATTTTTCACCACATCACGCCATTCTTCAATGGGAAGATTTTCAATTTCTTTTAGATTGAAAGCAGCCGGTGCAAGCACAATGTTCCGATAGGCATCGGGTGTACTCACCGAAAAATTGGGTTTAACAATCACAATTTCGAAAGCAGACAAATCAAGGTGAACCGGTTCGAACTGGTCGCCGATTCCGGATGCAAAGGTTGGTTTATTTTGAATAAAAAAAGGACAGTCGGCACCAATTTGTGCAGCGTAGCTTTCTAATTTTTCAGCAGAAATTCCAAGTTTGAAATATTCGTTCAGCATTTTTAGAGTAAATGCAGCATCAGAAGAACCGCCCCCTAAACCTGCTCCAAAAGGAACTACTTTGTGCAAATGAAGTTTTACAGGAGGCAAATCAAAATCGTTTCGAAGGAGATGGTACGCTTTAAAAACCAGGTTGTTTTCTGCTTTCCCATCAATTTCGATTCCCGATGATGAGAATTCGGTTTTTTCCGATTCTACCATTTCCAATGCGTCGGCCAGTTTTACCGGATAGAATACGGTTTCCAGGTTGTGGTAGCCATCCTCTCGTTTAGCAACCACATTCAAACCAATATTTATTTTCGCATTCGGAAATGAAATCATGCAACAAAAATAAAACTTTCAGTCTACCAACCAATCAACTGTGGTAACGAAAATTCAGGGAATGTATCCTTTCTGTTCGCAACATAAAAACATATCGTCAGGATTGTTCCTTTTTGCAGAAAACATGAAAACGAACCGTCAAGATCTTTGTTTTCTGTTCAAAACAAGGAAATAAATTTTCAAAATCGTTGTTTTCTGTTCAAACCAAGGAAATTGATTTTCAAAATCGTTGTTTTCTACTTAAACCAAGGAAATAAATTATCAGGATCGTTGTTTTCTGTTGGAAATATAAAAATGAACCCTCAAAATCGTTGTTTTCTGTTCAAAACATCAAAATGAATTGTCAAAACAGCTATAATTTGTGCAAAACAAAAAAGCCGCCTGAAGATTCAGACGGCTTTATATATAATCAGTACAAACTTGTTAGTTCTCGGTAAAAGCTTCGTATTCTTCAGGCGAACCACAGGTGCAAATCAGGTTCCGATCGCCCCAGGCATTGTCAACCCGGCCTACCGGCACCCAGTATTTGTTGTCGCGCACCCAATCCAGCGGATAAGCTGCTTTTTCGCGTCCGTAACCATGCTCCCACTTGTCGGCACAAACGGTTTGCGCAGTGTGAGGAGCATTTTTCAGAACATTATCCGCTTTATCAACAGTTCCATTTTCCACTTCTTTAACTTCGTCGAAAATCGAGTTTAAAGCACTGATAAAACGATCCAGTTCACCTTTCGATTCACTCTCGGTTGGTTCAATCATTAAAGTTCCGTGTACCGGGAATGATAACGTTGGAGCATGGAAGCCATAATCCATTAAACGTTTGGCAATATCTTCTTCGGTAATTCCGGCCGATGCTTTCAGGTGGCGGCACTCTAAAATTAGTTCGTGTGCTACCCGTCCGTTTTCACCGGTATATAATATTCCGAAATTATCTTTTAATGCTGTTGCAATGTAATTGGCATTCAGAATGGCCACTTTTGTTGCTTCCGTTAAACCTTCGGCTCCCATCATTTTAATGTATCCGTAAGTTATCGGAAGAACCGAGGCGCTTCCCCAGGGAGCACCCGAAACTGCAGTAATACCAACGTGACCGTTATTCATTATTGGGTGCGATGGCAGGAAATCGACCAAATGACTGGCAACGCCGATCGGGCCAACACCCGGGCCACCACCACCGTGAGGAATGGCAAATGTTTTATGCAGGTTCAGGTGGCAAACATCGGCACCAATCATACGCGGATTGGTTAATCCAACCTGCGCATTCATATTTGCACCGTCCATATAAACCTGTCCGCCATTGTCATGAATCACTTCGCACATTTCAATAATCGACGATTCGAACACACCATGCGTTGAAGGATACGTTACCATAAACGACGACAAACGCTCTTTGTGCAGTTCTGCTTTGGTGCGTAAATCATCCATATCCACATTTCCGCGTTCGTCGCAGGCTACCACAACCACTTTCATTCCGGCCATTACTGCACTTGCAGGGTTGGTTCCGTGTGCCGAAGCAGGAATCAGAACAATATCGCGCTGATCGTCACCACGGCTTTTGTGGTACTCGTGAATCACCATTAATCCGGCATATTCGCCAGCCGCACCAGAGTTTGGCATTAAACTAACATCGGCCATACCGGTAATTTCCGACAAATCGCGGCGCAATTCCTCCATCATTTCGTGGTAACCCCGTGCCTGATTCTTTGGAATAAACGGGTGCAAACCGGTAAATTCAATCCAGCTAAGAGGAAGCATTTCTGTTGCCGCATTCAGTTTCATGGTACACGAGCCCAGCGAAATCATCGACTGAGTTAACGAAATATCCTTTTTAGCCAGGTATTTTATGTAACGAAGCATTTCTGTCTCCGAGCGGTATTTATTAAACACCGCTTCGGTCAGAAACTCCGAAGTACGTTTAAATTGCTCATCTATAAAAAAGCCATCAGGATATTCCTGTGCCACCTGCCATTTTTTATTGGCGGCTTTGGCAAAAACTTCAACAATCCAGCCAATGTCTTCGGGGTTGGTTGTTTCATCGATACTAATTCCAACATCGCCGTTTTCGAAATAACGGAAATTCATTTCCAACTCCAGCGACAACCACTCAATGTCTTCGCGCATTACATGTTTTGGTAAAGAAAAACGTATCGTATCAAAATAAGCCTTATTTACCTGAGTATATCCCAGCTTTTCAATTTCTAAAGCAAGAAATGCTGCGATGTTGTATACCCGTTCTGCAATTGCCTTTATTCCTTCCGGACCATGGTAAACCCCAAAGAAACCCGCCATAATTGCCAGTAAAGCCTGGGCAGTACAAATATTCGATGTGGCTTTTTCACGCTTGATGTGTTGCTCGCGGGTTTGCAAGGCCATACGTAAAGCACGGTTGCCGTGTTTATCTTTTGTTATACCGATAATTCGTCCCGGCATATTTCTTTTGTAGGCTTCTTTCGCGGTAAAAAATGCAGCGTGCGGGCCACCATACCCCATTGGCACTCCAAAACGTTGCGAGTTTCCAAAAACAATATCGGCACCCCACTCTCCCGGAGGAGTTAAAATGGCCAGCGAAAGTAAATCGGCAGCCACCGCTACTTTAATGTCTTTTTCGTGTGCTTTTTCAACCAATTCCGAATAATCAGTTATTTCGCCATCGGAGTTTGGATATTGTACAATAAGGCCAAATACGCTATCGTCAAATTCAAAATTATCTTTTGGAAGAATTTTTAATTCGAACCCTAAAGGAAGTGCTCGGGTTTTTAATACATCGTGTGTTTGTGGCCACATTTTATCGTCAACCAAAACAGTATTTACACCTTCTTTTACCATTTTTCGCGAACGAAGATTGGCCATCATTACCATAGCTTCGGCAGCTGCAGTCGATTCGTCGAGCAACGAAGCATTGGCTACGTCCATTCCGGTTAATCCGCAAACCATGGTCTGGAAATTCAGCAAAGCCTCCAATCGCCCCTGCGAAATCTCAGCCTGATACGGAGTATATGATGTGTACCATACCGGATTTTCGAGCACATTGCGCAAAATTACCGCCGGGGTAATTGTATCGTAATACCCCATTCCAATGTAGGTGTTGTACACCTTGTTTTTTGAAGCCAGATCTAAAATTCTTCTGAAGTATTTTCTTTCCGACAAACCTTCATTCAACTTTAACGGTTGTTGCAAACGGATATTTGAAGGAACGGTTTGTTCCAATAATTCTTCCATTGAAGAAACACCTACTGCTTCAAGCATTTCTGCTATCTCGTTATTACGAGGGCCAATGTGGCGGGTCACAAATCTATCCTGAGACATTTGTTGTAATTATTTATGTGTAAATTTTTTGCAAGTATAGGAACTGTGTTTTAATCAAAAAATGATTTTAAACCAATTTCAGATCAAGTTAGAAACGGATTGGTACTTTTTTCGAAACCAATCGTTGTTTCGGGGCCATGCCCACAGTACACTTTCGTGTTATCGGGCAAGTCAAAAAGTTTATTTTTAATATTCGAAATTAAATCGTTGTGGTTTCCTCCGGGCAAATCGGTTCTTCCAATGCTTCCGTAAAACAACACATCGCCGGCAATCAGCACTTCTGCCTCTTTGTTGTAAAAAACCACATGCCCCGGCGTGTGCCCCGGAATATGAATCACTTCCAATTCTGAGTTCCCGAATTTAATTTTCTCATTTTCCACCAAAAAAGCATCGATGGGTCTTACGGGATTAATTTCGAAACCAAACCGATTGGCCTGTTCTTCGGCTCGTTCAATCCAAAAAGCATCATCGGCATGTGCCTGTAATGGAATTCCGTATTCTTGACGAATAAATTCCACGCCCATAATATGATCGAAATGGCAATGCGTATTGGTTATTTTTACCGGATTCAAATTATTTTCAGCAATATAACTGCGAATCTCATCTTTTTCTTCGTTGTAAAAAAATCCCGGATCGATAAAAATACATTCGCCTGTGTCATCTGAAATTACAAAACTATTCTCTCCCAAAGGATTTACTACAAATTTTTCTATTTTAATCATCTACTAATTATTTACTGTTCCTTTTAACAGAGGAACAAAAACAAAGCCTCCATGTTTTTTCGAAGTGAAATCATTTTCTGCCACACGTACAATTTCATACATTTCCTGACGGTTTTTATCACCAACCGGAATAACCATAGTTCCTCCAATTTTAAGTTGAAGTTTAAGTTCTTGCGGAATAGAAGGAGCGCCGGCGGTTACCAGTATTTTATCGAACGGAGCCAGATTAGGCAAACCTTTGTAGCCATCGCCAAAAAAACAGGCCGGACTATACCCGATTGAAGGCAAAAATTTCTGCACTTTTAAATACAATTCGCGTTGGCGTTCAATGGTAAAAACCTTGGCTCCCATTTCTACCAATACAGCGGCCTGATATCCCGAGCCGGTCCCCACTTCAAGTACTTTCTCGTTTTTTTGGATATTCAGCAATTGTGTTTGAAAGGCAACGGTAAAAGGCTGCGAAATGGTTTGCCCTGCCCCAATCGGGAAAGCCTGATCTTTATAGGCAAAGTTTATAAATCCACTCTCCATAAAAAGATGCCGGGGAACCTTGCCAATGGCTTCCAGCACTTTCTCGTTACGTATGCCTTTTATTTTTAACCCGTCAACCAGTCGTTTGCGTAAACCCTGATGTCGGGGAGTATCATTGTAATTCATATGGTTTAATATAGCGCAAAAATAATCGAAATCGTGGTTGTTTTATGTTTATTGTACCTAATGAATATTAACATTTAACGTTGATAAGTTACTTGTCTGAAGAATAAAACATAGCTTTGGGTAGTTTATATTTGTACATGAATTATTAAACTTTGCATAATATGCTGAATGTCGGACTAATAGGGAACACAGAAATTCTTGAGCCTTACGTTACTACCATCAAAAAAAATACTGAAATAAATATTATTGGAAAAGCATCGATAGGCACAAGTGCACAGCTTAACAGTTTTCATTTTTCTATTCCTGAATTTAATCGTGTTGAACTGATTGAAAGGGCTGATGTAATTTTGATGGACAATTCTACGCCAGTGCCGTTTAAATTTATGCGCGATATTATTAAAAAGTCGAAACATATTTTTTGTGCCGAATATCCGGATTTAACCATCGACGAATGTACCGAATTGAACAAGCTGATCAACGAATCAAGATCGGTGGTGCAGGTTAGCAATCCTTACTTTTTCACACCTGCTATTCAATGGATGAATAAAAATATAACCACACCAGCATTTATCGATTATTCAAATTTCGAAAGAAATGCAGCAGAAACCAATTCGTTGTTTCCAATGCTACTCATGTTGATTGGCTCAACCGGAATTAGTCCCAAAAAAATCGGAACAGTTACTTTTCCCGGGTACAACAATTCTAAATTTACAAATGTACGACTCGAATTCGGTGATGCTTCCGTAGTTAATCTCAATTTTGGCAGCCTTGAATCACTTAAAAATTTTAAGGTACGCATCTATTCCGACAACCAATTTGCCACTTTCAATTTTACCAAACAAAAGTTTTCATGCGATAACAATCCTATCGATTTAACGGGTTACTCAGATGTTAATGAACTCGATTTATTTGTGGATTCTATTCTTGGGAAAGTAAAAAAGATGTCAACTTTGGAAGATTTTTTAATTGCCATGCACGTGGCCCAAAAGATCGACAAAAAGATTGCGCAGTTTTCCATTCATTAATAGCGATAAAAATATACTTTTGCGGCAATATTTTTTTTTTGCTAACGTTTTAACAATGAATTGCATTGTTGAAATAACCAGACTTAATCGCTTTTATGAATAAATCAAGGCAGGTTGCCAAATATTTATTTTTCGATTTTTTTGCTGCTGCCATAGCGTGGGCTACGTTTTTTGTATATCGGAAAAAAGTAATTGAGCCCCAGTTTTTTGGCGACTGGGACATACCTTTCGAATTTACGCCGCAGTTTTTCCTGGGGCTGATTATTATTCCTTCGTTTTGGATTACCATTTATTACATTACCGGCTATTATAAAAACATTTATCGCCGATCGCGATTATTGGAATTGGGCCAGACTTTCTCGATCACCCTGGTTGGTGTTGTGGCTATTTTCTTTGCCTTTCTTCTCGACGACTGGATTGGCTCGTACAAAAACTACTACCACCTGTTTTTTACCTTATTTTCGCTACACTTTTCAATTACCTATTTTTTCAGATTAATATTAACTACTCAAACCATCCACAACATTCATAAACGTAAAATTGGTTTTGATACATTAATCATTGGCAGTAACGAAAAGGCGTTAAAGGTCTATCAGGAAATGACCAACCAGATTCGACCCGCTGGAAATAAATTTGTGGGTTATGTTGGTTTAGATGATAATGATGATACTATTTTAAGTCACCATCTTACCAAGCTTGGACAAATATCTGATATTGCAGCTATTATTGAAAACAAGAATATTGAAGAGGTTATTTTAGCGCTCGAAACCAAAGAACACGAAAAACTGAGTGAAATACTCACCATCGTCGAAAATCGCCAGATAACGATCTGGGGAATCCCCGATTTATACGATCTGCTTTCGGGAATGACAAAAACCAATACCATTTTTGGTAGTCCGCTAATAAAAATAAGCAACGGATTAATGCCGGGCTGGCAGGAAAACACCAAACGTTTGTTAGACGTTGTGTTCTCGCTCATGGCGATTATTCTGTTTTTACCTGTATTTATTGTTTTGTGTATTATCATTAAAACTACATCGAAAGGACCGGTTTTTTATAAACAAGAGCGTATTGGCAGGTTTGGCAAACCTTTTCACATATACAAACTTCGAAGTATGATTGCAGAAGCCGAAAACGGAACACCTGCTCTTTCATCAGAAGAAGACAATCGTATTACACCCATTGGGAAATTTTTACGCAAGACTCACCTCGATGAGATTCCACAATTTTACAATGTAATTACCGGAAGTATGTCGTTGGTTGGTCCACGTCCTGAGCGCGAATACTATATTAATCAGATAATAAAAAGGGCGCCCCATTATACGCATTTACACAAATTGCGCCCGGGCATAACATCGTGGGGTCAGGTTAAATATGGTTACGCATCGAATGTAGATGAAATGCTGGAGCGATTAACTTACGATATGATGTACCTAAAAAACATTTCACTCTACATTGATTTTAAAATTCTGATTTATACTGTAATGGTTAGTTTTAAAGGAAACGGAAAATAAAATTCAACCGTCAAATCCGTACTCTCTTTCAACCTTTGCCACCCGCACACGAAACGCTTTATACCACTTTTCTTTACCCAATTTCCGAGCAACGGTGTGTTGCACATCGTTTTTCCAGCATTTAATGGCTTCCAGGCTTTCCCAATACGATACCGTTATTCCAAGCTCATTCCTGGCCCATTCGGCTCCTAAAAAACCTTTTGCCCTACTTGCAAGTTGTAGCATTTTCTCCGACATGGCAGCATATCCCTCGTCCCCGTCGGTCCTGAGTGAAGTAAAAATTACCGCGTAATAAGGTGGTTCAGGCGTTTTGCTTATCATTTTAGTTCGAATTTTTTAATTACTCTATAAACAGGCCCTTCTGGTCGTAATATACTTTGATAAAGTATAAACTCCGTAACATCTACCTTTTGAAAATCGATGCTTTCCAGTTTTTCCATCTTCGAATAAAAACGGTTTTTGTTTTCTAAATGTTTTATCCTGCCCAGTGTTAAATGAGGCCGGAAAGCTTTTAATTCATCCTGAAATCCGATAGCTACTGCATTTTGCTCGATCCCGGCAACCAGTTCCGACAATGAATCAGAATCTATAATTCGTACAAACACAACACGCGGCTGCCCCTTGCTTTTAAAATAACCAGCACCTTTAATTTTTAGCTGAAAAGAATCAGTCAGTTCTGCAACTACCTGCAAACGGTCAACCAATTCATACAATTGTTGTCGTGTAGTATTGCCTAAAAAGCGAAGCGTAAGATGAAGATTATCCTCATCAACCCATTTTATACTTTCGCCGGCAAAAACACTTTTAAAATCTTTAAGCAGCTTCAACAGCTTTTGTTCAGGGCGAATTTTAACCGCAATAAATGTTCTTATTTCCGATTGCATTTACAAATATCCCAGTTCGATTAAAGTAACAATTTCCTCCAGCATTTTATCTTCGTCGTCGGGCTCGTATCCATCTTTCAGGTTATTTTTAAACAGCCGGGCAATCCCCTGCCAGAACAGCGCACTCACATCGCCTCTAAAATCCTGAATCAAACTATACGGAGTACGTTCGGTTTCGCGATTTATTAGCTTTAGAAGAATCCGGCCATCCGAAATCGACCACTTTTTTAATTCCTCTTTGTGTTTGTCAAGCAGCTCTTTCTCCACTTGTTTCATCATTCTTCGCCGCTCTTTATTGCTTTCAAGGGCATAATATTGAGGCTCGTATTCTTCCAAAAGTTCGCGGGCTTCAACCGCCACCGGATATACTTTCTTTACCTTTTGAACATACCTCGAATAACGCCGGTATTGCCGCTTGTTTTTAAACTCTCGTTGCGGAAAAACAACCACCTCCTTTATATTTTTAAAAATTATGGTGTCGCCATCTTCAACATATCCCATAAATTCTTTCGATGTGTCGCGCTCCTGTGCTTTAGAAATAACAAAAGCAGTAGATAAAAACAGTATGAAAATTAGCCTTTTCACATAAACATTTTTAAAAACATAAAAGTAGAACGAATAATGTATTTTACAATTGTACCCCATGCAAAGTTTATATCTTTGAGCCGTTTAAACTTGGCGAAAGCTACAAATTGTATACGAAAAATGAAGACAGCAGTTCATTCTGAAATTGGAAAATTAGAAGGTGTTCTGATTCATACACCCGGTTCGGAAGTGGAAAACATGACACCCGAAAATGCCGAACGTGCACTGTACAGCGATATATTAAATCTTTCTATTGCATCGAAAGAGTATGCACAGTTTGCAGGTGTTTTAAGAAAAGTATCTACTGTATTTGAAGTAAAAGATCTGCTTGCCGACATAGTAAAAGATGAAAAGGTAAAAACGAACCTTTTGAAGGAAATCTGTATTACCGAACATCTGAACTCGTGTGATCAATTACTGGGAGTTTCCCCGGCAGAACTGGCAAATTTACTAATTGAAGGTGTGGTGCTGGAAAAAAACAACCTCACAAATTACTTAAGCAACGAACGTTTTTTGCTTCGTCCGTTACACAACCTGTTTTTTACGCGCGACTCGGCCATGGCAATGAACGAGCACATGTTAATTGGGAAAATGGCCAATCCGGTTCGAGAGCGGGAATCGATAATTATGGAAGCGATTTATAAGCATCATTCAAATTTTGAAACACAAACTTTAAATGCCGGAAAACCGCGCGAAGGTTTATTGGTCAACCGGAAATCAAAAATTGAAGGCGGCGATTTTCAGGTTGCCCGCGAAGATATTTTTGTAATCGGAACCGGTGTGCGTTCCAGCACCCAGGGAATTGATTTTATTATTGAAAACATAAAACACCTGAAAAAGGGAAAACACCATATTATTGTTCAGGAACTACCCGCAACACCCGAGTCGTTTATTCACCTCGATATGGTTTTTACTTTTTTAGATACCGATACCTGCATGGTTTATCCGCCGGTGATATTTGGAATGAACAGGTACAAAACTATTCATCTGGAAATTGAGAATGGCAAGGTTACCCAAATTGAAGAAATACCCAACATTCCGGCAGCATTAAAAAAACTAGGAATGGATTTGGAACCGATTTATTGCGGCGGCAACAACGATCCCTGGACCCAGGAAAGAGAACAATGGCACAGTGGAGCGAATTTTTTTGCTTTTGCCCCGGGAAAAGTAATTGGGTACCAACGCAATGTGCACACCATTGAGGAATTGCATAAAAATGGCTTTGAAGTGTTGGCAGCAACCGATGTTATTTCAGGGAAAGTATCACCCGACAATTACAAAAAATGTGTGGTAACTATTGCCGGATCGGAACTGGCGCGCGGTGGCGGTGGCGCACGTTGTATGACACAACCTTTTAAAAGAGCAAAAGTAAATTGGTAAAAAATGAAAGGTAATTTACCTTCACAATTATCAGATTTCTCCTCGTAACTCGTTGAAATGACAGCAAAAATTGAACTGTATGCGTAAACTACGAAATAAAGAACTCAACCGTTTGACGGTAGACCAATACAAAAGCACACAAAAAACACCAATAGTTGTGGTTTTAGACAACATTAGAAGTTGCAACAACATTGGATCGGTATTTCGTACTTCGGATGCTTTGCTGATTGAAAAGATTTACCTCTGCGGAATAACAGCAACTCCTCCGAATAACGAAATTCGCAAAACAGCTTTAGATGCCGAAAAATCGGTGGAATGGGAATACTTTGAAAACACCGAAGACGTGGTAAAAAAACTGCAAACTGAAGGGTATAAAGTGTATGCCATCGAACAAGTGGAGAACAGCATTTCGCTCCCCGATTACAACCCGGCCCCCGGAGAGAAACCAGCACTGGTTTTTGGAAACGAAGTAAAAGGCGTAAAACAATCGGTGGTTAATAGTTGCGACGGAAGCATTGAAATTCCACAATTTGGCATCAAACATTCGTTTAACATTTCGGTTAGTGCCGGAATTGTTTTGTGGGATGTATTTCAGAAAATAACCCGGAGCGAATAGTGATTATTTTTGTTCAAACATTTTCATTATTTTTATAGGGAATCAAATCATTTCCTACATGAATAACCCACAAAGTATGTCCGAAGAATTTTTACAGTTTATCTGGGAAAGCCGGTTGTTTTATTCTGAAGATTTAATAACAACAGAAAATAATGAACTGGAAATTATAAATCAGGGAAAACGAAACATGGATTCGGGGCCTGATTTTTTTAATGCCAAAGTTAAAATCGGCGACACCGTTTGGGCGGGGAACATTGAGATTCACAAAAAAGCTTCTGATTGGCAAAAACACAATCACCATGTCGATAAAGCTTACGACAATGTAATTTTGCACGTGGTTGAAACCAATGACATGCAAGTTCCCCGGAGCAACGGAGAAATCATACCAACATTGATTCTGGATTATCCGGAACATCTTCGAAAAAACTATAAAAACCTGTTGGAAGCCAAAAC
This sequence comes from Draconibacterium aestuarii, assembly GCA_026671195.1. GTDB lineage: Bacteria > Bacteroidota > Bacteroidia > Bacteroidales > Prolixibacteraceae > Draconibacterium > Draconibacterium aestuarii. The sequence goes on along the minus strand of JAPOHD010000002.1, from coordinate 101,430 downwards.
CTGGATTGCCTGCCAGAACCATTTCCATAAAATTGATCCTATTATTTTGCAACTCGGATTCAACCGCCTGATGATTGAACGCCTTGAGGACAAAACCAAAGAAATTTTTGCGCGTTTACACCAAAACAACAACGACTGGAACGAAACGTTTTACCAGATGCTGGTACGGATGTTTGGATTTAAAGTAAATGCCATTCCGTTCGGGTTGCTGGCAAATTCGCTTCCCATGCCCATTCTGGCAAAACACAAAAACAATATTTTTCAGCTTGAGGCTTTATTATTCGGGAATTCGGGATTATTAAACAATCAACTTCTGGGCGATGAGTATTTTCTTCGGCTGCGCGATGAGTATTCGTTTCTGTACAAAAAATACAAGTTGCAAGCCATTGAAAGTCACCTTTGGAAATTTATGCGATTACGCCCTGTAAACTTCCCAACCATACGGATAGCACAGTTGGCAGCTTTAATTTATAAATCGCACGGACTTTTTTCAAAAATTTTAGAGCTTGAAAACATGGACACATTAAAAGCGCTTTTCAAAGTAAAAGCATCGGAATACTGGAATACGCATTACAATTTTAACAAAATATCGAAAAACACGGCGGAAAAAGAACTGGGCGAAACATCAACAAATATTCTCATACTCAATGTTGTAATCCCCTTTCTTTTTGTTTACGGCGAAAAACAAAACAAACACCACTTAAAGAACAGGGCACTGGAATTTTTAGACAAACTGCCGGCAGAACATAATTCGGTTGTAACAAAATGGCACGAATTAGGTATTGAGCCGCGTTCAGCCTTTGAATCGCAGGCACTACTTCAGTTAAAAAACCACTACTGCAAAACAAAAAAATGCTTAAATTGCCACGTGGGTGCAAAACTGGTATCGGCACCCGAAAATCAAAACCATTAACCATATATGTATAGTCAACAGTACAATAAATTTCAAGAGGTTTCGAGCAACACGATAAAAATAGGTATCGCACTTCTTATTTCGATTCTTGGATTTGGAACAATCGGCTATTATTATATTGAAGAACTGAGTTTGCTGGAAAGCCTCTACATGACGGTAATTACCATTTCAACCGTTGGGTTTAAACATGTGGGACACGATCCGACTGAGGCAGGAATGGTTTTCACGATTGTGCTGATTATTGTGAGTTTGGGAAGTTTGGCATATGTAGGATCGAATATGGCACGTTTTGTTTTTGACGGAGAATTGGCTAACTATATAAAAACGTACAGAGTGGATAAAAAAATTGCAAAATTAAAAGACCATGTAATTATTGTGGGCTACGGAAGAAATGGCGAGCAGGCCGCCATGGAACTGGAAGAAAATGGAGTACCGTTTGTAATTCTGGATAAGCGCGAGAATGTAATTTCGAGGATACGCGACAATGAGAATTTACTCTACATCAGAGGCGATGCCACTCACGAAGAAACGCTTGACCAGGCGCGTATTCACCAGGCCAGAGCACTAATTGCCACCACACCCAATGATGCCGACAATGTATTTGTGGTGCTCACTGCCCGAAGTATGAATCCGGGACTAACGGTGATTAGCCGTGCTTCGGAACTGGAAAGCCAGATGAAATTGAAACGTGCCGGCGCTACCAATATTATTATGCCTGAACGTATTGGCGGCCAACGAATGGCCAAGCTGGTTCACCAACCCGATGTTGTAGAATTTATTGAATACATTTTACTGCAAAAAACACAGGATGTGAGCCTCGAAGAGATTCCGTGTAAAAATCTGGCACAACGTTTTGTGGGTAAATCGATTGCCGATTTGAAAGTACGCGAACATACAGGTGCCAATATTATTGGGATAAAAATTAGTGGAGCCCGTTATGTTTTTAATCCTGATCCGCAAATGATACTCTCGCGTAACGACCAGTTATTTGTTTTGGGGAACCCTGATCAAATAAAAAAGCTGATTGATGTAATGCAAAGCGAAGAATAAGCAGCTATACAACTACCACCAACTTACGTTGCACAAAGTAAAATATCTATTTATTAAAGTAAATCACTTATTACTTAAAGTAAATATCTCATTACTAAAAGTAATGAATCCACAACTTAAAGCACAGTACATATTGCTTAAAGTCAATAACTTATTACGTAAAGTCAAGAATCTATTGCAAAAAGTAAAATACCAATTGTGGAAAGTGAAGCACCCTTTGTTTAAAGTTAACTACCCATTATTTAAAGTAAACTGAAGCTTTTTTAACGTATTCGTATTATTTCTATTGGTAAAGTATCGGTATTTTAACGTAACTTGTTGAAAGTTAAACTCAAAATAAAACAACCACATGTTACGTTACAATTTCGACAGGATTTTTAAAGCCCGCGGCATTGAGAAACGCTTTACTTTTCTTCATCGTTCAGGATTCCCTGAAAACTTTGCCGCAAAGATTAGTAAAAACAGAGTAAGCAGCATCAGGCTACAGGATATGGAAAAACTGTGTATACTGCTGTGTTGCACGCCTAACGATTTTTTCGAATGGGTTCCCGACTCTCAAGCCGATGTGGCAAAAGATCATCCGATTAACAACATCCGCAAACCCGAAAAGATAGTAGATATCACAAAAACACTCCATTCGGTTCCCATAAACAAGCTTGATAAGATTGAACAACTGATAAAAGAGCAACTGGCTTCGGAACAAGAGTAAAGAGGCCTAATCATCAACCCCGGTTCAACCCTATGCAGCCATCAGGTAACCACCTTCCTGTTTGCAACTACAACCAGCGCGATAAATATTATGATTTTCAACTGCAACAATGGAGAAGGCATTTGAGTCGTTATAATTCTTTATGTTTGCATAAATATTTATAGCAACATTAGACAGTCCGGTATGCGAAAATTTAAATTCGAATATAAAATCACAATCATTTATTTAATTGTTGGTGGTGCCTGGATAATTTTTTCCGACAAACTGATTGCTTCATTAACCGATGACAATTCGGTACTTACTGAAATGCAAACCTATAAAGGCTGGTTTTATGTAACCATTACGGCTATCCTTCTTTTTTTTATGGTAAAAAATCACCTTTTGAAATTACGAAAGGCCCAACAAGAGGCGGTGGAAAGCAACCGCTTAAAAAGTGCTTTTCTGCAAAATATATCACACGAAATACGGACTCCAATGAACAGCATCATTGGTTTTTCAAATTTGCTGGAAACAGAGAATGTATCGAAACAGGAAACATCGGAATATGTTGCGAACATAACAACCAGTTCGAAACAACTGCTGAAAATTGTAGATGAGCTGATGGATATATCGCTAATTGAAACGGGGAATATGAAAGTAAGCCAGGACAAGGTGAACCTAAACCTGCTTTTGGATGATATATACAATTCGTTTACACCGCTGATAAAAAACAAGATTCAATTCGCAGTAAAAAAAGGACTTTCGGATGAACGGGGCACAATATGCACCGACGAAATGAAACTCAGTCAAATTATTTCGAACCTGGTTACCAATGCAAATAAATATTCGGAAGAAGGGAGCATTACATTAAGTTATCTGCTGCAGAACAATGAAATTCGGTTTTGTGTAAGCGATACGGGTGCAGGAATACCGCCCCAATTCCATAAGCAGGTATTTCAACGTTTCAGGCAGTTAAATACCTCGGAAACAAAAATAAACGATGGTGTAGGTTTAGGCTTGTCTATTTGTAAAGGAAACGTTGAATTGCTGGGCGGGAAAATATGGGTTGAATCGAATCCCGGAAAAGGTTCTTCGTTTTACTTTACCATTCCCTATTTAAAAGCAGAATAACTGGTTTTTAACTTTGTATATAACCATCAACCAACTTTTTTAAGAAACCAAATACAACACCCAGTTAACACGAATTCATATTTTCTTTGAAGCACAATTCAGAAAGCAAAGGATAGTATCGTATTTAATCCAATCGTAGCTACATTATGGTTAACAAATGTTAGCTATTTTTCAGAAAACTTAATACACTTTATGTGCATCTTTATCACTGCAAAACTTTGTACATGAAAACTATACCTGCCTTACTGTTCTTATTTTGTTGTTTTAATACCTTCTCGCAAGACGAAAAAATAATACTTCAGGGAAAAGTGGTTAACACTAACGGAGATCCAATTAGTGATGTATATATTATCAACAGTAGCAATTACGAAAAAGACATAACGCTGGCCAATGGTATTTTTACCATTACTGTATCGCCCGGTGATTCGTTGATTTTATCACACATCTCTTACAACAGGAAATCAGTGCAGGTTTACACACTGTTAAAGGCTCCTGTAATAACCCTCGAGTCTGACAATATAGAAATTCCGGAAATAACCGTTACCCCTGATAACGCCGGCGATCTTGAGAAGGCCAAAAAGAACCTCTCATTTTTAAAGGATTACAAAGTTCAGAGTTATACCAAAATAAAACCTGAAAGTGATCCTGTTCAGGATATAATGACCGAACACAACAAAATGATGCGCACTGAAGCAAGTTCCATCAATTTAATGCAGATCCCCTTAGAATCGATAAACATATTTTCGAAGAAAAAGAAGATTAAAAGAAAAAGATATAACAGCTACTATTCAACACGAAAACAAAAAGACCTTCATCCTGATGACTAAAATTAATTCGTAAGCAAAGTTGTTACAATCTATTTCTCCGGCTCAGCATCAAACTTCTCAATAAAGTCGGTTGACAATACCCTAAATTCGGTACGACGGTTAATAGCTGTGGCAATTTCCTGTTGAGCAGGTGTTAATTTCAGAATAAATTCTTCGGTCAGCTCATCGTTGCGTTTAAGAAAATCATACTGATTAGCCATTTTACGCGTAATTGTTTTAGGCCAGGTTTCGCCATAACCTTTGGCTACCAAACGATCGGGATTTATGCCCTTCTCAATGAGATAATCGACCACACTTTGTGCGCGTTTTTGCGACAAATCAAAGTTAAACTGATCGCTTCCCACATGGTCGGTATGCGCCATTAGCTCAATGGTAATGGTAGGATTAAACACAAGTATCTGCACCAAAGTATCGAGTGCCACCTTCGAGCTTTCGAGCAGTTCCCAGCTACCAAATTCGTAATTAATATTATCGACCTTAATAGGTGCATCGGTTGGTGTTAAATACATTTCAAACCTGAAATCGCGGCTATCATCCAGTCCAATTGTATTTGCTGCGGCTTTATCGCGCAGGAAACCGTCTTTATAGGCTGCAAAAATGTATTCTGTTTCAGGTTTCAATTTCATTTTAAACTTACCATTCTGTGCGCGCATTTTCAGGTTTGTACCATCGGTTCCAATAATACGAACGGTTGCTCCATCCAGTTTCGAATTGGTTTCCTTATCAAAAATTTCACCTTCAACCTGGTAAATTTTTGGAGGAACCAGAAACGAATAAATATCGTCGCCACGCGATCCTTTCCGGTTCGAACTAAACATCCCTTTGTTTTCGCCGGTAACAAAAGCGATTCCAAAATCATCGGCCGACGAGTTCATTGGCGATCCCATATTCTCAACCTTCCAAACACCATTTTCATCTTCAATGGCTTTAAAAATATCGAAACCACCCATACCAATGTGGCCGTTTGAAGCAAAATACAGTTCGTCGTTGTCGCGAACAAACGGGAACATTTCGTCGCCTTCGGTATTAATAGCAGCTCCCAAATTCACCGCCTTTCCAAAAGTTCCTCCTTCAGCAGGGGCCCTCCAGATATCTTTTCCGCCTTGTCCGCCGGGTTTATCCGACACAAAATAAAGCATACTTCCATCGGGGCTTAAAGCCGGATGGGCAGCTGTTAAACTATCGCCAATTACCTGCACTTTTATGGGATCGGACCACGATCCCCGCGACTGCGAAGTAGAGTATAACTCGGCTCCCATTGCCTGCGCTTTATCGTACCTGCAACGGGTAAAAATCATTTGTTCTCCTGTAGAGTTTAATGTTGCAGCACCTTCTTCATCGCCGGTATTTATTATCAGGTTCTGATCCAGCAATTTTGGTTCTTCCCATTTTTGGCGTTGTACGCTAAATGTTGCCCTAAAAAGATCGGTATATGCTTGTCCGGTAATCATACTTTCTTTTTTCCCGGTGGAAGACTTGCGCGATGATGTAAAAATTATTTCGTTATCGCGTCCGCCCACAAAAACCGGGGCAAAATCGCTCCCTGTTTTGTTAATCTCTTTTATCGGGTTAATAATATGCCGTGTAGGATTTGCGACCCATTCCTGCGTTTTCCGCATGGCTTCAATACCTTCCAGGGCACGTGTATCGCCGGGTACCGAATCGAGATAAGTTCGATACGTTTCTGTAGCCTCTTCAAATTTTTGTGTAATTCGCAGCATGTTTGCATAATGCAATAAAGCTTCGGGGGCGGGATAACCTAAACGAATGGCAAATTTATAATTTTGCGCGGCGTAATCGTATTGTCCAATTGCCCTGTAACATTCGGCAATATTATATGCATATTCAATTCGTTTGGTGCGATCTTTCTCCTTTTTACGCGCCTTTTTATATTTTTCAATAGCCTTGTAATATTCTCCAATATCTTGCGACAACAATGCTTCACGCCCGTGTTTGGCAGAACCACAACCACTTAAGACGATAATAATTAAAGAAAAAACAGCTAATCTGATCTGCTTCATACCCCGTTTGATTTGGGAAGTAAAAGTAAAATATTTTTTAGAATAACGTTTGATAAGTAACTTAAGTATAAATCAATAAAAAAAGACTTTCAGGATTATCCCGAAAGTCTTTTAAAAGTTCGTATTAATCGAATATTATCTTACAAAAAGTAACTCACGATATTTTGGCAATGGCCATTTTTCATTATCCACAATTAACTCAAGCTTATCAATGTGTCCTCTTATTTCTTCAAGGAACGGACGAACCGTACTGTCGTAAGCTTTTGCCTTCTCAATTAAATCTTCAATAACATTTGCCTCGGCACGGGCATTGGTCATTTCTTTACGTTTTAGCTTAATTACCGAAACGTGTTTTCCAACTTCTCTAATTAATTCCAGCCTACCTTCAGCCAACGAATTAAACTCTTTTTCCGAAAATACTGCTTTCAGGTTTTTCACATTCTCGAGCAGCATTGTTTGGTATTCAACAGCTGTTGGCACAATATGATTAATGGCGATATCAGCAAGCACACGCGATTCGATCTGAATTTTCATGATAAATTTTTCGTACTCAACCTCTACCCTGCCGCGTAATTCCGATTCGTTGAAGATGCCCAATGTTTCAAAAAGCTCCTTGCTTTCGGGACGCATGTATGCCGCCAGCGACTCGGGTACATTACGAACATTTGTAAGACCGCGTTTTGCTGCTTCTTTTACCCATTCTTCACTATAACCATCGCCATTAAAACGAATTGGTTTCGAGCTAATAATTAAACCCTTTAAGACCTGAAAAATGGCTTCATCCTTTTTAACGTCTTTTTCAATTAATTTATCAACAGCCACCTTAAACTTTTTTAGTTGGCTTGCTACCAAAGTATTCAGCACAATTAATGCTGATGCATTATTTGCCGTTGACCCCACAGCACGGAACTCAAAACGGTTACCGGTAAAGGCAAAAGGCGAAGTACGGTTGCGGTCAGTATTGTCCAGAATAATTTCAGGAATACGGCCGATATTTAATTTCAGGGCCGTTTTTTCGTCCGGTGTCATTTTTCTGTCCACAACAGCCTCTTCCATTAGGTCGAGCATTTTAGAAACTTCCGTTCCGAGGAAAACCGAAAGAATTGACGGTGGTGCTTCATTTGCACCCAAACGATGCGAGTTGGAAGCCGTTAAAATACTTGCACGTAACAAATCCTGCCCTTCGTAAACAGCCTGCAAAGTATTAATTACAAAGGTTAAGAACTGCAAGTTCGATTTCGGATTTTTACCTGGTTTATACACGTTTACACCGGTATTGGTTTCCAACGACCAGTTGTTGTGTTTCCCCGAACCATTGATTCCGGCAAAAGGTTTTTCGTGAAATAAGATGCGGAACTTATGCCTGCGGGCAATCTTCTGCATAATATCCATCATCAACTGGTTATGGTCGTTAGCCAGGTTTGCTTCTTCGTAAATGGGGGCAAATTCAAATTGGTTTGGAGCCACCTCGTTATGACGTGTTTTTACAGGAATACCCAGTTTGTAGGCTTCATTCTCAACATCTTGCATAAATCGGTTTGCACGTGTCGGAATCGATGAAAAATAGTGGTCGTCCAACTGCTGGTCTTTCGATGAACTGTGCCCCATTAAAGTACGTCCGGTTAACACAAGGTCGGGACGCGCCATGTATAAAGCTTCATCAATCAGAAAATACTCTTGTTCCCAGCCCAGGTTTGCTTGCACCGAGGTAACATTTTTATCAAAATAATGGCACACATCGGTTGCAGCTTTATTTACTACATTTAATGCACGCAGTAAAGGTGTTTTATAATCAAGGGCTTCACCGGTGAATGAAATAAATATGGTAGGAATGGTTAGCGTAGTTTCGCTGATAAAAGCGGGTGATGTTGGATCCCATGCCGTGTAACCACGCGCCTCAAAAGTTTGGCGAATTCCGCCACTAGGGAAAGAAGAAGCATCGGGTTCCTGCTGCGACAAAAGGTTCCCCGAGAACGATTCGATAACTCCACCATCGGCTCCGTGTACAATAAATGCATCGTGTTTTTCTGCTGTTCCGTCGGTTAACGGATGAAACCAGTGCGTGTAGTGAGTTGCACCATTTTCGATAGCCCAGGCTTTCATTCCCTGTGCCACCTGATCCGCCATTTTTCGGTCAACAATTGTACCTTTCTCAATTGCATCGGTAACTGCTTTGTATGCTTCCCGCGAAAGGTACTTTTTCATTTTCGCTTTGTCGAACACCATCATTCCATAGTAATCCGAAACCAGATTTTCTTCCCTTATAAATTCGTCGGGAATACGGTTTAACACTTCCTCCAGTGCTTTAAATCTAAATTGTGCCATGATTAATGAATTTTAAGTCTGTCGTTTTTTTGTCTGGTATCAAAAATAACAAATCCTGAACGTAATCCTGATATTTATCATACCCAATCATCAATTTTTAAGAATTATTTACGAACAGATGTAGTTTTCCAGGGGTATGAGTGCTGTTTTTTTGACATTTTGACAAAACAGTCATAAAATTCAAATACCTCAACACAATATTTCATAAAAATGAATTTGATATTTATAAAAACAAAAACTATTTTAACGTTAGAATGAAGAAAACAGAAATCATAGATAAAATAAAAGCTGCAGAAATTACAAAGGTTAAATTCGCAGTTGCCGACATTGACGGAATTTTGAGAGGAAAATACATTCACAAGGATAAGTTTTTAAGTGCTATTGAAAACGGAATGGGTTTTTGTGATGTAATTTTTGGCTGGGATTGCAACGATAAATGTTTCGAAAACTCAGAAATTACCGGATGGCACACCGGTTATCCCGATGCAAAAGCAATAATCGACATGGATACTTTTCGGGAAATCCCATGGGAAAACGGTACTCCTTTTTTTCTGGGAGATTTTAGTGCTGATAAAAAATATGCCAACTCGACCTGCTCACGCAGTCTCTTAAAAAAAATTGCTGCAGAAAGTGAGTCGCTTGGTTTTAAACCCATTTTTGCCCAGGAATTCGAATGGTTTAATTTTCTGGGCTCTCCAAATGAAATTTACGCTTCCGGTTTTCAGGATTTAAAACCGATAACACCGGGCATGTTTGGATATTCCATTTTAAGAACTTCGTTAAACCAGCCTTATTTTAACGATTTGTTTGAATTGCTTCAGAAATTTGATATTCCGCTGGAAGGAATGCACACCGAAACAGGGCCTGGCGTAATTGAAGCAACCGTTATTTTTGACGATATTTTAAAAGCAGCCGACAAAGCCTTACTTTTTAAAACGGCAGTAAAAGAAATTGCATACCGGCATAATTTTGTGGCCACTTTTATGGCCAAATGGAATGAGAAACTTCCCGGGTGCGGGGGGCACATTCATCAAAGTTTGTGGGATATGAGCAAGAAAAAGAATTTGTTTTTTGATGCACAAAAAGAAACAAGGCTTAGCCAAACCATGGAACAATACATTGCCGGACAATTAAAGTGCTTGCCCGAAATACTTCCCATGTTTGCTCCGAACCCGAACAGTTACAAACGATTGTGTGGCGGCGACTGGGCTCCCTCAACTTTAACCTGGGGAATTGACAACCGAACTACTGCAATTCGCGCCATTCCTGGCGGAAATAAATCAACCCGAATTGAACTGCGCGTGCCGGGATCTGACACAAATGCTTATTTGGCTTTAGCGGCTTCGCTGGCAGCAGGATTATACGGAATAAAAAACAAACTTCGCCTTGATGTTGCACCAACAACCGGGAATGGATACACCAACGAAACAAATGGTATTTTGCCTGTATCGCTTGAAGCAGCAACTGAAAAAATGGCAAATTCAGAAATTGCCAACAAACTTTTTGGCGAAGCATTTGTGAAATATTTTACCTTAACCCGCGAATGGGAATGCAAGCAAATTGACCACAACGATCCAAATTGGGAACGAAGAAGATATTTTGAGATAATTTAAGCTACTTTTGATTTCCAATACATCAAAAAAAAAGATGCAAAAATTAGATTACTCACAAATAATAAAACTGGCCTGGAAAGAATTTGACAACGACAGGCACGAAATAAAAGGGGTATTTGATGTAAGTGCCCAGGTTTCGACAAACCATGTTTACAAAGTTTCATTTTACGAACGAGAGCCCGTTTTCGCCAAACTTTCGGAATACGGAAATTTTGAGGACTTTAGAGAAGACCACATTATAATAAATAATCTGGCAAACAACCTTGAGCATCCGTATCAAATGTTTTTGGCACAATCGCTGGTAAAAAGAAACGAGCTGTTTATTTATCGCTATCACGAACTGGAACGAAGTGCCTGGGTAGTTTTTTACAATCCCATACAAATACGGAATAAACTTCCGCGAAGACTGGAAGAAAAGCACATAAAAAAACTCGGACGCGAATTGGCAAGATTCCACAAAGCGTGTACAAACGTTACCAACCAACTGCCACATTCGTCAAAAAATGTAATCACCGATATTCAAAAACTAAAGCGCTCTATTCAAAAAAATGAGATTAAGATGTGCCCCTCGCACAAAGATCTTATACTGCGCAATGCCGATAGCTTTTTGAACAATGCCGACAAAGTAAATTACACCACCGAAATTGAAACCATCCCTGTTTTGGTTGACTGGAATATTGGAAATTTTTCGATTACAGGCGATGGCAGATTTTACTCACGCTGGGATTACGATTGGTTCAGAATGTCGTCGCGGGTAATGGATTTTTACTTTTTTAGCCGGGTGGTTTCCGATGTTGGCGACTGCACTGTTTTTAGTTACATGGTGGATACCTTAATGGAAGACCGCTTTATGATGTTTTTGAAAGAATATCACAAGATTTTTCCATTAACCGAACCCGAAGTTCGACTGATTAAAGAAGTTTACCGCTTTTTTATTTTGAACTATGTAATAAAAGACGGCCCGTATTTTTTCAGGAAACAATATTCGAGCAAATTAATTCAAGAGGCCTACGATAAGTATTTTCCGGCGATGGATGCCAACTACCGGGTCGAGAAAATTTTAAAAGCCTTAAAATTATAGAACTAACAATATGAGAACAAGAAGCTTTAGAAGTGTGGTAAAAAACTACAAAGCAGTGTTTTTTGATGCATTCGGAGTACTAAAAAACCACAAGGGTTTAATCCCGGATATTGCCAATACTTTTCAATATCTGGACAAAAAAGGAATTCCGTATTACGTACTCACAAACGACTCATCAAGAAGTCCGGAAGCACTATCGAAATGGTACCAGGAAAGAGGTTTGGGCTGTATTACAACCGACAAGATCTTGTCGTCGGGGATGTTAGCCATGGAATTTTTTAAAACCAAAGTCACTAATGGAAATGCTGTTGCATTTTTGGGAACCAATGATTCGGCCCACTATATTGAAACTGCCGGTTTAAAAACAGTTTCAATCCGCAATCTGGATCTAAACGACATTGATCACATTGAATCGTGTGCATTTTTAGATGATGAAGGTTTCGACTGGAACGAAGACATTAACAAAACCATCAACCTACTGCGTAAAAAAAACATGACCGTGGTTGTTGCCAATACCGATATCAATTACCCGGTGAATAAAAACGACATCTCTGTTGCCGTTGGAGGGCTGGCCGATATGGTTGAAAAAATACTGGGGAAAAAGTTTATCCGCTTTGGTAAACCCGATGCCCAAATGTTTTTACTGGCATACGAAAGAGCCATGAAAGACATTCCTGATATAAAACGTGGCGAGATTTTAATGGTTGGCGACACACTTTACACCGACATTATTGGAGGGAACAAATTTGGACTCGATACCGCGCTGGTTCTTTCAGGTAATACCCTACCCGAAATGGCCAGAATAAAAATAGGGAGTACAGGAATAATACCTACATACGTATGCGAATCGGCAGTCATTGAATTATAATACCAATATTACATTCAAATAAGCAAAACATTCGACTTTACAAATGCATAAACAAGCCTACCAAAGTAAAAAGCTACCCGGCTAATTCTACAAGGGCTTTTAGTAAAAACTTATCTTTTTTTCGCCCCTGCGAAGCCACACGGATATGATATTTATCGAGACCAACTTTGTTTGAACAGTCGCGCACGTAAACACCGTATTCTTCCAAAAGTTTCATTTGCAGTTCGTATGCTGTTGGACCGTAGGTAATTTTTAACAAAATAAAATTACTACCAGTCGGATACACTTCAAATCCCTGAATCGTTTTCAATTTCAGGTACAAATCTTCCACATCGGCAATCACTTTTTTTCGCGCAATATGATATTCCCGATCAGTATCTTTTAACTGAGTCAGAAAATATTCAGCCAAAGTGTTAATATTCCAAATGGGTAAAGCACTTCTTATTTTACGAAGGAAATCAGCGTTTGAAGTACAACAATACCCCAACCTCAAACCCGGAATCCCACAATGTTTGCTCATGCTTCGCACAATAATCACATTCGGATATTTTTCAATAAAAGGAATTAGGCTGGGGACTTCTTCTCCGGCAAAATCAATAAACGATTCATCAACCAATATTAGTTGTAAATCCCTCATTTGTTCCAGAAAACCGAGCATCTTTTCGGTTGAAATAAATTGCCCTGTTGGATTTCCCGGATTAATAATTAAAGCAGCGGACAATCCTTCTGCATTAATCCACCCGGCATACTCATCCAAATCGAGCTGATAGCGATTTTCGGCAGGCAACTGGAATAATTTAACCTGATCTGAGCTTCTTAGTTTTTCAATGTATTCGCTAAAAGTAGGTATTGGAATCCCAATATTTTCAACCAACTGATTTTCGATAATTGTAATCAGTTCAGTGGCCCCGTTTCCAATAACAATGTGGTTGGGATGGGTATGAATTACTGTAGCCAGATCTTTTTGTGCCAAAGTTGGATTACTCGACGGATATGATTTTATAACCACCGGCAATTTACGCTTTAACTTTCGTAGCAGGCGTTTCCCCGGATAATAAGGATTCTCAATAAAACAAAAATCCAGCACCCGGCCCAACATCTTTTCACCAACAATATCAACTAAAGAAGGCGAATGAGAAGTCTCGTAAAAAAGATGGTGATTAATTTCTAACCTCTTCATAAACATTGTATTTTTCGGCAAAAATGGCATAAAAAAAACTGCCCCACAAGAGGCAGTTCTTTCTATATAAAAGATAATAAATTAAACTTTTGCTCCGTGCACCGTTTTAATGATACGAGCTCCAACTTTGTATGGATCTGCATTTGAAGAAGGACGACGGTCTTCCAAACGACCTTTCCAACCATCTTCTACTGTTCCAACAGGAATACGAATCGAAGCACCACGGTCAGATACGCCATAGCTGTAATCGTGAATCGATGCAGTTTCGTGTTTACCGGTTAGACGTTGGTCGTTGTATGCTCCGTAAACAGCAATGTGCTCAGGAATATATTTACCGAACTCTTCGCAAATTGCAGTAAATACTTTTTCGTCGCCACAAGTTCTCATTAAACCATTCGAGAAGTTTGCGTGCATACCCGAACCGTTCCAGTCAAGATCTTTTCCAAGTGGTTTTGGATGCCATTCAACATCAACACCATATTTTTCAGCAGTACGTTCCAAAAGGAAACGTGACACCCAAATCTGGTCACCAGCATTGTGAGCACCTTTAGCGAAAATCTGATATTCCCACTGTCCGGCAGCTACCTCTGCATTAATACCTTCTACGTTTAATCCGGCTTCCAAACAAAGATCGAAATGCTCTTCAACAATTGCACGACCGAAAGCTTTAGAACCACCTACTCCACAATAATAAGGTCCTTGTGGCTCAGGAAAACCTCCTGCAGGGAAACCTAAAGGAAGACGAGTTTGTGGATCATACAAGAAATATTCCTGCTCAAAACCAAACCAGAAATCTTCATCCTCTTCTTCAATGTGCGCACGACCATTTGTTTCGTGTGCAGTTCCGTCAGGATTTAAAACCTCAGTTAATACCAAATATGCATTTTTGCGATCCGGGTCAGGACAAACAAATACTGGCTTTAATAAAAGGTCAGAAAGTTCACCACCTGCCTGGTTCGTTGATGATCCATCAAAAGACCATACCGGACAATCTTCCAGGTTACCGCTAAAATTTTCTGCTACGCGTGTTTTAGCTCTAAGTTGCTGAGTTGGTTCAGAACCATCCAGCCAAATGTATTCCAATTTTGATTTCATGATGTAATTAAATTATATTTAAATATGGATATTCTATAACTGTTCGATACAAATTTATGCTTATATGAAATCTAAGAGTGCAATTATATAACAATTTGTAATAAATTAATAAATATTTTACATTAAAATTAGATTTTTGTCAGCCCCCCTTCTACAAACTACACATAATGACAAAAAACAATATTTTTTACTGAAGCATCCTTAAAAACATATACCCCAGCGGGTTCGAAACTAATCATTTTTTATTGCAATGCCCCAATTTCACACACCCAACAAAATATTTTTAAAATACATGTAAGATTTCATTACATTTCCCCGTTAAAACAACTACATAAGCAATATAATTCAGTTAAATCTGTAATTTATTCGTCACGATTATTACCTATATTGCCTTGAAGCAACTACTATTACAAATCAGATATTCACATTAAATACACCAGAATGAAAGTTGACAGACGTAATTTTATTAAAACAAGTGGTATGTTTGCAGCCGGAAGCATGGTATTGCCTCCTTTTATGCAATCGTGCCAGAACGTACAAATTTCAGCAGACGTGAAAAATTATTTAGACCATTTTGAGGTTTCAACCGAGATGTTGCAAAAAGTAGTTGCAACTGCTATGAGCAAAGGTGGCGATTATGCCGATCTTTTTTTCGAACATAAAACATCAAATAGCATTGGCCTTGAAGACGGCAAAGTAAACCGAGCCTATTCAAACATCGACTTTGGTGTTGGTATTCGGGTTTTAAAAGGCGACCAAACTGGTTTTGCCTACTCTGAAAACATCGCACTTGACGATATGTTAAACGCTGCAAAATTAGCAGCGAACATTGCCGACAGCAGCAGTGATTTTAAACAACAAGCTTTTAGCGAAAAACTTCCTTCTGATTATTATAAAATTTCGAAAAAATGGGAAGATGTTTCGGTTAAAGACAAAGTACCTTTTGTGCAGGGAATAAACGATAAAATTTTTAGTCTCGACGATAAAGTAATTAAAGTGAATGCCGGTTTAAGTGACGAAACAAGCTTCGTTTTGTTTTACAATTCGGAAGGAAGATTAACCTACGATTATCGACCGATGGTTAGCTTCTATGCTGTTTGTATTATGCAGAAGGGCGAACAAATTGAAAATGCCTATGCGGCCCGCTCGGTGCGAAAAGGATTTGAATGGTTAAACGAAGATTTAATTGACGAGTTAGCCAATGAAGCCATCAGTAAAACCAATATTTTATTTGAAGCCGTTAAACCAAAAGCCGGCGAAATGCCCGTTGTTTTGGGTGCAGGTGGTTCCGGAATTCTTTTACACGAAGCAATAGGACATACTTTCGAAGCTGATTTTAACCGAAAGGGAACTTCAATTTTCAGCGACAAACTGAATAAAAAAGTAGCTGAAAATTTTATCAATATTATTGACGACGGCACACTTCCAAACGATCGTGGCGCTATCAATATTGATGACGAAGGGAACGATGTACAAAAAACCTACCTGGTAAAAGATGGCATTTTGAACAGTTACATTCACGACCGTATCAGTGCCAAACATTATGGTGTTGAACCAACCGGGAACGGACGCCGTGAGGGATTCCGCAACATGCCACTTCCCAGGATGCGTTCTACCTACATGGAAAATGGTCCGCACTCAGTAGAGCAAATATTTGCTGAAGTTGATTATGGAGTATATGTAGATAACTTTAGCAATGGCGAAGTAAAAATCGGTGCTGGTGACTTTACATTCTTCGTAAAATCGGGATACATTATTGAAAAAGGGAAACTAACCCGCCCCATTAAAGACATTAACATTGTTGGAAACGGGCCTCAGGCTTTAGCCGATATATCTATGGCAGCCAACGATTACAAAAACGACAGTGGCACCTGGACGTGCGGAAAAGACGGACAGTCAGTTCCGGTTACACTTGGATTACCCACTGTATTAGTAAAGAAAATGACCGTTGGCGGAACAAATGCCTAATTAATTCAGGATTTAATGTTTAGAATTTAAAGAATTTTGCTTGTAGCTCACAGCTAGAAGCTCATAGCTAAAATCTAAAAAAAATGACAAAAGAAGAAAAACATATATTAGCCAAATGGGCCATGAATCACGCCTTAGAAAATGGTGCCCAACAAGCAAGCGTTAGCATTGCCAATAGTCAGAGCAGCAGTGTTGAGGTTCGCGAACAAAAAATCGACAAACTGGAACAAGCTATTCAAAGCAGTCTTTCTATCCGTTTATTTGTGGATGGAAAATATTCAGCCCACTCTACCAGCCGAATGAAAAAAGAAGAGCTGGCCCGTTTTATTGAAGAAGCTATCGAAGGAACAAGGTTCCTGTCGGAAGACGAATTCCGCACCTTACCCGAACCTGAACTATATTATAAGGGCGAAGGTGAAAACCTGGATTTATTGGATGAAAATTTCAGCAAAATTACCCCAAAAGAAAAGATTGATCTAGCATTTGCTGCCGAAAAAGAAGTATTCGGAAAAGACGAACGACTCATTTCAGTTTCGTGTAGTTATTACGACGGACTGAACGAGCGCATTACAGTTACCAGCAACGGTTTCGAGGGGTATACCGCCAACTCGCATTTTGGTATCTTCACTTCGGTTTCAGTAGATGGTGGCGAAGCACGTCCTGAATCAGGCTGGAGCGAAAGTGCCATAAAATACAACAAACTAAAAAAAGAAGGCACCGGTAAAATCGCCCTCGAAAGAGCACTGAAAAAAATTGGCCAGGAAAAGATCGAATCCGGAACGATGTCGATGATTGTTGAGAACCGTTCAATGGGACGAATATTCGGACCACTTATTAATGCCTTAAACGGATCGGCAATACAACAGAAAAATTCATTCCTGATCGATAAATTGGGCAAAAAAGTTGTTTCCGACAAACTTACACTAATCGACGACCCATTTATTATTGGAGGGCGCGGATCGCGTTTGTTCGATGGTGAAGGTCTTGCAACTAAAAAACGTCCGGTGTTCAACAAAGGTGTTCTGGAAACCTACTATATTGATACTTATTACGGGAAAAAACTAAAAATGGCTCCTACCAGCGGAGGTACAACCAATCTGGTATTCGAAACCAGCAATAAAAATCTTGACGAAATGGTGGCATCGACAAAAAAAGGAATTCTGGTTACCGGTTTTAACGGAGGAAACTGCAATGGATCAACTGGCGATTTCTCATATGGTATCGACGGATTTCTAATTGAAAATGGCCAATTGACGAAACCGGTTTCAGAAATGAATATTACAGGCAATATGCTTACTCTTTGGTCGAACATTGGCGAAATAGGCAACGATGTAAACAAAAATTCATCGTGGCTTACACCTTCTGTTTTATTTGAGAATGTTGATTTTAGCGGAATTTAAAAGAAGGCCGGATATCATATAAAAGCAGGAATCGTCTGGTTCCTGTTTTTTTTTGATTTTTTAAAATGGATCAAAGCAATGACAAAATAGGCAATCGTTTAAAAACAAAAAAAGCTCCAGTTAAACTGAAGCTTTTTGTCTTGGTGTGACTCAGCTGGGTCTCGAACCCAGGACCCCATCCTTAAAAGGGATGTGCTCTACCAACTGAGCTACTGAGTCATCCTTGTAGTGCCCTTGTTTTTCAAAGGCGATGCAAAAGTAGAAATTATTTTTTTCCATACAAACCCAACGGGCATTTTTTCGAAAAAAAATCCACTTTTTTGCATCTCTTAACAACTTTCTCCTTTGCACACACAGCTAACCAACCACAACAATCGCCTATACTACTGACACTTACAAGCGCACACCTACCCCTGGATGCAGATTGTGAAATTTTATTTTGAATGAACTAAATTTTAGTAGTAGTTTTGATCCATCAAAAAAAAACAGACTTCGACCAATTAGTAAGCAATAAAATACCAGAAATATTTTGATTAGTACCGACGGATATATTGTTCTTGCAATAGTTTTTATAACAATAGTTGCTCTGGCCAAAGAAGTGATGCGCCCGGGGCTTATCTTTTTCTCATCGGCAATTGTATTAATGGCAACCGGCATAATCACCGACAAAGAAATGCTGGCCGGCTTTTCAAACAAGGGAATGATTTCAATTGCTGTTTTGTTTCTGGTTAGTGAAGGTATCCGACAATCAGGTGTACTAAACAGGCTGGCACAAACCTACCTCCCTCGAAAAAGAAGAAAAATGGTCTCGCTTATTCCACAAATAATGCTACCGGTATCTTTTCTCTCCGGATTTTTAAATAACACCCCGGTTGTAATTATTTTTGCACCAATCATAAAACGATGGTCAGAGACCCTAAACCTTTCATCTAAGAAGTTTTTGATCCCCCTGTCATATGCCACAATTTTTGGAGGTATGTGCACACTCATCGGAACATCGACCAATCTTGTGGTACACGGGTTGATTCTGGAAAACGGCTACCAAGGATTTAGCATGTTTGAACTGGGCAAAGTGGGCATTTTTATAGCCATTATCGGAACGATTTACATGACCGTTTTTGGGAACAGGTTCCTGCCCGGTGAAAAAATATTTTTCAACTCAAAAAGTTCTACCGAGTACAAAGATTACCACTACGATGTAATAATACCCGAAGGGAGCAACCTGATTGGACTGGAAATAAAAAACGGCAGGTCAAAAGATCTAAAAGGACTTTTTATTCAAATTATTAACCGCGAAGGAAATATAATTGAAACAAAAAAAGGAATATTTAAGCTTCTGGTTAACGACAAATTGCTGGTGGCCGGAAAATCCGATCGGTTAAATTATATTATTGCCAACCAAAACCTAAAACTAAGTGGTATCGACTTAATAAAAGGGATTGATAAAGACAAGTTAAAACAATATGAAGCCGTGCTGGCTCCAAGATTTCCCGCCATTGGCAAAACCATTCACGAATTTAACTTTTACGATCATTACCAGGCAGTTGTGCTAGCCATCCACCGAAACGGTGAGCGTATTACCACAAACATGGATAAGCTACACTTAAAACCCGGCGACAACCTGGTACTCCTCACTACCGAAAAGTTTATTGAGAACTGGGGAGAATCAAAAATATTTTATCTTACTTCCTATATCCGTGATTATCGTACAACAGGAACTTTCTGGAAAAAATGGATCGCAACCATCATTCTTCTGGCAATGGTGATTGGAACTACAGTCGGTAAATTTATAACTTCACCCAATGGCATAAATTTCGACATGTTCTATTTTGCATCCATTGCAGCTATGTTACTTATCTGGCTAAAAATAATGCCGCACCAGAAATACACCAAAGCCATAAGCTGGGATGTACTTATCACCATTGCCTGTGCTTTTGCTATAAGTAAGGCCATGCAAAATTCGGGAGCTGATGAAACCATTGCCCGGGCCACTATAAATATTTCGCAGCAATTTGGGCCGGTTGGGGTACTTGCTGCCCTGTTTATTATAACAGCAATTTTTACTGAAATTATTACGAACAACGCCGCAGCTGCCATGGTTTTTCCCATTGCACTTGCCGCTGCCGAGCAAATGAATGTCGATCCGAAACCATTTTTTGTAACCATTGCAATAGCAGCATCAGCAAGCTTCTCAACTCCAATTGGTTATCAAACCAACCTGATAGTTCAGGCAATCGGAAATTACAAATTCAGCGATTACGTAAAAATCGGACTACCTCTTAATATTATCGCTTTTATTTTGTCAATGCTCCTCATCCCCTATTTCTGGAGTTTCTAGATAATTGTCATAAATCCAGTTTAAATATAGACCTTATTGTCCTTAATTACTCGTCCAAAAAGGAATAAAATTCTATCTTTGCAATCCTTTTTGATAAGTATTAATTGAATTAATATAGCTACATGACGTCTTCTCTGAAAATCAGGAAACTGCAACATGAGTTGTATTAAATAAAAATAGAAACGAATGAATGAATATTCATTAACAAACCTTCGCGAGTTGGAAGCAGAAGCCATTCACATTATCCGCGAAGTGGCAGCTGAATTCGAAAATCCTGTAATGCTGTATTCCATTGGGAAAGACTCTTCGGTTATGGTACGTTTAGCCGAAAAAGCCTTTTACCCCGGAAAAGTTCCCTTTCCATTAATGCATATCGATTCGAAATGGAAGTTTAAAGAAATGATTGATTTCCGCGAACAATATGCCAATGACAAAGGATGGGATTTAATTGTACATCACAACAAAGAAGGTTTTGAAAGTGGTGTTGGACCATTTACTCATGGAAGTAAGGTGCACACCGACATTATGAAAACCCAGGCTTTACTTGAAGGTTTGAACATTCATAAATTTGATGCAGCTTTTGGTGGTGCACGTCGCGATGAAGAAAAATCGCGTGCTAAAGAACGAATCTTTTCGTTCCGTGATAAATTCCACCAGTGGGATCCCAAAAATCAACGTCCCGAGTTGTGGAACATTTACAACTCACGCGTTCAAAAGGGAGAATCCATTCGTGTATTCCCAATTTCAAACTGGACAGAATTAGATATTTGGCAATACATTCGATTGGAGAACATTCCGATTGTACCACTGTATTATGCAAAAGAACGCCCTGTGGTTGACATGGACGGTAGTTTGATTTTGGTGGACGACGAACGTATGCCAAAAGAATTACGCGACAAGGCAGAAATGCGCATGGTACGTTTCCGTACTTTGGGCTGCTACCCTTTAACCGGTGCGGTTGAATCGAATGCAACCACCATTGAAGAGATTGTGGAAGAAATGATGACGGTAACCGTTTCGGAACGTACAACACGGGTGATCGACTTCGACCAGGAAGCCTCGATGGAACAAAAGAAAAGAGAAGGGTATTTTTAATGAAAAGTGATAAAGCTGCCGGGAAAAGATTCCTCAGTCGTTCCTCCTTCGGAATGACAATTTATGGGACTAATCATCTGCGGCGCTTGAAACCATTTTGTTAAAACAATAAACATTGTAGCGCCGCCTGATAATAATTTTCGCTGTCATCCCGAGCGCAGCGAGGGATCTCAAGCAAGCAGATACGGTCTACAAGAAAAAGCATCAAAAAAATGACAACAAAAAAATTAAACATACAAGAGTTCCTCGATCAAGACCAGAAAAAAGACTTACTGAGACTTTTAACTGCCGGTTCGGTTGACGATGGAAAATCAACATTGATAGGACGTTTAATGGCTGACAGTAAAATGCTTTACGAGGATCAGCTTGAGGCCTTACACCGCGACAGCAAACGTGTGGGCCACGCCGGCGAGGACATCGACTATGCCCTTCTGTTGGACGGATTAAAAGCCGAACGCGAGCAGGGAATTACAATCGATGTGGCGTACCGCTATTTTTCAACGGCAAAACGGAAGTTTATTATTGCCGATACTCCCGGACACGAGCAATACACGCGTAACATGATTACCGGAGGATCGACTGCCAACCTGGCGATTATTCTTATTGATGCACGTTATGGTGTAATTACACAGACCAAACGTCACACCTACCTGGCCAACCTTTTGGGAATAAAGCACGTGGTTGTAGCCATTAACAAAATGGATTTAGTCGAATTCAGCGAGGAGCGTTTTGAAGAAATCCGCAGCACCTACAAAGCATTTGTTACACAGCTCGATATTCCTGATGTTACCTTCATCCCGCTTTCGGCATTAAAAGGCGACAACGTGGTTGAAACATCGGACAGAATGCCCTGGTACCACGGTCCCAGCCTGCTTGATTTCCTGGAAAACGTACACGTAAGCAGCGACCGCAATTTTACCGATTTGCGTTATCCGGTTCAGTACGTTTTGCGTCCCGATATTAAATTCCGTGGATTCTCTACATCTGTAGCTTCAGGAATCATAAAAAAAGGCGACGAGGTAATGGTTTTGCCTTCGATGAAAAAATCGAAGGTTGAAAAGATTGTAACCTACGACAAAGAGTTGGATTATGCTTTCCCTCCGCAATCGGTTACAGTTACGCTGGAAGACGAAATTGATATTTCGCGTGGAGATATGTTGGTTCACCCCGATAACCTACCACGGGTAGAGCGCCAGTTTGAAGCCATGTTGGTTTGGATGGATGAAAACGACATGAACCTTTCAACCCAATTCTACATCAAGCATGCCAACAACAACACCAAAGCACGTATCGACGAAATTAAATACAAGGTGGATGTTAACACGCTCGAGAAATCGAACATCGAAAAGTTCAAACTAAATGAAATTGGACGGGTTGTAATTACTACTACCAAACCACTTTTCTTCGATCCCTACAAAAAGAACAAACAAACCGGTTCGTTTATTTTAATCGACCCGGTAACACACAATACCTGTGCAGTAGGTATGATTATCGACCATTTGGGAAGCGAAAACTTACCTTCGCGCATTACCGATGTGGATAAAGAAAAAATTGCACTTGGAAAATCGTTGATTAAAACGGAAGAAAGAGTACAGCAACTCAACCAGAAAGGGGAAACCATCTGGATTACCGGCTTACATGGTTCAGGTAAAAACGAGCTGGCTTTCAGTCTCGAAAAGAAATTGTTTGAAAACGGTGCTACTGCCGTATTAATCGATGGTAGTTCGGTGCGTTCGGGTTTAAACCGCGAACTCGACTTTTCTCCTGCCGACAGGGCCGAGAACCTGCGTCGTGTGGCACATATTTGCAAGTTACTTAACGACCAGGGTATTATTGCCATCGCTTCGTTTATTTCACGCAACGAATCGCTGCGTAGCCAGGTAGCTGAAATTATCGGTGAAGATCGTTTCCATATGTTTTATATGGATGCTACGTTGGATTATTGCAAAAACAATAAACCCGAATTGTACGAGCTAATCGAACAGGGGAAAACAAGTAATCTCCCCGGTGTTGACCTGGAATACGAAGTGCCAACAAATGCAAAATTATCTTTCGATCCGGTGAAAAACGAAGAAAACCTGGATGCGATTTTGGATTATCTGGCGCAGAATAAGATTTATCCGAATCACTAAAAATGTTCAGAAATGAAGATTCTGGTTACAGGTACAGCGGGATTCATTGGATTCCATTTAACAAATAAGCTACTGGAACAGGGAATAGAAGTTGTTGGTATCGATAATATTAACAACTACTATTCTACTGATTTAAAATATGCACGTCTGGCCGAAGCAGGTATATCTGCTGAAGCTGAAAACTGGCACAAAAAAATTACCAGCACAAAAAACGCCAACTATTCGTTTGTGCGAATGAACCTGGAAGACAGAGAGCAGGTGAATCAGCTTTTCGAAACCGAAAAGTTTGACATGGTGTGCAACCTGGCGGCACAGGCTGGTGTACGTTACAGTATTGAAAATCCGCAGGCCTACATCGACAGTAACATTGTCGGTTTTATAAATATTCTGGAAGCCTGCCGCCACAACAACATTCAGCATTTGGTGTATGCCAGCTCATCAAGCGTTTATGGCAACAGTGCAAAAATGCCTTTATCGGTTTCCGATTCGGTGGATAATCCGGTGAGTTTGTACGCAGCTACGAAAAAGAGCAACGAGTTGATGGCACACACCTACAGTCACTTGTTTGGTATTCCCACAACGGGATTGCGTTTTTTTACGGTTTACGGTCCCTGGGGTCGCCCCGACATGGCGTATTTTTCGTTTACAAAAAACATCCTCTCGGGAGCTCCGATTAAAATATTCAATCACGGCGATTTGTACCGCGACTTTACTTATATCGACGATATTGTTGAGGGAATTATTAAGATTTTAAATGGTGCACCATCTTCAACACCACCCTACAAAGTTCATAATATTGGGAACGCCTCTCCGGTTCAGTTGATGGAGTTTATTCAAACCATTGAAAAAGCATTGGGACAGGAAGCTGAAAAAGAGTTTCACGATATGCAGCCCGGCGATGTGTATAAAACCTACGCCGATGTTAGCGAACTTGAAAAAGATTTTGGCTACTCGCCCAATACTACTTTGGAAAAAGGAATTGGGGAATTTGTGAAGTGGTACAGGCGGTTTTATACCTAGGAAACAGCTGCAAACGACATACAAAAAATGGCACCGCCCCAAAGGCGATGCCATTACAATTCAAATAACAAACATTGGAAATTTAACCAAAAACAATATTATTCTGTTTTTTCGAATTTAGCTTTAGCCACCTCTTCCTTTAACATTTTTCCGGGAGTGAATATTATTTTTACATTCTTAATCATATTTACTTTAAAATCTTTTTCCTCGCCGGCACCTTCGCTGCTAAGTGTTAAACGAATCGATCCCAGGTCGCCAAGACTAACAGTTTGCCCGTCGAGCAAATACTTCGGAATCTGGTCAACCAGGTTATCAAGTACATTGCTGATATCTCCGCGGCTAAGCGACGATTTATCTTCTATGTCGCGACTAATGTTTTTTAAGGTTTTCCGGCCCGATGAGGCATGACTGGCATAAAACTTTTTAGGGGCAGTTACATCCTGAGGATTTGCCTTTTCAATGAGTTTGTACTTTAACATTGGATTAAAATTTAAGGTTAATAATTATGAGAATCCGTTCAAGGGTAGGAATCTCGGTTAACAGGAATAAAACTACAACCGATTTTTTACATCTGAAATGTTAGAGAACATAATTTCGAAAATAGTAAACAGATACAACCTGCCCAATTCTAACACAGGTAATTCTGTTTTCAATCTGCTGTGTTGTTGTTTTCAAACACCTGTGTTCTCGCAATTAAACACCTGTGTTTGTTTTGTTAATCACCTGTGTTTGTTTTGCGCAACACCTTTGTTTGTTTTTTGCATGCCCTATACAAAATGGAAAAACCTCAAAAAAAAAGGTAAAACAAAATAATTTTTCTTTTCCATGCTTATTGTTACATTTGAAAACACAGTTCCCGGCGACACAGAAAAGATTAGCAGCGAAGGAAAGTCTCCCTGAATGAACTTATGGTAACACATAACTTATGTGGAAATAGTTTATGGGATTTGTGGATGGATAAGCAAGTTAATTTCAAGCTTGAGAAAACAAAATTATACAAACTAAAAGCAAATGAAAAAATTACTGCTATTAATAATTCCAAGCATCATTTTAATCTCGTGCCAAAACAAGGATGAGCAAATGCTGACTGCCTATAGCTGGGAAATACAAAAAGTTGTTGACTTTAAATCGGGAACGATTAATCAAACAGATAAGGGCAATAAAAAAACATGGGACTTTTCATCAGGTAATAGATATTATTATAAAACCAAAGCCGAGAGTATAGAGAATCTAATTGAAGGTGAATGGCAACTTAATAATCACACCTTACTAATTTTTAATGAGTTTGATTCGACTGTTGTACATATTGAAAAGATCGACTCTGAGGAAATGGTTTGGTTGATACCAGGGAATGACTCAATAAGACTTTATCTGAATTCAAAAGCAAAAGATATGGTAGTCCCGAATTTCCCGAACATGAATAAAGAATGAAAAAAAGGAAATGCCCCACAACAAAATCACCGCTGCCACGCGACTGCACCTCGTTGTTAAAAAGATGAACAACAATTAGAACCTAAAATCAGAACATGCTACTATCATATATAAACTGGAATGTTGATCCTGAAATCGTTAAATTATTTGGAGTAATTTCGCTGAGGTATTACAGCCTTCTATTTGTATCGGGATTAATTCTAGGCTATTACATTGTAAAACAAATCTATCTGAAAGAAAAAGAGACGGTAGAAAATCTGGAAAAATTAGCTGTATTTGTTTTTGCCGGAACAATAATAGGAGCACGATTAGGGCACTGTTTATTTTACGAACCAGGCTATTATTTAAGCCATCCTTTGGAAATGATACTTCCATTTAAATGGATACCGGGCAAAAGCTTCGAATTCACAGGATACCAGGGCCTGGCCAGTCATGGCGGCGCCATTGGTGTACTTACGGCCCTACTTCTATATTGCCGCAAATATAAAGTTAAATTTCTGTGGGTACTCGACAGGCTGGCCATTGCCACACCCCTTACAGGAGCATTTATCCGTTTCGGAAATTTCATGAACTCGGAAATAATAGGAAGCCCAACCAATTCGGAGTATGGTGTTGTTTTTAACCGGGTTGATTTATTGCCACGGCATCCGGCACAACTTTACGAAGCATGTTCTTATTTACTCATATTTGGGCTACTGCTGTGGTTCTATTCAAAACAGATAGAGAAAAGAAAGAACGGGTTTATTTTTGGCCTGTTTTTGGTTCTCTTGTTCGCGGTGAGGTTTTTAATCGAATTCTTTAAAATAAACCAGGCAAACTTTGAAGATGGAATGCTATTAAATATGGGTCAGTTGTTGAGCATCCCGTTTGTATTAAGCGGACTAACTTTAATGATTTGGAAAAGAAAAGCCAGGGCATAAAACAAAAACAATTCAGCGGGTGAGTTTAAGTTTACACTCAAACTCACCCGCTGAATAAAATAGTGGCAGGCCTGTAAGCCGGGTCCTGTACTCTTCCATCCATCCGAAAACAAACGAAAAGCCTTTATCATTTATCTAGTCCCGACATCACTGTCGGAATCCTGCAGCCTACCCCTCCAAAGTCTCTTGTGCGTTGAGAACAAAACGGGCCGTTTTGCTGTACCGCAACAGCGGCAAACACTTTGGATATACATGGCCTTGCAACCCGTGAGACGTACGGCTGACGATGTTACCACCATCACCGGTGCGCTTTTACCGCACCTTTTCACCCGTTCCCCGTCGTGGACACGCCACAACAAGGTGGTTATTTTCTGTTACGTTGCTGTCCCCTTTCAAAGACCTTCCCGCTAGGAAACACGGCGCCCTGCGTTGCCCGGACTTTCCTCTGCCCCGTTTAACCGAAGCAGCGATAAAGCGGCCTGCCGCTGCAAAAGTACACATTTAGTTGAAACAATTAATAAAATTCGGGTTTCAGCTAAAACGCTGAAACCCGAATTTTATTAATTTCACCCCTCTGTCAGCCTTAAAGGCTGCCATCTTCCCTCGACAGGGGAGAAAAAGCGGAACCCCGAGGCAAAGCCACGGCGAATTATGCAGATTAAAGTTTCATGATTCAAATGAAGAAAATTAGATGAAACTGACACATCTATTTTTCGTATGCACAAAAAACCAAAGCTATGCCCATAAATAAATCTGATAAAACAGAACTTCTCCAAAAATTAAACGAATTACTCGAAAAACAATCGCAGTTTCAGCAGGCAATAAACAAATTGCAGCGTGAAATTACGCAGTTAAAATTTGAAGAAACAGAAGCAGAACCAGCACCCGTGGTTGAAAAAGAAGTTCAGGAAGTTGCCGAAACAAAACCCAAAGAGATTGAACAAATTATTCGAAAACATAAAGCAGAACAACATAGCCCGCAGGCAAGCCCCTGGCAGAGAAGTGCCATTAGCTCTGAAGTTGAACAATTTATCGGTACCAATTTAATCAACAAAATTGGAATGGCCGTGGTAATAATTGGTGTTGGAATAGGCACAAAATATGCCATCGACAACAATCTGATTTCTCCATTGGTACGAATAATTCTGGGTTACCTGGTTGGCGCGATATTAACATTTTTTGCCGTCCGGCTAAAAAAGGAATACTTCAATTTTAGCGCTGTACTAATTAGCGGAGCAATGGCCATTCATTATTTTATAACTTATGCGGCCTACAGTTATTACAGCTTATATCCCAATTCTGTTGCCTTTATTTTAATGGTTTTATTTACGGTTATAACGGTGGCCCTTGCCTTGTATTACAACAGGCAGGTTATTGCGCATTTCGGACTGGTGGGTGCTTATCTTGTGCCTTTTTTGGTAGGCGATCCCGACGCCAGTGTTGTGGTGCTGTTTACTTACATGGTTATTATAAATTCGGGCATACTCTTTATTTCCACAAAAAAACGCTGGAAACCATTAAACTACCTGGCTTTTCTCGCCACCTGGGTTATATTTTTGTCGTGGTTTGTTTCAAAAGATTACAATAACGAACTGGGGACAGCACTCACTTTTTCTGTCCTGTTTTTTTTAACATTCTACCTGGTCTTTCTTTCCTACAAACTGTTATTAAAAGAGCAAGCGCAAATCGACGATATTCCATATCTTCTGCTAAATACAGCCATATTCTTTTTTATTGGCATTACGGCCTTGAACATGAGCAACTTAAACGATTCCTACGGCGGATTATTCTCGCTTATAAATGCTGTAGTTCATGGTTTTACAGCCTATCTGATTTATAAGGCTGATGTTAAGAACAATTTATTTTTCTGGACAGTTGGTTTTGTTATCACCTTTGTAACCATTGCCATAGGGCTACAATTCAACGATTACTATTCGGCCATACTTTGGTCGCTCGAAGCTGCTTTCCTCTTCTGGTTCGGCCGAAGCAAGAGGATCGAATTGTTCGACTATCTTTCCTTTGCTCTTATCACCACTACATTTATTATTACAGTTAGCAATTGGGTATCAGTTTCGTATCCTTTTTACGGAAATTCCATTAGTGAAATCTTCAAACCCGTATTCAACCTCGATTTTTTGGCCTCCGTTATCGTAATCCTTTCCTTCTCATTTATCTATTACACCAGTAGAAAACTGGTTCCTACAAAAGAAAGAATTCTGGGATGGCTTAATACATTTAATATTTTATTCCCGATATCTTTTCTGATTGTTTTGTTCTTTACT
Source organism: Draconibacterium aestuarii (assembly GCA_026671195.1). Taxonomy (GTDB): domain Bacteria; phylum Bacteroidota; class Bacteroidia; order Bacteroidales; family Prolixibacteraceae; genus Draconibacterium; species Draconibacterium aestuarii. The sequence goes on along the minus strand of JAPOHD010000002.1, from coordinate 72,052 downwards.
TTCTACACCGAAATTGACCTTTACTGGAACAATATACAGGTTTACACCTCGTACCAACCAAATAATGATGGTGAATGGGTGAAAGTCTACAAACAGCTAAATCAGGACATTTTTGATTTCAAAACAATATGGCTCATCAACTATTCCATGCTTTTTACATCTGTTCTGGCTTTTGTAAATTTTAAATGGTTAAAAAATACAGTATTAAATGCCGTTGTTTTTGTAATGAGTGGATTCATGATCCTGATCTTTCTGGGAAGTGGACTGGCAGCGGTTGGTTTTCTCCGGGAAAGTTATCTGAATACTGACTTGCCGGCTAATTACGATATAAATAGGTTCCACTTGCTCATCAGGTATGTCGCTTACTCATTTTTTGCCATTCTTTTCTATTCAACTTACCGCTTTTCAGTTTCGTTGTTCCCCAATAAAAACTTTATTAAAGTATTCGAGATTATATTAAGTGTAAGTATTATCTGGATTTGCAGCAGCGAACTAATCGACTGGCTAAGTTTATCGGGTTCAACCGAAGTATACAAACATGGCTTAAGTATTTTATGGGGAGTACTTTCCTTTATTTTAGTAGGATACGGTATTTGGAAACAGAAAAAGCATTTGCGAATAACATCAATTGTTCTTTTTGCGGGTACATTAATTAAACTTTTTGTTTACGACCTCACCAATTTGGATACGATTCAAAAAACCATTGTTTTTCTTTCGATAGGTGCCATTTTACTTATTGTTTCGTTTATATACAACAAGTACAGGGAGGTAATTTTTGGAAAGGATTAGAAAAAAAACCGAACAAAGTAATTGGGCAGGATATTAAAATGGATGTGTAGTTTTTTTTCGCCTTCATGGGAAATGATTTTATTGCATGTAGCGGGATTTCAATAAGCAATAAAAATTATTTAATATTGCAGCCCATGGTTACTTTCGATCAAATATTTCAAAAATATTATCATTCGTTGCTTTTGTATGGTCTGAAATTTATCAGCAATGATAATGATGTGAATGATATTTTACAGGAAGTATTCGCTGTGGTATGGGAAAAGGAGAAATACAAACTCGAAACAGATCATTTAAAATCTTATCTGTATAACTCGGTACGAAACGGCTGTTTAAACTACCTGCGCCACCAATCAGTTGTCCAAAAACATGCAGAACAAGAGAAAGTTACTGCCTCTTTTAACGAACTGCATTTTTACCAAAGTGGCGAGAAGTCGCTGATAGAAAAAGAGGGCCTGGAAAAGATTTATGTGGCCATTAATTCATTGTCCGATAATTATAAAGAAGTGATTGAATTGAGCCGGTTTCAGGGGTTAAAAAATAAAGAAATTGCCGAAAAGTTAAATATCCCCTTGCGCACTGTAGAAACCCGTTTGTTCAGAGCGCTCTCAAGCCTGCGAAAAAGTCTTACCAATAAGCAAATATATATCCTGATGAACCTGTCGTTAAATACCGCTAATTAGCGCATTTTTTTATTGAATAACAGTTTTTGTAAAAAAAATCATTTCCATTGACGTAGTTTCTGCAGGCAAAGTGTAATAGAAACAGAACGAAACGAAAAATGGACCATAAAACTGATATCCAACAATTAATAATCCGTTACCTGGATGGCAGCTGCAATGTTGCCGACAGACAGACATTCACCCGGTGGCTGGAGCAATCAGATAAAAATAAAAGAACTTTTTATCAGATCAAAGATATTTGGGATGCCACCCAGAAAAGGAAAAACAGGACCAATACGGCATTGTTACAATTTTACCAACAGCAGGCAGCAAAAAACAATGCTTCTACAAAGGTACTCCATATATGGAAAGCAGTAGCCGGAGTGGCAGCTGTACTGGCCATCGGATTTATTACCTTATTTCTGTTACAAACTCTGAACCGAGATTCCTTAACTCAGTCAGCTTCAGCTCTGGTTTCATTTAAGGTTCCACTGGGATCACGCTCCGAGGTTAGTTTACCCGATGGAACAACCGTTGTTTTAAACTCAGGTTCAGAACTTCACTATCCCCCGGTTTTTGTAGAAGGTAAGCGTGTGGTGAATTTGAGCGGAGAGGCCTTTTTTAAGGTGAAATCTGATAAAACAAATCCGTTTATTGTTAAGACAAACGATTTTAATGTGCAGGTAACCGGTACGCAATTTAATGTATGCTCTTACGCTGATAATTCTTATGCTTCGGTTACCCTTGCAGAAGGGGAAGTGGGTGTACAGTTTCCTGGAAACAACAACTTAGTCGACATTGCTCCCAGCCAACAACTAAACCTCGATCGCGAAAATCGAAAGTATCATATAGAAGAGATAGACGTGGAAAGTGAAATCGCCTGGAAGGATGGAGAATTCCGGTTTAAGGAAATTGCTTTCCCCGAGTTGGTTAAACGACTGGAACGCTGGTACGACGTAAAACTTCAACATACAGCCCCCGAGTTGGAAACAATGCTTTACAACGGACGTTTTAAAAATCAAGAAACGATATGGCAGGTACTTGACGCCCTCAAGCTAACCACCCCCATTGACTATAAAAAAACCGGATTCAGAGAATTTAAAATAATATACAAGCCTATGAGTAAAAGCAAATAAAAACTCAGGTGGCTGATAAGAAGGCATCAAATTCAAGGCTTGCGAAGCCTGAAAAAGCGCAGTCTACTGGTGTAAATGAGCATTTTTCGGGCAAGCGTAACGCAGAAGTTGGTGTTTTCTTGCAGACACGATGTAAAAAAAGAAAAGGTGGAAAGTCGGCCAGGACAATCCACCTTTGATAACCAATAATTTTAAAATCATTGTTTAAACATTTCAAATTTATGAAAAAAAAACGAATTCGCGGGAGTAGTTGCCTGTTTGGTGACCTTCCCAAAATCTTACGGACTATGAAATTAATATGTTTGTTTATGTTTGCTGTCTTGGTGCAGGTTTCTGCCTCAAGCTATTCGCAAAACACAAAACTTAATGTAACCGGGCAAAATCTTACTCTGGAAAAGGTTTTTGAGCTCATCGAAGATCAATCGGAGTTTTCATTTATTTATAACCTGAAACAAATCGACCTTAGCCAAAAGGTGGATGTCGATTTTAAAAACGAACAAATAGAAAAAATTCTGGATCAGGTTCTTGAAGGAACTAAAATTACCTATACAGTGAACAACCGCTTAATTGTTGTTCATAGGGAAGGAAAATCAGAATTGTTGGAAACTCCAGTTCTTCAGCAGCAAAAATCAATTTCCGGATCGGTTACCGATGATGCCGGGGAGCCACTGCCTGGGGTAACTATAATAATAAAAGGTACAAGTACTGGTACGGTTACCGATATGGATGGTAACTATTCTATTCCAAACGTTCCCGAAAATGCTACTTTGGTTTTTTCATTCGTAGGAATGAGGACTCAGGAAATTGTTGTAACAAATCAACAGACCATTAATGTAACGATGATTGGCGATGCCATTGGATTAGATGAAGTAGTCGCCATTGGATACGGAACTCAAAAGAAAGTTAATTTGACCGGTGCAGTTGCGGTAGTTAAAATGGACGAAGTGCTGGGCGACAGGCCTGTAACAAGTTTGGGAGCAATTCTGCAAGGGTCTGTTCCGGGATTTACATCCTCATCGTCGGTAGTTCCCGGTGGAGGAAATTCATTTAATATCAGGGGGCTGGAATCGATCAATGGCGGTGCTCCCCTGGTATTGGTAGACAATGTGGTTTTTAACAATCTTAGTTTAATTAACCCTGAAGACATTGAAAGTGTTTCTGTCCTGAAAGATGCTTCTTCTGCAGCAATTTACGGTGCCCGTGCTTCTTTTGGCGTAATACTGATTACGACCAAAAAAGGCAAACGAAACAATCAACTCTCAATCAATTACAACAACAGTTTTGCAATTTCAAAAGTAGATAACCTGCCAGAACTAGCCCCTCCTACTGAAATGATTCAAACCTTGCAGGATGGTGGTTATTCGTCAATATGGTCGGGCCAGAATATGGAAGTTTATGGAAACCTGCTTCAGGATTACAACAATAATCCTTCTGCTTATCCGCTTGGATGGACCGAAGATAACGGGACAAAATATTTTCTGAGAGAGAATGATTTAATGGGCGATATGTTTGAATCATCGTGGAAACAAACACACAACATCTCGGTGCAGGGCGGAAGTGAAAGTATCAATTATCGTATATCAATGGGGTACACTGATGAAAACGGAATTCTGGTAACCGACAAAGATGCTTTTACAAGAACCAATGTTTCTTCGTATGTAAACGGAGATATTACACCGTGGCTGACAAGCTCGCTGGATATTAAATACATGAAGGGAGATAAAACTTATCCGTATACCGACGGAAGCAGTGAACTTAGAATATGGAGGTCAAATCTGCCTTCCTATCATCCTGACAGTTTACTGCCTTACGGAACCGACGGTACCGAGTACCCGGTAATGACACCGGCAAATGTGATTGAACTGACAGATGTTTCGTCTAGTGTAACAGATAATACCCGGGTATTTTCACGAACCGAAATTAAACCGTTGGAAGGCTTAAAAGCAATTTTCGAATACTCGTATCAGTTAAGTTCTACCGATTACGAGTCGTATGCCAACTATTTTCAGGTTCATCAGGGATTGGCAGAAAGTATAAAGCCTTCTACAGCTACCGATCCGTTTACTACCTACCGGTCATCGACCCGCTATTCTACCATTAATGCCTACACAAATTATGACAAAACCGTTGGTGAGAAGCATAATATCTCAGCTGTTGCCGGATATAATCAGGAATACAGCGATTACCGATACCTTTATGCCCAGGCATACAATATGATCAGCAATGAGCTTCCTTCCCTTAGCGGAACAAATGGAGCAACACCGTCAGCAACAAACGACGATTATAACGAGTATGCTCTCAGGAGTGGATTTTTCAGGGCTAATTATAATTATGCGCAGAAATACTTTGTAGAATTTAATGGCCGTTACGACCTTTCATCAAAATTCCCTAAAGATTATCGCACAGGATTTTTCCCATCAGTATCTGCTGCTTGGAACATAGCCAAAGAGTCGTTTATGAAAGATGCTGAAAAAACGGTTTCGTTGCTAAAATTAAGAGCTTCGTATGGTACGCTTGGAAATCAGAGTATTGGAAACTATGGCTTCCTGCCTACCCTGCCAGTTATCGACGGACACTGGATCAACAATGGTATTTTGCCACAAACAATAGGCAATTTGGCCATGGTGAGAGCCAATTATACCTGGGAAAGTGTAAACACCATAAACGGTGGTATCGATTTTGGGTTCCTGAATAACAAGCTCTCAGGTTCTTTCGATATCTTCCAACGTAATACAATTGGCATGTTAGGGCCCGGAGAAGAGTTTCCGGCAGTAGCAGGAGCTACGGCACCTAACCAAAATGCTGCCGATTTAAAAACAAATGGCTGGGAATTTGCGATTAACTACAAAGGAAATATTGGTGAAGTAAAATACGGACTCGGGTTCAATATTTACGATTCTCGTTCTGAAATTACCAGGTACAAAAATGAAACTAAATTATTGTCTGCTCCTTATTACGTTGGTCAGGAGATTGGTGAAATCTGGGGCTATGTTACCGACGGTTTCTACACTGAAAGCGATTTTGATGAGACCGGTGCATTGAAAGAAGATGTTGTTCATATTAATGGTGTTACATCGCATGTTGGCGACATTAAATATAAAAACCTAAGCGACAACGAAAGTAGCACGAATATCATTAATACTGGCGACAACACTGCTGATGATCCGGGAGACCGTACGATTATTGGAAACAGTCGCCCGCACTACCAGTATGGATTTAACGGAAATGCTAAATGGGATGGATTTGGTTTCTCGTTTATTCTTCAGGGAGTTGGTAAACGTGATGCATGGATTGGCGGCAATATTATTTTCCCAATGTCCAACCAATACGGAACTGTTTATGATGATCAGGTTGGAAAAATATGGACGCCGGAGAATACTCAAAATGCCTACTATGGCCGTATCTACGAAAATGCAGGAAGTTCACAGGGATCTAACCAAAGAGTGTCTGATAAATTCCTGAGCGATGCATCCTATCTTCGTGTTAAAAATATTACGCTTAGCTATAATTTGCCCAAAAGTGTGTTGCAGAAAATGCATCTGAAAAATTTGAAACTCTTCATAAGCGGGGAAAATTTATTCACATTCGATCATTTACCCAGTGGAATCGATCCTGAAAGTTTGGGTTGGAATTATCCTCATTACAGAACGATTTCGTTTGGTATTAATTTAAACTTATAGAACTATGAAACTTAAAAAATACATACTCTACATATTAATATTGGCATTTACGGGGTGCAACGACAGCTTCCTGGATTATACGCCAAAAACTTCGCTGACAGAGAAAACAGCATTTCTTTCTTACAACAATTTTAAAACCTATGCCTGGGGGTTGTACGGTATTTTTACTGATCCTTCAATGAGGCAATATATTGGGCATACTCAAGGTGTATCCAGTCCACCCAAAGGTGATGTTTATGCTAATTACCTTTATTACAGCAGTGGTACCGATGTACAAAACAATGTCTGGCAATGGAATACCATATCGTCAACAACCAACACCGACGATACCTGGGATTTTGCCTATATCCGCAAGGTGAATATTATGCTACAAAATATCGATGGTTCAGAAATGAGTGAAAAAGAAAAAGAACACTGGCGCTCTGTCGGACTTTTCTTTCGTTCGTACAGGTATTTTGAATTACTTGCCCGCTATAGCGATGTACCATGGATTGAAAATGTTTTAAGTGACGAAGATACTGACATTTTATATGGTCCGCGTACTTCGCGCGACAAGGTTGCTGCAAATATTCTCCGCGATTTGAAATATGCCGAAGAAAACATTTATGTTGATGGCGAAGGAGCCGGCAGCAATACAATCAATCAGAATACTGTGCGTGCTTTAATGTCGCGTTTCTGTTTGTTCGAGGGTACATGGCGTAAGTATCATTCACTAGGAAATAGTGAAACTTATTTAAACGAATGTGAACGCGTTTCAAAAAATTTAATCGACTCGTACCCAACAATCGCAGCAAATTACGTTGAGGTATGGACTTCCGACGATCTGTCAAAAGTTCCGGGAATGATACTTTACAAAGAACTGGCAGCCGATTTGGAAATGTCTACTTTCCCGCGTGCAGAAAGAGGTGGTGGTCATAAAGCTGCAATGCATGCCCGTACGGTTGGTCGCTATTTGTGTCAGGATGGAAAACCTATCAGTACAAGCCTGATGTATGAAGGGGCAGGGGCTGCGGCTACGGTTAACGACGAATTTAAAAACCGTGATCATCGCCTGTACTGGAGATGTGTTCCTCCCTATAAAACCAATAAAGGGAACGGAGTCGCAGTTACTGCCGAGAATAAAGACTCGTGGTGGACAGAAGGAATGGATCCTAAAGACCGGTATTACATCGATTATATGAATAGCATAAATGATCAATTCCATCAATTCCCATTACATACATGGCAACCGCAGTTCCTTTCAAGAATACCTATGATACAAACGTCCTCTAATTCGTGGGGGCCGATGAGAAATTACGGCGGGTATTATTTGTACATGTACTACAGCACCTATAACGAATCTGCAATTCAGGCAGGTGGACGTTTTGCCGTAACTGATTGCCCTATTTTCCACATCGAAGAGATCATGTTAAATTACGCAGAAGTAGAATATGAACTTGGAAAATTCTCTCAGGGGGTTGCAGATTTAACCATTAACAAACTACGTCAGCGAGCCAATGTTGCCAATATGGTAGTTGGCGAAATTAATGATGCATTTGATCCGGACAGAGATCCTCAGGTTGAAGCAATGGTCTGGGAAATACGCCGCGAGAGGATGGTTGAATTAATGGGTGAAGGATTTGGATTCTATGATATTAGAAGATGGAACCGGGCTGAATATTTTATGAATCAAAGACCATTAGGAGTTAGAGTTGCTGAAGCTGAAAAAAGTGACTACTTTGGTAACGCCTCGAAATTTGTTACTGCAAGCGATATTGATCCCGATGCCTCGGTTAACGCCGATGATGTTGGCCGTGTAGTTTGTGTTGGCGATTTTGTAAAACAAGGAAAGGGATGGCAGAATCATTATAACCTGAATCCTATTCCAAAAACCCAATTGATACTTAATGAAGCGTTAGAACAGAATTCAGGCTGGGAATAATAACGCATTACAATATTTAAGCTGCCTTTTAAATCATTAAAGGGCAGCTTATTTTTATGTTCAAAATTCCATATAATTTCTAAAAAAATATCAATTTTAACATAATGAAAAGATTTCTTATTGGCCTTGTCGCTTTATTTGCTTTTGTTGGATGTCAGGCAAGGAATGATGTACAAAACAAGTTGCCCAATGTAGTTTTTATTTACGCCGATGATTTGGGACGTGGCATGCTGTCACATGAAGGACAGCAAATTGTAAAAACACCCAACATTGACCACCTTGCAGCAGAGGGAGTTCGTTTTAGCAATGTTCGCGGATGTATGTTTTGTGCCCCGGCAAGAGCAAGTCTGTTAACCGGTTATCACGATTGCCATGCAGATAAATGGAAGATTACAAGTGCAGGTGTTTATAAGAAAGTGTTTACTGGCAATGTTACAGCTGATGCCGTTTCACAAGCTTTGGAAAAACAGGTTGGTAATTCGAATACTTCAACAATTACGATGGCTGAAGTATTCAAAAAAGCAGGCTATACTACCGGTCAGGTTGGAAAGTTAGAGTGGGGCTTTGCTGTTTCATTCGAGGAGATGAAACAACATGGCTGGGATTATTATTATGGTTATCTCGACCATGTAATGGCGCATGGCTTTTATCCTCCTTACATGTTTGAAAACGGTAATAAAATTGAGATTCCCGGAAATACGCGTCAAGATTGTGGTAAAACACTGGAACGCGAAACTCCCGAAACCTTTAAAAATAGATGGAATATGGAGGGGAAAAAGGAATATTCCCAAAATTTGTTTTTGGATAAAATGCTCGCTTTTATTCGGGAAAACAAAGACCGCCCCTTTTTTCTGTTTCACCCAACACAATTACCACACGGACCCGTTGCTATACCAGAGGTACACCCTGATTTTAAAGACGACAAACGATTGACCCAGATTGAAAAAGAATATGCCTCTATGGTAAAAATGCTTGACGATCATGTGGGAATCATCCTTAAAGAACTAAAAAAATTAGGATTAGAGAAAAATACTATAGTTATTTTCAGTTCAGATAATGGACATGAGATCTACTATTCGCAGGAAGGAAGAATTCTAAAACCGGTTCGGAATATGCAAACCGGCGAAAAATTTGATAATGTCTCAACAAAATTTTATTCAGAATTAGGAGGAGATGTTTTTAACGGGAACGATGGTATGGCAGGATTGAAATACGACAATTGGGAAGGTGGATACAGAGTTCCTCTGATTGTAAAGTGGCCCGGAGTAACTGCAGAGAATGAAGAACTTGACAACCTGGTCGCAAATTATGATTTACTACCAACCTTTGCGGATCTACTGAACGTAAAGCTAACTAAAAAGAAAGATGGCCTTTCAATTTTACCTTTAATAACCGGAGAAAATACAGCTATTGAACATGATTATACCGTTAACGCATCGATGTATGGCGGAGCAATTGTAACAAAAGATGGATGGAAGCTACGTAACTATTATTCAAAGAATATTTTCCAGTTGTATTACTTGCCCGATGATTACAAAGAAGAGTTTGATCTGGCAGATAAATATCCTGAGAAAGTTGAGGAGTTAAAAGCTATTTTAAAGAAAGAGTGCAACGAAGATTTGGCAAATGGATACTTTTCCTATCAGAAATTTATATTACCAGGTGTAAAGGTTCAACCCTAATTTTATGGTTAGAAATTATTTCTCTTAATAAAAAATTGTAACATAGTAAGATGTTCTTTGTGGCAAGTATATAAGTTGGAGAAGGTGCTTAATGATCTAAGCTCTTATCATAAGTATTAAAAACAAGTTGATGCTATATTGTGCTCAACTTTAACTAGTTCTGTTTGAACATTGCGACATAATAACAGAAAATCATAAAAAGGAAATAGAAATGAGAAAGATCTTAAAAGGAGTATTAGTCGTACTGATTATCTTTTTAGTAAACCTGCTGAATGCGCAGGAAAAACAAAAACCCAATATTATTCACATCATTGCCGATGATGTAGGATATGATGACCTAAGCTGTTTTGGATCAAAAGATATTCACACACCCAACCTCGATTTACTGGCAGAACAAGGGATGAAACTTACTCAGTTTTATGCACCACACGGAACCTGTACCCCTTCAAGGGCTTCTGCTCTTACGGGAAGATATGCTCCAAGGGTTAATAACGGGAAAGGTTTATATGTGCTTTTCCCACATTCAAAACATGGTCTCGAAGACGAACTTGAAGTTTCGATAACCGAACTGCTGAAAGAGCAGGGCTACACTACCGGTTTATATGGGAAATGGCACTTGGGCCACCTTCCGCAATATTTGCCGTGTGTTCATGGTTTCGATGAGTATTTGGGAATACCTTACCCGAACGATCACGGTCCCGAGCGAATTGGGAACTCGGGTTGGCGTCCCAATGGAATCAGTGATCCGCAGATTCCGCTTATCGAACAAGCCCAGGTGATTAAACGATGCGACAACAATGATATTGCAGAACTGCCGGCACTCTTTACCCGCGAGGCTTGTAAGTTTATTTATCGTGCCGTTCAGGAGGAAAAACCGTTTTATCTTCAGTATGCCAACATAGAAACCCATACGCCTTATTTTGTGCCAAAAGGATTTGAAGGTACAAGTAAAGCAGGTGCTTATGGCGATGCAGTTCAATATCTCGACCGATCGGTTGGGATTATTCTGAATACCCTGAAACGATTAAACATAGAAGACAATACCATCATAGTATTTTCGTCAGATAACGGGCCGCTTGTGCATAAGGACGAAGAACTTGAAAATTGTTATGGCAAGTTCGGTTTTACCGATCCCGATCGTGAACATCTGCTTCGCGAAGGGAAATACCAGGAACGATACGATGGTGGGATAAAAGTTTCGTGTATTGCTAAATGGCCCGGAAAAATCCCGGCAGCAAGTACTTGTAACGAACTGGTTACATCAATGGACCTATTTACCACTTTTGCACATTTGGCAGGGGCTGAAATTCCTACCGACAGAGTAATCGACGGAAAAGACATCCAACCTTTGTTAACGGGCGAAGATGGCGCAAAGTCGCAACACAAAGCCGTTTATGGATTTACGGCTCATGGAAAATTAATGAGTGTACGTTATAAAAACTGGAAGTTGATTTTGCCTGGCAAACACTGGACAGGGCAGATTGATAATCCGGTATTGTATAATGTTAGCAACGATCCCGGCGAAAAGGCAGATGTTAGCGCAGATCATAAGGATGTAGTAAAAGAAATTCTTGATTTAGCTGAAAAAGCAAAACATGCTATTGATAATAATAAATCACTTGAATAAAAGTCGATTACAACAAATGTATAGTCGAAAGATCAAATTATCACATTACAAAAATTAGTAAAAGAAATTTACATAGTAAATACTAAAATATGAGACTGACCTTAATAACCCTATTCATTTTTCTCCTTTTTTCCTGTAACCAAAAAACTGAAATCAACCTATTTGAAGGAGAATCGCTGGTTTTTAACGAACTTGCAACTACCTGGGACGAAGCCATGCCACTTGGAAACGGAATGGTAGGCAACCTGGTGTGGCAAAAAAATGATAAACTCCGCTTTTCGCTCGATAGGGCGGACCTTTGGGATTTGCGCCCGATGGAAAACCTCAAGTTCGATAACTGGAAGTTTCAGGATGTTTACCGTCATTGGAAAAACGATACGTATAGAGAAGTGCAAAATCAGTTTGACATGCCGTACGGTCTACTTCCTGCACCTTCAAAGATACCCGGGGGTGCACTGGAGTTTGATATCTCTCAACTGGGAAAAGTAAAATCGGTTGTTTTAGATATCGAAAAGGCAGTTTGTATAGTTGAATGGGAATCGGGGACTAAACTCACCACTTTTGTTCATGCTAAAAATCCGGTAGGCTGGTATAAATTTGAAAACCTGGAAAAGCCCGTAAATGTGGAATTGATTTCGCCGGCATATAACAGACCCAACGAAGAGGGAATTACCGACCAATCGAGAACTGCATTAAATAAGCTTGGGTACGAACAAGGGGAAATTATTGTGGGCGAAAATTCATTACAATATAATCAAAAAGGATGGGGCGACTTTTCGTACCAGATAAGCACACAGTGGGACGAGTCGGAAAACGGTTTGACAGGTTGCTGGTCTGTATCTTCAGACAATAACAGCTCAGAGAACAAACAATTGGCAAGCGAAGTTGTAAAAAACGAGATCGCAGCAGGATTTAAAGCTTCCTTGAAAACACATGAACTTTGGTGGGGAAACTACTGGGCAAAATCAGCGATTTCAGTTCCCGACTCTGTACTTCAGCGACAATATTATCTTGAAATGTATAAATTTGGTTCAGCTGCAAGAGCCGATGCACCTCCAATATCATTGCAGTCGGTTTGGACCGCCGATCATGGTAAACTTCCACCCTGGAAAGGCGATTTTCACCACGATTTAAATACACAGTTAAGTTACTGGCCTTCGTATGCAGGCAATTACCTTCAGTTGGAAGAAGGGTTTATTAACTGGTTGTGGAAATGCCGTCCTGCATTTAAAAACTACACAACAAACTATTTTGGAGTAAACGGCTTGAATGTGCCCGGGGTTAGTACCCTCGAAGGTGAACCCATGGGAGGCTGGATACAATATGCGTTCGGACAAGGTGTGGGCGCCTGGCTCGGACATCATTTTTACTTGCATTGGAAATACTCAATGGATCGTAATTTTCTGGAAACAAGAGCGTATCCCTGGGTAAAAGATGTGGCGGTTTTTCTGGAAGAAATATCGGTGATAGATGATAGTGGCAAACGAAAGCTGAAGATTAGTTCAAGCCCTGAAATTTATAATAACTCAAGAAAGGCATGGTTTTCCGAAACCACCAATTTCGATCTGGCACTGATTCGCTGGAATTTTGAAAAAGCAGCTGAACTGGCTTCAGAATTAGGATTGAAAGATGAAGCGGCTCACTGGAATAAAATATTAGCAGAATGGCCTGCGCTGGCAGTAGATGAAGAAACAGGACTGGAGTTTGCGCCAGGGTTCCCGTACAATGAGTCGCACCGTCATTTTTCACATCAAATGGCTTATCATCCCCTGGGGTTGCTTGACTTCTCAAAAGGTAAAGCAGATCAGAAAATAATAGAAAATACAATTACAAACCTTGAAAAACAAGGTCCCGACTATTGGACAGGTTATTCCTATAGTTGGATGGGAAATTTGTATGCCCGCGCTTTTCAGGGAGAAAAGGCTGCCGATGTTTTACGCATTTTTGCCAACTGTTTTTGCTTAAAGAACTCGTTTCATGTAAACGGCGATCAGTGTAAAGAAGGTCATTCTAAATTCACCTACCGTCCATTCACATTGGAAGGAAACTTTGCTTTTGCATCAGCCCTTCAGGAAATGCTGATTCAAAGCCATACCGGAGTTGTAAAACTGTTTCCCGCAATTCCGGCTTCATGGGATAATGTGTCATTCGATAATCTGAGAACCTACGGAGCATTTCTGGTTACTGCGGAAAAGAAAGAAGGTGCCGTGGCTTATATGAAAGTAAAATCGGAAAAAGGAGGAGTATTTAAAATACTCAATCCATTTAACGGAAAAGAACCTAAAATAGAAGGCACTGAGTTTAAACTCGACGGGGATATAATTACCTTCGAAATGAATCCGGGGCAGGAGCTTGAGTTGCGCTAAAACAAGAGAAGAGAAGGTTCCTTAACAGGAAATCCTATCCCTAAAAAGCATACTGTTATTCTGTCACTTCGCCTGGTGTGTCATCCTTTTTCCGGATATGCTTTTTCCAGCATCGGCCCGAATATTCCTTTAGTCGTTGCGGAAAATGCGCAATTCGTTTTATTGCATCCGCCACTGGAAACTGCCTGTGAACGATTCAACCCGATAAGGGAATTGGAAAAACTGCCAGAGGAACACTCCGGCTTGCCAATTATTTCACAGAAATTGTCAAGGGGAAGCTTTACAGGCCCAATTAAATCAGAAAAATTGCCAGGGGAATGGTCACTGTGTGTAATTAAATCAGAAAAATTGCCAAGGGGACGGTTGCCATTGCCAATTAAATCAAAAAAAATGCCAATGGGCTGGTGAACCGGGCCAGTTGACGTAAAAAAATTGCCAATGGGACGGTGAAACTGCCAGTTGGAATAAAAAAAGCCCCGGGGGACGGATCAGACCTGCCCCGAGGCTGGTAAAATCAAGGTTTTCAGAAAAACCTACTTGTAATATTTGCTCCGTTTGTCTTCGTCTTTCCAGAATACATAACGGCCATACTCACGAATCGTACTGTCTTTTTCAAACAGCAAGGTAAAGGCCTTGTCGCGTAACAGCTTATTGGCACTACCTTCGCCGTTGGCACCATTGGCGGCAGCCAGCAATTCCGACATTGTATGCGAAACAGTTCGTGCCTGTGGAAGAAGATCCGGATCTAAATTAACAGAAGTTAAAGGTTCCGGATATTTCTCTCCCAGCACTGCCAGTTCAATTAAATCCTGAATCATATCGGCATGACTGGCTCCCTCTCGGATACGTCTTACCTTTTTTATTATATCATCATGGTTACGGTAAGCAAACGAAAAATGATGTAACAATTCATCACGTAGAGCATACGCCTGCGGCGCCTGTTCTTTCCATTGCGTTTGGGCTTCAGCGCGTGCCCGGTATTCACTCATCCATTTCGCCTGGCAATAACGCAATGTCCCGCTTAAAGGAGTCAATTCATCAATTAGGTTCTCATCCATTCCTGCGCTTTTTAATGCCTCCCGATCCTCGGCGGCATCAACAGCCAGTGTTTCTGTTTTTGCCACAAAATCATCAACCGGCTGGTTGGGCGGCTTAACTTTTCCCGGAAGGACTCCCTCAATGGCATCCTTCCATACTTCAAAATCTTCAAGATAACTCATAAAATGTTATTTTTGAACTGTTAATATTATGTCCCTTCACTGGGACGTTATTTATCTCTTACCGGCAGGCTCTTCCACAGCTTGCCGGTTTATTTCTTTAACATTGCTATTTATTTATCGGTAATATGTACGCGAAGGTCTTTGCATTTTGTGGTACGTTACGGGTTATTAATTTTATGCTTTTGTTATTTGCTAAGTTCGGGCAGCAAGGATTATTATTTTTTGT
Source organism: Draconibacterium aestuarii (assembly GCA_026671195.1). Taxonomy (GTDB): domain Bacteria; phylum Bacteroidota; class Bacteroidia; order Bacteroidales; family Prolixibacteraceae; genus Draconibacterium; species Draconibacterium aestuarii. The sequence goes on along the minus strand of JAPOHD010000002.1, from coordinate 56,746 downwards.
GTTTGTTATGCAAGTTAAACATATGTAAAGTAAAAGTCAATGATAGAAAAACTGCTTAATAGCACTTTTTGAATAAAAACAGTTTTATCAAAGTACTTCATTCTTATTCAATGAATCTTTTAAATTCCTGATCCCCTCTTTAAAACCAACTTTGGGAGAATAGCCCAACAAACGTTTCGCCCTTGAAATATCAAACCAATGATTTGTACAAAGTTGTTGCAATACAAACCGTGTGATATAGGGCTCTTTTTCGATGTGAAAAAGCCGGTGGATTTGTTCCAACATCCAGGCAAGCAACCATACTAACACTTTGGGCACGCGCTTTTCAACCGGGAACAAACCAAAAACTTCCGTTATTGAATTAATAAAACTCCAAACAAAAATGGGTTTTCCGTTGGTTATAAAAAAAGCTTTTCCATTCACCTCCTCAAGTTCCATTTTCTCCAATGCAAGCAACTGCGCATCTATTAAATTATCAATATAAACCGTATCAATCAGTACGTCCTCTCTGCCGATTTTGCGGAACCTGCCCGATTTCACCCGGCGAATGATTTTAGGAATTAACTGCGTATCGCCCGGCCCCCAAATAAGATGCGGGCGAAGTGATATCGTTCTTAAAACCTCTGAATTTGCAGCGAGTACCAGTTGCTCGGCTTCTGCTTTAGTTGAAGTATAAAAAGAAACCGGTTTTTGCGGATACGCCAGAGCTTCATCCACATCCAATAAATCGGATCCATCGAAAACCACACTTGCCGAGCTCGTAAATATCAACTTTTTAACGTTCTTTTTCCGGCAGGCACGAATTACCTTTTCAGTACCAGCAACATTTACCTTGTAAAAATCGTTTTTGTTGCCCCAAATTCCCACTTTGGCGGCCACATGAAAAACAGCTTCAACACCTTCGCAAGCCATTTCTAAAGCATCGGCATCGGTAATATCTCCCTGAATGGATTTTACACCCATCTGCTTGTGCTCTTTATAAATATTTCTTGAAAAAGACGACACCTGATAACCGGACTGAACCAATCGGCGCACCAGTGCCATTCCTACAAAACCTCCGCCACCGGTAACAAGAACTTTTATTTTCGCATTTTCTGTGCCCATTCGGCCAGCTTTTCACGATGAATTTTGGCATTGTGCCGCGCATCAACCGGGAATTTCTTCACAAAGATGAATTCAGAAATGTTATGGGTCAATTCCTGCTGAAGAGCCAGTTCTTTTAACTCGTCCACCAACTTTTCACTCTTGTGTGTTCCTTTTTTTGCCTGGATACAAATTACCGGTTCTGTTTTTCCATTAGCTACGACACCAACCAATGCAGAACGCTCAACCTGAGGATGTCGGTTAAAAACAGCTTCTACAGGAATCGTAAACAGTACTTTTGTTTCAGTTTGAACTCGCTGCGATTTTCTTCCGTAATACCATACTCTTCCTTTATCATCAATGCGGCCCAAATCGCCTGTTCGGTGCCACAACAGGTTTCCAGACTCTGCAGCAATTTTCGATAATTTATCAGCAAGCTGGTCATTTAAATACCCCTGCGAAACATTTTCACCCTGTATTACAATTTCACCTACTTCGCTTTTGTCACATTCCTCAACATCTTCAATTTTTTTTATCGCCTCATCAGAAATCGGGACTACCTTTAATTTAATATCTTCGAGAGGATACCCCACACAAATACCATTTAAATAGTTCGGTGAGTTCTCATATAAATGAAGCAACTCTTTATGATTAATATCGGTTACGGGCAAAGCTTCCGTTGCTCCGTACGGAGTATGAATTTGAGCCTCGTCGGAAATCACTCGTGCAACATTGCTCAACAATTCAGGAGTAACGGGCGCGCCGGCCGTCATTATTCGTTTTAATGAATTCAACTTTAAATTTTCCTGTACGCAGAATTCGGCCAGTTTTTGCAAAACCACAGGCGAACAAAACAAATATGTACATCCGTACCAATATATGTTCAGAACTAATTTTTCAGGCTGTAAACGGGCCGGATGTACCATGTCCATATCGGCCAAAACAACTGAAAGTCCCAAACACATTGAAAACAATCCAATCAGAGGGAAAGTACACAGATCAATTTCCTTCGGATTATAGTTAAAATGATTTTTTAAACCGGCAATTTGTGCCTCCATCATTTGTTTTGTGTAAACCACCCCTTTTGCAGGCCCTGTGCTTCCGCTTGTAAAAAAGATGGCCGTTTCATCGTTGGGTTTTGTTTTGGCTACTTCGTAGTTTTTACCGCCCTTTTTACGAAAGGTTGATAAATGTTTTACTTGCATGTCCCAACAGCACCCACCCGAAATCCAGATACAAACACTTTTAAAATTCTTTGGAGAGATGTACTTTAGAAGCATTGATTTTGCAATGCCGATAAAAGCCCCGGCATTTGCATTGGCCAAAGCCTGTATCATTGCTTTTCGTCCCATGCCCGGATCGATCATCACCGGAATGGCACCTATTCGTAAAAGAGCAAATGTTGTAGCGAAGAAATCGACACCGGGTTTAAGAAGTACAATGGTCTTTGTTCCTTTTACAATACCGGAATTAATAAATCCCGTTGCATACGCATCAACCAGTTTACAGAAAACTTTGTACGATACTTTTCCCGGATGTAACAACATAGGTTTATCGGGAAATTTTAGGGCAGACTGATACAAATGATCGGAAATATTTTGTACCCCGTTACTTTTCATAATTTGTTGTTATAGTAGGCAAGCGATACTGTAATACCCGCGCCAACGGTTAAAAACAGTACATATACACAATTCTTAAATTCTTCCTTTTCAATAATATGATTCATCGAATATAATAATCCTGACGAATAAATTTCAATATCTCCCTGAAAACAGACAATTTTATTTTTGATTTTCAGTTTTTTTTGTAATTCAGTAACAAATCCTAACGGATTTTGAGAAGTACATATCAAATCAACATCTTTCCACCCCAAAAGTTCTTCGTCAAAAAAATTCTGAATTGTTTTTGCAGCACAGTCTACCGCATTTTTAAGATAATCGTTGCTTTTTTTATTTACCAAATGCAAGCCCCCGTCCTTCCATCGTGTTGTACTGGTAATGTTTTCTTTAAACTCAGGAAATGTCTCCGTTTTGAATTTTATGAATCCTGGTTTACTTTTCTCTTTCGAAACCAAAACAGCGGCAGCACTTGAAGAATACTTATAATTCTCAACCTTTCCAATTTTTGGTTTCACATCACCCGAAACGATCAATCCGTATTCGATCTCACCAGAACTGATAAATCCATCGACCACCTGAAGCGCATTTACAATTCCGCCACCTCCGTTGTGCAAATCAAAGCTCAGCAGATTTCCCAGTGATCCGGATTTCCGTTTTGCCTGTTTGTTTTTATCCAGAAGCCGTCGGTGAATTAAAGTAGCCGACGCTGGTTCCAACAAATGATTTTCAGTATAAACTCCCGTATTTATGAGCATCCCAACCGCTCCAATGTCCACTCCGGCATTCTGTAAACAACGGTCGGCCGTTTCGGCAATAAGTGTGGCAACTCCACTTTCTGCCGAGGCATTATTTATTGCTATTGATCTAATTACTGTTCCCATATCGCTCTGATATTCCATTCATTGAAAAAACAATAGCTCCAAATGTTAATCCCGATGCAAAACTTAAAAGCATAACAGTATCACCGGCTTTAAATCTCTTTTCGCAAAGGTATTTATACAACGTGGCAAAGTGGGTAGTTGATGCGGTGTTACCGGTTTCACAAAGATTATAAACAATTTCGCCCGGCTCCTCGTTAAAGTATCGATATAAAACCCGGGCACCTGATTGAATTGATATTTTAGCCGTTTGATGTGGAATCAGGTAATCAATTTCACTCATTCGCAAGCCGGCACTCCGCAATGCATTTTCTACAACATAAGGGGCATTTTTTATCGATAAATCATGAATCTTTTTCATGTTTGTTTTCATAATTCCTCCCTTACAATTGTTGCTCTGAACGCCTGTACACAAATGACTAAACCTACCCAATGTTGATATTTCGGAAACACTTAATCCTGCTTCACCCCGCTTTGTTTGGGTAAGGATAACTGCAGCACCGGCATCGCCAACCGTTAATGAAGCCATCTCCGGATGGAATAACGAATCGACAGTTTTTATGGCATTCCCAATCAATCCCGAGATATACTCGCCACTAACCACCAAACAATTTTTAATCCTTCCCTGCTTTATAAAATTATTGGCAATATGTACACCGGTAATCATTCCGGCACAAGCATTTGAAACATCGAAATTAAGTGCTTTTGAATTCCCAATTTCCTGTTTAATCAACAAAGACAGGGCCGGCTCGTAACAATGACTCAATCCATTTACATATTTCGAAATGGAACAGCTGATGATCATTTCCAACTCTTCGGCTTTAAGTTCAGAGTGGCTCAGACAGTCGAGCGCTGCATCAACAGCCAGTGTCAGTGAATCTTCATTTTCGCAACAAACTCTCCGATTCGAAATACCGGTTAACAACTCTAATTTTAACGGATTTGCAATATTCAACCTACTTTCAATTTCAGATGTACTCAGTTTCCGGTCAGGCAACTTAATCCCAATACTTTCTATGTTGCAACCGTAATTCATCTGTTATTCCTTACAAATTCAGTAACTATTAAACCCAGTTCAGTTGGTGCATCCTCTTGTAAAAAATGCCTGCCCTTCAAAATTTTGTGCTCTTGATTTTTGGCCCCGGGAATTCTTTGTTGAAGAAGCTTTTCTCCACCTCTTGTTATTTTATCGTCACTGCTAAAAACAGTAAGAAATGGTTTTTTGTAAGTTTTTAATTTCGCCCAACTTTCACGAATTAGTTCACACTCTGCAGAATTATCTTTTACAGGAATGAGTTGAGGCAAAATATGGATGGCAATTTTGTCCTTCTTATTTTTAAATGGAAGATCATACGCTTTTCGTTCGGCAGGCGACAACTTGTGTTCGCTGGCAATATCAACAATCCTCCCCACTGGCAAAACCGGAGAATATTTACACAGTAACTTCCAACCCACAAAAGAAAGGGGTGATTTGGCTTTCAAATCGGGCAGATATCCGTTACAGGCAATAATACCGGAGAAAAACTCAGGATGTTTTGCTGCCAGTATCATTCCTAGAATGGCGCCCCAATCCTGGGCAAATAAGAAACTGGATTGTAACATTTTTTGCTGAACAAATTGATCAACAATTTCCACCAGCCTGGTTATCGTATAAAAACTGTGATCGTCCGGTTTGTCCGATCTCCCAAAACCAGGCAGATCAGGTGCAATTACCCGGCAACCGGCATTAAGGCAAACGTGAAATATTCTTCGGAAAGTGAATGACCAGGTGGGTACACCATGCAAAAATAAAATGGCAGGTGCAGTTTTGTCTCCCTCATCAATAAAATGAATTTTTAAATGATCAATTTCAATATAGTTGGCATGGAACGGATAATCCGGAAGAGAGTTTTCAATCTCGGTATTTCGATCCTGCCCTGTCAAGTAATCTGGATTTTATCTTCAACACACGTTCATCCCCGATTTAAATATAAGTTACGGGATTATTGGATAAAATCAAAACGAAGAAACGGAACTATTTACGAAGTATCACCATTGTTGCGCCGTAACCGTATTCTTTAAACGATGCATCCTGAAAATAGTATTTTTTGAATTTTCGTTTAAGTAAATTGGCCACTTCCTGCTTTAAAACGCCCTGCCCCACGCCATGAATAAACACAATTCGTTTGGTATGGTTTTTAATGGCTGTGTTCATTTCTACCTCCACATTCTCCATTTGTATTTCAAGGATTTCGCGATTGCTCAAACCTTCAGAATTGTCCAGCAATTCATTTATATGCAGGTCGATCACAACCTCGTCGGTAGTTCTTTTATGCAGCTGTTTTTTGGGTTTTTGCTGAACCTCTTTCGATTTTACTACTTTCTTAAAATCAGCCTGAGTCAACTTGTCAAGTTCGGTTTTTAAGAGATCCGGAGTGATCTGCAAAATCATTGCATTTTTGCGGAAGTACGAATTTGGCTGAAATGTAGATTCTTTATAAAACTTCACCGGATTCACCCTGAACTTTTTCACCACCGGTTGATTCCATTCACTTTCAGCATTCTTGAAATAGATCAGTTGAAACCCATAATCAGGAATATCGCTCAAATCATTCTGAACCAAAGCATCCACTTTTGTTCTTGCATTTGATTTAACAGTTCCGTGTTCCACGATTTCCACCTTGTCGGTGCTGATGTGCGAATAACTAAAAAGCACGGTAAAATTACTGTCGTTTACCAGGTACATTTCAATTTCGCCGGCCAAAGGATTTTTCGGGTCGTTGGGAACAAAACAGAAATAAAAGTCGGGCGAATTTTTACCATTGATAATTTCACCGGTGGTTTCAATAAACTCCGGTTTATAGGCTGGCTTGAGTTCTACTGATTCTTCAACCTGCGGTGTTGTTCTTGTATTCAATTCCGGAGCGCTAACATTTACCAACTCCGAAATAAGACATGGCACCTCAAATCCATCATCACCTTCAACATTCACCGTATTTTTATTTATAAAACCGGTTACTACACCGCCACCAACATCATTCAAAAATTTTACCTTGTCGCCTACTTTTATCATCTTTCCTAATTTTCTGCAAAAGTACAATTTTATAAATGGCTTTCAGAACCTGAGCATTCTGTTTCTGAAACTTTATGATACAGCTGTTACACAAAGAAAAATATTACTTTTGCACCGATTTAAAAGAAAAAAGAATTTGAGCTCACACAAAGACATAAAAATCAGCGATTTTACCTACGACCTACCCGACGAACGGATTGCAAAATATCCGCTTTCGGAAAGAGACAAATCGAAATTACTAACCTGGAAGAACGGAGAAATAGGAGAAGACAATTTTAACAACTGTGCCTCGTATTTACCCGAAAATGCGCAGTTGGTTTTTAACAACACCCGGGTAATTCATGCCCGTTTGTTTTTCAGGAAAAAAACCGGCGCGAAAATCGAGATTTTTTGTCTGGAGCCTGTTCAACCTGCCGATTACCAGATCTCTTTTCAGGAAACCCAAAAGGTAAGCTGGAAATGTATGGTAGGCAACTCCAAAAAATGGAAAGAAGGCATTTTAAAAAATGAATTTGCGATCGACGGAAAGCCGGTAGTTTTATCTGCCGAAAAAATGGGCCAGCAAGGAAATTCTTTTGAAATTGAATTCACCTGGACAGGCGGATTTCATTTTTCAGAGATTATTGAACAGGCGGGGCAACTGCCGATTCCTCCGTATTTAAACCGTGACACAGAAGATTCTGACGAAGAAACCTACCAAACCGTATACGCAAAAATAGACGGTTCGGTGGCCGCACCAACCGCCGGGTTACATTTTACCGATGCCGTTCTGGGTCAGCTGGCGGCAAAAAATATTTCAACCAAAGAAATTACACTTCACGTGGGAGCCGGTACTTTTCAGCCCGTAAAATCGGAGACCATTGAAGGGCACACCATGCACCACGAACAGGTGATTATTCCGAAGAATATTATTGAGGGCTTTATTCTGAATCCGGGAAATATTATTGCAGTTGGCACCACATCAGTGCGCTCGCTGGAAAGTTTATACTGGATCGGTGTGCAGCTTGAAAACGGAACGTTTAACTCAAACGATCCCGAAGTACAACAATGGGAACCTTATGAAAATAAGGCAAGGATCAGCACAAAAAAGGCATTGCAAAACATTGTTGTGTCCCTGGAATCCCAAAATCTTGAAGCGATTCAATTTTCAACACAAATTATTATTCTGCCGGGGTACGATTTTAAAATAATCAACGGAATGTTTACCAATTTTCATCAGCCGCAAAGTACACTGTTACTTTTAATAAGTGCATTTTTGGGAACAAAATGGAAAGCAGTGTACAACTATGCGCTGGAGAACAACTTCCGCTTTTTGAGCTATGGCGACAGTAACTTGTATTTAAAAAAATAAGCCTGCTAATTTGGGTACATAAGTTCGAAAATCTCATAAAAATAATTTAGTTTTACACTCATAGTAAACACTAAATCTAATTATGTATTTGAGATTAACCATTGCACTTTGTTGTGTTATTTTCCTGTTTTCAGGATGTAGGTTTACCCCAGGCGACATTGATTTTGTAGAGCTGGAAAAACCAGAAGAACCGGAACTAGAAATCGTTGAACTTAGTCTTGACCGTGACACCATTTTTCTTACTTACTACCAGGATATCCAATTTCATTTTAGCGCCGGACAGCACAATGTGATTCAGGTGGGTATTTTAATCGACGGAGAAGAAAAATATACCCGTTCGAATTACAAGGATATGTTTACGGTACTGGCAGCCGATCTTGATGAAGGAATTCATAAACTTTCGTTTTCTGTTATTACCAATTCCAATTCGGGAAGTATTGCTGATTTACTCGGATACGAAGGGTTTCAGTTTATTTCGAATGAATGGACACTGGTTTGTTTAAAAAACGACAGAATGGCCAATTTTTCAAAACTGGAAACAAAGAATGGAAAGTTAGAGCTAAGCTGGGAACCGCACGAAAAAGTTAATTTTAAACGCTATCGAATTACCAAAAGAAGAAATGATTACAGTGGGGCGATAAAAGAGTATTACACCACAGAACCTTATTTTATTGATGAAGCGTATGTGGGCGAAAAAGCTCATTACGATGTTTACACTGAATATTATTCGTCGGATGATTATTATTTTCAATGGGCAATGTTTGATATTGAAAACACCTTACCGGAGATAAAAATAAGAACTACCGCAACCGGCCAATTTGAAATTTACTGGACGAACAACAACTTTGTTGAAGCAATTAAAAATTATCGGCTTATAAATTTGGTGACACCTGCCGACACAGTTACTTTACAGGAAAGTTTGCCCAACGAAAACAACAGCTATTTGATCGCCAACGGGCTTTTTGCCGACGAAATAAATTACAAACTTGTTGTGGTTCCCAAACATCCTGAAAATCCTTTTAATAACGATGAAGTTTACTATCATTCAAAATCATACGACGGATTGATTGGAGAACAAACATTTAGCTACAATCAGGTTTCATCGATCGATGCAGATGAAATGCTGGTGCGCAAAGACAACTACATCTACCGCTATTCAATTAACACCGAAAATGCGCTCGACTCGCTAACCTACAACTGGGAGAATTGCCACGTAGCTTACAGTGGATTTACTCTTTCGCCGCAAGGGATATATTTCACCACACATGAGTCGTGCAACAACAACCTGGTTTTAATGAATCCGGGCAATCTGAAAAGCTATCAATCCTATCCGGTCAGCCATGTTTTAACCGGCGGGATGCAATTTTCAAGTATGCCAGTTTCCGATAACGGTATTGTAGTAGTTAAAGATTACGAACGGGTTTCGGTTTACGATGTGTTAAACGACAATGTGATTGCTTCGTATGAATCGAATGCATACATTGGAGGTTTGGGAATCTCTTCAAACGGGAACTACTTCTATGTACAAACCAGCCAACTCGATTTTTACAAGATTGCAAACAACACCCTTGAAAGTGTTTGGCAATCCCCTCCTGCCTATAACTACATTTATTCCTTTTTTAAATATGATCCGCAAAATCCGGAGAATATTATCCTTCACGATGGAGAATCGCTGTATCATAAAAATGCCGCCGACTTTACCACACTAAAAAGTTTTGCTTTGAAGGAGGAACTCATTTTGAATATCGATTTCCCGAGCCGTAAACTTCTGGCTTATTCTGAAGATTATTTATCGGTTTATTCAATCGACACAGGTGAATTGTTACACCGGATACAAGTCAATCCGAGGGTTGCCAGAGACCAGCATCATTGCACACTGATATCAAACAAAATCTATCTCAAAGATGGAATTTCTATTCAATTACCAACTAACTAAATCCCGGATGAACAAGATAATTTACGTTTTTATAGTACTACTACTCACACCTTTTTTTGCGTTTTCAAAAGGAATAAAACTTCAGTTGCAAGGAGGACTTGGAACTTACGCCATGACCGATATGAAGTTATTTGACAGTTACATGTTAAACCAGATAACGATACCACTGAAACAAACCGAGAATTTCCCGGCATACTGGTTTTATCAGGGCTCCCTGCTTGTCGAAATAAACAACGAACTAAGCTTTGGCCCCATGTATGCTTTTCATTCAACAGGTTCGAGGCACTCACTGGCTGACTATTCAGGCAAGTATTATTTCGATAACCTGGTGCAGGCCCATTCTGTTGGATTATCGTTTGAATATTTACGAACAACCGGCACAAATCTAAAGTGGGGCGCTTATCTCGACGGCGGAATGAATTTCTCGAAAATGCAGTTTACGCAGCACCTCGAACTAACGGATGTAGATGACGAATTTACAAACGACAACTTTGCAAAAGAAACCAGTTATTTTGCCGAACCCGGAATTCGGCTGGCTTATCCGTTAAAAATAATAGAACCCGGCTTTCACCTGGGGTATTGGATTCCCGTTTCAGGAAAGGGATTTAAAGATGATAAGTCGGGTGATTTTTTATACCTTCCAAACGGAAATAAACTAAAAAGCGGATGGAACGGCTTAAGAATTGGGTTATCGCTTACCATTCGCCTGAACAAAAAGAACTGATCTTACCAAAATATGTATTATAAATAAATAGCTAACACAATGAGAACCAAAATACTCCTGCTGCTACTACCGGCTCTATTTTTTGCCTTTACTTCCTTTTCGCAACAAACCAAAATCAAATGGTGGAATCCGGCCCAAAATGAGTTGAATGTTATTGACGGACAAGCCTGGTCGGGAGAAACAGAGTCGGATTACGACAGATTACCGTTAAAGGCAAAATCCGAGGTTCGCGAGGCAGTCTGGAATTTATCAAAAAATTCGGCCGGCGTAAAAATCAGGTTCAGAAGTAACGCCACCGAAATAAAAATACGGTATAAGGTGAAAGGCAACTTAAATATGCCGCACATGCCCACAACCGGAGTTAGCGGGGTAGATCTGTACGCAAAAAACAGCGACGGTGACTGGCAGTGGTGCAAAGGAAAATACAGCTTTGGCGATACCATAACTTATAATTTTACCGGCATAACACCCGACAATAAATACGGACACAACAAAGGGCAGGAATACCATTTGTATTTGCCGCTATACAATTCGGTGGCCTGGATGGAAGTTGGCGTGCCGGAAGATGCACTTTTTGAACCGCTTCCAACAAGAAAAGAAAAACCCATTGTAGTTTACGGAACTTCGATTGCACAAGGCGGTTGTGCGTCGCGTCCGGGAATGGCCTGGACAAACATTCTGCAACGTAAAATGGACCGCCCACTAATTAACCTGGCGTTCTCAGGAAACGGACGTTTGGAAAATGAAGTGGTTAAATTGCTGACCGAGATCGATGCAAAAATTTATATCCTTGATTGTCTCCCCAACCTGACGCAAGAAAAAGTTTACTCCTCCGAAGAAGTAAAACAACGTATTCGAAACTCGGTAAAAACACTTCGGAAAAATTCAGAAACGCCAATTCTTTTGGTTGAACACGCCGGATATGGCGACGCCTCATCAAATAATAACACCAAGGCAAATACGGACCGACTGAATAAAACCATGCAAAAAGTCTTTGCTCAGCTAAAATCGAACGGAATTAAAAATATCTACCTGCTTAAGCAAAAAGAGCTGGGACTTTCTTTTGAAGATTTTGTTGACGGCACCCACCCCACCGATTTGGGAATGCATAAATATGCTGTGGCCTACGAAAAGAAGCTTCGCCAAATTTTAAACGAACCCATCGGTAAAACCGTAACCACACAACCGGTTACACAGGCTCGCGAGCCAGGGGTTTACAACTGGGAAGCCCGTCATAATCAATTGCTGGAAATGAATAAAACTAATCCTCCCAAAATCTGTTTTTTCGGAAATTCAATAACCCACTACTGGGCCGGAGAACCAAAAGCACCGCGGGTAAACGGACCAGAATCATGGAACAAATATCTGGGCGATATAGAAGTACAGAACTTTGGCTTTGGCTGGGACCGCGTTGAAAATGTGCTTTGGCGCATTTACCACGACGAACTGGATGGTTTTTCTGCCGAGCAAGTACTTTTTATGCTGGGTACAAACAACCTTCATTTAAATACCGATGAAGAAATTGTAGAAGGACTCGCGTTAACCATTCAGGCAGTTAAAACACGTCAGCCTCACGCAAAAATTCTGTTTATTGGAATTTACCCGCGTAGAGATTATGAAGAACGTGTAGCCGAAATCAACCTGAAAATTTCGCAGCTGGCAGGCATTCAAAATGTTGATTATATCGATATTGGCGGTGTCCTTCTGCAGGAAGACGGTAAAATAAATGAAACCTGTTTCAATGATGGCCTCCATCCGAACGAAAAAGGTTATTCCAGATTAGCACCAAAAATAAGGGCTCAACTAACAAAATAACAAGCAAAAAACTAAACCATGAACTTAAAAACGAATAAAACATTGCTAATTCTGCTACTGCTGTTGTCGTCGGCATTCGGTTTTAGTCAAAGTAATACGCATCCTAATGTCATTCTAATTATTACCGATGATCAGGGGTATGGAGACCTGGGCATAACCGGCAATCCACATGTAAAAACACCGGTAATCGACAAATTTGCCAGCGAGAATATTCGCTTCAACAAATTTTATGTTTCGCCGGTTTGTGCGCCAACACGCTCAAGTTTAATGACAGGGCGCTATTCGTTACGAACAGGAGTTAGAGACACCTACAATGGAGGAGCAACAATGGCCGGCAACGAAGTAACCATTGCCGAAATGCTCAAACAAGCCAATTACACATCAGGGGCTTTTGGGAAATGGCATTTGGGAGATAATTTCCCGTCGCGTCCTAACGACCAGGGGTTCGATGAATCGGTTATTCACCTTGCAGGAGGAATGGGGCAGGTTGGCGATTTTACCAACTATTTTAAATTCGACAAAAGCTATTTCGATCCGGTGCTCTGGCACAACGGACAAACCGAACAATATCAGGGATATTGTTCTGATATTTTTACAGATCAGGCCATTCAGTTTATTGAAAAAAATAAGCAACATCCGTTTTTCTGTTACCTGGCATTTAATGCTCCTCACACTCCTTTACAGGTTCCCGAAAAGTATTACGAAATGTATAAAGACATTGATCCGACTTCAGGTTTTGAAGCGGATAATCGCCCGTTCCCGGAAATGACAGAAAAGGACAAAGAAGATGCCAGGAAAGTATATGCCATGGTAACAAACATCGACGATAATGTTGGCAAACTGTTAAAAAAACTGGACGAATTAAATGTTGCAGAAAATACGGTGGTAGTTTTTATGACTGACAACGGTCCTCAGCAACGAAGATATGTAGCCGGCATGCGGGGCAAAAAAGGTACCGTTTACCGCGGTGGTGTAAGAGTTCCGTTTTTTATAAGACTACCAGGTGCAGCGCATGGAAGTAAATCGATTGAAACAACCACAGCCCATATTGACATTTTACCCACACTGGCTGACATTTGTAAGGTAGATCTACCAAAAGACAAAAAAATTGACGGGAAAAGTTTGTTGCCCCTTATTCTGGATAAAAAAATAGACTGGGCTAACCGTCCGCTGTTTTTCTACTGGACCCGCCGTTACCCCGAATTATATTATGGCATGGCTCTTCAAAAAGGGAAATTTAAATTGGTTGGTCACACGGATTACAATGCCAATATTGAAGCGTTTGAATTATTTGATATTGAAACGGATGGATTTGAACAAAACAATATTGTTCAGAACAATAAGGACCTGGCAAAAGAATTAAAAAGTGAACTTGAAAAATTCTATTACGAGTTAATTGGGTCAGAAAACCTGAATAATTCGCAAGCGATATGGGTGGGAAACAAAAACGAAAATCCAGTAGTTCTGAACAGAAACGATGCCGGAGGTGACCGTGGAATCTGGTCGCAGGAAGAAATATATGGCAAATGGGATGTAAGTATCGAAGAAGGAACTTACAACGCGAAGTTTAAATTTATTAAACCACTTGAAACCGCCGGGCGGATGTATTTGGAAATGGGTTCCGTTATTAATCAGATACAAAACCATACCACTAATACCGATATTATTGAGATGAAAAATATACACCTGAATAAAATGGATGGCGAATTAATACCTTTCTATTCAACCGGAGGAAAGAGGATCTTTCCATTTTGGGTTGAGTTGGAAAAACTGGACTAAACCGTCATTTTTTCATTTTTAAATTTATATTTGCTCCTCAATTAAGGCAATATGACAAAAGACAATTCATACAGTTTTTCCTCCTTCATTTCCAACTCAGTTAAAAATTACGCCAATAACAACGCGCTTGGATTTCTTGACGAAGGATACATTACATATGCTGAAATGGGGCAGCAAATAGCTGCAGTACAGGCATTTCTTTCGAACCTTGGCATTTCGCAGGGCGATAAAGTAATTATTTACAGCCAAAACTCGCCCAACTGGGGAGTGGTGTATTTTGCCTTACAATGTTCCGGAATTGTCGCTGTTCCGGTGCTCCCCGATTTTGGTCCTTCAGAACTGGAGAACGTTATCAAACATTCGGAGTCGAAAGCGATTTTTATTTCCGACAGTTTAAAATATAAACTGGATGAATGCGACGCATCAACACTCGACACAATTGTCAGCATTGAAAAGTTTGAATTGATCCGCTCAGTAAAAAAGGATGTTACGTTTGATAAAAATGCAACAAGCGACATTTCGTATGTACCCGAAGAAAATGAGATGTCGGTTTTAATCTATACCTCGGGAACAACGGGTAACTCAAAAGGAGTTATGCTTTCGCAAAAAAACATAATCAGCAATGTAATTCAATCGGGGGCCGTACAAACCATTACCGAAGACTTTCAATTCCTGTCGGTTTTGCCTTTGTCGCACACCTACGAAAACACCATTGGATTTTTACTGGCCATATACCACGGAGCCTGTGTTACTTATTTACGTAAACCACCAACAGCAAGTGTTTTGTTGCCGGCGTTAAAGAAAATACGCCCTACAATAATGCTTACCGTACCGCTGATTATAGAAAAAGTATACAAAAGCAGTATTCTGCCCACCATAAAAAAGAAAGCATTTACCCGTGCTTTACACGCCTTTAAACCCACCCGCAAACTGGTACACCGTATCGCTGGCAAAAAACTGTACGAAACATTTGGTGGCCGGCTGCAGTTTTTTGGAATTGGAGGTGCAAAACTCGATCCTACGGTTGAACGTTTTTTACGCGACGCCAATTTTCCGTATGCCATTGGTTATGGTTTAACCGAAACGGCACCTTTGCTGGCCGGATCGAATCCTACATACACAAAATACCAGGCCATTGGACCAAAAGTAATCAACTGCGAAGTAATTATTCACGAACCCAATCCGGTAACCGGCGAAGGAGAAATTTGGGCAAAAGGCCCCAATGTAATGTTGGGATACTACAAAAATGAGGAAGAAACCAATAAGGTACTTACCAAAGACGGCTGGTTTAAAACCGGCGACCTGGGGGTGTACGATAAACAAGGCTGGCTTACCCACAAAGGCCGCCTTAAAAACATGATTGTTGGTGCTAACGGCGAAAATATTTACCCTGAAGAAATTGAGTCGATGATTAATAATTTCAGGTACGTTGCTGAATCGCTGGTGATTGAAAAAAAGGGGAAACTGGTTGCCATGGTTCATTTTAACCGCGAAGAGCTGGAGCATAAGATAAAAGAAATGCGTACCGAATTTGGCGATAAAATTGAAGAGATTTCGCACAAAGTAGATGAAAACATTGAAGAGCTAAAAGTGGAATTACAACATTACATAAACGCCCGTGTAAATAAATTTTCCAAAATTCAGGACTTTGTTTCTCACCCTACCCCATTTATTAAAACAGCCACACAAAAAATCAAACGGTATTTGTACCATTAATTAATTGAACAAAAGACATAAATTCGTTTTTTGTATCGCGTTTTAATACCATAAAAATTCTATTTTAGAAACCCGAATTTAAATTTTATAAATACATGTCAGATTATTTTAAACAATACCCAAACAGCGAAGGTTTTTTTAACGAGTACGGTGGTTCATTTATACCACCCGATCTTCAGGTAGAAATGAACAAAATTACCGATGCTTATCACTCAATAAGCAAATCACATAATTTCATATCAGAGTTACGTAGCATACGCAAACACTTCCAGGGAAGACCAACCCCGGTTTATTTCTGCCAGAATTTATCGGCAAAATACGGTGGCCGCATTTACCTGAAACGCGAAGATTTGAACCACTCGGGAGCGCACAAGCTTAACCACTGTATGGGCGAAGCGTTGCTGGCAAAGCACCTGGGTAAAAAACGTTTAATTGCCGAAACCGGCGCCGGACAACATGGTGTGGCACTGGCAACAGCAGCTGCATATTTCGGTTTGGAATGCGAAATTCACATGGGCGAGGTTGACATTGCCAAAGAACACCCCAATGTAGTTAGAATGAGAATTCTGGGTGCCGAAGTGGTGCCGGTTACTCACGGATTAAAAACCTTAAAAGAAGCGGTTGACTCAGCTTTCCAGAGTTACCTGAAAGACCCTATAAATACGATCTATTGTATTGGTTCGGTAGTTGGGCCACACCCGTTTCCGATGATGGTACGCGATTTCCAACGTGTGGTTGGTATTGAAGCACAAGATCAGTTTTTTGAAATGACAGGAGAAAATCCGGATCACGTAGTAGCCTGTGTGGGCGGCGGAAGTAATGCCATGGGTATTTTCTCGGGATTTATGGATAACGAAGATGTGGCTTTACACGGAGTAGAGCCGGGTGGCATTTCTGATAAAGTGGGCGACCATGCCAGTACCATTACGTTTGGAACTCCGGGTATGATCCACGGTTTTAAATGTTACATGCTGCAAGACGAAAAAGGCGAGCCTGCACCGGTTTATTCGGTCGCCAGTGGGTTGGATTATCCGGGAGTTGGACCCGAACACAGTATGCTAAAAGATATGGGGAAAGTAACTTATGGCGTAGCAAACGATGCTGAAACCATTGATGCTTTTTACGAATTGAGTCGTTTGGAAGGAATTATTCCGGCACTTGAAAGTGCGCATGCCGTAGCTTATGGTTTAAAACTTGCAAAAGCAAATCCGCAAAAATCAATTTTAATAAATTTAAGCGGACGAGGCGACAAAGACATCGACTTTGTGATTGAAAAATACGGTTTACCCGAAGACAACTAAAAAACGTTTTTACTCCAAAATAATCAAAAGACCTGTTTCTATAAAAACGGGTCTTTTTTTATATTAAGTTTTGGCCCCCAAAAGCTTGTTTTGCATTTATTTAACACATTACTAAAAATAAATAACTACGTTTGCACCCCCTTAAAATAAGGGTAATAAAATGGTTTAGAATATGATTACAGTCTCAAATTTAAGAATCCAATTCGGGAAAAGAATATTGTTTCAGGATGTAAATATGAAGTTTACACCCGGAAATTGTTATGGTGTTATTGGTGCAAACGGTGCCGGAAAATCGACCTTTCTGAGGGCCATTTCCGGCGATGTGAATGCCACTGCCGGAAACATTCGGCTGGAACCGGGCGAACGACTATCGGTACTAAAACAGGATCACTTCGAATTCGACGAATTTACGGTTCTTGACACTGTAATGAAAGGCTACGCAGAGCTTTGGGATTTAATGAAGGAAAAAGATGCGCTTTATATGAAACCTGATTTTTCGGAAGAAGACGGAATTAAAGCCGGCGAACTGGAAGAAAAATTTGGCGACATGGGCGGCTGGAATGCCGAAAACGATGCAGCTACTTTATTGAGTAACCTGGGTGTAAAAGAAGAATATCATTACACCATGATGAAAGACATGAGCGGTAACCAAAAAGTAAGGGTACTGTTGGCCCAGGCTTTGTTTGGTAACCCCGACAACCTTCTGCTCGATGAGCCTACCAACGACCTCGACCTTGAGACTGTGGTTTGGTTGGAAAACTACCTGTCGAATTACGAAAACACGGTGTTGGTGGTTTCGCACGACAGGCACTTTTTAGATGCCATTAGTACGCACACCATCGATATTGATTTCGGCGATATTAAAATGTTTGCCGGTAACTACTCGTTCTGGTACCAAAGTAGCCAGTTAGCATTGCGTCAGCAGCAGGCTCAAAACAAAAAAGCTGAAGAGAAAAAGAAAGAACTGCAGGAGTTTATTCAACGATTTAGCGCCAACGTTGCCAAATCGAAACAAACTACAAGCCGTAAAAAAATGATTGAAAAGCTGAACATTGAAGACATTCAGCCATCGACAAGAAAATACCCCGGAATTATTTTTACACCCGAACGCGAAGCCGGCGACCGCATTTTAGATGTGGAAGGATTAAGTGCCAGCATTGATGGAACCGTTCTTTTTAAAGATGTGGATTTTTCGGCACAAAAGGGCGAGAAAATTGTTTTCCTATCGCGCGATCCTCGTGCCATGACTGCCCTTTTTGAAATTATTAACGGCAACCGCGAAGCCGACTCGGGAACTTACCAGTGGGGACAGACCATTACTACAGCTTATTTGCCGTTGGATAATTCGGAATACTTCGAAAGCAACATGACTTTATTTGATTGGCTGTGTCAGTTTACAAAAGACACTACCGAGATATACATCCGGAGTTACCTGGGCAGAATGCTTTTTGCCGGCGAAGAGATTTACAAAAAAGTAAATGTGCTTTCGGGAGGTGAAAAAATGCGTTGTATGATTTCGAAGATGATGTTGATTGACGCCAATGCTTTGATTTTGGATACTCCAACCAATCACCTCGATCTGGAATCGATCCAGTCGTTTAACAACAACCTGGTTCGCTACCCCGGGAATGTATTTATGTCGTCGCACGACCACGAGTTTATTTCATCGGTTTGCGATCGTATTATCGAACTTACACCCAATGGAATCATCGACAAGTTAATGCCTTACGATGAATACATTGTAGATGAAAAGATAAAGGATCTGCGACAAAAACTTTATAGTTAAACAGTAGAAAAGTTCGCTTAACAAGAAGATAAGAAATAATTTACATTCCCAATCCAATTTTATCCTACTATTGCATGAACAATATCGGAGGTTCATTCGTATGGGATTTAACATACATGCTCTGAAAGTGAGTGCAATAAAAATTAAATTTTAGAAAAAGAAAAAGAATGCCAGGACAACAAAGAAAAAATATTCATATTGGTGATGAAGTAGAGATTGTTGAAAAGCACAATCAGCGAAGTGGCGAACTTACGCATGGATTTGTACAGAAAATCCTTACCAAATCGACCATACATCCACACGGGATTAAGGTAATGTTGGAAACCGGCGAAGTGGGACGCGTAAAGAATTTAATACCGGAAGAGTAGCCGGTGATTAGGCGCATAGCTTTGATCTGCTCATATAAATGTGCCTTTGTTATTTCGTTCTTTCATGTCCGGGTAAACGCTCCGTCGGTTGACGAAGCATTTACCCGGAATACTATACTCCAAGCCCTGCAGACTTGTTTATCTGCTTTTTTACCACAGGTTACACCCGCAGTTATTTTGGATCACCTGTAAAATCTGGTGAATTTCTATTTTTCAACTAAATATTTTCGCTACTCTTCAGGGCACTAGCTATAATTTTATTTAATTATTTTGAAGCGATACTTTCTCTCGTGCCGGAGGCACGAAAAATGTACTTTAGGAAAATCAGATACTCACTTTACTTTACCTGATTTTTAGGGTATACAGAAATAGCTCGGTCGATTTTCAATTCACCTTATCGCTCGAGAAACAACAATAATTTATCACGTAGTAACGTGCACAAAGTTAACGCATTGGCAAAATCTGTCAATGGTAGAAGGAACGACCGCGGCAATCTCAGCCAATCCCCCTTAGTCGCCCTTCGCCAAGGGGGACGGCACCTCGAAGCGCGTCCTCGTTTTTGAAAAGGAGGTGGCTGTCAGCTGAAGGACGGAGTATTACCTTCTAAATCATCAACAACGTAAAACCAATAACCAATAATGAATATTAAATGATCAATGATTAAGAATCAAGTAGTGTATTGCTAAATTTCGATTTGCATAACTACTCGTAACGCAAGGTATGGGCCGGATTAACTTTAATGGATTGTAGCGTTTTATAACTGATTGTAAGCAGTGCTATGGAAATGGCAACGATAAAGCCAATAATAAATTCAAATAAACTGAGGTTAATGCGGTAGTAATAATTATGCAGCCAATTGGTGGCACCCCAGTAAATAAGCGGCCAGGCAACAAGAGTTGCCACACAAACCAGGATTACGATCTCTTTCGATATCAGGTAAAAGATACTATATCCCGAAGCTCCCAGTGCTTTGCGCACACCAACTTCTTTTGTTCGCTGTTCGACAGTAAACGAAGTCAATCCGAACAGGCCGAGCGCTGCAATAAAAATACCCAGGATGGCAAACACAACCGATAATTTTGCGTTTTGCCGTTCGGCTTTATACATGTGCGAAAAGTCGTCGTTCATAAAAAAGTAGCGCAACGGATTATTCGATGCAAAACGTTTCCAGCTGTCTTCGATCTGGTTAATGGCCTGGGCCGATACTTCGGAGTTGAATTTTACCGATATATAGCCCCAGTTATTGTCTTCGGCTTTAAACCGCATGATGTACGGGTTTATGCGGCTGTGCAGCGATTTAAAATGAAAATTGTTACACACACCGATAATTGGCATAAACGTTTTCTCCCCCTCTTCGTTAAATACAGCAATAAACCTTGTCCGGGTATAATCTTCAATTCCAAACTCTTCAATGGTTTTCTGATTTACGATACAAGCTTCGCGGTCGGCACCAAACGAACGGTCGAAAAAGCGGCCATTGATTAGTTGTAGGTTGTAGGTTTCCAGAAAATCGTAATCCACATAGGCGGTTTGCATCAGGTAAGTCTGTCCGTCGCGACCTTCCAGCATATAACCGTTGTTGTTGTTGTTGTGTCCGGGAACAGCCGTAGAAGCAGCAACATGCTCAACACCGGGTATTTTTAGCACTTCCTGTTTGAATGCATCGACCTGGTTGCCAATGGAACCGGCACTTTCGATTACAAGCAAACGATCTTTGTCGAAGCCGACATCTTTATTTACCATATAGGTTAATTGGCGGTACATGATGATGGTACCTACAACAAGAACAATGGAAATAAGAAACTGAACCGACACCAGAATCAGGCGTAATTTCCCGTTTTTTACCCCGTCTCTGATCTTCCCTCGTAATACCGTATTGGGATTAAACGATGAGAGATAAAAGGCCGGGTAAGCGCCGGCTATAAAACCCACAAAAAGGGCAAATGCGATTAGTAAAGGTACATAGTAGAAATGTTCGATGAGGTTAAAACTTACGCGGGTATCGAAAATGTCATTAAAGAACGGAAGCGATACAAAAACAATAACTACAGCCAGAATCAATGCAATAAATGAAATGAGCGTAGAATCGGCGAGAAACTGAAAAATAAGCATGCCCTTTGACGAACCACTGACTTTTTTTACCCCAATTTCTTTGGCCCGTTTTGTGGCCTGCGCAGTTGAAAGATTCATAAAATTAATAGAGGCAATAACTATAATTAAAATAGCTACGCTGCTGAAGATGATCAGGTATTTAGGATCGGTTGCGGGTTTTACTTCGTGTTCAATTTCCGGGCTGAGGTGTATTTTCGTTACGGGCTGAAGGTGAAAATTGTATCGGTTGCCCTGCGAAATAAAATCGCTCAACGAAACGCCAAACAATTGTTGCACCCGTGGACCTATGTATTTTTCAATCATTCCCGGAAACTTTGCTTCTACATTATCAGGCGAAGTATTTGGTTTTAACAGCACATAAGTAGAGAAACTGTTATTTGTCCATTCGGGGTCGTTGGCTCTTCCGTTGGTCATAAACGACGTGAGGATGTTGGCATTAAAATGTGTTTCTTCAGGAAAGTCGGCCATAACACCGGTTACCCGGTAAGGTTCCTGCCCGGTATTAAGGCGCAACAGTTTATTTATGGGGTCATCGCTGCCAAAAATCTTTTTTGCTGCCGATACCGATAAAACCATGGTGTTTGGTTCATTCAACACCGTTTTACTATCGCCTTTCAGAAGTGGTATGGAGAAGAATTCAAAAAAGGAAGAATCCACTTCCGCGAAATCTTCGATAATAAAAGCGATATCTTCTTTTTTTACAATGGTTTCTCCCCATGTATTTAAACGACAAAATTGTTCCACTTCAGGGAAATCGATTGCCATAGTTGGCCCAATAATGGCTGCCGTATACGAGGCATTTACTTCTTGTTCGCCAATTTTTCCGTCTAATGTTAAACGGTAAATCCGGTCTTTGTTTTGGTGATACTGATCATAACTTAACTCGTGAATGATAAAAAGTGTGATAATTAAACTGCAGGCTATCCCTATGGACAGACCAAATATGTTGATGGCAACGTATCCTTTTTGCTTTTTTAAAGCCCGCAGGCTGTGTTTTAATAAGTTCTTAACCATATTACAGTAGGTTTTGTATGATACCCGGAATTGATAACCCAGACATTTTTAAGACGCACAGAATCTTTGTCGGTTACATGGTTTTTTGTTAAAAATAATTTTCGGCGATTCGTACATACAAGAACATCAGACATCGAGCAGCAAGCAGCGATAGTCAACAAAACGGATATCCAAGTAGATTTTTTAATAAGAAACCGATTCCCCCACGGCAGTCAGGCCCCCGCCAGTCGACAGATAGGTTACTAATGACAGATTTATCTTATTTCAAAATTTGACTTTGGTGTTTCGCCCGGAACAACTTACAATCATTGAACAACTTTCTTCGCCGGACGAGATGCAGCAGGTTGCATCACCCGGCGCTTCGCACCGGGCTATTGTTGTTCGACACTTTCAGTGTTAATATTATCCACATCCTGTAAGGGTGAAACAATCATAACCCCGGGTAAACGATCAGTCAGCTGACTGAGAGTGCGCCCCGGGGTAATGATCGCAAACGAGGACAGGCGCAATCTTCCCGCAGTTCGGAGAATTGTTGTTTTATGCGCCGCAAAGCAAAAGCATGTTGAAAAAATAGTTAGTGAAAGATTTGTTTACGTAGAAGGGGAGCTTACACGGGAAGCCGATTCTGATAAAGTTTTGCATCTCTGTCATTTCCTCATTATGCACAATCAAAAAAATGGGAGGACTCTCAAAATGACAGCGAATTAGCTTTTACCAAAAGTAAACACATTGAAAAACTTATCATTCTGATCCATCGGCTAACGGAGAGGAATCCGTTCAGGTTTAGCGGACACTTAACAGATTTCTTTTTAAAAGTTCAATTGAATACTAATCACTGACACTATGATTTGGCGGTGGAGCTGTTGCCGGCAACCCATCCGGTAGAATATGCAATTTGTAAATTATAACCTCCGGTTTCGGCATCGAGGTCGATGATTTCGCCGGCAAAATACAGTCCTGAAACCAATTTCGATTCCATGGTTTTGGGTTTGATTTCGGAGGTTACCACTCCACCTGCCGTTATAATTGCTTCTTTAAACGATCGGTTATGCGAAACCTCAAAACGCATATTTTTCATCATATGCCGGATTTGTTTGCGCTCTTTCCCCGAAACCTGGTGGCATTCTTTTTCGCCATCCAAACCCAGTTCTTCAATAAAAACCGGAATCATCGACGCAGGCAACCAGTTTCTGAAAATATTTACCAGTTGTTTTTTACCGTGTTCGTTTAAATCGCGTTGCAAACGAGTATCGAGCTTTTGTTCGTCGAGGGCAGGTTTTAAGTCGACTGTGACTTCCACTTTCTGATTGGCTTGCAAAGCTTTTACCATAATCCGGCTTAGCGTTAAAATTATAGGCCCCGACAAACCAAAATGCGTAAACAACATTTCTCCAAAAGCTTCGCCGGCCTTTTTGCCATCTACCCAAACCACGGCATTTACATTTTTTAGGTTCAGCCCCTGTAGTTTCTGAGCCACACCTCCTTTGGTTTCCACGGGAACCAATGCCGGAATTGGTTTTTCTATTTTATGCCCCATCTGCCGGGCCAGCTCGTAGCCATCGCCGGTTGAACCCGTTGCCGGGTACGATTTCCCACCGGTTGCCAGAATCACTTTGGTTGCAAAAAATTCTTCACCGTTTGAACGAACTCCCGTTATACTGTCGTTCTCAACCAGCAGTTTTTCAACCCGCTGGCCGCAACGGATTTCAACGCCCAGTTCGTTCACCCATTTTAGCAGTGCCTGCAGAATATCCATCGATTTTTGGCTGGTGGGAAAATAGCGTCCACCCCGTTCGAGGGTTAAATCAACCTTGTATTTTTCGAGCAATTCAATTATGTCTTTTGAAAAATATTGAGAAAAGGCATTCTTCAGAAAACGCCCGTTGGGAAAAACATGAGGAATAAATTCGCGGATGGTTGCGCTGTTGGTAACGTTGCAACGTCCTTTACCGGTAATGAGCAATTTTCGGCCCTCGGTTCGCATTTTCTCCAAAATCAAAACTTTGGCTCCCAGTTCGGCTGCCCGCCCTGCTGCCAGCAATCCGGCGGGTCCGGCACCAACTACAATTACATCGAATTTATTCATTGCTGCAAAGGTAGTTTTTACCGCTAAATCACCATAACTTTCACAATCACAAGTACATTTACCCCTAAGTTTTACCGTTAATTTTACGAATATTTTTTTTCAAAACAGTAAAAAATACCGATCCTAACCGGTGTTCAGATTATTCAAGCTATTTTACTATTTTTACTGCTTAAGCAACACGAAATCTGCAAATTCTCGTCGAACCAATGTCAATAGAACACGACATAGAATATCAACTTAGAAAACAAGGAGCCAATTTTATCCGTTTTGTGAACATTTCGTTTTTAACCAAAGAGCAAAACAAAAATTACTCCGGTGCGATTTTGTTCGGAGTTGTTTTATTGCCAGAGTATATCAGGAAAGTCAGGAACACGCCTAGCTACGTTGAAAAAATGAAACAAACCCGGCAAATTCAACACGACGAGTTTCACTTAACCGAACTAAAAACCGACCAAATGGCGGATGATCTGGCCACATTCCTGCACAAAAAAGGATACGACGCCTGCTCGCAGTCGGAGGCAACTATTGAAGCCGGTGGTTTTTACGACAAGCACCACAACCGCACGCCACTGCCCCATAAAACCATAGCAGGATTAGCAGGATTGGGTTGGATTGGAAAACACAACCTGCTTGTAACTCCCGAATTTGGAAGTGCCGTTAGCATGTGTAGCGTCTTAACAAATGCTCCTCTGAAAACCGTTTCAGAACAACCATTAAAATCGTTATGCGGAACCTGCCAGGAGTGCGTTGCTATTTGCCCAACAAAAGCACTAAGCGGAAATAGCTGGAATGCAGAAACTTCGAGAGATAATTTGCTCGATTATAAAAGATGTACTACCTGCCTTGAATGTATGATTTATTGCCCGTGGACTCAAAAATATGCGCAACGCAACTATTCGCGGCTACCATAAAAACGATCCAGAATAGAACCGTCGTTGGCCTCTTTAGAAAGCGATTCGATGGTATTTTTAGGCACATCATATACATCCAGAACAATAAGTCCGTCGAGGCAGTTATTAAATTTCGGATCAACATTAAACCCGATAATCTTTGCATTTAGTTTTATGTATTTTTTAAGCAACACTGGTAATCCCGAGTTTAACTCATCTAAATCGGCAATGGTTTTATCGAGACGGTTGATATCGTGTTCCATATTTTCCATCAACACATTTAAATCGGCATCATCGCTTTTAAATTGATAGCGGTTTCGGGGTTTGATATATTGTGCCATTTTCCAGTTTAAATGGTTTTGCATAATAAACCGTATGATCAAATCTTTCGAAACCTTCGAATAATTGTTACTTATACTTACCGGCCCGATCAAATAACGGTACTCCGGATTTTTCAACAGAAAGTACAAAATACCTTTCCACAATAAAAACAAAGGCATGGGTTTGCGCTGGTATTCCTTAATTACGAACGAACGTCCAAGTTCGATGCTCTCGTATAATACCGGCTTAAATTTTTCGTCAATACGGAACAAGGAATGCAAATAAAATCCGCGCCGCCCATATTGTTCCATAATGTCTTTTCCTTTGCCCAAACGATATGCACCAACAATTCGATGCTCGTCCTCATCCCAGATAAACATCTGGTGATAATACAGATCAAACTCGTCAATATCAATACTTTGGTTGGTTCCCTCGCCCACTTCGCGGAAAGTAATCTCACGCAAACGTCCAATTTCATTTAAAATATTTGGCATAAGCGATGACGGGGCACAATACGCTGTGTAATTTTTTAATTTAAAGAGCGTATAATTGGTGTTTAGAAATTGAATTTCTTTCAGAATTTTTTCTTTCGAAACAGGATCAACAATAACTTCGGGTTTCACATTCGGCTTTAGCGAATAATTAAAGAACCGTTTTACCTCAATATCCGATTCCATGCTATACGTTTTTGCCCTGAGAAAGCGCCCAAACTGGTATACATCGGAAAATTTGTCTTGCTCTTCAACTGTTATAGGGCTGCCAAAACGTAGTTTAATATGTTTATGCTTTTTATTTAATATCTCCGACGGTAACCGGGCATCTTTAAGCGAAGGATGAAATTTTGCAATTAAATGCAGCAAGCGGCTATTACTCCCCTGAAACAAAACAGGAACCACCGGCACCCGCGATTCTTTAATGAAATTTACAACCGGGAATTGCCAAACCTTGTCCGTTAACTTATCGAAAGAATCCTTTTTGCTTACGTCAATTGCAGGGAAAAAACATAAAACACCATTGTTTTTCAAATGCGAAACAGCCTCTTTTAATCCGCCTACGTTCTCCTCCCCCTCTTCGGTATTTCCAAACGGGTTTTCAGAAAAAAAATAGTCAGTTACCGGCTCAATCTTTTTCAATAAAAAGTTGGCCAGTACTTTTATATCACTTCTCACCAGAGTCAGATATTTTATCAGCAAAAAACTTTCAAAATCTCCCAATGGGAAATTGGAAACTACGATAAACGGCCCCTCGCTTGGAATTTTTTTTAGTTCATTTTCATCGAATTCGATTGTAAACTCCAATGTTTTAATCAATTCATCGACAAATTCAACGCCTTGTTTTTCAGCAATTTGTTTATATATTTTGTTCAATTTATTGAACCGCAGAATGTGTATTAGAAATTTGGCAAAATAATCGCCACTTGAAAGGAAGGCAATTCGGTCGCGAAAAATATCCTTAGGTTTTAGTAATTCCATATTCGATTGTTTACGAGAAAAAACAAAATACGATACCTACAAAAATAAAATGTTTTTTAAATAATTCTTTCAGAATTAAAAACACCACTGCCGGTTAAATCTCTTAAAATTAAAAAAGATATTCCCTGCTTTTCGGCAGACAGGTTTCGCTTCATTGCGTTACGATACTAATGACAGATTTCATTAAAGCATTTAATATGAACAAAAATCGCCATTAAATGTCATTTCGACGAAGAATGAGGAGAAATCTTAAACTCAAACAAATTTCTCTCCGTCAGCCGACAAATCGAAATGACAACTTCAGAGTTCTGTCATTGCCTCATTATGCCCCAATATTTTTGGGTAACATCTACCAATGCCCGTAATGAATTAAAAATGTTAAACAATATGTAATATTTTCAGATAACAAATGAGGTATTTATATTTAGATGCACCTTCCCCATTCTTTTTTTAATCATCTTTGAACTTTAAATTGTTCTAATGGTTGAAAACAATGCTATGGCAGAGAATATGGATATTACAAACTGGCTCCCCACTTCAAAAAAAGAAGTTCAACAGCATGGTTGGGACGAAATAGACGTCATCCTTTTTACGGGCGACGCTTACATCGACCACCCGTCGTTTGGATCGGCGGTTATCGGGAGGGTTTTGGAAAATGAAGGCTTGCGTGTTGCCATTGTTCCGCAACCCAATTGGAAAGACGACTTACGCGATTTTAAAAAACTGGGGAAACCCAATTTATTTTTCGCAGTTTCGGCCGGGAACATGGATTCGATGGTAAACCATTACACGGCAGGAAAACGCAAACGTACCAACGATTCGTACACACCCGGCGGACGTTTTGGATACCGCCCCGATTATGCAACCATTACATATTCTAAAATTCTAAAAGAATTATATCCCGATGTTCCAATCGTAATTGGAGGGATTGAAGCTTCGTTGCGACGGTTAACACATTACGATTATTGGTCGGATAAACTTATGCCATCGATTTTGGCAGACAGCCAGGCCGATTTGTTGTTTTACGGAATGGGCGAGAAATCGATTGTTGACTTTGCCCGGCTGGTAAAACGTGGCATCCCGGTTGAAAGTTTAACCAGTATTCCGCAAACTGTTTTTATGCTGGATGCCGATACAGATTACGCTACCAAAAAGAACTGGGATGAGTTGGAACTTGCCTCGCACGACACCTGTTTGGTAAACAAAAAGGAATTTGCCCGAAATTTTATGCACATCGAAGAGGAGTCGAATAAAATGGAGGCGAAAAAGCTGGTACAGCGACTTGGTGATAAAAAGATAGTGGTAAATCCGCCCTGGCCCACGTTTAAAGAAAAAGAAATCGACAAGGTGTACGATTTGCCATACACCCGGTTGCCACACCCACGCTACAACAACAAAGGAACTATTCCGGCATACGAAATGATCCGGCACTCCATAAATATTCACCGGGGCTGCTTTGGCGGTTGTACTTTCTGTACTATCTCGGCACACCAGGGAAAATTTATTGCCAGTCGCTCTGAGAAATCGGTTTTAAAGGAAGTGGAGAAAGTAACCGAAATGCCCGATTTTAAAGGTTACATTTCCGATCTTGGCGGTCCTTCTGCCAACATGTATAAAATGAAAGGCATTCACGAAGAGATTTGCAAAAAGTGTAAACGCCCGTCGTGTATTTTCCCTTCGGTTTGCAAGAATCTGAATATCGATCACACAGCCATGCGCGAGCTTTACGAGAAAGTTCGGAATAACCCGAAAATTAAAAAGGCATTTATTGGCAGTGGCATTCGTTACGATATGATTTTGGAGAAAACCAACAACGAAGAAGTAAACGAAACCAACCGTCAGTATTTGCGCGATGTAATAAAACACCATGTTTCGGGGCGTTTAAAAGTGGCTCCCGAGCACTCGTCGGACGAGGTTTTGAAATTTATGCGCAAACCGTCGTTTAAACTTTTTGAAGAATTAAACCGCGAATTCATCAAAATTAACCAGGAGGAAAAACTGAATCAACAGCTGATTCCGTATTTTATTTCGAGCCACCCGGGCAGCAAATCGGAAGACATGGCCAACCTTGCCATTCAAACCAAAAACATGAATTTCAGGCTGGAACAGGTGCAGGATTTTACACCAACACCGATGACACTGGCAACGGTGGTTTATTATTCGGGCTACCATCCGTATACCATGGAAGAAATTTATACGGCCCGAAACAAAAATGCCAAAGAAAAACAACGCCAGTTTTTTTTCTGGTACAAAAAAGAATACCGCAACCAAATTATTCGCGATTTAAAAGCCAAAGGGAGAGACGATCTGGTTGACAAACTTTTTAAAAAGAAAGACAACAAATAACAACTTACAATGAAACGAACATGAACTTTTCTAATCATAAATAAAAACAAGAATGATTTTAAAAGTACATGTGAGAGCGGAGCGTTTCCATCCGTTCTCAAATTTTAAAGTAAATAATTGAATACTTAAAAATTTTAAACGGATGAAAATCAAAAATCTATTTCTATCAACAACACTAGTGATACTTTTAGCCGGCTGTGCCGAAGTAATGCAACTTTCGCAGCAATATTTAGACACGGATGCGCCACTTACACAAAACGAAATTATTGCAGGATTAAAAGAAGCGCTGGTTACCGGAACAAACAATTCGGCCAATATTTTAGGTGCCACCGACGGTTATTACAAAGACGAACTTGTAAAAATAGTACTCCCACCCGAAGCCAATATTATTGTTGAAAATGCAGGCAGGATCCCCGGCGGACAGAAATTACTGGACGATGTGTTGCTGCATATTAACCGGGCGGCCGAAGATGCGGTTTCCGAAGCCAAACCCATTTTTATAAAAAGCATTACCAACATGACCATCAGCGATGGAATTGGTATTTTAAAAGGCGATAACAATGCTGCCACCGAATACTTGCACAAAACAACTTACGACCAGCTTTTTCAGTTGTACCGCCCCAAAATTAAGGCGTCGGTAGAAAAAGATATCGCGGCAGGAATTTCAACAAAAGAAAGCTGGGATAGCCTGATTGGCAAATGGAACAAGCTTTCGAACAACGCTATCGGACAGATGGCAGGTTTTAAACCGGTTGACACCCAACTGGAAGATTATCTTACCGAAAAAGCCCTGAATGGGTTATTTCTGAAAATTGCTGAAGAAGAAAAGCAAATAAGAAAAGATCCTGTTGCACGCGTTACAGGTTTATTAAAAAAAGTGTTTGGTTCTTTGGACAGTTAAACGACAATCAAACTTTTTTTAGATTCTAAAACATGTTTCATTGAATTATTGCACTTTATTTCATAATTTCATTTAGCCCAAGATGAATAAACAACATGAAATCATTAAAGGCCTTTTACGAACCTGTTAAAATTAAGCGCCATGAGATTAGATTTTGCACGAGTAGAGGAAGCCAACGATTTGGTAAACCAACTGATAGAACACCATCCACAAGCTATTTTTTTAACTGACCACGATTTTAAAGTGAAATTTTACAACAAATCGTTTCAGCAATTAACGAAAAGCGACAAGGGCGACATAATTGACCATGAATTTTGCGAAATTATGGGATGCACGCAGCGCGAGAAAATTACACCGCAAGACAGAGAAAATGGTTTTTGTAAACGCTGCCAGCTTCGCGATTTACTCTCGGGATCCAATCTTTCGGAAATGGTTCTTATACGAGATTTTGTTATCAACAACAAAGTAAAAACAAAACATCTGCACATCGACACCCACCGGGTAGTTATGAACGGACGCAAATACCGGCTGGTTGTTATTGACGACCGAACCAGCAAAACGATAAAATAGAATTGACAAAAAGCTCTGAGACTTGATCCTGGAGCTTTTTTTATTATTGATCTATAATGTCTGGCAAAAAAAACAATATTGGAACAGATTCTTTCGCTTCATTTTAATACACCTCTAATGACAGTTTCACGAAATAGCTCAATTTAAAACCATGATTTATTGTCATTTCAACGTAGCATGAGGAGAATAGCTCTCAGATAGAACAGATTTTTCAGTCGTACCTCCTTCGAAATGACAACGAGTAAGATAAAACAAAGCTGAAGACCAATCATTCATATAATCTTCCCTGCCAGGTATCGCGTTCCTTTAAACGTTTTTCGACTTTGGCAACAAATTCAAAGTTTTTTAATCCCCACTTTGGGGCAATCAGCATATCAATGGGGGCCTGACTGATAAAACGTTCCACAATAATGTCAGGATGTAGCAATTCCAGGTAATCCACTACCAAATCGATGTATTCTTCTGCGGTGTAAAGTGTAAATCGTTCGGGATGTTCGGCAAACTGTTTTTCTAAAAGTGTTTGTTTGTGAATTTGTAGTTGGTGTAATTTCAGGTTTTTTACCGGCAATTGCGAAATTGCCCGCGCCTGCTCCAGCAATTCATCGCGGCTTTCACCCGGCAGCCCCAATATCATATGCGCACAGTTGTTAATACCTCGTTTGGCAGTTTCCTGCAGCGCCCAAACCGATTCGGCAAAAGTATGCCCCCGGTTAATGCTTTCCAAGGTCCGATCCAGGTGCGATTCCAAACCAAACTCCACCATCACATAAACCTTTTTGCTAAGTTCCGCCAGGTAATCCAGCAATTCGGCATTTACCGCATCAGGACGGGTTGAAATAACAAGACCATCAATTTTGGGATGCTGTAAGGCTTCTTCGTAAAGTGTTTTTAAATCGGCGAGCGGCGCATAGGTATTGGTGTAAGCTTGAAAATAGGCCAGAAACCGCATCGATTTGTACTTCTTTGCAAAAAACTCAATGCCTTTCTCAACTTGATTGGTCACGCTGTTTTCCAGATTACAATAAGTAGGTTTAAAGGTTTTATTGTTGCAGTATGTACAACCTCCAACTCCTTTTGATCCATCGCGGTTAGGACAGGTAAAACCGGCATCAACCGAAACCTTTTGCACGCGTTCCGAAAACAGGTTCCTGAAATAAGTTGGAAAATCGTTGTAGCGTCGTTTGTGTCCCCAGCTGTATATTATTTGCCCCATACAATTGAAATCTTGAAGGCGCAAAACTACACAAAATTCAGCATTTCTTTTTTTGTTTCAATTTTGCATCACTCTTTATCAACAAGCAAGTTGATTATTAATCATTTAATCCATAAGAACCAAAACTTATCAACAAATCTTGAAAACTTTAATCTTTTCTTGCCCCTTATGCGTTTTGTTTCAAAAAGCAAATAACTAATTTAGTAGATATAAAACCGCAGCTTATGTTCTCTGATAAAGATAAACAACAAATACAACAACGTGGAAGCAACTTACAAACCGTGCTTTCACAAATCGAAAATTTTAAAACCGGATTTCCATTTCTTCAAATAGAAGATGCTGCGGCAGTTGGCAACGGCATCATCCGCTTAAACACCGAAGACCTTGAAAAAAGAGGAGCTTTATACGATAAAAAGGTTGCCTCGGGAACACGTCCACTGAAATTTGTTCCGGCTTCGGGTGCAGCCAGCCGAATGTTTAAAGCATTGTTTGAAGCATTGGAAGAGTTGGAAACAAACGACGAATCGGAAGTTTTAAAAAATAAGGCAGTTAAAGAATATAGCGACCAGATAGATAAATTTGCTTTTGCCGATGAACTAAAAGAAGCTATTAAAAATGGTGGCGATACAAACACATTAAACAGCCAGCTCGACTATTTATTAAACGATAAAGGTTTAAACTACGGCTCTTTACCTAAAGGGTTGTTAAAGTTCCACTCGTATAAAAGTGACGCACGAACACCTTTTGAAGAACATTTGGTAGAAGGTGCCAGATATGCTAAAAACGGGAAAAATAAAGCGAAACTCCATTTTACCGTTTCTCCCGAGCACCAGCCTGTATTTGAGAAATTACTGGCTGAAGTTCAGGCCAGATACGAAGCTGAACTGAATGTTGAATTTGAAGTTTCGTTTAGCCAGCAAAAACCATCGACCGATACAATTGCAGTTGATTTAAATAACGAACCATTCCGGAATCCGGATGGCAGTTTATTGTTCCGTCCGGGAGGGCACGGTGCATTAATCGAGAATCTGAACGACTTAAACGCTGATATTATATTTATTAAGAACATCGACAATGTGGTGCCCGATCGATTAAAACAGGTCACAATTGATTATAAAAAAGGACTTGCCGGAGTGCTGTTAAAACACCAGGAAAAATTGTTCTATTATCAGAAAGAGCTAAACGAAAAACATCCTGTTGCACTCGCCAGTGGCTTTTTAGCCGAGGCTGCCAATTTCCTTGAAAATACCTTAAA
The DNA here is from genome assembly GCA_026671195.1 of Draconibacterium aestuarii. Taxonomy (GTDB): domain Bacteria; phylum Bacteroidota; class Bacteroidia; order Bacteroidales; family Prolixibacteraceae; genus Draconibacterium; species Draconibacterium aestuarii. Next base: position 23,158 of record JAPOHD010000002.1, on the reverse strand, counting down.
TACCAAACCGGCCGAAAACCAGTATTATACCGAAAAAGAGGAGTTGTACCATTATTTAAAAGAAAAATACAACCGCCCATTGCGCGTGTGCGGTATGGTTAAAAACGAAGGCGAACCCGGAGGCGGGCCTTTTTGGGCAACAAATTCCGATGGAACGGTGTCATTGCAGGTAGTTGAAAGCTCACAAATTGATCCCAACAGTGTTCAACAACAAAAAATAGCACAGCATGCTACCCACTTTAACCCGGTTGATTTGGTATGCGCTGTTAAAAATTACAGAGGCGAGAAATACGACTTAACCCAATACACCGATCCGGCTACGGGTTTTATCTCAACAAAATCGAAAGACGGAAAAGAGCTAAAAGCACAGGAACTACCAGGTCTTTGGAATGGTGCGATGAGCAACTGGAATACCCTGTTTGTAGAAGTACCAATTGAAACATTCAATCCCGTAAAAACGGTAAACGATTTGTTGCGCGAACAACATCTGTAAAGAGTATTTCGTATTTACGGGTTTATTATTAATTTCGCGAACTCATTATAGACAATGGACGAGGAAAGAAATAATTTTAGGGAAGACGATTTAAGTGAGGCAGTTAACAAGTTTAAACGCTCTTTAATATCAGGAAGAAAAAAGTACTTCGATGTGATGGAATTCGAAGGAATTGTAGAGCAGCTGATGGAAGAGGGCGATCTGCAATCGTCGGAAATTGCAGCGAAACAGGGGATTCAGATTCATCCCAACGCCATTCCTCTTCAACTAAAATATGCCCAAATCCTCATTAGCAAGGGAAAATACGACCAGGCACATAAATACCTGAATTTTGCTGAAAGAGTAGAAACTGCCAATCCCGACGTACACCTTTTAAAAGGTTCGGCATGGCTGATTATGGGAAACGAACAGGAAGCAAAAGCGTCGTTTGGGAACGCCGTTAAAAATGCCAATGGCGAAGAAGACGACATTCTTTATCACATTGCATCCGCTTTTGTTCAGGTAGGAGAAATAAAAAAAGCCATTCCTTATTTTGTGCGAGCCCTGAAATTTAATCCGGATAACGATTTGGTACTTTACGATCTGGCTTTTTTCTACGACCAGATGGGCAACTATAAAAAAAGCATTGAATACTACAATCGGTTTATTGACAACGATACCTACAATTATACGGCATGGTTTAACCTTGGAATTGTTTTCAATAAAGCCGAAAAACATAAAAAAGCCATTCAGGCCTACGAATACGCACTTGCCATAAACGAGAATTTCCATATGGCATTGTTCAATATAGCCAATGCTTTGGCAAATTCCTCAAAATTTGAAGAGGCCATAAAAAAATACGAGGAATATCTGGAATTTGATCCCGATAACGACGATGCCTACTGTTACATTGGTGAGTGTTTTCTTAATTTAGAAGACAATCTGAACTCGGAAGAAAACTATCGTAAAGCACTTGCAATAAACGATGAGAATGATACAGCCTGGTTTGGAATCGGTTTGTTGTACTGGATTCAGCAAAAGTTTGATGACAGTTTGGAACACATAAAAAAAGCCATCAAGTTCGACAAAACCAACTCGGAATACTGGTTAACTTTGGGGAAAGTGAATAACGATGGTGATTTCAGGGATGACGCAGTTAAAGCTTTTAAACAAGGAGCAAAAATTGATGCTGAGAATACTGAAATATGGTTAACATGGGCAGAAGTTCTAAAAAAATATGGTGAGCCGGGAAATGCCATTCGAATTTTGAAACGGGGAATAAAAAACAACAACGATTCGATGTTAAAATACCGTTTGGTAGCTTTTCTTTTGGAAAACAGAAAACAAAAAGAAGCTCACGAATGGCTCAAAAAAGCCATGAAGCAAGACTTTGAGAACATTAATTATCTATTCGACATTTACCCCAGATCGTTAAAAAGCAAAAGGATTAAAAAGATTATCGACGAATTCCGCATAAGCGCAAAGTAAAATACCAAAAGGAATAAGATTATTCTACATCAAAGTTTCATCTCTAATTCTTTTTCGACTACTCCATCACAATTAATTTACAATTTGTTTTTGTATTTTGGCGAGCCAAAATTGAAAACGGAATAGTTAATCGTAACGATTAAAATTCTTAAACTCTGATATTCAGAAACAGAAAAATCAACTTTTCAAAATGAACAGAACATATAAAGACTACTTTACACTGGCGTTAAAAGGAATGGGAATGGGTGCAGCCGATGTTGTACCAGGAGTTTCTGGTGGAACAATTGCATTTATCACCGGTATATACGAAGAATTAATTGATTCGATAAAATCGATTAACCTGAATGCCGTAAAACTATTTCTCACTGGTAAATTCTCTGAATTTTGGAAAGCCATAAACGGTACATTTTTACTCAGTGTTTTTATTGGAATTGGTATCAGTATTGTTTCGCTGGCAAAAGGATTGGAGTACCTTTTAAACAATTACCCGATTTTGGTTTGGTCGTTCTTTTTTGGTCTGATCGTTGCCTCTGCCATTTATGTTGCGCAGTCGATAAAACAATGGAAGGCCGGAACCATCACTGCCGGAATACTTGGAATTGCCGTTGCTTATATGATTACCGTAATTTCGCCGGCTGAAGCCAACACCGGTTACTGGTTTATATTCTTATCGGGTTCCATTGCCATTTGCGCAATGATATTACCGGGCATCTCCGGAAGTTTCATACTGGTTCTGCTGGGAATGTACAAGTTCATACTTGAAGCGGTTGGCAATATGAACATTGCGGTTATTCTTACGTTTATGGTTGGTGCAGCCGTTGGAATTATTGCTTTTTCAAATGTATTGTCGTGGTTATTAAAAAAATACCACAACCTCACAATTGCTGTTCTGGCAGGCTTTATGGTGGGCTCATTAAACAAAGTCTGGCCCTGGAAAGAAGTTACTGAAACCATCATCGATCGTCATGGCGAGCTAAAACCAATTGCAGAACGAAATATTTTACCTTCAACTTACGAACAAATTACCGGTAATGAAGCTTTATTACTGGGAGCAGTGCTTCTGGTTATTGCCGGATTTGCTCTTATTTTTGTTGTTGAAGGAATTGGTAAAAAACTTAAGAAGTAAACAGTTGTTGTTTACAGGTAACAGAAAAATTAAGTAGACAAACAATAACCAATATCCAATGTTCACTAATGGATAGCCAACAATGAAACGAAACATTATTATTTGGATATTGAAAATTGAATATTCTTTATTGAAAATTAAAGCATAAGAACATGAAAAGATACGGACTATTAGGATATCCACTTACCCACTCGTTTTCGAAACGGTATTTTACCGAAAAATTTGAAACCGAGAATATCGAATCAACTTATCAGAATTTTGAAATTGACTCAATTACAAAATTCCCCGAAGTAATTAAAAACAATCCTGAAATTATTGGGTTAAACGTTACTATTCCTTACAAAGAGCAGGTTATTCCGTATTTGGATGAATTAAATGACTCAGCTCGTGAAATTAAAGCCGTAAATACAATTCGTATAACACGCACCGAATCAGGTGTTCACTTGAAAGGATTTAATACCGATACTTTTGGTTTCGAATCGACATTAACACCGCTGCTTAAAGAACACCATAAGAAAGCGTTGATTTTAGGAACAGGGGGAGCATCGAAAGCCTTAAAATATGTACTCAAAAAACTGGGAATTGAATACATTTCAGCATCGATAGAAGAATTAAAAGAAAACGAAATCAGGTATGAAGATATTGACAGGCAGGTGATGACAGAGCAATTACTAATCATTAATGCAACGCCGCTTGGAACTTATCCGAAGGTAGACACGTTCCCCAATATCCCATATGAATTTATCGGCGAGAAACATTTACTCTTCGACCTGGTTTACAATCCTGAAGTTACGCAGTTTATGGCAAAAGGGATGGCAAACGGAGCCACAGCCAAGAATGGTTACGACATGCTTTTGGGGCAGGCCAATAAATCATACGAAGTCTGGAATTCGAAAGAATAATCAAAATGGACAAGACAAAAATACTTTTTGTATGCATGGGCAACATTTGTCGTTCGCCAAGTGCCGAAGCCGTTTTTACAGGTTTGGTAAAAAACAATGGTTTTGCCAAAAAGTTTGAAATTGATTCGGCCGGAACGATCGGCTACCACGCCGGGGAATCTGCCGACCGAAGAATGCAGACTCATGCCACAAAACGTGGCTATAATTTAACCAGCATCTCGAGGGCAGTTAATCCGGATACCGATTTTGATTATTTCGATATGATCATAGGCATGGACGACGAAAATATGCATGCGTTAAAACAAATGGCACGCAACGATGCCGATTTGAAAAAGCTTTACAAAATGACTGATTTCAGTCTTGAAATGAAATACTCAGAAGTTCCGGATCCATACTATGGCGGCGATGCCGGTTTTGAATTGGTACTGGATTTATTGGAAGACTCGTGCCAGGGATTATTGGAACATGTGCAAAAGCAATAAGACCTGATCTTAACTCAGGTCTTATTGCTTTATTCATTTATCTGAAATGTCTTCTATTCAAAGTGATAGAGAAAATTTACCAGGCAGTCGTAGGCCGGTTTTTTCTCGCCTTCAATATCTACAACAATTTTCACCTGAACCTTGGCGATTCCCCGAAGGTTTTTAATGTCGTTTAACGAAACAGTTGCACGTATTTTATCATTCACTTTTACCGGTTGCTGAAAACGTAAATTCTCAATACCGTAGTTTACAATCATTTTTACATTGTTTACCTCAACCACATTGTACCATAAATAGGTCAACATCGAAAGCGATAAATAACCGTGTGCAATGGTGGTTTTAAACGGCGACTCTTTTGCTGCCCGCTCCGGATCGGTATGAATCCATTGAAAATCGAGAGTAGCATCGGCAAATTTGTTGATTTGTTCTTGCGTGATTTGTATATAATCTGAAACGCCAATTACTTGCCCCAAAAGAGCTTCAAATTCGTTGTAGTTGTTTATAGTTCTTTTTCCCATAAGGTTTTTTTCTTGAAAATTGAAGTGCCAATTTAAGCCTTTTTACCAAGTATCTACCGAGAATGAAGCAATGAATTGCCCCAAAGTAGAAAGCTTTTACAAATACTTCCTGAATTTTTATACAACATGTTCTAATTTTAGAAGACAGCGGAGCCTTACTTATATTTTTTTATCTATCCACCAGTCTGAAATAGTACACATGGTTCTTAAGATATTTCGGTTTTGTTAGCCCCGCTTTAAAAGACAGGGTAATTAAAAACAATTCCGAACCCCAAAACGTTTCTTAACAATAATTTGCTCACCTTTGCATCTATCAAAATTTATATGAAGAACATTTTAAAAGGCACTACATTTTTGGCAATTGTTGCCTGTTGGCTTTGGTCGACGGCATTTGTTGGCGTAAAAATCGGACTGGAACACCACACACCGCTGCAATTTGCCGGAATCCGCTTTTTTATTTCAGGAGTACTCATATTTTTCTATTTCGGAAAACCCAAACGGTATTTTGCTGAATTAAAAGCCAATATAAAATTTATTCTCCTGCTCTCGGTTGTGCAAATATTTGCTCAGTATGCACTTTTCTATAGCGGAATAAACCTGGTTCCCAGTGCGCTGGCAGCCATGATAATTGGTTCGCAACCGCTATTTATTGCAGTAGTTGCACACTTTTCGTTTCATAACGATAAAATGACACCACTAAAAACCGGCAGTATATTAATCGGTGTTGTTGGAATTGCAATAATTACACTCGGCAGAGCCCAGGTTGAAATCAAAGGAGAACTGGAACTGCTTGGAATTGCCTTACTTTTAATAAACAACCTTGTTTCAGGGTATTCCAATGTAATAATTGCCAAAAGCTCTAAAACAGTTTCACCCGTAGTATTAAGTTCAACGTCATTAATAATTGGAGGAGTAATGCTCTCGGTTGTTTCTATTCCGGTTGAAGGCATCCATTTGGGCCCATTCCCGCCAAAATACTGGTACGCACTGGCATGGTTAAGTTTCTTATCGGCGGCAGCAATTACTATATGGTATTCGTTGCTAAAACGTCCGGGAGTAAAAGTATCGATTTTGAATATCTGGAAATTTTTAATTCCTGTTTCAGGAGCTGCGTTAAGCTGGATGATTATGAAAAACGAGAAACCTGATTTTATTTCCATCTTCGGAATGGCAATAATTGCCACTTCTCTGCTTGCTTTAAACTACGCCAATCGCCGGGAACTAAAACAGAATGCTGCCAACGAACAAAAGCCAAATCACAAATAAATTAACCTGAGATTTGGCTTTTGAGAACCTGAAATACAGTCATCTATTCTTCCAATACCAACAACTCTACTTTTCTGAAATCGGTACCGTGACTTTCTGCCTGAAGCGAGATTGTTCCTTTACTTATCATTTTATCGCCATAAAGCGGTAACATTTTTTCGTAATACTGATCGCGCGGATCGAGCTGTGGCTTTTCGTAATGCATCACTTCCACACCGTCAACAAAATGCCTAATAACTTCACCTCCATGCACTTCAACCATCACATCAACCCACTTGTCATCCAGCTGTGTTTCAGAAGTCGAGTTGATACAGTGCTGTTCTATCAGCGAATCATTCATTACTACATTCGTTCCGGGAGTGCACAAATTCATTGTCGAACGTTCTCCTTTGCCTGTAATTCCGCCCAACAACTGCACTTCTATTGAGGTTGGAAAATCCTGATCCAATGCCATCGATTCAGCACTTTGTCCGTGTATCATTAAACCGTTGTTTCTGAAAGCCCAGCCCGGACCTTTTTTGGCCTGTTTTCCTATAAAACGATATTCTACATGTAATTTGTAATGCGAGAACTCACCCTTATAAAAAATATGCCCGAATTTGCCGTTCCATTCATCCCAGTTTTCGTACGAAACACGCAACAATCCATCTTCCACCCGAAAGGTAGTATTGTAATTTACTCCCATTTCTTCTCCCTTAAACTTAATATCCCAGTCGTTTAAATCTTTTCCGTTAAAGAGCTGTATCCAGTTTTCGCCCGATTTATTCGCCTCAGTTTCTGAGGAATCCTGACCTTTTGGTTTAGAATTACACGCCGATAATAACAAAGCTAAAGCAAAAACAATGATTTTTGAAGTAGTTAAAAATGTTCTCATTTTTGAAATTTTAATTGATTTAGATTTTCGAATTATAAAGGTAAAAGATTTTCTTAAACCCGAATTCTACTTCCCGGCCGTTTTCGTTTTTACTTTAGCATTTTAAAGCCGGGAAAACCTGCCGACTTATACTTTTTACAAGATTTTTATGCCCTTATTTTGTGGCCCATTTTTTATTGGGTTTAGCACTCATTTCAAAAACAAGCTCTCCCCCGTTTCTGATCTCTCTATTAGTTATAATACTTCTGTTTATTGGCTTTCCGTTAAGTTTTAGCGATTTTACATAAATGTTTTTATCCGAAAGATTATTTGCGTTAACATGCAGCTTCTTTCCATCTCCAAGATCAATAACTCCTTGTTTTACAGAAGGTGAACCAATAGCATATTCTCCCGATCCGGGGCAAACCGGGTAGAAACCTAGAGAAGAAAAGATGTACCAGGCTGACATTTGCCCACAATCATCGTTACCACACAACCCGTCAGGTTTATTCAGGTACTTGGTGGTAATAATTTCGTGAATTCGTTCCTGTGTTTTCCATGGTTTCCCGGCCCAATTATACATATATGCAACATGATGACTGGGCTCATTGCCATGTACATAACACCCCATTAAACCTTCACGTGTAATATCTTCCGTTTCGGCAAAATACTTGTCTGGTAGATACATCGTAAATAAAGAATCCAAATGATCCGAAAAGCATCGATTTCCACCCATTTTCTGAATTAGAGAAGTAATGTCTTGTGGAACATAAAGTGAGTAATTCCATGCATTTCCTTCAATAAAACCTTCATCGTGAGTCTGCAATGGATCGAATGGAGTTTTCCAGTTTCCTTTGCTGTCTTTGGCTCCCACAAAACCTGTTTTGTCGTTAAACAGTATTTCCCAGTTTTCTGCCCGTTTTTCGAAGGTGGCTGCAACATCGTTTTTGCCAATGGATTTTGCCAGCTGTGCGATGGTCCAGTCATCATAAGCATATTCCAGTGTCATCGACGAGCCGGTGGCATTTTTTTCATAAGGGACATAACCCAGTTTCATGTAATCTGGGATATTCCCGTAGTATTTATTTGTGGCCGACGAAACGCAGGCATCCAAAGCGTGCTGCGAATCAAAACCACGAATTCCATTTATCCATGCATCAACAATTACCGGAACTGCGTGATTACCGATCATACACCAGTTTTCGTTTCCAAAGTGACTCCAAACCGGCAGCATACCTAACACACTCTGGTCGTAGTGAGCCAGCATTGAATTAATCATATCAGAAGTGCGCTTTGGCTGAATGAGCGTTAAAAGCGGGTGCAGTGCCCGGTAGGTGTCCCACAATGAAAAGATGGAGTAGTTGACAAAACCTTCGGCCTTATGAATTTGATGGTCGATTCCGCGGTACTGGCCGTCAACATCCATGTATTCCACCGGATTGATAAAAGTGTGGTAAAGCGAAGTGTAAAAGGCTGTTTTTTTCTCGGGAGAAGCATTGATGGTAATTTTTCCCAGTTCGTTCTGCCATTTTTGGTGCGCTTCGGTTTTCACCTTTTCAAAATCGAAATGTGGTACTTCTGCTTTCAGATTTTTAAGTGCACCTTCGGTACTAACAGCTGAGATGGCAAACTTCACTTTTATTTTTTCTCCGTCTTTGGTTTTAAAATCGAAGTGGGTTTTCAGGTTTCTTCCACCCATTTCCGGGAAGTTGTGTTCCTGGTCGATTTTGCGCCAGAATCCTTTGTAAACCTGGTCTTCGTGGTTTTCGCAGCCAAAGTTTTCAATGGGTTTCGAAAACACCATGGCAAAATAAAGGTAGTTGGTACGCGCCCAGCCGCTTGTTATCCGGTAGCCGGTTACCAGCGTATCATTTTGTACCCAAACCTGCGACCAAAGTACTTTTCCGTCGTAATTGTAAATGCCGTGTGTCAAATCGAGAATGATGTGAGAATCATCGTTTTCAGGGAAAGTGTACTGATGAAAACCAACATGCTCGCTGGTTGTTAATTCGGCTTTTATATCGTAGTCTTTCAGCTGAACAGTGTAATATCCGGGAACTGTAGTTTCTTCATCGTGACTAAAACGCGAGCGATAACCGCTTTCCGGGTTATCGGCTGTTCCCGGGTTCAGTTGTAATTTCCCCGTGGTAGGCATAATTAAAAAGTCACCCAGATCGGAATGTCCAGTCCCGCTGAAATGGGTGTGGCTAAATCCAACTATAGTTGGGTCGTTGTGCTGATACCCGGCACAGTAGCGATAAACGGTTCCGGTGTATTTTCCCTCAAAATCGTACGGAATGGTGTCAGTATCAGGACTCAATTGAACCATTCCGAAAGGAACACATGCACCGGGGAAAACATGTCCCATTTCCTGTGTCCCGATGAGGGGATTAACATACTGGGTCAAGTCTTCAGTTTTGTTTTGTGCCAACGAAGTTCCGGCAATCCAAACCGAAACAAAAAGAGAAATTATTTTTCTTAAATACATATATGGATGAATTGATTGAATGATTTTGATTTAAGTTATTTTGATTCTTCCAGCCTAAAGTTGTTAATAATCCCGATTTTATTGAAATGAATTTTCAAGAAATTAGCGATTAATACACATTCCCGTGTTTTTTACAAAGTTCAATAAATTTCAGTACACGTACGGGTGATACATCGCTCTGCAGAATATGTGCAGGAGCAATCATGTATCCACCATTTTTTCCCAGAATATTTATCTTTTCGATGATATCATTTTCCAGTTCTTCATCGGTTCCGTGGGGTAACAAATCCTGCTGATCGATGGCACCCCAAAAAACAAACTTACTCCCAAAATTTGTTTTCATATCCTGCGGAAGATGACCGGAAACACCGGGTTGGACCGGGTTAAAAACTTCAAAACCGATTTCACGGATATCGTCCAGCAGATCAGCAACCGCTCCGTCGCAATGCAGGATTGGAATAATATCGGGATTGGCCTCTTTGAAACGATCTACCATTTTTTTATAGATGGGCTTTAATTGTGTCTGAAAAATTCCAGGAGGAATAATCAGGCTGGTCTGGGTCCCAAAATCATCGCCAAACCAAATGGCATCTACTCCCCGTTCAATCAATTGTAAACCTATTCGTGTCTGAAATTCGGCACAGGCTTCAAATAAGGGAATGACATATTCCGTTTCCATCATCATATCGATGAGTAACTTTTCCATTCCCACCAGCTGATGGCCCAACGAAAAAACAGTTACTTCAATATCGCCAAATATTAAGTAATCGTCTTTGTATTTTTTTACGAGATTTTCTGCGTCACGGTAACGCCCAGACGCCAGCGGATCAGGAAAGCTGAAAGCATCAATATCAGCCCGGGTTTCAGCATGGGCAAGTGGATGTTCCAGCACTTCGACATAAATATCTCCCTGGCGCATTTTCATATTATATTCGTTTAACCAGTGCCCCTTTTCATCTTTTACAATTTTAAAATCGTCGGAAACAGAAGCCCCGGTAACAACCACATCACTTCCCATAGCCACCCGCAACTCGTTGGCACTAATACGATAAGTTACATCCTCGTACAAATTTTCAGTATAGATTACAGGAATGCCCAATTCCTTACCGAAATGATCCGCTAGTTGGCGGCACAAATCAAACTGGACAGGAACTCTGTCGGGAAGACCGGGAATACGTTTAAATGCTTTAAGAACTCTTTCGCGCGGTTTCATAGATATTTAGTTAAAGAATTGTATTACTATAAAGTATCAAAGAAGTTAATCATTAGCTCTGAATAACCTTTAAATGCAGTAAATGGTAAGGTTTCAAACCTGTCGTATATATCATGATAGGCCTGAATTCCACCCATTGTATAAATAAAGAAACTTGGTACTCCTTGCTGATGGAACATACAATGATCGCTGTTACACGACTCTCCTCTAATATTTACCGAAGGGATGTAATTGTTTTCTTTATTTATCTCGTTCAACAAGTCATATTCTTTTCTGAAAACAGTTCCATTTACAACTTTAATTCCTTCATCTCCTGTTCCTGCCATATCAAAATTAACCAGAAAACGAATTTGATTAAGATCAAACAAAGGATTTGCCACATAATGTTTTGCTCCAAGTATTCCCATTTCTTCAGCTGCTAAAGAGATAAAAACAATGGAATATTTGTGCGGATTTTCTTTGTAGTATTTTGCCAAACTAAGCAACATTGAAATTCCACTGGCATTGTCGTTTGCCCCGGGGATATACATTTTTGAGCCCATTTTTCCTAAATGATCGTAATGCCCCAACATGACTAAAAAAGAATCAGGTTTTTCGGTTCCTTCAATATAACCAACAACATTTTGCGTTTCACATTTAATAAATTTGGCTTTTACATTTATGCTTACTTCATTTATACTTTCCGGGTTAAGTTCTTTATTTACAATAAAAGATGTTTTCTGTTTTTGGATTGTAGAGCCACCCCATGTGAGTTTTTTATCGGTATAAATAATAGTTGCTACTGAAGGCACGTCAGGATTGTATTTTAAATAGTCGATTAACTTTTTTATCTTCTTTTTATCTTCTTTGTCCTTAATATCAGATTTAATTTCATCAATAATTAAAACTTTTCCCAAAGAATTTTCAACCACATCAGCAAACTTTGTTTTATCCATTAAGTCTTGTTCACGGATTACAACAGTTGGAAATTCCCCCTTTAAAGATGCAGATTTTGGATCGATAATATAATTTTCTCCGGGAATGAGTTCTTCTCCGTTAAACAGAAGTTCCATTTTTGAAGGGAAGGTGTTGGCATTTATTTCAAAAGGTTGAAAATAGTTTTTGCCAAATGATTTTAAGCCAATTTCAGCGTATTGTTTACTGATGTATTTTGCAGCAATTTTATGCCCATTGCCAACATAACCTCTTCCTTTAAATTCAGGCGAAGAAAGTGTTTTAACTATTTCTTTTGCATCATTTAAATCTTGTGCCGATAACCCAAAACAAGAAGTGATAATTATGAATAGTAAAACTAATTTTTTCATGTTAATTTGATTTGTAATTTATATCTCCACTATATTATTTTCTACTTTTAAGAGAACCAATTTTTTCGAAAGGTATTTGTTCAAAAACCGGTAATATCTTAAAAACTTCAGATGATTCTTTCAGCTTGAAGTTCTGATTCTCGAAATCAACAAAACCGGGATCTTTGTCTGTGATTAAATTGTTATCGCTGAAATCCAGAAACTGTTTGTCCGAGTTTACGCCGTCATCAACTTTCAAAATAATTTGATCAACATTCACAAATATATTTCCGTCAATCTTGTTTCGTTTCGGGAATGCCGGATTTTCGTCCCAGTATTTTGTTAATTCAGGATATTTCGTGCTGTAAGGTGGTTGATCGTAATGTATCTCATTTAGTCTTTGTTCAATCACACCACCTTTGGCAATCATGGGTTTGGCCCATTCGAATGCTTCCATACGGTTATCAACTTTAATCCCGACGGGGCAATCGAAAAACATATTATTGGTGTATATATTATCGCTTCCGCCCCCAATAAGAGAAGGAAAAATGCCTGCTTTGTAGAAAATATTTCCGTGAACCGTCATTCCGCAGGCTCCGTCGTCGTGGTAAACAGCGGTAGTCCGGTGCTTATCTCCCAGATGATGGAAATAATTGTACTTGACCTCATTTCCTCTTTCTGAAGGATTGCGACCGTAATAAAGCGCCCCAACGTCATCGGTAACCATACAAACACTATGAATTTCGTTGTATTCAATCAGGTGGTCGTTTCCTGAAAGCAGGATGGCTGCGTGTGGTGAGTTATAAAGTTCGTTGTGTGAAATCCGGTTTCCTACGCCCGAAATTTTGATGCCCGCACAATAGGTTTTTGAGATGCGGTTAAAATCGTGAATGGCGCAGTTTTCAACATAATTTCCTGAAGCTTCAAGTGTTTTTCGGTTTCCGCCGTACAGTAAAATTCCACCCGAGCCGGTCTGACAAACTGTACAATTTTTTAATCCATTGTTTTTACTGAGAACAGGATCACTATTAAGAACAGCATTCTCCTCGTAGTTTATGTTTACGGCATACATACCCATATTGTTAAAGGTGCAATCCTGAAAAATGCAATTTTCCGTTTTGAACATTTCTGCTGCTATTCCCCTAGTACAGTCAAATGTAATTCCTTCAACCGTAATGTTTGACGAACCGTTGATGGTTATAAAAGGATCTTCGAAAACAGAAAGTTCGATGCTTTCGATTTTTCCGGGATTGTAGAAATACAGGATTCCTTCTTTTCTGTCGATATAATATTCGCCGGGCATGTCAATTTCTTCGGCAATATTATAGGCATACCATTTATTGTAAGGTTTTCCTGAATCAAAACCGTAACGGTGGGGTTGTGCTGTTGTAAAAGTTTTATTGATCGTATCAATCGAAGTCAGCTTTACCGCATCGTCAGCCCAGCCATAATTAAAGAATCCGAATATCCAGATATCATCCGGGATTTTCCATTTCGAAGGGCGGCTCACATCGTATGTAAATTTCCCGCCAATATTTCCATCGTCGCCATTGGAAGCCACAGAACCTTCCTGTAAAATCTTGCCAATTACAATGGATGAATCGTTGGGCCATCGGGCCAGATGCCCCGGCACATCATTTACAAAAAGTTCCATCCAGACCGGTATTTTTGGGCGACTAAATCCGTTGGGGTGCAGTTCCCCATAATCGGTTATTCCCAGCTTTTTTAAATGAACCATTAAAATATTCGCACGATTTTCAGAAGGGAACAATTTTTCATTTTCCGTTCCGGATACAGGCAAGGCATTGGCCGGATCAACCGATAAACCTCCGGTAAACCGTACCTTTTCCTGCCCGTATGGTTTGATGATCAGATTGCTGTCGGCATCAGTAAATTTTAGGGTCTGTGTAAAATAATAATCACCTCCACGAACTAAAATGCAAAAAGGTTCACTATTGCCTTTGGCTCTTTGTAAGTGAATGAAGTTTTTGGCTCTTTCAATACTGGAGAAAGGTTTTTTAAAAGTGCCATTTCCTTCTTCGTTTCCCTGAGTTGATACAAAAATATTGATGTCGTCGGAACACGAAATGAGTGCAACATAAAACAGTAATAGAAAATAACTTAAATATTTTGTCATCGTTGTTGTGCTTTTCTTTGCCGGTTTTTAATCCTGTGCCCCGGTGTGTATTTTTTTTTTATTCTTCGAAGACCACTGCCTTTCCACTTTTCCTTTTACCTGAACTTTAATAACTGTGGCGGCCGGATCAAGTGCTTTTTCAGGAATCAGGATTTTTGTTTCAGATGAAGTTTTTTGAGTTTTCAGTTTTTCTCCGTTTGCCAACAGTTTAGCAGATATAATTTTATTTGTTAGCCCTTTAATTTGAAGCTCGCCGTTTTCGGGCCAGTCGAAAACAAAAAAGTACAAAGTTGTTTTATTCTTTTCCTCTTTGCAGGTACACTCTCCCCAGGGAATTTCTCCGAACGGACTAATCTGAGTTCCGTAAATGGCTTCGCTGTTCACATCCATCCACTTTCCAACATCTTTTAGCCGTTGTACACTTTCTTCCGGAATCGTTCCGTCAGCTTTGGGACCTACATTCAGCAGGTAATTTCCTCCCCGCGACACATTTTTGATCAGGTTTTGGATTAATTTTTCTGATGATTTCCACTTGTCATCAAAGCTTTTGTAACCCCACGAATTATTCATGGTCATACAATTTTCCCAGCTTTCGCTTTCGTCAATTGCTTCCCATTTGGGTATTCCCTGCTCCGGTGTTTTTGTGTCGCCGGGGAAGTCTGGATGCAGGCGGTCGTTGGTGATAATATTGGGCTGTATATTCAGAAGTTTCTCCAGTTTTACGGCCCCTTCGTAGCTTTTCATCTGGGTGGCATAATCCCACCACAACACAGAAACTTCACCGTAATTTGTAAGTAATTCTTTTACCTGGGGAACGGCAACGCGATCCACATATTCATCAAAGGTTGATGTTTCCTGAATCGGATCCCAGCTTCCGTTGTGCTCCAGTGTGTATTGATCGATGCGGGCAGAATCAGGACTGGGCCAGCCCTGCCACATGGGGCGACGGGCAACCGTCCCTCCGGGGTTAGTCCAGTCGTTGGCCTGCGAATAATAAAAGCCGAGTTTTATTCCATTTTCTTTACAGGCTTCTACCAAAGGTTTTAACAGATCTTTGCCGTATTTCGTTGCATCCACCACATTCCAGTCGCTGGCTTTGCTTTCAAACAAGGCAAAACCGTCGTGGTGTTTAGCTCCGACAATCAGGTATTTCATTCCGGCCTCTTTGGCCAGTTTTACCCATGCTTCAGGATCGTAGTTTGTCGGGTTGAAATCTCTGGCATGTTCGCGGTATTCTGCCACTGGTATTTTGCAACGGTTCTCTATCCATGCTGCATCACCATATGCCTGATGGTGTCCGTTATAAACTCCTCCATACATAGAATATACACCCCAATGGATAAACATTCCGAACTTGGCTTCGTGCCACCATTCAAGACGCTCTTCTGCCGGAGGTCGTTCCTGTGCACCAACTGTTTGAATAAAAATGGTCAAGAGGAGAAGTGTTACTATTTTTCGGATCATATTATTTTGTCGCGTTTAACTTATTACCTTTTGAATTAATGGTATTTGTAACTGAAACATTTTTTGAATTTCCTGCTGAACTTAGCTCTTCCCCAGAAGCCTCGAAGAAAGAGTCGCTTAGTGAAAATCCATCACAATCGGAAAGAACAAGTCCTTTGCTTTCAGGAAGTACCGAACTTTTAACAGTTATTTTATTAATTTTCAGATTACTGCATCCGGTGTAAACCTGAACATCACTACAAGCGTTGCGCATAATAACGCCATTCAAGGTTACATTTTTACATCCATCGAAATAAATTAATGCCGGTTTTGCCTGCGTTTCGTTTTCTTCGAGATATCCTTTCTGGATTTGTTCTTTGATGCTTTTTAAAACAGCTTTTCCATTTCCTTCAATCACTCCTTTCCCTGTAATGCCAATGTTCTCTGCCTTGTCGGCAAGAATCAGGGCGTTGGTGTCGTTCAGTTTAAAATAATCGTAAACAGAGTGAAAACCCACCAAAACGGCGCCTTCTTCCAGCTGAATGGTAACATTTGGCTTGAGGTAAAAACTTCCAGTGAGATATCGTCCTACGTAAAATATCAGGCGACCGCCACCATTTTCGCTGATATAATCGATGGCATACTGAATGGAACCTGTGTTCAGTGTTACTCCGTCGGACTTTACTCCGAACAGGGAAGCTTTATAATCTTTAGCTGAAAGATTCAGTGTTAATATGAAAAACAGGCTGAATATGAATAATTTATATTTCGTCATTTTGTCTCTTTTTTGTCGTTTAAATTTTGAAAAACCGGCATCTATTTAATTGTCACATCGCTCGACCGGCTATGAATGATTTGTTCTTTTCCTTCGCTTTCAGGTTCATCAAAAATTACATCTTTAAAAGTGGTGCCTTTTACATCGTCGATAACAATGGACGGGCGGTAGTCTTTCTTATCAGCAACGAGTTTCACATTTTCAAATTCAACTCCATCAGCATGGCGAACATAAAATCCCCACGCAGGCAACTCTTTCCACTGAGAAAATTCCGGGTACCGGTCACGCATTTCCGGAATGCTGTCCAATTCTTCTGTGCTGGTTCCGCGGTAAGCGTACAGTGGATTTCCGGCGCCGGGATACACAATCTCGATGTTTTTCAGTTTTACATTTTCAATTCTATATCCAGGAAGCCCAACAATACTGGCAGGCGAGATATTACGCGGATTGTCTTCGATCGGTCCTTCGTAATTGTACCCAATATCTGGTTTTCCTATTGGTACTTCAGCATACACATTCGAAATGGTAATGTTTTTCATGCTTGGTTTTTTGCCTTTACTCCAGCGATCGCCGATACGCAGAAAAATTACATTTCCGGTATTTATAGAACGAACACTGTCTACTTCAATGTTTTCAATTAAACCACCGTCAACTGCAGCAAAAGTGATAGCAGATCGAAAAGTATCGAAAATGGTAATATTTTTTATTTTGAAATTACGGAAACCACCTCGAGAAACGGTACCAAATTTCAGCCCGTTGGCACTAGAACGGCCTACGCAATTCTCAACAACCACATTCTGGCAAATGCTGTTGGCATCGTGCGATTTAAAACAAAGCACATCGTCGGCAGCATCGAAATACGAATTTTTCAGGACAACACCGTCACAGTCCACAATGTCAATCCCGTCGTTGTTCCAATACGATTTGCTGTCCACATAAATACCATCTACATAAAGATTTTTACACTGGTCGTAAGTTTGGTTCCAGCTGGCCGGATCGCGCAGCGTAATATCTGTAATTATCACATTTGTACACTCACGAAAATAGATGTTTTCAGGGCGGTTAGTTTCTCGAGGTCTGTCATATTTTAAATCATCTTTATATATGCCCCGGTGTATGTAGTTAACCATGTTATTAGCTGTTATAAAACCACGTCCGTTAATTGTTCCTTTTCCTGTTATCCCAATATTTTCCTGGTTGATAGCAAAAATCATCGACATCCATTTTACTTTTGGATCTTTCACATAATCAAACGGATTCGTTGATCCTAAAATAGTTGCCCCATATTCAAGATGAAGGGTAACATCCGATTTCACATAAATACTTCCAGTCACATAATTTCCCGGGGCAAAAACCAAACGACCTCCCTCATGTTCGCTGATATAATCGATTGCTCTTTGTATTGTTCGTGTATTGACTGTAATACCATCGGCTTTTGCGCCAAAATCGGAAATATTGTAATCTTTTGCCGACACTTGAAAAACAAACAGCATCAAAATGGCAGCTATTAAAAGTTTTGTATTACTCATTTTTCTTGTTTTTTCGGTTTTGTAAAATGCCATGGTTTCTGTTATTTCAGAATAATACCTGTTGATTTGTATTTGATAAGCTTTTTCAATTTGCCCGGAATGCTGTATTGCATGCCCGACAAGTTTGCTCCTTTTACATCGTCGAAAACAATGGCAGGGCGGTATTCACTGTCTTTTGCAGTGAGCTTAACATTTTCGAAAGTGAGGTTTTTGACATGGCGCACATAAAATCCCCAGGCCGGAAGTTCCTTAAATTGCGAGAATTCGGGGTATTTTTCAGCCATTTCCGGGATTCCGTCCAGATCGGCAGGTTTTGTTCCGCAATACGCATATTTCGGATTACTTCCGCCCGGATAAACAATTTCAATATTTCGTAAGGTTACGTTGGAAATATCATATCCGGGAAGCCCGACAATGCTGGCCGGAGAAATATTACGAGGCAGGTCTTCAATGGGGCCTTCGTATTCGTAACCTTCGTCGGGTTTTGTTGCCGGAATTTCAGCATATAAATTTTGAATGGTGATGTTGTTCATTGATCCGGTTCCGTTTTGGGTATTTCGTTGTCCGATGCGCAGATAAACGGCATTGCCGGTATTATAAGCGTTAAGGCTGTCAACCAGGATATTTTCAATTTCCCCCCCATCGGGAGTGGCAATAGTAATTGCCGAACGGTAGGTGTCGTAAACTTTGTTGTTGATTATTTTGAAGTTTTTATAACCGCCCCTGGTTACGGTACCAAATTTGATGCCGCTGGCACTTGAGCGGGCCACACAATTACGAACCTCAACGTTTTCACACATTTTAGTGGCGTCGTGCGATTTAAAACAAATGGCGTCGTCTGATGAGTCGATAAACGAATTCGTAACCAGTACATTTTTGCAGTCGACAATATCCAAGCCGTCGTTATTCCAGAAAGCTTTGCTGTCAACTGTAATTTTGTCGATTTTCAAATTTTCACACTGATCGTACATTTGTACCCATTCGGCCGTATTTTTAATCGTTATTCCACTGATCTCAACATTTTTGCATTCGCGCAAATAAATTCCTTTTGGACGCCTTCTGGCAGGCCGGTCGTATTTTAATTCATCCTGAATAATTCCCTTGTGAACCTGATCGATCAGACTGTACGCAACATCGCGACCCTGCCCGTCGATAACACCCAAACCTGTGATGGAAATATTGTCGGCATTTTTTGCATACACTAAAGCAGTGTTGGGCATTTCAATATTGTAATCGTAAATATTGGTCGATCCTACCAGAATTGCGCCTTCGTGCAGAATAATTTGCACATCCGATTTTAACTCGATGGTTCCGGTCAAATATCTACCCACATAAAAATTAAGATGTCCGCCACCTTCTTCGTGTATATAATCGATGGCTTTTTGAATTGCTGTCGTATTTAAAGTCGTTCCGTTTGATTTGATTCCGAAGATGGATGCGTTGTAATCCTTTGCAGATCCATTCAGGAAACAAAACAAAACGAACAGTAAAATAATTGATTTTAGTTTATTCATATTAGTTGGAATTTTATTCATTATTAATAAAGAGTTACGGGTCCAATCAGTCCCATCGACTGGATGGGTTGGTTTTTATTTCCATTCACGATAAATTTCTGTGCTGTTTCGTTATCTGTAAGGGTTTTCATATAGTTTCCCATCGATGTGGTAACATGCACTTCAATTTCGTTCAGCCCTTCTTTTAAAAGATCCGTTAAATCGTAAATCCGGTTACCGTACCATTTTACACCACACGATTGGCCTTTTACAAACAACTCTGCCACTCCCCAAACTTTTCCGAGGTTGATGTAACATGGTTTTTTATCTCCCACATTCAGTTTTTTTCGATAAACTGCGGTGCCGGTGAAGTTCACAAATTCGGTGTCTTTGAGATCGGTAAGTTCGCTCATTGTGAACGATTTTTTCCAATTTTCGCGGCTGTGCTGAAGTTCCACTTCCCAGCTGTTATTCAAGGTACTTACATGTTCTCCTGTTTTTGGAAGTGGATTCCAGGCAGGTCCGTTTTTCTCTTTGTTGAATACGATGATGCAGCTTTCGGCAGGACCAAGATCGATCTCAAAACGATTATTACTCAACTGAATGCGATAACGTTCGCCGTTTTCAGGATTCCAGATCCACGGATATCGTCCTTTTGTAATTTCCTCTGAAAAAGAAACAAAGGTGCCGAAAGGCTCGTGTTTATGAACGTTCTGGAAAAAGAAATATTCATTTTTATCATCGTCTCGAAAACGGGTTTGCATGAAAAAGCGATTTGTTTTTTCGATGCTCAGGTAATGTGATAAATTGTATTCGGGAATGAGTTGTTCGTACCATTCCAGGAAGCGGTTATCTTCCGGCTTTTTAATAAGAACGAAACGGTCTGGGTAAGCTTTCATTTTTTCAACCAGTTCGCTGACTTCCTTATCGTTTTGCTCCCAGTTGTTGAGACCCAGCGATTTTTCAGGGTATTTTTCAATGCAGAAAATACGACCTCCTGTGGAAACAAAGTCAAGCAGTTTTTTAACTGTTGAAGGATACATACTTTTCACTTCCGGCAGGAAAAGCGTATCGTATTCTTTTGGTCCGTAACAAAGTTTTCCTTTTTTAACTTCAGCTTCGTTGATTATTATTTCAGTAACATAATCGGCTGCACCACCTATCTTATTGATTGATTCCCAAATAATTGAAGTGTAAGGAACATTCAGTTTTTCAGGAAACGGATCGGTTTGCAGGCCCATTTCTCCCCACATGTCGTAATTGGCAGGAAGAATGGCCATGTCGGTGAACATGTCCACATTTTGTAATATTGATGAAAGTCGGGCTTTGTATTCGTTCAGGTATTTAAAGTAGGGCCACCAGTTGTTGTATTCGTTGTAGTACGATCCGTACTGAACCCAGCCGGGGAACGGCGCATCTGGCGGCGAATAATTAAATCCGTGCCAAACCGAGTGTGTAATTCCCGACATAATACTCATGTCAGAACCAATTTTGAGTTGTTCGAGGGTGATGTTGAATACGTTGTACGTGTTGGTCATTTCTTCGCAGCTAACCATGCGATTACTGGTTAAATGTGCTGCAGAAGAAACGTATTTGTTGATCATGGTATAACCGCGCCCGCGCCGGTAATCATCGTCCGACATTTCTTCGCCGATGCGGTGTTTCAGCCAGTTGGTTGTCCACGACTCGCCTTCAGGGATATCGTATCCCAGGCTTGTTTCCAGGGGGAAGAATCCGCGTCCGTAGGCTTGTGCACGTGATTTTACATTCTGATCTTTACACCATTCCAGGTAGGTTTGTGTGAATCGTTCGTGTAGTAGTTCGGCTTTGGTGAGTTCAAAATCGAATCGAACCCGGGTTATTATTTTTTTGAATTCAGGTGTTTTTTCAACGCCGTAATTTGCATCTACTGTTGCACCCAACCTGCCCACTTTAAACATGGTAAACGGGAGGTAAGGCATTAAGTCGTAACCCCGACGTTTTTTGAATTCTTCTGCCAAATCACCTGACCAGTTGCATCCTTCCAGTTCCATGGAATCGGTAAAAAATGCCCGAAGGTGATTGGAAAGCGGACCAGTACGTTTTTGAATAGTATCGGACATGTGGTCGAGGTATTTCCGAACTGCAGCCTTGTTCATGTGGTCGAGGATAGGGCCGGCAGCTCCGGGTGCCCCGTTAATCACGGTGGCGAATGAATCTACTTTTACCAGTGCATAAAACACGTGTTTGCCTTCCGGAATATCAAGGGTTATAATTTCATCATCCTTTTTTTCAGAAATGTCAATCACCTGTTCCAACCCTGCCATAGGTTCCGGAACGAGTTTCAGCGAAAGGATCTCAAATGTTCGCGAAGGGCAGGGGACTGTTACTCCCGGATCAACATGATCGAAAATATTGAACTGCGAGGTTTCAAATGTGGTAGGACCTTCCAGTGTTTCAGCATAAATTATAGCAACCTGGGCACGTTCGTCGCGTGGCAGGGTTTCGGCTCCGAAAGGCCAGCCTGAACCGACGATCAGATCGCAGGTGATATCCAGTTTTTTGGCTTCGTCGAAGGTAAGCTGCAACATGTCGAGCCATTCGTCGCTGAGCCAGGTTAATGATTTTTTTCCTATATCATCGCCGCTTGACGGAAACTCAATGGGATTGATTTCCACACCTCCAATTCCCGCTTCTTTAAGCAAATGCAACTCGCGGATGATTTCCTCTTTTTCAATTTTATCGCCGTTCCACCACCAGCGTACAAAAGGATGGTATTTTGAATCCGGATTTTTAAACGTGGTATATAAATTTGCATTTCGTTCACCTTGTCCGGACATAAACAAATCTGCCCCCAATACAGGAATACTTCCGGTTGCCACACATCCAACAGAAAAAGTAGCACTCCGAATTATAAAGGTTCTTCTTTTCATCTAAATTATTTTCTGTTATTTCAAAATATTATAACCTTTCAGAATAAACTACTCATGAGAAATATCCATGAGTTTCAGCTTCTCCATATTTAAGTGCAATTTCGAGTCGTTTAACCACAAATGATGAATCCCCTCCAAAAAACGGAACAGTATTGTTCCCTTGCCTTATGCTTTCAACAGGCACACTGAACGCATATTCACGCTCATACTCCGACAGCCCACGCGCCTTGTCATATAGCAAGACATAATCTGATATTTCATCATTAATATTATTTCCATTTATTGAAATCTGAAAATCGACAGAATGGTTGAGGCGGAAAAACAGAATTACTTCTTCGGGAACTATTTTTCGCGTATCGTCGCCGATAAATATTTCGACCTTCTCTGAATTAATTCTATCCACAGATAAAGGAAGTTGAGGTTGATGAATCATACCATATCCCCATGGAGAATCATTTAAACAGTATATTTTATCCCGGTATTTTAAGGTTTCAAGCAAACCCAACTCCTGTAACAATTTTGGAGTATTTATGCGGCAAACCCGTCCTCCGTCATCTAGGTGAACAGGAGTACACGATAGTATTAAAATAAAAGCAACGACAACTCCGTAATACTCAAAAAAGTATGCCTTCTTTTTTTTCAGTAAAATCATCACTAGTGGGTATTAAAAATTAATAAGCGTTCTTTGAAATTCTTTGTTAGTCGTACTTGTAGCGATTTTTGATAGCGTGACGATTTGAATTGAAAATACGGATTTTTGCATGCAAACAAGCAATTA
>JAPOHD010000019.1 GCA_026671195.1 Draconibacterium aestuarii | reverse complement strand
ACAGACATTTTACTTACACTATGGCTTGTCCTTCGATAATCGACCATATTGTAAATCTATGAAATTTATAGAAACTAAAGTAGCTGCAATGAAATTGCAGGGTTTTAACCAT
Source organism: Draconibacterium aestuarii (assembly GCA_026671195.1). Taxonomy (GTDB): domain Bacteria; phylum Bacteroidota; class Bacteroidia; order Bacteroidales; family Prolixibacteraceae; genus Draconibacterium; species Draconibacterium aestuarii. The sequence goes on along the minus strand of JAPOHD010000019.1, from coordinate 21,611 downwards.
TAACTAGAAAATAAATCAATATCATGAAAAATTTATTGATCACGCTTGTCGCAATTTTATTGTGCACAGGCATTAATGCCAAAGAAAAAAACAGCGACAAAGAAAAGGAAGCCATTAAAAAAGTTATTACAGAGGCTACGAACGCATACCGCGCAAGAGACTTTGTTAAAATTGCCTCAACTTATGTGCATGACGAATCGCTTGTAAAAACAGCTTCATCCAGAGGCGGATTTGCAGTTAACTATGGTTGGAAAAAGGTAGCTGAGAACTATAAAAATAATTTTAAAAATAATCCTGAACCTGCTCCCGGAAATTATAAAAAAGTAAACTTTAAAATTAAAGTATATGAAGAAAGTGCATGGGCAATTCATGATGAAATTATTGAAGGCAATGCAGGGAACACATACAAGCAGGTAATTACCCATTTTCTTGAAAAACACAACGATCAATGGAAGGTTGTGTATATGTCAAATATTAGAGCTACTTCGTGGGATTTAGCTGAATAGTCTATAGATAAGAAATTTAATAATCCAATAAATGAAGAAAATTCAAATTACAGCAAAGTTTAAAATCCAAAAGGGGAAATTAGACGAATTTAAAAAAGGTGCTGCAGCGGCCATTGCTTTAGTTAATGAAAATGAAAAAGGTGCCGGAGCTCTGCAATACGACTGGTTTTTTAGCCCCGACGAAACAGAATGTGTCGTGCGCGAAACTTATGCAGATTCAAATGCAGTAATAACGCACTTGCAGAATGTAGGAGAAATTTTGGGGCAAGTACTTTCTATATCCGATTTTTCAGCTGAAATATACGGCCCAATATCCGATGAAGTGAGAAATGCTGTTGCTCCTTTTAATCCAATGCATTATTCTTTTTATCAGGGCATTTAGTATAAACAGTGAATAATTAAATCTCCAATATATGAAAAAGAACAGTTTTCTGATTTTAGCTACTATTTGTCTGGTTGTTAGTATGAATTCTTGCTCCAGTAGCGGTCAAAAATCAGACAAAAACAGTACAGACGCAAAAAAAAATTCACCCGAAGAACTTATAGTTCGTGGCGAATACCTTGTAACAATTATGGGTTGTCACGACTGTCATTCACCAAAAACAATGGGACCAAACGGTCCGGAAATTATTCCGGAGTTGATGCTTTCGGGCTACCCATCAGACAGGCCAATTGCAAAATTCAGCGATCCTATGATTAAAGACGGATTTGCTATGTTTTATCCCGATCTCACTGCCGGAGCAGGACCATGGGGAGTATCATTTGCTGCCAATTTAACACCCGATCCAACAGGTATTGGCACTTGGTCGGAAGAGCAATTCAAAAAAGCATTAACAGAAGGCAAATTTAAGGGACTGGAAGGCACACGAATGCTTTTACCTCCAATGCCCTGGTTTAATTTCACAAAAATGAAAGATGAAGATGTAAGTGCAATGTTTGCTTATCTGAAAAGTATTGATCCCGTTAAAAACGTTGTTCCGGCGCCAGTTCCACCTGATGAGATGTAAATGATAATCGAAATAATTTTCAGATAAAGATGTAGATACGAACCATCCAATTGACAATGAGATTTCGAAATAATGGTAAACAGAATCATTCCTATTAAATGAACAAGCAAATAATTTTGGTTGAAGATATACTCAAAACGCTGTATTTCTATCACAACAGTAAAACGACAATAGATAAAACCTACCTCAATAAAATACGTAAATAAGGTTTTAATCAAAATTTTAATTCTAACATATTATGACAACTGTAAATGCATATGCTGCACATGAAGCAGGAGGGAAACTAATTCCATTTAAATATGAATTACCAGTTCTGGGTAGGGATCAGGTGGATATTAAAGTACATTATTGTGGAATCTGTCACTCCGATTTGAGTATGATTAATAACGAATGGGGAATGACACAATTTCCATTAGTACCCGGGCATGAAGTTATAGGAGAGGTTATTGGTGTTGGAACCGAAGTAAAAAACCTAAAACCCAAAGATTTAGTGGGACTCGGATGGAATTCAGCGTCGTGTATGCATTGCCACCAGTGCATGGATGGTAATCACCACTTGTGCCAGAATCTTGAAGGAACCATTGTTGGTCGTCATGGCGGTTTTGCTGATTATGTACGTTGCCATTGGTCCTGCGCAATTCAACTTCCTGATGGTATTGATACGCTAAAAGCCGGTCCGCTTCTTTGCGGAGGTTTAACGGTATTTAATCCAATTATTCTGGCCGGCGTAAAACCTACCGATAAGGTAGGTGTAATCGGCATTGGTGGTCTTGGACACATGGCACTAAAATTTTTGAATAAATGGGGTTGTGAAGTTGTGGCTTTTAGCTCAAACCCTGATAAAAAAGAACAAATTCTGGCCATGGGAGCCACCAGAGTCATAAATTCAAGAGATCCGCAGGAACTGGAAAGTATTGCCGGCACTTTAAATTTTATATTAAACACAACCAATGTAACACTCGACTGGAATTCATATTTAGTAGCTCTCGCACCCAAAGGCAGATTTCATAATGTTGGAGCAGTGCTTGAGCCCATGGCAATTCCTGCCTTTACACTTTTAATGGGTGAAAAAACGGTTGGTGGCAGCCCAATTGGCAGCCCGGCATTAGCCAGAACCATGCTTGAATTTTGTGTTCGCCATACTATTTATCCCATGGTGGAGGAATTCCCACTAGAAAAGGTAAATGATGCACTGGATCATTTAGCTGCAGGTAAAGCGAGGTATCGAATTGTTCTGAAAGTGTAGCTTTAAATTCCACATTCAGAAATCAGAAATTTTCTATCCTGAAAGAAGTTTTTAATACAATCGCAGAATATAAATAAAAGGCCGCCGGGAACAATTCCAGCGGCCTTTCACTCAATACAATTTAACTAATCTGTATAAATCTGATTTTCCTGTTCTTCTACCCGAATAAAAGTTGTACGCTTGGTTAGCTCTTTTAGGGCAGAAGCTCCAACATAAGTACAGGTACTTCGTATTCCTCCTAAAATATCGAGTACGGTATCTTCAACTGCACCACGATATGGAATTTGGACAGTCTTCCCCTCGCTGGCCCGATAATTTGCAACACCGCCCACATGTTTATCCATGGCAGTTGCCGAGCTCATTCCATAAAACTGACGGTATTTTTTACCACCACGTTCAATGGTATCGCCACCACTTTCATCATGTCCGGCCAACATACCACCCAACATTACAAAATCGGCACCTCCTCCAAAAGCTTTAGCAACATCTCCCGGAATTTTACATCCTCCATCGCTAACAATTTGTCCGCCTAACCCGTGGGCAGCATCAGCACATTCAATTACTGCTGATAATTGCGGATACCCCACTCCTGTTTTTATGCGTGTGGTACAAACCGATCCCGGTCCAATTCCAACCTTCACAATATCGGCGCCTGCCAGTAACAATTCTTCCACCATTTCGCCGGTTACAACATTCCCTGCAATAATTACCTTGTCAGGAAACCGGTTCCGGGCTTCAGCCACATAATGAACAAAATGTTCGGAGTACCCGTTTGCCACATCAATACATAGAAATTTCAAATGCGGATTCTGCTTAAAAATTTCATCTACTTTCTCTGTATCCATTTCACCGGTACCCGTGCTAACAGCAATGCTGTTTTCAATTCCTTCTGGAGCCGCAGCCAAAAACTGATTCCATTGTTCTAAAGTATAATGTTTGTGTAGTGCAGTAAATAATTGGTGTTTTTGCAAAGCGAGTGCCATTTCGAAAGTACCAACTGTATCCATATTTGCAGCCATAATCGGAACTCCAGTCCAGGTATTATCGCTGTGCATAAATTTGAATGTGCGTTCCAGGCTTACCAACGACCTGCTTTTAAGCGTTGAACGTTTTGGGCGGAACATTACATCTTTAAATCCAAGTTTGATGTCGTATTCAATTCTCATTTTATAAAGTCTTTATAATCCATACAAACTTAAAGCATTTATACATACAAACTTTCTCCGTTCTAATTTTTTAATAAATAACAACAGATGGAGTTGTAAAATAATTGCACCTTCACGAGAAAATGAAATCGATAGAAAATATTTGGAAAAAATAAAAAGATTACAACATCAAATCATTTTTACAGGCATTGGTCCTGGTAGCGGAGCACCCAATTTCATACCATGAAAATCTTCTATACTCTCTTTCATCCACACATCAAAGCTGTTATCTGACTTAGCCACATTTTGCATAAAAGTTTCTGCTCCCGGACCTTCATGTAAAACAACAACAACCGGCCCCGAAGGAGTTTCAGCAAACCATGCATCATGTCTTTCCAATCCGAGCCTTTTATTCATATCGTCGAACGCTTCCTTTTTTTCGCCTGCCAGTTTTTTAGTCCAACTTTTCCAGGCCTCCACTTTGTCTTCCTTTAGTGGTACTACTACTAATCCCATAACATATTAATTTAATTATTAACAACTTACACTATCCTTACAATTTAAGACATATTAGTCTTAAATGCAATTTTAAAGTTTTAATAAAGCTTAAATTCAAACAAACTACCTTCGTATTTATTTAGTATCTGAATACCAATAAGGAGTATTCCGACACATCAACAGATAGAATATCGTTTAATTGGAATCGACATTGTTCAACAAAAAATAACATGATATTTATGAACATTCTTCAGGCTTATTTTTTATGTTGGTATGAAAATTTTAGTAATAGGAGGCAACGGAACAATTGGAAGTTGTGTTGCAGATCGTTTAAAACAAAAACACGAAGTAATTACTGCCGGCAGAACCAGCGGTGATTTTAATGTTGACATTGAAAATAAAAAATCGATAAAAGATTTGTTTAATCAAACCGGAAAAGTAGATGCAATAGTTAGTTGTGCGGGTGCAACCAAATGGGCCGCTTTTGAATCGATGACCGAAGAAGATTTCTACATTGGTATTAAAAGTAAAATGATGGGACAAATAAATCTTGTTCGTTTGGGACAGGAATACCTGAATGCCGGTGGTTCGTTTACTTTAACTACCGGTATTTTAGCCGAAGATCCGGTTTATATGACCACTAATGCAGCGATGGTAAACGGCGCTATTCATGGTTTTGTTTTAGCAGTTTCGCAGGAGTTAAAAAACGGGCACCGTATTAATGCAGTTGCTCCCGGTTTGGTTGAAGATTCGAAAGAAAAATTTGGAGATTACTTTCCGGGACACAATCCTGTTCCGATGCACAAAGTAGCTAATGGATACGTGCGAAGCGTGGAAGGCAAACGTACCGGCGAAATCATTCGCATATACGGTTAAAAAAAGGATGCCATCCGTTTTTGAAGAAAATCAAACGGATGGCATCTTTATTTATTTGACGAGTGGTAAACCTTAAACTAATTCAGCATAAAGATCGTAATCCTCTGCACCGGTAATTTTTACGGTAACCATTTGGCCTTTTCGCAGTTCTTTTTCGGTTGAAATTAATACTTCTCCATCCACTTCTGGCGAATCAAATTCAGTACGGCCAACAATAAATTCGCCTTCAGTATTGTCAATAATTACCTGAAACTCCTTCCCTATTTTTTGCTGATTCAATTCGGCCGAAATATACTGTTGGATTTCCATTATTTCATCGGCACGTTCCTGCTTTTCTTCATCAGATAATTTGTCATTAAATTTATCTCCCGCGTAAGTTCCTTCCTCCTTTGAATAAGGAAATACACCGAGGCGCTCAAATTTGGTTTCCTGAATAAACTCCTTCAATTCTTCAAAATCAGCTTCCGTTTCGCCCGGAAAACCGACCAACATTGTAGTTCGAATTACAACTCCGGGGACTTCTTCCTTAATTCTAGCCAGTAAAGCCTCAGTTTCTTCGCGGGTTACATGGCGTAACATATTTTTCAACACCGGATTAGAAATATGTTGCAACGGCAAATCCAAATACTTACACACTTTTGGATTCTCGCGCATAATCGGTAAAATATCCATTGGAAATTTGGTTGGATACAAATAATGCAATCGAATCCACTCAATTCCTTCCACTTCCGAAATTTGGTTAATCAATTCTGCCAGCTGGCTTTTTCCGTATAAATCAATTCCGTAGTACGATAAATCCTGCGCAATCAACAGCAATTCCTTTACCCCTTTTTTTGCCAGATAACGTGTTTCTTTAACAAGGCTTTCAATGGTGCGCGATTTATGACGTCCGGTCATTTTTGGGATAGCACAAAAAGAACACGACCGGTTACACCCTTCCGAAATTTTCAGATAGGCAAAATGTGAAGCTGTAGTAATTTTACGTTCATAAATATATTCCGGATGATACGTCACTTTTAACTCATCAACCATGGCTTTCATATCAAACTTACCAAAAAACTTATCTACTTCGGGTAATTCCCTTTCCAAATCGTTCTGATAACGTTCCGACAAACAGCCCATTACATACAATTTGTCGATTTCACCACGTTTTTTTGCCTCGGCATAATCCAGAATCATTTCAATCGATTCCTGCTTGGCATCGTGAATAAAACCACAAGTATTTACAAAAACCGCGTCGAAACCTGTTTCGTTTGAATCGTGCACAACTTCAAATTTTCCACGCTCCAACTGATTTAATAAAACTTCCGAATCAACCAGGTTTTTCGAACACCCCATCGTCACCACATTTACCCTCTTTTTTGCCATTGTTTCAAAATTTGTTGCAAAGAAAGGATAATTTTGTCTTATATAGAAAAATGCGCTTAAGAACTGTCATTCTCATATACATAGAAATAACTTTGCCAAGCTAAAATGAAACTGAATTCTTATCCGATTCTATTGTTTTGTTCTCAAGGGATTTTTAGATTCTTCAAAAAATTGTCTTTGTAATTTAGGAACTACTGTATCTGATTTTACCAGTTTTATCATCTCAACAAGCTGTTCTACCTTTTCATTTATCAACAACTCACCTGCGTTGGCATTTGCCTGCGATGCTTCACCACCGTAATGATTGGGATAACTGGCGTACCACCAAATTCCGGAGTAAACATATTTTAAATGTTTCATGCGCTCCAGGTCTTCTCCTGATTGCTGCATGGCCTTTTCGATATGCACCAAATCAGGTTGTACAGCAAGCATCGTAGATGATTCACTGTTCCCTGCATGCTGATCATAAGGATCAACTTTCGAAAGTTCCTCAGCTTTCTTTTTGATTTCGGCACGACCCTCCGGTCTGAACCAATACAGCGAATAATTTCGTGGTTCTGAAAGCTGCGCCATTCCAAAATAATTCAGAAAAGCATTGTTTCCTCCGTGGCCATTCACAATAATTATTTTCTCAAAACCATTCCGGTTGAGTTCATCCAGCGTTTCCTGAAGTATTTTCCAGATAAGTTCAGGCGAGTATGCAATGGTTCCGGGTTGCTGCCGGGCCTCGTTTATCTGGCTAAAATAATACCACGGAAATACTATGGTATATTCTTGTTCTGCAGCCCGCAAGGCATATTCACGCGACATATATAAATCGGTTCCAAGCGGCAGGTGTGGCCCGTGTTTTTCCATTACTCCAATTGGAAGAATACAGGTTTTCGAACTTTTTTCGAGGGCTTGTATAAAATCCGGAGCTGTTAATTCTTCAAAACGACAAGGAAAATTTTGTGCAAAAGAGGTAAAAGCGATAAATATCAAAGCGAATAAGGAGAATAAAGGTTTCATTGATTTTAGGTTTTAGTTAAACTTTCCATAAAAATAGAATGTTCATGTTGTTTTAACAATGATTTCCTAATTTTAACAAGAATAAAAAGAATTGGAAATTATGAATTTCTTACGCCGCCCTCCTGGACGTGTTTATTTGTTCAATTTCAGATTCAAAATCAAATAGAAATCGTTTATGCAAATACTGATTGCACATAGCCATTTAAATCCGGGAGGAGTTACCCGAATCATAGAATCACAGATAGAAAGTCTGCCAGAGGAAAATATTAAAGTACTGGTGGGTGACTGCCCCGATCCCGAATCAATAACTTCAAAAGGAGCAGAACTACACATCATCGAAGATCTTAATTATCTTGAGCGGAGAAGGTATACGGACCAGGAAGCCATGGAAATGTTTCATAAAGTACACCGTACATTACGAGAATATATAACACCCGATTGTGTTCTGCATTTTCACAATTTGAATTTGGGAAAAAATCCGATTGTTACCTACGCCGTTTATTTGTTGGCCAAAGAGGGGGTCCCTGTGTTTAACCATGCACACGATTTTGCCGAAGACCGACCTACAAACCTCCAGTTTTTAAAAGAAATTTTAACCGATATTTTTTTACAGGATATTAACGAAGTTTTGTACCCAAATTTACCTAATTACCAATTTGGAGTACTAAACTCATTCGATTATAACCGTTTATTATCGTATGGCGTAAATAACGACAGAATTGACTGGTTACCGAATCCGGTTTCGATAAATATTTCGGATAATAAAATCGATAAGGACACAGCAAAAACAGAAATATGTAAGTCACTAAATCTGGATTCGGAAAAACTGTTGGTCACCTACCCAGTTCGTGTTATTCAGCGTAAAAATATTGGCGAATTTATTTTGCTTGCTAAACTGTTTGCATACAAAGCCAACTTTGTAGTAACACAACCACCACAAAATCCGGTTGAAATAGAAATATATAAACAATGGGTACAATTTTGCGAAAACGAAGGCGTTAAAATAACTTTTGAAGCAGGTACGATGGTCGATTTCGACAAACTGTTATGCGGTAGCGATTTTTGCATAACTACCAGCTACAAAGAAGGTTTTGGAATGGTATATCTTGAACCCTGGTTAATGAACACGCCGGTGGTTGGTCGCGATATCGATTTTATTACCAAAGACTTTAAAGAAGATGGTTTTGAGTTTCCAACTTTGTATTTCAAAATTAATATTCCGGGCGTTAAAATTGATTTTAAAGACCTGAATATGAAAATGCAAATGGAAATAATATCGGGACTAAACAGTGGGAAAATAGAAAAACAAAAAATATTTGAACAAAACCCAATCCTCAACACTTTGTTTAGAAAGGTTGCCGATCATGTAACCGAAAAGAATAAATCAATTATCAAAAACAACTATTCTTTAAAAGGGTATGGAATTAAACTTCAGGAGCGATATAAAAAATTGGTTGGATAAAACAGAAAAACTGGAGCCTGTTCCTACTACTTTCTGCCCAAATTTAAAAACCGATTCAAAAGAGCCGGTTAAAGCCGTAATTTTTGATATTTACGGAACCTTGCTGATCTCGTCTTCAGGCGATATTGAACAGGCTTCGTTATCGAACGAAAACATGCGAGAAGCAATGGAAGCCGGTGGTTTTGATTTACATGCATGCCAACCCGGAACCTGTTCATTCTTATTAGATAAACTTCAGGAAAATATAGCCATTCAACATAAGGAGCTGCGTTTGCAGGGACACCCGTTTCCCGACGTAGATATTTTCAGGGTTTGGAAAGATATGTTTGCTGCTGCAGAGAAAGAGAGTTTACTAAAACTATCGGGAGATGAATCGATTATTGATACCATATTTATATTCGAAATTCTGAGTAACCGGGTTTATCCAATGCCGGGAATGAAAGAAATTCTGCTTGCCATAAAAGAGAAAGGTATTCCCATTGGAATTGTCTCAAACGCACAGTTTTACACACCCATTATTATGAATTACTTTCTGACCGGTGAATTTTCATCGCGTCAGGAAATTGAATTTTTCGACGAAGACTTGTCGGTTTATTCATTTAAAGAACTGCGTGCAAAACCTGACACAGCACTCTTCAATAAAATTGTAACAACGCTTGAGAACAAGTACAATGTGCAGACATCGGAAGCCATTTTTGTGGGCAACGACATGCTAAAAGATGTTTACACAGCTACAAAAAGCGGATTACGAACTGTGCTGTTTGCCGGCGACGAACGCTCTCTTCGGTTGCGTGAAAAGGATGCACGGATAAAAGGAATGTTCCCCGATTTTATAATTAATGATTTATCGCAACTGATTAAAATTTTAGGATGACAGTAATCATCCCAAAATATTAAGCATAAAGCAATAGTAAAGATCTCAGGTATAAATTAAGGGTTTAAAAATATTATCAGATGAAACTTAACGAATTAAGAATAGGAATAATCCACTCCTTAATTGGTAAAAACGATGGTGTTTCCATTGTTATCGACCAAACCGTGGAAGCCATGTCGCAGCACCTCGACATTAATCTGGGTAACTTTTTCTTTTTGGCAGCGCACTCGTCACCTCGTTTTAACGCTCAAACCAACGATGTTTTCTGGCACAAAAGCGAAGTGCATAAACATATCATTGTAAATTTCAATAACCCGGATACAGAAGGTTTGGATGAGCTGATTCATGAAAATGCCATGTACGCCAAGCAAGTAATTAAAGAATGGGTAGACGAAAACGATATTGATTTAATTATTGCACACAATACATCGCATCCTTACAACTTCATTACCGCGGTGGGCTTGGGTTATTATATTGAAGAATTGCGTGAACAAGGTATTATTTGGCCCAAACTGATGGTGTGGTGGCACGATTCGTATTTTGAGCGCGACATTTTTGCCAGCCCAAATAAAGTAATTCAGAAATACCTTAAATACCTGCCTGGAACTTATGTCGATTCCATTGCATTTATTAATAATCAGCAAATTCAGCTTGGTGAAAAAGTATTTGGACAGTACAACATTGGTAAACTCGACAAGTTTTTCGAACACCGAACAACTGTGGTTCCAAACACCAGCGAAATTCCCTGGGAATGGGAACACCTGAAAACCGATTCAGAAAATGTAATTTGTCCTAAACAAGATAATTACAATAAAGACTTTATGAAGGACATCGGCCTGGAGAAACAAGTGGAAAGCCGCGGTTTTACCATGGACGATACAGTTATTCTGTTGCAGCATACCCGTGTAGTTCCACGTAAAAAAATTGAACTGGCTATCGATCTGGCATTTGAATTGGAAAAGAAATTCAAAAAAAATAATAAAAATAAATGTGTTGCTTTAATTGTTAGTGGGCATTCGGGCGACGAGCAAAACCAATACCTTAACAACCTGTATGTTCATTACACCGAACTCTGCAAAGCAAATACAGACAGTAATGTAGTACTTATTTTCGGAGAACATAATATCCTTTCTCACCGTGACATAATAGTGGATAAGAAGTTCTATAATTTTGCCGAAATCCCTTCAATTATTGCAGCTTACGGTGGACTTGGAACCTATTTCAGCGATGTGGAAGGATTTGGAAATAATTTATTGGAAATGATTTCATTTGCACTTCCGGCGGTAATAAATAAATACGAAATTTATAAGGAAGAAATTGAGCAATATGGATTCGATCTTCCAGCCATTGACGGCGGCGGAGTAACAAAAGAGCTGGTTGATTCGGCTTATAAATTACTTACCGACATAGCTTACAGGAATAAGGTAGTACTTCATAACCTGAAAGTGCTAAAAGAAAAACTCGACCATAAAATTATTGCAGACAAACTCGAACCGATTATAAAGAGCATGTATATGAGGGAGTTGTAATTAATCCCGAAATTATGTTTACGTTTGGTTAAGCAAAACAATTTCGGTTATAACATGACCGCTAATATCAAATGGATTAGCTATATTTAAAAGGTGGCAACAAAACACCAGGAAAACTATTAAAGTTATTTGACAAAACAAAAGTTTAAAACATGGGAGACTTCTATCAGAACGGATTTGTGGCAACTTTGCATAATCTAAGGGCCAGGCCTTACGAAGAACTGGAACGAAAACTCGAACGATTCAGTAAAAAACGTCCAATTGGGCTAATAATTCCATCACTGTATTCAGAACTTTCCCGACAAGCATTAAAAGATATTGTAAAAACACTAAAAGATATTCCATACGTTTCTGAAATCGTTATTGGGCTGGATAGAGCAGATGAATATCAGTTTAAAAATGCGTTGGAATATTTTGCTGAGTTACCTCAACATCACCGAATACTCTGGAACGACGGTCCCCGAATGCAACAGTTTAAAGAAAAACTTGCTACCAAAAAAATTGATACTTCTGTTCCGGGTAAGGGTCGTAACGTATGGTTTTGTTTTGGTTACATGATCGCCAGTGGAAAATCAGAAGCCATAGCGTTGCACGATGCTGACATTGTAACCTACAACCGCGAAATGCTGGCACGCCTGGTTTATCCGGTTGCCGATCCATCGTTTAACTTTAAATACTGTAAAGGCTATTATTTCAGAACCGATGAAGAAAAGATGCACGGACGTGCCGTTCGTTTATTGGTAACGCCGCTTTTACGAACTTTGAAAAAACTATTAGGTCATCACACTTATTTAGAATATCTGGATAGTTTCCGCTACCCGCTTGCCGGCGAATTTTCAATGCGTGCCGATATTATTAAAACCATTCGTATTCCTTACGACTGGGGGTTGGAAATAGGTATTCTTTCGGAAGTAGAACGCAACAATGCTTTAAATCGTGTTTGCCAGGTTGAAATAGCCGACCGATACGACCATAAACATCAGTCTCTTTCGGCCGAAGATGCAGAAAAAGGTCTGTCGAAAATGAGCCGCGATGTTTCAAGGGCTATATTTTCCAAATTATCGACTGACGGAATTACACTTACCCCCGAGTTTTTTAGAACACTTAAAGCAACTTATTACCGTATTGCGCTTGAGTTTGTTGAATTATACAAAGCCGACGCTGCGATGAATGGTTTAAGTTACGATTTTCATAAGGAAGAAGAAGTTATAGACTTATTTGTGAAAAATGTATACCAGTCGGGAATTGATTATTTAAACAATCCTGATACTGTTCCATTAATGCCAAGTTGGAAACGTGTACAAAGTGCTTTTCCCGGTATTTTAGAAGAATTCAGTCAAATTGTTGAAGACGATAACAACATCATTTAAAACCGGTTACATTATGACAATTCCCGAAGTAACTTTCACTAAAAATCTTGAGAGCAGACTACGTTTTATCTATAAAGAAAAGTATTCTGACGAGATTTTAGATAAGCTCATCAAGGTAATAACCGGCTACAAAAGCAAAATTGCTTCCGAAGAGAAATGGAACGAAAAAGATGTTGTGTTGATTACGTATGGTGACAGTATTAAAACCGAAAACGAAATTCCACTTCGTACATTAAATAACTTTCTGAATAAAAACCTGAAGGAGCAGCTAAATGTTGTGCATATCCTGCCCTTTTTCCCTTACAGCAGTGACGATGGATTTTCCGTTATCGACTTCCGACAAGTAAATCCTGAATTGGGTGATTGGAACAACATTACAGCATTGAACCAGAACTTCGACTTAATGGCTGATCTGGTTATTAACCACGCATCGAGCCAGGGCGATTGGTTTCAGAACTTTTTAAAACAGGAAGGAAAAGGAAAAGATTATTTTATTTGCGAAGATCCGGAGAAGGATCTATCACAGGTTACGCGCCCAAGAAATACACCGCTTTTAACCGCTTACGAAACTGCTGCAGGCACAAAACATGTATGGACAACTTTTAGTGCCGACCAGGTAGATTTGAATTTTTCCAATCCGGACCTGCTTGTTGAAATGATGGATATATTATTAGGATACATTTCAAAAGGAGCACGGATAATCCGTTTGGATGCCATTGCATTTTTGTGGAAAGAAGTTGGTACAACTTGTTTGCATTTACCCGAAACACACGAAGTGGTAAAACTTATGCGCGACGTATCAGAATTTATAAATCCAGCAACAATAATACTAACCGAAACCAATGTACCCAATAAAGAAAATCTTAGTTATTTTGGCGATGGCGACGAAGCACACATGGTGTATCAGTTTAGCCTCCCTCCTCTTTTACTGCACGCTTTACACACTGGAAATTCAACATATTTGAATACCTGGGCAAAAAACCTTCCTCAATTAAGTGATGATAAAACTTTTTTCAACTTTACGGCTTCGCACGACGGTATTGGGGTACGACCTTTGGAAGGATTGTTACCCGACAATGAAAAAAATACACTGGTGGAAAATATGAAAGGTTTTGGCGGTTTTGTGAATTACAAATCTAACCCGGATGGTAGCCAAAGTCCATATGAATTAAACATTACTTATTTCGATGCACTCAAAGGAACAGCAGTGGGCGAAGACAATCTTCAGGTGGAAAGATTCCTGGCTTCGCAGACGGTGATGATGAGTTTTGCAGGTGTTCCGGCTCTTTACATCCACAGCTTAACAGCCACACCAAATTACCACGAAGGAGTTGCTATTACAAAACATAACCGTACAATCAATCGCAGAAAATGGCAGTTGGAAGAACTGGAAGAAGTACTAAATTCGGACACGCCACAGCAAAAAGTATTTACTTCGCTGCAGAAATTAATAGTACTGCGAAAAAATCAAGCAGCTTTCCACCCTAACGCAAAACAGGAAATACTGGATTTAGGCTCTGAACTATTTGGTTTGGTAAGAGAATCTGCAGAGCAGACAATTGTAATTGTAGTAAACGTAACAGACAAAAATGTTTCGGTTGTATTACCTGCTAATTTGGCAAAATTCAAACACGATATTATCTCAGAATCAATAATTGAGAATATTGAATTAAAACCCTACCAAAGTGTATGGTTAAGTTAACTGGCTTTTAAAATTCGTTTCCGTTTTAATACTTTAACTACCAAATACACAACCAGAAAAATAATCAGCAATATTGCAGAAGCTTGAAGGCTCATTACCTTTTGGTGATAGCTTAAAAGTAAAATACCACAAGCATATATAAACAATGAGTTATACTCGCGAATAACAACCCGTGTAAAATTAAATTTATAGCCGGCAAATGCTTTCCCAAGTCCACCTAATTTAGGAATTATCGCAAAAGTTTTCTTTTTATATGCCACATACTCCTCGCCAAATTCATTAATTAGAAATGCCTCTTCAGCTTTAATTATACCTAAATATATAAGCGCAAAAACTGGAAACATAATAGCCATATACAGCACCGAATTGGCAAAAATACCAAAGCCTAATAAAAGAAGTAGATTTCCTAAATACATTGGGTTCCGACAAACACTGTAAATACCTTCTGTAACCAAATTGCTGGCATGAATTCTTCGGTTTTTACCTCCTCGCACAATATACACCAGTCCAATAGTTACACTTCGGGTAAACATACCCAGAAAAATAATTATTGCTCCAATACTCAACGAAATGGTATTGTCGGCAAACAACTGTGGGGAAGGAATAAATAGGGTTAGGTAGAAAACAGGGAACAAAAAATTCCTATAATGAAAAATCCAATTTCCAAATTTAACAAGCATACTACTAATTTTTTAAGGTGCTATTTAATGGCAATAAGTCCGGTGAAATTGTACCATTTAAAAAAAGTCTCACAATCTTTAAATCCGGCTTCTTCAAGCATATGGATATTTTCACTTAATTTAAACGGAATAAGAATATTTTCCAAGGCTTCCCTTTTTTGAGCGATCTCCATGTCGTTATAATCATTACGTCTTTTATAGTCGTAATAGTAATCAATAAATTTACGGTTAAAATCGTTTCCTTCACCAATTACTTTTTCAACCAGGATAAGAGCTCCACCCGGATTCATTTGATCGTAAATAGATTGAATCAATTTTGCGCGATACAAAGGCCGAACAAATTGTAAGGTAAGACATAAAACAACCACCGAAGCATTTTCAATTTCAACTCCGTGGTTTAAATCAAACGATTTTAAAGTGAAAGCTTGCTTTACATCATTTGCTTCAAGATTAGCTTTGCAACTTTCAAGCATCTGACTTGATTCATCGATTCCAACAAATCCAACCGATTGATCAAGAATCTTACTCATCGAAATCATGGTTGTTCCTGTTGAACATCCTAAATCATACAAATTAGTATCAGGTTTGGTAAATGTACAAGCCAACTCAACCATCATGCGCTGAATTTCGAGATAATAGGGTACAGAACGTACCACCATATCATCAAATACATCTACAACTTTTTTGTCGAACTTAAAATCTGTTGACTGGCCTGCTTTCTCTTTAAAAATACTATCAATCATCAATTAACTCTCCTCCTTTATAACAGCCACAAATATTGTTAAAAATTTATAAATACAATGTAAAAAGATTACAAAATTCTAAAAAAACTGCATAAAAACTTATTAAATGTGTATAGTAGTTTTTTGTACAAGTGGCCATTTCAAAAACTGATGATATTTATTTCTGTTTAACTTCAAGCCAGAACAAAACAAAACAGGGACTTTCATAAAAATATAGCCACCACTAATTTTTGAATCGCGAAATGGCAAATAAAAAAAATATGCCGTAACTTTATATTAATCGCTTCTGCAATGTTGTTTGTTTTGTTGTCAAGAATCTAACCTTTTAAATTGATAGTCATGAAAAAAGTAGTACACTTTCCGGGTTTAATCTGTAAAAAAGAAACATTAGAACCGATAAAAACCAACACGCTCGAAAACACTATTGTCAGCGAAGCAACCAGTCCGTATGCTAACTATTACGGAGAATTACCGCGAAAGGCAAAACCAAATTCAATCTTTCTATTCACAACCAGGTTTTATTTTTTGGAAGAAATACTTGGCTGTGCAAAGAGTATAGAAAGTTGTTCACTTGACGCAGTTAACATTGCAAGTGCCACTGTCGATTATAGAAATAAACAATACCCTGCCATTCGAATAAAAAATTTTCCTGACTACAAAGAACTGGTTACGCTACAGAAATGTATGGCGGAACAAGGGATAAAGTTTTTGAACAATTTTCATCTCGACGGAGAAGTAAACGTAAAAATAAATAAACTTTTTACACTTGAAGAACTTGGAAACGGCTATTATATTGATTTAGTTGAAGAGAATAAGGGCTACTTTACACATCCTTCAAGGATTTCGTGCGACGACTTTCAACAAATAATCAGACAAGTTAAAAATAACGGGAACTGCAAACTCTTCGATGCCGTGCATGGCGAAATATTGATGGAAGGTAAACTAATTGAGCTTGTCCGCGTTTTCTCCGAAGGACTGAACCAGGAACTTCTGGAGTGTATAAAAAAAGAATTTGATCGCAACAGGTAATTTTCAAACAAAGCTATTCACGACTAAAACCAGAAACCTATTCTAAAAAATACATTTAACGAAGAATCGATATTTGAGCTTGACATAACAAATTCAACAGGTCCCAGAATACTATCATAACTTAACTTCCCCCCATATCCCAAAAGCAATTTTATGGTATCAAAACTATGGATTTCATTTTCAAGAATTCCAACATCAGCCATTGCAGTGGCATATAATTTCGGATAAAAATTGTATTCGAAATTTGTAGATACTTTCCCGGCAAACATCCCCAGTCGTTCCAGGTATTCTAATCCCGTAAACGATATATGACTGCCAACGTAATTAGTTGGATTTATACCGCCAAAACCAAAAAGGTGTTGAACCGCAGGAATTCTGACATTTTCATTTTGTGTCTCCTGAAAAGGTACTACTTTATCTGTAATTGTGTAGCCCCCAAACAACTCGGGTTTGTAAATCAACTTATCCGAAATGCGGTGATAAGCATTGTACCGGAAGGATATGATCGATCCATTGGACATTAGATCACTCCATTTGTTTGAAAATGGAAAAACATGTTTAAACTGTGCTTCAATTAAACGGCCACTAGTCGGAAATGCAGTTTTGTCTCTCGAATCGTGGTTAAACGAAAAATATAAATTACCATAATCAGCAAACTTGTTGTACGCCTCATAATCGGGATCAATAACAACATCTTGCTTAAATCTGAAGAGTTCATATTGAAATCCCAGTTTAAAAAGATAATTGTTCCGAATGGTTAGCGGCATAAAAGCAGAAAAACTCATATTATCGAAATTCCACTTATTTATTTTAGAACCTTTATTATATTGAGAAAAACTTAGTGAATACAAATCGGCCTCCATGCCAAAACCGGGTTTAAATCCGTTGTTGATTATAAACATCGACTTTAATCTTGGGTTTTCACCTAAAACCACATCGGTAAACAATTTGGACCTTCCACCATTAATATTCCGGAATGTAAGATTTAACAAAACACTTCCTCCAAAAACATTGTCGTAATGAATACCGGCAGATAAATTCCCCTTGTTAACGCTTCCGGTTTCAACACGAATATCAACATCATCGTCCCCTAATGATTCAATTTCGTATCTTAATTCATTAAAAGTACGGGTTCCGTTAAGCAATAACATTTGATTTTCCAGATCCGAAATAGTAGTGTGTTTATGGTCCAAATCCATTAGATAGCCATAAAATTCATCGTGACGCTTCAACTTCTTATCCGACCATGTGATCTGTCTAATTTTTAATGAATCATCTACCAGCGTATTTTCACATACCTTTCTGCCTGGTTCCAGCTGATTTAAAGAGTCGGCCAAAGCTTTTAAACTGGCATAATGTTCACGTCCCACTCTTTCGCCAACTGCAATAATCGAATCGTATTTTGTGAAATCAAGCATTCCGTAAGACATGTCAATTTTCACGTAATGGTCGGTTAACTCCATACCTTTTTTATTGGCTTCTACCCTGTTAAAACTAATCACCTGGTCAAGTACGGTCGTTATCGAATGAATCTCTTCAATGTTTGATTTTAATCCACTTTGCACGTCAAGACCTATGATAATGTCGGCCCCCATGTCTTTTACATATTTCGCCGGATAATTATTTACCACTCCCCCATCAATCAAATATCGGCCATCGTATTGGGTTGGCGAGAAATATCCGGGAATAGCCATCGATGCTCTTACTGCTCGCGCAAGATTTCCTTTGTCAAGAACCACTGCTTCGCCAGTCAGCAAATCGGTACCAACACATAAGAACGGAATAGGTAAATTGTTAAAATCGGTAATATGTGTAGCAGGTGAAAAAAGCCGGGTGAGCATTAAATCGATATTAAAACTGCTGTTTATGGATTTACTCAATGAAAGGCCACGGTCTTCGATAGGTAAAGAAAAAACATATTTATCGCTGAATAGCTTCTCTTCGTATGAAACATATTTACGTTCCTGAACATCGCTGATAAAACTTTCCCAATCCTGTTCCCTGATCAATTGCATAATGGTTTCGGGAGAATAACCAGTTGAATATAACGCAGCAATAATTGCCCCCATACTTGATCCCCCAACAAAATCAACAGGCATATTTATCTCTTCTAATACCTTTAACAGGCCAACATAGGCAAAACCTTTTGCACCGCCTCCACTCATTACCAAACCAATCTTCGGACGTGAACTCTCCTTTTCAGAAAAAGTATCCTGTGCAAAAACTGAATTAGAAAGTAACCACAGACCAACAAATACAATTATAAGGTTTCGAATGTTCATACGTGTAACATAATTTAAGGACCATCAAAATAAAACATAATTTGAAAGATAAACACTCATCGGGTTTATTTTTATTAGTATTCTTAAGTACTTTCTATTTAAAACACTTATAATTTAGCCCCTTTACCAAAAATAAGACCCCGAACTTTTTTGTGAAAGTCCAGGGTCAGGCAAACAACAACTTAAAATTTTTATTTTATTCGGTCAGTACTTTTATTTCATTCAGTTTACCTCTAACTTCTTCATCATCCGATCGTAGCTCTAACGCTTTTTTATACCAGAAACGAGCCACATTGTAATTTTTCGCTTCAAAAGCACTGAAGGCTGTACTTTTATAATTTTCGAACTGTTGTTGCGACATTCCAGCAACACGCTCTGCAACACGACGTTCGATTTCGGCCAACTGAGCTTTCGGATATTCCTCGTTTGCTTTTTGCCCCAACGCCTGGTTGTACCAGCCACGGGCTACTGCCAGTTCATTTTCACGGAAATTTGTGTCTCCAAGATCAACAAAACGCTGGTATTCCCTGTCTTGCTGGCTTAACATCATACCATTTAATATTCTGTTGATTTCATTTATTCTTTGTGGTGGATAAGTTTCTTCAGGTTTTAAGTCGCTGGCTTTGTAATACCAGGCACGCGAAACATTGTATTGTTTATCGTCGAAGAATGCATTGGCTTTTAGTATCAATTCGTCGTAAAGAACATTAATTCCGGATTCTGCCAAAATCTTTTGTTCATCCAGTTCTTCATTCATTTTAGCAATATCCGCTTTTCTGCTTTCCAAATCTTCGTCAGCTGCCTGCTCCGCTAAAATACGTTGTTGTTCTTTGTTCCTGATTTCATCAATCTTCATGATCTGCGTTCGTGGATATTGTTCATCCGTTTTAATACCAAGTGCTATTTCATATTGTAAACGTGCATCATCATATTTTTGTGTTCTAAAATGTCCATCTGCCACCACAATAATATTCCGGTATTTCTCATTTATGGCCAATTGTTCCAGAATCTCATCAATCTCTGCAATTTTATCTTTCGGATAAGTTTCGCCCGATTTTAACTCAGATGCCTTTTGGTAATTTTCTTTTGCCCGAATATAATCTTTTGCCCCAAACAAACGATCAGCTTGCTGAATAAGGGCAGCATAACTTCTGTCCAATTCTGCCTGTGCGGCTTTCGCAGCTGCCAACTCCCTGAGTATACCATCTATTTCATCAATTCGCTGTTGCGGATACGTTTCTTCAGGTTTTACATCCAAAGCAAAACGGTATTCATTTCTTGAACCTTCGTATTCCTTTTCGTTAAACAGATTGTCGGCACGTGCAATGGCATCGGCATAGTTTTTATCCTTCTCCGCCTGGATGGCTGCCAAACGGGTGGCTTCAGCAGCAGCAGCTTCTTCTGCCAGTCGTGCTCTTGTGCTTACAATCGAGTCGATTTTTGCCAGCTGTTCATCCGGATAGGTTTCGTCTGCTTTGGCTTGTTTGGCTGCGGTGTATGCGGTGTTGGCGGCATCAAAACTTTCGGTTCTAAACTCACGATCGCCACGGGCAACGGCTTCTTCGTATGCCTTTTGTGCCGCCGAAAGTTGAGCAAGAATAGTTCCTATTTCATCAATTCGTTGTTGCGGATACGCTTCTTCTGGTTTTACATCCAAAGCAACCCGGTATTCATTTCTTGAACCTTCGTATTCCTTTTCGTTAAACAGATTGTCGGCACGTGCAAGGGCATCGGCATAGTTTTTATCTTTCTCCGCCTGGATGGCTGCCAAACGGGCGGCCTCGGCGGCAGCGGCTTCTTCTGCCAGTCGTGCTCTTGTGCTTACAATCGAATCGATTTTTGCCAGCTGTTCATCCGGGTAGGTTTCGTCTGCTTTGGCCTCTTTGGCTGCGGTGTATGCGGTGATGGCGGCATCAAAACTTTCGGTTCTAAACTCACGATCGCCACGGGCAACGGCTTCTTCGTATGCCTTTTGTGCCGCCGAAAGTTGTGCCAGTATGGTTACTATTTCATCAATTCGCTGTTGCGGATACGCTTCTTCTGGTTTTACATCCAAAGCAACACGGTATTCATTTCTTGAACCTTCGTATTCTTTTTCGTTGAACAGATTGTCGGCACGTGCAATGGCATCGGCATAGTTTTTATCCTTCTCCGCCTGAATGGCTGCCAAACGGGCGGCTTCGGCAGCAGCGGCTTCTTCTGCCAGTCGCGCTCTTGTGCTTACAATCGAGTCGATTTTTGCCAGCTGTTCATCCGGGTAAGTTTCGTCTGCTTTGGCTTGTTTGG
>JAPOHD010000018.1 GCA_026671195.1 Draconibacterium aestuarii | reverse complement strand
ACTTGGATTAGGTTGATGAAGCGTTTAGATTTGTATAACAAGAGCCGTATGACGGGAGACTGTCACGTACGGTTCTGTGAGAGGCTTAGGGTGAAACTCCCTTTGCCTACTCGACTACCAACCGTTGGGTACAACTAAAACGACTACATAAGCCAATTATAATCAATAACTTTGCAGATAGATATAAATAAGGTAAATGGATATTTTTGAAAAAAAAATAGAAGACTTTAGCGATTGGTATGTTAAGCAATTACCATTTCATGATGAAGCTGTTCGTTTTTTCTGTTCTTTAATTAATACTTTTCAGAAAGTTGATTCTGTTAGAGGTAGAATAAAAAATAAAGATGAGTGTATCAGTAAATTTAAACGAAAATATTTACCAATAATAGATACAAAGGACACTAATTATGAGGTTAAGACATATATTACTCATATGATTGGAGTCAGAGCAGTTTGTCTTTATTCAGATGATGTCAATCGAATAAGAAGAGCCTTAAAGAAATATTTTCAGGAGGTAGATATTACTGACAAATCGGGGCAATTAGAAAAGACAGAAGATAAATTTGGATATAGAAGCCTTCATCTCCAACTAGTATTAAAGAATAGGCTCAATGATGTTCCTGATTATAAAAGATTCAGAAAACTTCAATTTGAACTGCAAATACGAACTACCATACAGGATGCATGGAGCATTCTTGACCACAAAATAAAGTATAAAAAAAGCATCCCTCAGAAATTAAAACGAAGAATAAATCGGCTGTCGGCATTATTTGAAATAGCAGATGATGAATTTTTAAATATTCAAAAAGAAATAAGTCAAGAAGAAATAAAGATTCACAATAGGTTAAAAAAAGGCGGTAGAATAGAAAAAACAAAACACTTAGATGTGTTTAGTTTTTTATTTGTGGTTCTAAAATATTTTCCGGAATATGATTTTATTGAATATAAGGTTGATGGATTTGTTGATGAAATTGTTTCATTAAAGAAGAGTGTTACTGAAGGAGAATTAAATGATGCATTAGAGAAATATCTTCCTTTTGCAGATAAAATTGAACAAAAGATAAAACAAAAATTGAACCCATATACAAAAATCAGGTATTGTCTGTACAAGTTGGATTCTGAAAAATTTGAATCATTTTTATCAATCCATCAGACAAAAATAATTAATAGCATGAGTTATCTTGAATAAAAATAGCAGTACCCAACCTTTTGTATAAGTAATGGCAGGTAAAGTGCGAAACATCAAGGTTTGTATCCCGCTCAAACTGTATAGCGATTTGACAGGAAAGAAGCCCGCAGTCTGCCACTATTCGACCAATTTTCCGTTGTGTGTTATGTTTTGCAGTAGTTTCAATGCGCAATAGACTTTTTAATGCATATTACGGGATTAATCACTACTAACCGGTTAACATTGAACAGATTCCTCGCTTTGCTAATGACTGATTTCTCTTTTAAAACCTGGAACGAGTTCTGGGCAACGTTTTTAACGTAGCAAACAGTACTTCTAAAACGTCATGCTGAACGTGTTTCAACATCTCTGTCATTTCCTCATTATGCCCATTCAAAAAAAAGGGTGGACTCTCAGAATGACAAGGGCTAACAAAAAAATGGCATCCCGGAAACCGGAATGCCATTCTTCAATTTGCGCGAATCGGATTACGCTGCGCGAAATTATTTAATATACCACCGATTTTGGTCTGTCATCTGCAGCCTTTCCAAATAATTTATTTGGTGTATTTCCCATAACAAAAACCAGCTGGCCACCTTCCAAAATTTGTTTATGTGTAATAAAGGATTTGGTATAAGGTTTCCCGTTTAAGGTTATCGATTGTATGTACAGGTTCTCTTTGCTGTTGTTTTCAGCAACAAATGTGAAAGCTTTGCCACCGAGAAGATCAATGGTTACCTTATTGAACAACGGGCTGCCAAAAACGTAGGCACCGTTTGCCGGATTTACCGGATACATTCCCATGGATGACAACACATACCAGGCCGACATTTGTCCGCAATCTTCGTTTCCGCATAGCCCATCGGGTTGATCGGTGTACATGGTGGTACAAATTTCGCGTACTTTCTCGGCTGTTTTCCACTGCGCCCCGGCATAAGCATACATATAGGTTGTATGGTGACTGGGTTCGTTTCCGTGTGCATATTGGCCGATTAATCCGGAAATATCAGACGAAGCTCCTTCTACCTGATCTGATGGTATCGAAAATAAACTGTCGAGTTTTGTAATAAAAGCATCTTCTCCGCCATGAAGCTGAATCAAACCTTCGGCATCGTGCGGAACCAACCAGGTATATTGCCAGCTGTTTCCTTCACAAAAATCGTCATCTCTGTGTGCCGAATGAATTGGATTAAATGGTGTCCTCCAACTTCCGTCGGCCATTTTACCACGCATGAATTTGATATCGCTGTCAAAATATTTTTCGTAATAGTTGGCACGTTTGGTAAACAATTCATAATCACCCATTTTACCCAGTGCTTTTGCCATGGCAGCAATACACCAGTCGTCGATGGCATATTCCAGGGCTCTTGCCACCGATTCAACTCCCGATTCGGCCGGGATAAATCCTTTCGATTTTACAAAATCAAGCCCTCTTTCGTCGAGTAAGGCCGTTGTTTTCATCGCAGTAAAAGCTTTTTCAACATCAAAACCTCTGAATCCTTTAAAATAGGCATCTACAATTACCGGAACAGAATGATAGCCTACCATACAATCGGTTTCGTTTCCTTTTAAATGCCACACCGGAAGTTTACCCTGTTGCTCGTAAGCTGCCAAAAGTGAGTTCACAAAATCATTAATACGGTTGGGTTGAACCAAAGTAAATAGTGGATGTGCTGCCCGGTAAGTATCCCAAAGCGAGAATACTGAATAATTGTCGAATCCCGGATTTGAATACACTTCCTTGTCTGTTCCGCGGTAAGTTCCATCAACATCGTTAAATAACGATGGCGCTATCATTGTGTGGTACAACGCGGTGTAAAAGGTAGTTTTGTCGGCTTTACTGTTGGTTTCAATTTTAATTTTACCCAATTCAGTGTTCCATTTGGTTTTCGCCATTTTGTATACGCCTTCGAAGTTCCAATAACCGAGTTCAGCATCAATTTCGGCATTCATATTCTTTTTTGCATTTGCCGAACTCACCGGCGAAAGAGCTGTTTTTGCCAATAATTCGCCATTTCCTTCAAACTCAATAATTGCTGTCACATCGCCAAGCTTTTCGTCTTTACGAATAATTTCAATGTTTTTAATGTCTTTCGAGAACTGTGTGTGGTAAAAAACACGCTGGTCTTTTGCCCATCCAGTTGAAAAGCGGAATCCTTCAATGCTGTTTTTATCCACTTGTTTTATTGCTCCTTTGGCCAGCTTATCCCAACCCGTTCCGTATTTTAAGTCGATCAGTACTTTTGAATTGCCTTCGTTTTTATAGTTGTATTTGTGAAAACCCACTCTTTCGGTCGTGGTTAATTCGGCTTTTACATTGTATTTTTTAATATCTACAGAGTAATAACCCGGTTTTACAACTTCGTCGTTGTGCGTATATTTAGCCTGCCAGTCGTATGGATTCTCTTCGGTAATCGCAGGAGAATAATCGCCGGCAAGTGGCATAAACAATATGTCGCCCAGGTCGCCAATTCCGGTTCCGCTTAATTGTGTGTGCGCAAAACCAATTAACAGCGAATCGGAGTAATGATAACCGGAACACCAGTCCCAGCCTTGTGTCGGATTATTTGGCCCAAGCTGAACGGCTCCAAAGGGAACATTTGCACCAACAAATACATGGCCATGGTAATCGCTACCAATAAAAGGATCAACAAATTGGGTGTAATCGGTTTTGGGCCTGGTTTCTGTTTTCTTTTCATTTGTGCACGCAACTGCAAACAGCAGCGTTGAAATAAAAGCAATATTGATTAATTGTTTCATTTGTATTTATTTTATTTATTAATTCTATTTAATGTTTTTGTTTAAAGTTGAAACAGATTCTTCTTTGTTAACCGACAAAACGGAAATGCAGCGAAAAAATCTGTCACATCAGAAAGTTAATTCTGTAATTCTTTTTTATTTCTTCCCTTTTACTTACGCGGATTTGGCCCCATTACAAAATGTAATTCTCCGCCATTCATAATGTCCTTATGAGTGATGTAATCTTTCAGGTATTCAGTACCGTTCAGAGAAATGGATTGTATGTAAACATTTTCTTCGCTGTTATTTTCAGCAATCATTTTAAATGTTTTTGCATTTGGTAATTGAATTACGGCTTCGTTAAGCGATGGACTGCCTATATAATAAATACCGTTAGCCGGATTTACGGGGTAAAATCCCATTGTGGAAAAAACATACCAGGCCGACATTTGGCCGCAATCTTCGTTGCCACAGTATCCGTCGGGTTGGTTGCTGTATTGAGTGTCGATAATTTTGCGCACATATTTTTTGCCTTTTTCGGGTTTGTCGATAAAATTATACAGAAAAGGAACATGGTGGCTGGGTTCGTTGCCGTGTGCGTATTGCCCAATCATACCCGTGCTGAAAATGGGTAGTTCATCATCGGCAGTGGGGTAGTAGGTAAACATACTGTCCAGTAATTCTTCAAAACGGTTTGTTCCCATCAGGTCGCGGAAACCTTCAATATCATGTTGCGCAGCAAATAAATACTGCCAGGCGTTACTTTCGCAATAATCATCGGTGTACTCTTTTGCAACAAAAGGCCCGTAAAAATTACCGGCTTCATCCTTTGCTCTGAAAAAATTGGTTCTGTTGTCGTACAGATTCTTCCAGTTGTCGGCACGCCGGGCAAACAATTCGTAATCTTCATTCTTATTCAGGGCTTTTGCAAATTGGGCAATGCACCAATCGTCGTACGCATATTCCAGTGTTTTCGATACCGACCAGTTTTCATGGTCTTTATTGAATGGAACATAGCCCAGTTCACGGTATTTTTTCATTTCCTCAGTGGTATTCATGCCCGATGCTTTACATGCCTCAAAAGCCTTTTCTGCATCCATTGGTATTCCTTTAAAATAAGCATCAACAATTACCGGAACAGCGTGGTAGCCAATCATCATATTGGTTTCGTTTCCGGCCATCGACCACACCG
Organism: Draconibacterium aestuarii; assembly: GCA_026671195.1. Classification (GTDB taxonomy): domain Bacteria; phylum Bacteroidota; class Bacteroidia; order Bacteroidales; family Prolixibacteraceae; genus Draconibacterium; species Draconibacterium aestuarii. The sequence goes on along the minus strand of JAPOHD010000018.1, from coordinate 17,242 downwards.
GTAACAAACCGGTTTCGTTGTAATGGGCCAAAAACGATTTTACAAAATCTTCTACCTTATCGGGGCAAACAATGGTATAAAGCGGATGTGCCGCACGATAGGTATCCCACAACGAGAAGGTATCGTAACGTTTATAGTCCAGGGCTTTTTCGGTTCTGTGGTTGGCGCCTTTGTAATTTCCATCCTGATCGCTTAATAAGCTTGGAGTTAAAAACAAATGGTAGAAGTTGGTATAAAATACTTCTTTCTGATAGTCGCTACCGGCTACTTTTATTGTCGAAAGTGTTTCTTCCCAAACCTTATCGGCTTCCATACGTACCAAATCAAAATCCCAATGGTTTATTTCTTTCTCAAGGTTTTGTCGGGCACCTTCTACTGATGCTGAGGAAAGTGCCACTTTTACCAAAATCTGTTCGCCTTCATCGGTATTGAAATTGGCTTCAAACTTTGTGTTTTTGCTGTTCACTTCCTTCGAGTCTACTGATTCGTTATTAGAATAAAGTACTGAAGAATCAAATGGTTTTGAAAATTCAGCCACAAAAAACACATGCTGAACAGGAGCCCAACCGCTCGATTTCCGAACACCCGAAATCGTGTGATCATTTTCAATTTTAATGGATGTTTCGGTGGGGGCGTCCCAGTTTAAAGCATAACCCAAATCGAGGATGATTTTACTTTCTGTATCCTCAGGAAATGTGTAGCGATGCATTCCAACACGTTCAGTAGTAGTTAACTCAGCTGTAATGTCCGAGCTTTCCAACAGCACTTTGTAATAGCCAGGAGAAGCTTCTTCCTGTTCGTGTGAAAATTTCGAGTATGGACGGTAATTTTCCTGATCCGGCCACAAATCCTCGGTAAACCTCGAGTTGGTGGGGAAAAGCAGCAGGTCGTACATATCGCCTGCACCTGTTCCGCTCAGGTGGGTGTGGCTAAATCCTGCTATAGTTGAGTCGGGCCAAAAATAGCCTGCAATTCTGTCCCAGCCGCCCATACCGTTATCGGGGCTTAACTGTACCATACCAAACGGAACAACTGCTCCAGGATAGGTATTTCCCGGGCCATCGGTTCCTACAAAGGTATTTACGTATGAGGTTAGATTTTCTTGTGTTGCCTGCTCTTTTGATTGGCACGAAAACAAGATTGCCGCCAGTAATAGTATTGTTATTTTTTTCATTGATGTTTCCATTCATTCAGTCATTTTGATGAAGTATAAGGAGAAATCTTCATGGAATGAAAAATCACTTCGTTGTGCCTCCTACTAAATGACTGGTATTTATTTAATGTATAATCTCGATAACTCCACCTTTCACCAATTCGTTGTGATTGATAAAATATGATTTACTGGTTTTCCCGTTAAATTTTATCGCCTTAATTTTATCTCCCGAGCCAGTGTTACGAATAATAATTTTTTCGCCCGGATAAAAATTCTGATCGAGTTTAATGGTTACTTCGTCAAATACAGGTGAAGCGATCGCGTAGTTCATATCGCCCGGAAGCACCGGATAAAAGCCCATCATGGAATAAACAATCCAGGTCGACATTGTACCCGTATCATCGTTTCCGGGAAGGCCGTCAGGCGCATTTTTAAAATAGGTTGCCATTAAATGGTTCAGTTCCTTTTGGGTACGCCATTCTTCGCCTTTTATATAATTAAACAGCCAGGGATAATGAATGTCGGGTTCGTTGGCCATATCAAAATGTCCGTCGTCGAAAATAGCCTGTAATTTCTTTGCGAAAGCTTTTTTACCTCCGTTTAATTCAATCATTCCTTCCATGTCATGATGCGCGCAGAATGTGTATTGGTAAGCATTTCCTTCATGAAATCCCGGACTTGGTTCAAAATTTTCGCCCTGACGTGGATTAAAACCAGGAAGGAAGGTGCCGTCTTTTAACTTTGGTCGAATGATTTGAAAATCTTGGCAGAAATAATTTTTATAACCGCGCGATTGTTTCAGAAAACGAGTGTAATCTTCCTCGTTACCCAACTCTTTGGCAAGCTGAGCAAGGTTCCAGTCGGCAATATAATATTCCAGTGCATGCGAAACCGAATTGTCAAACTGACTCATCAAGGGCACGTAACCCTGCGAAATATAATGATCGATATCGGGGCGTAATTTATTATCTACACCTGGGGTTGTGGCTGATTTTCGCATAGCTTCGTACGCTTTTTCAATATCAAAATCGCGGATACCGCGGAACCATGTATCTACAATCACTGGAATAGCCGGGTCTCCTTCCATTACATGTGTTTCGGTGCTGTTTAGTTCCCATCGGGGCAGCCAGCCACTTTCGTCGTACATTTCAATCATCGATTGTACTACATTTAATTGTTGCTGCGGATAAACAAGACTTAAAAAAGGATGTAAATTCCGGTAGGTATCCCAAAGCGAAAATACCGTGTAACGTTCACCATTTGGGTGAATCAGCGTTTCGAACGATTCCATTGCCGGATATTGACCGTTTACATCGTTAAGTATATTGGGATGGATTTGAATATGATATAAACCGGTGTAAAAAACGGTTTTTTGGTCATCGGTTCCACCTTTAACCGTTATGTTCGAAAGTGCATCGTTCCATTCTTTTTCGGCATTTTTACGCGTTACCTCAAAATCGAAATTATTCGATTCATGATTCAGGTTTAAACGTGCATTGTCAATGCTTACATACGAAATGCCAACTTCTACTATTATTTCCTCGTTTGCTATTGTATTAAAGGTAAACCAGGTTCCAATGCTATCGCCTGACATTTCAGCCTGAAAATTCTCGTAATACTTAAACTTATTACTGGTAGCCGACCAGGCAGCTTCAGCATTCATTTTTGGCATCTTTTTCCAGGCACCAAAACTATCGGCGGCTTTGTTAAATCGTGCTACAAAATATACAGGACGTTCTGTGCCATCGTTGTAACAAAAGGTTCCGGTCATGCGCCAACCCTCAATTTCCTGGTTGTTTACAATCCTTACCGACGCTCCGCTTTCGTTGGTTAGTCCATTCCCCAGGTCGAGCAGTATATTTGATTTTCCGGCCGGAAATGTAAAACGGCTGATTCCGGTTCTTTTTGTTGCCGAAACTTCGGTTTTAATATTGTATTTATTCAAATAGGTTGAGTAATAACCCGGATGTGCCACCTGCTCGCTCATTTCTGATCCGTATTCCGAAACATTGGCATTTACGTCACCCGTTGTAGGCATTAAAAGAATTACGCCCAGTTCGGGACAGCCTACGCCGCTTAAATTTACATGCGAGTAGCCTGTAAAATAGTTGTTGTCCCACGAATAGGGTGTCGACCACCAACCTGCATCCTTGTCGTGTTCATTTAACTCCGAATTTCCTGTAACATTAAAAGGTACAACCGAAACCATTCCTCGTGGTACCACTGCACCTGGATTGGTTGTGCCATAATTTGTGGTTCCAATAAAGGGATTTACCCAATCGTTTGGCGACTGTGCCGAAACCTGTCCTGATATCAGCAAAATAAGAAGTAGGATGTGGCCTATAATTTTTGAATTGCTTTTTAATAGTCTTATCATCTGTGTAGTAGTTTTTTAAAAATTTTATAAAGTGCAAATATAAGTATATATTTAAGCTTGAAATAAATCGTTTAAACTTTTTAACATGAATAAAATAATAGCTTTCGTTTTTATAGTTACGGCATTTTTTTCGTGCAACCAAAAACAAAATACCTCGACCATTAACGATTCTCCGGTAAATATTATGGCCTACTATGTACCGGAAAGAGACTATCATCCCGAACAGCTGCCATTAAACAAGCTAACTCATATTATTTTTAGTTTCAGTAAAGTAATAGAAGGTGAGATGCAGTTCAGGAACGAGGAGAGCGGTAAAAAGCTTCAACTGCTGGTGGAACAGAGTGAAAGATACCCGAATTTAAAAGTTATGATAGCCTGCGGAGGATGGGGTGCCGATGGTTTTTCGGATGCTGCCTTAACCCAAGAAAGCAGAGCGAAGTTTGTAAAAAGTGCCGTTGCTTTTATCGAAAAATACCAACTTGACGGGATGGATGTGGATTGGGAATATCCCGGAATTTCAGGAGCAGGTACCAAAGCACGGCCCGATGTGGATAAGCAAAACTTTACAGCCTTAATGAAACTTTTACGCGAAGAGTTGGATAAACTCGATCGGCCGCAAACTTTAACATTTGCTTCGGCCGGATGGGAACGTTATTACACTAACGTGGAAATGCTGGAAGTATTGAAATACGCTGATTTTATGAATGTAATGACCTATGATCAGGTGGGGGCAAACAATCCGGTTACAGCTCATCACACGGCTTTCGGAAATGTAGAATATAAAGACATTGCAGCTACTCCTTTAGGTAAAATGTTGGAAGCACGCAAGGAGCGATACGAAAGCCGGGGAATTAAATTCGGCCCGCGATCAGTTGAACGAATTATTGATTATTGTATTTCGAATGGTGCAGACCCAAAACAACTGGTGGTTGGTGCAGCTTTTTACGGCCGGGCTTGGAAAGGAGTGGAACCTGAGAATAACGGTTTATATCAACCCAACAAAGGGTCGTATATAGGTTGGAGTGCCTATCACCAGATAAGAGAGAAGTATGAAAATAAAAACGGTTTTACCCGCTATTGGGACGAACTGGCAAAAGCGCCTTATCTTTTTAATCCAACCGACAGTATTTTTATTTCATTCGACGATACCATGTCAGTAAAAATTAAAACAAGGTATTCAATGGATAAGAATTTAGGTGGAATTATGTTTTGGGAATTAAGCAATGACACCAAAGAAGAAAACAGTTTGCTTGATGCAATTTTTGAAGAAGCTACGAGGTAGTTGCTGCTCTTGCTACAAAAATAAAAAGGGAAAACCATTCGAATGGTTTTTCCCTTTTTAAGTTATCTGCAAATATTGCATTTACAATTCTCTGATTTTAATGTTACGGAACCAAACAGGATAGCCGTGATCTTGCAATCCAATGTATCCTTCTTTTGCAATACCGTTAGTAAAACCTTCAAATGATTTGAATTTACTGTTTTGTACAAGCTCATCCCACTCAGCAGTCCAGTGTGAATAAGTTACTACCTGAGTACCATTCATTGATATCGATGCTTGTCCGTCTTTCACTTTAATAACGCAGGTATTCCACTCACCAGCAGGATTAACCGTTGCGGGATCAGCCGGAAGCATGTCGTAAAGTGATCCGGCCAAATGGCTGTCAACTTTATTATCGCTGGCATCTTTGTTATCCAAAACCTGAATTTCAGGTGCTGCAAAATAAATTGGCTTTCCCGGAACTTCCTGAACATAGTAGAAAATACCAGAGTTTGCACTTTTGCTGGCTTTCCAGTCGATTGATAATTCAAAATCTTTGAATTTTTTGCCCGGGTACAGAATGTCGCCACCTGCCCCTTGTCCCGGTTTTTTACCTTCTCCAATAAGAACCTTCATCGCATCGTCTTCAATTTCCCAGTTTGCAGCCATTGCTGTACCGTTACATTGGCGCCAGCCGTCGAAACTTTTCCCATCGAACAATAAAATCCAGCCTTCTTTTTTCTCCTTCTTTGTTAATTTATTTGCTTTTTGCGCATACGAAGGGATTGCCAGTAATACAGCAACCGTAAAAGACAAGCTTAAAAGAATTACTTTTTTCATGATTGAAATCTTTTTGAGTTTAATTGATATTTAGATTAAAGATCCAAATATAGTTAAAAGAAACACCTGTGAGAGGTGATTATTCAAATCATTATGTAAAAACATTAGTAACTAAGGAATTTTAACGTATCGGGGAAATTGGTACCAATTATATCTGATTGAATTACCATTAAGTTTTATGTTATTTCGTTCGTAACAAAATAGTCCCTCATACTTTATTACTTTTGTTAAGATTTGTATATGGTTTTGGTAACTCTGTATTTTTTACAACTGATTTAACGATGGAAGATTATTCTGTACTTTATTCTTATTTCGAAAAAATTAACAAACGACAACTTAGTGTAGAGGAAAAGTTGGAAATAGCGAGTGTTTTTCGGAAAGAGCATTTTAAAAAGAAAGAATTGGTGATGAGTGCAGGAGATACCAACACACGACATTATTACATTGAAAAGGGGTTGTTGCGTATGTTTATTATCGACCAGAGTGGAAAAGAGTTTAATGTACTTTTTGCCAAAGAATACCAGTGGCTTGGTGATCTTGGCACTCCGGCCGAAACATCGTACTTTATTGAAGCATTGGAGAACAGTTCTGTGTTTTCTGTTGATGAAGAAGGATTCTCGAAAATAATTGGATACTATATGGATTTGGCAGATAATATTCGAAAATCATACATATTTCTACAAAAACGATTTGTTTCTATTCTTTCAAAAACTGCTGAGGAAAATTATGAAGACCTTATTGGACAAAATCCCGATTTGGTTCAACGCCTTCCACAGTACCACATTTCATCTTATTTAGGAGTAACTCCGGTCTTTTTAAGTAAGATTTTGGCAAAAAGAGCGAAAAAGAATACTAAATAGTGTTTTTCTTAAACTAGTTTATTTTTTCTGATTCTAACCGGTGTTATGTTTGCACTGAAAATAATTTTAAAATCAGATGAAAATGAAAAAGTTAACAGGAATTTTAGTTGCAATAGTAATAGCACTTACAGCAGTTGCAAATGATGGGAACGGTAAAAAATCGTTCGATGTGGATACCAAAGCCAGTAAAGTTTACTGGACTGGGAAGAAAGTTACAGGGGAACATACCGGTTATTTAGCAGTAAAAAGCGGAACTGTTTTAGTGGAAGGCGGCAAAGTTTTAAACGCCGATGTAAACCTTGATTTGAGCACCATTGAGTGTACCGACCTTACGGGTGAGTGGAAAGATAAATTAGTAGGACATTTGAAGTCGGACGATTTCTTTTCGGTTGAAAAACATCCGAATGCTACCTTTAAAATTACAGCAGTAAAAGATGCAGGCGATAAAAATACAGTAGTGGGCGATTTAACCATTAAAGGTATTACTCACGAAATATCATTTCCTGCCGATGTAAAAGTAGCCGGTGAAACACTTACAGCAATCGGTACAGCTTCAATCGATCGTACAAAATGGAATATCAAGTACAATTCGGGAAAATTTTTCGATAGTTTGGGAGATAAGATGATTTACGACGAGTTTGAGATCAAATTTGAGCTAACCGCCGTTGCCGGAGAAACACTGTCTTTGAAGTAATTTAGAAAACAAGATTTAAAAGTATTGATGAGGGAGTAATTGTTGAGTAGAAGAGAAGCCTTTTCCAGTAAAAATGTATTGTATAGCAACAATAGAAATACCGGTAAGGCTAATCTTTTACCTCTAATGAATACCGTTATACTTCCATTTTTTTTTACACCAGAAAATAGAAATATGAATTCAATAGTACACAAAGCTGAAAGCAGGGGGCATGCCAACCATGGTTGGTTAAATGCAAAACATACCTTTAGTTTTGCCAATTATTACGATCCGGAGCGTATTCAATTTGGTGTTTTGCGCGTATTAAACGATGATATAATTGCCGGTGGAAAAGGATTTGGAATGCATCCGCACGATAATATGGAAATAATCACCATTCCATTGGAAGGCGATTTGGAGCATAAAGATAATATGGGAAATTCGGCTGTAATCCGACAGGGCGATGTTCAGGTGATGAGCGCAGGAACAGGCGTTTTTCACAGCGAGTTTAATAAAAACGGAGGCCAGCCTATTAATCTTCTGCAGATTTGGGTATTTCCGAATAAAAAGAACGTAGAACCGAGATACGATCAGATTTCAATCCGGGATATAGAAGAAGAAAATAAGTTTTACCAGATTTTATCGCCCGACGAAAATGATCAGGGTGTTTGGATTCATCAGGATGCATGGTTTCATTTGGGTAATTTTGAACCCGGCGTGTCAGATACTTACAAAATAAAAAAACAGGGGAACGGAGTTTATCTGTTTGTTATTGAAGGAGAAGTTGAGGTGAAAGGACAGAAACTAACGAAACGCGACGGTTGTGGTATTTGGGATGCGAACGAATTTACAGTTTCAGCTCAAACCAATGCCCGCGTTTTGTTAATGGAAATTCCGATGACAATGGTTTATACAGATGATATGTAAAATGCAAAATTGTATTTATTATCTGGTATTCGTCTAAAGTTTATAAAAAATACGCCACGATTCTAATGCCCGGTCTTTTTTAGATCGGGCATTTTTTTCTTTTTGTATATTAACATAACTTCGCGATAATGAAAATTGCAATTAATAAACTTGAAACATTGCACTGGCCGGCGGTAAGTCGTATTTACCAGGACGGAATTAAAACCGGCAATGCTACTTTCGAGCAAAATTCGCCTGAATGGGAAGTGTGGGATAAAGGCCACTTAAAAGCTTGTAGAATAGTGGCTGTTGCTGATGGAAAAGTCGCCGGATGGGCAGCATTATCAGCCATATCGCAACGCTGTGTATATGGTGGCGTATGCGAAGTGAGCGTTTATGTTGCGGAAGATTTCAGGGGAAGAGGAGTTGGAAGAATTCTTTTAAAAGCGCTGATTGATGCGTCGGAAAAGAATGGAATATGGACGTTGCAGGCAGGGATATTCCCTGAAAATAAAGCCAGCATTTCCTTGCACAAAAGCATGGGGTTTCGCGAAGTTGGTGTCCGCGAAAAAATCGGGAGAATGAACGATGTCTGGCGCGATGTTGTACTTTTGGAAAAGAGGAGCAAAAAAATATAAACCATAAACGATCGAACCATGTACCGAAAAATGATTACTCTTTTGGGGGTTGTTTTTTCAATTGTAACATTTGCACAGAAACAAAATGGAGTTACATTTTCCAGTAATAACACTGACCTGAACAACGCGTTCGAATGGGCTAAAAACAAGGCACTTTACTATGCCCATGATGATTCCGATCCGGTTGGATTTTGGTACGAAGCGGCACTTCCAAACCGTGAGGCCTTTTGTATGCGCGATGTTTCGCATCAAAGTATAGGGGCTGAGATTTTAGGTTTGAGCAAGCACAATTTCAATATGTTTTTGAAGTTTGCACAAAATATCAGCGAAGAAAAAGATTACTGTTCGTGGTGGGAAATAAATCGCTACAATAAACCCGCTCCGGTTGATTACGAAAATGATAAAGATTTTTGGTACAATTTGCCTGCCAATTTCGATGTCGTTTATAATACCGGCCGGTTGTACAGGTGGACAGGAAATTTGAACTATTTACAGCATCCAGATCTTCAGAATTTTTATAAACTAAGTTTAAATGAATATGTTGATCGCTGGGAATTGGGTTTTGATAAAGTCTTAGCCCGGGAACGAGACATGCACCTCGTTAAGCCTGAAAATGGAAAGCTACGTTTTGGCAATAAAAGAGGAATACCGACATACAATGAAGGGGGCAGGGGCGAGACATTACTAAGTATCGATTTAACCGCTTCTCTGATTGCAGCCTACAAGGCTTACGCCGATATTTTACGATTAAACGGCAAAGAGACCGAGTCAGAAAAGATGGCTAAGCTCGCTCAAATGGAGCAGCAATTTTTAACCGATTTTTGGTGGGATGCTAAAAAAGGTGAGTTTAAATCGATTCTTTATGTCGACAATTCATACGACTATTTTATGGTAGGCAATAACCAGGCATTTCAGCATTATGTACTTTATTTCAATGCTCTTTCGGATAAAGAAAAGATAAGTACTGTAGTTAACGATTATATTGCTAATTACAAAAAATTAATTGTTGAATTAAAATCGTATTTGCCCATTATTTTTTATGAGAACGGGCATTCCGACAGGGCAACCAAAATGATTGTGGAATTGTGTAGTCAGGAAAACAAACGCCGGGATTATCCGGAGAATTCTTTTACAATCATCGAACATATTACACGTGGTTTAATGGGGATTGAAGGATATGCTGAGCACAAAATGGTTCAAACTTATTCGCGCCTGGATAAAGAAAGCGATTGGGCCGAAATACGTGATATTTCAATTCTTGGAACGCGGATCTCTGTCAAACACAACGGACACTCAAAAACGACGCTGACAAACCACGGGAACATCGAAATTCTATGGAACGTCAATTTAAAAAAGTGTGGACCACAGGTTTTGGTAAATGGGATAAAAACACAGGTATTTTCCGCTAAAGAAGGTGAATACAGTTTTACTACTGTAAAGGTACCTGCCGGTGAAACGGTTGTGGTTTCTACGATTTAAATTTGCTTTTATTCCCAGGTTACATTTATCGATTTAAATTCTGCTGTGGTATTTTTGTTCGCGTTGTTCGACGAAACAGCCAGGCCTACCAATAATTTTTCAGGCATTTCCTGCTTGTGAACCGAATACATATACCAGTGAATATCATCGTGACTTATATAGGATTTAAAAAGATTACCACGTCTTTTTAATCGTATCCAGGTATTGGGAAACTCCACTTTGAATTTACCTCCTGAAATTTGAGGGGCGGGTGAAATTACCTGTAATTGTTTTCCTTTCTTTTCACGAAAACTAAATTCGCAGCCACCTGTACTGCTATTGTTTGGGCTGTTTTTAGGGAATATTCGGAAGAATGCATGAGGCGAACTTTTACTGAGGTCGACACGAGCCATAATACCTGCCAAGGTTCGCAGATGTACCGGTGCGAGGCTTACCACCTGTACGCTAATGTCGAAATCTCCATCCATCTGTTTAAATATAAAATAGCCATCATCTTTTTTCCCGTCAATGCTTTCACCTTTTGCAGCAACCTCAAGGTGGTCATCTTTTTCGGTATGGTTGCCTGATTTTGAGCTAAAGTTATAACCCTTTAAATCAGAAAACGACAGAATACTTCCACTATAATAAACACGTTTTAAACCCTCGGTGCTGTAATCCTTTACGATTTCGGGTACATCGGATAAAGTAACAACCAGTTTGTGGTTATAGGTTTCAAATAAATATTCATGTTCTATTTTTTCAAGGTTTGAAGTCGGGCGTTGCATCCACCAGCACCACATCGTTCCTGTTTTCCGGCATTCGTCAACCGAAGGTATTAAAGTACACAGGTTATAGGCAAGAGGAGGATTCTCTTCAGGCATAATTTTTTGTGCATTTTCAAACATTTTTTGATGCGGATTTGTATCATAGTCATACGAACCGGCTCCAATTATATCCACATAGGCATCACCCGGAAACCAGTCGCTGGTTGCACTTTCGGAAAAACACTGAACCCAGATCAGATTATTCAGGTCACGTTCTTGTACAAAATAGTTAAACATGGTTTGCCAAAGTTTTTTAAACTGACCAGGACCTTTTTTCCCCCACCAGAAAGAATTATTGTTTGGTTCATGAAAAGGGCACCACAATACAGGAACATTGGCATCACGCAGTTTCTCAAGCGAATTGGCCTTGGAGTCTAGCTCTTGCCAAAAAGACTTATACTCTGCTGTTCCTTCCTGAAAACAACGTTCAATATTTATTTCTTTTCTGCTGTTTTCGTAATCGTGGCCATGCGTTGGTGCTCCCCAACTCCACATGATTAACGATATTCCACCCTGTTTCCACCAGTTAATCGCTTTATTAATTTCCGAATTGTTCGAACTTTCATACATTAAATCAGTTCCACGCAATGCCGGCTGTTTTCCGGTAACATTATAAATGAATTCAGTTTCGTTTATTCCTTGCGGAGTACACATTTGACCCGAGAGAATTTTTTCGCCTGAAATGGTTTGGAGGTATCTGTATAGTGCCTCCGCTTCGATCGTGGGATTAGGAGTTACTAATTGCTTAAAAACAAACGAGGTGGATTTGGGGATTTGCGAGTCGGGATAATCTTTTCCATTTAAAAGAAATGGCAAAACCAACACGAACAATACAAGTGTAAGCTTTATAATTGGGTTCATTCTATTGGTTTTTAATCGGTAACTTAACATAGCATTATTTTACGCGTTTGCATATATACAATCCATATTCGACACCAATTCGGCGTGCTTTATTTCCTTTTGTTGTTGATAAAGGATTATAAATATAAGAGGACCGGAATTCAGATGTTTGTTTAGATATGGACTCGTTGTTGTCAACATTGGTTGTACTTTTGCCAACACTATTTAATCCCATATAACCGGCAATTCCCAGTTTAAAGATAATGGTGCCCGAAATTGGAATGGTTATTCCGCCTGCCCCGCGAACAGAGAGAATACTTTTCTTTAATTTTAAATCCGATCCGATATTCTGGTCGCTGTAGTAACCCAGTTCAGGAACATTTTCCAGGGTGACTCCCCATTGTGGATAGTAACCCTTTGTTGTATAAGATCCAGCTGTTGAATTTTTTTCATTTATCAGGTATGAATACTCCAATCCAATATCAACATAATAACCCACTTGAGAAATATTTGCTGTACCAAATTCACAAATCAGGGGAATGGTAAGGTACATCGGATTAATTGTTTGTTCCGCATTTTGTATCGTTAACTTTTCAATGTAGGTGTCGTTGTCAATATCAACTAACTGAGGAGATTCGATTTCTCCGTTACCGGTTAAAGATGCTTTATAACTGGAAACGCCTATTCCCCCTTTCATTTTTATCATAGGATGAACCGAGTAAAAATAACCTATGCTAGAAGTATACGCAAAATTACCTTCTGTTTTCCATATGTCAGAGGTGAGACCGCTGGTATTAATGGATGCTAATCCGGCAAAGGCATCAATGTAAAATCCCCAAATCGGATTAATAGTATTTGAATTAATTGTTGATACTGCTGATGACAGATTATTACTGTTTTCTCGTTTTTCTTTTTCCTTCGAAAAAACCGGTTCGGTTGTAGCAAGCTGTATACAAGTGAAAATAAAACAAGCTATATATATTTTGTTTTTCATTTTTGCAGGGTTTTTAGTGTTGGGTAATTGTTAGTTTTTTGGTCTGTAGGGGGTGCTGCATATTATACAAAACAACCGAATAAAGCCCCGGATTTATTTGTAAGGTTTCAATATTTTGCAGAATCCTGTTTATCGGAATTTCCATAACGCATGCGCCTGAAACCGAGTATACTTTCGCTGTTAAATCCTGTGGGGCAGGGATTTGTTTGGTGTCAACGGCAATATTGAAACTGGTGTTGGTTGGATTCGGATAAATAGTAAAATAGGTTTTAATAGTTGAGAGTCCTGATTTGTTGATGGAACTTATATCCTCTGCAGCAGAACGGCCTGAGTAATTATAATCAAATTCTGCTTTGCACCCATTTGGTAGTTCCACCTCAACAGTAAATACATTTCCATTTTTTCTGTCCGACTCAAAAATATAGTAGAACTGGTTTGTGGCATTTGTTATTTCAAAATCGTTTAAATACCACTGATATTGTAGCGAATCACTTGGGAATATAAGAACTGCAGTGTTATTATTTGGTTTGCCAATAATTGTTGTGTCAGTAAGACTTAATCTCAAATCTTTGATGGTAAGTGTAACAGGTGTTCTGTTACTACTAACGCAACCTGATGTATTATTTTCAGATTCGGCGTAATAGGTTACTGTTCCAATAGTATCTAAAATTGGGGACTCAATTTTATTACCATCGGTGGCACTGTTATACCAAACTACTGAGGTATTATCCGGAGCATTTGCCTCTGCAATTATGGTTTGAACGGGATCTGTTGCACAAACTTCCTTGTTGCGGGCTATAGGTGCAGCAGGTATTTCGTAAGGAGTAACAGTTATTACTGTAGCCAGGCTGGCACAATTTCCCAGTTTTTGAGTAATTGTATAGGCTCCTGTTTCGGTAAGAATACATTCGTCGCTCTGTACACTGTCTGAAGTAGAATTGATTTGCCAAGCCAGCCACGCATTCTCAATTCTGTTGGTTATTGTAACTATTGATTCTCCGCAATTATTTTCAACTTCAATTTCGGGCGTAGGAGCATTTGCTCCTGGATTTGCCATGGCAGAGGCTGCATTACTGATACAACCATCAATGGTTTGTGTAAGCGTGTATTCGCGGGCAATGTATACGGTAATGCTCTCAGTGGTATCGCCTGTGTCCCAGTTTAATGTCCCCGTGTAATTTGATGCAGTTAATACAGATTCACCACAATTATTTTGTACTGTTATTGTTGGTGTAGCCGGTGGATTTGGATCAGAAAGAATGGCGTTTACTCCTTCTGATGAAATACATTCATTAACTAAAATACGCAGGTTGTTATACGATCTGGCAACAGCCTGAACTGTAGCTTTGTTATTTGCAACTACAACTCCCTGAAATACATTTCCATTATATGTTATGGTATAAGTTCCGTTTGGAACGTTGGTAAACGTAAATTCAAGCGATCCGAAACCCTGGCATTCTGTCGGATTGGTTGCAGTAACAGCAAGTGTAGGAATTGTTTTTGGAGCTGCCATTGCCGAAGACGCAGCGCTGGTGCATCCATTCACAGTTTGAAGAACCGAATATTCACCGGAAGTGGTAACCGTAATACTTTCGGTTGTATCACCGGTATTCCAGAGCAGCGCACCTGTGTAGTTTGACGCAGTAAGCACCGATTCTCCACAATTGTTTTGAACGATAATATCTGGTGCCGGAGGAGGATCGGGGATTAAGAGGATTGTATGTACTCCGTTAGCCGATTTGCATCCGTCAACCGTAATTTTAAGGTTGTTGTAAGTACCTGCCGACGCCTGAACCGATGCTGCATTGTCTGAAACTACAACATTTAGGAATGAGCCTCCATCATAGGTAATTACATAGGTCCCATCGGGTACATTTGTAAAAGTAAAATCGATTACTCCCTGTCCTTGGCACGACGTTAAAATGTTATCGGAAACAGTAAGCGTTGGGACGGATCCGGGATTTGCCATAATCGATGCTGAATTACTGGTACAACCAGTAACCGTTTGCGAAAGCGTGTATTCTCGAGCAGTATAAACCGTAATACTTTCAGTACTTTCTCCTGTATCCCAGTTTAATGTTCCGGTGTAGTTTGATGCGGTAAGTATAGATTCGCCACAGTTGTCCTGAACAGAAATAACAGGTGTAACCGGAGGATTTGGATCGGCCAGAACAGCATTAACTCCATTTGCCGAAGTACATCGGTTTACTGAAATTGTTAGGTTGTTGTAGGTTCTTGCAACGGTTGGTACTACGGCTGAATTATTGGTAACTACAACATCCGGGAAAAAGCTTCCATCGTAGGCTATGGTGTAGGTTCCGTTGGGTACTTTTGTAAAAGTAAACTCCAGTAAACCTTGTCCCTGGCATTCTGCCGGGTCGGTTGCTGAAACTGCCAGTGTTGGAATTTCTTTTGGAGTTGCTGTTGCCAAAGCGATATTACTTGTACAAGCGTTTACCGTTTGAATGAGGGAATATTCCCCCGCTTCTGTTACAGTAATACTTTCTTTTGTTTCTCCGGTACTCCATAGCAAAGTTCCGGAATACCCGGATGCTGTAAGAACCGATTCGCCGCAACTGTCCTGAACAGAGATAAGTGGAGCAGCCGGTGGATTTGGATCTGAAAGGCTGGCATTAATTCCATCTGCTGATGTACAGCCGTTCATGGTTATTGTTAGGTTGTTGTAAGCTCCTGCCGGTGCCGGTACCGAGGCGGTACTACCCGAAACCGAAACACTATTAAATGAACCTCCTTCATAACTTATGGTATAATTTCCATCGGGCACTTCAGTAAACGAGAAATCCAGTGATCCGAGTCCTAAACATTCGGCAGGATTGTTTTCAGTTACGAAAAGCGTTGGAATTGATTTTGGTGTTGCTGTAGCTGTTGCAGCTGTTCCGGTGCATCCGTTCACCGTTTGTGAGAGCGAATATTCCCCTGCTTCTGTAACCCTAATATTTTCTGTTGATTCCCCGGTACTCCATTGTAATGTTCCGGTGTAGTTTGATGCAGTAAGAACCGATTCGCCGCAACTGTTCTGCACCGAAATGGTCGGAGCAACCGGCGGGTTTGGATCCGAAAGACTGGCATTTATTCCGTCTGCCGAGGTACACCCGCTCACCTCAATTGTAAGATTGTTGTAAGATCCGGCAGCAACCGGAACTGATGCACTATTATCCAAAACATCAACGTTGGTAAAAGTGCCTGCATCGTAAGTAATTGTGTAGGTTCCGTTGGGTACTCCTGTAAAATTGAAATCCAGTGATCCGAGCCCCTGACATTCGGCTGGATTATTACTTGTAACAATTAATGTAGGGATTGTTTTTGGCGTAGCAGTTGCTGTCGCTGCAGCACTCGTACATCCGTTTAAGGTCTGGGTTAAAGTATATTGTCCTGGAACATTGACCGTAATACTTTCTGTTGATTCCCCCGTGCTCCAATTTAATGTTCCCGTGTAGTTTGATGCAGTAAGTAGCGATTCCCCGCAATTGTTTTGCACAGAGATGGTCGGAGCAGCCGGTGGATTTGGATCTGAAAGGCTGGCATTAATTCCATCTGCTGAAGTACAGCCGTCCATGGTTATTGTTAGGTTGTTGTAAGCTCCTGCCGGTGCCGGTGCCGAGGCGGTACCACCCGAAACCGGAACACTATTAAAAGAACCACCATCATAAGTTATTGTATAGGTNAAAGTGTAGGCGTTGTTTTAGGTGCTGCCGTTTTGGTTGTCGCATCACTGGTACATCCATCAAGAGTTTGTGTAAGCCAGTAATTGCCTGCAGAATTAACTGTAATAGAAACTGTAGATTCAGTGGTGCTCCATTCCAGAGCTGCACCGGTTTCATATGACGTTGCAGTTAAAGTAGAAGTGCCGTCGCAGTTGTTGGTAACCGAGAAATCAGGCGCAGTGGGTGGATTTGGATCCGACAGGCTTGCATTTTTACCTGTAACAGAAGTACAGCCATCCACTGTAATCTGAAGGTTGTTGTAAGCTCCTGCCGGTGCCGGTGCCGATACCGTACCTCCTGAAACCGGAACACTATTAAAAGAACCTCCATCATAAGTTATTGTATAGGTTCCGTCGGGCATACCGGCAAACGAAAAAACAAGCAATCCGTTTCCTCCGCATTCTGAAGGATTTACAGGAGTAACAGAAAGTGTAGGCGTTGTTTTAGGTGCTGCTGTTTTGGTTGTCGCATCACTGGTACATCCATCAAGAGTTTGTGTAAGCCAGTAATTGCCTGCAGAATTAACTGTAATAGAAACTGTAGATTCAGTGGTGCTCCATTCCAGCGCTGCACCGGTTTCATATGACGTTGCAGTTAAAGTAGAAGTGCCGTCGCAGTTGTTGGTAACCGAGAAATCCGGCGCAGTGGGTGGATTTGGATCCGACAGGTTTGCATTTTTACCTGTAACAGAAG
>JAPOHD010000017.1 GCA_026671195.1 Draconibacterium aestuarii | reverse complement strand
TAAGTAGAATGTAATAAATTCGCCCAAAATGAGCTGGTTGAACCAATAATTGGGATCGGCTTAAATTTTAGAAGCCCAATTATTCAAAAATATTGCCTGTAAAAATGAGACTTGCGGATTTTAGGTTGCATCGCGTGGTAGAATAAACTAACTGGTTCAGTAAGAATGATAAACTCACACTATGAGCCGTAATTACAAAATCTATAATCTCCGTTTGTACCTATTTATAAGCAATGTGCAATTCACTAGAATTGAAAAGAACAGCGGGGATCGAAGGAGTAAGTAGAGATTGCTTCTCCTCCTGCGTCGGCTACTAATTACTCCAATTTCATAGAACGGGGCAACGGACAGTAAATAATCGGGTTCGAAGCAAATAAGGTGTTGCCAGCTGCCGGATGCCCCACTAATCACTGTCGTCGCGAGATCCCACCCAATTTTTTATGGGCATAATGAGGCAATGATAGAAATCAGATTGAGTTTAAGATTTCTCCTCATTCTTCGTCGAAATGACAGTAAATGGAGTTTTTTGTACTTTGTTCATATTGAATGCTTTAATAAAATCTGTCATTGGTAGGGAGTTCGCGACCGAAGCGATCTCAGGCATGCAGCAGAGCCCAATCTCAGTCTGAGTTGGATTGCAAATCAATTCCAGCGAGGGACCCAAAAAAAGGAATGGGGCAGAACCTGTATTACAATACATATTCTGCCCCAAACTCATTCTTATCTTATTCTTTCAAATGAATTACCTTCTCATCTGTGCCGGAGCTGCTGCCGGTCGGGCCGCCGGCTGTACAGGCCTCACCGATGGTTGCACAGGGCGAGCTATTGGCTGGCTTGGCCTTGTTGCAGGCTGCGTTGGGCGAACCGAAGGCTGGCTTGGCCGGGTAGTTGGCTGTGTGGGCCTTGTTGTGGGCCGGTCAGGCGATACCGATGGACGACCGGGCCTTTCTATGGGCTGTGTTGGCCGTACTCCCGATGTGGGTCGGTTGCTGTAATGTTCAATCCTGGGCGGCCTGTTGTATATCGGAGGATAATATGGTGGCCGGTATCCGTACCAGTAATGCCAGTTCCAATGCCAATAGAATGAAGAACGAAACCAGGGAGAATAAACCGGTACCCATCCGTAAAACGGATCGTAGAAGAATCCATAACCATAGGTCATTGGGTGATGGTAATAAAAATGATTGTACCATCCGTGGTAATGAAATCCGGTTCCAAAAACCACTGTGGGGCCGTAAACATACGATCCGGTATACCCCGATGTAAAGCCTGTGTAAACCACCCTGTCGGTTTGCTTATATACGTAAACGTACTTTACATTGAACAAGGGATTATCAGCCGGGATGTTTTCCACACCTTCCGGACGTTGCTGAGCCACTTGCCAGGGACCGTAAGGTGTTGTAGAATTGTACCACACTGCTTCTTCAACCAAATAATAGGTATCGTTCCACATCAGAACCGGCGAGGAAGTATTTACCGCATAACGCAATTCGGTTCCGTCAATCTGAACAAACTCGGGTTCTCCGTTATAGTCCACACGGGTGTCCAGAACAGTGGAGATGTCGATTTGCTGAACATACGGGATCTGTGCATCCTTCACTGCATTTTCAGCCGCTTTGGTTCCGGGAACACTTACCAGTACATTGCTCTTGTCGTGATCTTCCGGTATTTTTGCCAGATCAGCAGGTAAAGCGTCGGGCGCTACATATTGCCAGCCCGCTTCCAACCGGTCGGAGCTAAACCATCGGCCCGAAAACAGGGAGTAATATTTGTTGGTGTTCAAATCCCTGAACAGATCGGCATCGGTATTTTCAACATACCCCAGTTTTGTATTGGCTATAAGCACCATCTTTGGACTACCGTCTGTGGCAATAAGTTCAGCCGGTTCGGTGGTTATGATAATCTCGGGAACGATCTGCGCCTGGAATTGCTCATCTTGCATGTTGTTGTACAATTCGCGTGCGTGTTTTCGCATCACATTATTTATCCTGTTCGGTACATCTGGAGTATACTCCCAACCGTTTAACGCATTTCCCGAAGTAAACCAAAGACCGCCGCCATACATGTAATAGTCGTCCTTTTTATTGTCTTTTACCATAAAAACACCGGTATTCGATATTTTCGAATAGCGCTTGTTCAGGCCTTCATAATAGGGTTGCCCGTCAATTAGTATTAACGCCGAAGGTTGATTGGTATAAATAATACGGGGCGCCTCAGTGTTCAGCCCTGCTGTTGCATAGTTATCCAACGAATTTAAAATCCGATCAATGTTACTTCTGGGGATTTCATCAAAAAGGTTTTCCATTTCCTCATAAAAAGCAACTTTTATTTGTGCTATTTCTTTCGCAGATAATTCTTCTGCCAGCCTGATGTCTGTAATGTGCCAGTTTTTAGTCTTATACACATTGTCCGAACTTCCTTCTCCATATTCAAATTCGGCCCAAAATGAGCCAAATAGTTCATCCGATGAACCGTTTTGCTTTGTAACAAAAGCGCTGTTCATCTCAATTGTTCCATTTTCGCCTGCCTTAAATTCAGGTGAAACATTTAGTATTTCTACTGTAAATTCCTGTTCCGGGCTGTTTAATTCTCTTTCCGCGGCAAATGTGGGTGATGCATTAACACCGAGTGAAAGCATCACAACCAGGATTGTTCCTAATATTGCTTTCATAATTTAACTGTTTAAATTGTTATTACTGGTACAAATATGCCCAATCGCCCCATCATTATCTGACCAAAAAAGTCCAACCAAAGTCCCTTAAAGCTCAATTGGCAAACATCGGATTTAAACAGGTTCTAAAAAAAACAACCACCAACCCAAATACAGGTGGTGGTTGTTTACTCAAGCAAGGTATTAATTCCTGTTTTCCTCTAATTTTTACTGATTGTCACTTTAATGATATTCGATGGATCGGGCCAGGGCATTCCGTCGTTTACCACACGAACATTGCCATTTTCAACGGTGTTGGCCTGTGTTTGTGCCCCCGGATATTCGTTCACTTCGGTTCCTGCATCGTATAGTTCGATAAAATGGGTCAGGTCTTTGGGATCATCGCCGTTGGAAAGTTTGATCCCTTCTTCGCCGGTTGAAAAGAAAATATCGTTGGAAACTCCTAACATACTTGCTATACTCAGCGACTGTCCAACGTGTCCTTCAATGGTAAACGAAAGCATTTCCCCGGGAAATATAGGAGGTGCGTTTGGCCCCGTTTGGAATCCTGTTTCATATCCCGCTGCCATAAGCGACTCGTATAAAGGACCGGGATTACCTGTTTCGGCCAGTGTTTCCAATCCCAATCCATAATCGGGCATACCTTCTGTAAACAGGGGCATGTCTTTTTTGTCGTGTAAAACCCACAAAACAGGTGCAATTGGTGAAACATAACCGCTGTTCATTGCCAGGTGGTGACTTAACGGACCGGGATTTCCCGTTTCGGACAGCGTTTCAAGTCCCATGCCGTAATCTGCCATTCCTTCTGTAAAAATGGGCATTTGCCCGTCGCCGTGCACCACCCATGCCACCGGCGAAATGGCAGTTGTTGCGGCTTCCAAAACTTCAACGGTCACGCTAAACATGCTGTGGCCGTGGTACATTAAAGTAGCTTTCAGGTTTGTGGCAACCGTTCCGTAGTCGTACATATCGGTTGTGTTGGCATCCATCATGGAGCGAACCACGCCATTCTCATCAGCTCCGTTGTGCGGATTACCCGGGCCGGGCATCTGGTTTACCTGTGTTCCTGCATCCCACAGCATAATTTCAGAAGTGATATCGCCTGTAAGAGGAGCACCACCACTGTATAAACTAATTCCTCCGTCGGCGGGTGAATAAAATCCATCATTCGACAAGCCATACATGGTGGCAAACGATAATTTGTGGTTGGGTCCTGCATGAAACGAGAAGGTAAACGAATGCCCCGGAAATGCCGGACCTGCTTCGCTTGCTCCGTCGGGAATTGCAACTGCTCCGGCTTCAAAAAAATCGTATGCCGTAGAAACGTTTTCAACCGTCACCGTGTAGGTTCCTGCGGGGGTATTACCCTTGGCACTTTTGGTGGCCGCATCCTGTTCTTCCATAAAGTTGTCTTTTTCACACGCTGAAAAAAGTAGCGTAGAAAGTACTGCCAATGCTGTTAATCGTAATGTTTTCATTTTTTTGTTTTTTAATGTTAACTCACATCAAAATTCAGAAGAAAGTATCACAGCAAGGTCACAGAGATTTCAAACTTTTATAAAAATTTATGCCGTAAATGCTTTGGGCAGATCGAAGATGAATTTTGTTCCTTTTCCGTATTGGCTGTACACCTGTATTTGTGAATTGTGAAGGTCGATGATGCTTTTTACGATGGCCAGTCCCAGTCCTGTTCCATGTTCATCGTTTCGTCCTTTAAAATAGCGCTGAAATACATTGGGAAGATCTTCCTGTTTGATTCCCGTTCCGGAGTCGATCACACGAACTTCAACTTTTTCAGGTTCTTTTGTGTCAATTTCGATGCGGATATTGTCTCCTTCGCGGCAAAATTTCATGGCATTGTCGATGAGGTTTTGAAGCACCCGGTTGACCAGCGAAAGGTCGGCTTCCACCAAAGGAACATCTTTTGCAATAACGGTATCTACGCTAATCCCCTTTTTTTGTGAAAGGATACGGTATTTGTTGGCAATATCGTACACCAGTTCGGCAATGGAAAAAGGTTCGGGTTGCAGTTCAACCTGGTTGGTTTGTAATTTCGACAGCTCGAACAATTCTTCCACCAATCGTTGCAGGCGCCCACAGCTTTTAAAAATAATCTCGTGGTATTTTGTCTGTTCTTCTTTTGAAATGTTGTCCTGTTTCAGGATAAGCGTTTCTGCATATCCCTGAATGGAGGCCACCGGAGTACGAAGGTCGTGCGATACATTGCCGATGAGTTCACGCCGCAGGTTATCCACTCCCTTCAGTTCGCTGATGTTTTGTTCTATGGTGTCGGCCATTTGGTTGAACACCAGTGCGATCCGGTCCAGCTCGCCTTCGCTTTTAACATCGATACGGGCAGTCAGGTTGCCTTTTTTAAACTCTTGTATTCCGTCGATAATCGGATTCAGCTTTTTGGTAATAAACCAGATGGCAAGCAAACCCACCAGTGCCGAAATGATCAGTATAATAATAACCGAGCGGATAGAAAGGCCAAGTATATAACTCCCGATTACGGTTTGCGCAGCTGAAATATATTCCTGACTGGCCAGAACAATGTAGATGTATCCTTTCAGGATATCGCCTTCGCGAATGGTGGCGGCTGAGAAAATTTTAAACTCCCCCGGATTCCGCGGATCATCTCCGTAAATAATACTATGTTCCGGATCGGCAATAAACTGTTTTATGGGAGCCAGGTTCACTTTCTCCAGTTTTACCACTTTGTCCGGGGCCACGTATTTCAGAATCTTTCCAGCCGGGTCAAGCAAATAAACCTCCACAATCGGGTTGATCACCATCATGGAGTGCATCAGGTCGGCAATGGCTTCATCGCTGGCAATATCGTCTTTCATCAATGGTTGTATTACTTCCACAGTGCTGGTTGCCAGTTCGCTGTTCAGACGCTGGTTCACCTCCACAGAGTATTTAGCAGCCGACTGAACGGAAATATACAGTGCAATGGCCGTAAACATAAAAAGTACCAGCAAAAATATGGCCGACACTTGTATGTATAAGCGGTTGAATATTTTCGATTTCATATATTTCATTTTTAATTTTCTCTGAATTTGTATCCCACTCCCCAGGTTGTAAGAATGTATATGGGCTTGTTCATATCGGTCTCAATTTTCGAGCGTAAACGGTTTATGTGTGAATTCACGGTATGTTCAAAACCTTCAAACTCGTAGCCCCACACCTGGTTGAGCAACTGCATTCGCGAGAAAGTTTTCCCGGGATTTGATGCCAAATGGATCAGCAGGTCGAATTCTTTGGGTGAAAGTTCAACCCGGTTCCCGTTCAGTTCAACTATGCGCATGCCTATATTAATGTACAGTTTGTCGTAGCGTAACTCTCTTTCATCCTCGTTTTTGGTGGTTTGCGCCGAATCGTACCGGCGGAGCACAGCTTTTATGCGTGCCAGTAATTCCCTGATGCCAAAAGGTTTCGAGATGTAATCGTCGGCGCCCATTTCCAGACCCAGTACCTTGTCTATTTCTTCCGATTTAGACGTGAGCATTAAAATCGGAGTATTTACTTTTTCCATTCGCAGCCGTTTACATATTTCAAAACCGTCGAGTAACGGAAGCCTGATATCGAGTAAAATAAAACGGTAATGATTGTTCATGGCCTTCATTAAACCGTCTTTTCCATCGAAAGCTTTGTCCACTTTCAGGTCCATATCGGCCAGATGAATAGAAATCAAATCCGAAATATCCTTGTCGTCTTCAATGATCAATGCCTTTTCCATAATCTTTTTATTAACTGAAACATACGAAAGATAGATTGGGTTTATCACAGAGTTATCACAAAAGTGTATTTTAATTTAAGGCGGTTCATTTTTATTGAGAATTGTAGCTTGCAACGCAGGTTGGGAACAAGATTTTTTATTTCGAGGACTTCAGAATCTATTCAAACTGCCCCGCTTTTGCCATGTCACTTTTTCATTGTAATTTTGCCGCCCTAAAATTATATAAATGAGCAGGGTAGTAGTTGGACTTTCAGGTGGGGTAGATTCGAGTGTGGCAGCTTATTTGCTAAAAGAGCAGGGGCACGATTTAATTGCACTTTTTATGGTAAACTGGCACGAACGTGTGGGGAATATTACCAGTGCCTGCACATGGGAAGAGGATGCGCTGATTGCCAAAATGGTAGCGAAAAAGCTTGATATCCCTTTTCATATTGTGGATTTAAGCAAAGATTATAAAAAGCGGGTGGTGGATTATATGTTTGCTGAATACCAGGCCGGACGTACACCAAATCCTGATGTACTTTGTAACCGCGAAATTAAATTCGATACTTTTCTGGACGAGGCCATGAAATTTGATGCCGACTTTGTAGCAACCGGGCATTATTGCCGGAAGAACGAAGTGGTAGTTGAAGGGGAAACCATTCATCAGCTTCTGGCCGGGAAAGATCCGAACAAAGACCAGAGTTATTTTTTATGTCAGCTGAATCAGGACCAGCTTTCGAAAGCCATGTTCCCGGTGGGCGAATTGTTAAAACCCGAAGTGCGTGAGATAGCCCGTGCGCAAAACCTGCCAACTGCCGAACGTAAAGATTCGCAGGGCATCTGTTTTG
Source organism: Draconibacterium aestuarii (assembly GCA_026671195.1). Taxonomy (GTDB): domain Bacteria; phylum Bacteroidota; class Bacteroidia; order Bacteroidales; family Prolixibacteraceae; genus Draconibacterium; species Draconibacterium aestuarii. Next base: position 176,888 of record JAPOHD010000017.1, on the reverse strand, counting down.
TGGGGAAAGTAGATTTGCCAACATTTTTGCAACAACAACTGGTACCAAAAGTGGGGAACGTTATAGAGGTTCCTGCAAAATTTATGGAGAAGAAAAAGCAACTTGAAGTTTCGGAAGAAAACTACAAAAAACTGTGTTTCCCTTTTCCGTATAAACCCTGGAATGGAGAGGTAATTGGCGAACATCAGGGCGCACATTTTTACACCGTTGGGCAGCGAAAAGGATTAAATATTGGAGGGCACAAAGAGCCGCTGTTTGTAATTGGAACAGATGTTAAACGCAACATTGTTTATGTGGGAGAAGGGCAAAATCATCCCGGTCTGCATCGCAAAGGATTGTTTGTAGCCAGCGAAGACATGCACTGGATCCGCCACGATTTAAAAATGAAACCGGGAGACAAACGCGGGTTCGATATTCGAATTCGTTACCGCCAACCATTGGAAAAAGGTACGATTCATTTAAAAGAAGACGGTGCCTGGTTTATTTTCAATGATGAACAACGTGGAATTACATCGGGACAGTTTGCAGCCTGGTATTTGGGCGATGAGCTAATTGGTTCAGGAGTAATTGCTTAGAAACGCGAAGAGTGAAGCACGAAGTTGGGAGTGAGACGTTTCATTAATTTATGCTTCTAACTTCTCTTATTCAGTTATTTTCTTCGGTCTTGTAACTTCCAGCTTCCAACTTTCTGTTACCTTTGCACAAAATATTTCAATATGATAAAGTCAATGACCGGCTTTGGTAAAGCCGAATTCGAGGTAAACAATAAAAAATTTACAATCGAAATAAAATCTCTAAACAGTAAACAGATAGATATTAATACCCGAACTCCGGCTCTTTATCGTGAAAAAGATATCGTAATCAGAAAAGCGCTTTCTGAAAAACTGGAGCGTGGAAAAGTTGATTTTAATATTTATGTTGAAAATTTGGGCGACGAGTCGAATTCGAAAATTAACGAGCCCATTCTGAAAGGCTATTTCAATCATTTAAGCCAAATAAGCAGCGACCTGGGATTGCCAGTTGATCATACTACTTTGCAGGCATCGATGCGTTTACCCGATGTGGTAAAAACCGAATACGAAACCCTGGACGAAGCAGAGTGGGAAACTATTTATGCCAATATTTTGAGTGCTTTGAACGATATCAACGATTTTAGGGCCACCGAAGGGCAGGCACTGCAAGCTGATATTGTTGGGAATGTAAAAGCCATTAATCAACTGTTGACAGATATAGAGCCCTTTGAAAAGTTGCGCATTGAAGCACTTAAGGTTCGTTTGGCCGATAATCTGGAATCCCTGAAACTGAATGGGAATGTTGATGAAAACCGGTTTGAACAGGAGTTGATTTTTTATCTGGAGAAACTGGATATTAATGAAGAGAAAGTGCGGTTGGCAAACCATTGTGAGTATTTCTTTGAAACGGCAAACCAAAATGGTTCGTCGGGGAAAAAACTTGGTTTTATTTCGCAGGAAATAGGCCGCGAAATTAACACCATCGGATCGAAAGCCAACAACAGCGAAATTCAGCGTATTGTTGTTCAAATGAAAGACCACCTTGAACGCGTGAAAGAACAATTACTTAATGTATTGTAGTTAAAGGTTTAAAGTTTAAAGTTGAATGAGCAAGTAGTTTGAAGCTCGGGGATAGTAGCCAAAATCATGAAAGGCAAATTAGTTATATTTTCAGCACCATCGGGTGCAGGTAAAACCACTATCGTAAAACACCTTCTGCAAAAAGGTTTTAACCTGGAATTTTCAATCTCGGCCACAAGCCGCGAGGCACGCCACACCGAAACACAAGGCAAAGATTATTATTTTTTGTCGGGTGAAGCGTTTATGGCAAAGGTTGAAAACGATGAATTTTTGGAGTGGGAAGAAGTGTATAAAGGTACAAGCTACGGAACTTTAAAAAGCGAAGTAGAACGCATTCGCAATAAAGGGAACAATGTAATTTTTGATGTGGATGTAGTTGGTGGATTAAATATTAAAAAGTACTACGGCGATGAGGCTCTGGCTGTTTTTGTACAGCCTCCTTCGGTGGAAGAATTACGACGGCGTTTGCAGGGCCGAGAAACAGAAACCGAAGAAAAAATACAGATGCGCATAGCAAAAGCGGAGCACGAGTTGAGTTTCGCTCCCGAATTTGATGTGGTAATTACCAACGATAATTTGGAAGTGGCTTTTGCTGAAGCAGAGAAGATAATCGCTGATTTTCTTGATCAGACAAATATCCAATAATCAATATTCAATTTAGAACTCCCAAATAATACATTAAATTTGAAGAGTCAATATTGATTATTTTTGATTCATGAGTAACCTTGTAACCGATATACTTGCACCCAAAACAAATCTTCGACTAAAAATTGGACTCTATTTTGGTTCGTACAACCCCATTCATATCGGGCATTTGGCCATTGCCAATTATATGGTGGAATACACCGATATTGATCAGCTGTGGTTTGTGGTTTCGCCGCAAAATCCACATAAAATAAAGGCAAATTTGCTTGATGATTACCAGCGGTTGGAAATGGTACACCGTGCCGTGGAAGGCGACGACCGTTTGCGTGCTTCCAACATCGAATTTACTTTGTCGAAACCAAGTTATACCGTTGATACGCTGGCCTATTTAAAAGACCAGCATCCGAATTATCATTTTCGAATTTTAATGGGATCTGACAATCTTGAAAGTTTTCATAAATGGAAAAATTACGAAGTTATTGTGGAGAATTATGGCATTATTGTCTATCCTCGTCCCGGCTTTGATAAGTCGAAGGTACAAGTTCATAAAAATATTACGATTGCAGAAGGTACGCCTTTAATGGAAATTTCTTCGTCGTTTCTTCGAAAGGCTATTCACGAAGGGAAAAATGTCAGGCATTTTATGCCTCAAAAAAGTTGGGAATATTTGGAGGAGATGAATTTCTATCGATAAATTTAAATTACCCCTTCTCTTACACAGCGGGCAATTAGCTCAGTGGTGTTGGCACAATCGGTTTTTTTCAGGATATTTTTTTTGTGTGTATTAATGGTATGTGGCGATATATTTAGTATCCCGGCAATTTCACCAAATGTTTTTCCTTTGGCAATGTTTCCGAGAATCTCTATTTCGCGCGGAGTGAAAAGGTGGTGGTAATCGATCTGCTCTGGAATATAATTGTCATCGGTAGACAACGAATAATACGAGGGCAGTCCATCTCCAACAAATGAAATCTTGTGGTCGACTTGCATATTCAGGTAAGTTACATCGGTGTGAATACCCAAAACATGCTGTACTTTGCCATCTTCAGATAAGGTTAGTGCTTTTGATTGTTGCAAGATCGTTTTATAACTTCCGTTGGCATGACGCAAACGTAACACATAAACGACCTTGTATTTCAGAATATCTTCGGTGCGTATTTGGTTCAGAATAAAATCTACTGCTCTGGCTTCTTTTATGTGCATTTGTTTCAGGTCTTCAGGATGAACCAACTCAAATACCTTGTCCAAATTCCAGTCTTTTGGATCAATACCCAGCACCGTTTTAATTCGATCATCTACATGTTCCATTTTAAGCGTTTCAAAATTTATGATGTAGTAATAGAAACTTCCTGCAGAAAACAAATTGGCAACCTGCTCAATAATGTTCAAATACAATTCTGTTTTTACCGGATGCTTTATTTTATTGGGCTCCCAGGCTTTTTTAATTTTACTTACACTGTTTTCAAACATAAGACGATCGTTTATAACCAATTTAGCTGATCTGTAAAAATACCTAAAATTAGGTATTTATATTTACGTTAGACACTTATATCTTGCAGGTGCTTTACAATGCATATAAAAGAGCATAAAAATATGCTTCATTCACACAGAAATAGTGAAAAGCAGGAATACAAATTCCTGCTTTTTTTGTGCTCTGGTCCCGGGCACATTCATATCTGTACAAATGTAATCGACGGCTTATGTATTTCCAGCATCAATGCCTTTAACATTCTGTAAATGAATTTAACAATAATTCATATTGCTTACAAAGCGTTAACATAAATATGCCATATATTTGAAATGAAAGAAAACAAGCAGTGAAAACATCGGAGACGATGATCAAGAAACAGTGATTAGATTGGGATTTCCTTTATGGGGAATCCCTTTTTTTATGCTCTGTTTTTATCGCTGGAAATATTACACCAATAATTCAGGATCACCGGTAAAATCCGATGGATTACCATTTTTTCAAACAAAAATTATCCTCACTTTTCTGGCCAATAAATATCAATTTATCATTGAATTTATTGTTTCACAGCAGCACTTTCTTCCTGTCGTCGGCCATACTATTTGGCTTCCTGCCCGCTCGGTCAGACGGGGATCCAAATAGTATGCACAAAGCTCAAGGCTGCTTTTGCTCTTCGTACTTCACCTTCACAAAACCAAACTTCGGACGGGTGATTTCACTCCTTTATAATTAAATTTTTTGGCAACTCGTGTAACTCGCAAGCTCGTTTCCTCGGAGCTTCCCGCTCTCAGTAAGGCTTTGTTTTGATTCAGTACCTGATCAAAAGAGGCCAACTCACGAACAAGTGTCATTAAAAGTTATATGGTTTGCAGCCCGCTCGGTCTGCCTTCGAGAAAAAGCGTAAAGAAAATAAATGGAGAGAAAGAACGCTTGCCTGCCGGTAGGCAGGTAAAAATCAAGTCTGTTTCATAATTAAAGCACAGATAGCAGGCTAAAATAACTTGCTGAACTTTTATTTAACAAGCATTTTTATTTATTAAGAGTAATTAACGGTTTAAGGCTTTGTTTTTGTTTATAGAATAATCAATCACTACGGTATTTCCAAAGTAATGATTAAATGTAAAAGGGGACTCTGCTGGAGAGTTCCCTTTTTATTTTCATTTCGTTTTCAGACTGAGAAATGAGAACGTATAAACGAACCCAAAAGAACGCCACATTATATTTCTTTTCTGTCTTTCTTTAGATGAATTGCCCGATCCTATAAATTCATTTGTTCTTTCAACCATTTGGGGCGGTTGGTAGTAATGCCTTTTACCCCAAGCTCTGTTAACCTTTTTGCTATCTCCGGATCGTCAACTGTCCACGATAAAACCTCCAGGTTACTTTCGTGTGCAAGTTTCATTATTTCTTCATCAATAATTGAATGATGTAAATTTATGCCTGCCAGGCCTGCTTTCGACGCCTCAGATATTCGTTTTTTTACTGTCTGTTTTGAACTGCTCAACCAGTAGCTTTTATTCTCAGGAAATGTTTCGTTGGTTTTTAAAATTAGCTGCCAGTTGAAACTAATAAAGATGATTTGTTCCTGTTTGCCACTTTTTTCAATACATCGCACCAACGGAGGAATAACATCTGCTCCACATTTTATTTCTATAACCAGTTTTTTGCCTTCTGGAATTGCACCTATTATTTCGTCCAGGAATGGGATTTTTTCACCCTTAAACTCTTTGTCTTTCCAACTTCCGGCATCTAAATCCCGCAAAAGTACAGACGGAGTTTTGGCAATTTCCAGATTTTTTTTGCCGGTGCAGGTTCTTTTGGTGTCTTTATCGTGAATGACCATTACACGATTATCTTTTGACAGGTGAATGTCAATTTCAACGGCATCGGCGCCCAGTTCCCAGGCTAGCTTTGCCGAAGCAAGTGTGTTTTCCGGGGCAAGATACGATGCTCCCCGGTGGGCAATAAATGTATTTTGTGCAAAAAGATTAACTCCGAGTAATAATAGTGTAATGGTGTAAATTGTTTTCATTTGCTGCAATTGTAATTTTCAAAAAAATAGATGTCCTGATGTAATCAATTTTAAGGTTGGTTAGGATATAAATCGGTATAAAGTTTTATAGAACTTTGACCTTTGAATTTTTGTTGGCTTCATAAAAGCTATTTTATAGTTCGAATATATAAAGGTTAAAAAATATATTCTTGAAATTGCTGTTAAAAGTGTAGTTTTGGAGCTTGTTTTAATCAATTTTAACAGCTTTTTAAGCTCGCAAATTATTATAGTCCAGAAGTGGAATGACAGAAAGAATTACAAAAACGGATAAATCGGCAAAATTATTTTCGAATTTTCGAAATAACTTAATTGTAATTTTTCTAAAGGGAATTTCGTTTTTACCCTTCAGAATAATTTATGCTCTTTCGGATCTTATTTATTTCCTGAATAAATACATTTTAAAATACCGCTACCGGGTAACAACCGAAAATCTGAAGGCTGCTTTCCCCCAAAAAACAGAAGAGGAAATTACTCAATTGAGGAATAAATTTTATCATCGCCTTTTCGATTTTCTGACAGAGTCGGTAAAACTGTACAGTATGTCGGCGAAAGAGATGGCTAAACGAATGGATTACTCGGGATTACAAGAATTGGAAGATATTACCGCAAAAAGAGAGGGAGCTATTGTTTTGGCTTTTCATTATAACAACTGGGAGTGGTGCAGTTATACGCAGGCAGTGTTTAAACATCCCATTCTGATGGTTTATAATCCACCGCGGAATAACAGTCCGATGGAGAATTTTCTGAAGAATTCGCGTGGGAAATGGGGTGGAGTGGTCACTCCTACAACAAAAGCGGCACGTTCGATATTCGATTACAAACAAAAAGGCGAACCGGCAGTGCTATGGCTGGCTGCCGATCAAACAGGTCATGCAACTTCTCCATTCTGGATGAACTTTTTAAATCGGGAAGCATCTTTTTTTACAGGGCCTGAAAAGATTGCTGCCAAAACTAAATATCCGGTGTTTTTTCAGTATGTAAAATGTGTTGGGCGTGGAAGATACAAGGTAGACATATCAATGTTGGCTGAGCATCCGGAAGAAATGAAAGCCAACGAAATACTTATAGCCTATGTGGAAAAGATGGAGGCGATAATACGAGAAGAGCCCGAACATTACCTGTGGTCGCACCGAAGATGGAAACATACCCGCCCTGGGGGAGTTGAGTTAATACGATAGCGATTACTTATTGTTGTTGGTATGGTAGCTTTTATTAAGGGAAAAATTGGGGTGTAAGCCCGGCCTTTACTTCAATAATGTCGTGCCTCAGAGCTACAAGTGACCCATGACAAATTTGAAAAAGAATAAAGTGTTTTATGAGGCCGTTTCTGCATGGCATGGATGCTAAAAAGAAATGGGTTCCCAAATCTGGAAACCCATATTATAAATTAAAAATTCGAGTTAAAAAAGGAGGAGCCGGCGGTATCACGTTCTGGTCAAGGGAAAGTGATTCATTTCCGGATAATTTCCTTTTTGCCGGTCCTCCTGAAAAAACTGCACTGTATTTTTGTTGTCTCCTTAAAATTAAGGAAGAACTGTATCGCCCATTAAATAGAGGTCTACTTCGCGAGCTGCGGCACGTCCTTCGTTAATGGCCCAAACCACCAGCGATTGTCCACGACGAGCGTCACCCGCTGCAAATACCCTTTTCATGCTGGTTTTGTACTGCGATTCGGCTTTAAAATTCGATCGGCGATCGAGATCTAATTCCAGCTCTTCGGCAATTGTATCCTCAGGTCCTAAGAAACCCATTGCAAGCAATACTAAATCGGCTTTTATACGTTTTTCGGTTCCGGGAATTGCCTTTGGCATCATACCGCCATTTTCGTTTTTCACCCATTCGACCTCAACCGTATGTATTGCTTTTAATTTGCCTTCTTCGCCTTCAAATTTGGTAGTCATTACTGAATATACACGAGGATCTTTTCCCTGCACATAAATGGCTTCGTTCTGACCATAGTCAATTTTTTGATTGCCGGGCCATTCGGGCCATGGATTTGCTTCGTTGTTGCGTTCTTTTGGCGGCTTCGACAAAATTTCGAGCTGTGTAACATTTTTACAACCATGGCGCAACGATGTACCAACACAATCGGTACCGGTATCGCCACCACCAATTACAATTACATGTTTGTCTTTTGCCGAAATATAATTTCCGTCTTCCAGCTTGCTGTCGAGTAAACTTTTGGTGTTTGCCGCTAAGAACTCCATGGCAAAGTGCACACCTTCCAACTCGCGTCCTTCAACCTGCAAATCGCGTGGTTTGGTTGCACCAGTTGCCAAAACAACAGCATTGAAGTCTTTAAGCAGTTTTTTGCTGCTAATGTCTTTCCCTATTTCGGTGTTTGTTTTGAACACAATACCTTCGGCAGCCAGTAAATCAACGCGGCGCTGCACAACCGCTTTTTCCAATTTCATATTGGGAATACCGTACATCAGCAATCCGCCAATACGGTCGTCGCGTTCGAAAACAGTAACGGTATGCCCTGCCTTGTTTAATTGTGCTGCGCAAGCCAGTCCTGCAGGTCCCGATCCAACTACGGCCACTGTTTTTCCGGTACGACTTTCTGGTGGTTCCGGAAAAACCCATCCTTTTTTAAACCCATTATCAATAATGGTGCGTTCGTTATCGTGAATGGTTACAGCAGGTTCGTTGATGCCCAACACACAACCCGCCTCGCACGGAGCAGGGCAAACTCTTCCTGTAAATTCGGGGAAGTTGTTGGTGTGGTGCAAACGCTCTAAAGCTTCTTTCCAACGTCCTTTGTAAATTAAATCATTCCATTCCGGAATCAGGTTATACACCGGGCAACCTGTTGCTCCGGTGGGCAACAATTCTCCTCGGTGGCAGAAAGGAACGCCGCAATCCATACAGCGTGCTCCCTGAGTTTCGCAGGTTTCTTTGTCGCGTAAAACATAAACCTCATTCCAATCTTTCAGTCGTTCCCCAACCGGACGTGTTGGGTTGGAAACTCTTTTATATTCTAAAAATCCTGTTGGCTTTCCCATGTCTTATCCTCTATAATAAATTACAAGTTTGCAAGATGCATGTCAAATGCTGCATCAATAATGTCAGACTCAGTCTCGTATTTTCCCGTTCCGCGGGCTTTTTCAATATAGGTAAGCATACGTTTGTAGTCGGTAGGAATTACTTTTACAAACTTGCCTACTGTCTCATCCCAGTCAGAAAGAACATATTCAGCGACGGATGAACCCGTTTTCGCCTGATGTTTGCGAATCATTTCTTTCAATTCTTCTTGTTCTTTCTTGTCTGTAACTTTCTCAAGCCCGATCATTCCCATGTTGCAAAGCCCCGGGAAAGTACCTTCAGTATCGAGAACATAAGCAACACCTCCCGACATACCTGCACCAAAGTTGCGGCCTGTTTTACCAAGAATAACTGTTGTTCCTCCGGTCATGTATTCGCAACCGTGATCGCCAATACCTTCAACAACCACTTTTGCTCCTGAATTACGAACACAGAAGCGCTCGCCGGCAACACCACGAATATAAGCTTCGCCACCAGTTGCGCCATAGAAACATACGTTACCAACAATAATATTTTGCTCCGGAATAAATTGTACGTTTTTAGCCGGGTAAATCGACAAATGACCTCCTGATAAACCTTTACCAAAGTAATCGTTTGCGTCGCCTTCAACTTCCAGTTCAATACCTTTACAAACAAAAGCCCCGAACGATTGTCCTGCTGATCCTTTCATTTTAAAATGAATAGTACCATCGGGCAAACCTTCTCCTTTATGTATTTTGGTTACTTCGTGCGACAAAACAGTACCAACGCTGCGGTTGATGTTTTTAACTTCAAATTCTGCCTCTACTTTTTCACCATTATGAATTGCTTTTTGTGCTGCCTCAACAAATTTCCAGTCAAGAATATCTTCCATCTGGTGATTTTGTTTTTTGCTGCAGAACAGGCCTTCTTCTTCTCCAATTGTTTCTTTAAATAGTATTGGGCTTAAATCAAGTCCTTTGTATTTCCAGTGGTCAATGTCGTCTTTAAATTTCAAACACTGCGACTGGCCAACCATTTCCTCGATGGTTCGGAAACCAAGCTCTGCCATAATTTCGCGAAGACCGTTCACCAAAAATTCGAAGTAATTTACCACATGGTCAGGATTTCCTTTGAATTTGCCGCGAAGTCTTTCGTTCTGTGTTGCAACTCCAACCGGACAAGTATTGCTGTGACACTTCCGCATCATAATACATCCTTCAACAACCAGTGCCATGGTGGCAACACCCCATTCTTCGGCACCCAATAATGTTGCAATAGCCAGGTCGCGCGATGTTTTCATCTGACCGTCGGATTGTACAACAATTCGGTTACGTAATCGGTTGCGCACCAGGGTTTGGTGAGTTTCCGACAACCCAAGTTCCCATGGTAGCCCGGCATGTTTGATCGAACTTACTGGAGAAGCTCCTGTTCCTCCATCGTATCCCGAAATCAATACTGCATCGGCTTTTGCTTTACAAACACCGGCAGCAACAGTACCTACACCTGTTTCCGAAACCAGTTTCACGTTAATACGTGCATCGCGGTTACTGTTCTTTAAATCGTAGATGAGCTGTGCCAAATCCTCGATTGAATAAATATCGTGATGTGGTGGAGGCGAAATAAGTCCTACCCCCGGAGTTGAGTTACGTGTACGGCCAATCCATCCATTTACTTTGTGTCCGGGAAGGTGACCACCTTCGCCTGGTTTTGCCCCCTGAGCCATTTTAATTTGAAGCTCTTTGGCCATACTCAGGTAATAACTGTTTACCCCAAAACGCCCGGATGCAATCTGCTTTGTTGCAGAACACATATCATCTCCGTTTGGAAGTTTTGTATAACGAACCGGATCTTCACCGCCTTCGCCTGAGTTTGATTTCGAACCTATACGGTTCATTGCAATTGCCAAAGTGGTGTGGGCTTCCCACGAAATAGAACCAAACGACATAGCTCCTGTTGCAAAGCGGGTCAGGATATTTTTAGCCGGTTCAACTTCATCAATCGGAATTGGTTCACGATCTGATTTGAAGTCCATTAATCCACGCAGCGTACAAGCAGCTTCTGCCTGCTCATCAACCTCGGAACAGAATTTTTTATACTTGCCGTAATTGTTATTTCTTGTTGCTTCCTGTAATAACTGAATAGCTGTTGGAGTAAGTAAGTGGCGTTCTCCATCTTTTCTCCAGTGGTATTCGCCTCCAGGATCTAATACTTTCGAACCGCCTAATCGGGTAGGATATCCCTGTCGATGTCTTGACATAGCTTCTTTTGCTATGTCATCGAGTCCTAATCCTTCAATACGACTAACTGTTCCCGTAAAATATTTGTCTACTACCTCCTGTTTCAAACCTACGGCCTCAAAAATTTGCGCACCCTGGTAAGAGGCTAAAGTTGAGATTCCCATTTTTGAGAATACTTTCAACAAACCGCCACCAATAGCTTTTACGTAATTTTGAATAGCTTGCTCTTTTGTAATATCTCCAAGAATACCATCCGATACCATTTGTTTAATCGTATCAATGGCCATGTATGGGTTAATAGCAGAAACTCCATATCCCAGCAATGTTGCAAAATGATGAACTTCGCGTACATCACCTGCTTCGATAATAATATCGGCCTTTCCACGTTTCCCAACACGAATCAGGTGGTGGTGAACTGCAGAAGCAGCTAATAACGAGGGAATTGGTGCGTGATCGGTGCTGATTGCAAAGTCAGATAACAAGATGATTGAATAAGCTTCATCAATGGCATCTTCCACGTACTGACACAAACGCTCCAGTTTGTTTTCCAAAGTTCCGGGCTCGCCATTTGCGTGGAAAACAATACTGATTTTTTTGGTTTGGAAATGTGTATGATCCACATAAGCCAGTTTAACCAACTGCTCGTTTGTTAATACCGGTTGTGGAATTGCAATACGGCGGCAGTGTTCTGCCGACTCAGTCAATATATTTTTAAAGCCACCCACATAAGTTCTTAAATCCATAACAATACGTTCCCTGATTGGGTCGATTGGTGGATTGGTTACCTGGGCAAATAATTGTTTAAAGTAGTGTGCCAAATGCACCGGACGATCAGATAATACAGCCAATGGATTATCGGCACCCATTGAGCCAAGGGCCTCGCCTCCGGTTGTCGCCATCGGCTTTAAAATTACCTCAATGTCTTCGTGGGTAAATCCAAAAGCTTTTTGTCTTCTGAATATTGTTTTCTGATCCGGGTCTTTTAATTCCAAATCAGGAATCGATGGAAGGTCATCAAGGTGAGTCATATTATTTTTCACCCATTCGCCATAAGGTTGCCCCGAGCAAATACCTGCTTTTACTTCTTCATCAGAAATAATGCGGCCTTGCTCCAAATCAGCCACAAACATTTTTCCCGGCTGTAGTCGTCCTCTAAGAACAACTTTGTCGTGAGGAACATCAATTGCACCCGTTTCTGATGCCATTATTAATGTGTCGTCATCGGTTAAGCAATAACGTGATGGACGCAGTCCGTTACGGTCTAAGGTTGCACCAACCAGTACTCCATCGGTGAAACATACCGAAGCAGGGCCATCCCATGGCTCCATCATGGCAGAATAGAATTCGTAAAACTCTTTCTTCTTCGGGTCCATATCCGGATCATTCTGCCATGCTTCCGGAATCAGCATCATTAATACTTGAGGTAATGATCGTCCGCTTAATACAAGCATTTCGATAGCCATATCCAGGTTGGCACTATCTGAATCGCGCACATCACAAATCGGGAAAATCATTTCCAGTTCTTCACGGGTAAAAACCGAACATTGCAGTAAGACTTCGCGCGCACGCATCCAGTTGATATTGCCCTTGTTGGTATTGATTTCGCCGTTGTGTGCAATAAAACGGAACGGCTGAGCCAGTTTCCATGAAGGGAATGTGTTGGTTGAGAAGCGGGAATGCACCAAGGCAATTGCACTTACGGCCAACGGATTTGTAAGGTCCTTAAAGTATAAAGAAACCTGTTCGGTTGTTAATTGTCCTTTATAAATGATTGTTTTATAAGAACAAGAAATAATATCTAATCCATTGTAGCCTAGTCCTGCAACAGATTCTCGTGCTAAACGCTCAGTATATTTTCTAAAAACGAAAAGTTTTCGATCAAACTCTTCAAGGCTCATTCCATCAGGTTTAGCAATAAACAATTGCTGAACATACGGTTCAGTAGCCAGCGAGTCACGGCCTAAGTCCGAATTGTCTACAGGCACTTTACGATACCCTAAATATGGCAATCCAAATTTTTTCAGGTTTCGACCGATTATATCTTTACATTCTGATCGTTTTCTGTCATCTTTTGGGAAGAAAATCATGGCTACACCATATTCTCCAAATTGAGGCATTTTGATACCCTGTTTGGGACATTCTTCCATAAAAAGTTCATGCGGAATTTGTGATAAAATCCCTGCTCCATCGCCACTCTTAATATCAAACCCGGTGCCTCCGCGGTGTTCCATGCGGGCCAGCATCGACAAAGCATCGGAAATCACACTGTGTTGTTTCCTACCCTTTAGGTTTGCCACAAATCCGATACCACAGCTCCCGTGTTCAAATTCAGGGCGGTACAATCCCCTTGCTACAGGTTTTTTTGTCTGCATCATTTTTTCCTTTCTCTTTAAAATTCGCATAAAAAGCAGCTACCGGTGCTGTCAAAACCAAAAGCTGCTAAATTGTAAGCGAAAACAGTTTTTTACTTACGAAGTGAAATCAAAAATAAACAATCACAAGAAAGTTTCCAATCGGCGATCAATTAAATTGTGTTTAATAACATACAATTAACCTTTGATTTTTACAGAGATACGCGTATGTGGACTGATGTTTGATACGAAAACGTGACATTTGTCACATTTTCAGTAGCTTATCTGTGTTATGAGAGAAGTTCTTTTTTGGCCGTTTCAATTTTTTCAAAATTAAATTCAGAAACAACAGCTTTATACTTATTTAATATTTCGTTCAGACATAAATTTCCAATGCTGCCTTCGTGAACGTGATTTACTTTCTTTTCTGGGGTAAAGTTGTTGCTTTCAATTTGGGCTCCTACTTGTTTGTAAGCTTCCCGAAAAGGAATTCCCTGCAATACCAGTTTGTTAACTTCTTCAACACTAAAAAGATAGTTGTATTTCTCATCGGCAAGAATATTATTGTTAACCGTCATGTTTTTAACGGCCAGTGCTACAATGTTCAGGCAATCGTTCATCTCTTTAAAAGCCGGAAGGAATACTTCTTTTACCATTTGCAGGTCGCGGAAATAGCCACTTGGCAGGTTGTTGATTATCAATCCGATCTGAGCAGGAATACCCTGGAGCTTGTTGCAGCGTGCACGGGTAAGTTCAAAAACATCTGGATTTTTTTTGTGAGGCATAATGCTCGATCCGGTGGTGAACTCGGCGGGCAAACTCACAAAATTAAAGTTCTGGCTCATAAACAGGCATACATCGTAGGCCAGTTTTGATAGTGTTGAAGCAATATTTGCCAGCGCAAACGACACAATTTTCTCTACTTTGCCGCGGCCCATTTGGGCGTAAACTACGTTGTAGTTCATGTTGTTGAATCCAAGCAGATCGGTGGTTAATTGCCGGTTTAGGGGAAATGATGAACCATAACCTGCAGCAGAACCCAGCGGATTTTGGTTGGTGATTTTAAAAGCCGAATGTAACAATTCGAGATCGTCGGTTAAACTTTCTGCATAAGCGCTAAACCACAGTCCAAACGACGATGGCATAGCCACCTGAAGATGTGTGTAGCCCGGGAGTAAGATGTCTTTGGTTTCGTTAGCACGAGCCAGTAAATCTTCTATTAGCGATGAGGTGCTTTCTACTATTTCTTTTATGGCATCGCGGGTAAAAAGTTTTAAGTCGAGTAAAACCTGGTCGTTTCGCGAACGTCCGCTGTGGATTTTTTTACCAAGATCGCCCAATTCCTGTGTCAGCAAAAATTCAACTTGCGAGTGTACATCTTCCACGCCATCTTCAATAATAAAGTTTCCTGCTTCGGCTTCGTCATGCAGTTTTTTTAGTTGTCCGAGTAAAACCGGTAGTTCTTCTTTTTCCAGTAATCCCACCGATTCGAGCATCGTAACGTGTGCCATCGAACCCAAAATATCGTGCGAGGCAAGGTATAAATCCAGTTCGCGGTCTTTGCCAACGGTAAAATCTTCAATGGCTTTATTAACAGGTGTTCCTTTATCCCAGAGTTTCATGATGAAAAAAATTAGAAGATGGAAGATGGAAACCAAAAGTCGGAAACTTTTGGTAATCGTCTACTTCTCTCTCAATTAATATTACAAATTGCAAAGATAGGATTTCAAATGAAAAGCTTGTGTTGCTTTGCAGGAGTTCATTTTGTTATTTCTGAAAAAAAATAACGATTTTTGCCATTCTATTCTGAATGACTGAGCTTAGAATTAATTTAAAGCCACTGTTAGTTAAATCTATTATGAGTTTTACGCAACTGCAGAAATACGCATTAATCGTTATTCCGATTTTGTTTTTGTTTTTTTCGGCACCCAGTGCTCTGGATTATCTTTTTTTTCATGCCGATGAAAAACGTTACACCGATGCGGTTATTTATATGATGGAAAAAGACGATTGTTTCACTCCTTATCAATCGGATGGTGAAACGCCGCGTTTTAAAAAACCAATTGTAACCTATTGGGTGTTGATGAGCGGATATAAAATTTTTGGTGTATCTCCATTGGGATCACGTTTTTTCTTCTGGATAGCTGGAGCGTTGTTGGTAGCGGTAAGCTATTTAATGGCCAACTCTTTATTGAAAAACAAAAAAGTGGCCATACTTACTGCCTTTGTTGTGGCCTCCAATCCACTTGTGTTAATGAGTGCCAGCCGGTCAATTCCCGACATATTATTGGTGTTGTTTTTAACTGTAAGTGCCTGGGGGTTTCTGGAAATAATGTTGCAGGATAAACCATCGAAGATGTATTACTGGATGGCCTACCTGGGGGCAGCGCTTGCTTTCGAAACAAAAGGAATACCGGCAGCGGCTTTTGCCGGAGTAAGTGTTTTGTTCCTTGTTTTAAATCCCTGGAAACGTGTTGTGGTTAAAAAGTTACTCGAGCCGGTGTCGATGTTTTTTTCGGTTGTTGTGGCTTTAAGTTGGTTTGTATTGATGTATATTTTACATGGATCAGGGTATCTTGATGTATTTTTTGCAGATCAGGTGGGCGACCGTGTTTCATCGAAAATTGTGCAGGTTGCAGGAAATGGTATGCTTGGGATATTAAATCTTGTGTTGTTTATGGTTCCCTGGGTATTGTTATTTTTTTCGAGGCCGAAAGAACTGAGAAGTAGTATTAAAAAAAGCGGAACCGATATAAAGGCAATTATAGGATTTGTAATTACCTGGATTTTGTTGATTATTCTTATGGCAGCTTCGGTATTCAAATTCTACGATCGGTATGTTTTGCCATGTATTCCTTTGTTTTCGATGTTTGTGGCGTATTATTTAGTTCATTCAAAGACAAAATTCCAACAAACTATTCTGAATGTTTTTATTGGGCTGAATTTGTTCGTTTTGTTTATAGCAGTATTGACTCTTGCATTTGTTGCATTTTATCCGATTTTAATGGCAGGTGTTTTGGTTGTTGTGGTTTTGGCCACGGTATACTTTGGCGGAGCTTTTAAAAATGTTCCAAAAGAAATTTTAATAGCTAATGGATTGCTTCTATTGTACTTCAGTGCACATGTGTTGTTGTATCCGGTATTAACGCCGGTCCCAGCCAAACAACTGGCGGTTGAATTGGAGAAACACCTGGAAAACGAGCAGGATGAAGTTTATATTTACGGCCATGTTGGTATTCCTGCAAATACAAGAGTTCAAAGTCGTGGGCAACTGAATATTGTAAGTATGGATACAATATATACCTTGCCTGATAATTCGAATCATCTGATTGTTTTTAGGGAAAAAGAAGCCGGTCGTTTAACGCTGGATAACTACGATATTTATCCCGGTTCGAAAACCTTTACCAGTATTCCTGCAGATAAATTCCCAGCCTATCTTCGCAATACCATTCTTGAATTGCAAGACAAAGGGAAAAAGTATTTAATTGGTAAGCCCAAACAATAAAGCTTTGTGTGTATTTTTTTTCTACCTTCCCAAATTGTTAATGGAATGTTATTAATTTTGTTGTCCCGATTAAAAATCGGAAGACTTTAATTGTGTAATTGAAACGAAGAAGTAGTATGGAACGAGTATTGAAAATTATAGCATATGTTATTATTGTTGCTGCGTTAATTGCGGCTTCCACTTTTTATTATGCCGAGGAGATTTATCATAAAATGGTAGCTGAAGATGGTGTGTTTGAAAATATAACAGCACTCGTTTTGCTCGGAATATCAATACTGTTTTTGTTGCGTTTTATTAAAACCCGGGAAACCAGGAATAAATACTGGACTGTATTAAATGTATTGATAATTGTGGGGGCATTTTTTGGATTTGGCGAAGAAATTTCGTGGGGGCAACGCATACTTTCAATTGAGTCGGGAGAGTTTTTTGTGCAGAATAATTTACAAAACGAAACAAATTTGCATAACCTTGAAATTAATGGGGTGAAAATTAATAAGTTAATATTTTCGCAGGGTATGGTGCTGGTTTTTGGCTTTTATTTTGTGTTGTCGCTTCTATTCTACCGCCGGTGGAATTTCTTTCAGAATTTGGTTGATTTGTTCGGGATTCAACTTCCGAAAATCAAACATACTGTGATTATGTTGGTTTGTACCGGAATCATTTTAATGGTTCCTGATTTGCGAATTTGGGAACTGTGGGAAGCTTTGTTTGTGGTGATGTTGCTATTGGTTTTTGTTGAACCGGTTAACGAAAAGGAGAGTGTTCTTTCTTAATTTGATTTTCAGATTTACTTATTTTTTTTCTTGCCGCCCGTGCTTCTGTAAGGAAGGTTTTAATGGGTGATCTGGATATTGCCGTGTCAGAGGTGTGTTTTTAATGTTATCGTAATCGTTGGTAATTGGTATTCTAAGAAGTTTTAACTTCATTTGTTCGTATTTTTGCATGATAAAAAGATACGATCTTTAACCCGAATTCAAATTGAAGCTTTGTTTTAATATGTTTAAAAATAATACTGCGAGAATACTGTTTTTTTGTGCTGTTGCCATTGGTGTTTGGGCTTATTTCGCGGGGCTGGCTATCGATTTTACCCGCGATGCCGGGAAATATGCGACAGTAGCCAAGGAAATATTTCAAAATGGTAACTATATTAACCTCACTGTTCATGGTCAGGCCTATGATCAAAAACCACCCCTGCTTTTTTGGATGGGTGCGTTAGGGTTTACAATAGGTGGAATTTCGAATTTCTGGTTTAAACTGCCTGTTTTGTTGTTGGTGTTTGCCGGCTTTTACTGGGCATTTCAATTGGGTAAAAGTTTGTACAACAGGAGGGTAGGAATGTTTACTGCTGTCTTTTTGTTTTTTTCGCTCATTTATTCGTTGTACAGTATGGATATTCACACTGATACTCCGTTTCAGGCTTTTGTGACATTGGCGTTGTGGCAACTTTTTGAGTTTATCAAAACAAAAAGGGACAAACACTGGATTGTCGGTTTTGCTGCTATTGGTTTGTCGATGCTTTGCAAAGGGCCTTTGGGTGGTATTTTGGTGGCATTCGCGGTTTTGGGGCATCTTTTACTTCGAAAAGATTTTCGGTTTTTGCTAAATATTCGCTGGTACCTGGGGGCGGTTTTAGCATTTGTTGTTGCAAGCCCTGCATTAATTGGTTTGTGGAATCAGTTTGGCTGGGAGGGAATTCGGTTTTTCTTTTGGGATAATAATGTTGGAAGAATAACCGGCTCGTATGTTCAGGCAGTAAACGACCCCATTTTTTATGTACATAGTTTGGCATATTTGTTATTGCCCTGGAGTTTAATGTTTTTTATTTCCGCTTTCTCTGAAATTCGACATTTAATTAGAAGTCGGTTTCGTGCAAACGAATATTTTACTTTTACCGGTATCTGGATTTTTTTTGTAATAATTAATGCTTCAAGCAGTCAGCTGCCAAATTATGTGTTTGGTGTAGTTCCGTTAATGGCGGTTTTAATTGCCAAGTGGGTTGACATTGCTTTGATCGGGAAAAGTAAGCTGCTAAAGGTATTTGGACATACGCAGACTGTAGTTGTAATTATTTTATGGAATTTTATCGTATTGATTCTGGGTTATCTTTTCCCTGTGCATTCGGTTTTTGTATTGTTATTGTCCATTATTGGAGGTGTAATTACTGTTTATCTCCGGTATAAGGTTCGGGAAGAGGTGGCAAAACTGCTTATGCCTTCAATTGTAACTTTTTCTGTTTTAATGTTCTTGTTTAATGTGCATGTTTATCCGTACATGTTCGGTTTTCAGGCGCCACCAAAGGCCGCTCGTTATTTTAACGAACATGCAAAACCAGGCGATACATTATATAATTATAAGTACCCGCAATACGAATTGTTTTTTTACAGCGAACCACAAGCAAAGCAGATTTATTCTGACGAGGAGATGGAGCAAATTGCAGGAGTAAAAGGCAGTTGGGTGTTTACCGATCCTGATGGATTAATAGAACTCGATAAGTTGACGTTTGAGCCGGATACGATAATCGAATACAAGCATTTGTATTTAAACAGGGGAGGACGCTTTGTAAATCCGAAAACCCGTGATGATGTTTTGCAGCCCATGTATCTTATTAAATACTAGATATGAATAATACAGGTATTCGTAAATATTTCTTTTTGATTGTTCCTCTGTTGTTTCTGGTCTATTCTTCTCCCAGTGCTTTAGAATATCTTTTTTACTTCCCCGACGAAAAATATTACACAGATGCGGTCATCCAGATGATGGAGAAAGACGATTGTTTTACTCCTTATCAGACCGATGGTGCGCCGCGTTTTAAAAAACCGATTCTTACCTACTGGGTTTTAATGGGCAGTTATAAAATGTTTGGGGTAAGCCGTATCTCGTCAAGATTGTTTTTTTGGTTAGCCGGCGCTTTGTTGGTTTTGGTAACTTATTTAATGGGGAAAACGATTTCGGGGAACAAGAAAATTGCACTTACTGCCGCATTTATTACTGCTGCCAATCCATTGGTATTAATGAGTGCCTGCCGATCGATTCCCGATATATTGCTGGTTTTGTTTTTAACACTCAGTGCCTGGGGGTTTCTGGAAATAATGATAAATGAAAAACCACAGAAGAAATTCTACTGGCTGGCATATTTGGGGGCTGCCCTTGCTTTTGAAACAAAAGGTTTTCCGGCTGCCGCATTTGCCGGGGTAAGTATGTTGTTTTTGGTTTTGAATCCCTGGAAGAAAGTCAGGTTTCGGAATATTTTCGAGCCGCTGTCGATGAGTGTGTCTGTAATTGTGGCGCTTAGCTGGTTTGTGATTATGTATGTTCAGCATGGTTCTGAATATTGGTCGTTGTTTTTTGCCGACCAGGTTGGCGAACGCGTTTCTTCGAAAACCGTGCAGGTAGCAAAGAATACTTTTTTGGGCGTTATTAACCTGATTGCATTTTTAATACCCTGGATTATCATGGTTTTTTCAAAACCGAAAGAACTAAAAATATACATTACTCAACAAAACAATAAAGTAAAAGCTGTTTTTGGATTTATTTTGCTTTGGGTGGTGCTGGTTTTGTTAATGTCGGGAGCAGTATTTAAATTCTACGATCGTTATTTGTTGCCGGTTATTCCACTTGTGTCTGTTTTGCTGGCCTGGATTTTTGTGCAAACAAAAGTTTCGTTCAAAACAACTGTGCTTAAAATATTTATTGTTTTGAATGTTGTAGTGCTGGCACTTAGTGTTGTTTTTGCCTTGTTTGTTATTCCAAATCTTGTACTGATTGCAGGCATCTGTTTTAGTCTGTTTGTTATCGGTTTTTATTATGCCAATAAATACAAAACTATTTCTGGAGAAATTTTTATTGCCAATGCGGTAGCGCTTTTGTATTTCAATGCATTTGTGTTATTGTTTCCGCTGCTTACGCCCAATGCTGGAAGTCAGTTGGTTGATAATCTGAATAAAATTGGTATTTCCGAAAACAGCAAAGTGTATGTTTACGGGAATATCCGAACGGCAGCCAGTATGAGGATTTATTCAGAGAACAGTTTTGACATTGTGAGTATGGATACTGTTTTTGCTCTGCCACAAGCAAAGGATGATTTGGTGGTGGTAAATAAAAAGGAGATCGATAGGCTGGATTTGACCAACTACGAAGTTTTTGAAGGGGCTCAGGAATGGAAGCGAATTTTGGCCGATAAATTTCCGACATTTTTGAGAGAAGCAGTTGTTGGATTGAAAGAGAATGGAACCAAATATTTTATTGCAAAACACAAAGAAGAATAGAATGAACAAGATTAATGTTGCCGGTACTAAATTCGACCAGGAGAAAGTAATCGCTATTTTAATAGGAGCATTTTTGCTGCTTACTTATATTTTCGGACTTTTTGTGCCGGTAACCAGCGATGCCGGGAAGTATGCAGCCATCAGTCGTGTAATTTATGAAACCGGCGACTGGATTAATATTTCCGTTCATTACGAACCTTATTTGCAAAAACCCCCTTTGCTTTTTTGGATTACCACGCCCTTTTATTTTTTAGTGGGGCCGTCGGAAGTGGCTTTTAAACTACCGGTATTGCTGTATTCTGTTATTGCTATTTATTCGGTGTTTAAGTTTGCGCGTATATTTTACAGTAAACGCGTTGCGCAACTGGCAGCACTAATGTTGGCAACTTCCGAATTCTATTTCCTTTTTCACAACGATATTCATACCGATGTACTTTTAACTGCCAATGTGATTTTTGCTATCTGGCATATTGCTGAATATTTTAAATCGTACAAACTGCAGAATATGCTTTTGGCAGGATTGGGAATTGGGCTGGGCATGATTTCGAAAGGTCCTATTGGTGTATTTGTGCCGGTAACTGCAACGCTTGTTCATTTGATTTTTACCAAACAGCTAAAGCGAATTCTGAATTATAAAATTGTACTGGGTGGTGCAGTGTGTCTGGTGGTGCTGGCCGTTGGAATGGTTGGGCTGGTAAAACAGTTTGGCTGGGAAGGTCTTGAGTTTTTCTTTTGGGAGAACAACGCAGGGCGGATTGCAGGCCGAATCAAAGGAGGCAAAGTTGATTATCTTTTCTACTTTCATACAACACTGTATGTTTTTCTGCCCTGGGGGATACTTTTCTTTTTGGCTGCATTTTTCGAGGTGAAAGAATTATTTAAAAAAGGCAATGCTGAGTTATTCAGCCTGGGAGGAATTGTTTTTTACTGGAGCATTATTTCGGTAGCCCATGCTCAGGCCCCTCATTATTTAATGGTGCTTTCTCCGTTTATGGCAGTGTTGGCGGCAAAGTGGATGGTGCGGTTTTTCGAAAATGCAGAGCTGTATCGAATGCGAAAAGCAGTTGTAATTATTCAATATGTTTCAATTGTATTGATGTGGATTTTGGTGCTCGTATTGAGTGGCTACTGTTTCCAGTCAAAAAGTTTTTGGTTTTGGGGTGGCATTGCGATATTGCTGGTTCTATTGTTTCTTCCTTTGCAAAACAACCAGATTGCTTTAGTGGTACGCCGTTCGATAATTTCAATTATTGCAATTAGTTTTGCAATAAATACGCATGTTTTTCCTGAGTTATTTCATTATCAGTCGGTAATTGCAGCTTGCGAGGTTTATGAAAAACAGGCACGGGACGGTGAAATGCTGAATACTTATAAGTCGCAGCACCGCGAATTGTTTTTTTATGCAAAAACTCCCGGATACTATTTATATGACTCTGATGATTTAGAACAATGTCTGAAAAACCAACCCGGTGGTTGGATTTATACCAACGACGAAGGTTTGGAGGAGATTCAGCAAAGTGGTACAGCATTTCAGCTCGTTCAGTCCTTTAAGCACCGGAGTCTTTCTGGTTTTACAGCTAAGTTTATTAATCCGGCTACCCGGGAAAGTAGCTTGAAAAATATGCATTTGGTTAAAATTCTTAAGTAAGTATAACCTTCTGTAGCTTTCGTGAGCGGCTTCTTTTTGAGTTGCAGATTGACCGATATTATTTAATACGACAATTTGTTACATCGATTTTAGCTTGAAATAAATACAAATCTTTATTACCAGGGCAGCTTGCGTTTGGTAAGTAGGTGGTTCAATATTTTATAATGCATAAATCGGGTTTGTCGTTTTCTCCTCCCGATTGCGGTTCTCCAACCAGTAATTTGTTTTATCGAAACTCATTCGAGATTTATAAATCGATATGCTCGCTGTGTATATAGTTTGAGCTTGTTGTTCGCATTTATTTGTCCTAAGTGCTTGCTCATTAATAAGTCTGCGCTACGAAATTCTTTCATTTGTTGTGTAGTGTGAGATCGCAGGTTAATGATGAAACTCTTATTCCCGTATAAATACTGTCCAAATAACAGCCAGTTCTTAGTAAACTCATTTTTGCCTCGTGGTAAGTCTCCTTTAAAAAGTGTGTCAAAAAACTATCATGATAATAGTAATATGGTGTTATAAATGCTCGTGAGATGAAAAAATGACAACATAATCACATAAACGGTGACGATATGTATAAGAAATTGCCTGTATATTAATAATTTGTTAAGGGGGTATGTTTGTGGGGGGTATAATAGGGGGGTAGATTCGAAAAAAAGCATTTCTTTGAAGCAGGAAATAAAAAATACAGGGGTGTACAGTTAAAAACAGTAAAAAACATTTTCACACCCATCTGGTATAGGTAGTAAAAATATTTATCACATAAAATAACAGTTTAACTTTTAAAAATTAGAATTATGAAAAAGACACTACTGATTGCAGCAAGCATGTTACTTCTATTTAGTTTAACGGTGCCACAAGTAAAGGCACAAGAATGGAGTACAGGATTAGACATTTATAGTAGTTATTTGTGGCGTGGTGCCAAATTTGGAACAGGTCCGGCTTTTCAGCCTGGCGTTGAGTTTAGTGCCGGTGGTTTTGCTATCGGAGCATGGGGTTCATACAGTGCCGGTGATGTGGAAGCTGCTGAGGCTGACCTTTACATGGGGTATGGTTTTGACTTGGGCGAAAATGCTTCACTGAGCTTTACATTAACCGACTATTATTTTCCAGGTTCGTCATGGACAGAAAGCGAATCGCATTACTTCGAACCAATGGTAAGTTTAGGAGTAGGTGCTTTTACCTTTACTGCCGCTTACATGGAAGGATTGGGCGACGATGAAATCAATTCAACAAGCGATTTATACCTGGAAGCTGCTGTAAGTGCGGGCCCGGTTGATATTACTTTAGGCGGTGGCGACGGACAGTACACTGATGATGGTGATTTTACTATCTGTAACATCATGGTTGGTACATCTAAAGAAATTGCCATAACAGAAACTTTCACTCTTCCTGTATCGGGAGCTGTTATGTTGAATCCATCAACCGGAGGATTTCATATTGCGGTAGGTATTTCGCTTTAATCAAAACTAAAAATTGAGGAAAAATGAAAAAAATTGAAACGATTATACGAAAATCAAAATTCGAAGACGTAAAAGACGCTCTTTATGAAGCAGGAATCGAATTCTTCTCCTTTTGGGATGTTAGAGGAATCGGTCAGGCCCGGGAAGGTAGGGTATACAGGGGGATTGTATACGACACCAGTACCATTGAAAGAACAAAACTCTCAATTATTGTTCGCGATAAGAATGTTGAAAAGACTGTTCAGGCGATTTTAAGTTCAGCAAGAACCGGAGAGATTGGCGATGGTAAAATTTTCATCCTTCCAATTGAAAAGTCCTACAGGATTAGAACAGGCGAAGAAGGAGATGAGTCTCTATTTATAAAAGGTAAAGAAGAATAATAACGGTATAATTTAGAATAATCATGGAAGAAACTATACAAGGCCTACAGATAGGTATAGATAATATGTGGCTACTTATTGCCGGTTTTATGGTAATGTTTATGCAGCCAGGGTTTGCGATGGTAGAGGCAGGTTTTACCCGTCAGAAAAACACGGCAAACATCTTAATGAAAAACTTAATGGACTTCTCTATCGGATCCATATTGTATTGGGTAATTGGATTCGGAATCATGTACGGCGATTCAATTGGCGGATTGATCGGATCTCCTGACTTGTTTTTTATGAGCGACGGTTTTGGCGACAATTATGCCGATTATGCTGATTTGTTTTTCCAAACTGTTTTTGCTGCAACTGCTGCAACAATTGTTTCGGGAGCAATGGCTGAACGTACTGAATTTAAAGCATATTTGATCTTCAGTATCGTTATTACGGTACTTATTTACCCAATCTCAGGTCACTGGACATGGGGTGGTGGATGGTTGAGCCAACTTGGCTTCCACGATTTCGCCGGTTCGTCAATTGTTCACTCTGTTGGAGCATGGGTTGGTTTGGCTGGTGCTGCCATTATCGGACCTCGTTTAGGTAAATATGGAAAAGACGGAAAAGCAAAAGCGATTCCAGGACATAACCTTACTTTAGGTGCACTTGGTGTATTTATCCTTTGGTTTGGATGGTTCGGATTTAACCCCGGATCTCAGTTGGCTGCTGCCGGAACTGATAACGCTGTTGCCATTGCACATATTGCCGTAACAACTAACCTTGCCGCTGCTGCCGGTGCTGTTACAGCTATGTTGGTTGCATGGTTCCGCTACAAACGTCCTGCTTTATCCATTTCGTTGAACGGTGCATTGGCTGGTTTGGTTGCCATTACTGCCGGTTGCGACGCGGTTAATCCTGTTGGAGCTTTACTGATTGGTATTATTGCAGGTTTTGTGTTACCATTTGCAGTTGAGTTCTTCGATAAAATATTAAAAGTAGATGACCCTGTAGGTGCTATCTCGGTACACGGTGTAAGTGGTGCTTTAGGTACGCTGGCAGTTGGGTTGTTTTCAACATCAGAAGGTTTGTTTTATGGATTTGGTGCCAAATTATTAGGTGTTCAGGCAATTGGTGTTCTTGCATTCTTTGTTTGGGCTGCCGGCGGCGGATTCATCTTATTCACCATATTAAAGAAATTAAAAATTCTGCGCGCATCTAAGCGTGTTGAAGAAGAAGGGCTCGATATCTATGAACATGGAGAGGGAGCCTATAACTAATCTTCTTCAGTTTTTAAGTCTGTAGCTGTCTGTTTATGGCCCCGTCGTTGGGCGGGGCCTTTTCTCAGAAAGTTGCAAACAATAACAATTAACCTGATAATACAATATATTACGTTCTTATTAAGGTCAAGGGTAGTTAGTTAGTTTAGTTAGATTATTAGAAAAATCGGAGCCGGTTACAGTTATGTAGCCGGTTTTTTTTGTACGATGAACGAGCAGGTAATATAATTGGTAAAAGATCCGTTGCCGAAAACAGTTAGGCGCAATCAGGAGTTTGATTCCTGAAGGCAATTTGTGTATTTGCGGCGATGTGCAGCAGTTGTTGTCGGGGCTTATCCGGCTGGTCGTTCGGCGTTTAGGCGGTACGTTATGAAACCAGCATGTAAAATAATTACACATAAGAGAATAATTAAAATTAGCGAGTTCCATACTATGTCTTTGAAAGCAATTGAATGTTTTTATAAAGAACGCATCCATAAACTTTATGAAAAAGAACTTTTTCCTAAAGTATTAGTTTGTGAACTTTATGAAAAAGTACACTTTCCTAAAAAATAGATACGTATACTTTATAAAAAAGTACATTTTCCTAAAATAAAGGTTTATAAACTTTATAAAAAAGATTACTTTCCTAAAGTATCGGTTTGTAAACTTTATGAAATGGTACACTTTCCTAAAATGTAGGTTTGTGAACTTTATGAAAGTGGTATTTTTCCTAAAAGAATTATGGAATATCCTCCCGCTGTGGCATATCGCTTGTCTTTACGTCATGCTGAACTTGTTTCAGCATCTCCTGTGCGGGTTACAGCAGCATACAAATGAGGCCTTGAAAACAAGTACAGGGTGCCGTGCTGATTCTGATTCATTACGGACCATACATCTTGTATTTATAGTAAAAGTCCTTTTGGGGAAGAAAAGGAAATCCGGATGAAACAAAAAAAGGATTCCCCCATATTAATGAGAAAATCCTTTTCTTTTATCATCTCTGACCGGTAATTAATCGCGGCTGGCAAGCTTCGATAAAAGCCTTAAAATTTCGAGGTACAACCAAATCAGTGTAACCATTAACCCAAAGGCGCCATACCATTCCATGTATTTTGGTGCGCCCTGTGCCGATGCCTTTTCGATAAACGAAAAATCCAGGATCAGGTTTAAAGCAGCAATGGCAACCACAAACAGGCTGATTCCTATGCTCAGGTTACTGCTGCCGTGAAGAAATGAAGTATCCATTCCGAAAAAACCACCAATAAAGCTGAATAAATACACCAATGCAATACCGCCGGTGGCCGCAAAAATTCCCATCCTGAATTTTTGAGTCACTTTAATTGCTCCCGAACGGTATAAAAACAGCATAATTACAAACACGGCCAGTGTTAATGCCACGGCACGCACTACAATACCGCCATACTGCATTTCGAAAATGGCCGAAATACCGCCTAAAAACAATCCTTCGAAAATAGCATAAATAGGGGCTGAAATGCCAGAGCTTTGCGGGCGGAACACAGTTACCAAAACGGCAATAAAGCCGCCAATTCCTCCAACAATTAGCCATGGAGCAACAGTTGCCATTCCACTTTCTGGATTAAAGGCAATTGCGTCGAAAAATTTATTCCAGGTAAATACCGCCGATGCAACAACCAGCAAAAGCAGTATCGATGTTTTATTCATGGTTCCGCTAACAGTCATTACGTCCGACTGGGCCATATAATCGCGGTTAAAGACCTTTTCTTTGAAGACCGGATTTGAAGATTTTGTAATATTCATCATAATTGTTTTGTTTTAATTATTGAACTGAGCAGTTAAGGACAATTTTCTTGCCACTAAAAAACTTACCTGACAAGATTGCAGTTAAAGAAAGTTAAGTGAATTAGAACTTGAACACATCCTGAAAATAATCGCTTGATAGCTCTTCAAACAACTGTTCGCCTAATTTTGTTGCATTTTCAGATTCACTAAGCTGGAAAACTTTTGCCAGTTCGATACATTGGCCGTTTAATTGTTTCGAGCGCGATCCCAATGCAATAACAGCGCGGTAAAGCGGTGTGTACAATTTGGCATCTTTTGCCAGCGTTGGAAGTTCTTCGAAAAAAGGTTCAAACATTTCGTCGATGGCCTTTTTGTCGGTAATGGCCAGGCGCCCCATTAAATGAATTCCTGAGAACCGGATCAAATGTTTTTTGCCCCGGCACCATTCAAGTGCTTTTACAAAGGCAAACTTGCTTTTTACCCACAGGTTGGATGAGGCCTGTTCCGCAATTTCCGTGTTCTCGAACGACTTTGTCCAAAAATCCATCTGCTCTTCAGTAACTTCGGAAGGATTGTCGATAAGCGTGGCTAAAATCATGGTTTCACGCCACTGTTTGTTCCAGAGTTTTAAAGCCATTAAATGGTTGGGTTCGTAATTTTTGGCAATTTCGCGCAAATCAAGTAGCGATACGCCCCAGTTTAATTTGTAGGTAATTCCCTGTTGGTTCATTGCTTCCGAAACCTCGCCACTTTGCCTTAGCTTTATAACCTTCAGCAATTGTTGAAATTGTTGTTCAGCCTCCTTGTTGTCGAGTATAAAATCCATGCACTTACAAAATTGGTCCGGTAAAAATA
Organism: Draconibacterium aestuarii; assembly: GCA_026671195.1. Classification (GTDB taxonomy): domain Bacteria; phylum Bacteroidota; class Bacteroidia; order Bacteroidales; family Prolixibacteraceae; genus Draconibacterium; species Draconibacterium aestuarii. The sequence continues at coordinate 148,424 of JAPOHD010000017.1, read as the reverse complement.
AAATTAGTTCAGCAGAGTTAACCACTTTTGCAGGCTTATTTTATAGTGTTGAAACACAATTGTCTTTCGGGTGACTAACAAATTCTTATTTTTACTGGCTGTTAGCGATTGTTTAAATTTTATTAATTGTAAATGTTGTGAGGTATTTTTTACTGATTCAAGGCGAAATTAACGCGAATAGCCCGTGCTGCTTAAGCGAATTTTACCGCAGAAGCCGTGGAAAGGCGAATAATAAAATAATTGGATAAATTTTGAACAGTCTCCAAGAGTTACGCAAATATGTCAGAGATCAATAACCCAATTGGGAATTTATTTAAAAGCGAATTTTACCGCAGCATACTAAGCCTCTTTTCAGGAATGTGTGTTGCCCGGATTGTGCCTGCCTTGTTTGCTGTTGTAATTGCCCGGATTTATAATCCCGACGATTTTGGACTTTTTATTTTGTACCTCACTATCGCCTCTGTTTTGTCGATTATTACAACCGGGAAGTACGAGAATGCAATTATTCTGGTGGAGTCGTCACACGAAAAACGACAGATTTTCAGTGTTGCCCAGAAAATAAATACAGTTATTAATGGATCGCTTTTGATGGTCTTGTTTTTAGGATCGCTTTTGATCGGTGACTACGAAAGAAAAGATATACTACTGCTTGTATTGATCCCCCTTTACGCTTTCTTTTTTAGTTCCATTCAGTTGATCAGAAATGTTTTTATAAGTAAAAAGCAATTCAACCAGATATCAATTCTGGAAACTTCAAGGGCGGTTTTAACGGGCGGACTTCAATGCCTGCTCTTTGTATGGCCCGACTTTGGATTATTTTTAGGCGCGGTTTTGGCGCAGGGAATTATTTATGGTTTTTATTCGTGGCGGGTTGCCGAGGCTCTTTATTTTCGGCTAACGCGGTTAAATGCCGATGAGTTGGATCTGGCAAAACGTTATATTGATTTTCCAAAATTTTCGGTTCTGTCCGAGGTCTTTAATTTTATTAGTAGTCAGCTTCCGGTGTTTTTAATAAAACCTTTTTTCGGAAGCACAATGTTGGGCCTGTATTCCTTTTCGCATCGTTACATCAGCATTCCGGTGCAACTGTTAAGCAAGTCAATATCGAGCGTTTATTTACAAAAGTGCCAGGATTTGAAAGATAACCACGGGGAATTGGGGGAGTTGACACTTTCGTTGTTTAAAAAACAGTTTCTGCTGGGAATTCTTCCATTTACCATTTTGGGTTTATGGGGTAAAGTACTATTTGTATTTGTTTTCGGAGCCGAATGGGAGTTTTCAGGTTACCTGGCACAGATTATTTCGCCATGGTTGTTTGCGGTAATGCTTGGTTCGCCACTTTCGGCAATATTTATTGTTCGCGAAAAACAAAGGCTTTCCATGGTTTTTAATATCACTCTTTTGGCAGTAAGAGCTGCGAGTTTAATTGTTGGAGGATGGGTTTATAACGATATTACAATGGCGGTTGGATTCTACAGTTTAACGGGCTTTGTCTTTTTTGTTGCGCTAACTGCCTACTCGTTGTGGCTGGCCGGAGCAAACCTAAAAAGAGCAACGTTTTATGTCGTAAAAACAGTGTTGATAATTGTTCCATTTATACTACTTAAATTATGGCTCTGAGTTTTGATCTGATACTCGAAAAATTTAAATGGTTTAACGATAAAAACATTTTCGTTGTAGGTTTCGTATGGGTCAATAATAAATATGTAAGCCAGCAAAACTTTGTTGATTTGGTACTAATTCAATCTGATTTTAATGAATTTAAAAGGTTTGCAGCCGCTTTAAACGGTCAGTTTTCTATTGTTGTGCAACGCGAAAACGAAGTGTGGCTGGCTTGTAGTCATACATGGACCAATCCTGTTTTTTATAAAAAGGGCACTACGAAATATCGTATTAGCGACGAACCGGAGAACCTGGTAAATACTGATTCTGATAAAGAGCCTGATCCGTTTTCTGCCTTGTACTTTCTTAATTTTGGAGTCACTCCAAAAGAAACTACACTTAGTTATTCTATTTCTCAGGTACGCCCCGGAGAAGTCGTCTGTTTATCCGGTTCAAAGAGGCTTGCTTCACAAGTTGCCGGTTTTTCTGATTTAGCTTACGATAATTCGTCCGAAGAACTTACTGGTAGCGAATTACAAAATCATTTAATCGAGTCCTTTGGGAAATATTACGAACAACTAAAGGGGAAGCAGGTTTTGTTGCCGCTTACCAAAGGTTATGATTCGCGCTTGCTGGCTTGTTTGTTGGCAGAATATGGGCACAAAGATGTTGTTTGTGCAACCTGGGGGCGAAAGGATAATTTGGAGAAACAAACAGCACAAAAAGTAGCTGCAAAACTTGGTTATAAATATTTTGCAGTAGATTATACCAAAACAATGATCCGTAACTTCACAAAAACGGAAAATTTTGAAAACTACGTGAAGTTTGTTGGACATTGGTCGTCGATGCCGTTTTTTTATGAGTATTTTGGATTAACCCAGTTGTTGAAAAACAATGTCATTAACCAGGAAACAGTTGCTCTGCCCGGTCATCCCGGCGACTTTTTAAAGGGTTCGCATCTCAATAATTCGATGTTGAATTTTTCTTCGAACGATTTTTGTGCGCATGTTATTTCCCGCTTCGGTACTTTTGCACCGATTCAAAAAAGCGGAAAGAATGAACTCCATAATTATTTGGCAAAAAACTATTTTCCGAGACAAGCAGAGTCTTTATGGCAAAATTATGAACAATGGGACCTTGAGGAACGCCAGTGTAAGTTTATCGGCAATTCCTCAATGATCTTCTCATTTCTTGGGATGAGATATTTTATGCCTTTATTCGATCGGGCAACTCTTAAGTTGTTTCATAGCCTTCCGTTTGAAAAAAGAGTTGGCGAAGTTTTCTACAATAAAACGCTGGAAACAAATTTTTTCAAAAAATACCATGTCGATTTTGATTTGAAATCGTTGCCCCGGAGCAGCACCTCCTCATCAAATTTAAAAGAAGCAATAATCGGTCTTGTTCCGCATTTTCTAAAAATACATTACTATCCTGTTTACGATTCTGTTTTTTACAGAGAGATTACCCGGGAGTTACGAAATGCGAATAAAAATTTTGAGTTTAAACATCCGTCACGGCCACATTATTACAACAGTTATATTGTTCAGTGGTATTTGCAATATATTGCTCAAAAATCCAATTGGTCTTCGAAATGATTTTTATAAAACAGAAAGAGAAAAGGAATGATAAATTATAAATTACTTCGTTGTGTTAAATGCAATACCAGAAGCCTGAAAATTTCAGATAGTAAAGCTGAATTGGTATGCTCTGTCTGTAACCAAATCTATCCTGTTCAAAACGATGTTCCCATTTTATTCCAGCCTGATGAGGAACCCGAAATTTTTCAATCGGAAATACATAAGAAGCAGGGAACAGAATTTAAGTACAAAGAGCATTACCAGCAGGATGCCCTGGATTTTGATTATTTTCAGGAGCGCGAAAAGGGAACCGAACATAGTGAGAGAAGAGTACGGGAATTTATTTTTTCTCAGGCACCGAAGAATCCCAATAGAATACTGGATGTGGGTTGTGGAAATGCCTGGGTGGCAGAGCTGTTTTGTTCCTCTGCAAACGAGGTGATTTCCATGGATATTTCGCATACAAATGTGGGGAAGGCGTTGGAAAAGTATCCCTATAAAAACCATAGCGGAGTTGTTGCAGATGTTTTAAACCTGCCTTTTCGCGAGAATTCATTCGATTGTATTATTGCCTCCGAAATAATCGAGCATGTGGTTCATCCCAATCATTTTGTTGAAAATCTAATTCGGATACTGAAACCCGGTGGTGTACTTTTGGTTACCACTCCCTACAAAGAAAAACTGCAATACAACCTGTGTATCCATTGTAATAAATTAACTCCCCGCCATGCGCATATTCATTCGTTCGACGAAAATAAACTGGCCGGATTATATGCAGAAAAAGACACCTCTTTTGAATATAAAACCTTTGCAAATAAGGCTCTAATTCACCTGCGCACGCATGTTGTTCTGCATTTTTTGCCTTTTGGTTTCTGGCGATTTATCGATAAAGTGGCAAATGCCATTTATAAAGCACCAGCAACTATTTTTGTGAAGTGGGAGAGAGTTAAATGACTTCAAAACCAATTTGCTATTGATTGGTTAGAAACGTAGAATCCTGAAAATGGAGCCTTTCAAACAATTATTTATGTTAGGGGTAAAATCATAGAAAAAGCAATTTGATAGCGATACAATTTCGGTTATATTTGTTAAAACTCGAAAAAAATGATTCAACTAAAGGGGTGGACCAGGTACGCGCTTTTGGCAGTCGGATTTCTTTTTACCATTTTTTTATTGTGGTATTTTAGCGCTATTGTTACCTATAGTATGATTGCGGTTGTATTGTCGTTTATGGGCAGACCTTTAATGCGATGGCTGCTTCGAATCAAATACAAAAAGCTAAGAATACCGAAAGGGCTGGCTGCTTTTATAACCCTTCTTGCTATCTGGATTGTATTTATTAGCTTTTTTCGGTTTATCATTCCGCTTCTCATCAGCGAACTGGAAACACTATCAAAAATTGATTTCACTTTGGTGCTCGATTCTATTGAAGAACCTCTTTTGCAACTTACGCAAATCTTTCACAAAGACCCTTTACCAATCAGAGATCAGAATTTTCTTAACATAGTTACAGAAAATCTGGGGGCGAGAATCGATTTTTCTCAGGTGTCTAACTGGTTTGGTGTTGTTGCCGGTACTATTGGCGAACTGTTAATCGGATTTTTTTCAGTTTCATTTATCACCTTCTTTTTTTTAAAGGATGAGACGATGTTTCGCGAGTTTATCATCTTGCTGGTTCCAACCAATGTTGAATCAAAAGTCATTCATATTCTTGACTCCATTTCGTACTTATTGCGCAGGTATTTTCTTGGCCTGGTATTCGAGGTTTTTATGGTAATGCTGCTCGATACCGTTGGTTTGACCATTGTTGGAATTGCTTTCGAACATGCCGTTGTAATCGGTCTTGTATGTGGATTGTTTAATGTTATTCCTTACCTCGGTCCCTGGATGGGGGCTTCAATTGGATTACTAATTGGAGCTGCCTTGCACATTAATGCCGATTTTATGAGCGAAACACTTCCTTTGCTTGGTTGGATGACTTTGGTTTTTGCCATGGTGCAGGTTGCCGACAATGTTTTGTTCCAACCGCTTATCTATTCAAGCAGTGTAAAAGCGCATCCTCTCGAAATTTTTTTGGTGATATTGGCAGCCGGAAGTATGGCAGGTATTCTGGGCATGATTTTGGCCATTCCGGTTTACACCATATTTAGGGTAGTTGCCAAAGAATTTTTCGACAATATGAAACTTGTCCGAAGAATTACAAAAAATCTGGAACACGAAGAGAGTTAATTTTACTGGTCATTTGTTTGAAAACTGATCCTCTGTTTCATCTAATATATTGATATATATGCAATTAATATCGCGAAAATTACTCTGTTTCTGCTTGGGGGAGCTGGTTTTTGTGGTAAATATCTTTTAAATTAAAAGAACTTTCAGGTCATTTTATTGTTTAGAACAATAAATCGAAATAGAAAGGCCTTTGTTTACTACTAAACTAAACAGAATGAGAGAATACTTCTTGGGGGGAAGTTATATGAAAAAAAGACCAATTTTCTTTTCCCTGCTTGTTTTTGTTGCTTGTTTTATTTTATCAACTAACATTTATGCCGAAACAAATGAATCAGTTGTTTCCGATGGTCATTCGCATGAAGATATAGCTCGTGGAGAACGCTTTTTTAAAGGCTTACTTCCTTTCGACAGAAAATACTCTTCCTGTGTTTCGTGTCACAATTTGAAACAGGTTGACACATTAAACTGGAATCCATCGGCAATGGACATTGCCATGAAATTTGTTGACAAGGATTACGAAACGTTCCAGGCTTCAGTATTAAATCCGTCAGGAAAAAAGATGGAAGCATCGCATGTTAATTTCAACATTTCCGAAGAAGATTTAAAAACAGTAAAAGTTTATTTAGATGATCTGGCGCATCATGGTACTCACCCTGTAAAGCCAACCTTTAACAATTTAATTCTATTTCTGTTTCTTGGTTTATTAATTACCTGGGCAGTTATCGAACTCATCTTTTTAAAGAAAATTAAACTCAAATTAATTCCCGTAATTATTCTTTTGGGAGCTTTTGGCTGGCAGGTAAACATGATTGTTACCGATGCTATCCGATTGAGTCGCCAACAGGATTATGCACCCGACCAACCCATCAAATTTTCGCACAAAGTACATGCCGGCGATAATGGGATCGATTGTATGTATTGCCATACAACAGTTGAACAAGGCAAATCGGCCGGAATTCCGGCAACCAACCTGTGTATGAACTGCCACGTAATAATTCGCGAAGGAACCAACAGTGGTAAATTTGAAATTGCAAAAGTTGTAGATGCCGCCGAAAATGGAAAACCTGTTGAGTGGAACCGCATTCATAACTTGCCCGATCATGTATTTTTCAGTCATGCCGTGCACGTTGGCTCGGGGAAACTCGACTGTGCACAATGCCACGGTGCAGTGGAAGAAATGGATATCATGCGACAAGAAAGTGAACTTTCAATGGGATGGTGCATCAACTGTCACCGCGACACTGAAGTTGACATAATGAACAACGGATATTACCAACATCATATAGAACGACAAGAGGAATTACAATCCGGAGCACGCGATAAAGTTACTGCAAACGACGTGGGAGCAAATGATTGTATGCGTTGCCACTATTAGTTTAGAGTTAAAAGTTCGGAGAAAAAAGAAGAATCAAACTGACTATGACAAAATATTGGAGAAGTTTAGACGAATTAAATAATCCGGTGGTGTTTAAGAAGAATGAAATTAAACTGGAACTGGATGCCAAACGTGCCGTTTTAAAAAAAGCTTCCGGCTCATCGCGACGCGATTTTCTGAAAACATTTGGGTTCAGTGTTGCTGCCGCAGCGATAGTTGCCAGCTGTAAACGGCCGGTCGATAAAGCAATACCGTACCTGGTAAAACCCGAAGAGGTAACTCCCGGAATGGCAAACTATTACGCCTCATCGTATTTTGAAGGAAATGAGTACTGCAGTGTTTTGGTTAAAGTACGTGATGGCCGTCCAATAAAAATTGAAGGAAATAATCTTTCTTCTATTTCGCAGCAAGGAACTTCGGCCCGTGTGCAGGCTTCGGTTTTAAACTTGTATGACGATGCCCGTTTAAAAACTCCGTTAAAAAGAGGAGAAGCCACAAACTGGGAAGAAATTGACAGCTATATTTCGAAAAAATTGGCGCAATTAAATGCGGATAATAAAAAGGTAGTTTTACTTACCTCTACCCTTATTTCGCCTTCTACAAAAAAAGTAATTGCCGATTTTCAAATACAATACCCGAACGTTGAAGTAGTTCAATACGATGCGGTTTCTGCCAGTGGAATTTTAAAGGCAAACGAACTTTCGTTCGGGAAAGCGATCATTCCTGATTATCGTTTTGAGAAAGCCAAAGTAGTAGTGAGTTTTGGTGCCGATTTTCTGGGGACATGGCTTTCATCTACCGAATATACCAAAGCATATTCTGTTGCACGCAGGGTTTTGCAAAAGAACGATTCGATGAACCGTCATTACCAGTTTGAAACAGGAATGACATTAACCGGCTCGAATGCTGACATTCGTTTTCCAATAAAACCATCGGAAGAAAAAACAATATTAACCGCAATTTATTACCAGCTTTTACAAGCCAAAGGAGAAATGACCATTGCTGCTCCGGGAAGTCCGGTAGATGTAAAAGGACTGGTTGAAGATTTATTGGCCAACGAAGTTAATTCGCTGGTTGTTTCGGGAAGCAACGATGTAAATACCCAGCTAATTGTAAATGCCATTAATAACTTACTTGGAAATTATGGGGCTACAATTTCACTCGATAAAACATTAAACACCCATCAGGGAATCGACGATAATTTTGAAAACCTGTTGTCGGAATTAAAAAGCAAAAAGGTAAGAGGTATTTTATGTTGGGGAGTTAATCCTGTATACAACCACCCCAAAGGTCAGGAAATTAAAGAACTTATTTCGGGAGCCGAACTTTCCGTTTCATTCTCCGACAGAAACGACGAAACAACAGCTGCCTGTCATTGGGTTTGCCCCGAACCGCATTATTTAGAATCGTGGAACGATGCAGAACCTAAAACAGGAGTTTATAGTTTGGCTCAACCTACCATTTCAAAATTATTCGACAGCCGCCAGGCACAGGAATCGTTGTTAAAATGGGCAGGTGTTGAAGCTCCTGATTACTACGAATACTTAAAATCAAACTGGAAGAATAATTTTACGGGCTTGCAGACCGAATTTACAGACTCACGGATTTTCTGGAATGATGTTTTACAAAAAGGAGTTTTTGAAGTTGTAACGGAAAATCAAGATTCATTGGTTTATTCTGAAAACGGATTAGATGTTGCCATTTCACTTTCAAATGAAAATTCAGGTGGCTGGGAAGTGGCCTTTTACCAAAGTGTTGCTTTGGCCGACGGTAGTTTTGCCAACAATCCCTGGCTGCAGGAATTACCCGATCCAATTGCAAAAATTAGCTGGGACAACTTTGCTGCTGTTCCGGTAAAATGGGCGGAAGAAAATGGTATTGAGAATGAATCGGTGATTACAATAAATGGTGTTGAGTTACCTGTTTTTATTCAGCCCGGACAAGCTCCCGACACCATTTCTGTGGCTTTGGGTTATGGCCGCGAAATTGCCGGGAAAGTAGGTGACGGTGTTGGTAAAAATATGTTTGCCCTTTCTACAATTGAAAGCGGCTCTAAAAAATTATGGATTTCGAATGCTGATGTTCAAACCACAACTAAAACATTTGAACTGGCGCTATCGCAAACGCATCATTCAATGGAAGGGCGCCCAATTGTTCGCGAAACAACTTTTGATGAATGGCAATTGGATCCGGCAGCCGGAAATGAATTAAAAGAGGAACACGAAGAACACCATGTTTCATTGTACCCCGAGCCTGAATTTAAAGGCCACCACTGGGGAATGGCAGTTGATCTTTCGTCGTGTATCGGCTGTGGAAACTGCTCCATTTCATGCCAGGCCGAAAACAACGTGCAGGTAATTGGAAAAGAACAGGTGCGTAACCGCAGAATTATGCACTGGATTCGAATTGACCGCTATTTTACAAACGATGCTGAAAATCCGGAAGTGTATCATCAACCGGTAATGTGCCAGCATTGCGACAATGCTCCCTGCGAAAACGTTTGCCCGGTTTCGGCCACGCCGCACAGCGACGAGGGATTAAATCAAATGGCCTATAACCGCTGCGTGGGAACGAAATATTGTGTAAACAACTGTCCTTATAAAGTACGTCGTTTCAACTGGTTCCAGTATGTGCAAAATCCTGAATTCGATTATGCTTCGAACAGCGATTTAGGCAGAATGGTTTTAAATCCTGACGTAACTGTACGTTCTCGCGGAGTTGTTGAGAAATGTTCGTTTTGTGTACAACGTATTCAGGAGAAAAAAGCAGAGGCACGAGTGGCAGGACGCAAAATTGAGGATGGAGAAATACAACCGGCATGCGTTCAGTCGTGTCCGGCCGATGCACTTGTATTTGGCGATTTAAAAGATCCGAACAGTAAAATATCGAACTATTTTAAAAACGAGCGGAATTATCATTTGCTGGAAGAGTTGCACACGCTGCCTTCTGTGGGATATTTAACGAAAGTAAGAAATAAGAAGCGTTGAGAAGATTAGAATTGAGTAGTCAGAAGAAGAAAAATAATATAAGAACGACATGTTGTTCGTCAGCTGACGGATTCAGCATTTCATAAAAATAGTACGCTGTCATTTCGAAGGAGGTACGACTGAGAAATCTCTCTCATTGAAACAGATTTCTCCTCCTGCGTCGTCGAAATGGCAGAAATGAAAAAAATAAAAAAGCATAAAAGCCTATGTATAATTCAGCGGTAAGGGGAAGATTAATTGATGGCGATAAGAGCTTAAGCCAGATATCGCAGGAAATTATTAAACCCATTCATGCAAAAACACCACTTTGGTGGTATGCAGCCATGTTGGTCAGTCTTGGAATGTTTGGTTTCGGATTGTATTGTAAATACATTACCATTTCAACCGGAATTGGAACCTGGGGAGTTAACAACTCAGTTGCCTGGGGTTGGGCCATCATCAACTTTGTGTGGTGGATTGGTATTGGTCATGCCGGAACAGCCTTTTCTATTTTCCTGCTCATATTAAGGCAAAAATGGCGGACAGCTATTAACCGGGCTGCAGAGGCGATGACAGTTGTAGCTGTATTTTGTGCCAGTTTATTCCCCTTGTTACACATGGGAAGACCGTGGTTATTCTTCTACATTTTCCCTTATCCGAATACAAGAGGGCCACTTTGGGTAAACTTTAACTCACCACTATTCTGGGACTTTGTAGCAATTTCGGCTTATTTGCTTATTTCAGCCAGTTTCTGGTATTTTGGAATGGTGCCCGATTTTGCGACCATCCGCGACACGGCCAAATCTAAAATAAAAAAAGCAGTTTATGGTTTCTTCTCATTCGGCTGGACCGGTTCGAGTAAAGAGTGGTTACGTTTTGAAGCTTTGAGTTTTGTACTGGGAGGAATTGCTGCCGTTTTGGTGGTTTCGGTACACTCCATTGTATCAACCGACTTTGCTGTTTCGGTAAAACCTGGCTGGCACACAACCATTTTTCCTCCTTACTTTGTGGTTGGAGCTATTTTCTCGGGATTTGCCATGGTGCTTACGCTCGTAATAACCATGCGCGGATTGTACAAAATGAATGATTTTATTACCGATTCGCATGTTGATGCGGTTTGCCGTGTGCTAATTTTTATTTCGCTAATAATGGGAACCGCCTACATGACAGAGATATTTATGGCCTGGTATTCCGGTTCTGATTACGAAACGTATCTGTTTTTCAGAACACGTTTATTTGGTGAATATGCTTACCAGTTTTGGATTATGTTTGTGGCCAATGCGGTAGTTCCACAATTGTTCTGGTTTAAAAAAATGCGGCGGAATATGTGGGTGGTGTTTACCATCTCCATCATAATAAATATAGGAATGTGGTTTGAGCGTTTTAATATTGTTGTAACCTCGTTAAGCCGCGACTACCTGCCCTCCGGTTGGGCACCTTATTCTCCAACCTGGGTTGAAATAGGTTTCTTTATCGGAACACTTGGAATGTTTATTGCCGGAGTTCTGCTGTTCTTCCGCTTCATCCCAATGATTGCCATTTCAGAATTAAAGAGTGTGGCCAAATTTGATAAACCAAACCACGGAAAATTAAAAGCTACAAGTCATGAGTAAAAATTATATCCTTGGCGTTTTTAACGATGAAGCAACATTGGTTGATGCTTTCGAAAAAGTGAAAGAGAAGGGAATTCTGCCGCTTGAAGTGTATACTCCTTATCCGGTTCATGAAATACTGGAAGGGATGCCCACAAAAACCAGAATTACGCATGCTGCCTTTTTCTACGGTTTGTTTGCCGCCACCGGAATACTTGGCTTTCTAACGTATGCAGCAGTAATCGACTGGCCTCTTCAATATGGAGGGAAACCATTTAACGCATTCCCGTCGTTTATTGTGGTTACCATTGTTGCTACTATTTTATCAATAACCTTATTAACGCTTTTTACCTTTTCGGCACGTGCACAGGTTTTCCCGGGGAAGAAACCGGAGATTTTCCACGAACGAGCTACCGACGATAAATTTGTAATGGTGATTGATAAAGAAAGCATGGGTGATAAAAGTAAAGACATTGAATCCATTATTTTGGAATTCGGAGAAATTGAATAATTGTGACTAATTAAGATACTATGAAGGTAGAAAAATACATACAAAAAGGACTGGGTTTTGCCTTTCTGCTTTTGACATTTGCCCTGATATCGTCGTGCGATTTTAACCGTAGAACAACCGGTTACGAATATTTCGACGATATGGCACACTCATCGGCCTACGAAAGCTATACCAAGAATCCAAACTTTTCGGACAATAAAACCATGCAACCACCTGTGGCAGGTACCATTCCGCGCGGAACAGTTCCTTATGTGTATCAAAAAAACGACGAAGACCGGATTTTGGCTGCTGCAACGCTTGTGAACGAATTGGAAGCATCACCTGAGAATCTGCAGCGGGGAAAAAGAATGTATGGCATTTATTGTATGCAATGTCATGGCGAAAATGGAGATGGTAAAGGTGCGTTGTATGTAAATAAAAAATACCCTTATCCCCCGGCGAGTTTGCTGAGCGAAAAAATGATGGCAAATCCGGATGCCGATATTTTTCATGTAATAACTGTTGGCCACGGCATTATGGCAGAACACGGTTCCATGATACGCCCGGAAGACCGCTGGAAAATTGCGATATATATTAAAAACGAATTACAGAAATAGATTTCAAAACAGTCTGATATGGAAGAGAGATTGGTTATTTCGAATAAGTTTAAAATGCTGAGTTATGCATTTATTGCCATTGGTGTAATTTCGTTTACACTGGGATTTATTTTTGATGCTGAGCGTACCTGGGCAAACTATCTTTTAAACAACTATTACTTTGTTTCTCTGGCAATTGGCGCCGCATTTTTCGGGGCAATTCAGTACATCACCCAATCGGGCTGGTCGGCAGGTTTTAAACGTATTCCCGAAGCCATGGTTGCCTGGCTGCCGTTTGCAGCCGTATTCTTTGTGATCCTGTATTTCGGAATGCATTCCATTTTTGAATGGACACACCAGGAAGAAGTACAACACGACCACTTGTTGCAATTTAAATCACCTTACTTAAATGTACCTTTCTTTTTTGCGCGTGTAGTAGCCTTTTTTGCTGCGTGGATAATCATGTCGAAACTATTACGAAAAATATCATTAAAAGAAGACGAAGTTGGAGGAATGGAATATTTTGAAAAATCAGAGTTCTATTCAAAAATCTTCATTTTTATAATCGCATTTACATTCAGCCTTTTTTCGGTCGATATGTTAATGTCGCTTGAGCCACATTGGTTTAGCACTCTGTTTGCAGGAAAAAGTTTTATTGCAGCTTTGTTGCATGCATCATCAATAATTGCATTAATTGTAATTTTATTATCGCGCATGGGTAAATTGCAGATTCTGAACAGAAGTCACCTGCACGATTTTACTCGTTATATTTTTATGACCAGTATTGTTTGGGGCTACTTCAATTTTGCCGAATACATGTTAATCTGGTACGGAAATATTCCGGAAGAAACATCATGGTTTGTGCATCGCTCACATGGTGTTTACCAAATATTATTCTTTGTGAATATTCTACTAAACTGGGCTGTACCTTTCTTTATTCTGATGCCGCGAAAATCATCGCGCTCTAAATTAATCATGTTTCCGGTTATTCTTATTCTGATAATTGGCCAGTACACCGAGTTGTATTACATCATTTGGCCAGCAACGGTTCACGAGGCAAAATTTGGCTTACTCGAGGTTGGTACTTTTATTGGTTATCTTGGTTTATTTTCACTGGTAGTGGCTACAACTCTGGCAAAAGCCAGCCTAGTTCCCAAAAACCATCCTTACCTGGAAGAGAGTATTCATCATCATTTTTAAAACTTCATTTTTCGTTTAATTACACCAAAAAAACGTCAACTAACCTATAAATTGCATTTATATAAATAATCATTCGTTGGTTAAAGCCTGATATTATGTAAATTTAAATCATAAATCAAAATTTAATCCAATGCTACTAAATTCAATCCTTCCGAACTGGTCTGAAATAGGCGTATTCGAACAAGTATTCTGGGCAATAACAGTTCCGGCAACCGTAATTTTCCTTCTTCTTCTGGTTCTCACCGTTTTTGGAGGCGATGCTGACACAGATGTAAACACCGATGTAGATGCAGATATTGCAGACGGCGATTCCATTCCATTTCAATTTATCTCGTTAAAAAACATAGTCGCATTTTTTACCGTTTTTGGATGGTCAGGAATTGGCTTTATCAATCTGGGATTCGATCCGCTTAAAGTGATTGTTTTTGCAACCATCTGCGGTTTGCTAATGATGTTTCTAATGGCTTCCCTATTCTATTTTATGTCGAAACTTGCAGAAAGTGGTACATTAAAAATGCAAAATGCAATTGGCAGATTAGGGGAAGTATATCTTGTAATTCCGGCAAAACGTGGAGGAATAGGCAAAGTTCAGTTAAATGTTCAAGGCTCCGTACGTACCTTGGATGCGATTACCGATGACCAGGAAACAATCCCAACGTCATCGATTATTGTGGTTCAAAATGTAATTGACGACCACATTCTATTAGTAAAAAAACAAGGCAATTAATAACCCTTTAAATTAAATTTTATGAACGATTATTTTGTGATTCTAATTACAATTATTGCATTATTTATTTTTATCATCATTGTAGCAATGATGAGGCGTTACAAACGGTGTCCTTCCGACCGTATCCTGGTTGTATACGGAAAAATCGGACGAGGTGCCGACCAGCAGGCACGTTCTGCAAAATGTATTCACGGTGGTGCTTCTTTTATTTGGCCCATAATTCATTCGTATGCATTTCTGGATTTAACGCCAATTTCAATCGAAATCAACCTGACGAATGCACTGAGTAAACAAAACATCCGTGTTGATGTACCCTCTCGTTTTACAGTAGGTATTTCTACCGAACCGAATGTGATGAATAACGCCGCAGAAAGACTTCTGGGATTATCTCAGGAATCAATCAGCAACCTGGCCAAAGATATTATTTTCGGGCAGTTGCGTTTGGTAGTTGCAACCATGGAAATTGAAGAGATTAACAGCAACCGTGATTTATTTCTTGCTGCCGTTTCGTCAAACGTAGAAGCCGAGCTGAAAAAAATAGGTCTAAAACTGATTAACGTAAACGTAACCGATATTAACGACGAGTCGGGCTACATTGAAGCATTAGGAAAAGAAGCAGCCGCAAAAGCTATAAATGATGCGAAGAAAAGTGTTGCCGAAAAAAACCGTGACGGAGAAGTTGGACAAGCAATGGCTCACCGCGAACAACGTGTTCAGGTTGCCAGTGCCGATGCGACAGCAGTTGAAGGAGAAAACGTGGCCAAGGTTACCATTGCAAATTCGGATGCCGATCGTAGGGAAAAAGAAGCAGAAGCAAACCGCCGTGCTGTTGCTGCCGAAAAAGTGACCGATGCACAAGCATTACAGGAGGCTTATGCCGCAGAAAAACTGGCTGAACAGGTTCGTGCAGAAAGAGATAAAGCAACACAAACTGCCAACATTGTAGTTCCTGCTGAGATCGACAAACAAAAAGTGGAAATTGATGCAGAAGCAGTGGCTGAACAAACCAGAAGAGTTGCAAAAGGTGAAGCCGATGCAATTTACATGAAAATGGCTGCCGAAGGAAAAGGTATTTACGAGATTTTAAGCAAACAAGCTGAAGGTTTCGACCAACTGGTGAAAGCTGCCGGAAACGATGCCCAAAAAGCGGTGTTAATGATGATTGCCGACAAATTGCCGGAATTGGTTAAAACACAGGTGGAAGCCATTAAAAACATTAAAATTGATAAAGTTACCGTTTGGGAAACCGGAAACGGGAAAGATGGAAAAACGTCGACTGCCAACTTTATGCAGGGAATGTTAGGTTCTATTCCTCCACTTGATGATATTTTCAAATCAGCCGGAATGGAACTCCCCAATTACCTGAAAGGTGAAGTTAAACCTGCTGAAGAAACTAAAAGCTCAAAAGATGAAAATGATGCATTTGAAGAGGTAACAGAAGTTACACCTAAAGAATAAGTAATTTCATCATGAATTAAATATTGTTTACCGGTTTTCTTTGGGAAACCGGTATTTTTATACCTTATTTAAAAGTAAGTTTAATCGTAATCCTGTAATTTGTACAGGTCAATTCATACTATTTGTAAAATAAAATCAATGGAATTATTTGAAGCGCGAAATGTAGAAAAGGTTTTTGCATCGACCAAAGCCTTAAGCGATGTTAGCATTTCGGTACAAGAGCAAAGCATATTTGGTTTATTGGGACCAAATGGAGCCGGAAAAACAACATTAATACGAATTATTAACCAAATAACAGCACCCGACAAAGGCGAAATATTTTTAAATGGAAAACCCATGACCCGTGCCGATATTTCGCAAATTGGCTATTTGCCCGAAGAACGGGGCTTGTATAAAAAGTTAAAAATCGGTGAACAAGCTATTTACCTGGCTCAATTAAAAGGAATGTCGCAGCGGGATGCCCGAAAAAACCTGAAATACTGGTTCGAGAAATTTGAAATAATGGGCTGGTGGAATAAAAAGGTGGAAGAACTTTCAAAAGGGATGCAGCAAAAAGTGCAGTTTATTACCACTGTGGTGCACAAACCAAAACTTCTGATTTTCGACGAACCATTTAGTGGTTTCGATCCTATTAATGCAA
Source organism: Draconibacterium aestuarii (assembly GCA_026671195.1). Taxonomy (GTDB): domain Bacteria; phylum Bacteroidota; class Bacteroidia; order Bacteroidales; family Prolixibacteraceae; genus Draconibacterium; species Draconibacterium aestuarii. The sequence goes on along the minus strand of JAPOHD010000017.1, from coordinate 131,972 downwards.
ACCTGTTAAAAGAAGAAATTCTTAATCTGAAAAAAGAAGGTGCTACCATTATTTTTTCGACACACAACATGGGATCGGTAGAGGAATTGTGCGACAACATTGCACTTATAAACAAATCGGTGAAAATTGAAGACGGCCCAACCGATGCCATTCGGGAAAAATACAAATCGAATATTTATGACATAAAATACCGGGGCGATTTTAAAAATGTTGATCTGGCACTTGGAACGGCTTACGAAATAATAAGCCATTCCGAAAATCAGAAAGGCAACAACCTTAAAGTTCAATACCTGAACGGAAACTCCAACAATGATCTACTACATGCCCTGATGCAGGCTGCCGAAATCATTTCGTTCGAGGAAGTTATACCAAGTATGAACGACGTATTTATTAAAGCCGTTCAGGAGTCAAACAAAAACTAAAATCACCATGAACAATACATTTCTAATTTTAAAGCAAGAATATTTAAAACGGGTTAAAAAGAAATCGTTTATCATTTTAACCATATTAATGCCTTTTTTGATAGCAGGTGTATATGGCCTGGTAATCTATTTCTCGATTAAAGACGACACCGAAGAACGAACCATAGCCGTGTACGACGAATCAACTCTGTTTTTGGGAGAGTTTAGTGACCAGGGAACTACCAATTATCATTTTATTCCAAAAGAAGAATATGCACAGTTAAAATCAAAAATCAAAGGAAGCGAATACTACGCAGTACTGTATATTCCCGGAACGATTTATACCAACAACCAGGCACAGTTATTTTCAGAAAAACAACTTCCCTTTGAATTAACAGAACAAATCGAAAGAAAACTAAGCCGGTTTATTGAAAATGACAAACGGCAAAAGGTGATCGAAGATTCAGGAATTCCAGATTTGGAAGATCGTTTGGAAAAGACAAAAACATGGATTACACTTAACACACTTAAAATTTCAGACTCAGGTGAAGCTAAAAAAAGCTCTTCGGTGGTTGCTTTTATTGCAAGTTATGCCATGGGTTTACTTATCTACTTTTTTGTGTTTATGTACGGCGCCATGGTTATGCGCAGTGTAATGGAAGAAAAGAAAAGCCGCATTATTGAGGTAATAATTTCATCGGTAAAACCTAGTCAGTTAATGGCTGGTAAAATTATTGGAACTGCACTGGTTGGATTAACGCAGGTTGCCATTTGGGTGGTATTAGGCGGTGTTGGGCTTTTTATTGTCCAGGGATTCTTCTCTCCTGAATCGGCACAGCAAATGAGTCAGAGTTTAATGGAAAGCCAGGGACAAATGAATCCGGCAATGGCACAGGCAGCCGAACCAAATAAAGTAATGGAAATAATGGAAATGGTTGGCAACCTGAATTTGCCTTTAATCATGTTCTCATTTGTTTTCTACTTTTTAGCGGGCTACCTGCTTTACAGTTCGTTTTTAGGTGCAGTTGGTGCAGCTGTTGATAACGATGAAGACTCACAACAGATGGTTTTCCCGGTAACTTTCCCTCTAATTCTTTCCATTATGCTCTTGTTTCCGATTGCACGCAATCCGGAAGGATCATTGGCATTTTGGTGTTCAATAATTCCTTTTACATCGCCTGTAGCAATGATGGCAAGAGTGCCTTACGGACTACCGGCCTGGGAACTATTGTTATCGATGGGATTATTGGTTCTTACTACAGTTGGAGCTATTTTTGCAGCCGCGAAGATTTACCGTATTGGATTGTTGATGTACGGTAAAAAGGTGAATATTAAAGAATTGATTAAATGGTTGCGGTATAAGAATTAACAAATCATTAGCGGGCACTTAAAACCCGCTGATTATTAATTGTTTATTTTTTAGTTCTTTGACATTTTTGTAATCGTATTTCGTAAGCACTTCTTTTACAGGAGTTTTGTCGAGTAGAGATATGCTAAGGATTTGTAGGATTTCGTAGATTGAGCGGTCAACTTTCAATTTGTTACCAATTATTGCAACAAGGCAGTATGCGATGATCGCACAATACATTTGGATTTTTACAGCATTAATAGTTGTTCCCCAAAAGGATTTTATCTTGAGATGCTGTTTCATCCATTTGAAAAACAGTTCTACTTCCCATCGCTTTTTGTACAAATAAGCTATTTCAGAAGGTTTAAGTTCCATATTGTTGGTAAGGAAGATTAGTTCCTTATCTGATTCACAATCATAGTATTTAACTCTCCGAAGCTTCTCTGGATAATCTCTGCTTGGGTAGTAAGTTTCCAGTTTGCCGATTTGATCATATCTCACTCCGGTTGCTTTGTCAACCGGGTTTGAATACATCCGCTTAAATCGCATGTTATCTTTTGCCCGTGTAACAAAGAAAGCCCGCTGCTGATGAAGATGGTACAATCTCTTAAAATCAATGTAAGCTTTGTCGATCACATAAAAGCTTCTGGGCTCATATGGGATCAAATCAAGTGCATTGACATCGTGCATTTTGGCACTTGAGATATACAGGAACGTAGGTATTGATGTTTTAATATCATACAAGGTGTGCAGTTTAATGCCTCCTTTTGTTTTCCGAAACTCAGCCCACCAAAATACACTAAGACAAAGATCTATTGTTGATGAATCAAATGCATAAACATTGCCTTCAACGTTGACCTCAAAGTCCGCTCTGTAGCAGCTTTTACGTGCTTCCTCTATGAGAACATAAGCAAAATCTTCAAAGATTTTATAACTACGTTTTTCATTGGCTTTGCCAAGGTTTCTTCGAGTTATTGTTGAACCAAATCCGAGATGATAATATTTAGATTTATGAGCTTCAAGACTTAAGAGTAGATCTCTCATACTGTCTCTTGAAGTTAGCTGTCCAAATACCATACATAGCATTTGATTCCAGCATGTAAAAGTTCTCACATACTTATTCCCGTTGTGTTTGCTGACAATTCTGTCGAATACACGTCTGGGTAAAAAATCTGTAAGTTGTGCGAAGATATATTTGCCTTGGTTCATGGATAATTGCTTGTTTGCATGCAAAAATCCGTATTTTCAATTCAAATCGTCACGCTATCAAAAATCGCTACAAGTACGACTAACAAAGAATTTCAAAGAACGTTTATTAATTTTTAATACCCACTAGTGTTAACAAATAGAACAAAAACATGATTTTTTTCATATTTACTATTTAGAATTAATAAAAATTACATATCTTGCGTCCATTATGAAAAACACCTGTTACAATATGATGATGTGTTGTTGTTTCCTGCAATCGGGAAGGGGTGTTATTATAATGTAGTTTAAACAGCTAACAATTATTATAAAGAAGACCTTCCTGAGTGATCAGGGAGGTCTTCTTGTTTTAAACAGACAATTTACCGTAATAATAATTCAAAAATTAAAAAATGAAAGCTCAAAACATTTTAGAGACTATTGGCAACACGCCGCATGTGAAATTAAACAGACTGTACCCAGCTGACTATGAAGTTTGGGTAAAGGTTGAAAAAACAAATCCTGGAGGAAGTATCAAAGACCGAATTGCCTTAGCGATGATTGAAGATGCAGAGCAGAAGGGTATCTTAAACGAAGGCTCTGTAATTATTGAGCCAACCTCGGGCAATACCGGTATTGGATTGGCTCTGGTAGCGGCAGTTAAAGGATATCGATTGATTTTAACAATGCCTGAATCGATGTCGTTGGAGCGCAGAAAAGCTCTATTGGCTTTAGGCGCAGAACTGGAGCTTACGCCAAAAGAAAAAGGGATGAAAGGTGCCATTGCCAAAGCTGAGGAATTGGCTGAAGGTATCGAAAATTCATGGATACCTCTTCAGTTCGACAATCCTGCAAATGTTGATATTCATCGCAAAACAACTGCACAAGAAATTTTGAAGGATTTTCCTGAAGGATTTGATTACCTGATTACAGGTGTTGGTACAGGAGGGCACATAACCGGAGTTGCCGAAGTGCTAAAGCAGAAGTTTCCGAATCTTAAAGTATTTGCTGTTGAACCCGACACAAGTCCGGTGATTGGTGGTAAAGGGCCTGGTCCTCATGCAATTCAGGGAATAGGTGCCGGATTTATTCCTAAAAACCTGAATACTGAATTATTGGATGGCACAATTGAAATTAGCAAAGAAGAAGCTTTTGAATATGCTCAGAAAGCAGCTAAACAAGAAGGGCTTTTTGTCGGAATATCTTCAGGTGCTTCGCTCGCTGCTGTCGCGAAAAAAATTAACGAACTGCCGAAAGGTTCTCGTATATTAACGTTCTCCTATGATCATGGAGAGAGATATTTGTCTATTGAAGGACTTTATTAATTCATTTTGTGAAAGTTTTATAAGAGGAGTTATCTGTTGGGTAGCTCCTTTTTTTATGTATCGATTTTTCTTAATTCTGATTTATAAAATTGATAAAACAAAAGACTTTTATTTGTTGTTATTGTAATGAATTTTAATAAAAAACCATAATGAAAAGTATTACTGTGTTTGTAACAGGTCTTGCAATAGGGATTGCAGCCACTGTATTTGTATTGATCGCTATTCTTCCGAAACATATATTTGTTGAGCATGAAAGCAAGTTGGGCTTTAACGAAACTGTTGATGCTATTGTGAATTCTGCTGCAGAAAACAATTGGAGTATGCCGCATAAATACGATTTGCAAGCAACGATGAAAAAACATGGATTTGATGTAAATCCTGTGATGGTTTTTTCGCTTTGTAAGCCTGAACATGCTTATCAGATATTAAATAGTGATGAGGTAAGATCTGTTTCTGCGATTATGCCTTGCCGTGTTGCTGTGTACGAAAAAGACGGCAAAACTTATGTGTCGATGTTGAATGCTGGATTGTTTTCAAAGTTTATGGGTAAAAGTGTGCGATCGGTAATGGGGGCGGCCAGTGCTGAAAACGAACAAATTCTGGCTCCGGTACTTATGTAATTCCCGTTTTGAAAGAAAAATAATTTGAACCAAAATAAAATCTAAAAATCAAATCAAATGAAAAAACTTCTATTTCTGATTGCAATTGTTGGTTTGTTTTCCTGTAATTCAGGAAACGAAAAAAGAACGGGAAGTACAGAACAAACAGCAGAGATTGTTGAAGCAACCATAAATATTGGGGGATTACATTGTGCGAATTGTGTAGCTTCAGTTGAAAAAGGGATTAATGATTTGGAAGGAATCAAAAATGTGGTAGTTACCCTCGATGATTCAACTGCGGTTATAGAGTACGATACGTCAAAACTTGAATTGGCAGAAATTGAGCAGGCAGTTGAAAAAAGAGGTTACACTGTAAAAAACTAGTGGCCAGCTTTTGTTGGTGCAGTTAGCGGTTGGTTTTCAACATTGTTTTCTTTATAACTGACAAAAATAATTAGGCACAATTTTTGTTTAATAGGTATATTGCATTTGAGCCGCAGAAAACAACTAATATAGAAAACAATGGAACAGAATTTTAACAAAGGGAAATTAGGACTGAAAGATCAAGGACCGGTTTGGAAAGTTAAAATCGGCATTCATTCAGGAGTTACAGAAAACAAAATCGAGGTTTTTGATAAAACCAAGAAATGGAAAATGAAAGTAATATTGAATTAGAATAAAGGCTTTGAATATCATATCAAAGCCTTTATTTATATAATTCCAAGATACCTGTCGCTGCATAAGTTTGCCCCACTTTCAATAATGTTGACTTTTTAAATAGTAAGCTTTAGTCCTTTCGTTATTTATATACTATGTAAAATTTTAAAAGGAGATTTTCAAAATGACCTAATCTTCTATCTTTGCTTGTCAACTTAAACAAAGATTATATGTCAACTAAATCTGTAACTATTCTTTATCTTTCATTAATTGTTTGTTTTGGTTCGTGTAAACCACGGCAAAATCAATTCGAATTGGGCAATTCATTATTTACCAAAACTTTTACATGGAGTGAAACCAAGGCCGGTCCAATAGGGGTGAGTTTTCATTACACGCCATTGAAAGGCGAAATTGCCAATTCCGGGGAACAGGCCTTTTTCGAATTTGTAATCGATAATCAGTTGGTAACCTCCAATGATGAGTTGTGGGGCTTTGAAAACCACTCTGAACGCAATATGGGGAATGGAGGAACCGAATATCAACTTATTTTTAAGGGTGTTAAATCACCTGTTAATGGTTTGCAGGTTGTAATTTTTCAGCAAGTATTTCCGGGATCGACTTTAATTCGCGAAAAGCTCGAACTGCGTTCGGAAGGCGAAGTATTTAAGCTGAATAAACTAAACGGAGAGTTGCACTTTAAATTTCCGGGTTATACAATAAATAATACCGGTAATACTCCTGTTGAAGCGACCGAAATAAGAATAGCAACATACGAAAAAACACCCATTACATTTGGTGATAAAAAGAAAGGTAATCACATGTATTACCCAAATATTTTGCAGTCCAATGTTACTTCAGCCAAATCAGAACGGAAAGGTCCTGTTTCGATTCTGAACACCGGCGAAATGAGTTGGTTTACAGCATACGAACATGCTTCTCAGGATAATCTAAACGGACTGTTGCGAAAAGAAACAGTTGCAGGGAAAGGGAGCCTGATTAATGATGCTATGCAGGGCGTTAAAGGAATGTTTAATTTCGAATTATACGAAGACGATTTTAAGTTTTTGGCGATTGCATCTCAAACTGGAAATGATGTTGTAAATGTATCGGTTGATGTGTTGCGGGGTGGATATCTGGAAGGAGAAAGTATTGATAAAAACCATCCTTATACTACCGTTTGGACTGCCACAGGAATGTATCCGGGAAACGATTTGGAGGAGGGGAAATTAATGCTCAGAAATTATTTGTTGAATCAGATTTGTGAGAAACCTGCTTCGCGAGTTCCGGAATACTATTACAATACATGGGGTTTGCAACGCAACGACAAGAATAAGCCGCTGCGTGGGATTTTAACCTACGACCGCATTTTTGAAGAAATTGAATATGCCGCCGAACTGGGCGTTGATATTTTTGTGCTTGACGATGGCTGGCAAGTGACTCAGGGAATCTGGTACCCCAACAAAGAACGTTTGTCTGAAGGTTTGGCTCCCATAAAAGAGCGACTCGACAAACATGGAATGAAGCTCGGATTATGGTATTCGCCTATGGGAATTGATTCCACAACACAACGGTTTAAAGACCATTATGATTGGGTGGTAAAAGATTCGGAAGGCGTACCGATTTTAGCACAATGGAACCATCCGGCTTTCGATTTTGTTAGTGGTTTTTTCGATCTTTTTGTTGAAGATTGCAAAAATATGATTGACCAGGGGTGCCGTTTTATGAAGTGGGATGCCATCAACACATTTTATAGTACGTTATCTAATTTGCAGCACGGTAACGAAACCTATCCCAGGGATGAAATCCGGGCACGTTATGAATATTTATTGCCCATTTATGTCGTCCGTGCAATGGAGATATTAACCGATTACGAACCCGAACTGGTAATCGAAATGGATTTAACCGAAGCCCGGCGCGTAATGGTTGGACTGGCGCCGTTAAGTCAGGGGAAACTTTTCTGGATGAATAATGGGGCTAGCTGGTATAACGATTATTCCACGTTCAGGGCACAATCGATGCGGACGATTGCCAACGAATTTGCGGGGATTATTCCACTCGAACTTTTTACCTATGCCAATTATCCGCATAACATTACCGGTAATATGAAATACAATGTTCATAATTCAATGCTGGCCGGTCACGGCTTTTGGGGAAATCTGGAACTTATGAATTCGAATGAAAGAAAATGGATTGGAAAACAGGTACAACTTTCAAAAAAAGTTTTGCCCTACCTGGAAAATATTAATCCCGTGGTTATTGGAAAAGTTGGAGACTCACCGGAAATATATTCTGTGGTAAACAAAGATGAAGCGGCAGGGCAGGTAATTGCGTTTACATCAGGCCCAACAGAAGTTGATTTAAATATTGAAGTTGCACCTGAGAAAATGCTGGTCGTGTTAAATACTGCATACACTTTTAATGAGTCGAAAATAGAAACATCACTTTCGTTTCAAGGTGTGGAATCGTCGGTGGCAGTTCTTATTTTGCCAAATAAAAGTACCGGGATTTCAATTTGGTTGTCAACTGCAAGTATTGTTGATGCGGATTTGAATGAAGGTGTTTTTAAATACACATGTGAAACCGGGGGGAATCAGAGGATTTTATGGCCAAAAAGAAACGGGAAGCCGGAAATAAAATCTGATGTGGCAACCATGAAAATAGAGGAGGAAAAGGATACCTTTTTATTATCGGTTACTTCACAAACAGGAGGCGAGATAGAGATAAAAACGAGAAACTGAGAATGAAATAATCAAAATAAAAAGCTCCGATAAATTTTTATCGGAGCTTTTTTATAATGTAACTTAAAAATCTTAAGATTTATACTCGTCCCAGCTTTTAATCGCAATATCATCAATTGTATATTTACAAATACCGTAGAGGAAAGCACTTGCTACTCTTGCATTTGTAATTAGTGGAACATTATAATCGATTGAGCTTCTGCGAATAGTATAACCATTTTTCAACTCGCGATTGGTATGGTTTTTCGGAATGTTAATTACCAAATCAATTTTCTTATTTTTAATCATTTCAATGGTATTTGGCGATTGGTCTTCTTCATCGGGCCAGTGCACCAAAGTGTTTTCAACTCCATTATCGCGGAAGAATTTATGGGTTCCTTCGGTTGCAAAAATATTTAAGCCTTTTTCTTTTAACAACCTTGCACTGTTCAGCAACTCTATTTTTCCACGCGAAGGTCCCGACGAAATAAGGATATTCTTTTTCGGGAACGAATAACCAACCGAAAGCATCGATTTCAGAATAGCTTCGTAATAGTTCTCACCGATACAACCAACCTCTCCGGTTGATGACATATCAACTCCCAAAACAGGATCGGCTTTTAATAGGCGGGCAAAAGAGAATTGTGGCGCTTTAACGCCCACATAATCTAACTCGAATAACGATTTGTCTGGTTTTGGAACATCAATTCCCAGCATCACTTTAGTTGCTATTTCGATAAGGTTAAGTTTCATTACCTTCGAAACAAACGGGAAGCTACGTGAAGCACGCAGGTTACATTCGATAACTTTTATATCGTTGTCTTTTGCCAAAAACTGCATATTAAATGGTCCGGTAATTTCCAGTCCTTTTGCAATTTCGCGGGCAATCTTTTTTACTCTCCTAATGGTTTCAACATACAGTTTCTGTGGCGGGAAAACAATGGTCGCGTCGCCTGAGTGAACACCGGCAAATTCCACGTGTTCCGAAATGGCATACGCAATCATCTCTCCTTTGTTGGCAACTGCATCAATTTCAATCTCCTTTGCCTGTTCGATAAATTCTGTAACCACAACCGGGTGTTCTTTCGAAACATTGGCAGCCATTTCAAGGAAATGCTCCAGTTGGTCGGAGTTTGAAACCACATTCATTGCTGCACCGGAAAGTACGTACGAAGGACGAATCAAAAGCGGATAGCCCACTTCATCAACAAACTTGTGAATTTCTTCAATGGTTGAAAGTCGTGCCCAACGTGGCTGATCAACTTTAAGGTCATCTAATAAGGATGAGAATTTCTCACGGTCTTCAGCGTTATCAATTTTAAGTGCTGTTGTTCCTAAAATCGGCACGTCCTGTCCGTAGAGTTTCATGGCCAGGTTGTTTGGGATCTGACCTCCCACCGAAACAATAACCCCGTGCGGATCTTCCAAATCAACAATGTCCATTACCCGCTCAAATGTCAGTTCGTCAAAATACAGGCGGTCGCAAGTATCGTAATCTGTACTTACCGTTTCAGGGTTGTAATTGATCATTACCGAGCGGTAATTCTCCTTTTTAATGGTTTCAACGGCATTTACACTACACCAGTCAAACTCAACCGAACTTCCAATCCGATATGCTCCCGAACCAAGAACAATAACCGACTTATCATCGTGTACAAATTCTATATCGTGCTCCTGCCCGCTATAGGTCATGTACAAATAGTTGGTTTGTGCAGGATATTCTCCGGCAAGCGTATCAATTTGTTTTACAACCGGCAAAATGCCTTTTGATTTCCTGTAATTTCTTACTTTCAGTAAATCCTGATTAATGGCTTTGTTCGAACTTTTTAATACCAGTCTTGCAATTTGGAAGTCGGAATAACCGGCTTGTTTTGATGCTTTGAGTAACATGTCCGGAACGCTCTCCAGTTCGTTAATCTCAATTAAATCATTATGTATTTTGAAAATGTTATTTAGCTTTTGCAAAAACCAGCGGTCAATTTTTGTTTTATCGTAGATTTCATCAATCGAATATCCTTTGTTAAACGCTTCGGCGATTGCAAAAATTCTGCGGTCGGTCGGATTCGTCAATTCCTCTTCAATTGCTTCAATTGTAATTTCTTCTTTATTGGCGACAAAACCATGCATTCCAATACCTACCATTCGAATCCCTTTCTGAATGGCTTCTTCGAAAGTACGACCGATAGCCATAATTTCACCCACCGATTTCATCGAACTTCCAATATTTTTCGAAACACCCACAAATTTAGTTAAATCCCAACGCGGAATTTTAACTACGCAGTAGTCAAGAGCAGGCTCAAAACAAGCTGTAGTTACTTTGGTAACCGAGTTTTTTAGTTGGTGCAAACCGTAACCTAAACCCAGTTTTGCCGCAACAAAGGCCAGTGGGTAGCCCGTAGCTTTCGATGCCAGTGCCGAAGAACGCGATAAACGCGCATTTACCTCAATCACGCGGTAATCTTCAGAATGTGGATCAAGTGCATATTGTACGTTACATTCTCCAACCACTCCAACGCGACGGATAATTTTAATAGCAATTGCCCTTAATTTGTGGTATTCTGAATTAGAAAGCGTTTGCGAAGGTGCAACAACGATACTTTCGCCGGTATGAATTCCCAGCGGATCGAAGTTTTCCATGTTACAAACCGTAATACAGTTGTCGTATTTGTCGCGAACCACTTCGTATTCAACTTCTTTCCATCCTTTAATCGATTCTTCAACAAGAATTTGTGGTGAATACGAAAATGCACTTCCTGCCAGTTTTTCCAGTTCCTCTTCATTTTCGCAGAAACCCGAACCCAAACCACCAAGAGTGTACGCAGCACGGATGATGATTGGAAAGCCAACTTCTTTTGCTGCAGCTTTTGCTTCTGCCATGTTCGACGCTGCAATACTTTTACAGGTTTTTACATCAATTTCATCGAGCATGTTGGCAAAAATGTCGCGGTCTTCAGTATCAATAATCGATTGTACCGGCGTACCCACAACTTCAACATTGTATTTTTCAAGAACTCCCGATTCGAAAAGTGCCACACCGCAGTTCAGAGCAGTTTGTCCTCCAAATGCGAGTAATATTCCCTGTGGTTTTTCTTTTTTAATTACTTCTTCAACAAAATGAGGAGTAACCGGAAGGAAATATATTTTATCGGCAATGTTCTCCGAAGTTTGAATGGTTGCAATGTTCGGATTTATAAGAACGGTTTCAACGCCTTCCTCTTTTAGCGCTTTTAGTGCTTGCGACCCCGAGTAATCAAATTCACCGGCCTCTCCGATTTTTAAGGCTCCCGAACCAAGAACTATCGCTTTCTTAATGTGTGTATCTATCATGATGTTTTTTTATTTCGGTGAATGATTTACTTTTTCGATTCTTCAACATTTTTCATGAACTCGTCAAATAAAAATTCTGTGTCAGTTGGTCCGCTCGACGCTTCCGGGTGGAACTGAGTTGAAAAGAACGGCAATGTTTTGTGCTTGATTCCTTCGTTGGTTTCATCGTTTACATTCGTAAAAAGTGGCATCCAATCCTCAGGTAAAGTTTCAGTTTTAACAGCAAATCCGTGGTTTTGAGAAGTAATGTAACACTTGTTTGTGCCTTCCAGTAAAACCGGTTGATTGTGGCTGCGGTGACCGTATTTTAATTTGTAGGTTTCCGCTCCGGCGGCACGTGCCAACAGCTGGTTTCCAAGACAAATTCCCATAATTGGTTTTTCGTCGGCAATAGCCGATTGGATGTGTTTAACGGTGTCGTCGCACATGGCAGGATCGCCCGGACCATTCGATATAAATACACCATCAAATTCCTCGTTTGTGAAGTCGTAATCCCACGGAACTCGTATTACAGTTGCATTCCTGTCGATTAAACAGCGGATGATATTATTTTTTACACCACAGTCGATCAGCACTACTTTGTGTTCTCCATTACCATAAACCTCACGTTCTTTGCAACTTGCAACTGCCACAAGATTTTCTTTGTTTGGATCGTAAAAATCAATTTCGTCTTCAAATTCAATTTTTCCGAGCATTGAACCTTTCTCACGTAAAATTTTTGTTAAGGCTCGCGTGTCAATGTCAAAAAGCCCGGGAACTTCATATTCTTTTAGCCAATCCGATAAACTTTTTTCAGCATTCCAGTGACTGAACTCAAACGAATAATCGGAAATAATTAATCCGGTAATATGCAGTTTGTGCGATTCGTAATACTTGTGAATTCCATTTTCTTTTTTGTTGAAAGGAACGCCATAGTTTCCAATCATCGGGTAGGTCGAAACTAAAATCTGTCCGGTGTACGATGGATCGGTCAAACTTTCTGGATATCCCGTCATTGCTGTATAAAATACAACTTCCCCCGCCACTGCTTTTTCGCTTCCAAACGATTTCCCGATAAAAACTGTTCCGTCTTCGAGAGTTAATTTTGCCTGTTTTACTTGTAACATATTCCGGTTCTTGTGTTAAAAAAAATGCGATAGCCCTAATACATAGTTCCATCGCATTCTTTATTATCTTATTTGCTTATTCCAATACACTTTGTTTCCCATAAAAGGATAAAAACATGATGCTAAAATCATTATCGGTGCAAAAATAATAAATATTCTGAAATTACAGCTTGTTGTTTTGAATAAAATGCATAAATTTGCATTTAAAATGAATATTTATTCAATGAAGAATAAAGTACAACGGCAACTTGAAATCAGAAAAATAATTCAAAAGGGCAATATAAGCAGCCAGGAAGAATTGTTGGCTGAATTAAAACAAAAGGGTTTTGATTTAACCCAGGCAACATTATCGCGCGATTTAAAAGTTTTGCAGGTGGCCAAATCAACACACCCTGTAAAAGGATATATATATACTATTCCTGAAAATGGGCACAGTGAAACAGTTCATTCGCAAAACAGGGTGAATTATTTAGCTGATGGTTTTCTGGATATTCAGTTTTCGGGAAATCTGGCAGCTGTAAAAACCATACCGGGTTATGCCAGCAGTATTGCTGCGGTAATCGACCAAACAAGTCCGTGGGAAATAATAGGGACAGTAGCAGGAGATGACACAATATTAATAATACAAAGAGAAGGAATATCGAAAAACGATTTAGTGGAAGCATTAGTAACAATTATGCCAAAACTAAAAGGAAGAATTTAATTCGAAACGGATGAAGGAGTTGAAGAACATAGATATTTTGATTGCTGGTGAGCAGCATGTAAAATATATTGATGATATAAATGATGCAATTGATATCGCATCAAAACAGCGTGGAACAGGTATTGCCAGGAGGACGTTTGAATATCTTCAGGAAAAAATAGTCGCAGGGAAAGCGATTATTGCGTTGGAGAAAGATGTGTTTGCCGGATTTTGTTATATCGAAGCCTGGCAGGAGAAAGGATTTGTTGCCAACTCAGGATTAATTGTTGTTGATGAATACCGCGGAATTGGATTGGCGAAAGAGATAAAAAGGAAAGCTTTTCAACTTTCGCGAACAAGATATCCAAAATCTAAAATATTCGGGTTAACGACCGGACTGGCAGTGATGAAGATTAATCACGAACTTGGGTATCGCCCTGTAACATTCTCGGAATTAACCGTGGATGACCAGTTTTGGGCCGGTTGCAAAGGCTGTGTGAATTACGACATACTTGAAAGAACAGGCCGTTCGAAGTGTTTGTGTACCGGGATGTTGTATAATCCGGAATGGGAAAAACCAAACTTTAAGAGCAAAAACGGAATTAAAAAACGCAGTTTATTTGAGTTTGTTTCTAAATTAAAACCGGGAGCAGGAAGTATAAAAAATAAGATAGTAAAGAAAATAAATAATGTGACGGCAGCTGGAAAGTTTCAAACAGGCAGCTACAGATTGTTTGGATTGAAATAGTCTGCCGTCACTCTTATTCAAAGATAGTATATCATGAGCAAAAAATTGGTTTTAGCATTTAGCGGAGGTTTGGATACTTCGTTTTGCGCAAAGTATTTAAAAGAAGAAAAAGGTTACGATGTATATACCGCCATTGCCAACACCGGTGGTTTCTCAGACGAAGAACTAAAAGCGGTTGAAGAGCGTGCCCTGGCCCTGGGAGCCGTTGAGCACGTAACACTTGATGTAACCAACGAATATTACGAAAAATGTATTCGTTACATGGTTTACGGAAATATTTTGCGTAACAATACTTATCCCATTTCTGTGAGTTCTGAACGTGCTTTCCAGGCCATTGCAACCATTGAATATGCTAAAAAGATTGGAGCAAAATATATTGCACATGGAAGTACCGGAGCCGGGAACGACCAGATTCGTTTCGATTTGACTTTCCAAGTACTGGCACCCGAAATTGAAATCATCACCCCTACCCGCGATATGCTTTTAACACGTCAGTACGAAATCGACTACTTGAAAAAGCACGGTTACGAAGCTGATTTTACAAAAATGGAATATTCCATTAATCAGGGACTTTGGGGAACAAGTGTTGGTGGAAAAGAAACATTAACAACCAACAAAAATCTGCCGGAAGAAGCCTATCCAAGTCAATTGGAAGCCACCGAAGAAAAAACCATTGAATTGGGATTTGAAAAAGGTGAACTGATATCGCTTGATGGCGAATTCTATGAAAATGGACCCGAAATAATTCGTGCACTGGAAGCTGTTGCTTCGAAATACGCCATTGGCCGCGACACACACGTTGGCGATACAATTATTGGAATTAAAGGCCGCGTTGGTTTTGAAGCCGCTGCTCCGTTAATTACAATTAAAGCCCACCACTTGCTCGAAAAACATACGCTTACAAAATGGCAATCGTATTGGAAAGAGCAATTGGGAAACTGGTATGGAATGTTCCTGCATGAAGCCATGTACCAGGAACCAGTGATGCGCAACATTGAAACTTTCCTAGAATCGACTCAGGAAAATGTAACAGGGAAAGTAATTGTAAAATTAAAACCATATCATTTCGAACTGGTGGGTATTGAATCGGAACACGATTTGATGAACTCTGGTTTTGGTCAATATGGTGAAACCGTTGAAGCGTGGACAGCAGATGACATTAAAGGATTTACGAAAATTCTTTCAAACTCATTGAAAATTTACAATTCGGTAAATAAGAATTTATAGGATGATTAAAGTTGGAATTATAGGTGGAGCCGGGTATACAGCCGGCGAGTTGTTGAGGATTTTACTAAATCATCCTGAGGCTGAAATTGGTTTTGTACAAAGTACGAGTAATGCAGGAAATCCAATTTCGGATGTTCATATTGATTTGTTGGGTGAAAGCGATTTGAACTTTACCGATCAAATGCCGTTCGACGAAGTGGATGTAATTTTTCTTTGTATGGGGCATGGTAAATCGATAGAATTTATGGAGAAAAATTCTTTCCCAAAATATTTAAAAATCATCGATTTGAGCCACGATTTCCGTTTGAAAAGAGAGGGCAACGATTTTATTTACGGCCTTCCTGAACTAAATCGTGACGAAATTGAATCATCGGAAAGGATTGCAAACCCAGGGTGTTTTGCTACAGGAATTCAGCTGGCGCTTTTGCCACTGGCAGCCAACGGATTATTAAAAGACGAAGTACATGTTCAGGCGATTACCGGCTCAACCGGTGCCGGGCAAAAACCAACGTCTACTTCTCATTTTAGCTGGAGAAGCAGCAATGTTTCGGCCTACAAAATTTTTGAGCATCAACACGAGGGCGAGATCCTGCAAAGTTTAACGCAGCTTCAACCCGATTTTGAGGATGATTTTAATTTTGTGCCGATTCGTGGGAATCACACTCGTGGTATTTTTGTGTCATGTTATACAAAATTCGACGGTTCGCTCGAAGAGGCAAAAGAGGTGTACAAAGACTACTATGCCGGGCATCCGTTTGTTTTTATTACCGATAAAAATCCGGGTGTAAAACAGGTGGTCAACACCAATAAAGGTGTAATTTATTTGGAGAAACACGGCAATAAACTGGTAATAATCAGTTTAACCGACAATTTAATAAAAGGAGCATCCGGGCAAGCCGTTCAGAATATGAACCTAATGTTTGGTCTGGACGAAAAAGCCGGGTTGAGTTTAAAACCGGTGGCTTTTTAAGAAAAAATTAGAACACGGATTACGCAGATTAGCACAGATTTTAAATCGTGTGTCGATTTATACAGTGTAATGAGTGTTCAACCAAAGTAATAATAATATAAAAGGAACAAAGATTTTCGGTGAACTTGAACAACTTCGGGTTCCCGACTTCCAACTTCCGACATTACGATATGAAACTATTCGACGTATATCCGTTATTCGACATTACGCCTGTTAAGGCAGAAGGTTGTCATGTTTGGGATTCTGAAGGGAAAAAATACCTTGATCTTTATGGAGGGCATGCTGTAATTTCAATTGGTCACAGCCATCCAACTTATGTTGAGAAAATTTCTTCTCAGCTTTCGCAGATTGGGTTTTATTCTAACTCGGTACAAAATCCTTTGCAAAAAGAACTGGCTGAAAAATTAGGCGTAGTTTCCGGCTGCGAAGATTATCAACTTTTTCTGTGTAACTCTGGTGCCGAAGCCAACGAAAATGCAATAAAACTGGCTTCGTTTATTACTGGTAAAAAGAAAATAATCAGTTATAAAAAAGGATTTCACGGACGAACCTCTGCAGCCGTATCGATAACAGACAATCCCAAAATCATTGCCCCTGTTAACGAAACAAGCAATGCTGTTATTCTACCGTTTAACGATATTCAAGCAACCGAAGAAGCCTTAAAAAATGGAGATGTTGCTGCCGTAATTGTTGAAGGAATTCAGGGAATTGGCGGAATTCATGTTCCTGATGAAGGTTTTCTGGTTGCATTAAAAAAACTAACAGAGAAATATGTAGCCGCACTTATTTTAGATGAAATTCAGTCGGGTTACGGACGAAGTGGGAAGTTTTTTTCCTATCAATATTCTGATGTAAAACCAGACATGATTACCATGGCAAAAGGAATGGGGAATGGATTTCCAATTGGTGGAGTATTAATTCAACCTGAAATTGAGCCCTGGTTTGGTATGTTGGGAACTACATTTGGCGGAAATCACTTAGCTTGTGCTGCAGCAATTGCAGTGTTGGATGTTATTCAACAAGAAAAGCTGGTGGAAAATTCGCAAAAAGTTGGAAATTACCTGATGGAAAAACTGGCTGCGATGAATGGTGATTTCGAAATACGTGGAAAGGGATTGATGATTGGAATGGAATTTAAAACGCCAATCAAAGAAATCCGTCAGAAATTACTGAATGAATATGGGATTTTTACCGGGGTTTCCGGACAAAATATTATACGATTGTTACCGCCACTAAGTTTAAGCATTAAACAGGCCGACGAATTTTTGAATGCCTTTGCTGATGTATTAAAGTCGTTGGCAGAATAAATGGAAATAAGAACATTACATTATCTAATTTAGACAACATGGAAAATAAAAAGATAGCAATTATTGGAGTTGGCAATATGGGAGGAGCCATTGCTGTGGGACTTTTAAAGTCAGGTTTTGTTCCGGCTTCCGATATTTTTGTTGCCGACCGAAAAGAAAGCACACTTAAAAAAATGAGTGACCTGGGGGTAAACACTTTTCAAAATAACCTGGAGGCAACAAAAAATGCCGACGTTATTATTGTTGCTGTAAAACCGTATCATATTGAAGGTGTAATTAACGAAATTAAACCTGTTCTTTCGCCCGAAAAAATCTTTATTTCCATTGTTGCCGGTGTTGGTATCAACGAACTTGGCGAAATGGCAGGTAACGACATTCCAATTTTCCGGGTGATGCCAAATACCGCGATTGCTTTGCAGGAATCCCTAACCTGTATATCTGCGAACGGCAATACCGATCCGCATAAGGATTATGTGGTTGAGTTGTTTAATAAATTGGGTAAAACCGTTGAAATTGGCGAAGAGTTAATGGCAGCTGCCACTGTGCTTTCGTCGTGTGGAATTGCGTATGCTTTACGTTACATCCGTGCGGCCATGCAGGGCGGAATTGAAATAGGATTTGGAGCCGAAATGGCCCAGTTTATTACTGCACAAACCGTTAAGGGAGCAACCGAACTGGTTCTGCAGTCAGGTAATCATCCTGAACGTGAGATTGATAAAGTGACCACTCCAATGGGTGTAACCATAACCGGATTAAACGAAATGGAGCACAAAGGATTTAGCTCTTCTTTGATACAGGGAGTGTTGGCATCGTATAAAAAGATTGATAATTCGAAATAAATTGTGCAGTCACGCTATAAAAAAATAACCGTAAAAATTGGCAGTAATGTGCTGGCCAAACCCGATGGCACTTTAAATGTCTCGAGAATGGCCCATCTTGTTGACCAAATTGCATTTCTTCATAAAAATGGGGTAGAAGTGGTGTTGGTTTCTTCGGGGGCGGTTGCGGCAGGTCGTGCAGTGTTGCAACCAGCTAAAAAAACCGATGCTGTTTCGCAACGTCAATTGTGGGCTGCTTTGGGGCAGGTAAAATTAATTTCGCGGTACTCCGATTTTTTTCACGAAGATGGTTTGGTTTGTGCTCAGGTACTTACCACCAAAGAGAATTTCTCGAGTCGCGGACATTATCTGAACATGAAAAACTGTATCACAACGCTACTCGAAAATAAAGTGATACCAATTGTTAACGAAAACGATACTATTTCCGTAACAGAGTTAATGTTTACTGACAACGACGAACTTTCGGGATTAATTGCGTCGATGGTGGACTCTGAAGCTCTGATTATTTTAAGCAATGTCGACGGAGTGTTTAGTGCCCACCCCGACAGTGAAGATGCTGAACTGATAGAACGAATTGAAATTCAGGAAAAGGAACCCGAGAATGCCATCTCTTCCGAACAGTCGAATTTTGGGCGCGGGGGAATGTTAACAAAATTTCGAATTGCCAAAAAAGTTGCAGGCGACGGAATTGGGGTTCATGTTGCAAACGGAACCAGGGAAAATGTGTTGATTAATATGCTGGATACGCAAAAAGAGCTGAAACATACGTTTTTTGTTCCCAACGAAAAATCATCAAGCGGAGTAAAAAAATGGATTGGCTACTCTGATGGTTTTGCCAAAGGACAGGTAACAGTAAATCAGGGAGCTATTGATGCATTGAATTCGGAGAAAGCTGTTAGTTTACTTCCTGTTGGAATAGTAAGTATTGACAGTGGATTTAAGAAAGGAGATTTGATAAAAATAGTGGATGAATCTGGAGAGATTGTTGGCATTGGAAAAGCAAGTTACAATTCGGATAAAATTGAACATGAAAAACAGTCTGACAAACAAAAACCTGTTGTACACTATGATTATTTGTATCTGGAAAATAGATTGAATGGAAGTTCTTAGAGATAAATGTCATTATCTCTTGTAAAATATTGAAAATAAAAAATAGCTCAGGGTAACTTTTAACGTAGTATGTACCCTTCGGTTCTCATACTCACTCCCTTTTTTAAATGCCTTAATTTGAACGTATTCTGAGCTCCCTCTCCCTCCCCTGGGAGAGGGTTTTTAAAATTTAAAAGCGAATGTCCAATATTGAACTCAAATATTCAATCTCTAAAATTGGAAATTTTACATTGAATAGTACTTATTGGAAATTTTATCACATCGAATTAAAAGGAGGACGAAATGAGAATAGAACAACAACTACAAAAAGTACTGGCTGCCTCACGTAAGCTAAACATGGTGCAGGACAGTAAGATTGTGGCTGTTTTGCAGGAACTGGCAAATCAGGCAAGGGCAAATTCAGAGTTTATTTTAACCGAAAATAAAAAGGACCTGGACAGAATGGATGCAAACGATCCAAAGTTTGACCGGTTAAAACTTACTACCGATCGAATTGAAGGAATTGCTTCCGATATTGAAAATGTTGCCAGTTTACCAAGTCCGGTTGGAACTGTTCTGAAAGAAACTGAGCGCCCGAATGGTTTAAAAATCAGTAAAATCACAGTTCCGTTTGGAGTAATCGGTATTATTTACGAAGCCCGTCCGAATGTTACTTTCGATGTGTTTGCGCTTTGTCTGAAATCGGGAAATGCCTGTGTTTTAAAAGGAGGCAGCGATGCCATTTATTCCAATCAGGCCATTGTTTCGATCATTCAAAAAGTGCTGAAAAAATTTGATTTGGATGAAAATATGGTAAGTTTATTACCTGCCGGCCGCGAGGAAACAAACGAAATGCTTCGTGCACATGGGTATATCGATTTAATTATTCCACGCGGAAGCCAGGGACTGATCAATTTTGTTCGAGAAAATGCAACCATCCCGGTAATTGAAACAGGTGCAGGAATTTGCCACACTTATTTCGATAAATTTGGTGATGCCGAAAAAGGACGAGAAATTATTTTTAATGCCAAAACGCGTCGCGTATCGGTTTGTAATGCGCTCGACTGCCTGGTAATTCACGAAAGCCGTTTGAATGAACTTGTTTCTTTTGCACAAAAACTTTCGGAAGAAAAGGTAGTTATTTATGCCGACGAACCTTCATTCAAAAAAATAAAAGATGTTTATCCGGCAGAGTTATTGTTCCCGGCTACAGAAGAGTCGTTTGGGACTGAATTTCTTTCGATGAAAATGTCGATAAAAACCGTAGATTGTATCAACGATGCAATTGAGCACATCAATAAACACAGTTCGAAACACAGCGAGGCAATTATTTCTGAAGATAACGATCGCATTCAGCTCTTCAGAAAAATGGTAGATGCCTCTTCGGTTTATTCCAACACGTCGACGGCGTATACCGATGGTGCTCAGTTTGGGCTGGGAGCCGAAATCGGAATCAGTACCCAAAAACTACACGCACGAGGACCAATGGCTTTGGAGGAGTTGTGCAGTTACAAATGGATTATTGAAGGAAACGGACAAGTAAGACCAAAATAGATTTATATTGAATTTAAATTTGTTGGAAGTACTCAACTTCTCGCTTAAGGCTTCCAACTTCCAACTTTTAGAAATATGAAGAAATTCACATCAGTAAAAGATATTCCAAGCATAAAAAAAGCCTTGGAAACCGCATTTGAAGTAAAAAATAATCCTTTCGGATTTCAACACCTGGGAAAAAACAAAACCATGGTTTTGGTATTTTTTAATTCCAGCTTGCGTACTCGTTTAAGTACGCAAAAAGCAGCCATGAATCTTGGGATGAATACCATGGTGATGAATGTAAATGAAGACAGTTGGCAGTTGGAATCGGAAATGGGCGTAGTAATGGACGGCAACAATGCGGAGCATTTACGCGAGGCCATTCCGGTAATCGGAAAATACTGCGATGTGATTGGTGTTCGTGCTTTTGCCAAGTTTGAAAGCCGGGAGGCCGACTACTCTGAAAAAATACTTAGCCAGTTTGTTGAATACGCCGGCGTTCCGGTTGTTAGTATGGAAGCAGCAACTCGTCATCCGCTGCAAAGTTTTGCCGATTTGGTAACCATTGAGGAACACAAAACAGTTGAACGCCCCAAAGTGGTGTTAACCTGGGCGCCTCACCCGCGTGCTTTGCCGCAGGCTGTTGCCAATTCGTTTGTTGAATGGATGTGTGAAACCGATTACGAACTGGTAGTTACTCACCCCAAAGGATACGAACTGGCCTCCGAATTTATGGGTGATGTAAAAGTAGAATACGATCAGAAAAAAGCTTTTGAAGGTGCCGATTTTATTTATGCCAAAAACTGGGCTTCGTACACCGATTATGGGAAGATACTTTCGAAAGATATGAATTGGACAGTGAACGAAGAAAAAATGGCATTGACCAACAATGCCAAATTTATGCACTGTTTGCCGGTTCGCCGAAATGTTGTGGTTAGCGACGGAGTAATCGACAGCCCAAATTCAATTGTGGTTGACCAAGCTAAAAACCGTGAAGTTACTGCGCAGGCTGTTTTAAAAATGATTTTGGAAAACAGTTAGTTCTTCGTCATTCCGAACTTAATTCGGAATCTAATTTAACAGATGCTGAAACAAGTTCAGCATGACGAGCCAAATCAAAACGATACTTTTAACTTTGTACCTTCGCATTTTTGCGAGAAACAAAAATTATGAGCCATAAAATAGAAATAATACCCGCCATTGATCTGATCGATGGCAAATGTGTGCGTCTTTCACAAGGCGATTACAATCAGAAAACGGTGTACAACGAAAATCCTTTGGAAGTTGCAAAGATGTTTGAAGCTGCCGGAATTACACGTTTACATCTGGTTGACCTTGATGGTGCAAAAGCAAAACACATTGTTAACCACAAAGTATTGGAAAACATTGCCACAAAAACCAATCTGGTAATTGACTTTGGCGGCGGGTTAAAATCGGATAAAGATTTAGAGATAGCTTTTAACTCGGGAGCACAAATGGTAACCGGAGGAAGTATTGCAGTGAAAGAGAAAGATACATTTTTGAGTTGGCTGGAGAAATTTGGCAATGAAAAAATTATTCTGGGTGCCGATGCAAAAGATGGCAACATTGCTGTTGGTGGTTGGCTCGAAACTACTTCGTTGCCAGTAGTTGAGTTTATCGAAGAGTTTTACAAAAGGGGAATAACAAAAGTAATTTCTACCGATATTAGCCGCGACGGAATGTTAAGCGGGCCTTCATTTGAACTTTATAATGCGATAATGGAAAAACTTCCGGAAGTTGAAATTATTGCCAGTGGCGGAATAGCCACCATGGACGAGATATTAAAATTAGATGAAATGGGAGTGCCGGGCGTAATCACAGGCAAAGCCATTTACGAGAATCGAATAACTTTGAAGGAAATTGAAAAGTTTTTAGCTTAAAATAAGTTGTAATTTCGAATCTTGAGGGACGAAGGTGAGAAATCTTTTGCAAACAGATTTCTCCTCCAAAGTCGTCGAAATGACAATAACAACAGTAAGAAAATGTTAGCAAAACGAATTATACCATGTCTTGACATCCGCAACGGACAAACCGTTAAAGGGATCAACTTTGTAAATATTCAGGAGGTAGGCGACCCTGTTGAACTGGGTGCAAAATACGCCGCCGAAGGAGCGGATGAATTATGTTTTCTGGATATTACAGCCACACACGAAGGGCGTAAAACTTTTGTAGAACTGGTAAAACGTATTGCAGCGTATATTAATATTCCGTTTACTGTTGGAGGGGGTATTAGTGAAATTGGCGATGCGGAGAAACTTCTGGCAGCCGGTGCCGATAAAATTTCGATTAACTCGTCGGCGGTTCGCAACCCACAACTTATCGATGATTTGGCATTGAATTTTGGAAGTCAGTTTGTTGTGGTCGCAATCGATGCCCGTGGCGATGAAAACAACCACTGGACGGTAACTGTAAATGGCGGGCGTATTCCTACCGAAAAAGAACTTTTTTCGTGGTCGAAAGAAGCTGAAGATCGTGGTGCAGGCGAAATACTTTTTACCTCGATGAATCACGATGGCACTAAAAATGGTTTTGCCAACGAACAACTGGCGCAAATGGCCGATTCACTTAAAATACCAATTATTGCATCGGGAGGAGCAGGTGCTTCCGACCACTTTGTTGATGTTTTTACAAAAGGAAAAGCTGATGCAGGTTTGGCTGCCAGCATCTTCCATTACAACGAAATACCAATCCCCGTTCTTAAGAAATACTTAAAAGATAAGGGAATTGTAGTACGATAGCGAATCAATTTTTAACTTCGCAGCGTTTTTAACCGCTTAGCGGTCAATAATAAAGAAACAGACAGACAAAATTGGTTGCCGGTTTTCGGTTTTCCAACAAAAACATGACAATGAAAGAACTAAAAAATATCTCCCAGGTTGATTTCAACAAAATGGACGGACTTGTTCCTGCAATTATTCAGGATGCAGAAACACAAATGGTGTTAATGCTTGGTTTTATGAATAAAGAAGCACTTGCTAAGACACAGGAAATTGGGAAAGTTACATTTTTTAGCCGCACAAAAGATCGTCTTTGGACAAAAGGTGAGGAGTCGGGAAATTTTATGAACGTTGTTTCAATGGCTATTGATTGTGATAACGACACGCTATTAATTAAGGTAAATCCGGTTGGCCCGGTTTGCCATAAAGGAACCGATACTTGTTTTGATGAAAGCAACTCGGCTAGCGAAATTCAGTTTTTATCGTATTTGCAGGATTTTATTGACAAACGCAAAGCCGAAATGCCGGAAGGTTCTTACACTACTTCTTTGTTTCAGAAAGGTACACGAAAAATCACCCAAAAGGTAGGCGAAGAAGCTGTTGAAACCATTATTGGAGCCATGGCAAACGATGATGAGAACCTTATATATGAAGCCGGTGATTTGTTATACCATTTGATTGTATTGCTTGCCCACAAAGGTTACCGCATTGAAGACATTGTGCGCGAACTTAAAAAAAGACACAAGTAGTTGTTGAATTATTTTATAAGCAACACGCAAAATTCTCTGAATAAAAATAGTCTGTCCGGAATTGAATTTATACCTCAGATTTTAAATCAATTCTAATGTTTTGGGGAATAAGGTGTTTCTATTTCATATTTTAAAACATAGTTCCATAACATAGTTATAAAACATTGAAAGTTACACTGTTGTAATTAGGTTTTATTGATAAGTAGTGCGTAGCTTTGTACTATCTTCTAACTTCAAAAAAACCGTTTTATGGAAACTTTAACCATTTGTCCCACCAGTACGGCAACGATTCTTGCGTGTCAAAAAATTGCAAAAACGTTTAAAGAAAACATTTATGAGTTAGCACATCTCCGTACCGATTGGGATCCGGAATATGCCACATCATTAAGTGTGTGGATCGATGACACTATTGAAAAACACTATGCAGGTACTTCAGAATTGCTGGAAGATGATCGCTATCGTCAATGGCATGAAATAATGGTTGCCGCCCTGCAGCACCTGAAAGTACTTCGTGCATCAGTAAAAGTTGATTTTAAGGAGGAAAAAGGATTTCAAAAAGATTTTTTTCAGAAAGTAGGGTATAATGATTACTTCAGTGATGCAAAAAATGGCGATCACATTTGTTTATACAAATTTCTGAAAACTTTTGCTGCGAACCTGGATGAAGAAACACGTCAGAAAATTGCATCAAAGGGTACACCTGATTTGTTATTTGATAAAATTCTGGCTGCAGCCAATCGGGTTAACGATTTCGAAGATTGTTTTGAAGCCCTGGAAGGCGATGCAAAACTTAACAGTTACGGTAAAACCGAGGTCGCCCGAATTTATGAAACCATCCAGGACATTTGCCGGATCGTAATTGCATACTACCAGTTCGATGCAGAAATGCGATCAAAATTCAACTATTATAAAGTTTTGGTCAACTTGTAATACTTGGTTTTTCGAAAGATTTTTTTCCTACGTAATAAATAAAAAAACAGTCTGCCCGTGAAAGTACAGGTGGACTGTTTTATCTTTTATGCAGGTTGAGAAACATAACCTTTTACTGAAATTTATTCTATTCTTCAGGTGTGGATTCTTCTTCTGTAGTTTCTTCAACCGATTCATTATCCGAAACTTCAGCAGGCTCTTCTTCAAAAGGATTTATACCACCTGTAAAAATTGGATTTGCTTTTTCCTCTTTTTCAACAGGAACAAAACCTTCGGGTGCCTGAATCGATTCTGAAGGTTCATAAGGAAATACATCAACAATGGTACTTACGGCCAATGCCGAAGTAACGTAAGGAATAACCAGGTAACCCAAACTTTCATCCAAACGGGCTAAAGCTTCTTTAATGTCGTCGGCCATGATAAGATAATAAGTCCGAAGCTTTTTTTCCTTTCCGGCTTCTTCGTCAACCGTAACCAGGTTAATGGTTGCTTTAAACCACCATTCACCATCTTCGTAAGGGAAAACCTCAGCAATACGCGATTTTTTAATATCAACCACCGAAAATTCTCCACCTCTTACCATCTCCTGCATTTTTCTGATAATGCGCGTTTCTGCATCAGTATAAGAAACGGCATCTAACAAGAAATTTTCGGTTACCATCGTTTCGCTTCCACTCTCGGAAACTTTCATATATTTTACTTTGCTTTCAAACCAGGTTTGCATCATAACTATTCAATTTTAGAGTCAACAAAAATAGTTTTCCTTACTGAAATTACTCAACAATTCAGTACAATTATTTTTGAATTATTTATATTTAAGATTGGTTAAAAATTAGTTGCCGATATAAGCTACTTACACGAGTTGGTTCCAGGAGGAATTTTTATTTTCTGCCTCCACAATCTAACAAAATATCAAGGCTTTGCCTGTAAAATCAGGGAACCTTTTTTTGTTTACTATCAAAATTGTATTTTCGGAGTTCAATGAACTTTTAAATTAGTTTGGCATGCAAATCATTCAGGTTACCGACAAAGTAACGGTAGATGCATTTCATAAAGTACCAGAGAAAATATACAGAAACGATTGCAATTGGATTCCATCGCTACGGATAATGATTGAGAATACATTTAGTCCTGAAAAAAATGCACGGTTTAAATCGGGCGATGCCAGGCGTTGGGTATTAAAAGTTGATAACGAATATGTGGGCCGCATTGCAGCTTTTTACGATGAAAATTATTCTTCGGGTTATGACCAGCCAACCGGATGTTGTGGTTTTTTTGAATGCATTGATGATGAAAAGGCAGCATGTAAACTTTTCAATACTGCAAAACAATGGTTAGCAGACAATGGTATGGAAGCCATGGATGGGCCTGTAAATTTCGATGAAAATTTTTTTTACTGGGGATTACTCATCGATGGATTTAAACCGCAAACCTTTGGAATGCAGTATAATCCGGCATACTACAAAAACCTGTTTGAAGCCTATGGTTTTAAAACCTATTACGAACAATACAGTTATTCGCTTGATATTACAAATCCTGATTTGCCGGAGCGTTTCTGGAAAATAGCCGAGTGGGTGGCAAAAAAGCCTGGTTATTCGTTCGAGCACTTTTCCTGTAAAAATTCAGACAAATACATAAACGATTTTATTGAAATTCACCAAAAAGCATGGGGAGGTCATGGAAATTACAAACCACTGCAATTTCAACTTTTAAAAGACATGCTGCATAATGCGAAAATTCTTCTCGACGAGGAGTTTATCTGGTATGTTTATCACAATGGAAATCCCGTTGCCTTTTTTATGCAAATACTGGATTTGAATCAAATCATTCAAAAGCTAAAAACCGGCAAACTTAATTTCTGGAGTGTTTTAAAATTATTTTACTTAAAAAAACGGAAAACGATTACACGTTGTAGGGTTATTGTTTTAGGCGTTATTCCCAAATACCAGGGAAAAGGAATTGAATCGGGGATTTTTTACCATTTAAAAAAGGTGATGTTGAAAAAATCGTGGTACAACGAAATGGAAATGAGTTGGGTGGGTGATTTTAATCCAAAAATGAATGTTTTATTTAAATCATTTGGGGCTACAAGAACACTAACTCACAACACTATGCGTTACTTATTCGACCGAGAAAAAGAATTTGTGAAAGCACCGATAATTGAATAAAATATGGTTCTTTTGTCGTTTATTTGTTATAATTTATAAAGAATCAGCTAGACAACAAATATATGCAGTTAGTAGAGGTTACTGATAAAAAAACACGGAAGTTATTTCATAAATTTCCTCATTCGATTTATAAAAACGACAAGAATTGGGCTGCCCCGCTTGAAGGCATGGTGGAGGCCATTTTTCACCCGGAGAAAAATAAAACCTTTCGAAACGGGAAAGCAATACGATGGATTTTACTGGATGAAAAAGGACAAGCCATTGGAAGAATTGCTGCGTTTATAAATTTTAGTTTGGCACAAACATACGATCAACCAACCGGAGGATGTGGTTTTTTTGAATGTATTGATAATCAGGAAGCAGCAAATATGCTCTTTGAGGCGGCTGTAGATTGGAACAAAAAAAACGGGATGGAAGCCATGGACGGCCCAATAAACTTTGGAGAGAACTATGTAAATCATGGGCTTTTGGTTGAAGGATTTATGCCGCAAGGTTACGGAATGCCCTACAACCCGAAGTATTACAACAAGCTTTTTAGCAATTTTGGCTTTGAAGTATATTTCGAGCAGTATTCTTTTCATCTCGATTATACAGTTCCTTTCCCCGATCGATTTTGGAAAATTGCAGGATGGGTAGCTAAAAAACCACAGTATAACTTTAAACATTTCGATTTTAAGCAAACCGATAAGTTTGTAAAAGACTTTTGTGAAGTTTACGATGGTGCCTGGTCGTCGCACGAGCATTACAAACCACTCGATCCGGATGATCTGCGTGACTTTCTGAATGAATCGAAAGCGATACTTGATCCTGAAATGATTTGGTTTGCCTACGATAAAGAAAAACCCATTGCCATGTTTGTTATGTTACCCGATATTAACCAGATTCTGCGGAAACTGAAGGGGAAATTAAATTTGTGGGGCATTTTAAAGTTTCTGTATTACAAGAAAACCAAAACCATGACCCGCACCCGGATTATTCTTATGGGGGTCGACGCAAAATACCAACGAGCGGGTATTGAATCGGGAATTTTCTGGCACCAGAACGCATTAATGAAAAAGAAACCGCAATATACCGAAGTAGAATTGTCGTGGGCCGGCGATTTTAACCCCAAAGTAATTGCTATTTACGAGGCAACCGGCGCAAAAAAAGCCAAAACCCATTATACCATGCGCTATATGTTCGATCGTTCGAAAAAGGTTACAAAAGCGGCAGTTATTGGTATGGATTAACAACTTAGTTAATAAGTAAATAAATAGTGTAAGTTTTTGGAAAGTTGCAAACAATATATATCTTTGCAGGCCGAAAATTAGATGAAATAATAATTTTAAGGATGGATTGCAGTAAAAGGAATGTAACCATTCGAATAAAAAATAAAGCAAAATGAAAAAAGACATTCATCCACAGGAATACAGATTGGTAGCGTTTAAAGATATGTCGAACGGACATGTTTTCCTTACTCGCTCTACTGTTGATACCAAAGAAACTGAAGTTGTTGACGGTGTTGAATACCCGGTATATAAACTGGAAATTTCAAACACTTCACATCCTTTTTACACAGGTAAAACTAAACTGGTTGATACCGCAGGACGTGTTGACAAGTTTATGAACCGTTACGGAAAACACATGGAAAACAGGAAGAAGTAATTCTTCTTAACGATATTAAGAAAAACATCCGCCAGTTGACGGGTGTTTTTTTTTGCATAATGATGAAATTTTGTCGTGTTTTTATTGGATTACTATGAACAAACCGCCAATGTTATCATTCTATTTAAATGGCACAGCTATTGCAAAAGAGAGTGCCTGTCGGTTGTAGCTTTTTGGTTGCGACAGATTGTCATAAATTTTTAGATTAATATGGGAAAACTTAAAAATTCAGCATTTCAAAATATATTCGCAGCAGGTATGATGGATGAAGAGACAGATTTTTTACCGATTATTGCCGATGGTGACGATAAAGACTTAAAAAATGTGGATGTTCCGAGTGTACTTCCAATTCTTCCGCTACGCAATACAGTCTTGTTTCCGGGAGTGGTATTGCCGATAACCGTGGGGCGCGAACGTTCGTTAAAACTTATTCGCGATGTCAACAAGGGAAGCAAATTGTTGGGTACCGTTGCACAAAAGGATTATACTATTGACCGCCCCGAAAAGGAAGATTTGTATGAGATTGGAACCGTTGCCGAGATATTGAAAGTACTGGAAATGCCCGATGGTTCAACATCAGTAATTATTCAGGGGAAAAGAAGATATCAGATCAGGGAGTTTGTTAGCGAAGAGCCTTATTTTAAAGCCGCAATTGAACCGCTTGAAGACCTTAGTTCGAAAGACGATAATGAGTTTAATGCCATTGTTGGTTCGCTAAAAGACCTTTCCATTAAAATTGCACAGTTTTCGGCAAATGTGCCACCAGAGGCAACTTTTGCTGTAAAAAATATTGAAAACTCTACTTTCCTGATCAACTTTATTTGTTCTAATACTGATTTAGTTGTTGAGGACAAGCAGAAACTTTTGGAAATTGAGAGCCTTAAGGACAGAGGTGTACAAGCCATTAGCTTTTTGGTAAAAGAGGTTCAGATGCTGGAGCTGAAACAAGATATTCAGAAAAAGGTGAAAACCGATATCGACAAGCAACAGCGCGAGTTTATGCTGAATCAGCAAATGAAAACCATTCAGGACGAACTTGGGGGAAATCCGGTAGAGCAGGAAATTAATACGCTGAAGCAAAAAGCCCAAAAGAAAAAGTGGACTGAAGAGGTGTCTAAATTTTTCGATAAAGAAGTTGAAAAACTGGGACGTTTAAATCCGGCCGCCGGTGAATATTCGGTTCAGTACACTTTTTGCCAGACCTTACTCGATCTTCCGTGGAATGAATATACCGAAGACAATTTTGATTTAAAGCATGCCAGCAAAGTACTCGACGAAGACCACTACGGTTTGGAGAAAGTAAAAGAACGCATGTTGGAACATTTGGCTGTTCTGAAATTGAAAAACGATATGAAATCACCAATCCTTTGTTTGTACGGCCCTCCCGGAGTTGGTAAAACATCGCTGGGAAAATCGGTAGCCCGTGCTCTGGGGAGAAAATATGCCCGTGTTAGTTTAGGTGGTTTAAGCGACGAATCAGAAATTCGCGGACACAGGAAAACCTATATCGGTGCTATGCCCGGACGAATTCTTCAAAATATTAAAAAGGCAAAATCATCGAATCCTGTATTTATTTTGGATGAGTTGGATAAAGTTTCGAAACATTTTCATGGCGACCCGGCCTCGGCCTTGCTCGAGGTTTTAGATCCGGAACAAAATGGCGAGTTCCACGACAATTACGTAGAGCAGGATTACGATCTTTCGAAAGTAATGTTTATTGCCACTGCCAACTCGTTGAGTACAATTGCACCACCACTGCGCGATCGTTTGGAATTGATTGAGGTAAGCGGTTATCTGGTTGAAGAAAAAATTGAGATTGCCAAACGTCACCTTATCCCAAAACAGTTGGAAAATCATGGCCTTAAAAAATCGGATGTGACTTTTCCAAAAGAGGTAATTGAATTGATTATCGACGGGTACTCGCGTGAGTCGGGAGTACGTGAGCTCGACAAAAAAATAGCAAAGGTGATTCGCCGGATTGCAAAGAAAATTGCATTTGAAGAACCGTATAATAAAAAATTAACCAAGGCTGATATTCGCGAATATTTGGGTGTGGTTGAATACACAAAAGAAACATACCAGGGGAATGAGTTTGCTGGAGTTGTGACCGGTTTGGCCTGGACAGCTGTTGGTGGAGAAATTCTTTATGTTGAAACCAGCCTGAGTAAAGGGAAAGGTGCATTAACGTTAACCGGAAACCTTGGTGATGTTATGAAAGAGTCGGCTATGCTGGCATTGGAATATCTAAAATCGCATGCTGACGATTTGGAATTGACTTCGGAAGTATTTGGCAACTGGAATGTGCATGTTCATGTGCCTGAAGGCGCTATCCCGAAAGACGGACCATCGGCAGGTGTTACCATGGTAACATCGCTGGCTTCGGCATTTACACAGCGCAAGGTGAAAAAGAACATTGCCATGACCGGCGAAATTACCTTACGCGGGAAAGTGCTTCCTGTGGGTGGAATTAAGGAAAAAATACTGGCAGCAAAACGTGCTGGCATCACCGAAATCATCATGTCGGAGCAAAATAAAAAGAACCTCGAAGACATTAAAGAGGCTTATTTGAAGGGATTGAAATTCCACTTTGTTAATACGGTAATGGATGTATTGGAAATTGCACTATTAAAAACAAAAGTGGATAAACCATTAAAGATTTCGTAAATACCGGATTCGAAAAGATATTAGAAAGGTGCTTGGAAGGCACCTTTTTTTTGTGCCGGTTTTTCGTGAAAACTCGGGTGACGTTGTCCTCTTTGTTAAAGTAGGGATACAACCAAATAATATCTTACAAACTTAGGTTGGTGTTATACATCAAATTTTTGAAAGACGATAAATCTCCCATTTGAAAATTCAAGCGAAAAGGTATTGCTTAAACATTCGTTTAAAGTGCCCATCCACCATGAATTTAAAGTAGTGTTGTTTAATGGGTATTTTAAATTCTGAGAGGTAACAGGGGTGGGATTCCCAATGGAGAAAATGGAAACCTGCTGCCCTTTAAACGAATCAAATTTTTGCGATTTTAATACGGGCTGAAAGTAACCCGAATTGCTGATGGAAACAACATCGAGCTTGCTGGCATAATCCAAAAGTAACGATATGTTACCAATCGTATGATCTTCGCGCTTTCCCGTAGCACCTAATATTACTACGCTTTTAAATCCTCTTTTCGAAACAAAATCTACAGCTTTGGTTTGGTCGTTTGTTTCCTGGTCGGTACTTGATACAATACGGTCGGCAAAATCAGATTTTGTTTTCTCCGATACAGAATCCATATCCCCTACAATGTAGGCTGGTGTCATTCCGTGTTCAATCAGTTTATCGGCTGCGGCATCGCAACAAATAATTTGTTCGGCATTTTTTAAATACGACAATGGAATAGGATGTTCGGGGAACGCACCATCGCATAAAATAACAACGTTCGATTTGAATTTTATCTGATTCATAATGTTTAAAACCTCAAAAGTACGGATTATATTGATAAACCCTAAGGGTATTTCTTGACCCTTAGGGCTTTAATCTTAAAATTCAGTAACTTTATTGTATGTCAACATCTCGCGAACCTTTTGAATTCGAATCATTTTATCATGTATTTAATCATGCCCGGGGAAAGGATAATCTCTTTGAATCGGAAAAGGATTACCCGGTTTTTATGGGGTTGGTTTCAAAATATATCGTTGATATAGCTGATATCTACGCCTAGTGTTTGATGCCAAATCATTTCCATTTTTTAGTTCAAAACAAAGAGTTTGAATTGCCTGACAATTTTGCCGATAAGCATGAGAGTCTTTTTATCTCCCATCAGTGGGGAAATGTTCAGAATACGTTTTCAAAGAAGAAGAATTACAGAACAGGTCGTAGGGGTGGGCTATTTTGTCAGTCGATAAACCGAAACCAGATTACTTCGGAAGAGTATTTGCAAATGTGTAAGGTCTATATCCACAACAATCCTGTTAAACATGGATTTTGTAATTCACCGGGGAATTGGAAATACAGTTCGTATAATTCCATCCTTTCAGACAGGCCAACGCGAGTTAAGAGAGAGGATGTTTTGAGTTGGTTTGAGGTCAAAAAGAATTTTATAGATTATCATCAACTGAATGTTGACGAGGTTTTTGCAGAGAAGTTTGGCCTGCGTTAGTATAAAAACAAAAAACCCTAAGGAAGAATTTCTACCCTTAGGGTTTTCTGTTTAAAAGAATCCCAGTTCCAGACGTGCTTCTTCGCTCATCATGGATTTGTCCCAGGGTGGTTCGAAAGTAAGTTCAACATTTACTTCCTCAACTCCTTCAACCGCTTTGGCCGCTTGTGTAATGTCGTCAACCAATACATCAACCACCGGGCAGCCGGGTGCTGTTAATGTCATTAAAATATTGGCATTGTTTTTTTCATCAACGTCAACGTTGTAAATCAGGCCTAAATCGTATACGTTCACCGGAATTTCCGGGTCGTAAACCTCTTTCAGGTTATTTATTATTAAGTCGATTCTCTTATCCATATCGTTCTCCTTTATCCTGCAATTCTGCTATAAGCAACAGCGTATAAGCGAATTTGTTTTACCATGGCCAGCAGTCCGTTTGAGCGTGTTGGCGACAAGTGTTGTTTTAATCCAAGGTCGTCGATAAAATGCAGGTCGTTTTCCATGAGCTCCTGTGGAGTTCTTCCGCTAACCACACGTAAAAGTAAGGCTACAAGCCCTTTTACTATTACGGCATCACTTTCGCCCCGAAAGTAAATTTTACCATCAATCATATCGGCAACCAACCATACCCGCGACTGGCAACCCTTTATAATGTTCTGGTCGTTTTTGTCTTTCGGATCCAGCTCTTTCAGCTCGTTCCCCAGCTCAATAAGGTAGCCGTATTTGTCCATCCAGTCTTCGTACATCGAAAACTCGTCGATTATTTCCAGTTGTATTTCTTCAATCGTCATACAATAAAAGCTTTAAAGGCTGTAAATGTCGTAAAAATTTAAGTACCAGCAATGAATAAATGCAGGCTTATTAAGAAACTTTCAAAATTGTTAAAGCCGAATGTTGTTATGATCAATTTTACTTAATTTTAGTATTCTAAAAATCAATTTTAAAAATTTTAAACATGGCATCATTAGCAGGAACAAAAACAGAACAAAATTTATTGAAGGCTTTTGCGGGCGAATCGCAGGCCAGAATGCGTTACGACTATTTTGCAAAACAGGCAAAAAAAGAAGGTTTGGAGCAAATTGCAGCCATTTTTGAAGAGACCGCTTTAAACGAAAAAGAGCATGCCAAACGTTTCTTTAAATTTTTGGAAGGCAACATGGTTGAAATTACAGCCACTTATCCTGCCGGTAAAATTGGTACAACCATGGAAAACCTAAAAGCTTCTGCTGAAGGTGAAAATGAGGAATGGACAGAATTGTATCCGGAGTTTGCGAAAATTGCAGAAGAGGAAGGTTTTAAGGAAATAGCAATTGCCTTTAAAATGATTGCAAAGGTTGAAGCTGCTCACGAAGAACGTTACCGTACTTTGTATACTAATTTAGAAGAAGGTAAAGTGTTTAAACGGGGCGATAAAGTAGTTTGGAAATGCCGTAACTGTGGTTTTATTCACGAAGGAACAGTAGCTCCTAAAATGTGTCCGGCTTGCCAGCACGCACAATCGTATTTCGAAATAAAAGAATCTAACTATTAAGAAACGCTAATATTGATAGGAAATCCGGTTCTTTTGAGTCGGATTTTTTTTTGTAATAAAAGTCACAGCAAATAAAACGTTAGAACAGTTTCTTTGCAAAAAGAATGAGAGATGAATGAATTTGTAATTAAATATAAGTGGAAGATAGTTGGAACAGTTCTTGGCGCGATTGCCGGATATGCCTACTATTATTTTATTGGTTGTAACTCGGGTACCTGTCCCATACAATCGAACTGGCACACAAGTACACTTTACGGCGGGTTAATCGGGTATGTTTTTGTGAATAGCCCGAAGAAAGAGAAGCCGGGAGAAGAGCAGGACAAAGCGTAAAATTTAATTGATTAAAAAAGATCCGTCCCTTTTGTGTTTTATAAAGCGACGGATCTTTTTTTATATACTCAATTATAGCAAAATGTTGCTTGCCAGGAATCAGTATAAATTTCTGGTGGAGCAAACTTTGAGCTAAAGAAGACCCTTTTACATTATGGGAATAGTCTTTTGCCTTACCAGGCGGGTTCTACTCTTTGGCTTAGCCCAAAGAGTAGACAGAAAACCCAAGGCTGCGCCCGCTTCCCTCAGAAAAGCTACGCGTTGACGACTAAAATTCCTGAAACTCGTCGTACCTCCTCAAACATCAGTAATTTTTTAACGCTGTCACCGCTTGTTTTCTGGCTCACCGGACGAGGCCAAAGCTCCGAAGCAGCTTTCGAATCTGCTGGCTGTGCATAAGTAGACCGGCCTCTTTGGGTCGTTACCCGGAGTTAAAATAAAACCTTAGTGAGAGCGGGAAGCTCCGAGGAATCGAGGAGATCACCCGTCCGAATTTAGGTTTTATGAAAACGCAGGGGAAGGGCCAAAAGTAGCCTTGAATTTTCTGCTTCGTCTTTGCTTCAAGGCAAAGATGAAGGCCTGCGGCAGCAATCGTAAAATATATGATTCAAACAGTAAACCACCGGATTTTCAAGGTGATTGCTTGCCAACGGTCACTTCATTTCATGCCTTTTGCACGGAAAAAAGGCCGGCGATTGTTCGGTTGGGGCATTTTCGGCGAAAATAAGCCGACAGAATATTTTTTCGGTTCATCTTCTGTGAAAATGAGCCGATCAAATGTTCGGACAGGCAATTTTCCGCGAAAATGAGTTGCCCAGGAACTTTTTCATGCTTTTTTCCGCGAAAATGAGTTGTCCGGAAATTTTTTCAGTCCATTTCCCGCGAAAACGAGGTGGCCCGGCGTTCGGTCATAGTATTTTCCGCGAAAACGGCCTGCTTATTTTTTTTGTCTTTTTTACGGGAATAACTTTTTGGGAAATCAATTTTGCTTTTACAATAATTATGTTGTAAATTGGTTAACAATATAATCCACAAGCGCCTGCCCAGATGTAAATTCTTCTAACAGTCGCATGTGTTAACCAATGTCAAACTTAAATGTTTACTTATGATTCAATTACTTATGATCGGAAGCCGCAACACCGAAGTTGACGGCACCACCACACAAATTATCCAGGGGTATAATGGCACCACGCTAAACACGGACTCCAACCTGGAGAAAATTATGAATCCCTTAAAAGACAAATCGCTAATGTTTGCTTCGGCAATTAAGCGTATGAAAGTAAAAAGCGAACAAAAAGGCAAGGACGATTTCCGCGACGACAAAATTATTGCCTTTAATTTCCTGCTAAAAAGTTTTACGCATCACCCCGATGAACAAATCAGGAATGCTGCCTTCAACTTGCTCGAAATTTTTGAACACCACGGGATTGAAATAAAGGAAGAAAGTTTTACCCGCGAGAGTTCGCTGATCAACTCGCTGCTGGCCGATTTGGCCAAACCTAAAGCATTGGCCGATATTGTTTTGGTGCCTCAATGTGCCGAGTACATTGCTGCTTTACAGCAGGCCCAGGACGATTTTGAGGCTACGCGTCTGGCTTTCGAGGCTGCGCAGGCCGAAGAGGGTACGCTCGAAAATGCCACCGAAATGAAAAAAGAGGTGGTGGAACTGGTGAATAACCAGCTGGTGCCTTACCTGAATGTAATGGCCCAACTCGACGAGCCCGTTTATGGCGCATTTGCCCGGGTGGTTGCCGAAATTATTACAAGCAACAACGAAGTGGTTCGAAAACGAAGAAATAAAGAAGTGCCGGAGGTGGCAGAATAAACCGGGTTTGTGTTTTAGATTCGGTTAAGTTTGAAAAGGTGGTTCGTTGCTTGGCGAACCGCCTTTTTTCTGCGTATTACACCAGGGTTTTAGCCCGATCTCTATAAAAGCCGGTGTTAAAAGTGCCGTGTTCTTTCCCTTAAAACATCACTTTCACTTTATCAAAGGCATCCATAAATGCATCTATTTCTTCTTTGGTGTTGTACATTCCGAACGAAATACGTGCACAGCCCTGCATGTTGAAATGTTGCATGATCGGGTCGGCACAATGGTGCCCGGTACGAATGGCAATGCCCATTTTGTCGATCATCATTCCAAGATCGTAAAAATGAATTCCATCGATATTAAATGAAAGGACACCCGATTTTTGAGGTGCCTCACCATAAATCTTCAGCCCGTCGATTTCTTTTAATCTTGAAGTGCCATATACCAGTAATTCGTGCTCGTGGCGGGCAATGTTTTCTATACCAATTTCATTTATAAATTTTAGTGCCGCACCAAAAGCTGCAAGGTTCGAAATGTTGGGTGTTCCGGCTTCGAATTTATAGGGCAGTTCGTTAAAAGTTGTGCCATCAAACGACACTTCCGAGATCATTTGCCCTCCACCTTGATAAGGCGGCATTTCTTCCAGCCACTTTTCTCTTCCGTACAAAACGCCAACCCCATTTGGCCCGTACAGTTTGTGTCCTGAAAAGGCATAAAAATCAACATCCAGCTTCTGCATATCGAGCGAAATATGAGGTGCCGCCTGGGCTCCGTCAACCATAACGGCCACATTGTTTTTATGCGCCAGTTCAATAATGTCGGCAATCGGATTGATTGTTCCCAGGACATTCGAAACATGGTTTACCGCAATTAGTTTTGTTTTAGAAGTAATCAACCCGGGCAATTTCTCCATCTCCAAAATTCCCAAATCGTTAAACGGAAGTTTTACCACTTTTGCACCTCTTTTCCCGGCCGCCATTTGCCAGGGAACAATATTGGAGTGGTGTTCCATTTCAGAAACTATAATTTCGTCGCCTTCGTTGATAAACTTCTCGCTAAATGAGCTGGCCACAAGATTGATACTTTCGGTCGCCCCCTTTGTGAAAATGATTTCCTTACGCGATTTGGCATTTACAAAAGCTGCAACCTGGTCGCGAACCTGTTCGTATTCCAGCGTTGCTTTATCGGCCATAAAATGAGCCCCACGATGAATGTTGCCGTAATATTCGTTGTGTAATTGCTCCTGTTTCAGCAAAACCTGAATGGGTTTTTGTGCCGAAGCAGCCGTATCAAGATAAACCAGTGGTTTATTGTATACCTCCTGGTTTAGAATGGGGAAGTTGCTTCTTATTTTTTCGATGTCGTAAGTCATAT
Source organism: Draconibacterium aestuarii (assembly GCA_026671195.1). Taxonomy (GTDB): domain Bacteria; phylum Bacteroidota; class Bacteroidia; order Bacteroidales; family Prolixibacteraceae; genus Draconibacterium; species Draconibacterium aestuarii. The sequence continues at coordinate 93,494 of JAPOHD010000017.1, read as the reverse complement.
CTTGTGCTTTTTGAGCGGGTGACTTGGAGTTCACCCGTTCAATACAAAGGTGCAAAAGTTTTTTGAGTGGAGGTAACTCCTTTGTGAAACTCTGTGTCTTCTCCGGGATCTCTGTGGTAATTTTACCACTAAGTTTCACAAAGGAGGCACAAAGGTTTCAAAGTTATCGTATAACCGAGTAGGTCAACTACTAACTATTATTTTTTAGCAATCACAACTGTAAGCACAATCGTGGCAGCGGGCAACTTCGCCTTGCAGACGTTTGTCCACCAGTTCGTCAATGCGATCGCGAAGTGGTTCCAGTTTAATTTCTTTCACAACTTCGTGTGCAAATGCGTTCATCATCATCAAACGCGCTTTGTCCTCGTTAATTCCGCGGGCACGTAAATAAAATAATGCTTCCTCATCAATTTGTCCAACTGTAGCACCATGACTACATTTTACATCGTCGGCATCAATAATCAGCTGAGGTTTGGTTTGCATGTTGGCTTCATCGGTCAGCAGCAAATTGTTGTTTCGCTGAAATGCATTTGTTTTTTGAGCATCACGCACCACATGTATTTTTCCCGAAAATGCGCCACTTGAATTTTCGTCCAATACATTTTTATAAACCTGGTTGCTTTGGCAATGAGGCTTTGCGTGTATTATTTCGGTATAATTATCGACATGTTGTTTTTTATCCATAAACGCCATGCCGTACATATTGGCTTCCGCATTTTCACCGTTCAAAATAAATTTTAGGTTATTGCGAATAAGGCCACCGTGCAATGTTACAGTGTGTGAAGTTACTCTCGAATCTTTTTGCTGTTCAATAAAAATTGAGTTTAGATTTGTAGCCCGGTTGTGTTGGTTTTGTAAAGTATAAAACTCAAGTTCCGAATTGTCTTCAGCAAAAATTTCGGTTACCGAATTACTCAGATACTGATTTAAATTCAGTGTGTGGTCGCACAGCAGAACCTGTACTTTTGCACCTTCTTCAACCAAAATAAAATTTCGTTGAGTAGTATATGTATCCTTATCGTTTTGCAAAAGGTTAATCACCTGAATGGGGCTTTCAACCACTACATTTTTTGGCACATACAGAAAAAAACCATCTTTTGCATAGGCGGTGTTTAAGGCAACCAACGGATCTTCATCGGTTTTTGCGAGACTGGCATATTTCTCCAGAAGCTCCGGTTTTTCTTTGGCAATACTTTCCAAACTATCCAGAATAACTCCTTCCGGAAGGTCCCCTTTTTCATTTTCGTTTTTATAAAACCAACCGTTAAAAACCAGTGCTAAATTGGTATTTAACTGTGGTACATCGCAACGAAAAATTTCGTTAAAATCTGCTTTGCGTTCTTCCTTTTTATGTGCGAAATTAAAATTGGGAAGAAAAGAAGGATTGAGATTGGTGTATTTATAATTTTCGTTTTTCCGCGTTGGAATACCTTGCATCACAAAATCCTGAAACGCCTTTGTTCGCTGAGCGTTCAGCACTTCAGAAGAGCCTTCGAAAAGCTGCTCTTTTACCTGAGTGTAATGTGCAGTGTATTTTAGCGATAAATCTGCTTTGTCAACTAAAACGCTCATCTTATTTTTCGTTATCTGATTTAATCCAGTCGTATCCTTTTTCTTCCAGTTCCAGCGCCAACTCTTTACCTGCGGTTTTTACAATTTTCCCTTTGTAAAGAATGTGTACATAATCAGGAACAATATAATCCAATAAGCGCTGGTAGTGCGTTACAACAATGGCCGCCGTTTCGGGCGATTTTAAGGCATTAACACCATTGGCAACTACTCTAAGCGCGTCAATATCAAGTCCCGAATCGGTTTCGTCAAGAATGGCAAGTTTGGGTTCAAGCATTGCCATCTGGAATATCTCATTTTTCTTTTTCTCTCCACCCGAGAAACCTTCGTTTACCATTCGGTTGGTTAATTTGGTGTGCATATCAACCAAATCCATTTTTTCGCGCATGAGTTTCAGGAATTCTCCTGCTGTAAGTTCTTTTAATCCTTTGTGTTTGCGGTGTTCGTTTACCGAAGTTTTCAAAAAGTTGACCATTGGTACTCCGGGTATCTCCACCGGGTATTGAAAACTTAGAAACAAACCTTCCTTTGCACGTAATTCGGGTGATTTATCCAGCAAATCTTCGCCAAGGAAAGTTATTTCGCCAGCTGTTATTTCGTAATCTTCTTTACCGGCTAAAACACTGGCCAATGTACTTTTACCCGAACCGTTTGGTCCCATTATGGCATGTACTTCGCCCGGTTTAATTTCAAGGTTGATTCCTTTTAGGATTTCCATCCCTTCAACGGAAGCATATAAATTTTTAATTGATAACATGTTAAGTACTGAGATTGTGAGTAGTGAGTGTTGAGATTCACGTACTCGTATTGTTGTTTATTATTTATCTATCCTACACTGCCTTCAAGGCTGATTTGTAATAACTTTTGTGCTTCAACGGCAAATTCCATCGGGAGCTTGTTCAGAACCTCTTTGGCATAACCGTTTACAATCATTCCAATGGCTGTTTCTGTATCGATACCACGTTGGTTGCAATAAAAAATCTGGTCTTCACCAATTTTTGATGTGGTTGCTTCGTGCTCCACTACCGACGATTTGTTCCCTACTTCGATGTACGGAAAAGTATGTGCGCCGCAGGTGTCGTTTAGCAAGAGCGAATCGCACTGCGAGAAGTTTCTTGATCCCGTTGCCTTTGGCATAACTTTTACTAATCCACGGTACGAGTTGTCGCTTTTTCCTGCCGAAATACCTTTCGAAATTATTGTTGATTTGGTGTTTTTACCAATGTGAATCATTTTCGACCCGGTGTCGGCTTGCTGGTAATTGTTGGTAACCGCAACCGAGTTAAATTCACCCACTGAATTGTCGCCCATTAAAATACAACTTGGGTATTTCCAGGTAATGGCCGAACCGGTTTCAACCTGTGTCCAGCTGATTTTTGATGATTCGCCACGGCAAATACCACGTTTTGTTACGAAATTGTAAATTCCTCCTTTACCGTTTTTATCACCGGGGTACCAGTTTTGTACGGTCGAGTATTTCACTTCGGCCCTGTCCATGGTAATAATCTCAACCACTGCAGCGTGTAATTGGTTTTCGTCGCGCATCGGAGCAGTACAACCTTCCAGGTAACTTACATACGAGTCGTCGTCGGCAACAATTAATGTGCGCTCAAACTGACCGGTATTTGCTGCGTTAATCCTGAAATAAGTAGATAATTCCATGGGGCAGCGAACTCCTTTCGGGATGTAACAAAACGATCCGTCGCTAAAAACAGCCGAATTTAATGCTGCAAAATAATTGTCAGCCACCGGAACAGCTTGTCCCAGGTATTTTTTTATCAGGTCAGGATGTTCTTCTACTGCCTCGCTAAACGAGCAGAAAATAATTCCTTTTTCGGCTAAGGTGTCTTTAAATGTGGTTTTTACCGAAACGCTGTCCATTACAACGTCAACGGCAACACCCGCCAAATGTTTTTGTTCTTCCAACGGAATACCAAGTTTGTTGAACGTGTCGATCAATTCCGGATCAACCTCGTCCATACTTTCGTATTTCGGCCCCTTTTTAGGCGCAGCGTAATAACTTATTGCCTGTAAATCAATTGGTGGAATTTTTAAATATGCCCAGTTTGGCATTTTCATTTTCTGCCACTTTTTAAAAGCATCCAACCTAAATTTCAACATAAATTCAGGTTCACCTTTTTTGGCAGAAATCAGTCGAATCACGTCTTCGTTCAGTCCTTTTTCGATTATATCGGTTTCTATATCGGTAACAAAACCATATTTATAATCGCCCTGAGTTACGTCATTCAATATTTTATCTTGTTCTTCCATTTTTTCTTCCCTCTAAAAGCTAATCAACATATTAGCTATTATAACAATGCATCTTTCTTCCTGTTCAAAATTAAAATTGTAAAGATATAAAACTATAGGTATTTTTGCCGCACAGTTCGTTTAATACATACTATTTTGTCTGAATTTAATAATGAGTAAAGAAAGAAATCAAACCAGTGTTTCGGAGTTGGGTGAGTTTGGCCTGATTGACCGATTAACAAAAGATGTTGAGATAAAAAATGAAAGTACTATTGAGGGCATTGGCGACGATGCAGCAGTGCTCGATTACAAGGATAAACAGGTGGTTGTATCAACTGATCTGTTAACAGAAGGGATACATTTTAACTTGATGTATGTGCCTTTGAAGCACCTGGGATACAAAGCAGTGGTTGTAAATATTTCTGATATTTATGCCATGAACGCTATTCCAAAGCAGATTACTGTAAGTATTGCTGTGTCAGGTAAGTTTTCGGTGGAGGCATTGGAAGATTTATATGCAGGTATAAATTTGGCTTGCGAGAAATACAATGTTGATTTGGTAGGCGGAGATACGACCAGCTCGTTAACCGGCCTGGTTATAAGTATTACTGCAATTGGCGAGGGCCAGAAAGAAACGATTGTAAAACGTGCAGGAGCTAAACCAACAGATTTGTTGTGTGTTACCGGCGATTTAGGAGGTGCGTACATGGGACTGCAATTGTTGGAGCGCGAAAATGAAGTTTTTAAAGTAAATCCAAAAATGCAACCGAAATTGGCAGGCTACGATTATATACTTGAACGGCAGTTGAAACCGGAAGCCCGGCAAGATGTTCCGGCGATATTAAAGAAACTTGGAATTGTACCTACATCAATGATTGATATTTCTGACGGGCTTTCGTCGGAAATTATGCATTTATGTAAAAATTCGGGAGTAGGTTGTAGTTTGTTTGAAGATAAAGTTCCGATGGATAATCAGACCAAACAAATGGCCGAGGAATTTAGTATTAACCCTATTGTGGCTGCGTTAAATGGTGGCGAGGATTATGAACTGCTTTTTACCATTTCGTTAGATGATTACGAGAAAATTAAAAATGATCCCGATTTTACGATAATTGGTCATATGACTGAGGCTTCTGAGGGAATTAATCTGGTGACAAATGCCGGTTCGGCCATTCCGTTGGAAGCGCAGGGCTGGAATCATGATAAGTAAATTGTCAGATAGTATATAAAACAGGAAAGCCACTTTGAGCAATCAAAGTGGCTTTCTTATTCTATATTTTTATAAAATTAATCGGGGAAATAACCACGAATAATTCCACGTTTTGAGTCTTTTACAAATAAAAGAACTTCGTCTCGCTCAGGAGTGGCAGGCATTTCTGCTTCAATAATTTCAACTGCCTGACCTGTGTTCAATCCTTTTTGGTAAATATAGCGGTAAATATCCTGTACCTCGCGTATTTTTTCGTTATTAAACTGGCGGCGGCGTAATCCTATCGAGTTGATTCCAACATAAGAAAGTGGCTCGCGACCAGCTTTAATAAACGGAGGAACATCTTTACGAACCAATGAACCACCCGAAATCATTACATGCGATCCAATTCGAACAAATTGATGAATAGCAGACATTCCGCCAATAATAGCCCAGTCGTCGATACAAACTTCTCCAGCCAACTGTGTACTGTTTACTAATATTACATTGTTACCCACAATACAATCGTGAGCGATGTGTACGTATGCCATAATCAGGCAGTTGCTGCCAACCACTGTTTTTCCTTTTGCAGAAGTTCCGCGGTTAATGGTTACGTATTCGCGAATTACATTGTTGTCGCCAATTTCAACCGTTGAATATTCTCCTTTAAATTTTAAATCTTGCGGAACGGCGCCAATCACTGCTCCGGGGAAAATATTACAATTTTTTCCAATTCGGGTACCGGGTAGAATTGTAACACCTGATCCAATTCTGGTTCCTTCTCCAATCACTACGTCGTGGTCGATTGAAACAAAAGGTTCGATAACAACATTATCTGCCACTTTTGCGTCGGGGTGGACGTATGCCAATGGTTGTTTCATATATATACTAATTTATTTCTGTTTTACAATTTGGGCCATAAATTCACCCTCAGCAACAATTTTATCACCAACATAAGTAACTCCTTTCATATTGGCGATTCCTCTTCGAATCGGCGAAGTTAAGCTTAATTTAAAAATCAGCGTATCTCCCGGGACAACTTTTTTCCTGAACTTAACATTATCAATACGAATAAAATACGTCGAAAATTTTCCTGTTTGCTGGCTTAAAACCAACAATCCTCCTGTTTGAGCCATCGCTTCAACCAGCAATACTCCAGGCATAACAGGTTCGTCGGGGAAGTGTCCCTGAAAAAATGGCTCGTTTACAGTAACATTTTTTACTCCAACGATTTCATCCTCGTTAATACATACAATTTTGTCGACCAATAAAAAGGGATAACGATGTGGTAGTAGCTCCTTAATTCGGTTAACATCCATTAAGGGAGCACTATTGGGATTACATTTTGGGGCCGCCGACGCTTCTTTTTTCCATTGTTTTTTTAGGGCTTTGGCAAAAATCGTATTGGGTCCGTGACCGGGCTTCGAAGCTATAATTCTTCCTTTAATACGTTTGCCACACAGTGCCAGGTCGCCAACTACATCCAGAAGTTTGTGGCGGGCACATTCGTTGTCGAAATGTAAATCAAGATTATTTAAAATGCCTTGTGGTTTCACCGTTACCCTTGGGTGATTGGTTAAGTCGGCCAATCGATCCAGTTCTTTCTGGCTAATTTCCTTGTCTATAATAACGATGGCATTATTCAGATCGCCCCCTTTAATAAGATTATGATTCAAAAGGAATTCAACCTCTCGCAAGAAAACAAATGTGCGACAGTTGGCAATCTCATCCTTAAAGTCGCTTATTGAATCAAGTGTTGCATATTGGTTATTTAAAACCGCAGAGGGGAACGAAATCATTACATTCAAGCTGTAATCATCGTCGGGCAATGCAATAATATGTGCCCCCGATTTTTCGTCGTTGATTTCAATTTTTTCTGTTATTTCAAAATAATCACGCTCCGCATTTTGCTCAATAATACCCGCTTTTTCAATGGCTTCAACAAAATATTTCGAGCTGCCGTCAATAATAGGAGCTTCTTCGTTGTTTACTTCAATGAGTACATTGTCGAGATCCATTCCGATTAATGCAGCAAGTGCATGTTCTATTGTGCCAATTCGTGCACCGTCTTTTTCGAGTAAAGTACCGCGGGAAGTATCGATTACCAAATCAACATCGGCGTCAATAATGGGTTGGTTTTCTAAATCGACACGTTTAAATTTAAATCCGTGATTAACAGGGGCCGGAAGAAAATTCATTGTAACATTAACCCCTGTGTGGAGTCCTTTTCCTTCAATCTTGAATGAATTTTCAAGCGTTTTTTGCTTAACAATCATATAAAATATCTGCTTTTATTTATTGTTCTTTCCCGAGTTCATCTCTTTTTTGAGGTGAATTACATCTTTTCTAATTTCAGGAAGATCTTTAATTAATCCGTATGCTCGCAATGCCTTTCTGATGTCGATTGCCGGCGAACCAAGAAGTTTTTGATCATCTTTGGCACTACTGTTAACACCCGATTGTGCACCGACTAAAACATTGTTCCCAACTGTAATATGACCGGCAATGCCAACCTGTCCACCAAACATGCAATTTTTACCCACTTTTACTGAGCCCGATATTCCGGTTTGCGCAGCAGAAACTGTATGTTCACCAATTTCTACGTTGTGTGCCACCTGAACCAGGTTGTCGAGTTTTACTCCTTTGTGAATAAGGGTTGAGCCCATGGTTCCACAATCGATTGTTGTGTTGGCACCAATCTCTACATCATCTTCAAGTACAGTGTTTCCAATCTGGTGTATTTTTTTGTAACTACCGTCTTTTTGAGGTGCAAATCCAAATCCGTCGGACCCAATTACAGCCCCTGAATGAAGAATACAGCGGTTGCCAATAACGCAATCGTCGTAAATTTTTACACCTGCGTAAATAATACAATCGTCGCCAATTGTTACATTGTCTCCAATATAGGCTTGAGGATATATTTTTACATTATCTCCAACTTTGGCATTTTTTCCAACGTAAGCAAATGCTCCAACATAAATGTTCTCTCCTGTTTTTGCTTTATCCGAGATGTAACTGGGTTGTTCTATTCCTTTTTTTGAATCGGCTTTAGATTGTACATACAAGTCAAGAAGCGAAGCAAATGCTTCGTATGCATCATCAACTTTTATTAATGTAGCTTCAATCTCTTCCCGAGGAATAAAACTTTTATTTACTAAAACCGCTGAGGCTTTGGTTGTATAAATGTAATTCTCGTATTTGTTGTTGGCAAGAAAAGCCAGAGTTCCCGGTTTTCCTTCTTCAATCTTCGAAACATTAGATACCCTAACATTCCCGTTCCCAACGATTTCACCGTCTAAAAAAGCGGCAATGTCTGTAGCTTTAAAATCCATTATCTGTTTTTTTGGCGTTGCAAATATAGCTTTTAACTAATAAATGTCCAATTCTTTGGGATAGCACACAAAATACTTCTTCACTGTTTTGGTGAGAGCGGTAAGATTTATATCTGATGCGTCGTTGATTTCTTTTATCGTCTCATCTTTGTCCAGTACGTATATGTTCTCGTTTAATTTGTCGTAAGCATTGTTTGTAATAACGCCTGTCATCAGGAAATATTTTGCCAGTTCAGGGTCGGGGATAATTGTCTCAGTAATTTTCTTTAAATACTTTTCTTCGGCTTTTGCTGAAAGTGGTTTTTCGCGCAATACAGTTCTGGGAAGCTTTCGGTTGCTGATGCTTTTGGCAAGTTCAGAAAGTACTGTGTCAGGATGATTCTGCCATTCTTTTATTGAGATTAAGATATCGTTATCATCTAGGAGGGTGTACCATTCCAAAACTTTTTTACCGTTTATTTTAATGTTGTTTTTAAAATTTTCAGGAAGAATTTTATACTCTAAAAATATTTTTAAAGTGGGTGTAGCAAATAGTGCTTCTCCTTGTACTATTAATTCTTTTGCTCTTTTTAATACATTAATTAATAAAAATTCGGCAGCAACAACAGTTTTATGCAGGTAGACCTGCCAGTACATTAGTCTTCGTGAAATCAGAAATTTTTCGATGGAATAAATACCTTTTATGTCTACAACAAGTTTGTCGTCGTATACATTCAGCATTTTAATTATACGATCAATGCCAATAGTCCCCTCGGCAACTCCGGTAAAAAAACTATCCCTGCTCAGGTAGTCAAGTCGGTCCATGTCGAGTTGGCTGGATACTAATTGGTGTAGAAACTGTTTCTTGTATTGATTAGTAAAAATACGAATGGCAAGATCCAGTTTTCCATGGAATTGTTGGTTTAGTTCCTGCATTAGAAGCAAGGAAATTTCTTCGTGAGAGATCTTTACAAGTGTATTTTCCAAAACATGCGAAAACGGAGCATGACCAATGTCGTGTAATAATATCGTTATGGTAACTGCTTCTGCTTCTGCTTCTGTTATTTCGTGTCCTTTCAGTCGCAAGGCTGCAATTGCCTGGCGCATTAAATGACTTGCTCCAATGGCATGCTCAAACCGAGTGTGGTTGGCTCCCGGAAAAACAAGGTAAGACAAGCCGAGCTGTTTTATTAGTCGTAAGCGTTGGAAAAAAGGGTGTTCCAGTAAATCGAAAACAATTTCCGATTGAAGATTGATGAATCCAAATACAGGATCGTTAATTATTTTCTTTTTATTTAATTGAAGTTGTTTCACAAATAAATTTTGCTCGTAATGTTAAAAATACAATAAATTAATCAATACAAATGAGCGAAGTTTTGTTCGAAAATAGAATTACTAAGCAACAAAATTAACTTTTCTTGGTCAATGTTAACAGTTTATGTATTTTGCTCTTTAAAATCAGAGCTTTAAGAGTGCGTTGTTATTTGTAAATGTTGGATATTATTCCTACTTTTGCGGAGAATTTTCTAAAAAAATGAATTTTTAGGGGACCTCTGGTTCCCTATTTTGTTACATATAGCACTAATGATAGCAAAGGAAGATGTTGTAAGGTTGGTAAAGGAGAGGCTTGATGATCAGATGTTTATCGTCGATATCAGTGTGAGCGCAAATAACGATATTCGTGTATTTGTGGATAGCTTCGACGGGATGACAATTGAGCAATGTATTCACATTAGCAGAAATGTGGAACACAATTTGGATAGAGAAGAGGAAGATTTTTCGTTACAGGTTTCATCGCCGGGATTGACTGAAAGTTTTAAAGTTAAGCAGCAGTACGAAAAATATACCGGTAAAGAAATTGAAGTAAAAACGACAGGTGACATTGAACTGGAGGGTTTGCTGAAAAAATCGGATGACGAAGGAATTGTGCTGGAAACTTCGAAACATGAAAAAGTGGAAGGACACAAAAAGAAACAACTTGTAGTGAAAGAACATATTTTGAAATACGACGAAATAAAAAGTGCGAAAGCGGTTATTTCATTTAAATAATTTAGAACGATGGAAAATATTAACCTGATAGATACTTTTGCCGAGTTTAAAGAGCTTAAGAACATTGACCGGGTAACAATGATGAGTGTGTTGGAAGAGGTCTTCCGCAGTGTACTTATCCGTCAGTATGGATCGGATGATAATTTCGATATCATTATTAATATAGATAAAGGTGACTTTGAAATTTGGAGAAACCGTACGGTTGTTGCCGACAATGAGTTGGAAGACCCTAACTTGCAAATTACTTTAACCGATGCACTAAAAATTGATGATGATTACGAAATAGGCGAAGAGGTTACTGATGAAGTAAAATTGATTGATTTTGGACGTCGTGCAATTTTGAATTTACGCCAAAACCTGGCAAGTAAAATTTTGGAATTGGAAAAAGACCATATTTATGGCAAGTACAAAAATAAAATTGGTGATATTGTAACCGGTGAAGTGTACCAGGTTTGGAAAAAGGAAATTCTTATTCTTGATGATGAAAATAACGAATTAATTCTTCCAAAATCGGAGCAAATACCATCCGATTATTTCCGAAAAGGAGATAACGTTAGAGCCATTGTGTACAAAGTGGAGTTAAGAAACAACAATCCACTTATTATTCTTTCGCGAACTGCTCCTGCTTTCCTCGAAAGATTATTTGAATTAGAAATTCCTGAGATTTTTGATGGATTAATTACCATTAAAAAGATTGTGCGTGTGCCGGGCGAAAGAGCAAAAGTTGCTGTTGAATCGTACGACGAAAGAATCGATCCGGTTGGCGCATGTGTAGGAATGAAAGGATCCAGAATTCATGGTATTGTTCGTGAGCTAAGAAACGAAAATATCGATGTAATAAACTATTCGAGCAACCTTCAGCTGTTTATTAAAAGGGCATTAAATCCTGCCAAAATTAATTCTATTAAAATAATAGAAGAAGATAAAAAAGCAGAGGTTTACCTGAAACCGGAAGAGGTTTCTTTAGCAATTGGTAAAGGTGGTTTGAATATTCGCCTGGCTAGTCAGTTAACAGGATACGAAATTGACGTTTACCGCGAAATGGAAGAAGACGACGAAGATGTGAACCTGGATGAATTTTCTGATGAGATTGAAAGCTGGGTAATTGATGCATTAAAAGGTATTGGTTGCGATACCGCTAAAAACGTATTAAATATTCCAAGAGCAGAATTAATTAAACGTACCGATTTGGAAGAGGAAACCATTGATGAGGTGCTAAAAGTACTGCATTCGGAATTTGATTAAAAGTCCCGAAAAAGAACTGGAGATAAAAGGTAGTTATTCGGGTAATTAGAAAAAGTAAAGAAAAAGAATTTATATGGTAGCAGGCAATACAATAAGGCTTAGTAAACTTGCACGTGAGTTCAATGTTGGTATTCATACCATTGTTGAGTTTCTGCATAAAAAAGGGTACGAAATCGATTCTAATCCGAATACTAAAGTTACCGCTGAAGCTGTGTCACTACTTGAGAAGGAGTATAAAATAGATATTTCTCTCAAGAAGGAATCGGAAATGATAAGTTTAAAGAGTCATCGTCCGAAAAAAGAGGTGATTTCTATTGATGAAAAAGAACCCGAAGCAGCAGAAGTGGTAAAAGAAAAGCCAGTTGCTGAGGTAAAAGAAGAAAAGAAAAAAGAAGCTCCAAAGGTTGAGGAAGCGCCGGCTAAACCAACTGAAAAGGTAAAAGTTTTAGGAAAAATTGATTTGGATCAGTTTAAGAAGCCTAAGAAGAAAGAGGAAAAACCTGTTAAAATAGAAAAAGAGGAAAAGGCTCCTGTTGAAGTTAAAAAAGAACCAGTTAAGGAAGAGGCAATTGAGGAGAAACCAGTTAGGGAGAAACCAATTGAAGCGAAACCTGTAGAAAAAAAGGTTGAAAAAGAACCGGTAGTTGAAACAAAAGTTGAAACGCCGGCGGAAAAAACTCCAGCACCAGCACAGGAAGAAATGATTGAAATGGAAGTGCCAAAAGTAGAAGAGGTTAAGGTGGTTGGAAAAATCGACCTGAAAAATATAAACCAGAAAACCAGACCTGCGAAAAAAACGAAAGAAGAAAAGGAAAAAGAGCGCAAAGAAAGACTTCGTCAAAAGATAACGGTTAAAAAAGTTGGTGATGTAGAAGGATCGAAAAATGAGGAAGGCGATGTAATTAAAGCACGTGCCAACCGATTAAGTGGACCTACCGTGTTAGGTAAAATTGATTTGCCAGAAAAAAGAACAGAATCCAGTGACAGTGCCTCGCGAAAAAAACGCCGTAAGAGAATAAATAAAGAAACCGGAAAAGTAGCTGTCGATCGTCAACCAACACAACAGCAACAGGGCGACAGACCCAAAGGCAAATTTCAGGTAAATAAACAAGTACCGGGTGCAGCAGGCAAAAAAAGGCGACCACTTAAAAAAGAGGTTAACGAAGAAGATGTACAGAAGCAAATTAAAGATACACTTGCCCGCTTAACTACAAAAGGAAAGTCGAAAGGCTCGAAACACCGCCGTGACAAACGTGCAGCCGTTAGTGAAAGAATGCAGGCTGACATGGAACAGCAAATGATGGAACAGGGAATCCTGAAAGTAACCGAATTTGTTTCGGTGGCAGAGTTTGCCACTATGATGGATGTTAGTGTTACGCAGGTTATCTCATCATGTATGAGCCTTGGATTATTTGTGTCGATAAACCAGCGTTTGGATGCAGAAACGCTTTCGGTTGTTGCCGAAGAATTCGGGTTTAAAGTAGAATTTGTAAGTGTTGAAATTCAGGAAGCAATTGAAGAGGATGAGGATAAAGAAGAAGACTTAATTTCCCGTTCACCAATTGTTACTGTGATGGGACACGTTGATCATGGTAAAACTTCATTACTTGACCATATTCGTAGTACCAACGTTATTGCCGGTGAGGCAGGTGGTATTACACAGCACATTGGCGCTTACCACGTAAGTTTAGAGGATGGCAGAGATATTACTTTCCTTGATACTCCGGGTCACGAAGCTTTTACCGCGATGCGTGCCCGTGGTGCTCAGGTTACTGATATTGCTATTATTATTGTAGCAGCTGACGACGACGTGATGCCTCAAACCATTGAAGCGATTAATCACGCTGCTGCTGCTGGTGTACCAATCGTATTTGCGATTAACAAAATCGATAAACCGGGAGCAAATCCTGAAAAGATAAAAGAGCAGTTGGCCAATATGAACTACCTTGTTGAAGAATGGGGTGGTAAATACCAGTCGCACGATATTTCCGCTAAAAACGGAATTGGAATTGAAGACTTATTGGAAAAAGTATTGCTTGAAGCTGAAATGTTAGAGTTAAAAGCAAATCCGAATAAAAATGCTCAGGGTACTATTATTGAATCGGAGCTGGATAAAGGTCGCGGTTATGTTTCAACTCTACTTGTTCAATCCGGAACACTAAAAATTGGAGACATTATCATTGCGGGGCAGTATTTTGGCCACGTAAAAGCAATGTTTAACGAGCGTAACCAACGTATCGAAAAAGTAGGTCCTGCACAACCGGCAATTGTTCTTGGATTGAACGGTGCACCTCAGGCAGGTGACAAATTCAATGTAATGGAGAGCGAACGCGAAGCCAGGAATATTACCAATAAACGTGAACAGCTGGCACGTGAGCAAGGACTGAGAACTCAAAAACACATTACTCTTGATGAAATCGGAAGAAGGATTGCAATTGGAAACTTCCAGGAACTGAACCTTATTGTTAAAGGTGACGTGGACGGTTCGATTGAAGCACTTTCTGATGCATTAATTAAACTGTCGACCGAAGAAATCCAGGTGAATATTAAACACAAAGCTGTAGGACAAATTTCTGAATCGGATATTTTGCTGGCAGCAGCTTCTGAAGCAATTGTGATTGGGTTCCAGGTACGTCCATCAATGAATGCACGTAAATTGGCCGAAAAAGAACAGATTGATGTTCGTATGTACTCGATTATTTACGATGCCATTAACGAGATTAAGGCCGCAATGGAAGGTATGTTATCACCTGAAATAAAAGAAGAAATTTTGGGTACCATGGAAGTAATGGAAGTATTTAATATTACTAAAGTGGGTAACATTGCCGGAGGTATTGTTCGCGATGGTAAAATTGAACGTAATGCAAAAGTTCGTTTAATTCGTGACGGAATTGTAGTATACACAGGCAAACTGGGATCGTTGAAACGTTTTAAAGACGATGTTAAAGAAGTGAAAAATGGTTATGAGTGTGGTCTGAATATCGAAAAATTCAACGATATTAAAGTGGGCGACCATGTGGAAGCTTATCACGAAATTGAAGTAGCGAAAACACTATAAAAATCAATTCTATATATTTTAAAGGCCGGGTTATATAATCCGGCCTTTTTTATTGAAATATAAACAGTGAATAATTTAATAACTGATTAAATATAGAAGTATTCAAAGGAGAAGTTTAGAAATTGATGTTCTTATGTGAATGCCAAAATATGGTTTGTTTTTTTCAAAGTCTGGTTTCTCATGTTTATTAACAGTCAATTTTTCATTATAAAACCCAAAAAGATATGTTTTCGTGTTTGCTCTTATTACTTTTGAAGAAAATAATTAAGAATGAAGAGGAACCTCATAATCATACTTGTTGTATTACTGGCTTCTGTAGCGGGTTTTATATATTTCACCAAGGAAGATATCGTTTTTCAGAAAGAGACCTCCCTTTACAAGGCAGTTCCTGTAACATCGCCTGTTTTTGTCGAATTTAGTTCGTTAAAAGCAATTCCTGCTGAAAATCCAATTCTACAAGAACTAGCAGGAATTGAAGATTTTTCATGGATATTACGAAAGATCAAAGAAATTGATGTTTCTATAAAAGGCGATAAGGAAATCCAGAATCAGTTGGGAAAGAAACCGGTTATACTGGCGCTCGATTTTATTGGAAAGAATGTGCTAAAGCCGTTAATTATCAGCGACCTCAGAAGTTCTGCAGAATTGGAAGGTTTTGAAAAACTGATGGGGAAATTGACGGGAGTTCCTGTTACAGCTTTTCAGCAGAGAAAATACGACGATGCAAAAATTGTTGATATTATTATTAGTGAAGGAAAGAAAAGTATACACTACTGTGCCGTAGAAGGCATGATAATAATTAGTTCTGAAGCCATTCTTGTTGAAAAAAGTATTCGGCAGTTAAATTCGCAAAACATTACCGATATCACTTATTTTAACACGGTAAAGAAAACAGTAACAAATCAATCCGAAATCTCCTGGTACATTAATCACAATAGGTTTCCTGAATTGTGGGCCAACTTTTTAAACGGCAATTGGCAAACAAAAGAAAATGAGTTTGGCGAAACCGTAAAAACCAACATGAAGAGAGCAGTACTTGGCATTCAGAATTATGCAAGCTGGAGCGAACTTGATATGTCAATCGATAAAGAAAGGATTTCTTTAAATGGTATAACTGCTGCCGACGATTCGTTAAATAATTTTTTGTCGGTTTTTGAGGGACAAGAAGCCGTAAGTTGTCAGGCCGACAGAATACTGCCAAAAAATACCTCCTTTTTTATCGGATTTTCTTTTTCCAACAGGGGATTGTTCTTTCAAAATCTTGATAACTATTTTGTTCATTCAAATTCGTATTTCGAACGCGAAGGACATATGAAAACCATTAGAAAACGATTTAAAGACAATGAGGGGTCAAAACTAAAAAGCCTGGTAAAAGATCGTGTAGTTGCTGCCACTACCTCCGTTTCGGGGCAGGCAGGAGGAAATGCTTCGCTGTTTATAATAAGTACGGGTTCGGCTACACAGAGCATTGCTACTTTCGAGAACTTGCTACAAAACTTTGCCAAAAGCAAAGAAGTTGAGTTCGCATCGTTAGTGTCTGAATATGTGGCCGATGATGGAAACAATTATAAAATTTATGACTTTCCATATCCTTCATTACCGGGTATTTGGTTGGGGAAAAGTTTTTCGTTTGCAGAAGCAAAGTACGCTACCTTTTGGAAAGACAACCTTGTATTTGCCAGTTCAAAAGAAACGTTGCAGAAATATCTTTCTGATATGATTAATGAAGCAACACTGCGTCGAAGCAGGAGTTATTCTGAATTCAAGGCTTTAAACGAAAGTAAAGCGAATATTAATGCATATGTAGATATAAATAAAATTTATGCATTAAATAAATCGTTGTTGGATGACAGTTTTAGCAAGTCGTTTGAAACGAACGAAGAGATATTTCGGAAATTTGATGCATTTAGCTGGCAGGTAGTTTGCGAGAATAAAATATATTTTAATTCGATTAACCTGAGATACAACGCACAACCAAAGTCAGAAACGCGTGCATTGTGGCAGAGCAATATTGGAGCAGCAATAAGTTCAAAACCACAAATTGTGATCAATCACAGAAACAAGGCGGCAAAAGAAGTTATTGTTCAGGATGATAAAAATAAACTGCATTTAATAACAGCTGACGGTAAAATGGTTTGGAGTATTCCGATTAAAGGAAAAATACTTGGAGAAGTTCATCAGGTCGATTATTATGGGAATGGCCGCTTGCAGTACCTTTTTAATACGAAAGAAAAACTTTATTTACTCGATAGAAATGGAAATCATGTTGCAAAATTTCCAATTATGTTTAAGTCACCGGCAACAAATGGAGTGGGGGTATTCGATTACGACAATAATCATAAATACAGGTTTTTTGTGGCTTGCGAAAACAAAAGAATATATGCCTACAGTCATGAAGGTGAGATAATTGATGGATGGAAGTTTGGGCAAACAAACAGTGCAGTTACTACTCCGGTTCAGCATTTTAGGGTGAACAACATGGATTATATTGTTTTTAAAGACAAATTAAAAATATACATTCAGAATCGACAGGGGAATGCGCGCGTTAATTGCTCGGCTAAATTTGAGAATTCGAATAATCCGCTGGTTTTGAATACTAACGGGACTCCTAAAATTGTTGCCACTGATAAAAACGGCAAAGTGTATTATATTTATTTTGACGGAAAATTTGCAGAAAAGAAAACCGACAAGTTTAGTGCAGATCATTTTTTTACGGTGAGCGATATTGATGGAAACGGAATTCCTGATTTTATATTTGTTGATGGGAAGGAGTTGAATGTAATGGATGAAAACGGGAAGAAACTTTTTACAAAGAAAATAAGTAATACTTTGGAACTGCATGCCAATTTATACTCTTTCTCTGCAAAACAGATTAAGATTGGCGTAACCGATTCGAGGAGCAATCAAATTTATTTGTACGACTCAAATGGGAACTTACATTCGGGATTTCCACTGTCGGGAAACAGTGAGTTTTCTATTGGTAATCTAAAAGGTACACAGTTGAGTTTAGTGGTAGGTAGTTCTGAGGGTAATTTATATAATTATACACTGGAGTAATACCTCTTTGCTTGTTAACTATGCTCAAAAGCAAAAATCAGCCATTTTTATTAGGCAAATTAGCTGGTAAAGTGGTATAAAACCAAAAATTAAAAAGCCGCAGAAGGAAAATTCCTTTGCGGCTTTTTAGTTGTTTATATAAGTATTTTTAGATAATCAGCATGGCATCGCCATAGGTGCCAAATCGATAATCATTTTTTAAGGCTTCCTGATAAGCTTCCATTACAAAATCGTAACCACCAAAAGCGGCAACCATCATCAATAATGTAGAATAAGGAAGGTGGAAATTGGTAATCATGGAATTGGCTACGCTGAAGTCGTAGGGAGGGAAAATAAATTTATTTGTCCATCCTTCGAACGGCTTAAGGTAACCTTGTGTTGAAACCGAGCTTTCTAAAGTTCGCATTACAGTTGTTCCAACGGCACAAACATTACGTTTTTTTTGTTTGGCAGCGTTAACTGTTTCGCATACTTCATCTTTAATCCAGATTTGTTCCGAGTCCATTTTGTGTTTGGTAAGATCTTCTACATCAACACTGCGGAAATTTCCTAATCCAACATGAAGAGTGATATACGAAAATTCAACACCTCTGATTTCAAGACGTTTTAACAATTCGCGGCTAAAGTGCAGTCCTGCAGTTGGTGCAGCTACAGCTCCTTCGTGTTTTGCAAAAATGGTCTGGTAACGATCCTTGTCTTCAGGTTGCACCGGCCGATTAATAATTTTCGGAAGCGGAGTCTCACCTAAACCGTACAATGTTTTCTTAAATTCATCGTATGGGCCATCGAATAAAAAACGTAAAGTACGTCCACGCGATGTTGTATTGTCTATTACCTCGGCAACCAGCAGGTCGTCTTCGCCAAAATATAGTTTGTTCCCAATCCTTATTTTTCTGGCTGGATCAACCAATACATCCCAAAGCCTTTGTTCGCGATTTAATTCACGTAACAAGAAAACTTCAATTTCTGCTCCTGTTTTTTCTTTATTCCCGTATAAACGGGCTGGAAAAACCTTGGTATCGTTAAATACCATAACATCTTCATCATCAAAATAATCAAGCAGATCTTTAAACAACTTGTGTTCGATGGTACGGTTTGCCCTGTTCAAAACCATTAGTTTCGATTCATCTCGATTGTCTGCCGGGTGTAGAGCAATTCTTTCCGGATCAAGTTCGTACTTGAATTTTGATAATTTCATATGTTATTCCTTTTTTAAGTAATTCTTTTTTAAGTAACTGACAAAAATAATACAGATTGTCGATATTCAAATATGGAATCCCGTTGTACGCATGATTTTTCAATTAGTTTCATTTAAATTTAAATTCTCCAGAAAATAATTGACTTTAAATGCATCTTTTAGGTTGTAATCCCCAATTCTTGTTCGCTCCAGTGCAGTTAAATATGCACCACATTTTACTTCTTCGCCAATGTCGCGTGCCAATGCCCGTATATAAGTTCCTTTCCCGCAGGTAATTCTAAGTTTTATCTCGGGTAAATCAAAAGATTCAATTTCAATCTTTCTTATAACAATTTTTTTCGATCTAAGTTTGACGTCTTCTCCATTTCTTGCATAATCAAATGCCCTCCGTCCATTTACTTTTACCGCTGAAAAAACTGGTGGAACCTGATCGATTTCACCAATGAATTTCCTGGTGGTATTAAAAAGCAATTCTTTTGTTACATGGGTAAAATCGTTTGTGCTGTCTTCTTCGGTTTCCAGGTCGAACGAAGGAGTGGTTGCCCCAATTTTTAATGTGGCCAGGTATTCTTTTTCTCCAAGTTGAAGCTCTTCAATCTTTTTGGTTGCCTTTCCAGTACATAATATTACAAGGCCCGTGGCCAAAGGATCAAGAGTGCCGGCGTGCCCGACTTTCATTTTCTTAATACCAAGTTTTCGGCAAAGAATGTAACGTACACGATTGACTACATCAAACGAAGTCCATTCCAACTCTTTGTCGAATAGTAAAATTTCTCCCGCAAGGAAGTCATATGTCTTCTTGAATGTGGGCATGCGTAAGTTTCTATATCTCAGCCTGTTGGCTTGTGTTTCTAAATTCAGGCTGCAAAGATAGCAATAAGACCAATAAGAGAACAATAAATAGCGAAATAAATTAGTTTTCCTTGTTTTACAACCTTAAGCATTAACGAACAGGCAAGCAGACCTGAAATAAACGCACCCAAAAATCCTGCCAGCAAGGGAATTGTGTCAACTTCAGCCGCGCTTAAGTTACCGCCAATAATGTCGACAAATGCAGCTCCAAGAATTGGAATCAGTACCATTAGAAATGAAAAACGGGCCACTTCATCCTTTTTTATATTTAATAATATACCTGTGGCAATTGTTGAACCACTTCTTGAGATACCAGGCAGTACCGCTACCGTTTGTGCTATCCCGATTATAAAAGCTTTGAAGAATGTAATTTTGCCATCGCTTTTTTTAACAAAGTGGGTAAGTGCCAGAAGACAAGCTGTGAATAGCAACATGCACCCAACAAAAAATAAGTTCCCTGTAAAAAATGATTCTACTTCTTCCTTAAATAACATCCCTACAATTGCAATAGGTATAGAAGCAACAATAAGTTTGGCAATATAAATTGTTGAATCATTTTTCTCAAACTTTAATAAATCTGTGATTAATCCAATAATATCTTTTCGAAAAACAATGATTGTACTTAGTACTGTTGCCACATGAACGGTAAGTACAAAAAGTAAATCGTTACCTTCATTTAAATTAAGTAATGCATGACCTATTTCAATATGGCCACTAGAACTTACCGGGAGAAATTCAGTTAAACCTTGAATTATTCCGAGTAACAGTGCTTGAAGTGAATTCATAAAAGCGTTGATTATTTATCGTCTTTGGGTTTTTTCATAATGGCGTAAATCTCAAAAGTGAAGCCAATTAAGAGAAGAATTGGTGCAACGGTTAACCTGCGAAAGTTAAAAATGTCTTCGCTGAATACATTCGGATCGTCACTTCCTCCGCCAGATAATAAAATAAAACCAAGTACAATAATTGCAAAACCAATTGCCATTAATTTGTAGTTTTCTCTGCCCAGTGCAAAACCTGCGTTTTCCTTAACTGCTTTTGCTTCTTTTACTTTTTTTGCCATGGTGTTGAACAATAATTGGGGCAAAGATAATTAATAAAACAATTCATCAAATTTCAAGCGTAGGAATTTATTGATTGCAAACCAGGTTGACAGAAACGAAATTATAAAACCAAGGGCAAATACAATTGCAACAACGAAAAAGGTTGTTGTTAAATCGTTGTTATTAATTAAACCATAATGTTCTTTTTGGTATATGTAAATTACTGTAACCAGAATAATATTAGCGATTACAGCACCGTATGCTCCAAGAAACAAACTTCGACGCAAAAACGGCAACCGAATAAAATTTTTACTGGCACCAACCATTTGCATTGTATTTATCGTAAATCGTTGCGAATATATTAAAATGCGTATGGTGTTATTTATAAGTCCAAAAAATATAAATGTAAGCAGAGCGCTTATGGTAACAAGCAAAATGCTGATTTTCCTAACGTTCTTGTTTATTAGTGAAACCAGATCGCGCTGGTAATATACTTCTGAAACCTGCGGATAAGACAGGAATTGTTGCTCGAGAGCCTGTAGCTTTTCTGTGGTTGTATAGGGGGCATAAAGTTTAACATCGAGTGAGGCAAATAGAGGGTTGTAGCCTAAAAAACCAATAAAATCCTCGCCCAGTTCTTTGGCTAATTCTTTGGCAGCCGTTTCTTTATCGATAAAACGAGCCGATTTTACGTAGTCGCTGGCAGTTAAAACTTTTTGCAAACGAATAATTTCAACTTCTTTTAAGTCGTCTTTTAATAATAATGTAAAGCCTATTTTTTCTCTAACATAATCGGATAATTGCCGGGAATTGATTAAAATCAGACTTAATATTCCGAGTAAAATAAGAACCAGCGATATACTTATTAACGATGTTATCCAGGAGTTCAGGAATCGTTTTTTTAAACGCGTCGGTTTCGAAGTTGTCATAATTTGTGCTCTTTCAGACCACAACAAAAGTAAAGAATTTATGTTGCTGCGCGGTTTTATTGAAATTGATTTATGCAACGTTTTATTAACATTGCAGGATGATAGAATGTTGAGTATTGTTTATCTGTTCTTTCTGGAAATCAGCAGTTTGTATGTTTTGAGAGTCCGTAGGTTTCGAAATCGTTAAAAAAGCGTTTAACTAATTGAAAATTTGATTGTTATTTCTTTGGATTTACGAAAAAAGAAAATACTTTTGCAGTCCCGATTATTATCCTTAGAGATAAGGAGTGTAAATAGTTGATTTTCTATGAGTAAGGCGTTTTGTCGAAAAATTCCGTTGAGACAAAAAAACCGCGAGAAGAAAAATCAAAAGTGTAATACAATTAAAAAATTAAAAAAGTGGACACACTTAGTTATAAAACAATTTCTGCAAACAAAGCTACTGCTGAAAAAGAGTGGGTAGTAATTGATGCAGAGAACATGGTATTGGGACGTTTGGCAAGTAAAGTTGCTAAAATGTTGAGAGGTAAATACAAGCCAAATTTCACACCTCACGTTGATTGTGGCGATAACGTAATTGTTATCAATGCTGAAAAAATTGCATTAACCGGTAAAAAAATGACTGATAAAGTTTATATCCGTCACACTGGTTATCCTGGTGGTCAGCGTTTTCAAAGCCCACTGGAAGTATTAGCAAAATATCCTGAACGTTTGGTTGAGAAAGCTGTAAGAGGCATGCTCCCTAAAAACAGATTAGGACGTGAATTGTACAGAAATTTGCATGTTGTAGTTGGTGCAGAGCACAAATTTGAGGCTCAAAAACCTAAAGTTGTTGATTTAAATACGATTAAATAAGCAAAATGGAAGTAGTAAACACATTAGGACGTAGAAAATCAGCCGTAGCTCGTATTTACGTAAGCGAAGGAAAAGGTAACATTACCGTAAATAAAAGGGAGATGAAAGAATATTTCCCTGCTGAAACTCTGCAGTACATTGTATTGCAACCATTGAACCTTCTTGAGGTATCAGAAAAGTACGATATTAAAGTAAATCTTAATGGTGGTGGACCAAAAGGACAAGCAGAAGCTTTACGTTTGGCTATTACACGTGCTTTAATGGAAATCGATCCTGAATCCAGAACTCAACTGAAGGCCGCCGGATTCGTAACAAGGGATCCTCGCGAAGTGGAACGTAAAAAACCGGGTCAACCAAAAGCAAGGAAACGTTTCCAATTCTCAAAACGTTAATATTATTTATCATTTATATGGATCTAAAACGGTTGAGATTCCATTTATTGAAGGACTACTCAACGGTTGCTTTTAGAGCATAGAAAAAAGTAAACAGATGCCAAGAACAAATTTTCAAGAATTATTGGATGCAGGTGCACATTTTGGACACCTGAAAAGAAAGTGGAACCCAAACATGGAGCCTTATATCTTCATGGAGAAAAACGGAATCCACATTATCGATCTTCAAAAAACAGTTGTAAAAATTGACGAATGCGCCAATGCAATCAAACAAATTGCAAAGTCGGGTCGTAAAATTTTATTTGTTGCAACTAAAAAGCAAGCCAAAGATTTGGTTTCAGATTTAGTGAAAAACGTAGGAATGCCTTACGTAACTGAACGCTGGCCTGGAGGTATGCTTACCAACTTCCCAACCATCCGCAAAGCGGTTAAAAAAATGATCTCCATCGATAAAATGATGAAGGACACCAGTTGGGATAATCTTTCAAAAAGAGAGAAACTACAAATTACCAGACAGCGAGCCAAGTTGGAAAAAGTACTGGGTTCTATTTCAGACCTTAGCCGTTTACCAGCCGCATTATTTGTAGTTGATGTTCTGAAAGAAAAAATTGCAGTTCGCGAAGCAAAAAAATTAGGAATTCCTGTATTTGCAATTGTAGATACAAACTCAAACCCTGACGATGTTGACTTTGTGATTCCTGCAAACGACGATGCATCACAGTCAATCGGTTTGATTGTTGGCCTAATGACCGATGCAATTGCCGAAGGATTGAACGAGCGCAAATTTGAAAAAGGTAAAGAAGAAGATCAAGAAGGTGATGGTGAGCAAGTAAGCAAAAAAGCTGTAAAAGCAGCAAAAAAAGTTGCCGCTGCCGAAGAAGCTTCTGACGAAAAAGAATAAAGGTTAAGTAATTATATAAACCATTTAGACGAGATTTAATTATGTCTTTTACAACAGCTGACGTAGTAAAACTACGAAAAGTATCTGGCGCAGGGATGATGGATTGCAAAAATGCCCTGAAAGACGCTGAAGGTGACTTCGACAGAGCACTGGAAATTATCCGCGAAAAAGGTAAACTAATTGCAAACAAACGTGCAGACAGAGATGCTGCAGAAGGTGTTGCCATTGCAAAAGTTACCGCTGATGCTAAATTTGGAGCAATTGTAGTACTAAATTGCGAAACTGATTTTGTAGCAAAAAATGAAACTTTTGTTTCATTTGCTGAAAAAATCATGGAAGCAGCCTTGGAAAATAAAGTTGAAAGTTTGGAAGCTCTTAAAGCTATCGAAATTAACGGTGTTTCAATTGAAGCAATGGTAACTGAGCAAACTGGTGTTACAGGTGAAAAACTTGACCTTTCTTACTTTAAGTGTTTAGCTGATGAAGCAGTAGTTCCATATATTCACCCTGGAAATAAATTAGCTACTTTGGTTTCATTTAACAAAACTACTGAAGAGCAGGTAGGTAAAGATGTTGCTATGCAAATTGCAGCAATGGCTCCTGTTGCTATTGACGAAGCTTCTATTCCACAAGCGGAAATTGACAAGGAATTAGCATTTGCAAAAGAGAAATATCGTAATGAAGGTAAACCAGAAGCAATGATTGAAAAAATTGCACTTGGTTCACTTAACAAATGGTACAAAGACGTAACTCTTTTGAACCAGGCTTACGTTAAAGACAATAAGATGTCTATCAAAGATTTCTTGAAGCAAAACGATGCAGAGTTAACCGTAACTGCTTTCGACCGTTATTCGTTGGATGCATAGTTAATACTGAATATGATATAAAAATGGAGCTGTTCGTCAACTGACGGATAGCTTTTTTTTTTATACACTAACCTGGATAACAGAGTAAAAAACAGAGAAATAAAAAAAGCCCTCCTTCCGAATATAACGGATGAAAGGCTTTTGGATTTTACAATTAGGAATTAGCTATCGTTTCAAAATTATCCGTTTTACCTGGCTTACTTCGCCATCTTTTATAAACCTGCAGAGATACATTCCTGAAGGGGCTGGTGATCCATTAAAATCGTTTCCTTGCCAACTAACCATGTGCAAGCCCTCAGAATATTCTCCGTTGGCCAGTATTTGTACCGGCTGTCCGAAAATGTTGTAGATAGTAATGTTTACTTTGCCCGCATTGGCTAATGAAAACTGAATGGTTGATGACGAGTTAAACGGATTGGGATATATGTAAAGTAAGTGTTCCGAACTTGGCGTTATAGGGAGTGAAGTAAAAGCTTTCGATTCCTTCACAACAATTGTACTAAAATGAGCAATCGATGCGTATATCCGATGGCCGGCCGTATCAATGGTTGTCGTTTTGTCGTTAACTTTAGTAAATCCGGTTTTATTCGCAAAAAATACATTCAGGTTTTGAGGGACGAGATTTAACGAATCGAGTAACTCTTGTTTGTATACCAATTTTAGTTCAATAGGAATATTAAACCAATAAGGTTCTACTATATTGTCTGATCCTACAGGCTTAACACTAAATTTAATTCCTGCTACAATTTCATCGCTGAAGGATACATTGGTGTTTCGGTTATCTATGGTTGCATATTCTTCTGGAATAAAAATGTAGATTACAATGTCTTCGTTGATACATCCAACAGGGAAATGAATCATTCCACCGTTTAATATATTTAATGGATAAGGCAGGCCGCTAATTTTATACGATTCGCCTTCCTTGACAGTTTTTACTTGCAACTCTTTCCCATTCGGCAATACTCTATGGATCCAAATGTTGTTTATTTTTGAATCCGTCATTGAATCTATGACTAACAGTTCTGCACTTTTTATCATGTTATTGCATTCTGCTGTAACCAGTGTCATGCCGGTTTTGCCGACAAGGGTAAGTAGTCCATCAGAATTGATAGTTGCAATGTTAGGATCGGAAACACTCCATTTAAATTTAGTACCCCGCTGTTTTGTGCCATCGATTTTATAGGTGGCCAAATATTGAATTGGATCCGCTCCTTTGTAAACTGTTTGGTCGTTGGGGGCAATAGTCAGTTGTTGGCCGTTGGTGCCAATATTATACTGACTTATTTTTTCTCTTTGATCCTTTTTCCATTTGCTTTCATACACTTCAATTTTTGCAGTATCAGCTATATCTCCCAACTGTGCAATTATAATTCCTTTACCTGTTTTGTTGCCGGCATGGAAAATACTGTGAGTAGGATCAGGGAATGCTCCCAGTTCCTTTGGTTCAATCAACCAGGTGATTGTAGTATCAGCTTTCTTATCCTTCGAATTCATATAAAATCCATAAAGTTCAACGGGATCTCCCACCTCAACCTTAATATTCCCGGGAACGATTTCTACTTTTGGATAATCACCTTTTTTCCCTTTGACGTTATTTCCGGGAGATTCGGTAACCACTAGTTTAACTGAGTCTTTAATTCCCCTGTAATTGGCAATTAAATACCCCTCACCCTGATGGTTGGTGGTTAAAGTGCCATTGATGTTTACTTTACCAAGATAACTGGGTTTTACATGCCAGGTAATATTTACATCTGAAATTTGGCCTTTACTGTTCTTATACACAGCAGCCACTGCTATTCCTGACTTGGGAATCAGCGTTAACTCTCCTGTTGTTATAAACAGCGATTCCTGACTCCGAGCAGCAAAAGCAAATATTAGAATTATCACTATGAATAGGGATTTTAAACTGAGGTTTATTGTTTTCATAAAGAAGGTATAAGTGTATTATAATATCAAAATTTTAATGCATGGTATCCCATGACAGTTATACATAAGTTTCTAATACAACAAGCTAAAAGCAAGTTTATAGTAAAGCATCATTAACTATGAAACATGAGTTAATAGCCTTGTTGAATAATAAAAAATAGTTTTTGCGTCCACATAGATATTCTGAAAACCGTGTAAAGGTAATCTCTTTTTTTTGAATATTTTTTACATAATTATGTACTTGGTTCATATTCAGGGGAATAAAAAAATAAATAAAAATCATTTAATAACGGATTTGAATAATAATAAACTGAAGGGAGAGGAGAGTATGAAAAATATTAATTGAATAGATACGTATTCAGCCATTAATAAGGCTTAAAGAAGGGTAGCTATTAATGTGTGTGATCCGGGTATTTGGTTTATTTAGGATTTTAATGATGAAAAAATGAAGTGTTGATCGAAATATTTCATGTAGATTTTCATACTAACAACCTAACAATGTAATAAATATGTAAATAAAATAAATGAGTATGTGTAATTCTTTTTTAAGAAGTGTTTTTAGTGTGAAGAAGTGGGTGAAGTGAGGAGATATTTAATAGAAACGAACAAAATATAATGATATTATCTTTTGCTCTTAAAATATCTTGCTTTTTTACTTTTATCGTAGAAGCGTATTAAAAGTTTAGTGTGATTCATTTATAGGTAAAGAAAAAGAATAGCCGGCGATGAGTCAAATCTGGCCAGGTTGTTAAAAAAAAGGAGAGTACAATTTGATGAAAAAAAAGTCTTCCATCCAAATATTTGAATGAAAGACCTTTAGTTTATGCGATTTGGAATTCGCTATCGGTTTAAAATTATACGTTTAACCGCGCTTACTTCGCCATCTTTAATAAATCGGAAAAAATATATTCCAGAAGTGGCCGGTGCACCATTCATATCTTTTCCTTGCCAGATAATTTTGTGCATTCCTTCTGTAAACTCTCCTTCGGCCAATCCCTGTACTTTTTGCCCAAATATATTGTAAACCGAAATGTTTACGTTACCGCGATCAGTTAAAGTAAACTGAATTGTGGTGGAAGAACTAAACGGATTAGGGTAAATATCGAGCATATCTTGTACCACAGGTGTGAGATCCTTTACTGATGTGGTGGCAGCTTTTTCTTTCACAACAATAGTACTAAAGTGTGCAATCGATGCGTAAATTCTATTTCTGGCGGTATCAACCGTTGCAATCTGTCCATCAAGTTCTATAAAACCTGTACTGTCGGCAAAAAACATGTTCAGGTCTTGAGGATCAATTCCAAGTGAATCAATGAGGTCTCTTTTATAAACTAATTTTAACTCAACCGGAATATTAAACCAGTATGGTTCAACAATGGTGTCAGAACCTGCCGGTTTTACACTAAACTCAACTCCGGTAACTATATCCCAGCTAAAATCTACTTCGGTGCTGTCATCGTTCATCTCTGCGTATTTTTCAGGAATGAACATGAAGATTTCTATGTCTTCGTCAATACATCCAAATGGGAAATGTATCATTCCTGCGTTCAGTAAATTTAAAGGATACGGAAGGCCGCCAATTTTATATGAATCGCCTTCTTTAAATGTTTTGGCTTTTAATTGTTTGCCGTTTGGTAATACCCGATGTATCGAAATAGTATTCACATCCATATCAATCATTGAATCGACCACAAGTAATTCAACACTTGCCCCAAAGTTGCTGTATTCCACGTTAACCAGTGTCATCCCGGTTTCTCCTTTTAGTGTAAGTAGCCCGGTTGTGTCAATAGATGCTATACTTGTGTCTGATACGCTCCATAAAAACTCAGCGTTTTGGTGTTTATTTCCGTTGGTTTTGTAAGTGGCAGAATAAAGAATAGGATCGGCGCCTGAATAAACTGCCATATCGCCTGGTTCAATGGTTATTTGTTTGCCGCTGTTGCCATTGTTCTGTTTTTCTTCTTTTTCCTTTTTCTCTTTTGTGCGCTTGCTTTCGTAGACTTCAATTTTAACGGTATCAGCTAATCCATTATATTGGGCAATTACAATTCCTTTACCCGGCAAATCTCCCGCCTGAAACATACTGTTTGCGGGGTCAGTAAATTCACCTAAACCTATTGGGTCAACCGACCACAAAAATGGCATAGTATCAGTTTTTACATCAAACGAGTCAACGTAGAAGGCATAAAGTTCAACCGAATCGCCAACCTCAACTTTTATACTTGCCGGAACGATTTTAACTTTCGGATACATGTCGTACATATTGTTATCATCGTTCTTCGGTTCTACAATCACCAGAAGATCAACAGTGTCTCTGAGTTCTTTGTATTTGGCAATAAGAAGGCCTGTGCCGGGTTGACCTGCAGTTAAAATTCCGTCATCACTCACTTTCCCAAGATATCCGGGATCGGTGTTCCACTTAATTCCTTCAGAAGAAGTATCGGTACCGTTAATGTATAAAGCAATTAATTGGGTGTCTTGCTCAGGAAGAAGTTCAATGTTCCCCATATCAATGGTGAGAAACTCCTGTGCATTTGCAGCAAAAGCTATCAGTAGAACGAAAGCTGCCAGTAAATTTTTGAAGATAGAGTAAACGTGTTTCATATTGGTTTATTTATGATTTAATGTCAAATAACGTACAGCAATAAGGCATTGTTTATAGTGCGAAAAGTATTCAAGTTAGTAAAAGTATCAGCCAAAAACAAACGTCATAGGTCTGAAAAAGAGAGCTATAATTTATGAGCTGATGGTACAAGTAAAATTTAAAAAATAGTTTTGCGTCCTTTATTTAATATTCCGAAAAGAAGGGAAAGGTAATCCTATTATGATATTTTTTTTGGCAATGAATAGGTTAGTATTTTATAAGAATAGCAAAATTTCTGCCCCAGATGCGATCATTTTCTAGCGTTTATACGTATTAATGAATGAAACCTTTATGGTTTTTAGGAATGAACAGGAAACGAAACTTATAGGTTGAACTTTATGACACGGCAAATGGGATGGAGAATAGTTAATCGTATTAAGGGCAAAGGTTATGGTAATTTTTATCTATGCGATTCTGATGGTGATAGTAATAACCGTGGAATTAGTATTATGCTATCGGGATTTAAAACATAATTGAATAACCGTGTACTGATTCGGAACAGAATCTGAGAATACACAACGGAGTTATGAATTGGGGCTGAAAAACCGCAGAGAGGGATAATTTGCTTTTGCAGGAAATAAAATCAGAGAATACCGAAATACAAGAATATATTTGAAATCACTTTTTAATCTCTCAACATTAATTTTAAACGTTAGTCAGAATTTGTATTATGAATCAGAATGAAATGCAAACTGCTCAGGATTTTTTCCCTGAACGTTTTTGTATATCTCTTTAATTTGTTTCATTACGGTATCAAAATCAGAAGTATCGTATATAACCGCCTCAACTCCCATTTCTCTTTTTGAGTAATCCAGCGATGCCACAACAATCGGAACTTTTGCTTTTTTCGCCATATAAAAGAAGCCCTTGTTCCATTTGGTTACTTTTTTAATCCATCCTTCGGGCGATACTACTATGTGCAGTTCGTCGGTATTGTTCAGCATTTCGGCCACCTGAAAAATAGCGTTTTTGCCTTTTACTCCCCTAACCGGTATTGAACCAAGTTTTCGCATAATGAGGTTCATGGGGAAAAAGAAAAGTTCTTTTTTTGAAAGGAATTTAAATTTTACACCCAGTTCGTTGAATCCCAGTTTCCCATACAGAAAATCGATGTGCGCAGTGTGCGGTGCAAAAATAGTAACCGATTTTTTTAATCCTGCGTAATCTCCTGTAATTTTCCACCCAAGTGTTTGTAAAATCCTACCATATAATGTTCTCATATATTTCTTCATTCAGTGGCGGAAGGTAAATATAATATGTGAGAAAATATGTGCTATATAATTTACATGAAAGGAAAGTATTACTGATTTTGTTGTGTGTGATCAAAAACGAATTCTTTTAACATTTACGCCTAAAATTCGTATTAATACATGAGGTTTGGGTTATTTAATGCAGGGCATTAAATAAGTCCTCTGGGTTCCCTGGCAGCTGGATGTTGGGGAATCCTAATTTATGCGATGTAAAAACATGGCTACATAACTTTGTCAATAATGAATTGAACCAACCAATAGTAATGTCAATCACTCATAATAAACTATACAACCATGCTTTTGTCAGTCATCTTGACATTTAATTGATTATCTCCTGATTTCAGTGTATTTCAATTTCAACAGACACCTCAGGGGAAAAATCATATAAAAAAACTTGTAAAATGTATCATAAAGACCTGATAATATGGTGCATGTATTGCAATATCTTTGTGTTTCAGCTAGTAATTTTGTAACTTATATCTTCATTCTTTATACTACAAGTTTCTTTGTGATAACCAATTAATAATAAACCAAAAATTTAAATGTAATGAGAAAAACAATTTCAAAACTATCCATCATCGCCTGCTTGTTCTTAATATTTTCTAGTTGTGCTGTACACACAGGATTAATGGCTGATAGTGCCTCCATTAACTCCAATAACTTCAGGATTGTTTCACATGCTAAAGGGGATGCTGAAGCCACTTATATTTTTGGCATTGGAGGATTGGATAGATCCGGCCTGGTCGCAGAAGCAAAGAAAGATCTACTGGAAAAATATCCATTAAAAGAAAACCAAACTATGGCAAATGTTACTGTCGATTTTAAATTCAGCTTTTACTTCTTTGTTGTGAAATCAAAAGCACTGGTAACTGCTGATATTGTTGAATTTAAGGAGTGATTTAACTCAATTGCCGGCAAAAGTAATCATACTAGAATATTGCTTTTACCAGAACAAAAAAGAGCACTACATAGCCCTCTTTTTTGCAATTATACCCGCTCAAACTGGTGTTCTGCAGTCTTGGTAACAGATTCTACTTTGTTAAGGCTTTAACAATTACCCGGCGATGATCCATCTGAATTATTGCGCCAGTTCGGTCATTGGTAAACTCGTATGGTTCACAGTCCAATCTTTCAATAATGCCATCCGGTTCCTGCCCCATAAGGCTTTTACAGGTCTTCTCATCAAAAGTGGGTGGAATACTGGCTTTCTTCTCTGTAGCTTAATAGCGCCATGTGTTCTTGCTTTTGACCAGTGTAATACCATTCTGCAAGATGAGAGAAAGAAAAGGTTTTCCTTTCTGCTTGAACTCTCGTTTTTCCCGTCCGGGAATGACCCAATTTTTGCTATCAATACCTTTTTATGTGGAATTCGAATTAAGTTTTTTAGTCTGAATATGAAAGTCCGGTGTAACAAACAAATACAAAAACATCCCGAACTTGGTCCAAATATGTCAGTTAAACACCAGCACTCTAACCAATCCTTCTAAGCTTTAGGGTTAAAGCCCCCAGTAGTCATCCCAATTAACGAACTGGTTTTTCTCCAGTAATCCCCAGTTCGTTACTCGGTCGTGGTAAGTCCACAGTATAATCATTGTATCCATCAAAATTTCAACATCTCCAAAACCTGTGTAATTGTCCCAATCTTCATATTGTAGGAAGCTTGTGTCAAGTTTAGTCCAAGTAGTCGACCATTCCTCGTCAGGCGCAAGTGTCATTGAGGAATCTTTATAAGTGAAATAGACAGTTCCATTTTCGTCTATGTTTTCCACGGTAATGCCGTGTCCTAAATGCGGTAGGCTATGAACCTCTTCCAAGCCTGTTCCTGCTCCGCTGGATGCAATGCCACTGTGACTTTCTCCCGTACCTAAAACCATTTGTATTTTGTCAGTCAGAGAGACTTCACCAGTTAATGCTTTAGTTCCTTGGTCGAAAATATACATTGGAAAATCTACGTATAGTAGGGATGGATTAAAAACTCCACATATCTTTTCGCTGTAAATGGACTTATGTTGCTCGAGGAACACGTATTCGTTGTCATACCACATTGGCTCGTCATGACAACTGGTTAAAAAAAATAAGCTTAGCAGAAAAAGGTAGTAGTGTTTCATTTGGTAACCGTTTTAAGTTCAGGAAGAAAAGTCTTTTAAATATAAAATAATTATCTGATTTTATGACATTGTATCTTAAAAGGATTTTAATTAATAGCCAGCCAACCGTTTGTCTCCAAAACAAATTCTGATTACTACATTTCGCTCATTCGTCAATTTTCCTGCTTTTATAGTTGTTATATGCACCATGCAAACATAATTTTATTACGACCTTATGTCTGAAGATCAAATTCTCAAATAGTTGAGAAGGGGGCTCTGGAAAATGAAATATCCTGGACAAAGAGGATGATCTTTAAACTTAGGATGTAGGGGTATTGTTGTTAATTGTCATTCTGCCAGTTGGTTGTAGCCGAAATGCATGGGGAGTTTTACTTGGAAAACAGAGCGAACAAGAAGTTTCCTATTACGAAAAAATGAAAGATATTGTTCGAAACTGGTTTTCTGAAGTTAAACCCGCAATAGACTTTATAATGCATAATCCGGATTAATAGGAGGAAAGATGGACTTTGCACAAGATACCAAATTGACTCCGAAACAGCAGATTTTCGTTCGAGCAAGCGAAGGCTAAAATATCAGAGTGGCAAAATGAAGTAACCCCCTGATTTACTTATAGCCAGAGTTGGTTTGTAACAAGATATGATTAGATTTATTTAGTACTTAATAACCAACAATGTTTCGCAAATGTTTCACAAATTTGATAAGCAATGTTCGTTTGCGTTTGTAATTGGCAGATAGATAGCTTGTTGTGTCGGGAGTTGTCGAGCCTCTCACGGGACTTGAACCTGTATTTGTATCAGCTTTAAATCAATTAGTTATAAAACTATTTCTTCAGTAGGTCTCGAATTAGACACCTATAAAACTGCAAGTTACTCAAGGAACGTATTTACATTGTAAATCTACAAAATATATTAAAATGGTAATCCATTATCTTCAACTTCTGGCACCTTGTTTTCTACTATCTTGTGATTAACAATTAATCCATTTTCAACGAACATATGCATTTCTTTTGTATAAATTGGTTGGTAGCTTGGATGATACCAGGTAGGTTTAACTAAAGGAATAATGAGTTCGCCAGAATACCATGTTGCCTGATAAATTACACCTTCAAGTTTTAAGGGTAGAAATTTTTCTTCATCTTCTGACCGGTAGCGCAATTTTATGCCGGTCAGATATAAAACGTTGTTCACAATTTCCCAGGTACCCATCTAACCTCGCCAACAATGAGATCCTAACGGAATCAGTTCAATATCAAGAGCCTCTAAAAAAGGTTCAAAAGGTCTTGAAAGTAATTGGTAATGTTTGCCGTCAATAGTAATTCTTTCTTCTACTTGAATTGTCATTTATTTTCTAAAATGCGACTTCATTTCTTTCTTTTAACCACTGTTTATGTAAATCATCGTCTCCCATTATTATATAAACTCTATACTTTGGCACCAAAAGGTCACTTCCTTCTATTACTCCATCGTATGCAGCTTGAATATATAAAACAAATTCTTTTGCTAAATATATGTGAGGTCTATCGCTTCCTTCACTAGTAACTGGATGTAGTTTAACCTTATTTTTCTTAGATACTCCATTTATGAGTTCATCAAGTTGGTATTTAAATAATCTATCAATTTGTTCGTTTCCGTCTTTGTTCGGTACAAATACAGCCTTAGCTACTCGACCATCATTTAATATATTTACATCTAGTGTACCTTTTATACTTCCAAGAGAAGTTAAGATTGTCCTCTTGCCTTCCAATCTTTCTTTAGCGGTAATATTCTGTGCTTTCTCGCCAATAGTATATTCTTTCAAACTCTGTGAGTATGAAGCAAAAGAAAAAATCATTGCTATCAACGCTATTGCTGTCCTTAAATATTTCATTCTTAGTAATTTAAAACACTGTCACCTTCAATCCCGAAGATGATGGGTAAACAATACAAAAGCGTGGGACTGTAGCTTTATTTGACAGTTCACATTGGCTAACGCCTTTGTTATCATATATGATAACCACTTTATAAAGATAAAACAAAATATTAGTTGTCAGAAATGATAACTAATGAATATTGACCAACTTCAAATAAAAATTGGAGAAAGAATCAGGATTTTGAGAGAATCCAGAGGAATTACACAGCAGGATTTAGCGGCTGCCTGTAATTTTGAAAAAGCCAATATGAGCAGGATTGAAACTGGCAGGACTAATCCAACAGTATCTACACTTTATAAAATTAGCCAGGCACTTGAGATTACAATTGATGAATTAGTTGATGTTGAAGTTGCTAATTAGCAACTTCAAATTTAGCCTGAAAGGAAGATTTCATTAGTCTTGATTTCAATAAGCTTGGAATAAATTACAGTTGACCATTTGTTCAGCATTTCATCCATGTTAATGTAGGTTGTTTCTTTTACTGCATTTTCCAGCAGTGCAAAGTACTTTTTATAAAGAGTGTCCGATTTATCATCAAATCCAGCCAGTGTTAAAACTACTTCACTAATGTTCAATGTGTAATTGTTACAGTCAAATCCTAATTTTTCAAATGCAAGGATTAGCACCTGATTTCTAATTTGCTCACCTATAAGATGAATTATAAGTTGTTTTGTTTCCATGATTAAAGATTTAATTTTTGATACATGTCATGTTGTGAACACTGATTGATAAATCAATTTTCACTGTGGTAGTTGTTAATTGGGGTTATCTTATTTATACAAAGCTGTAGTAGCGATATAAAACAGCCTATATCTCAAAGATATAGGCTGTGCTTGCTGTAGTATGGGCAATTGCGGCACCTAGAAACATGTTTTAGTGAAAATAGTTATTCGGAAAATGGTTTTTCAGTGGTTTTGTTTTTAGTTGGTAAACATCTCACAAACCAGGGAAAATGTAGTATAAGTCAATAAAAAAGGGTGACCATTCAGCCACCCAAAATATTCTTTAATTAAGATAAAGTATCCTAATCCCTAACGCAGCGAACATATATTGCATCTGTTTTAAGTGTATTTCCGACATAAGTTTGCCCTAAGTAACCCAGTGTAAAACCCCATACACCAGTTCCCTGGTTAATTTCATCTGTAGTCCACCAAAAAGCCCAAGAGCCAATATCACGATATCCTGATTCAGATGGCCAATTAACATACCTGCCGCCAGGAACAGCAGAGAAACCATAATCATCACTACCATTAGCGTCATTATCCCATCCACTTGTAGCCTTTAGGGCATTACCTGCAGCTTCGTATGAATAACCATTAGAAATTAAATGATTCCTTAATTCCATCCATTCTGCCTCACTAGGAACATGCCAACCGCATGGACATATCCCCTGTACTCCACTAGGATTAGATTCACTGCCGCTTTCTCCTTGCATTACGACATCCCAAATATAAAGTCGTCCATAAATAGCCAGGTTACTTTCGTCATCATCATAAACCATACTTCCATCATCAGCGTCGTAAGCAAGGTTTTCTGCCATCCAAACCTGTCCACCAATTCTCACCCATTTATAGTTATTTCCATCCTCATCAGAAACGAATCCAGTTAATCCCGCATTAATCAAATCCTGCTCTGAAACTCCATTCCTTCGTAAAACCCCAACACCATAGCCAGCATTATTTAAAACTTCGAGTGGAACTCCAGCATTAATTAAAGTCTCTAAATCTTCTGTATGAAGTAAGATATCTAACACAATGTCACAGCTTGTTAAGTTAACCAATGTGGATAAATCAGCACTCTTAGTTCCACCAGCATCTGTAACTTCTAGGTTCGTTCCGTTCAAACTCACATTTGTGTTTAACTCATTTAAAGGATCAGCATCAGCATCATCAGCATTGCTTACAGTTTCTGCATGAAGTGCGTATGGCACAGACAACAACTGTGTTGTACCCATATCCGTATAATTATTACTGGCACCTATTGAAATCTGAATATTAAGGTAATAAGTTCCATTATCCCACACAATAGTGGAGAAATCTCCATCTTCAATAATATCACCTTCGCCAATTCTTAAGTTAAAAAGACCATTCATGTCTGTCATTACATCATGAATCTCTTGATATATCTCTGTTGAATTCTGATTTATAGTTACTTTAACTGAAAGTGATTCTTCTACTAAGACTTTACCTTTTGAATCTCTGGCTTCAGCCTGATATAAAAAACTTTGAGGAACCTGTGCCCGTGTTTCACTGAGACCCAATGAAATAATTGTTAATAAAGAAATTAAAAAGTATATTTTTTTCATGACGATTAGTTTTTAGTGTTTTTCAACTTTAAATATTGCTTTTAATGCTTGATTACTTGAATAAGCGTTAACCAGGTAAAGTGCTGGAGTTAATCCAGAGAAATCTAGTTGAACAATTTGATTTGGAAAGACAATCTGTTTTTGATTAATAAAAACCTTGCTTCCTGCGATATCAGT
The DNA here is from genome assembly GCA_026671195.1 of Draconibacterium aestuarii. GTDB lineage: Bacteria > Bacteroidota > Bacteroidia > Bacteroidales > Prolixibacteraceae > Draconibacterium > Draconibacterium aestuarii. The sequence continues at coordinate 56,411 of JAPOHD010000017.1, read as the reverse complement.
AACTTCAATATAGATTTCTTTCTTAACATCTATATTAAACTGAACATTTAAGTGTTCTCGCACAGGATTGGGATATACTGCAATTTCCCCATTCCCATTTAGTCCGGAATCTGCCAATTCACTAAGTGAGCTGCTTTTCAGATCCTCTGTTTCAATGTACAAGACATTTACTTCACCAATTCTCCATTTTGAAATATGATTTGTATTGGTATGCACCACACCACCACCGGCAGGTAGAACAGCAGGTGGAAATTGAACCTCTTGAGCAAAACAATGAGAAATGATGAAGAATAGAATTCCTAAAAATAATAATCCTTTCATAACACTGATTTTTGGTTAATAAACTTCTGGTTATATACAACGAGTTAGGGATGAAATGAATACTAAAAGTTACGAAAAATAGAGAAGAAATGAAAGAACCACCCCTTTCAGATGGCTCTTACAATTGAGTGTTAACTTACAAACCACTGATGCCTGTTCAATCCAATCTTTCATTCGATCCACCTACAAACTGCTGACAAACAACATAACTGTCCAAAAGTTTTAGAATAGAACCAGTCCACAGCGTTATCACTATCCTTACGCTTATAAGTTAGCAGGTAGCTTTGGATATGTACTAACTTTTTGTTGATTGGCTATTTCTCGAATATGTTCTGTATTAAATGATTTGAATAAATGGAAAATAGGATTAATACAATTTGAATAATCCTGGTGGTTCAATATCCAATAACTCAAATTTATTATCCCTGTTTTCCAAGTTTTCACATGGTTGATAGTTGTGGATCTTATTTAGACCGTCATACATTTTTGTAGTTGGATCATCTGTCAAATCCAAAATCATCTCACATAATGACATGTCATTACTTTGAGGGAAGCGTACTACATTATCATATGTAGGTGCCCTAAGAACAATCGCACCAGGCCCTTCAGGAGTTGCAGTTGTCCATCCTGGCAAACCGCTTTCTGTAAAATCGTTATTAGTGAAGGAATTTCCAAAACCATTTACAAGAATGCCAGCCCAGTTATTATCAATATCAATAAATTTATTGTCTATAATAGCAGAATTATTAACTTCTGGCCAAAACAAAATTCCAAAGTAATTACTTTCCCTAATCGTATTATTCATAATTTTCAAACCATCAGGGATGGTCCATACCCCAATTCCCTGATATCCCTGTGGATGAATTAAGATATCCATTTTAGTAACTTTAACAAAGGAACCAAATACATTCCCTGCTTGTAGGCCTCTTCCTACATTTATTGTTTTTACATCGTCAATGGTTATTTTGGATCCTTTACCGAATCTCATAAACAACACGGCATCTTGACCTGTATTTTCGATCTCAACATTTTTAATAGAAAGAATACCATTTTCTTTTATTTCTTTAGTAGGATTACCCAGCATTACATGAATACCATAGTCTACATTCATTCCAAGGATGTTGCCATAGGAAGAAGATTCTTTCCCTTCAAGTCTTAAATTTTCTATATAAGTATTGTGTTCCCCGCCAAGAATCTCAATAAAATTAGTTATACATGTAGCTTCATTACTATTGTAATCTTTATAGGGATTTGCAGGTTGGTTATCTTTAATCTTTATAGAAAGATCTTTAATGATAACATCTCCTGAGGCATTATCTAGCTGAAGTACTGTTAAGGCATATGGATTGTATATTGGTATTAAAGACCACCACGGAGAAATTGTGCCTGAAAAACCTTCGCTTTCAGATTTTCTTCCAGCATTTATAATTGTATTCATGTGACTTTCGCCAATAAGTGTCCCTTTGAATCCATTTACTACAATATTTCTGCTCGTGTAAAAATGATCAACGGTACTATCATCTTCGTCTGTCAGGTACACGACACCGCCTTTAGCTTTAACCTCATTAAGTGCATATTCAATATTGTCAGCATCTTCCACTCCTGTTAAATCCCCACTAGGAAAGACAAATAGGTCATTTCCAGATATCACAACAGATTTTACAGTCAAGTCTTCTGTTTGATTTTGAGGTGGATACTCATCATTTACTACCATGTCACATGCTACAATTAAGGAGGTTACGATTGTGATTAATACAATTTTTTTCATAACGCAATTTTTGATTAATAAATAAAATCGTTCAAGGAAGGGGTAGATATTAACAATCAAAATATACTTTACTTTAAAGCGTTATTGTGTAATAACCTATATGTATACTACAAGATATAATATTTTTGACTAAGAATCAATATAAATTATATGTGTGTTTATCAGTGCATTAGCACCATATTTAGAAAAGAATAATCTACTATTTATTTTAGCTAATTAACAAATACAGTCCTTTGAATATGCAATATTGAGAACAAGTTTTGTAAATTTGAATAACTAATATGACTATCAAATGATATCTAAATAATTTAGACGTTAAAATAAATCTTAAGTAATGTCGGAAACAAATATTCAGAATACTGAACCTCTTTATACTCTAAGTGTTGCATCCAGAATATCAAACACACCAAAGCACTCCATAAGACAGTATGTATATGTTGGATTACTTATACCGTATAAAACTGAAACAAACCGACATCTATTTTCAAATGCTGATATATCCAGATTAATTTGGCTAAAGAAATACCTTGGAGACAAGAATCTGAATTTTGCTGGTATTAAAGCATTGTTATCCTTGATTCCCTGTTGGAGAATAAAAGGGTGTGATCCAAAGATGAGGAAAGAATGTGAGGCATACAACTCCATTGAATTTCCATGTTGGGAAGCATCCAATAAAGGAAAGGAGTGTAAAAACTCGGACTGTAGAGTTTGTAAAGCATACCAGATTTCTGAAAATATTTTGGATATCAAAACAATTTTGACTGAGATAATTCCATAGAGTAACCACCCCCGTTCGAGGGTGGTCAATATTAACTCACGAACCAATGATGTTTATTCAGTCCAATCGCCTCATTCAATCCACCAATAAACTGTTGACAACCTACATTTCTATCTAAAAAGTTATCAATGTAACTCATCTTATTTGCACCAGTAAACAGATTATAAAGCCTCCAGAGGTTGATATTACCCAAGTCGTTCCTACAAAATGAATCATCAGAGTAATAATCCTTCACCACAAGATTTACCTGCCCATCAGATAGTGGAAATTGTGGAAGTTCCTTCCTATCCTTATAAGGCATATTCTGATACATCCTGGCTCTGCCAATAATCTGTGCAAACTGCTGTTCAGTAATCATTGTTTGTGGCAACGTAGAAAACTTCTCAATCTCTTTGTAAACATTGAAGTTCCCCATGAGGTCATAAGCAGCTTTTGCAAGTTCTGCAACTGTCCTCACTTTAACATCAGACTTAAATCCATCAGTTGAAATACAAAGGTTTGTACACACCTTATTTTGGAATCCTATAAAGAGTTTAAATCTCTCCTCTGACTTGCGAGAATAAAGGTTCTCCAAGTTGTAAGAACGTACACCTCCTATGGTCAGATTTAAGCTGTTTTTACCCACTCTGTCGTTGATGGATGCAACTTCAATACAGAATGCCATACGCTCAAAATACAGCGTCTTTTCATGCTCTAAAAGCTCTTTTGCTGGCTTGCCTACAGCTGATGGAATCCTACCCTTTATTGGATGTGAAACCCTTACAGCAGGTGCTAGAATCTGCTCACCTCCAAAGATTTTATCCGCAACAATTGATACTGTCTCAATAAACTCCTGATGGCTGATTGTAGATTCATTATCCTTGGCAAAAACAGGAATAGTGTGCTTACTTCTAATTTCCTCAAAACTCATAGGTTTGGTATTTGCTGCCATAAAATGAATATCTGATGTGTCTCGTACCGGCTGCACATCTTCAACAAACCTGGGCTTGCTATTTACTTTTATTAGGGTCATGTTGTTGTCCATTTCCGCTGATTTTATTAAGGTTAATAATATTTGCTGTTAGTTCCTGTTTTCGTGCAATAGCCAATGGTTCAAGCTGCTGCCTGTGCTCAGGATAAGTACTAAGTATTTCTCTTAGTTTTTCTACACTTTTTGCTGATTGGATATAACTTTTCACGTTATCCAGGCTAATACCAGAATTACACCAGTCAAGAATTTTACGACCATGATTCAGGGTAATTACTTCTTCCGGTTGATCCATAAATAATCCTGTCCTGTCTTTAGAAGCTTTTGCCTGATGCTTAATATCAATGTCGAATACTACCGTAAATTCATAATCCATTCCATCACGTGTGATACCTTTTAATCCTACTTTTTCAGGAACCATTTTCCCATTTTTTTCAGTTAGGGTATAATCTGTTTTTGTTCTTATTGTAGAAATGATGTGACAGTTGGATTGCAGGATCTTCTGCACAAAAGCATTGTGACGTGGCGTTATCTTGTTCCAGTTGGTGAAACTGTTGCCAGTCATTGCTCCGTGAATGGATAAAACACCACCAGTTCCATCCCACTCATGTGTGATCGAATCAATGATAATTACTTCCATATCTGCCTGTTCACAGGTTTCAATGGCTTTACAATACCTTTCTGGTGTAAAAGGTGATGAGAGCTGCAGTACGTTGTACTGACCTTAAGTGTGCATACAAATCAGCTGAATGGTTCTCTGTGTCAATCACAGCAATTTTTGACCAGTCAGTGATTCCTGATGCCAGCAGTAGAGCTGACATGGTTTTTCCAGACCCGGAAGGTCCCTGTAAGGCAAGCTTTATTTTAGCTTGCTTACGTTGAGCTTTACGAATTTCCATATTAAATATTTAAAGTGATAGATTTTTTTGATAGCGACACATGAATTGTGTATCATAAAATTTGTTATTTTTATAGTGGATGGTCGTCCAGACCATCTGTGTGTTTGGGGGTTAACATTTAGAAAGGAGACTGTTGAGTCTCCTTTTTTCTTTTTTCAGTGGATTTTAATTTCACATACACCTCAGGGTAAAATCCGTCTCAAAAAATATAAGTAAAAAAATACAGCATAAAGACCTGTTTAGATGGTGTATGTATTGCAATATCTTTTGTGTTTCAGACGGTTATTTCGTAACTTATATAGTTAATTTTCCCATACCTAATCCAGTTAATTTGTGATTATGCCTGAACTATTATCAAGTATAAACCAAAAATTAACTGTCATGAAAAGAATAGTATTTGCATTGTTAGCATTTATTGTGTTGGCTGGCAACGCCTGTCATGAAAAAATTGATATAGAAGCTGAAAAGCAAGTAATAAGAGACATGATCAAAACGGTATTTGAAGTAGAACAACAAAAAGACGTTGAGGCAATTATGGAACTAGGCTATTATGCTGATGATGTTATTGGTCAAATTCCAAGCATACCTGAGATACAAGGGCTTGAAGCAATGAAAAATTTCTACACTGAGTACTTCAAAATCCTTGTTTCCATAGAGGGGGGATCGACAAAAATCACAGTATCCCAAGCTGGTGATATGGCATGGGATTTTGGTTGGACTCGAAGTGTAATTAATGGTCCTGATGGACCTATAGAAGATGAGGGGAAGTATTTAGAAGTATTTGAGAAGATAAATGGTGAATGGAAATGTGTGGCAATTAGTGCTTCAAGTGATAAACCAGCAATGTAAATAGTTATTATTCAGTTGGAAGAAAATGGAAAGTGTGATACTTCAAATGACAAATTAAATGAATGATAAAAAGGAGGTACACACCGCCTTTTCTATTTCATCTTTTCAGTGGCATTTTTTATCACATACAAATACAGGAAATACCGTCTCAAAAAACGTGTTCAAAAAATACAGCAGAAAAACTGTTGTGATTGATGTGTGATTGTACAATATCTCATTGCCTTTCAGCCTGTTATTTCGTAACTTGTATTTCAATCCAATTTCCTTGTGATTTCCAGTTAATTATAAACCAAAAATTAACTTTCATGAAAAATTTGAGTTCAAAAGTTGACCTTAATGCTGAAAAAATTGCTATCTCAAAAGTAATAGAAATGCTTGTTGATGCAGAGATACGGCAAGACGCTGATGCTGCCATAGAGTTTTTTACCGATGATGTAATTGTACAGCCATCAGACATGCCACAAATCCAAGGAACTAAAGAGCAGCATGAATTATACAAGGAGTTTTTCAAGATGCCTTACACTTCATTTGATAGCAAATCAGTTGAAACCATAATAGCAGCATCAGGAGATATGGCTTACGATATTGGATGGAATCTTTTTGTTTTTCCAAGTCCTGATGGAGATGTTGATGTTAAAGGGAAATATCTTGCTGTATTAAAAAAGGTTAATGGTGAGTGGAAAGTCGCAGCACTTTCTTTTAGCAATAATCAACCAGCAACATAAATTAAGAGAACAAAAGGGCTAATCAATGTGGCTGCCCTTCTTCCCATTTTTTAAGTGGCATTTTTTTAACATGCATCAACAGGAAATACCGTCTCAAATTTTTTTTAAAAATGCAGCAGAAAGACCTGTTTAAGTTGATGTGTGTATTACAATATTATTGTTTTTCAAGCAGTAAATTTGTAACTTATATTTTCTTTTCAATCCCGATTTCTTTGTGATTCCCAGATAATGTTAAACCAAAAATTAACTGTCATGAAAATTTTAAAACTATTGTTGACGATTTTAATATTCGCAACCTTTACTGCGTTGCAAAATTCTAATGCTCAGGCTATCCAAGAGTTTAAGGTAAAGGGATTTTCTCAACATTATGCAGATTGCCTTGGTGAAGGTGGAGTTGGAAGCATTACGCTTCATAATGTATATATTTACGACAATGCTGGCAAACTAAAAGTTTTGCACACAAACATAACAGATGGATGGTTTGTAGGGGCAACATCTGGTACGTTATACAAAGTCATTGATACACATAAGTATTCAGAACAGATTAATGAAAACAATCTACAGGGAACGAATAAATATCAAATTACTTTTATGCTAATAAGCCCTAAGAATGGAAAATCATTTCCTGGGCGTGCCAATTTACAATTAACTACAAACGCACTTGGTAAACTAACTGTTGAAAGATGGGAGATTGATTTGTGCTTTGAACTACCATTTGAAGAATAATGGTCAAGCACTCCCCACAACCTTTTTTCAGTTATTTTTAATTACACATATATCACAGGAAAAAATCATCTCAAAAATTTGTGAAAATACAGCATAAAGACCTGATTGGTTGATGTATGTATTGCAATATTTATTGTCTTTCATGCTGCTATTTCGTAACTTGTGTAGTCTTTTTCATCCCCACTTATCATGTGATATCCAGAATATTTATAAACCAAAAAATTAACTGTCATGAAAACAAAATCTTATTTATTGGCATTTGTTTCAATGATCTTTTTGATTGTGAGCTGTACAGAGATGGATCTTCTGCCAGAACCAGAATCTGATCTTGTTCTTAAATCATCAAGTTCAAAGCTCAAGGTTGCTGTTATTACAGATATTCATTACATGGATCACTCTTTGCTACCTGAAAATCCTGAAGAGAATGCAGATTTCCAGTATTTGTTATTTACCAGCTATAATAAAATGATAGAATTGAGTGAACCTATCTTTTTAAAAACGGTTTCAGAATTAAAAAATGAGAAACCAGATGTGCTGCTTGTTACTGGAGATTTGGCATTTAACGGAGAAAAAGTCAATCATGAGATTGTAAAAACTAAACTACAGGAATTGTCAAATGCGGGTACACAAGTCTTGGTAATTCCTGGGAACAATGATATAAATAGTCCTGATGCAAAGTTATATGAAGGAACTGGATCAACACCCATATCCAATATTACACCTGAAGAATTTGCTACAATTTATGGGGATTTTGGGTATAATGAAGCATTATACAAAGACGATCACTCATTAAGTTACATCTTCAAGTTACGCGATGACCTCTGGATTTTAGGAATTGATGCATGCATATATGCACCAACAAATGAACGCAATGGAGAAATTAATATCAACACTTTGAGCTGGATACAGGAGAAAATGGCTGAAGCGAACGAAAATGGAATTACTGTTTTGGCTATGATGCACTTTGGAATTGGAGAGCACTACAAGGACCAAAGAATTCTCCTGCCAACAGATCTTGTCAACAATTTTGATATTGTATCAACTTCATTAATGGAGGCAGGAATCAGATTTGTATTTACCGGGCATTCGCACGCTAACGATATTGTAGAATTGAACGCTAATGGAAATTCTATGTATGACATTGAAACTGGTTCGCTAATTACACCGTTAAGTCCTTACCGCATTGTGACCTTGAATGATAATTTTATTAAAATCGAAACAAAAAGAATAACCAGCATTGATTCCAAAGCAATGCCAAAAGGGGAAAGCTTTATTGTTTACTCTGATTCCTATCTTGTTGAACATTTGGATCTTTTTTTCAGCTGGTACCTTGTATATGGATTCAAGCTTCCCTCAAGTATGGCAGAGGCTTATTTACCTTATCTGAGAAATTCGATGATGGCTCAATTTGCAGGTGATGAACAACTTTTACCGCCGGAAGAAAGAAAGATTGAAGAACTTAAAGAAATGTTCCCCGAAAATCCTGTTGAAAGCATAATTAAAAATTTATGGAACGACTTGCCACCAGCAGACGATAAACTTTATCTTAAAATAAAATAGTACTATATATATAGTTTAGAGAAGGAGGTTAACAGCCTCCTTTTTATTTCCCATTTTTTCAGTAGATTTTAATTTCAGCATACACCTCAGGGTAAAATCCGTCTGAAAAAATATTAAAAAATACAGCATAAAGACCTGATATATTGATGTATGTATTGCTATTTATTCAATACAAAAAAGAGGACAAACAAGCCCTCTTTTTTGCGTTTACACCAGCTCAAACTGATGCTTTGCAGCACTGACAACAGATTCTACCTTGTCACCAGCTTTGACAAATACCCAGCGGTGATCCATCTGAATCACTTCACCAGTTTGTTCATTGGTGAACTCATAAGGTTCACAGTCCATTCTTTCAATGGAACCATCCAGTTCCTGCCCAATAAGGCTTTTGCAGGTCTCCTCATCAAAAGTGGATGGAATACTGGCTTTCTTTGCTGTTGCATAGTATAAGCCTGTTTCCTTGCTTTTGACAAGTGTAATACCATCCTGCACGATAAGTGCCAGGAAAGGTTCTCCTTCATTACTCTGACGTACTTTGTAATCAATAATTCGTACCATAACTATAAGATTTAAATATTAATACTTTGGCTGTATGCCCCAGGTTTTTAATAAGGTGGAGGAAGCTTGAATTGATTTTTTGAGCATGAATCACCATGGGGCTAATACCCAACTTTCCAATGATGGGGGCGTCTGATGTTGTGATACCAAACGCACGAGTTTATTCAGAATCAAGGTGGGGGTATCAACCAAATTTCAATTAAAGGGGGGGCGTGTTCTACAAAAAAGAAATAATATTTTTTGGGTAGATTTTATTGTTTTGTAGAAACCACCATTACCATTTTTTCGCTAAGGTGCTGGAGCATGTTGTGATTTTTTGGGGAAGAACTGCAGTAAAGCTTATTATAATAAAAGAGCTGATCTGTAATGAGATTTACATTAACACACAATAGTAATTGGTTCCCTTTTATGATTTTAATGATTCACATTTAAAACTTGTTGAACTAAAAATGACTAAAGGTTGGTGCATATGCACAGATTTTCTATTATTCAATTTTTATTAGTTTGATACTTTTCTTAACAGAATTACCTGTTTCCATTGTCAAAAAATAAACTCCATTTTCCCAACCACTTGTATTAATTAATAAAGAATTTTTGCTTTCTTGATTATTAATTTCTTTATAAAATACTCGTCTCCCCATTAAATTATATACTGTAAAAAATACGGTTTCATTTTTATGTACGCGATAGTTTATTAATGTGTTTTGTGAGAAAGGATTAGGTATATTTCCTTCTAATAAAAAAGAATTTTCCTTTTTGTATTCATTCATAGTAGCAATACTTTTTATAGTCAAACTAAGGTCTCCAAAAAAAATATTCGGTGCATTATGCATCTCAAAATATGTTGACCAAGGGTATATTAAGGGTATTTGGTTATGATACAATAAGGCTTCTCCTATACTCTTTCCTTCAAGCATAGCAGTTGCAATATTTTTTCCGAAGAAACCATTTTCATTGTTTCCTAAACCACCAACATTACTGGTTCCCCCTTTTGTAACCAGAACATTGTTTAAACTACTATAAAGAATCTCAGTTGCTATGTTTTCATTATAATCAAGATTACCGGTATTACAACCTCCCAACCATACAAAAACCGGTTTAATTTCCATATTTTTGATTTCAGGGATGGATAATTCACCATTTGTATAATAGGAACCGTGTGCTGTTAATGCTGCAAAAGTATACTTATTCGATCTGAGTTCTTCTTCATACGCATATGCTATATCCAGTTTACCAATACTGTTATAAATATATAAGCCAACATTTCCCCATTCTGTGAAAGGAGTCCATGAGTAAGGTCCAGATTTCATTAAATTAATGTAATAATTATAGTCATCCTCATTATCCGCCCTATAGTGCTCGTTAACTTCTATGAATCCATCCTGAATATCAATATTCCCATTACGGTACTCATGATTTTTATTTAAATATTGCTTGATTTGAGAAATTGTATTAGGAATACTTTTATAATAAGGAAGGACACTTACCCAGATTTCAGGAATTGTATCGCCGGTATGTTCAGAATATGATTCGGGATATGCGGGATCATTTTTAATAAAATTACCGTCAAGATCAGAATAAAATTGCGTTGTAAAACAATTATGTGTGGTTGGAGATAAGTCGGGGTTGCCATATGTCACGATAAAAAATTGCTTTGCCAATGGAATCTGCCCCATTAAGATAGCTCCAATTAATTTTGGGGTGGTGGAATTATAAATAGTTTGAAGATATTCTCTGATTTCCTCTGGAGTTTGATAGGTAGAGTTTTTAAGGATAACATTGTATTTATCCAATTCTAAATCAGCCTTGAAAGTATTTAGCTCATTATTTATTGCATTGTAAATATCGAAATTAACGAGGATAACAATACTTTTTTCTTTGCTTTGGGAATTGCTACTAATATACACCAGAAACATTAAAAATATTAGTATTATTTTTTTTGAAAGGTTATGAATATGACAGTTCATGATATGTTATTTTAATTTTGTGGATAACATACGTTTATGTTGCAATCCAATATAAATTCTATTATTCAATAATTTGCATATTGTTATTATTCAGATTATTGTCGTCTAAGAGTAGGTCTAGAGGACTTTAATATTCTCGAGAGTCTTTTTGTTTTTTATAAACGCAAACAGAATTTGATTTTCTGTTGATTTACGAAAACTTATAATAAAGGTTCAGCTAATTACTTTGTTGAACTAAAGTACTGCCCAAAATGAAACTTCCTTTTTGTCTACCATACTTATTGCTTCACCATTATGCCAAATAGTGAGGCTATAGAAAGTCTTGAGAAAAGTAATTTTAAGTGTATATATTCTATTGGAATATTTTACGGATTCTAGGGCTAAAGTTTATTTATATTAACCACAATCTGTAGCAAAATGGGTGATATTGGGTGAGAATTGGGGTGAGGTTGTGTGTCTTCTACAAAAATAAATTACAAATATTTCTTTTGTTGTAGCAATATAAAACCACTACACCCAGGATAAATCCTCATACATCCCTTTATTCATGCAGGTTTGGGCTTATGGTTTTATGGTTTCTATAAAACTTTTTATTTGAAAATATTTATAGGAATATAGAATTATGACTACCGTTTATACCATAGATTATAAAATTAGTTTTTGCATTTCCTAAACCCATACGCCCAATCCCTTATAAACACTCATATTTTTGTGGATCTAGACTGGATTTAGTGGATTTAAGAATAATTCTAATCAAGATAAAAATTCTTACCTTTAATATTGCAATAAGCACTGAATATGAGAATGATATTAATTTTCCTGGTGACAGGCTTGTTATTTTCTGGGTGTGAAAATACCAACAAATCTAACTACACAGATAATCTTGAAATTGCCAATAAGTTTATTGACGCTTTTTATTCATTCGACAATGACAGTTTACAAGAAGTACTTTCCAGAACAGATGATTCTAAACAAAGCATCTTGTACTATCAAGGATGGGCTAAATGTGGTAACTATGTGATAATTGAACGCCATCAATTCATTGTTACAAATGATTCAGTAATAAAATGTCCAATTACAGTTAAGGACGATCTGATTGGTACACTAAAGATTGATTTCCATACCACAGACACTTTTCATCTGACTATAATTGATGGAAAGATTCGTTCTATTCAAAGTTCTTCCAATGATCCAGAAAAGTATTTTCAGGCTAAAGAATGGGTGAAACAAAATCTGCCTGAACTTATTGAAGTTCCGTGCCAAGGTATATGGGAAGATGGAACCTCTCCATGCGATTGTGTGCAAGCAATGGTGAAAGGATTTGCTGAATTCGTCAAAAACTCTGGTAACAACTAAAAAACTTTTTGCTTTGCCTATCCTCATACGCCCAATCTCGCTTCAGGCAAGGCTTAGAGGTGGGTTTTAGATGGGGGTGGTGGGTTTAGTCTGTTCTTATTCTTTCCTTTAGGTTAATGTCTATTCGTTTTATTATTTAGGATCAGAAATAAAATATAGACGTGTATCATATCCCTTTGTTGTATCTGCGTGCTTTATTTTATCTATCAATCCATACATTGGGGAGACAATCTCTTTAAGCAAAATAGGTTGTGTGTCTGCTTTCAGCGTTTACTTAATGTGCATGACTATAGTATCAGATTAAATGTATTCTTTAAGCTCATAAATAAACTCTTTCTCAATTTCCTTTAGAACAACGGATTCTGGATTAAAAGTCTTTAACGCAGCCAAGGATGCATCAATATTTTTTTCAAGGTTAATAGCTCTCCCAACTTTTAGAGAAACTGTCATTGGCAAACCATATTCGTCAAGCGGAACAACATAAGGTTCTGTAAAATAACATTCAACCATTGAGGCATAATGGGAGTAATCTGGCAATTCAAATCTTTTGACTTCATATACTGCATTAACAATATTATTCAAAGCCATAAGATAACGTGGAAATTGAAAATTTATCCAATGTCGTTGTATGTCAAAAGCAAGTTCAATACCTTCATTCTTTTCTTTGAAATCAAAGCCTGAGTTAATAACGTTCAGTATAAATCGTTTCAAACTGCCTGCTTCTCTATATTGATTCAGCCTAAAATGTAATTGATTACCAGAACTAACACCATAAATCCTTTTTTTTGTATTTATAAAGTAATCCCAAATCAAATTGCATGCAAATTTCAATTGAGTATTAGAAGGCACTGAATCCCAAGTTAAATAAGGTCTTAACTGTTGAGCCTTTTCATCTAAATACTTTGCTAAACCAATTTGCTTATCTAATTCAATAAATGAATTTTGACTTAATACTTCTCTTGACAGCAAATCTTGAGTAAAATACTTCTGTAGTTTTTGCTTGGAACTCTCCTTTAAGTCTTCTTCTTTTAGATTTATTAGTAGACTTTCAGGTACGTCATCATTTTGTGAAAATATTGGAAAATCTACTAACGGAAGTTCTGCTACTGGCGGTTCATGAAACAAATAAATATGACCAATAAAATGTGCGAACATTCTTCCAGAACGACCACAAATATTATTAAAAGTAAAGTAATCAAATTTTGACCTTGCTATTTTATTGTCATAAATGATTACATTTTTGGCTTTAGTATTTACCCCTTCAATTATTGTAGAAGTGCATATTAAATAATTTATTTTTCCTTCATTGAAAAGTTTAATGTTTTTTTGAGCAATCGCACGAGGGATTTTGCCATGATGAATTCCAATTCCCTTTTTAAGACAATTGGGTAAAATCCAATCTTCATGATAATTGTCCTTTATCCAATCAATAAGGTTATCATTAGCGTCAATATCTTGAAATCCAGTATTCTCATATAAAGAGTTTGCCACCCGATTTGCACTTGCTGGAGATTGACAAAAAATTAATGTAGGTTCAGACAGGCTAGACACAAGTTCCATAAGTTTATCAATTGGAGTTTCTCCTTTCTTGACAATGACCTTATGCCGCTCAGAAACAACTGTTTTGTAATCTGTTTTAATAAAACGATATTTTACATTTTCCAACAATTCTGTTGTGATACGCTCAATATTAGGACCAAGTAGATAAAACTGAGCCCCTTGTTTAACTAATTTATAAAAAACATGATTCAGAATATGACAACGCTCCGTGTCTGATTTATTAGGACTAAGTTTATAAAATTCATCAATTACAAAGAAATCAATAGGTATTTTATCTACTATATCTAAGGCTCTTTCTTGCGTTAATATTAGGATATTTTTGTCTTGAGGCTCTTGGCTTGGGTGCGTGATTACTTTATAATCTTCTTTAAATTTGGAAAGCCTTTTACGAGTTTCATCAATTAATGCTATTGTAGGTACAATTATCGCAAGGTTAGTATATTTTTTTGTTGCTATGACTGCATCAATAATTAGGCTTTTCCCAAAACTCGTAGGAGCACTTAAAACAATATTTTCATTTTGTATTAATGAATAGTAAACTTCAGCCTGAGCATGGTGAAATACAATATTATCAGCTAATCCTTCAGGCTTGTGTAATTCATAAGCAATTGAATCTTTTATTGAAAGATTGTCTTGCTCAATGTAGGGGAATAAACCGACCTGTCTAACCAAAGAATCTATTATTGTTTCATAACCAATAAGTTCATGTTTTCTTGAGAGTAAACGTAAAACAAGTTCTTGACCAATAGTTTGGTTACTCTGTATGTAGTTCGAAATAAACTTTATAATAGCAAATCTATCAATGTCCTCATTCAATTCTTTTCTAAGAATCTTACGAACTACTTGATGTGTTAAATTTTCTGCCATACCTTAAGTTTTTCTTCAAGTTTCGTAATTAATTCTTTCTTAGTATTCAACGGTAATAAGAATAAATGAATCGTTAATGGGAAATCTCCTAAATCGGTACAAAACTTTTTATGTAATTTCAAAAACTCAGCTTCAATTTCAGCAATGTACTCGTCTGTCTTCTTTTCGTGTTTTTGTAATATTTTTGAATCGTAAGTTAATAAAACTGGGATGCAGGTATTTTCAAATACATCATCTAAAGAAGTCGTAGGATCTAACAACCTTTTTAACTTATTCGCATGTTCCCAATTTCTATCAATCTTATTTGTCAGCGTGATAAATTCATTTTTCACATACCTTATCTCAATATGCTCTTTTAATTCTTTTATAACATCAGGTATTGCACTTGATATACTTTGATAGAATTTTACTTCTCCGAGCCATAATTCTAGGCTTTCTCCTTTTTCAACAACATGAACAGCATCGAATCCTTTAACAGTCTCGTTTGGTCCATCCTTATAGAAAATCTTGCTTATTGCAGGAATAGTATTGTGGGTTTCCCTAATAATTGCATGTAGAAGTAATTCGCCAAATTCCCCTCGATTTCGAAATTTATCTGATTGATATACACTACTTGCCGCTTTTCTAATATTGGGGATAAGATTTAAGCTATTAAATTCGCTTAGTTCAGTTTGATTTAAGGAGAATTCAGGTAGATAATTAAATAAATAATCAACCAGCTGTTCTAATCGCCACGATTTATTTTCAAAACCTGCACACAATCCGTGTAAGTCTGGAATCTCATCGTTTTTATGTACTATAACATTAAAAAATCTTCTCATTCTTTCATATTTACGATGTGCGGTTGTTAAAATTTGGCTCTTTTGCAAGCTGAAGCATCTGTAATTACTTTGATAATTAATCTTTCAAATCCCAAATCCAAGTCAGTTTTGCTTTGCCAGAACTTATTTTTTTTGTTCTTTTTTGATTAGGATTCTTTTTAAACTCTTCTCCAAATTCCTCATCCATAGAGATAAAACCCAATTCTCTGTCTTTAATTTTTGATAAAGATTTTGTAAGTACATCTATACCTGCATCAACAACAAACCATTGTAGCCTGGAAAGAGTAAGAATATCCTTAAGTCCCTTTATGGTCAATTGTTCTTTGACGTCAGCTAATACTTCAGCGGTATTGCGAAGTCTTTTCCTGGATTGCATCATGCAAAGTCGAATGACAACCTCTTTATCCTGGTTAAGTTCATTCTGATAAACCTTTAGTCCATCAGAACCTTCACCTTTTGGCTTAAATGAATATGGATTATCAGACTTCTTTGTTAGCTGAATTGTACCTGTTTTTGGTAACAAACGCATAAGTGATTTTGAAGGATCTTCAGGATGATTTGTGTAGCAAATAAAATACAAGTTCCATTTACTCCTTTTTGCCAGAATTTCTATGGATTCGAGTTCTAACCTTACTTTTGCCATGATTTTGAATATTTGAGGAGCGAATTTTGATTAATTGGTTTTATTGGGCATTAAAAGTAAAAAAGATTTTGTAAAATAAAAAGCAAATGTTGAATATTCAAGTTGATAATATGCTAAAAATTGAGTAATGGCATACGATAGCAGAATGAAGAGAAATACACGTCTAGTTATGAGTAGACAACAACTTGCCTTCCATAGCACAAAACAGCTTAAAGATGCCAATACCGGAATGATTTAGTTATAAATGACAGTTAACTTTTTGTTGTAAAAAAAGCCCACCTGAAAGCGAGTTTGAATATTCATAAAGAAAAATTTTTAGTTTAAAACTTGAAATGTTCAATTATTACGTCCCAATAAAAACAATTGGTAAAGCTATTGATGAACTAAACAATTCATATCGTGGTACTTTAAGTGTACCATTCTCTGCTGTTTTTAATCCCAGTGGAAGTTTACAAATTGCTTCTTCAAAGGAATTGGCTGTTCCCCATTCAATTCCTGAATTAACAGTTGGTATCGCCCCATCAAAAAATATTATTTTCACCATATTACAAAGATAACTCTTTATTTTTTAGGCATTAAAAAAGCCCACCAGAAGTTCGAGATGAAATAATTAGGCAGTTGAGAAACACTGTTCTTCAGTATGAAGAGAATTAAATGGCATAAAAAACCTGCCACGGAGGGCAGGTTAATTACTCGAACTGTCAACAGATATATCAGTCCGGAAAAAACGTTACTTTACTTTTTCAGAAATTCAGTTTTTCAGATTCCAGCCTGTTCCAACTGAAAAACTGAAAAACTGAAAAACCATTCAACATTTTTTCGAAGGCAGTTTTGTTTTTAGGTTCTGTTGCGGGTAAAATTGATAGGGACATTTGTCCTTCCAGCTTCTCTTTCGAACGTCCAAAGTTAGTGTTCTGAATTTTTGAAGGAATGATAACGCAACATATTAAAAACTAACTCCGCCAACCGAAATAATAACATCCGATTTTATGAAGAATGCAGTACTTCCATTATTCATTCGTGTTTTAACAAATCCTTTCTTTTCCAGGCGAGTAGAAAAGTTATTCTTTCCCAGTGGTTTATAGCCATCGTCGTGGCAAAATTCTTTGTACTTTTTATATATGGTCACCAACTCTGTTTTCTCGGTTTTATGTTGTTCCAAACTGAATTCTTCAACAAACAGTGCAACACTATCCGATTTGCGACGGAAGTCCTCCAGCGCTTCTTCTGATTTCTCAGATCGAGTAAACTGCCGTTGTTCGAGTATTCTTTCCAGACCTTTCAGTAGCCAGTTGAACACACCGGATAACTCATTCTCGATGATCTTATCAGCAAGGTCTATGTCTCGTTGATCTTCAGTAATTGTCACATCAAAAGGTACAATCAGGTATCTTCGGAAATATGCCTTCGTTTGTTCCGTTTCCCTAGGAAGCTCATTGGCATTTATAATGAATCGTACCTTATTTGTCAGGGTAAACGGCTTTCCATAGGGTTCCCGAGTTTGAAGGGGCTCCCCTGATACCAAAGCTTTCAATGTGTCAGGATTTAATTCGGTGCCTTTTTCACTGCTATAGTTCAACAGGACATTCGTAAGCTTGGCTCGATTATATTCATGCCCGAACATTCCAAGCGAATAGTTTAAAATGTTTTGTTTTCCAACTATAGCACTAATGATATTGAAAAATACGCTTTTCCCGTTAGCTCCGCTTCCAACCAGCATCAGCATTTTTTCCAGGTTCAGGTTCGTAAAGATGTAGCCCGCGAATTCCTGAAGAACTTTTCGACTGCTTTCGTCCGGTTGCACTTCTTCCAAATATTTATCAAACATTGGGCATTCAGCGTTGGGATCATAACTAAAAGGAAGCTGATATGTCATGAAATCAACAGGATTAAATGGTCTGAGCTTCCAACCAGATGCCGAGAACTCCATAGTTCCATTTTCAAGGTTAATTAAAACCTGATCAGGCTGATTTGGAGGTGCTGGCAAATAGGCATCAGAGAGAAACTGCCGAAGGAGTTTGTCTTTAAACTCATAATGACGGACATCATAATCCGGGAATCCCATATTTACTGCTGCCCTGCCTAAAAACGATTTCAAATCTTCTTTATCTAGTTGCTGCCAGAATTCTCCGTTAAAAACGTAAACGTAATCATAAACCTTCGCTAGGTTCCACTTTTTTTCGGAAGCTACCTGAAGCTGATTTTTTATGGTTGCCACAATAATGTGCTTCTGGCAAATGTCGACGTCATCAGGCAATTTGAGATACTCGCGGACATTTATGGGTTGAATCTCCTTCAATAAGCGATCCAGTACCTCACTTTGAGTTTGACCACCTCTGCAAAGCTCTTTGGAAGAGCCTTCTTCATGGGGTGGCAATACTAGTTGCATTGTATTGGTTAAATCTAGTAAGTCAAATTCTTTAATATGTATTTTCATTTTTTTTCTTTTAAGCACCATCGGCGACAAGCATTAACCTGGCACCAATGGTGCAGGTTATTTACTTGTTTTCATTCTCCCGGTTCAAGAATTCTTCAACCTGGTATTTGGTTATGAATAACTGTGAGTCAATTTCCAGGCAAGAATACCCTTTGTGGTTTAGCCATCGATATACTACTTCAACATCAATATTCTCCATTTTGGCTACTTCTTCCGGAGTTGAAACTTGTTCGACTGATTTAACCAGTTGAACAGCATCTAGTTTGTGTACTTGCACTAAATATTTCGCATCTGGGATGATTAAGTATTTGGCAATGAATTGTTCTTTTGCCTGCCGAGGATACCAGATTTTGTTAGCAACCTGTACGTAGCCGATAATCCCTTCTTTTCTCCAAGTAGCCAATGTGCGTTTGCTAACCTTCCAGTAATTGATCATATCCTGGTCATCCCACATCTCGTCATTGGGATTTACTTTTGATGATAGTGACTTTACTTCGTTCACTAAAGCGGCAACTTGTTCTTTCAGTTGCTTGATTTCGTAAGCATTGTCCTGATTAATCATAACTTACCTGTCCTCCCGCCAGTAGTTTTGGCTTCGAGGGCTTCGACTACACCATCGTATGGGTACAACCATGTACCGGTTGATAACTTCGCAGCTGGTATATCGCCAGCAATACGTGCCTGTTGGAGTACTGAATAAGAAATACCCAACATTTCACATACTTCACTTGAACGTAACCACTTACGTGGTATTGTTCCTTTCAATCTCTCGTAAATTTCGTCTGATAATTCTTTTTTGAATTTCTCAGCATCCGTAATATGGATTATCTTTTCCATAATCATAATTTTTTGGACCGCTGAGAAAATTGTGATGGAGCTGTAGCCGTATTCACCCACTACAGAAGTCCTGTTAATAATAATTTATCTTCTTTCCTTAAGAAATTTTTTTCGTGCATCAGAGGTGTAATAATACTTTCGACCTTTCCTGTAATGTTCGAGCCCCTGTTGACGGTAATTATAAAGAGTCCTTGCGCATACTCCCCATAATTCTTCGAGGGTTTTACCATCGCAATCCTGGTTTCCCCAGTACCATCGATTAAACCAATACTCTCTGTCCATTTCAAGCTTTTCAACATATTCCAGGAACTTTGTAATTCCCATTTCTAAAAATCTTTGTTTTTGTGTCATCTTTTTTTTTAATGATACACAAATATTGCACTTATAAATCTGAAATACAGATATTTAACTATACGTTGCTTACGCAGTCAAAGCGTATTGAGCGTAAGAATTTTAAGGAAGTGTTAGGTGTATTATTGTAGGGAAAAAGGAATAGATGGAATAATCGAATTGGATTCGACTCGGAGGCAAGCCCAAAAAGATTTTATTCAGGAAGCGTCAAACCCAAATCTTCAAATTTGTTCTTTGCTGCATCGGTTGTGTCCTTCTTAAAATTGGAAGCAATGTTATCAATATCGCCTTTATACTGTTGAGGGAATGTGTTTTTTAGAAGCTCTGCCCACCTTGTCCGCGAATATTCTTTAATATCTGAATATTGCTGATAAAATTTGTAAACTAGGTATTGCATGTGTTTGGCTTTGATCAGGTAAAAAGACAAAACCCTATTTTGTTCGATTTTTGAAAATCCCTGGAAATTAATGCCTAAAAAGTATTTGAAATCATCATCTCTTAAGATAGGACGTCCCTCATTTGTATCTTGGTTGAGCACTGAGAAGTAGCTACTGATTGCATCAGGGCCAGCTGCAATAAATATTCGGGAATCACTTTGATCCTTGATATAAGTGTTCAATTCTTCGGATTCGAACACATAACCTGCAATTTTATTGATCCAAAGAAGTATATCTTTCAGAAGGTCCTCCTGAAATTTACAATAAGACTCGACTTCCAGAAGTGACTTTTGAGGTAATTTCTCATAGGAATGAAGCGGATCAGGATTTGCTTCTGGGTGATAATCGAAGAAGATCTCAATTTCTTTGCGAAAGCTATAGACATTATCTCCGACTGTATAATTTTCCTTCTCAACAAGACTTTTAAACGAATCGTACAGATTTTTCAAGTACAAATTGAAATTTGAAAATTGGTACCGATTAACTCTCAGCTCCTGAATAAAGCTGTTTGTCAATGCTCTTAATTCTTCTTTGCTTGGTTTTTCCGACACCAACACAGCAGGATCAGCTGGTACTTCAATCAATGTTCCAGTTTCATGATCAAATATGCTTTCTACATGCTTGAAAGCAAAATACAACTTCGGTGCTGCTGTTAAAGCTTGATAAAGCTTATCTGTATATTTTAAAGCTTCAACCATGCACTAAAAATAAAAAAACCTTCCCAAATTAGAGAAGGTCCGTAATATATTTAAAACAAAATATTAACCTGTTTGAGATTTCAGCCTATCTTCAACCTTACTCATGTCTTCCGAAATTTTGGTATCGACGACCTTACTGTAAATTTGGGTTGTAGACAGATTTTTGTGTCCCAACATTTTTTGTACTGTTTCAATGGGCACACCATTCGTTAATGTTACGGTTGTTGCAAACGTGTGGCGCCCAAGGTGCATCGTAATGTGCTTGTCAATCTCGCATAGTTCTGCAATCTCAGACAGGTAAGAGTTCAGTTTCTGGTTACTTTTCACTGGCAGGAGTATTCCATCAGCGATACATACAGGATCGTCCTTGTATTTGTCGAGTATTGCTTGTGCTGGTGGTAACAAAGGTATGCTGGCACGAACTCCCGTTTTCTCTCGTTCGTAAATTATCCAGTTTTTACCGTTGATGCCTTTACTGATACTTCCAGCTTTCAGTTGTTTCAGATCTGAATATGAAAGTCCGGTGTAACAAACAAATACAAAAACATCCCGAACTTGATCCAGTCTTGTGATCCTGAATTTCTTTTCTTCGATTTTTATCAGTTCATCGGCTGTGAGGTAGCCTCGATTTACTTCGCTGAAAGGTGTTGAGTAACTGCGAAACGGGTCTTTATCCAGGTATCCCATGTCTATGGCGTAATGCACTACCTTTTTTAGTTGCTTAAGGTATTTCATTGCAGTATTGTCCCCGTTTTTATATTTCGTGCGGAGAAATATTTCGAACCGTCGAATAAAATTGATATCGAGCTTATCCATTTCGAGATCGGTTTTACCATACTTCTCCACCAAAAATTCCTTGAGGCGTTTTAAAGTTGTACCGTACTGTCGAACTGTAGACTTGGAATATTTTTGACCTTGCTGTTGTTTCGTTAATTCATTGTTTTCCTCGAATATTTTTACGAGACAATATCGTTTTTTACGTTTTCCTATCATAAGGTCCTTCAGCATCTCTGCTGATACCTCTTCGTCTTCTTCAGTGCTTCGATTAAAAAGTCTTTTGATTTTACTTTCAATAACATCCAAGTGATTATTTGTGGTTTTTACCAGCTCCGATCTTCCCTTCATTCGTTGTGTAGCCCGATCCCATTTATCTGGTTCTGTTTTTTCATTTGTTGAAATCTCGGCACGACCTCCATTCACAGTTATTCTGCAATAAATTGGGGCTTTCCCTTTCTTGTCTTTTTTACTTGTTTTAGTGTAAAATAAAATGCTCAAATCATACTCCATAATTAATTACGTTTTTTTTGTACAAAATTACCTTCAATTATAATGTGTCAGTCATGCAAAAAGATGCAGTTAAGTGCAAATAAATGAGTAAATTACAGTGATTCTGGTGACCCTTTTTGAATTTTATAAATAGGTCACCTAATGGGGCACCTGAAGAAGGGAGAATCTAGTGAATTTCGATAACTGTTGAAAGAAGAGTTTGTTTCAAATGATTGATTTCGAGCTTTTTGAACAATTAAATATGTTATGATAGAGCCTCTCACGGGACTTGAACCCGCGACCTGCTCATTACGAATGAGCTGCTCTACCAACTGAGCTAAAGAGGCATTCGATTACACGAAATAAGCAATTTAATTGGAAATAAACCAGATTAGGATTCTATAAAAACGACAAACTATTGGCATAACTAGTTTCTTTTCTGATTTGTAGAGATGAATAATTACCGGGCCGGATATATCAATATGAAACGAGCATGTAAAATATTTACACACAATAGAATAATTAAAATTAGCGAGTTCCATACTATACCCTTGAAAACAAACAATTCTAATAGTATGAAAAGTGAGCCTGTGACAAGTAAAAGGAAAAATCAATGGCTGAAAAACCATAGTGTTGTGAAAGAACTGAAGTTTTCCGATAACGGACAGTCCTTAATCGTTCAATTTTTAGGATAGAAGGATAAAATACATGTAATATTCCAAAAGAAACACATCGGATTTTAATAATTTGTTGATTTGAAACAGAATTTATGCGAATGTTAATCAATGGATGCTAATTATTAGTTGTTCATATTCAATATGTTAGTAATTCGATTTGAACATAACTATTGAAGATTGTTTCGATTGGAATTTGCAAATAGTCAACAGATGTAGATATCTCAGCGGATTTATGTTAATATGTAATTAACATATTGCATATGTAAACTATTTGTAATCAGCATTGTATGCTGTTTTTATGTAGGTGGATACTTGTTTTTTATACCAAAAGGTTTTATCTTTTTTTTCCTTAAACGAAATAATATTGGACATAGAATCAGCCATTTAAGAGTATAATGATAAAATAATAAGGGAACTAAACTCAATTGAGTTGTACGACAACAGTGTTGTCATAAATAAAGGAGAATAAAACTCTGACCTAATTATTACTACAGCAATTTGATAAACGTCTTTATTCAATTTCGTAGGATACACTAATCTAAAATGTGAAAAAACACTGACCTCGTTTAAAATTAGGATTGTTCAAAACAGACATAAGATAATTATGGCTTAAATTCTTTGTCCCATTCGGGATGCATTAACTTCAATTATTAACACTAAAATTTTTTAATTATGAAAAAACTTTTTTTACTAACCTTACTGCTTGCATTATTTGCAGCATGCGAAAAAACTGATCCTATTGCTGATTTGGAAAGCGATGTAGTTCTAAAATCGACGGCCGATGACGGCATCAAACTCGTAGGCGAACACTTTAACCTGAACATTATTGGCGTTGCAGACAAAACCATGAAGGATGATCTAGCTGCAGGGAATGTAATTTTTGTTGATCTGTTTGGCAAAACCATTATCAATTTGCAAGAGGCTCCTGAAGGAGAAAGTTTTGCTGTACTGGATAAAAATGGTACCGATGAAGATGGAGCTTTGTTTCAACTTCCAGATCCCGGATTTGAACCGTATGTGACAGAACTTCCTTATGGTTTTGATACAGAAACCGATTATTCGGTTTATGCTCGTCCGCTTGGAAAACCAATGACAGGGGCTACAATTACTACCATGGCAGAACTTTCTGAGCTTGCCTATTGGATTGCTGAGACTGAAGACAAAAAGACAGTAAGACTATGGGAAAATCTAATCGATGAATATGGAGAAGCCCTGCTTATTTCATGGGGGGAATTTATTCCAAATCCGATCACATTTGAACGCTTAAAAGGGAAGCAAATATTCCAGAATGTCACAGCAGAATTACTATCGGTAGTATATGAAATATTAGTAACCTACGATTCTAATGCTGATGGAGTGATCGATGTGTTTGATGAAACGCTTACGTTCCATGTGCGTATTCCAATATTCGATGAACTACTTGAAGAAGAATACTGGAAATATGATAATGATGGTTTGAAACTTCTCCAGTTGCGCTTCTATCCCTGGGGAACAGATATGACTGATGAAGACATTGAAGACGGTTGGGCTGCTGAAGAGTAAGGAATAATAATTTTGAAAAAGAATTTTAGGGCGACTATCTTGTTGCCCTTTTTTTGTATGTAAAATCTATGCGGATAACGCATGATCATGAACGGAATTGGACACTATTTTTTACCTGTCGGAAATTTTCGGCAAAACACTATTTTGATTGTCTTATACTAAAATGGCTTGACTAAAAAGTTAAGCAAAATGGAAAAATTCAGGAGTAACCTTTCAGACACTATGGAAGGTTTTAAGCAAGAAAAAGAAGATTACAGCAATTATGAAAACAGTTTTCGTCGATGGCTGGTTGCAGAACTTGATTCAGGCAGGATGAACATTTCAGAAGCCCGCGAAAAATTTAAGTTGCCTGCTCATTTTTACAAAACTTATAAAAACTGGCAAGTCAAATATTCCGACGAAATCCACCTATCTTTGCAGTCTATGAGTTCAAAAGAAAGAGCAGATAACAAAGCGTTGGAAAAACGCATCAAAGAGCTGGAGAAACAGCTGGAACTGGCACAACTGAAAAACGTTGCACTGAACACCATGATCGACATTGCCGAGAACGACTACAAACTTGAGATCAGAAAAAAGTCTGGCCCCAAACAGTAGACGTGCTGGCACACATGTATCCGTTGGTATCGAAAGCGGTACTATGTGGGCTGTTTGGGTTTAGTCGTCAGGCCTGGTACGACAACAGGAGGCGCCAGTCGGGGCTTCAGATGCAGGAAGTTTTTATTTTGACACAGGTAAAGGAGTTGCCGAAAGACAATTCGCGTTGGAAGCGTTTTACTGACATTGTGTTTTTCTACTATTCTTTTTCGAATCATAGTTATTCTCTATGGAATTGTTCCAAAGTCAAAAAGAATATCTATGATTCCATTGTGCTAAAGGCCTTGGAGATGTCTTCGAAGCATTATTCCTTAATTCTGGAGACGTGTTTCTTTGTTACGCGGATCGAGAATAAGGTACTATTAAGGAGTATTTCAAAACTCAACCACAATCCAGAAAATCAGGCAGCTAGATTCTAACAGAAAAAGCCCCTTCGCTTAACGAAGAGGCTCCTTTTTCTATTTCATAGTACTAAAATCTACAACGCCGTCACCATCAAACCGGCATCGGCGTTTTCAACCTTCGCTACTTTTTTACCGGTAAGGCCTTTAATGGCTTTGTCCCATTTTTTGTTGCTTAATCCGGCTTTGTCTTTTAACTCCGACAACTCAGCAGGTGAGTTGGCTTTTAACAGTTCAAAAACTGCTTTTTCATCTTCGGTCATTTCCACTGCTTTTTTCTCTGGTTTCATTTGCGGAAAGAAAAGAACATCCTGGATACTCGGGCTGTTGGTCATAAACATGGTTAAACGGTCCATGCCAATTCCCATTCCCGATGTAGGTGGCATACCGTATTCCAGAGCACGCAAAAAGTCCTGGTCAATAAACATGGCTTCGTCGTCTCCTTTTTCTGAGAGTTTCAGCTGGTCTTCAAAACGCTCGCGTTGATCAATGGGGTCGTTCAGCTCCGAGTAAGCATTTGCCAATTCTTTACCGTTTACCATTAACTCAAAACGTTCGGTAAGTTCCGGGTTGTCGCGGTGTTTTTTGGTAAGTGGCGACATTTCAACCGGGTAATCGGTAATAAACGTAGGCTGAATGTAATTGCCTTCGCATTTTTCACCAAAAATCTCGTCGATCAGTTTTCCTTTACCCATTGTTTCGTCGGTTTCAATGCCCAGCTTATCGGCCATTTCGCGCAGCTCAGCTTCCGATTTTCCGGTAATATCGTAACCCGTGTGTTCCAGAATGGCTTCAGCCATAGTTACACGTGGGAATGGTGCTTTATAATCGATAATGTTATCGCCCAACTGAACTTTTGTGGTGCCGTGTAATGCCATAGCCACACGCTCACAAATTTCTTCGGTAAAGCTCATCATCCATTTGTAATCTTTGTAGGCAACGTAAATTTCCATTACCGTAAATTCAGGGTTGTGCGTACGGTCCATACCCTCGTTACGAAAGTCTTTCGAGAATTCGTAAACGCCTTCGAAACCACCAACAATTAAACGTTTCAAGTAAAGTTCGTTGGCAATTCGCATGTACAAGGGCATGTTTAATGCGTTGTGATGGGTAATAAACGGACGCGCTGCAGCACCACCCGGAATAGGTTGAAGAATCGGAGTTTCAACTTCGTGGTAACCATATTCGTTAAACATCTGGCGCATGGTGTTGTAAATAATAGTACGTTTTACAAACGTATCTTTTACCTGCGGATTTACAATTAAGTCAATGTATCGCTGGCGATAACGTTGCTCCGGATCGGTAAATGCATCGTATGTTTTTCCGTCTTTTTCTTTTACAATTGGTAAAGGGCGCAACGATTTGTTTAAAACCGTAAATTCATCGACATGAACTGTTAATTCGCCCATTTGAGTAATAAAAGCTTTCCCTTTTACACCAATAATATCACCAATGTCGAGCAATTTTTTAAAAACCTCGTTATACATGGTTTTATCGTCACCCGGGCAAATCTCGTCGCGGTTCACATAAATCTGAATCCGTCCTTCATGATCCTGAATCTCGGCGAATGCAGCTTTCCCCATAATCCGGCGGCTCATTATACGTCCGGCTATTACTACATCCTGAAAATTCTTTTCTTCTTCCTTATAATTTTCCTTAATCTGTTTCGATGTGGTATTTACATGGTATTGGGCTGCTGGGTATGGATCAATACCCAACTCGCGCATTTTTTGCAACGAATTTCTCCTGATAATCTCTTGTTCGCTTAACTCCTGATGACTCATTTTTCTTTCTCTTTTTAGTTTTTGTCAATTCGGTAATATAGAGAAATTGATCCCAGATGCTGGATATTTCTTCTTTTAGCCGATATGACAATTTTGCCGAAGGGACGATATTTACTTTGTGCCCTTTTAAAAAATCTGCGCAAAGATAATAAATCTACTTGGTTGTGAATTCATTCGGAATATGAAACAAACAAAAAATAATGTTGCACATTCACGTTTTATTTCCATATGAACATTCAATTTGTATCTTTGCTGTTTAACGGCTAAAAACACAAAAACGCAGCATGGATAGAATTTGGAACTTAAAAAAACAGGGCGACCAAAATGAGGTGAAGCACCTTTCTGCTGCATTAAATGTGAATATGGTAATTGCCCGGCTATTGGTGCAACGGGGAATTAAAACCTATAACGAAGCCAAAGCATTTTTTCGCCCGCGCTTAAGCGATTTACACGATCCGTTTTTGATGAAAGATATGGCCAAGGCTGTGGAACGTTTAAATTTGGCCGTTAAAAATCAGGAAAAAGTAATTGTTTACGGCGATTATGATGTGGATGGTACCACTTCTGTTGCCATGATGTATTCTTTTCTGAAACAACGCATTAAGGATATTGAATACTATATTCCGGATCGTTACAGCGAAGGTTACGGTATTTCACCCAAGAGTATCGATTATGCCGAGGAGAGTGGTTGTACCCTGATTGTTGCCCTGGATTGCGGAATTAAAGCTGTTGCAAAAATTGAAAACGCGAAACAGCGAGGAATTGATTTTATTATTTGCGACCACCATAATCCGGATGATGAAGTACCGCCAGCTGTTGCGGTGCTCGACCCAAAACAAAGCGATTGTAATTATCCATATAAAGAGCTGTCGGGCTGCGGTGTTGGATTTAAGCTGTTACAGGCTTATTGTCAGAAAAACGAAGTTGAACCGGAAGAAATATACGATTTGCTTGATTTAGCGGCAGTTAGTATCGCCGCAGATATTGTGCCGATTACCGGCGAGAACCGGGTACTGGCATACTATGGTTTAAAGAAACTGAATTCGAATCCTGGAATTGGGCTGCAAACCATTATTAATTTTGCCGGAATAAACGGAACTGAAATTACCATCAGCGATATTGTGTTTAAAATTGGCCCGCGCTTAAATGCATCGGGACGAATTGAACACGGGAAAAAATCGGTGCAGATTCTGGTTTCCAACGATGAAGATAAATCAGATCTTTTGGGGGAAGAAATCGACTCGTTTAACGAAATTCGAAAAACGCTTGATCGCGACATTACGCAGGAAGCACTTGATACCATTGAAAACAGTGCGGAGCTAAAAGCGATGAACAGTACGGTGTTATACAATCGCGACTGGCACAAAGGTGTGGTCGGAATTGTGGCTTCGAGGGTAACCGAACATTTTTACCGGCCTACTATTATTTTAACTGAATCGAATGGTTTGGCAACCGGTTCTGCCCGTTCCATCCGCGATTTCGATTTGTATGAAGCCATTGGCCAGTGCAGTGATTTGCTGGAATCGTATGGCGGGCACATGTACGCAGCCGGATTAACCATGAAGATTGAAAATATTCCTGAATTTCAACGACGTTTTGAGGAGATTGTTACCAATCAGATAACCGACCAGCAACAGATTCAAAGCATTGAAGTAGATGCAAAAATTGCACTTAGCGAAATAACACCACGTTTCTACCGCATTTTAAAACAATTTGCACCGTTTGGCCCGCACAATATGACACCGGTTTTTGTTACCGAAGATGTTTTTGATGCCGGAACCAGTCGTTTAGTGGGGCGAAATCAGGAGCATTTAAAGTTAGATTTGGTTGAACCGGATGTAAATTCGGGAATCTTTCCCGGGATTGCTTTTAATCAGTCGGAAGCTTACGATGTTATTACTTCGGGCTCGCCGTTTGATGTGTGTTATTCAATAAACGAAAATGAGTACCGCGGAAAACGAAACCTGCAATTGTTTATTCGCGATATTAAAAAGCGCGATTTTCTAAATTAAAGCGGAAGCTCTTTTAGTCTTCTTAAATCCGAAATTACGTGAATCCCGGTGCTTTGCAACCTTTCTGCGGATTGGTGTCCGTCGGCAATTAAAATACAATCGGTACCCAGTTGCTGAGCTACTTCAAAATCGTGAATGGTGTCGCCAATAATTGTAGCCTTCTCTTTGTTAATATTGAATTGAGAAATCAATTGTTCACCTCGTTCAATTTTCGAAACGGCATAGTGGTCGTTTAACCCGGCTACTCCTTCAAAATAATCGAAGATTCCCTGCTGTTTTAAGGTCTCATTTAACATTTCTTGCTGCATGGCTGAAAGTACAAACTGTCGAATTCCTTTTTCCTTAAAATATGAAAGAACTTCGGTAGCAGAAGAATGTAGCAGGCAGTTTTTTACACCTGCATCGTAAAGATCGATAAACTCGCGGGCAGGAATGGCAAAGTCTTCCTTTGAAAAGTCAAAGCCGATGGCCTCGTAATAATCTTTTACCGGAAAAGAAAAAACTGCTTTGTACGACTCGTGTGTAACAAGTTCAAGCTTTCGCTTTTTTAATAACTTGTTTATGGTTGAAATACAAAAATCAAGGTCATTCAATAATGTCCCGTTCCAATCCCAGATAATTGATTGCATGCTTATAAATTGGTAACTTTTAACTTGTTAATAACCGGGTTGGCATAAATTCGAAGGAAGCGTTCCGTAATGTCGGTAATCGGGTAATCAATATGCACATTTGCCTGTTCCACCATCATTCTGAATTTCCGTTCTTCTTCAGCGGTGTATTTGTCTTTAAACCGGTGTTCCTGCATTAGCATGTCGTAGGCCACATAATTGTTGGGCCAGAGTTTAAAGTTGCGGTATATCTGTTCATCTATTAATTCTCCTAAATCTTTTAAGTATTTATTCCGCTGTTCGGCATTGTCGGTAACTGTAAAATGGGTTTCAATGGGGTCGCCAAAAACAAAACGCATTCTACCTTTCGGGGTAAACATCCCCATCGACATACTTTTCAAATCGTCCTTGTCCGTTTTTTTTGCGCCATAGTGTTCTTTCTTAATCAGCTCTTTCATTTTGGCTAAACCGCAAGGTTCAATTTCGTATGAAATTGAAACCGGGACAATATTTAACTCGTTAAATCCATCAGAAATTCCGTTCGGGTTGCTCATGTTTAGCATTTTAAGAACGCTTAACTGAGTTTGATCGTTCCCGTCTTTGGTGCGTCCTTCGCGTTGTGCTATCCAAACCGACATTTTTTCTTCGGTAATCGAATTACGGATAAAATGTGAAACCTTCTCCGATGCTTTTATCAGTTCGCGTGGCGGCAGGCTTCTTTTTATTACGAACGAGCGGTTCAGTTTTACCATGTGCTCAATCCATTCGTAAAGCAATAAATTATCGCCTATGGCAATTTGGGTGGTATTCATCCCGTATTCAAAAATCAGAAAATTAAGGATGGCTGCATCTAAAATAATATCGCGGTGGTTCGAAATAAAAAGATAGGGTTTC
The DNA here is from genome assembly GCA_026671195.1 of Draconibacterium aestuarii. GTDB lineage: Bacteria > Bacteroidota > Bacteroidia > Bacteroidales > Prolixibacteraceae > Draconibacterium > Draconibacterium aestuarii. Next base: position 25,508 of record JAPOHD010000017.1, on the reverse strand, counting down.
TTTTTATCCAGTTTCTCAATCCCGGTGCATTTGAGCCCATCCGATGTTTTGTCGATTAACCAATGTAAAAGGTCGTAAATAAATACCCCTTGCAGCTGTTTAATGCTTTTAATTCTGCGAAGCTGGAATTTTACCATTTCAACCTTTGGTCGGTATTTAAATAAATGCATTAACACCTTGTCGAAGGTTTTATCCTTAACCAGAATGCGCATTTTCTTTTGAACCTCGCTGTCGTAATACGGACGTATATCGTCGAAATTATAGTTGGCCATAATCAATAATTAACGCGGCAAAGTAACACATTCAAAATTAAAATTTCAACCTGAGTTGAAATTTTAACTCTGTTTTGTTGTCGCTGTTCAGTTCGTTTAGTCCCGAACTTATTGTTTCTCGGTCGGTCCAGTGGGTGTTTGCCAGTTTTGCCCAGCATTCTATTTTGTCCGTAATTTTGTATTTCAAGTTCAAATATGTTCTGAATCCATTTCCGTAAAAAGCCGGAATAGAAAACGTATATAGAATGTCGTTTTCGTAGGCGTAGATTCTCGAATCATAACTTTCGGTAGAAAACCAGGCAATTCGTGCAGTAAGATTCAGCGGCATATTTTGTGGCGAATACTGTACATCCTGAAAAACAAGGTACCCGTTTTCATGTTTTTGACCTTTGTAGTATACATGTTCAAGTCGGGTTTTTAATGTAATTGTTGCTACTGGTTTGTATTGGAAATGGAATCTCGATTTTTGAGTACGTTCGGGCAGGTTTACATACAATCGGTTTTCTTTAAATTTCTGTTCTTTTTCTTCGTTTTTAAACCGAATATAGAAGAAATACCTTTCGGAAAAACGAAAATCGGCCTGCATAAAAATATCCCATGATTTTGACGGGCCAGCGGTTGAATAATTGATCCAGTTTGAGCGGTAGATGTCGGAATAAGCTGAAATACTGATGTGTTTGACAGGGAGAAATTTTGTGCCCAAATACAAACCCGATTCATTGTTCACCTGACTTCCTTCTGCAAATGTGTTGGCCCACAATGCATGGTAATCTTTGTTGAAATGTCGTAATAATAGCGAAAAGCTAAGCTGGTCGTTGAGGTGGGCAATTGCCCCCTGAAGCACCGCTTTACCTTTTGATTTTGATAGTGCAGCCTCTCCAAACAGCTGGTATTTCCCCTTGCTGAACAAATAGTCGATACCTCCTGTGTAATTTTCCTGACCACTAAACCTGAACCGGTTGTACAACTGTTCACTCCTGATAAATGGTTTATCGAAACGCTGGTATAAAAATGTTGTTCCTATTTTCAAGTGGTTAAGCTGCCATGTAAAAATTCCACCAATGTTGGCCGTGTTTACTGTTTTTTCGTCTGCAATTTCACTTTCAGTTCGATGGTATCCCGATGTTTGCAGGCTGGTAAAAAAGTTTCCGATGGAATCGTTTACAGCAAGGTTGCCATCCACTTTATTTTGAGAATAGAACAGGCTGAGTTTGCTGCGGCCAAGGTTTAAGGTTGTTGCTGCACCTCTGAAATACAAGTTTTCATCCACTGAAGTGTAGCTCCGCACGCCATGGCCGATTTTTGAAATACCAAGTACATCTTCCGATTTGCCTGAAGTATAACCTTGCCACAATACCAAACCCTGGCCCGATCGAACCAGATAATCGCCAAGAGTGATGTGTTCGAATGTTTTGTTCAGTTTCATACTGAAATGCCCCGAATAAAAATCAAATCCGTGTTTGTTGGAGCCCCTGAAAAATGCTTCCCCGGGATCTTTTTCCGCAGTAAGTCCAGCAGAAAATCTGTCGCCTGCCTGAAAGTTATAGCGCATGTAATACCTGGCCCGGTTTCCTTCGTAGGGTATTGTTCCGTCCTCTTTGGGTTTATATCCTTGGGCCTTTTGAGCGTTCCCCAATCCCCGTAACAGCCATTGATGCCGCCCGTATTTTAATTCCTCTTTCAGCGATTTTGTCTCCGGTTCTATTTTTCCAAAACGAATAAAAGGCTGCATTTTTTGCAAAATGTCAGGTGTAAATCCATCAATGGTATTCAGTTCGTAAATGGTATAAGCCGGGCCGTAATTTATAACATAGTCCAGCAGTTTCTGAATTTGCACATCATTTAAAATATATAAGTGCGAAAGTTCAGTTGCCGAAGTTGCATTAATATTTATCGGGTGTTCTGCCAAACGTTCCAGGTCTTCAATAATCAGGGCCACATCGGTGCCTTCATCCAGTTTGTCGAGATGCGATTCAATAATGGCTTCAATCATTTGGTCTGGGTTTGTTTCCTGGGCGATATTTGCCAGCGGAAGAAATCCGATACATACAATTGTGATATGTGCCCAACCTTTTTTCATTATAAATTAAACTGAAGTGAAACTGAAGGTGAAAAACCTAAATTGTTGTGATAACTGAATGCAATGTCGGTTGTAATCTTTCCAAAACTGTACCCAATTCCTGCTGTGCACTGAACGGGGCGTCCTGAAATACCAAATCGAAAAGCCAGATTTTTAAGTGGCGAAAATTCCAATCCTGTTTTCATTACGACTTTGTAACCTGTCGTCTTTTGTGCTTCGGTACTTATTAAAACCATATCCGAAAACTGATAATGGCCTCCAATTCGATAAATTGCCGGCATCTTGTGTTTTCCGTGGGGCATTTCAATTCCGTTTTTAACCGGATTAAAAACATGTGCACCAAGCGCGAAATATTCGGTTATTTGAAAGCTTACACCACATTCAAAAGTGGCAAACCCTTTTGCGTTTTCGTTTTCGGGGAAACGGCTTGAAAAATAATCGAGCTGAATTCCTGCATTTATTTTCTCCGATAATCGTTTGGAAAATGATAAAGCCACTTTTTGTTCTTTAAAAGTTCCTTCGCCAAATTGATAAAAACTAAACCCAAATGTTCCGGCATTTATCGGAAAACCCAGTGATCCCGCCGTCAATGATAGTTCATCAACGAGAAACCGAGATTCGTAAAATACTCCGGCTGAAAAAGATTCAAGGGAGGCTAGCGTCGCCTGGTTATGAAAAGTACTCCATGTGTCGGTAATTGAAACAAAAGCATCAGAGAGGGCGATTGAACGCGCTCCAGCAGGATAGTTGTCGGACGCAAAAGATTTGGAACAACTAATAAGCAGAAGAAATAGTATTAAAAAGGGCTTATGCATATAAAAAGAGGTATGTTGTTAAAACATACCTCTTTAAAAATACATAAAATATTTTATTTGAAGTTAATTTGTCTTGAAATTGTATTTAACTTCCGATAATTCCTGATTGGCTTTTACAATTTTTGTTTTCAGACTTTCTTTGTATGCTATTAATTTGTTCATTAATAGCTCGTCGCCGGTAGCCATCATTTGTACGGCTAATATTGCCGCGTTCAAAGCTCCGTTCACAGCCACTGTTGCAACCGGAATTCCCGGAGGCATTTGAAGTATGGCAAGCATGGCATCGAATCCTGAAAGGCTGGCATTTATAGGAACGCCAATAACCGGCAGCGGTGTCATCGCTGCAATTACGCCAGGTAAATGTGCTGCCATTCCTGCACCGGCAATAATTACTTTTATGCCTCTGTTTTTAGCTCCTTTTGCAAAAAGTTCCACCTCCTCGGGTGTGCGGTGTGCCGAGAGTGCATTAATTTCAAATGGAATTTCAAACTCGTCAAATAACTTTGCAGCTTTTTCCATTACACCCAAATCGGATGTGCTGCCCATAATAATGCTAACTTTTGGTGTCATATGTATTCTTAATTTTTAGTTACCGAAATTGTTTTGTTATTTTGTACCTTTTATTTTTTGAGGCGAAATTACAGCAAATTGGTAATTAATAAAAATCAAAAATAACATATGAAGAAAGTTAAAATCCTCGATAAGGAATTTGAGATATTTATTCCCTATGAAAAAATCCGGTCGGTCATTGAAAAGATGGCCGAACAAATGAATAAAGAATTGGCGGGGAAAGATCCTTTATTTTTGTGTATTCTGAATGGTTCTTTTATGTTTGCAGCAGAACTTTTCAAACGAATCGATTTTGTTGAATCAGAGATCTCATTTGTGAAATTAGCATCGTACGAAGGCGATTCAACAACGGGGAAAGTAAAACATCTTATCGGGTTGAACGAGGAAATTGAAGGCCGCACAATAGTAGTACTGGAAGATATTGTAGACACAGGAATTACCATTAATAATATTCACGAGCAGTTGGATAAGCTAAACCCGAAAGAGGTTTTAGTTGCCACACTGTTACTGAAGCCCGATGCTTTGCAAAAAGAGGTGAACCTGAAATATGTAGGCCTCGAAATTCCAAACGATTTTATTGTAGGTTATGGTCTTGACTACGATGGTTATGGCCGTAATTTATTAGATATATATTCAGTTATTAAAAATTAGAAATAGTATGCTTAATCTTGTTTTATTTGGCCCTCCCGGTGCAGGCAAAGGCACCCAGGCTGAATTTCTTATCGAGACATTTGGTTTGATTCATCTTTCTACAGGTGATTTGTTGCGCAGCGAAATTGCTGCGGGTACACAACTGGGAGTGGAAGCCAAAAATTTAATGGACAAAGGTGAATTGGTACCTGATGTAGTCGTGATTGGTATGATTAAATCGAAACTGGAAAACAATAAAGAAGCCAAAGGATTTATTTTCGATGGTTTTCCACGTACAGTGGACCAGGCAAAGGCATTGGATGTTTTATTAAATGAAAATGGAACACCGATTTCAGCAATGCTTAGTTTAGAGGTCGACAAACAGGAATTAATTAACCGCTTGTTAAGCCGGGGTAAAGTTTCTGGCCGTGCCGACGATCAGGACCAGTCGATTATTGAAAATCGAATTACTGTATATGGACAAAAAACATTGCCTCTAATCGAATACTACAAACCTCAGGGAAAACATTTTGGTATTGATGGAATGGGAACCATTGGGGAAATTGCAGGAAGATTGAAAGTAACAGTTGAAAAATTGTAAACTTTAAAGTAAAGGTGTAATTCATGCATGTGCAAGAATTGCACCTTTATTGTGTTGAACATTAGGTAGCGCAGGACATTTGAGAAAAGAAAAATATGGCTGAATCAAATTTTGTTGATTACGTACGAATTCATTGTAAGTCGGGAAACGGAGGTTCCGGTTCGGCGCATATGCGAAGAGAAAAATTTGTTGCTTTTGGTGGCCCCGATGGTGGCGATGGTGGTCGTGGCGGCCATATCATTCTGGAAGGCAACGAACAGATGTGGACATTGCTTCATTTAAAGTTCAGAAAACACATTAAGGCCGGAAATGGTGATCCGGGAGGAAAGCAACGAAGTTCAGGTGCCGATGGTGAAGATATTGTTCTGGATGTTCCATTAGGTACCATAGCACGCGATGTGGAAACCGGAGAGTTTCTTTTTGAAATAACAAAACACGGCGAAAGAAAAATTCTCGTTGCAGGAGGCCGTGGTGGATTGGGAAACGATCATTTTAAATCGGCAACAAACCAGGCACCACGTTATGCACAACCCGGTGAAGACGGTATTGAAGGTTGGAAAACACTCGAGCTAAAAGTGCTGGCCGATGTGGGATTGGTTGGATTCCCAAGTTCAGGAAAATCAACATTGTTATCGGTTGTTTCGGCGGCAAAACCCAAAATTGCCGAATATCATTTTACAACACTTGTGCCGAATTTAGGAATTGTGGGGCATCGCGAAAAACATTCGTTTATCATGGCTGATATTCCGGGAATTATTGAAGGCGCACACGAAGGGAAAGGCCTTGGTTTGCGTTTTTTAAGGCACATCGAACGTAATTCAATGTTGCTGTTTATGGTTCCGGCCGATAGCGAAGATCACCTGAAAGAATACAATATTCTTTTAAATGAACTGGAAAAATACAATCCCGAATTATTGGACAAACAACGGTATCTGGGAATAAGTAAAGCCGACATGCTTGATGACGAGTTAATGGAGGAGATCAGCACTGAACTGGGCGATATTCCACACTTGTTCTTTTCGTCGGTAACAGGAAAAAATATACAACAGTTAAAAGATAAAATCTGGGAAATCCTTAATAGTTAAATGGAGTTCTTACAAAGCATACTTGAAATAGATAAGGAGCTGTTTTTGTATTTAAACAGCTTTTATAGCGATTTTTGGGATACTATAATGTTGCTGGTTACCCGTAAAGAAACATGGTTTCCGTTTTATACCATTATTCTTTTTTATCTGGTTAAAAATTACCGTAGCAAATCGGTTCTGATAATTTTTGCTCTTATACTTTTAATTGTTGCCAGCGACCAGCTTTCGGTGCTCATGAAATTTACCGTTCAGCGTTTTCGCCCGGTACACGAACCGGCCATTCAGGATATGGTTCACAATGTTTTGCGAAAGGGTGGCTTGTACGGATTTGTGTCGTCGCACGCGGCCAATTCTTTTGCTTTATTTGTGTTTACATCGCGTATATTTAAAAACAAGAGCTATTCAGTATTAATGCTGTTTTGGGCTTTGTTGTTTTGTTATTCGCGTATTTATTCAGGTGTGCATTATCCACTCGACATTTTAGGAGGAGCAATTCTGGGATGGTTAATCGGAGTTGTTGTGTATAAGTTGCTTATGTTTATCGAGAATCATTTTTTCTTTTCACGTTCTCCAAAAATTGGGAAAACCGCCTTGCTTCAGGTTCAGTCCGGAATTATTTGGTTGGTTTTTGTGGTATTAATGATTACCATCTTTATTTCAACACATCTGCTTCATTATTACAATTTTCTGTAAATGAACAATCAACCAGTATTTTATGCCGGGAAACTTAGTAAATATAACACCGAACTTGAATCGGTTTCGTTAAAGGTGAAATGGTTTGCCTGGTATCGTTTCCTTGCCTTTGTGGGTATTTTTGTACCGTTTTTTTTCCTCGGATTTCAGTGGGTGTCGTTTAGTGTAGCGGCAATACTAATTGTGTTATTTTTCTTTCTGGTTAAAAAAAATATTCAGCTCGAAAAGCGAAAAAAGAAATTTACAGTGCTGAAAAAGTTGGTTGAAGATGAGTTGCTGGCGTTAAAGCACTCGTTTTTGCATTTTCAGAATGGAAAGGAATTTTTAGATACAGAACATTTTTTTTCATACGATCTCGATTTATTTGGTGACGGATCGTTATTTCAGTTTTTAAATCGCACAGTAACACTTGGCGGACGACAAAAACTTGCAGGATGGTTGATCAGGCCTTCAAAAGAAAAATACGAAATAGAATCGCGACAGAAAGCGGTTCAGGAGCTATCCGAAATACCAAATTGGCGTTTGCATTTTTTAGCCAACGGGAAACTTTTTGAAGAAACCGAAGAATTGAGCCGCGAAATTAAGTCGTGGTCGGAAATGGAACTCGAATTAAACCGGGCCGGCCTAGTAAAATGGCTTATTAAAATTGTGCCGATTATAACATTGCTTACAGTAATTCCGTCGGCTTTGGGAAGTACTGATTTTTTTCTGGTTTTAATGGTGGTGTTGCAATTTGTGCTGATGTATTTCTTCTGGAAAAGAATTAACCAGTATTATAATTTTTTTGGAAGAAAATCAGAGTTGCTTTCCAAATACATGCAGTTGCTGCAAATTATTGAGGAACGCGAATTTCAATCTGAATATTTAAACGGACTGCAAAAAAAGATTACACAACCCTCTGCCGGAAAGATATTTAGTCAGCTTAAAAATTTGGTGAAACAGTTTGAATATCGTCAGAACATTTTAGTGGGTATATTTCTGAACGGCATTTTTACCTGGGACATTCGTTGTGTTTTCAGGCTTTGGCAGTGGCATCAGAAACACCATAACAAACTGGAGGTATGGCTTAGCGTAATTTCCGAAATTGATGCGCTGGTTAGCCTTGGGAACTATGCCAATAATCATCCTGATTTTACTTTTCCTGAAATTCTTGATAAGGGATTTTCTTTCAGTGCAAAAGACGTGGGACACCCGTTATTGAGAGCCGATAAACGTGTGTGTAACGACATGGAAATTAATGGCTGGTCGAAAGTTATGATTGTTACCGGGGCAAATATGGCAGGGAAAAGTACCTTTTTGCGAACCGTTGGGGTAAACCTGATTTTGGCCCGGATGGGGGCACCGGTTTGTGCAAAACAAATGCGAATTACACCGATCGCCATTTATACCAATATGCGAACTACCGACTCGTTATTAAAAGATGAGTCTTACTTTTTTGCTGAGCTCAAACGTATAAAAGGTGTTTTAGACCGGCTGCAATCGGGCGAGCGCATATTTGTTATTCTGGACGAAATGCTGAAGGGAACAAACTCCATCGATAAATTGAACGGTTCAAAAGAATTAATCAAAAAATTGGTTGAGTTTAAATCAATAGCTTTAATTGCTACTCACGATCTGAAACTCAGTGAAATGGAAGACGAATTTCCGCAGCAGGTTTTTAACAAGTGTTTCGAAATCAGGATAGAAAATGAGGAGTTGATTTTTGACTATAAACTTTCGGACGGCGCTACTAAAACAATGAATGCCACATTTCTGATGAAAAAAATGGGAATCATTTAGGGCCGTTTTGCCGGTGGCTCAGTTGCAAAATACTTGAACAAAGTAATGCAGCCAATTTGCGTTGGAGCAATTCCCTCTTTTTGTTGCTTTTGTAGGCACCTTCTGCTCCTTTTATTGGGCTGAAAACAGCCTTGCCACTGTTCTTTTCTTGGGCTGCGAATTCCAACTTCTTGCTATACTGTGAACTATGTCTTCGCCTTTTGGCTCTAACTTTCTTATACAATATTTTTCAACTATTAATTGTTAGTTATTGGGAGTCTCAATACTACTGTGAAGTTGATGTTTTGGTTATATTTGTGACAATCTGGTGAATTCTGTTGTTGTTTGAAATAATCTTTTGTTAAACATGTTTTTTTCAGCTAATTACGGTATTCACAATTTGTTGAAGATTGATTTAGTATTTTACTATATGAGCGCAAATTACGACGAGGGAACAATTAAAACTTTAGACTGGCAGGAACATATCCGGAGGCGTCCGGGAATGTATATCGGTAAACTTGGCGACGGAACTTCTGCCGACGATGGTATTTATGTATTGCTGAAGGAAGTAATGGATAACTCCATTGACGAATTTATGATGGGGTACGGGAAAAAAATCTCTGTTGAGGTAGATCAGGACCGTGTCACCATCCGCGATTATGGCCGTGGAATTCCACTTGGGAAGCTGGTTGATGTAGTGAGCAAAATGAATACCGGAGCAAAATACGACAACAAAGTTTTTAAAAAATCGGTTGGGCTGAACGGTGTCGGGATTAAAGCTGTTAATGCACTTTCGATTGATTTTACGATTAGAGCCGTTCGGGAAGGAGTAGCCAAGGAAGTTTATTTTAGTAAAGGAATAAAAACCGGCGAAAAGAATTTTACAGGCATTGAAGAGGAAAACGGCACAATGGTCACCTTTATTCCCGATCAGTCGGTGTTCAAAAAGTATCGTTATATGAACGATTATATCGTGAATATGATGAAAAACTACACTTTTCTGAATGCCGGATTAACGGTTGAATTTAATGGTGAACGTTTTTATTCACGTAATGGTTTGCGCGACCTGCTGGAAGAAAACATGGATCATGATCCAATTTACCCAATTATACATTTAAAAGGTGAGGATATTGAGGTTGCCATTACGCATGGAAACCAATATGGCGAAGATTATTATTCTTTTGTTAATGGTCAGCACACAACACAAGGTGGAACGCACTTACAGGCTTTTCGGGAAGTTTTAGTAAAAACGATCAGAGAATTTTACAAAAAAGAGTTTGATCCGTCTGATATCCGGGCATCCATAGTGGCTGCCGTTAGCATTAAAGTTGAAGAGCCTGTTTTTGAATCGCAGACAAAAACCAAACTTGGGTCAAGAGATATTGGTCCCAATGGCCCTTCGGTTCGGGCACATGTTGGTAATTTTTTGCAAAAGGAGCTCGATAACTTTTTGCACAAAAACCATGAAGTAGCCGAAGTATTATTGCGCCGTATTGTTGAGTCGGAACGCGAAAGAAAGGCAATTTCAGGCGTAAAAAAGCTGGCTAAGCAACGGGCCAAAAAGGCCAATCTTCACAACAAAAAATTACGTGATTGCCGTGTTCATTTTAACGAAAAAAATGACCGTAAAGAGGAATCAAGCATTTTTATTACCGAGGGAGATTCGGCAAGTGGTTCTATCACAAAATCGCGCGATGTAAATACGCAGGCAGTATTTAGTTTAAAAGGAAAACCTTTGAATACTTATGGCCTGACAAAAAAAGTTGTCTATGAAAACGAAGAGTTTAATCTCTTGCAGGCAGCTTTGAATATTGAGGAAAGTATGGAAGATTTGCGTTACAATAACGTAATTATAGCAACCGATGCCGATGTGGATGGAATGCACATTAGGTTGTTGCTGATTACTTTCTTTCTGCAATTTTTCCCTGAGTTGATTAAAAAAGGGCACGTTTATATTTTGCAAACTCCGCTTTTCAGGGTTCGTAACAAGCAAAAAACCTATTATTGCTATTCTGAAGAAGAAAAAGAAAAGGCGATAAAAAAACTGAAAGGTAAACCGGAAATTACCCGATTTAAAGGATTGGGTGAAATTTCTCCCGACGAGTTTAAGCACTTTATAGGGAATGATATCCGGCTCGATCCTGTACAAATGAAAAAACATGAGTCGGTCGCACAAATGCTGGAGTTTTATATGGGTAAAAACACCCCCGACAGACAGGATTTTATTATTGATAACCTCTATGTTGAGAAAGACGAAGTAGCTTAATTGAAGATATATTCCGAAAAGGAACACGATAATTTCAGAACCAATAATGTCAGACGAGATTTTAAATAGCGAGAACGAAGAAATTCAAGACGAAATTGTAAAGGATGAAGTCACCTATTTGTCAGGAATGTACAAAGAGTGGTTTCTTGATTATGCATCGTATGTTATTTTGGAACGTGCCGTTCCGTATATAAACGATGGATTAAAACCAGTACAACGCCGTATAATGCATGCCATGCGCGAAATGGATGATGGACGTTACAACAAAGTGGCAAATATTATAGGGCAAACCATGCAATATCACCCTCATGGCGATGCATCTATTGGCGATGCTGCCGTTCAGTTGGGGCAAAAAGATTTGCTCATTGATACACAGGGAAACTGGGGAAATATTCTTACCGGTGATGGTGCTGCAGCTCCCCGATATATTGAGGCACGTTTGACAAAATTTGCACTTGAGGTGCTGTTTAATCCCAAAACTACAAACTGGAAACTATCCTACGATGGTCGAAAAAGAGAACCCGTTACATTGCCTGTTAAATTTCCATTGCTTTTGGCTCAGGGCGTTGAAGGGATTGCTGTTGGTCTGGCTTCGAAAATGTTTCCGCACAATTTTATTGAATTAATCGATGCTTCAATTGCCTATTTAAAAGGTCAGGATTTTGAATTGCTACCCGATTTCCCAACCGGGGGTTCGGCTGATTTTAGCAAATATAACGATGGTTTGCGCGGAGGATCGATAAAGGTACGCGCTCGAATTGAAAAACGTGATAATAAAACACTGATTATTAACGAGGTTCCTTTTGGAAAAACAACTTCTACTTTAATCGAGTCGATTATTAAGGCCAACGACAAGGGCAAAATAAAAATCAAAAAGATTGATGACAACACCGCTGCAAACGTGGAGATACAAGTGCATTTGGCTCCGGGAGTTTCGTCGGATAAAACCATCGATGCACTTTACGCATTTACCGATTGTGAAGTGTCTTTGTCGCCAAACTCGTGCATTATTGAAAACGATAAACCCATATTTATTGGCGTAAAAGAAATCCTGCAACGTTCGGCCGACAGCACCCTCGAGTTGCTAAAACTGGAGTTGGAGATTCGCAAAAAAGAATTGGAGGAAATGTGGCATTTCTCGTCTCTCGAAAAAATATTTATCGAGGAACGCCTTTACAAGGATAAAAAGTTTGAGGATTCGGAAAATATGGATCAGGCGATTGATCATATCGATAAACGTCTGGAGCCCTGGAAACCAAAATTGCACCGCGAAGTTACCCGCGACGATATTCTCCGTTTAATGGAAATACGTATGGCACGTATTCTTAAATTTAATAAGGATAAAGCCAACGATTATTTGAAGGGACTTGAGGATGAAATTGCCAAAGTTGTTCATAACATCGAAAATATTGTTCCGTTTACAATTGATTGGTTTAAATATTTAAAAACCAAATTTGGTAAAGGACGTGAGCGAAAAACTGAAATCAGAAGTTTTGAAAACATTGTGGCTTCCAAAGTGGTTGTTCAAAACGAAAAACTATACATCGATCAGAAAGAAGGCTTTATCGGAACATCTCTTCGTAAGGCCGAATTCGTAAGTGACTGCGCCGATATTGACGATGTTATAATTTTCCGTCGCGATGGTAGTTATTTTATCACCAAAGTTTCGGAAAAAGCGTTTGTTGGCAAAAATGTAATGTATCTGGCCATATTTAAAAAGAACGACAAACGTACCATTTACAATGTGGTTTACAAAGACGGCGAAACAGGATTTTCGTACATGAAACGTTTTTTTGTAACCGGTGTAACGCGCGATAAAGAATACAATATTACCAAAGAAACCAAAGGTTCGCGTATTACCTATTTTTCTGCAAATCCAAATGGTGAAGCTGAAGTTTTACGTATTGTTTTAAAGCCAAAACCACGGATTAAAAAACTGATTTTTGAAGAAGATTTGGGCGAACTGGCTATTAAAGGACGTCAGTCGATGGGAAATATTCTGACCAAATACGAGGTACACAAAATCTCGTTAAAAGAAAAAGGTGTTTCTACTTTGGGCGGACGTAAAATTTGGTTCGACGAAGATGTTCGCAGAATTAATGCCGACAACCGGGGAAAATTTCTGGGCGAATTCTCAGGCGAGGATAAAATTCTTGTTTTGTATAAAAAGGGCGAATATCAATTGTATAATTACGATTTAAGTAATCACTTCGGAGAAGATATTCTTGCCATTGAAAAATTTGATAAACGAAAAATTTTATCAGCGGTTTATTTCGATGCCGAACAGCATTTTTACTACGTAAAACGTTTTGAAATTGATGAGGTGGAAGGCAAACTAATTCGTTTTGTCGGAGAAAATCCCGATAATAAACTTGTAAGTGTTACCTGGGTACATTATCCGCGTTTGGAGTTGACCTTTGGCGGAAAAAATGCTGAACGTGAAAATGAAATTATCGAGGTGGCCGAGTTTATTGGCATAAAATCCTGGAAGGCAAAAGGCAAACGATTGTCGAATTACGAGGTGAATAACATAACTGAGATTGAACCGGTGGTGAAGGATGATTACGATCATCATGAAACAGAAGAGGATGTGGTTGGAAATGATGAACAAACGGCACCTATAGATGAAAATGATGACATTCCTCTGGAGATTAATCGTCCGAAAGATGACGAAAATCAGATGTCGTTATTTTAATATAGAGTCTAGAGTTAAGTTCAGAGTTCAAAGTTTAAAGTATGAGAATTTATTTAATAGGATATATGGGGTGCGGAAAGTCTCATCTGGGTAGGGTATTTTCCAGTCATTTAAACATGCAGTTTGTTGATATGGATCATTACATTGAAGAGCGAAACTGCAAGACCATTCCCCAGATTTTTGCAGAAGAAGGCGAGGCCGAGTTCAGAAAAAAAGAACGACAGGCTTTGGAAGAACTTTCTGAATTTACTGATATTGTTATCGCAACCGGAGGTGGAGCGCCGTGCTTTTTCGATAACATCGATCTGATGAATAAAACAGGTAAAACCATTTATCTTAATATTCATCCCGGTATTCTTGCTGAAAGGTTATTAAAATCTAAAACCGAGCGCCCGCTTATTAAAGGTAAATCGCATGAAGAATTGGTGGCTTTTATCGATGAAACCTTAAAGAAACGAAACGAATTTTATTCTCAGGCGCAATTTCAAATTACGGAGCCCGATATCGACTTGGATAAACTTCGGGCTATGGTTTCGTAATTTTATTCTTCTTCTTTAAAATTAAATCTTGTCTGGTTCTGAAAATGAGGTTAATTTAGGGAGCTAAATAAACCATAATGTCAACTGTCTCTCAAATATTTGCTCACACCCTGAAAGAGATCGGCGTGCGCTTTGTATTTGGAGTTCCCAGTGGCAATATGATTGACTACATTGAAGCACTTCGGCAGGAAAATGGCATTGATTTTATTTTGGTTGGGCACGAGGCAACTGCAGCTTTTATGGCCGATGTTTGCGGACGGTTAACCGGAGTTCCCGGCGTTTGTTTTGCTACTTTTGGCCCCGGAGCAACCAACCTTAGCACGGGTGTCGGAGGGGCTTTGCTGGATCGGTCGCCCTTAATTGCCTTTACCGATGAAATGCCGGATCATCTGCTAAACAGAACAGTTCAGATGAATATCAATCATCAGCAACTATTCTTCCCGATAACAAAGTGGACTACTCGTATGAATACTGAAAATATCGGGGAAATTATTCTAAAGGCTGCAGGAATCGCCAACTCTGAAAAGGCGGGCCCTGTACATATTGGTGTACCTGCGGGAATTGGCATTCAAAAAATTGAAAAAATAACCAGTTCTGTTGATTATCTGCGTTTGGATAAGAAAAGGTGGTCGCCAATAGTTGCCGGACAAATCAATAAAATAACCGGGCTTTTAAAGAAAAGTAACCGGCCAATTCTGGCAGTAGGATTAGCAGCAGTGAGAGCAGGAGTGAAAGAATTAGTGATCCGGCTGGCTGATAAATTTCAGATTCCGGTGGTACTCACACCAATGGCAAAAGGAATGTTTCCCGAGAATCATCCTTTGTATGCCGGAGTACTTTTTCATGCTTTGTCTGATCTTGTTGCAGAAACGTATCGCGAAGCCGATTTGGTTTTGGGAATGGGTTACGATCCGGTTGAGTTTAACTACGAAGAATGGATGCCATCAGTCCCATTAATCCATTTTGATTCAACCGGGGCGGATGTTGATACAACCCAAATTCCTGAAGTATTTAATGTGGTTGGCAACCTCGAAAATGCGTTGAATGAACTTTTAAAAGTAGAGATGCCGGTAAAGAATTGGGATCGTACAGTTTTGCAGGAAAGAAATACCAGGCTTGTCCGAAAATTAACTCCTAAACCGGATTCTTTCAGTCCGCTTGTCGTGGTTGATGAGTTACGTAAATTTCTCCCGCAGGAAGGTATTCTAACGGTTGATGTGGGGGCTCATCTTCATTTAATTGGACAACAGTGGCCTACGCCTGAACCGAAAAAATTACTGATGTCCAATGGATGGTCGAGCATGGGATTTGCCATTCCGGCGGCACTGGCAGCTAAACTTTGCCATCCCGATTTACCTGTTGTGGCATTAATGGGCGATGGCAGTTTTTTGATGATGGTAGGAGAACTGGCCACAGCAAAACGGCTGAATTTGAAAATAGTTTTTGTAGTAATTTACGACAACAGTTTATCACTCATCAGAATAAAACAGGGCAGAAAGAAATTTAACGATCATTACGGGACTGATCTGGATTGCCTGCAAAAAGAACCAACCAATCATTATTTTGGAGTACCGGTTATTCGCGCAACAAATCCGGAAGAGTATAAATCCGGTTTGGAAAAAGCATTTCAACAGGATGGCCCGATCGTTATCGAAGCGGTTATTGATGGGAGTGAATACAATGAGTTGGTATTAAAATCAAATAAATAGTATTTTAGTGGAAAATTGGAATAAATGCAGACCAACAAGCAGCTTGAATTAGCTTTCGACTTTGTTCAATACACCGGGCAAAATATATTTCTCACCGGGAAAGCCGGTACCGGGAAAACCACGTTTCTGAAAAGTTTGAAAGAGCGTTCGCCCAAACGGATGATTGTGGTTGCACCAACGGGTGTGGCGGCCATAAATGCCGGAGGAGTAACCATTCACTCCTTTTTTCAGTTGTCGTTTGCCCCGCAGGTGGGAACTGAAAACGAACAGACACTGCAAAAACGTTACACCAGAGAAAAAATAAATATCATTCGCAGTCTGGACTTGCTGGTGATTGACGAAATAAGTATGGTTCGGGCTGATATTCTTGATGCCATCGACCGCGTAATGCGTCGGTTTAAAAACGGACGGAAGCCATTTGGTGGGGCGCAGGTTTTAATGATCGGCGATTTGCAACAATTGTCACCGGTGGTTAAAAAAGAAGAGTGGGGGCTGCTCAGACGCGAGTATGAAACGGTTTATTTTTTTAGCAGCAAGGTATTGAAACAAACGCCTTTTGTAAGTATTGAACTTACCCATGTTTTTCGTCAGCAAGACGATCATTTTATTGCTATTCTGAATAAAGTTCGCGACAATAAGCTGGATGAGGAAACGGTTGTTGCACTCAATCAACGGCACATACCAAACTTTGTTCCCAACGACGGAGATGGATACATAACCTTGTGTACTCACAATATTCAGGCGCAACGTATTAACGATTCCAAACTGCGGGAACTTCATACAAAATCAGAAGTTTTCAGGGCAAACATCGAAGGGAATTTCCCGGAATATTCTTATCCAACGGAATCAGAATTAAAACTGAAAGTTGGAGCACAAGTGATGTTTGTAAAAAATGATCCCGAACCGGAGAAACAGTTTTATAATGGGAAAATAGGAAAGGTCACCCAAATAGAAGACGAGGCTGTTTATGTGCAGTGCCCGGGAGAAGATTTTGAAATTGCGGTTTCTCCGTTACTTTGGGAAAATGTAAAATACTCGATTGATAAAGAAACGGCAGAAATAAAAGAAGAGATAGAAGGTGCATTTAAACAAATGCCCTTAAAACTGGCATGGGCAATTACCATTCATAAAAGCCAGGGATTAACATTTGAAAAAGCAGTGATCGATGCCGAGGCTTCGTTTGCACACGGGCAGGTTTATGTGGCACTTAGCCGGTGTAAAACCCTGGAAGGGATGGTGTTGAGTACGCCGATTTCGAAACGAAGTATTATTAACGACAGAACGGTGGGCGGTTTTATTCAGAATGTGGAAGAAAATCAACCCGGAGTTCAGGAATTAACCAATGCAAAATTCGCTTACCAAAAAGAATTACTGATTGAACTTTTTAGCTTTTACCGAACCATTTATCTGGTTAATTCAATAAATAAACTGGCCGACGAAAACCTGGGAAGTTTTCCCGATGTGTTGCTTTCGCTTTTTAAAAAAATGCGAATTTCAGCCAAAGCGGAGTTACAGGAAGTGGCCGATAAGTTTCAAAACCAACTCCGAAAATACCTGGAGGAAAATGCGGATGCAGAAAACAATTCCCCTTTAAAAGAACGCCTGGAAAAAGCTTCGAATTATTTTAATGAGAAACTGGAGATAAATATTGTTATTCCTCTTACTGCCGCCGATTTGGATATTGATAATAAAACCGTTAAAAAACAACTCAAACGCACAATCGAAAATTTATTGATAGAGACCGAAACAAAACTGGCCGGTTTTGAAGTATGTAAAAGTGGGTTTAATGTAAAAGCTTTGTTAAACGAACAGGCAAAGGCATCGCTCGATACAAAATCGGCAAAAGCAAAGGCAAAAAAGGCCAAGCCTATTCAGGATTTGGAGAACATTCCGCACCCTGAACTGTATAAAACGCTGCGCGCCTGGCGTTACGAAAAATCGTCGGAAAGTGGAATTCCGGCTTACATGATTTTTTCGCAAAAGGCTTTGATTGAATTGGTGAATTATTTGCCCGTTGATTTAAAATCGCTGCAATTAATTAATGGTTTGGGTGCCAAAAAAATTGAACATTATGGTGCTGATATTCTTCAAATTATACAGCTTTATTGCGACAGTAATGACATTGAACGGGGATTGATTCCACTTAAGGAAAATCCGAAAAAGGAGAAAAAACCCAGAGAAGATACCAAAAAAGTGAGTTTTGAAATGTTTCAATCCGGAAAAACGATGGAGGAAATTGCAAAGGAACGAGCACTTTCTAAAAACACCATTGAGAGTCATTTGGCGCATTTCGTAAAACTCGGAGAACTTGAAGTGACTACTTTTTTGGAAGAGGCCAAACTCAAAAAAATAACCGCCTATTTTGAGAAAATGGAGAATAAAAGTTTTGGCGAAGCAAAAGCACATTTTGGCGATGAGGTGAGTTACGGCGAGTTACGAATGGGACTGAGTTACCTGGAGAGTCTGCAGAAAGAATAGTGTTGCGCTAAGAAATTCTATTTCATAAAAATGGGGGCTCCTAAAAGCCTGAACTTTTAAGATACCCCCAGATAATCTGTATCAGTATAACAGGGACTGCATTTTGAATTAATGTTTGCCCTAAAACATCAATTTTCTTTTATGATTTTTTTGTTCGTCAATTGTCCGTTGTTATTCACACGTACCAGGTAAATTCCCGAAGGATATTCTGAAAGATCAACCCGAGTATTAGAAGTTATAATTGAATTCTGCTGCAGTATAGCACCTCCAATTGTATAAATAGTGTACGAATCATCCGGTTCAACCATTTCCAGACTGATATTTATATAATCGCTGGTTGGATTTGGATAAACACGAATTTCCGACTGCGTTCCAATTTCTCCAAATGGATTTGAGGCTGAAGCCTGCATTTGAGGAAGCGCTTCGTTAATGGTAATCGTGTAATCTTCCACTTCACCCACAAAATCATCCTCGCAGGCTGCCGGAGCACTTCCAACTTTCATGGCAACACGCATTCGTGTGGTGCCGCTTACATATGATGGAATAAGGATATTATCACTCACTGTTCCTTTTTTGTTGTTCAATGCCAACACGGTTTCAGTGGCATCATCAAATACGCCATCCTGGTTAAAATCGATCCAAATACGCCAGAAATTACGGGTCGTACTTGACAAGGGAGATAAATCCACCGGGTAAACCTGCCCGGCTTCAATGTTATCAAACGAAGTACCCGAAAGTGAATATCCATCGGCTCCCGAGTTGACTTCGGAACCGGCAAAAACCAGTCGGCGTATGTAGTTAACGATACTGCTAATATTTGTCGGAGTACAGTATGTGGTGGTGTTACCGTCCACAACCGAAATGGTCATACTTTTCTGAGACGTGCCCAGCTCGTTGGAAGCCACTAAAGTAACCACGTACTCTCCCGGACTACTATACGAAACAACGGGATTCGGATCGGTACTACTACTCGGATTGATTCCATAGAAATTCCACACTAAGCTGGTTGGATTGTACAGCGAAGTGTTTGTAAACTGCACCGATTCTCCAACTGATACGCTTGTGCTGCTTGCCGTGAAATCGGCTACCGGGGCAGGTTCGAATATCCGAATGGTATAATCTTCCACTTCACCGGTTAACACATCACAGGCAGTAGGCGCGGTGGGACTCATGGCCACGCGCATCCGTGTAGTTATATTTAAGCCGGCAGGAATGTAAATCGAACCGGAAACGGACGATTTTGATTTTGACGAACTTAACAGTCTTTCCGAATCTGAAAATACCATGTCCTGATCAAGATCGATCCAAACGGCCCAGTATTCAAACTGGCTTCTCGCACTAAATCCGGGAGTAAGTATGATGTTTTGGTTGGCCCCGCTTTCCAGGTCAAAACCAAAAGATGTAAGATCGGAATAACCGCTCGCACCGGAAGAATTGCGCTGTCCGTCAATTTCAACGGCAGCAATCCATTCATCTGCAGCAACTACAGAAGGCGTACAATAGGTAGCTACATATTGTTCCACCTGAACGTAATTGTCCACAATTTTGGTGTCGACGCCCGCATCGTTGGTAACGGTGAGGGTTACCCGGTAACTGTTGGCTGCGTTGTATTTTACCTTTGGATTTTTGAGGGTTGATGTAGCCGGCTCTCCTCCATCAAATGTCCATTTCCATGAAGTAGGATTATTTGCCGATTTATCAGAAAAAGTGACATCTTGTCCCTCGGTAATTGTTGTATTGTCTGCTGCAAAGTCTGCAACAGGAGCTATTACCGGTTCATTCACCTGGATATAATTGACAACCGATTTTGTATCCGATCCGTCGGCGTTTGCAGCCGTTAAGGTTACATCGTAAGAGCCGGCAGTACTGTAAGTAACCAATGGGTTCTGAACCGTTGATGAGGTCTTGTCGGCTCCTGCGAATGTCCAGTTCCATGAAGTAGCATCTGAGGACAAATCGGAGAAACTAACCGATTCACCGGCAGTAATTGTTGTTTTATTTGCTGAAAAATCAGCTGCAGGAAGCACCACAACTACCTGATCGGTTACCTGTATGTAGTTATCAACCGTTTTGGTATCCGAATAAGCTCCGTTTGTTGCGGTTAAGCTTACCTTGTAGATTCCGGCGCTGTTATAAGTTACAGTTGGATTCTGTGCTGTTGACGTTCCGGGAGTTCCGCCTGTAAATGTCCAGGTACGGGAAGTCGCATCAGTCGACAGATCGGAGAAAGTGACCGATTCGCCGGTAGTAATGTTTACCCTGTCTGATGAAAAATCAGCTACCGGGATTACGATCGGATCCGTAACCTCAATATAATTAACCATTGTTTTTGTGTCCGAACCGCCGGCATTGGTTGCCGTTAAGCTTACGCTGTAGGTACCTGCTGTATTGTAGGTTACTGCTGGATTCTGAGCCGTTGATGTTCCCGGTGTACCTCCTTCAAAAGTCCACGTACGTGAAGTTGCATCTGTAGACAAATCAGAGAAGCTTACCGATTCTCCTGTTGTGATGGATGTTTTATCTGCCGAGAAGTCAGCCACAGGAATTACAGGATCGGTTACCACAATGTAATTAACCATTGTTTTTGTGTCCGAACCGCCGGCATTGGTTGCCGTTAAGCTTACGCTGTAGGTACCTGCAATACTGTATGTAACCAATGGATTTTGAGCCGTTGAAGTTCCAGGTGTTCCTCCTTCAAAAGTCCACGTACGTGAAGTCGCATCTGTTGACAAATCAGAGAAGCTTACCGATTCTCCTGTTGTGATGGATGTTTTATCTGCCGAGAAGTCAGCCGCAGGAATTACAGGATCGGTTACCACAATGTAATTAACCATTGTTTTTGTGTCCGATCCGTCGGCATTGGTTGCCGTTAAGCTTACGCTGTAGGTACCTGCGGTACTGTATGTAACCGATGGATTTTGAGCCATTGATGTTCCCGGTGTACCTCCTTCAAATGTCCAGCTCCAGGAAGTGGGTGTGTTGGTCGACAAATCAGAAAAGGTAACAGTTTCGCCTCTTGTAATTGCTGTGTTACTTGCTGAAAAGTTTGCTACAGGAGAATTATTGGTTGGTGTACCAGAACCAATTTGGACGGTATAATCCTCAACCTCTCCCTCTGTAAAAATCTCACAAGGTGATGCACTAGAGCTTCGTTTCATAGAAACCCGCATACCTGTTTTTATATTCAAATTGGAAGGTATAGTTATTATTTGTGAAACCGGAGAACCTGTAACATTACTTGTGTATACAAGCTCACCTGAGTCATCAAAGTCGAGGTCACCATTATAATCAATCCAGATTCTCCATACTTGCGAATATGGCACTCCTGAAAATTTTGGGGTTAAAGTAAATGATACAACAGAACCTGGATCAACATTATATGTATGATTTGTTAGATCCTGGTAACCAGTTGCTCCTGAGGATCCTGAAGTGTACATCTGTGAGCCGAACTGAACTGATTCAATCCATTGTTTTGAGGCATCACCATTTGATTCGCAATAACTAGCTACATAATCTGTTACAATTATAAATCCAGCAATGGTCTTTGTGTCTGATTTATCTTTATTGTAGGCAGTTAAGGTTACATTGTAAATTCCGGGAGTATTGTATAAAACTAATGGGTTACTGGAGGTTGAAGAGGCAGGTGTTCCTCCTTCAAATGTCCATTCCCTGGTCAAAGCGTTTTCCGATAAATCGGTAAATTGGACTGACTTTCCCTCAACAATTGAGGTGCCATCAGACGAAAAATTAGCCATCGGTTGAGCACCAATGACGGTACAATGTCCAAAATTGTCTAATGGGCCAAGCGTTGCATCTGCATCATTCCCATCCGGTGTGTCGGGACCTGTGCATGTGGCTGGTTTTGGACCGAGTCCCCACCAATAAAAACCATCTCCATCTCTGTCTTCACACTTAACTTGATAGTTATTAATGCTTGAAAATGGGGTTATTAATGCATGTGTCCAGCCAACATTATCCATCGTGGTTTCTAAATATACATATCCATTATCTCCAAATTGTGCTCCCCAGCTATTTTTATAAATCCATACTGTTTTGCCAATCAAAGAACTCTGGGCCGTGACAACTTCCCAACTTGGATTTCCATCCAAGTCATGGTAATAAAAAATATCACCTTCTTTTACCTCTTTATACCCAACAAGTACCATTGCATGTGCCCAATTAATTTGTCCACTGCTTAATGGTCCCATTTTAATTAACATGTCTTTTAAAACATCTTCAGTTTTGGGATATTCATTTGTTCCAAAATTTATTCTGCCACCTATTTTGATAGTTTCCTGTGGATTGTTACCTTTTTCGGCACAGGATAGATCACTGGCCGAATACGGGAATGTTGCCTCATCAACGATTCCGTTATTTTGAATATAATCAAGTGCATATGCTGGGTACCCACTTACACAATCTCCGGCACCGCTACATGATACTAAATCCTGTTCCGATAAATCAAGGTTAAGTTGCTGATTATAATAAAGATTTGTCATCGCTTCTGTAGCTCCGGTTGCTGCAAAGGCCCAACAGGAACCACAAGTACTTTGATCAGTAACGGATGTTATCCAATTCTTTCCGTGTCGGTCACGCCAGTCCCATTCATCTACATACGGACTGGATGTAGTGGTGGCCGATTTTAAGGTGCCATCAGTGGCACTGGTTGATTCAGTTGCACTGGCGGTTATCACTCCACCTGCATAGTATTCAAATCCTGCCGGGAATGTACTTTGTCCGTATAATTTTTTCCGTTCTCCATAGCTTAGTTCCGAAACACTTGTTGTACCGGCCACCCAATGCTTGCCCTGTTTTTTCAGGTTTTTATTGATCTTGTTGATCTTCTCCTCGTTCTGGCCTTTTTTCTTTTCCTTTTTAAGTTCCGCTATATCCAGACCGGTGTTTAGGGCTGAAGAGAAGCTGAGACTTTTAAGTTCAAGCTGAGCATTTTCAATTTCAATTTGAACGGAGTATGGCTTTACTCCATCCAGGATACTTGTTTCTTCACAAATATTTTCGATCGAGAAAGAGGCCTCCTCTTCCAGGAGTAAATTATAACTTTCATAAATCAGATATTCATTAAAGTTATTGTCGATAAGCAGCAACCGAACCAGGGAATTTTCACCCTTTAGTTCAATGTTTGCACTGGCATCAAGTCCGTAAATTGGAGTTCCATTCGTCGCGAATGGAAAAATTTCTACCGACTCTGAAAAGCTCTTGTTGATTGCAATGGACGTAGGATTTACGCCCTCCATTTTGAATTTTTTGTTTGAATTTTGTCCAAACGATGCCCCGCTGATTAAAACTAGAACCAGCAGTGCCAATAGCCCTGATTTTTTCATAATACATTCCTGAATTTGATTTAATGGTTTACTTCTATTTTTTGATCTGCTTGTAACTTCTTACAGACAGAGGGTTTGTAAAAAATACTAAATACCCAAAATCACATTCATCCCATAAATTAAATTAACAGTTAATACTTCACTCGAATTTGACCGAACGGATCCTTCCTCTTTTTTACCTGCCTGATCCAAACTACAGGCAGAGGGCGTGTAAAAAATGATTGGTTTCCCAAAATCAAATTCTTCTCTCTCTCTCGTTTTGAATTAAATAATAACATTTTTGAAATCGATGAATTGGATAGCTTTCTGATTTTACCTGTTTGTTATAAAAAAACAACCAGTGGGTTTGTAAAATTTAAGCATAGTCCTGCTCATGTTTTTCTCACAACTTAATTTAAATCATTTTAACTCTCTACTTTTATCACTTTGTTATTAAGAACAAGTAAAACTTGTAAATAATAACCTTCCTTAAATGTATTTACCGGCGCAATGTAGATGCTACACGCTTATAATCCAAGCAGTTATGTTAAGCCGGTTGAGCGGAGAATAAAAAACCTGCCATTTATATTCTCAAACAGGCCGTATTTATTGGTCATTCAGCTTTCTAAAATATTTTAAAAAAAAGTTAAAAATAATTTGTATTTGTTTGAAATTCAGATTCTCTGTGAACAGAGGGAAATTTATGTAAAGCCTTATGTGTGTGGAAAATCTTTTTTGTCGGCTTCCTTCTCTAACAGCTTTGGGTTTTGATTGAACGATTTGACTTGCGCATCCGGAATAAGCTTCATAAGGCAATTGTTGTGCCCTCACATTGGGCTACGAAGGTTGAGGAAAGTGGAATAAGGTATCCCTTAATACGTTTTAAAAACCCCGGAGGGGTTTGATGTTTATAGCCCCGGGTTTTAACCCGGGGCTAAAGAGCAACGCGAGTAAAGCGGTGCAATTGAATCGTTCATAAAATCCTGCCCATTGCCTGCACCGCCAATGATGTGTTGTTGTTTATTTTTTGTATACCAGATTAAGTCTGAATTCTAAAACTGAGAATTCAACACCTACGGCCTTGTTAAGGGCTAAAGCCCGGTTTGTTTCGTCTTTTTTAATCAGTGCTCTAAAGGAGGGTGTAAGCCAGAAGGTCCGGATTACAATTCGAACCAGCGAGGTATTTACGCTTTGTATATCGCCCCGGAATTTATTCACTCATGACTTTTTTCGCAAATTGTATAAATTTCACGAATGGATTGCTTCGGTCGTCGCTCCTCCTTCCTGCCAATGACAGATTTAATTAAGGTATTCAATATGAGTAAAGTACCGAGATTGCCATTAAATGTCATTTCGACGAAGAATGAGGAGAAATCTTAAACTCAAACAGATTTCTCACCTTCGTTTCTCAGGTTCGAAATGACAGCTTCAGAGTTCTGTCATTGCCTCATTATGCCCAAATATTTTTGGGTAAGATCTCGCAATGACTCTGTTACTTTTTATTTGGCGGCGTGTTATTATTTTGTGCTTTGGCAAAATTTGTGGTAACGCCGCTATGTTATTTATGTTTTGGACTAATACCTAACCCTTTATCAGTGCAACCCCCCTGATGTAAGATCGGGATTAGTTCAACTTAAAACTTTCAGTGCTCCGTCATTCGACGGATTCTAAAAGTTTAGTTTCACTGAACCGGAGGGGTTTGATGTTAATAGCCCCGGGTTTTAACCCGGGGTAATGAGCAACGCGAGTAAAGCGGTGCAATTAAATCGTTTTTTAGAATTTGCCCGCAGTATGCGCCGCAAATATAAAGCGTTGTTTTGTATTGTAAATGGTCGTTACAAACAACTTGCCATTTACCCCTTGCTGCAACCTAGAATCCGCAAGTTGATTTAAAATGAGTAATTCTCAATAAAGAATTGGATTTTTAGTGCAAATTTTTGGTCACTTTAGTTGCGATTCAAACTTTTCTGGCTTGTTTTCTGGCTTAATAGCTGAC
>JAPOHD010000016.1 GCA_026671195.1 Draconibacterium aestuarii | reverse complement strand
CAGATGGTAACAACGTCAGTACCTGTATAAGTAGGATTCACATTCAGTGTAACTGCAATTGTGCTGTCGCAACCCAAAGCTGACTTGAATATAACGTCTTTTGTATTGGCTTCAGTAAATGTGCTGTCCCCATATTGGTAGGGTAGTTCGCTGTCGCAGATGGTAACAACGTCAGTACCTGTATAAGTAGGATTCACATTCAGTGTAACTGCAATTGTGCTGTCGCAACCCAAAACGGACTTGAATATAACATCTTTTGTATCGGCTTCAGTAAATGTGCTGTCCCCATACTGGTACGGCAGTTCGCTGTCGCAGATGGTAACAACGTCAGTACCTGTATAAGTAGGATTCACATTCAGTGTAACGGCAATTGTGCTGTCGCAACCCAAAGCTGACTTGAATATAACGTCTTTTGTATCGGCTTCAGTAAATGTGCTGTCTCCATACTGGTACGGCAGTTCGCTGTCGCAGATGGTAACAACGTCAGTACCTGTATAAGTCGGATTCACGTTCAGCGTAACCGTAACAATACTGTCGCATCCGCTCAACGACTGTAACAACAATACTTTCGTTCCTTCCCCGGTAAATATGCTGTCGCCATACTGGTAAGGTAGTTCGTTGTCGCAGATTGTGATCAGGTCAGTTTCATCATAAGTTGGATTCACAATCACTGTTTTAGTACCTTCAGCATTATTTGAGCAAGAAGGACCTGTGAGTTGATAATATACACTTTCAAGATTATACTCAAATACTCCTGCAATATTTGTTGGTGCGGTTATAGTTGCACTACTATTGGCTTCAATGGAAATGGATTGTGTCGTTCCTCCATTTATATTATAGTTTACTAGAACAGGTTCATTTTCTGCATTAGTAAAGGTAATATCAGGTTCGGTTTCGTTAAGACAAACCTCTGTAGTGTCGTCATTTATGTTTGCCAAGCTTATGGTTGAAAGAGGAGTTGCCAATACAATAACCTCTACCACGCTGGAAACTGTAACAGAATCATTTAAACATTCATCACTCAAAGGTAGTTTTACTGTTATTTTGAATTTATAAGTCCCAGGGGTATCAACCTCAATAGTCGGATTCTGAACAGTATTGGATGGCACATAAGTGACTTGTCCCGGTCCATCGGTTTTTGACCACGAAAATGAAGGAGTTCCGTAGTTAAAGCCCTCTATCTGTACATTTAAAGGAAATGGTTCGTCGCAAACCGTATCTCCGGCAGCACCTATAAATAATTGATCAGGATCTAATCGTAAGGTACCACCTGCATAAATTAAATCATTAAACAGGATACATACATTACCTCCGCCGTTACATGCCGAATACATTACATCACCAATTACAAGCTCGTGATTGTTGGTACAATTATGCACGGCATATAAGGCAGATTCAGGCCCCATATCTGTAACTATATCTTCAATTACAATGGATGTATTTTCGTTAAGCGTTAATGTATACTGTCCATCCCATCTTATCTGACCACCTGATTCAATAATAATGACATTAATATTGGATGGCATTGTGTAGTCCTGATTCAAAATAAAAGCAACATTATCTGGAATAATCAGGGTGTCACCACTACATGTAGTTTGATTATATGTATTAAAGCCAGATGCATATATATCATCTGAGAGGCGGCAGCTTTGCGCTTTTGTTGTGAAAGATGCGGCAGTTAAGAGAAAAAAAGTAAAAATAGTTAGAAGATGTATTTTTGCTTTTCCGATAAAATGACTTAATCCGGTCTTTAATAAAACCAGGTTTTCATTAGTCCTTTTTTGTTTCTTTCTGCAAATGAATGTTGTGTTTTTCATTTCATTAGGTTTTTGTAATTTTTTCAAATTTTTGAACATAATATGCCATTGCGTCCTAAGCTGATTAGCACAAATGCTTCAAGTAAATGTTTAATTAAGTACCTTGATATGAAACTTTTGGGAAGAAGTAAATAACCCCTTATTTTTTATCTTCCACAAATTTCAAAATCAATAAATTAACTCTGTAAATTTCTACTTAACAAAATATGATCAAAGTAGTATTTTGAAATGCGTCATTACCATATTTTTCAATTTTTTGTTTAGTACGTTTGCGCTGTAGTTATTTCAAATTGTGTGCCAAATGTTGTAATAAATTGAAATATAGCCTGTTGTGTGATGTGTTGATTTGTTGGATGTGTGTTGGATTGGGACAAATATCCCGTTTCGGAATTTATCTGTTTATAAAAACAACACCGAATTTGATCTTCCTATAATAGTTTTGGAGGCATAAACGTCTATGTTATAATAACTAATACAAGGTCAGCATTTTTATTCTATACTAACTTTCTAATGATGGTGCATGACTTGCTTTGCAAGAAACCCAAGCCTCAGCAAGGAGCTGAAACCCGGGTTCTAAACACAACATCAATAAATATTTTAGAAGTATCTTGGCGATACCACTTGCTCTTTCTTAAATTTTAATTCGTAAGAAACCATTACTTCGTGTGTGCCATTGTTATGATGCTTTATATTATTGGTGGCAAAATCAATTGCATAACCAACGCGTAATTTATTGTCAAAAATCCATTGCGCAATAAAGCCGTACGAAGAACCGGTTCGATACATAGCCCCCAGCCATAATTTTTCTTTAATCAGGAAGTTTCCTGTAAAGTCCAACTGAAGCGGAGTTCCTGTTTCCGAGGTAAACGACGCTTTGGTAAACATAGTTGGTTTGAACTTCACGTTTTCACCCAAATCGAAAACGGCACCGGCAATCAGGAAGTAGTGTCTCAATTCTCCTTCCACTGAAAAGTTTTCCATGTCGTTTTCAAAAGTCGTACTCACTACCTTCGGAATTGAAAGCCCTAAATAGGCTCTTTCACCGTATAAAAAGGCACCAACACCGAAGTTGGGTTTAAACGCATTCTTTACCTCCCCAACAAAATTCGGATCGTTTGGATCCAGAATATTATATTCCTGCAGGTTGTTCGAATAATTGGTAAAACCACCTTTTAATCCCAAACGTAAATTTGTTTTTTCGCTGAGCGGAACCAGGTAAGAATAATCGGCAAAAAGATAAAAGCGTTTTTCCAATCCAATTTTATCGTTAATTACATTTAAACCCAGCGCTACGCGTTCGTTTTTCAAAGGTGCCTGCATCGAGAAGGTATAGGTTTTTGGAGCCCCATCCCAGCCTGACCACTGTTGACGACCAAGGGCCATAAAACCTACCGACTCCCATGTGCCTGCGTAAGCCGGGTTGATGGTTTGCGTATTGAACATGTACTGGGTGTACATGGGATCCTGTTGTGCATTGGATGTGAATGCTGCTACTACTATTGCCAGAATCCCTAAACCTTTGATTATATTTAATTTTGTATTCATCGTTCTAAATTTTTTCGGATTAAACATTCATTAACTAATCAATTAATTATTTAGGAATATGGATCCTGTAACCGGGTCATTTGTACCATTGTTGAAATACAAGATGTAGAAGTAGGTTGCCGTAGGCAGTTTGTCCTTACCCACCTGCATATCGTTGGTCGATCGACCATCCCACCAGGCTTCGTAATTGCCCCATTCCTGGGTGTTACCAAACCTATTTTTTTCGAAGACCAGATTTCCCCATCTGTTGTAGATTTCAATTTTTGCGTCAGGATATATTTCTTCAAATAGCTGATCGCCTTCGCTACATTCGAATTCAACTTCAAAGTAGTCGTTATATCCATCGTCGTTAGGAGAGAATCCGTTAGGAATGTTTAGTTCGCATCCCGTTGCCGGATTGTCTGGTGGATCAACAGGAACATAGTCATCACGCCAGTCGCGAATATTGTTAATTGTATCGCCGGCCATATCTTGTAACGGAGCATCACTTCCAATCGCATTTTGTCCGTGCAACCATTCTTCACTGGTATCGTACGTGTCATACGCATCATCCAGACCATCCCCGTCTGAGTCGGTTCCAACAAATTCGGTGTCAGCAATTGTATCGTGTGGATTCGCATCCCAACCTTCAATGTAATCAGGAATTTCATCACCATCAGAATCTTCATCCAGATAATCAGGAGTTCCATCAAGATCCATATCCCAAGGTTCGTAGTAAGTTCCTCCGGCTGTTGGATCATAGGCGTCATCCCACCCGTCATTGTTTGAATCGATTCCCAGCGGAAGGATGTAATCGTATTCTCCACCTTCTGCAATAGTAGATTGCCATTCGATATTGTCAGGAATACCATCGTTATCTGAATCTATATCCAATCGGTCAACAATAACGTCACCATCCGAATCGAGATTAGCAGTTAAGGCATTTATCTCTTCATCGGTATCAACAATTCCATCGTCGTCGTCATCAATATCGATATCGTCCGGAACTCCGTCGCAATCTGTGTCGAGTAATACATGAATTGTAACTTCGGCTGTATCGCAGTTTTCGGTATTAACGTTGTGACATACCGAGTAAGTTAAAGTAATAACTGCCTGAGTTGCTGCTTCGTTAATGTAATCCAAAGAACCATTTGTAATCGAAACGTTATCCGGAATATCAGTCAACACATTGAAACTTACATCTTCAGCAGAGAAACCTTCATCGTTGGCAAATAAATTGATATCGCCTGAAACGTTTCCTCCCGGGCAATAAATTAAGGTAAGAACATCAGGATTTGCTTTCAATTGATTTGTGCCACAGTCGTAGTCACCTTCTTCTACAGTTACAGTTGCTGTACATGTTGAAGTATTTCCACACTGGTCAACAACGGTTAGAGTAACTTCATTCGCACCAAGGTTGCCACAATAATAAATCTCCCGGCTAATAAACATAGTATCTATTCCGCAATTGTCAGATGAACCTCCGTCGATGTCGGCAGCAGTGATGCTTGCAGTGCCATTTTCGTCGAGCTGAACTGTAATGTTCTTGCAAACAGCTGTTGGAGCAGTCTGGTCAAGTACAGTAATGATTTGCACCTGAGGTTCTGCTTCGTTTCCGCAAGCGTCATCCAATGTCCATGTACGGGTAATTATCCATTCTCCGGCACAAGAACCTTGTTCGATTACATCAGTGAATCCAGCATTCAGGTCGGTACAACAAACATCCATTTCATCGGTAACATCACCCGTAGCTTCAACGCTGGCATCGTATTGACAGTCATCACCAGAATAGATGGTAATGTCAGCCGGAGCCGTAAATGTTGGAACTTCGCTGTCAATTATTGTAAAGGATGCAGTTGTTGATACAGTGTTTCCACAATCATCAGTTGCAGTAAATGTTACCATTGCAGAACCGGTGTTGCAGCAACCTGGTGTAGGCGCTTCGTAGTTGTGGTTCCATAAAATAGTTCCAAAACCAGCCTCGGCGGCGCCTGTTGTTCCTTGTGTTGTCAGCCATTCGTTAAGTGCTTCAGTGTTACCCTGGCCATCACATTCAACGGTTAAGTCGGTTGCTTCGCTGGTAAGTACAACAGGATCATCGCTTAATATTGTTAAGTTAAGCGTAATAGTGAGATCACAACCGTTGTTATTGGTTACCACTCTTGTGTATGTCCCACTTTGGGTAAATGCCTCTCCATTAAATACATACTGGTCGCATTCTGTTCTGTTGATGGTTTGTTCTCCACTTTCTAGGATATTTAAAATTAATACAGCTGTTGAATCACAACCGGCTGCGTTTTCAAAGGTTGCAGAATATGTACCGCTTTGTGTATACGTTGTACCGTTCCATGTGTATGAATCGCATTTAGTAACCTCTGTTGTACTTGAAGTGCTTTCAAGAACTGTGGCCAGAATAGTCAATATGCTGTCGCAACCTGCGGCATTGGTCAAGTTCTGAGAGTAAGTGCCAGAAGTCGTATAATCAGTCCCGTTAACAGTAACTAGATCACAACCTTCAACTTTGATGGTATCTTCTGTCGATCTTAGGATGGTTAAATCCAGAGTTACTACAGAATCACAACCTGCAATATTTTGGAGTGTCCATTCAGCAGAGTTGTTGTTGTCGGTGTACGTTTCACCATCAATCCAAGTGAACTCATTGCAAGCCTCCTGTACATCTGTTCCATAGGTAGTTTTACGAATTGTAACATCAATTGTGAGTATGCTGTCGCAGAGGGCTTCATTAGTAAGAGTTTGTTCGTATACTCCCGTTTCAGTGTATTTGACCCCGTTAACCACCAGACTGTCACATACATCTTCTGTTAATGTTTCGAAAGTAGTTTTACGAATTGTAACATCAATCGTGAGTATGCTGTCGCAGAGGGCTTCATTAGTAAGAGTTTGTTTGTATACTCCCGTTTCAGTGTATTTGACCCCGTTAACCACCAGGCTGTCACAAACATCTTCTGTTATTGTTTCGAAAGTAGTTTTACGAATTGTAGCATCAATCGTGAGTATGCTGTCGCAGAGGGCTTCATTTGTAAGAGTTTGTTCGTATACTCCCGTTTCAGTGTATTTGACCCCGTTAACCACCAGGCTGTCACAAACATCTTCTGTTATTGTTTCGAAAGTAGTTTTACGAATTGTCAGATCAATCGTGAGTATGC
>JAPOHD010000015.1 GCA_026671195.1 Draconibacterium aestuarii | reverse complement strand
TAGAATTTATTACTTTCATAACTGGTATTTTGTAGCAACACCAATTTAGGTGAAAGTACCGAAGCTGTAAAGCATTCATTTGAATAGTTTTACAGCTTTTTTTCAACAATACTTGCGGATTTTAGGTGCAATCGCGCAGTAGCGGCGGTTGTAATTTAGTTGTTAGTATATATTTGTTTTGTCCATTTATTTTCGATTTGATTAAATTCTAAGCCGCAAATCTTTTCAAATATTATTTTATTCTTGGCACTATTTACATTTGATAATGATTTATATAACTCAAGGAATTTTTGCTTACCATATTCCTTAATTAAGAAATCAACAAAAGATGCTGATGTGCAATATGCTAAATTATCCCCAATATCATTATATAAAAGTAGAGTTGAGATATTTATCAATCCTTCTCTTTTGCTACGCAATAAAAGAATTTCATTAATACTTTTTGTCGGGTAACCAATCATTCTTGAAAAGGCTTTGTCACCGTATAACTGAGATAGATAAACAGCTGTACCCTCATCAATCAACGCTGGAGGGTCATTAAGTGTATATCCAATAACATGCGCCAGCTCATGATAAGGGTCAATACGTATTGAATCATTAAATACCTCAACAATATTATTATCAAATCCCCATCCCAAACCTTTATGACCAGTAAGATTGTACTTTATTTGCTCAGTCTTGAAAAGAAAAATATTGACCGATAAATTTGTTGTAATCTCAAAGAAATTGGAAATCTCTCGATAAGCAGATTCCCTTTCATTAAGAAAATCTAACTTTGTTTTCTCACTTAGAAGACCCTCAAAAGAGTATAGATTAAAATGTTCAGAAGATATTGATGTAAAAAGAGAATCTTTGTTTAAAAGCCATTCTTTCTCTTGTCCATTGCAGTTATACTGATTGAAAATTAGAAAGATTAATATTATTATCAAATTTCTCATTGATTCACTTTTATTATGTTCGTTAAGGCACATAGTTTACAAAGTTAAAGTCACATCCTTTACACTATTTTCGGACTTAACCTTGTTGTTGATTCTTTATAACTTAAATCATTTTGATTAAAGTATCCTAAAAGTACATTTCTAAAAAATACCTTCCAAACATCGTTTCCTATTTCAATAGCAGCGACGTATTTTCCTGTTAAAGCACGAGATAAATACACCCAATAATACGACTTCCACCTAATCGCTCCACTTTTGGTTACATACATCACTTTCATGCCCGGAGAATAGGTCCATTCTTTAATTCTTTCGGGGAATGGTTTGTTTGATCGTATATGCACCTCAGCAGGTGTCATCATATCTAAAGCTTCATGTGGTCTGACGTTATTGTATTCCTTCACAAAAGCATTTAAAGTGCGTTGCTGTGTCTTTATGTCAAAT
Organism: Draconibacterium aestuarii; assembly: GCA_026671195.1. Lineage (GTDB taxonomy): Bacteria > Bacteroidota > Bacteroidia > Bacteroidales > Prolixibacteraceae > Draconibacterium > Draconibacterium aestuarii. Next base: position 172,394 of record JAPOHD010000015.1, on the reverse strand, counting down.
GCAGATGGCATAGCGCATGATGCCTTTAAATCGCGGTGCATGCGTTCATGTCTTCCGTTCTGTTCGGGATGCGATGGATCCGAGAAAACGGGTAGGATCCCCAGTTCAATAAACCAATATGATAACCTGGAGAAACGCTGTATTGAGGTTGCTGCAGCAAATGGAGAACCGTTGTCAGTATGTACCTGCTTAGGCATTCCAAACATCCTGAAAACCCTTGTAAACTCTTTCTTTACGGATTTTAAGTCTTCATGTAAATGAGCTTTGGCGGAGAACAGGAAGCGACTTTTTGAGTCGGCAATGGTCAAAGGATGACAGTATATTTTATTGCCCATTTTAAACTTCCCTTTATAGTCGGCACTCCATACCTCATTGCACTGTTGCGGATCAAAGATGGGGTAGGTAGGCTTTATCCTCCTTAACCTTCTTTGAGGTTGCACAAGGCCGTTTTTTTTCAGGATATTGTGTACCGTAACTACCGAAGGAATTTGATTTTCGGTAAAGTCGTTAAATAACAAAACCCTTAGTTTTTTTGCCCCCCAGATCTTGTGTTTTTCTTTCAGTTTTAGAATCATTTCTACGACTTTGGGATCGGTTTGGTTGGGATGGTGTATTGGCGCCTTAGAATCGTCCAATAGGCCTTCTAACCCAAATTTTTCATACTTGTTTATCAGTTTGTACGCTGTCGGTCTTGAAATTTCAAAAGCCCGGCATAATTCTGAAATGGAATATTTTTGAGAGTTCCATTCACAGATAAATTCAATTTTTTGTTCCATAGTTGTTGTTTCTTTCCAAGGCATAATGATCTTTTTTTAGATCAATTTACGACTTCAAAAAGTGTAAACTATGTCCCTTTAACTTTGTAAAGGATGTCCCTTTATCATACCTTATTACCGCCAACGGTCACCTGTAAGTTAGCGGTAGTTTTTTCTCTTTTTGGATTTATTATCTTCATTTCCAATATGTAATATTTTCTAAAATCTCACACTTTATTGATTAACTTACAAAAGCTAAATTTAGTCCTTTCGTGCAATGATAAACCGGTCAGGAATTTTTGCAATGTTGGTCGCTTCAATAATTTTAAAGCCCGCATCTTTCATTTCGTTTTCAAGTTCTGATGTTTTATAGAGAAATATTTTAGGCACAATCTTCAACTTAGTCAGCCCCGCCATTAAAAACCGATGTGCCGATCTTCTTTCACGAAAACAAACTGTTGATGAAATAAACAATCCTTGAGGTTTTAGCAGTTCGTGAATTTTGCTATACAGTTGTTTTTTATCTTCAATGTACTGAAGCACATTGAAAGCTGTTATCTTATCAAATGAATTTGCTTGAAATTTTCCGTCAGATAGGTTAGTTCGAATAAACTTTATGTTACTGATGCTTTGTTCGCATGCTTTTTCTTTAGCAGCTTCAATCATTCCTATTGAAATATCGGTTGCGTAAACCTTTTGTGTATTTTGAGCTATTACAAGGGTTATGTCACCTGGTCCACAACCAAAGTCCAACACTATGTCTGTGGATTTGAAAAACTTGTCGACATCTTTTTTAATAGTTTGCAGTGCAGGACTATTCATTGTCCGCTTGGAATTAACAAAACGTTTGGAAACTATATCCCAAAATTTTTCTGGTTTTCCTGTAGGTTTTCGCTCTTCCATTACTTATTGATGTGTCGTTTTACAATTACCGCCAACTACTGTGTAGCATCAATTGTAATTATTTCGTTTATCTCGTTGTAAAAAGTGTTGTTATACAACCAATATAGTGAGAGAACACCCCTAACGCTGGTGCGGATTTGCACCTAGAATCCGCGCCAGCGAGGATTAAAATGCCAATTTAGAAGTATAAGCCAACTTTTTGTATAAATCTTATATTCGGGTGTATATTCAACAGTTTTGGTTTTAATTGTTGTTTAAAGTTAGCAATCCTGTTAAACAAAACAATATTGGGTTGACAAATTGTCGTAAAACACATATCTCACTGATTACAAGAGCTCCCCGTCCACCAATTTGGAACTTTCGTAGGCGTACGAAAGCTTCAAAATCACCAATTTACTGCTTTCGTAGGCGTACGCACGTATCAAATTGATCAATTTACTGCTTTCGTAGTGCTACAAAAGCTTCGCAGTCGCCAAAAAACTACTTTCGTAGCGATACAAGGGTAGTTTTTTCACCATTTTGGTGCTTTCGTAGCCCTGCAAAAGGATTTTTAGCCTTACCCGGGGCATTTCGCAGGGGTACGGCAAGGGCAAATTACCCACCGGGGCATCCTCTTTCTTCAACACCACCAGTTTATTCTTTAATTCATTGCTTATGCTAAATAATACAAGCTTAACTATTGACTTCAGTAAACTTATATTCTATAGTGCAACCACACCAATGCGTAATTAAATCCATGCACACCGCAAATAATCAACAAAATACACATACACCCATCTGGAATTGATTTGCAGGCCATACCTCAGTCAATGACAGGGCCCTGCTGTATGCCTGAGATCGCTTCGGTCGAGAACTCCCTCGCGATGCCTGTGATTCGTGGGGCATCTCCGGCAGCGGAGGTTCAGTAATTAGTGATCAGTTATTAAGTCAGGTTTGAAAGAGTTGGAAGAGGCATTTGAAATCGCTTATCACATCACACTTTTTTACTTGCTGGCCATGATACTGGTTTTATTTATCTCATCCACCAAGTCGAGTGCAATGGTTGCGTCGTTTTTCCAGTCGTATTGTCCACTTGCGCCACCGCGCCTGTATACCGTAATCTGTTCCGAAACATCAACAATTTCATCCAATCCCTCAGCAATTAATTCCTGCAAGGCTTCGGGTCGAAAATCGTCGCCCCTGTTCCAGATACGCTGCGCATAATACACCTGTGCATAGGCTTTCCGCAGTTTCGCCGACATCAGCGTGCGGTTAAAGGTATGGTACAAAATATTATACTGATCGGCATTGCTACAGTAGGGTTTTGCCGTTTTTATAAGCTCCATGGCCTTTTCGGCCTGTTGCACCCCGTATTCTTTTTCGGCCAGCACATAATTCAGGTATGTGGTATCCATCAACTCTTCGGGCTGCAACCAGTTGTTTTCGAACACCTCGCAGAGTTCATCCAAATTAGTCCCTTCTGCCAGTTTATATTTTACGGGGGACAAATGATTTACAATGTCGCTCCAGTAATGAAAGGTTTGATTTACCCCATGCCCCACCGTAATTTCAGGATTATCGAGCCAGCGGCCCGAAACATGCCGGGTATAAATCGATCGGTAATCGAAATTAAGTCGCGAATGGTTGGTAGTATTTAATCCCAGTGTATAAAAACTCGAGAGAATAATTTCAGGCGCAATCTCAAAAAGCGGTTTCAGGTAGGGAACAGCAACTGAATCGAACTTTTCGGCAATAAAACTTTCGATGATCTCGTCAATTTCAATGCCCGGATTGCCGGTTGATTTGGCTACTGCATACAAATTTATTTCCGACGGAGTTCCGATTATCGACGTATTATTGTACCTGTCGGTACGTAGGGAATAACCTATTACATTGGGCAAATCCTGGTAGTACTTCCACCGCTCCAGATGCGTTTCGGGGAAAATGCTGGCCACAATTCCCTGCCCGTTAAACTCGTGTGCACAGTCGAATTCAATAATTACCGGAAACGGAATATCTTTTATCCATTGCGAAACCGGGTGTGTTATAAAAAAATCGTGCGGGGTTTCTTTTGCCATCACCACAATTCCGGGTGTTTTAATTAAATCGAAACAATTCATCAGCTGCGATAACTCGGTGCGATTGTACATAAAACTACGGATATACAACTTCATATCGCGCTCTTTAACTACCACCGAGGCAACCGAATCAACCAGGGCCGCCAGTTTTTCCTCCGGTGTTTTTAATACTTCCGAATATTGATTTTCCACCCGTGCCCCTGTTTCGATAAAGGTTAAAACAATGCCATCAATTTCAGGCACCTTGTCGAGCATTTTCCGGTAATCCTTTTTAAACCACTTCCAGAACTTCGGATCATCCAGGTTAATCCGGGTGGTATCGTTTATTTTAAAACGGTCGGGGTAATAATCGAGGTTGTACAATGCATGATCCCAAACCACCACTTCCTGAATCCCCATTTCGTGCGCCTCCTCAGTCAGGCGATTTACAATGTTCCGGTTCCACTGGTGTTTTACATCCTTTAAATTGTGGCAAATATTGTGCGACAACTGCAGGTGATTCACGTGGTAATCAGCTGAAGCCTTCAGTGTTTTAAACGCAGTTGGAGTATGGTCGGTAAGAATGTTCCAACCTCTTATCTGCATTTTCTCTGCATCCTGTTTTCCTGGCTTACAAGCAACAAAAAACAGTGCAAAACATAGGATTATTAGAATGTGTTTGTTCATTTAAAAAGCTTTTACATGAACGATAAAGAATATTCATTCTTTTAGTCAAAAACCACCGGCACCTACCTTTTCTTTTTGTACTCGTTTCGGTGTTTGGGTTGCGAACCGCCTTTATATTTATGAAAATTGCCTTTCCGGTTTCCTTTTCGTCTGGTTGGTTCCTTCCACTCTGGCCCGGGTCCCAAATGTTCGGGCATCGGGATTTTAAATACATCGCGCTCAATCAGCTCCTGAATCTGATGAAATTTGTACATATCATCTTCATTCACTAAAGTAAGTGCAACTCCGGTAGAATCTGCACGGGCAGTACGTCCTACCCGGTGTACGTAGTCTTCAGCATCATTAGGCACATCGTAATTAATCACCAGATTAATATCTTTTATGTCAATTCCTCGACTCATTACATCGGTTGCCACCAAAATGCGTATTCGTTTTGATCGGAAACCAAGCAGAACATTCTCTCGTTCCGACTGTTCCAAATCGGACGAAATGGCTGCGGCATCGAACTTTTTCTTTTGTAAAACCCTTGCCAGTTCTGTTGTAGCACGCTTTGTTGAACAGAAAATAAGTACGCTGTTGTATTCCGGATTTTCTGAAATGAGGTGTGCAATCAGGTCGTTTTTCTGCTTGTTGTAAATTAAATAGGCAGCCTGTAAAACACCTTCTGCCGGTTTCGAAATGGCAATATTTATTTCTGTAGGATTGGTTAAAACCTGCGATGCCAGTTTCCTGATTTTTGGTGCCATAGTAGCACTAAACATCAAATTCTGTCTTTCTTTTGGCAGGTAAGATATAATTTTAACAAGGTCGTCATAAAATCCAATATCCAACATTCTATCTGCTTCATCAAGAATCAGAAACTTAATGGTATCGAACTTCACATAACCTAAATTCAGGTGTGAAATTAATTTTCCGGGTGTGGCAACAATAATATCCGCTCCCTGGGTAAGTGCTTTTTTTTGCTGCCCCCATTCATCGCCGTCGCCGCCACCGTATAGTGCAATCGACTCAATTCCCATGGTATAACCAATTCCCTGAACCTGCTGATCGATTTGTATGGCAAGTTCGCGGGTTGGGACTACGATCAGTGTTGAGGTTTGCCCACCGGGCAGATCAGCAATTAAATCAAGAATTGGAAGCAGAAAAGCTGCTGTTTTTCCTGTACCTGTTTGCGCACAGGCAATCAGATCGTTTCCCTCAAGAATAATTGGAATAGCTTGTTCCTGAATGGGTGTTGCCTCTTTAAATCCCATATAATCGATGGCATCAAGCAGGTCGTCGTGTATTCCAAGTTCCGAAAATTTCATGTACTGTAGTTAAATTCTATAAGTTACAAAGGTAATTAAAATGATTTCACTAAACCGTTTAAATTGTTACACACGTAATAATCCGTCAACAATTAGGAAAATCATCATAAAAAGGTAAAGAAAATTGAGTTTGTAAAACGATGGGCGTACTTTAAATTCGTCTTTGGCAAAAACTGCAATTCCCAGAGAGAAGAGCAAATAGAAAATATAAAACAGCAAAAAGAACATTATAATTTTATTGCCGATCACAAAAAAGATCACCAAAAAGGCAGAAGCCACTGTAGTTAACACCCAGGTGAAAGTGACCCGTTTAATTTGCCCTTCGTTAAAAATCTGATTCAGACTGGGCAAATTTGCCTGTTTATACTGTTCGCCAAACATGAGTAGTAAAAGCCAGAAGTGAGGTATTTGCCCAATAAAGAAAAAGGCAGCCACCAACAGAATAATTTCTGAAGATAAACTTCCTCCGGCACCCGCCCAACCAATCATTGGAGGCAAAGCGCCCACCATCGATCCGGGAATTACCGCAAAAGCCGAAACCTTTTTAAGCGGAGTATAAACAGCATTGTACGAAAACAATGTTCCCCAACTAAGAAGAAGTGCCATTAACGGGTTTGAGAAAAACAAAATTGCTGAGCCGATAAGAGCAAATACAATAGCCAGCCTTAATGCCCGGGCTGCACTAATTTTCCCGGTGGGAATGGGTCGGTTTTTGGTGCGTGGCATTTGGGCATCAATATCGCGTTCTTGCCAGTGGTTGATTACACTTGAGCTGCAGGCCATAAAAAACACACCCAATGCCAAAAACCATCCTTGTGCATCAACATTCCCGGTAAAAAGCACATACCCGGTTAATGCCGATAAAGCAATGGGCAACGAAATGCGCATTTTGCCCAGTTCGTATATTATTTTAAATTTTTCTTTCAAATTCATTTGTTTTGCCACTCATCGTCCATAAAATTCTTTTGTCCCTATCTGTTTATATACTTCCTGTTTCTTTTCCGCATGGATGTTTCGATTTCAAACACAGTCAAAGCGTGCGGCAATTTGCCTTCTATTTTCTTCCTGCTTCGCGCTTCCGTCTTCCGTCTTCCGTCTTCTTACTTCCTACTATTTCAGCGTTTTCAAATACTCAATAATATTTCCAATATCATCTTCCGACAGCTGGCCTTCGTACGACAACATTAAACCTTTGGAAAAACCTTCAACCACATCGGCATTCGGATCATATATCGAATGTTTAATGTATTCCTCGTCAACCAGCACCTGACGCGTTTCTTTACCGGTTTTTACGGTATGCTCGGCTCCCCAGATTCCTTTAAAACTTGGTCCAACCAGCTTTGTACCATTCTCCGTATGACAGGCAAAACAACCGATATTCTGCATAATCCGTTTCCCGGTTGCTACAGGCGATTCAATTTCGGTTGCCGAAGCAGCCACATTTGTAGTATCGGTAATCCACGACTGAAAATCGCTGTCTTCCATAACTTTTACATACGTGTACATGTATGAGTGTTGTAATCCACAATACTCGGCACAAAAAAGTTCGTAAGTTCCTACTTTTTGCGGTTCAAACCACATCGAATTGTTTTCCAATCCGGGAACCATGTCCTGTTTTACCCTGAACGCCGGAATATACAAACTGTGCAACACATCCATTGCAACAAGATTCAATTTTATAGGTTGGTCTTTTGGCAAAAATAAGGTATCGGTTCTTCGTCCGTTTTCGTATTCAAAACTAAAGTTCCACATTCTGCCGTAAACCGTAATTTCCATAGCATCTTTCGGAGCTTTTTGCATGGGTTTCCATCCTGCCCAACCATAGTAAAACATCAGCATAGTAAGTAAAAAAGGAACAACGGTCCAGATAATTTCCAATTTAACGCTTCCTTCAATTTGCGTGGCTTTTGGATTCCTTTTCTTGTTGTATTTAAATATAAAAACCAGCATTACCACAGTCAATCCAATCAGAAACAAAAATGAAATCCCGAGGATTACAAGGAATGCGGTATCCACGCCCTGCACAAAATTTGAGGCTTGAGTTACTTCTGAACTATACATATTATACTCTATATAAGTAATCTAACATTGTAATAACTAACACTACTATAAATATGGCAAATACAAACAATACCATTATCCGAATATAGGGTTTGTCGTATTTCAGGTGCATAAAATAGGTTAAAACCAAATACGATTTTACGATGGCAAAAAGCAGTGCTCCTGCCACGGTGTAGGCCCCAAGTTCTATGTGCGTAATACCAATTGATGAAAATGTTAATACCAGCAAAACCAATAAAATAATGGCGTACATTCGGTATGGAACAATATGATGTTTTTCTTCTGACATAGTTAGGCGTTTTAGGTGATAAGATAAAATAAGGGGAAAAGGAAAATCCAGATTAAATCGACAAGGTGCCAGTACAATCCGGCATTTTCAAGCATCGACGGACGGTCAGGGTTCACTTTTCCGTTGGCTACTCCACGAATGGCAAATCCCATGACTACCAATCCCACAATAATGTGAAGGGCATGTAATCCGGTCATAACAAAGTACAACCCGAAAAACAGTATTTCTCCCTGGCTCATATTTTCAATCATGTGCTCCGATCCGGGCCAAATTCCATGATCAAATTTTACTCCCCACTCAAACCACTTGTTTACTAAAAATCCGATTCCAATAAGAAATGTAATTACCACCAGCCCAATAGTCAGGTTCTTTTGCCCTTTTTGCAAAGCCGATGTCGACATGGCAATAGTCATACTACTTACTAATAAAATAACCGTATTAAATGCACCGATGGTTGTATTCAGCTCCACTGCAGCCATGTGAAAAGCATCGGGATTCATATACCGGTAAACCGAATACACAAGAAAGAGCCCGCCAAATAAAAGCAGCTCGGTAAAAATGAACAACCACATACCAATTTTCGACGATTCGGGATCGTACATGTCGGGATGTTCTACATGATGTACATGTTCTTCCATATCAACCAATTTTTATTCGTAATTGTAGGGTCCGTCTTTTTCTCCCAGAACAGGTTCTATCTCAAAATTTAAAACGGGAGGCGGAGAAGTAACTGTCCACTCCAGGGTTTTACTTTTCCAGGGATTCATTTCGGCCGGCTCTCCTTTTTTTGCTGATCGAATTAGGTTGGTAAGTATAATTACAAAACCGGTTACCATAATCCACGATCCAAACGTACTTAATATGTTACCCCCATGAAATTCGGGTAAATAATCGTAATAACGACGTGGCATTCCCATCATTCCCAAATAAAACATTGGTGAATACAGTGCCAAAAAGCCTATTGTAAAAACCAGCCACCCAATATTCGCCCACGATTTATCGTACATTCTTCCGTATATTTTGGGGAACCAGTAATGCATAGCGGCAAAGAATGCAAAACCTGTTCCTCCAAATACAATGTAATGGAAATGGGCTACAACAAAGGCAGTGTCGTGAACATAGATATCGGTTGCCAGTGCACCTAAAACAAGGCCGCTTAAACCTCCAACCATAAAAACAAAAATAAACGACACGGCCCAGTAAAAGGGCGTCTGAATATTTATCGATCCTTTGTACATGGTCGATATCCAGTTAAATACTTTAATTGCACTTGGGATGGCAACAATAAAAGTGAGCAGGGAAAAATAATATTGTGCAGTTCCGCTCATTCCGGCAGTGTACATATGGTGGCCCCAAACCAGGTATCCAACAAAAGCGATAGACAATGTAGATGCAATAATTGCTTTGTAACCAAAAATATGCTTCTGCGAAAAGGTCGGGATAATTTCAGAAATGGCTCCCATGGCAGGTAAAATCATAATGTAAACTGCCGGGTGCGAGTAAATCCAGAACAAATGCTGGTATAAAATCGGATCGCCGCCAAGTGCCGGATCAAAGATTCCAACTCCGAAAAGCCGTTCAAGAGCCACCAATACCAGCGTAATTCCTACAACAGGTGTAGCAAGTAACTGTATCCAGGCTGTTCCGTAAAGTGTCCAAACAAACAAGGGAAGTTTTGTCCATTTCATTCCCGGGCAACGCAAACGATGAATGGTAACCAAAAAGTTTAATCCGGTTAAGATGGATGAGAAGCCCAGAACAAACGCCCCAAAAATAGCAGGGAGCAGATTTGTACCCGTTTTAAAACTATAGGGCGCATAAAATGTCCATCCGGTGTCAGGTGTTCCGTTTCCAAAAATAAGTGCACTAATAACCAGTACAACACCGGCTACATAAAGATACCACGACAATAAGTTTAACTTTGGAAAGGCCACATCTTTTGCACCAATCATTATGGGCATCATCAGGTTTCCAAAAACCGCCGGAAGACCGGGTACCACCACCATAAAAATCATAATTACTCCGTGAACCGTAAATGTTGCGTTGTAGGTTTGCGCATCCATAATTGTTTTCCCGGGTGCCAACAATTCAAATTTCATGGCAAGCCCCAGCAAAACGCCAATGGAGAACATGGTTGCAATGGAGTACAAATAAAGAAGACCAATTCGTTTATGGTCTGTTGACAAAATCCATCCGAGCAAACCTTTGTATTTTCCCTGGTAGGCTAAATAGTTTGCTCCGTTTACAGCACTTGTTGTATGCATAAAGTTCAGTTTAAATTGTCTTTCTTCGTTTAGGTTTAAATACCATAAACAGTAATAATACCAGCGCAAAAAACATGATTAGTGTTGCGCTCACCTTTGTAATATTTAATACATACGTTTGCCCAACCGGGTCGTACGAATAACAAAATCGTAAAACTTTATTTAGTGTTGGCCCCGACTGCCCTTTCGAAGCTTCTACAATGGCCATTTTCCATTCGAAAGGCAAAAAATACATGCCATTTAAATACCTTGTAATTTTGGCATCGGGACTGGTAACCGTTAACGATGCCGCATGTAAAAAGTCGTTTCCGGTTCGTTTGTATTTAAACCCGGTAGCATTTGTGGCCTTTATTATGCTGGCACTGTCCGATACAAAAAAGAGCCATCCGGTTTTGGCAGCTTCAATTTTATCCGGATTATTCATCAGATTCAGATAATTTGTTTTTTTCCTGATGCCCAAATCAATCGTTTCACTCGGATCGAAACTAATGGTTAATACCTGGTAATCTTCACCCGGCACCAAATCCGATTTATCCATTACACCTGCAACAGCTTCCATCAGCGGGCTACATATTCCGGGACAGCGGAAGTACACAAAATTAATTATCGTTGGTTTATCAATAATCTGAGTTAGATTAACCTGTTCACCCTGTTCGTTAATTAATAAAACATCGTTGGGCAAATACATATCGAGGTGCTCTACAATACCTATTTCAACATCATCATCGCTAGCTGCCGGATTTATTACAGCCTGAGCAAACAATACTGTTGAGATAATTCCAAATGCCAAAGCGAGGAAAATACTTTTGAAATACTTGCTTGTATTCATTCAATTTAGTTATCAGAAACGGTTTATCAGTTAAAAAGCAAATAGTTTTTTTGTTTTATAAATGAATGCTACGTTTTAAAATGCAATTTGTTTTTAAACAACATCCAAAACAGAAATCCACTATTCTTTTTTTATCAATTAAACCGTAAAAAGTCCTGAATGTTTATGTAAAACGATTCTTTCTGAGGATTTTAGATATCCTTATTTCTCTTTCCTTTTTTTGTTTCTAACATCTGCTCAATATCATTAAAATAAAAGTCGAGCAATTCTTATACCTTAAACATGTATATTCTTATTTTAATTCGTATTTTCGGGAATGGTTTAAAAGACCTGAAATATTTTAAATATGTTTTACAACACATTATTTGCTCCCTTTTTCAGAAACATCCAACACAATACTTTTTTTAGAAAACCAATTAACAACATTGTTAAAATGGATTTGTTCATTCAATTTTTTAAAAATAATTGCGATTAAAACCTATGTTGGCTCATATCAATATTTTATCTTTTAAAAAATATTAGCCCGAAACTCTACCAATCCTAACTTCCTCATTATTAATTTTCAAAGGCTTTTTTGTCTTTTATTACAACGTCACTTTTCAGAATTTGTGGCTTCACGCTAATTTTATAAATTCGTGTGTTTTAGAAACTAAATTTAGTTGAATCAGGGTGGTAATTAACATGCCCGGATCATTTTAAAATGTCTGTTTATGGAAAAGAAATCGCGTAGAAACTTCATGAAAACCCTTGGTTCGATTGGTGCCGCCGGGGTAGTAGGAGGTTCGAGTTTTTTAAGTTCGTGCAGCAAAGTTCAGACTACATCTGGTGATAAAATTCGCTTGTTAACTTCAAGTGGAGAATTGGTTGAAGTTGATAAAGAACAGCTTAAACCGGCTGATATGCCGAGCCTTACGGAGAATCAGAAAAGAGGGCGAAAAGGTTTGCCTGGAAGAAGTTGGGTGATGGTAATTGATCTTTCTAAATGCAGGAATGCACGCGAATGTATGAAAGGTTGCCAAAACCATCATCAGCTGCGTCCCGAACAACACCACATTAACGTGTTACAAATGCAGGACGCAGAACATACGGCTCCTTATTATATGCCCAAACCATGCCAGCATTGCGACAATCCTCCCTGCACAAAAGTTTGTCCGGTTAATGCTACTTTCAAACGCGAAGATGGTATTGTTTTAATCGACAATGAACGCTGTATTGGATGCCGTTTTTGTATTGCTGCCTGTCCGTATTCGGCAAGGGTATTTAACTGGTTCGAACCACGCGATGCCGAAAAATATGAAGGTGTAACTTATAACATCGAAGCCAATGTTCCGCAAAAGAAAGGAACCATTTCGAAATGTTTGTTTAGTGCCGACCGTTTGCGTGACGGGAAACTACCCACCTGCGTTTCGTCTTGTCCGAACGGAGTTTATTGGTTTGGCGACCGCAACGAAAACGCCGTAACCAACGGAACCACAAAAGAAACCACAAGCTTCAGCAAGTTAATTAAAGAAAATGCAGCTTATACATTAATGGAAGAACTCGGAACAAAACCACGGGTTTATTACCTGCCACCAAAAGACCGGGCATTCCCGTTTCAAGGCGAAATAGAAGATCATCATTCATAACTGACTAAATTCTAAACGATGGAGAAATCAAAATCACCGGAAGAATCCCGGAAGTTATTAGATAAAATCACCTTCGACCTTACGCGATCGATTGTAAAACGTGACGAATTAACCAACTTTTGGTATTTCTTTTTAATCATGTTTGCAGCGGTTGGTTTGTGGGGCTGGTTTATCCAGATTCGCGACGGCCTTGGAGTTACCGGCATGCGCGATTACGTTTCGTGGGGGATGTACATTGCCAACTTTGTATTTTTTGTGGCAGTTAGCCTCATTGGGTTTCTGTTAAGTTCGGCTTTGCACCTCCTGAAAATTAACTGGGCTAAACCTATTTCCAGGGTAGCCGAACAGGTTGCAATTGCAGCAGTTGCATTGGCTGGTATAATTATAGTTATGGATATGGGGCGCCCCGACAGGCTTCTCAACGTATTTATCCACGGACGTTTTGCTTCGCCAATTCTTTGGGATGTTACTGTTGTCACCACCTACCTAACCATTTCTATATTGCTTTTTTACATTCCGCTCATTCCTGATTTGGCTTTGCTACGAGACAAAGGCACCGATGATATTCCGAAGTGGAAAATGAAAGTTTATACACTGCTGGCACTAGGTTGGAAAGGAAGTGCAGAACAGTACAAGTTGGTTTACCATGCCATGCGTATATTAATGTTATTGATATTGCCGGTTGGTTTATCTATTCATACCGTAACATCGTGGTTGTTTGCTGCTACTTTACGTTCGGGTTGGGATACAACTATTTTAGGGCCTTACTTTGTGGCAGGGGCATTTGTTGCAGGAGCAGCTGCTGTGGTAATTGTTATGTATGCTTACCGCCAGCGCTACAATTTAAAAGACTATTTTGAAGACCTCCATTTTGACTACATGGGAAAACTCCTCGTTTTTGTTTGTTTGGTTTACCTTTATTTCAATATCAATGAATTTTTGGTTCCTGCTTATAAAATGAAAACCGCCGAAGGTATTCACCTTCGCAACCTGTTTACCGGAAACTTTTCGGTTATGTTCTGGCTGGCACAAACGTTCGGTCTTATTCTTCCTATACTTTTGATGCTTTGCAAATATTTCAGGAAACCGCTTCCTCTCACAATTATTTCTGTATTTGTTTTGATTGCATCGTGGGTGAAACGCTATATTATTGTTATTCCAACTTTGGAACACCCGTTTTTACCGGTACAAAACGTACCCGATCATTTTAAACACTACTCGCCAACAAGTATTGAGGTGATGATTACCCTGTTCTCTTTTATGGCAGCGCTGCTGATAATTACTGTTCTTGCTAAAATGTTTCCGGTAATTACAATTTGGGAATATGCAGAAGACAAAGGGATTGAAAAAGAAATTATTTCTGAACCTAAAAACTAATTCAAAATGATTAAGAAAATCAATCTGATATTTGTAGCAATCCTGTTTATCGCACAACAGGGAATGGGTCAGGAATGGCTGGTTCCGGAAGACCAGAAAACGCTTAAAAATCCAACAGAATATAATCTGTCGAATGTAAAAAAAGGGAAAGACCTTTATCTTACCAATTGTAAATCGTGCCACGGCGATGCCGGGAAAAATAACGGTTTGCCATTGGTGCCACCTCCGCCTGATGTCACTTCGGATATAATGCAAGCCAATACCGAAGGCGAACTCTTTTATAAAATTACGAACGGACGTGGCGGGATGCCGCAATTTGGAAGTACGATTTCGGAAGACGATCGCTGGCGTTTGGTTAATTACATAAGGAATTACAATCCCGCCAATGAACCGGTTTTGGTGGAAGCTCCACCCCAAAAGGCCAAACTTTTGGCTTCGGTAAATGAAACTGAAAAAAAGGTAGAAGTTTTTGCTGAGGTTGAAGGAAACGATGGCAAATTCCTTGTTCTGGCAAATGCTTCGGTTTCAATTAGTGCTAAAAAAGCATTTGGCAACCTGCCAATCGGAGAAGTTTTAACCAATGCTGAAGGACGGGCAGAGTATGCCATTCCGAAAGATTTAATTGGCGACGAGCAAGGTTTGGTAAATGTGGTTGTAAGCCTGGGCGAAGGTTTTGTTACCGATCCTGTTATTCTTGACGCCGCGAAAGTTGGACAACCCAAACAAGTACCAAAACTGATAAAAAAAGAGGTGCTTTGGTCAACCAACGAAAATGTTCAAACCTGGTTGCTGCTTTCTTATTTAGGAGCAGTTGGAGGAGCCTGGCTGGCCATTGCCTATGTAGTTTTTCAAATCTTTAAAATCTGGCGTGTAGGAAAGCAACAAGAATAAAATGAATATTTTTTACCTGTTGATAGGAGTAAGTTTATTTGCTGCGCTCATTTTTTTGGCAGCCTTTATCTGGGCAGTTCGTACCGGGCAATTCGACGACAACGAAACTCCATCGATGCGTATACTTTTCGACGATGAATCTACCGAAACGGAAACAAAGGAAGAAGAACAAGACGAACAAAAACAAACGACATAATTATCCAACTTATGGAAAATCAAAAATTTAATTACGACAACAAAATAGTTAAACTATTTATTCTGGCTACACTTACATGGGGTGTTGTTGGAATTCTGGTAGGAGTAGTTGCTGCCTTGCAATTGGCCTTTCCGGTATTCAACTTTGGACTGGAATATACTACTTTTGGTAGGGTAAGACCTGTGCATACCAACGCGATTATTTTTGCGTTTGTTGGAAATGCCATTTTTGCCGGTGTTTACTATTCGATGCAAAAACTGCTTAAAACCCGAATGTTCAGCGACAAATTAAGTGCTTTCCATTTTTGGGGCTGGCAAACCATAATCGTATTGGCTGCCGTATCGCTTTTGGCCGGTTTTACAACAGGTAAAGAATATGCCGAACTGGAATGGCCCATCGATATTTTAATTACACTGGTTTGGGTTGCTTTTGGATGGAACATGATTGGAACTTTGACCGTTCGTCGCGTGCAACATATTTATGCAGCTATTTGGTGGTATCTGGCCACCTTTCTGGGTGTGGCTATTTTGCACGTGGTAAATTCATTTGAATTACCTATTTCACTGTTTAAAAGTTACTCGATATACGCCGGTGCGCAAGATGCAGTGGTACAATGGTGGTACGGGCACAATGCAGTTGCATTTTTCCTTACCACACCATTTTTAGGATTGATGTACTACTATCTTCCCAAAGCTGCAAACCGCCCAATATATTCCTACAAATTATCGATCATTCACTTTTGGTCACTAATTTTCTTGTACATGTGGGCCGGGCCACACCACTTACTTTACCAGGCATTGCCTGAGTGGGCACAAGCACTGGGAGTTACTTTCTCGATCATGCTGATTGCTCCAAGCTGGGGTGGAATGATAAACGGACTTTTAACACTGCGTGGTGCCTGGGACAGGGTACGAGACAGCGCAGCTCTTAAATTCCTGGTTGTTGCCGTTACTGCATATGGAATGTCAACTTTCGAAGGACCAATGATGTCGTTAAAATCGGTCAACCAAATTACACACTTCACCGACTGGACCATCGCCCACGTTCACATTGGAGGAATGGGCTGGAACGGAGGTATCGTATTCGGGATGTTGTACTGGTTGGTTCCAAAGTTGTTTAAATCGAAATTGTATTCCGAGAAATTGGCCAACACGCATTTTTGGATGTCAACACTTGCCATTCTAATCTACGCCATTCCGTTGTATTGGGCAGCTGTTACACAATGGTTAATGTGGAGAGATTATACCGATGAAGGTTTCCTTCAATATCCAAATTTCCTTGAAACTCTGACTCAAATTGTTCCAATGTATGCGGTTAGGGTATTTAGTGGAATACTTTTCCTTGGTGGATTTTTAATCATGGTATTTAACCTTGCAAAAACAATGGCTTCTGGAAGTTTTATTGATAATGAAGTAGCAGAGGCTCCGGCATTGGTTTTAGCAGGCAAACGGAATCCTGCCACAGAAACCATTCACCGCTGGTTGGAAAGAAGGGCAGTTCGTTTTTCAATTTTGGCCTTTGTTGCACTTGCAATTGGAGGAGCGGTTGAAATTATTCCAATGATTTTTATTAAATCGAATGTGCCAACCATTGAATCGGTAAAACCATACACACCTCTAGAACTGGAAGGACGCGATTTGTACATTGCTGAAGGATGTTATGTTTGTCACTCGCAAATTGTACGTCCGTTCCGATGGGAAACCGATCGTTATGGCGAGTATTCAAAAATCGGTGAGTTTGTTTACGATCATCCGTATCAGTGGGGATCGCGGAGAATCGGCCCCGATTTGGCGCGAGCCGGTGTTGTTGGCGGCCCCATGTATAAAAATGCCGCCTGGCACTACAACCACTTCATGGATCCACAAAAAATGAATCAGGAATCCATTATGCCGAATTATGCCTGGTTGGCCGTAAAAAATATTAAACTCGATCAAACACCGAAAAAAATTAAAGCCATGCAAACACTGGGAGTTCCGTATCCCGAAGGTTATGCTGAAAAAGCTGTTGATGATTTAATGGAACAGGCCCAGCAGATTTCTGATGATTTAAAGGCCTCGGGAATTGATATTGAACCACAAAAACAAATGGTGGCAATGATTGCCTACATGCACAAATTAGGTAAAGATATTTCGGGAGTTGTTGAACCAAAAGAAGTTGCTATGCATGCCGAATCGGTGGAAGCAAGCGAACAAAAAGAAGCAAAGCTCTTAAATAATAAAGCAGATCTTGATGCAGGTGAAAAACTTTTTACAAGCACTTGTGTTGTGTGCCACGGAGCTGACGGAAAGGGCATTGCTACGTTTCCAAGTTTAGTTGACAATGAATGGATTAATGGGAATAAACCCGAACAGGTCATTCATTCCATTTCTGAAGGTAATGTTGCAAAAGGAATGATTCCATACAAAGCTCAGTTTTCTGAAAAACAAATCACACAATTGGCAAGTTACATTCTAATAACGTTACAAAATGAAACAAGCAATAATAAATAAACTTAAAAGCACTATTTATCCTTTTGCGAGTTCCAATGAGCACAAATTAAACAGACAATTCTAGTGAGATGAAGATAGTAAGCAACCTATTAACAAGTATCGAAGGGATCCAGATTTTTTACATCATCGGATTACTGATCTTTGTAGTGCTGTTCATCGTTATTTTTATCCGTACCATGCGTATGCAGAATAGCGATATGGAGGCAATTAAAAACTCGATTTTAACGGATGACGAATCCGAAGACATCATAACTTCGAATTAAAATTTAAAGCTATGTCAGAAGAAAAAAAGAAAGCAACTGAGCTTGATGAAAATATAATGGACCACGACTATGACGGTATTAAAGAACTGGATAATCCGCCACCACGCTGGATTATGCTGCTGTTTTACATTACCATTGGCTGGTCGATTATTTATGGTGCCTACTATTTTTGGTTAAAAGAGGGTTTGCACCAGGATGCCGAGTACGCTGCCAAATCGATGACGCACGATCAAAAATACCAGATTGAAAGTCTGGATGCAGATGCACTGGTTGCCTTTACCGACGAAGCTTCGCTTGCTGAAGGGAAGCAAATATATACCGACATGGCTTGTATGGCTTGTCATGGAATGGCCGGTGAAGGGAATGCAATTGGCCCTAATATTACCGACGGGTTCTGGATACATGGCTGCGATATTCAAAGTGTTTTTAACATCATTAAGAACGGTGAGCCAACAAAAGGGATGACAGCCTTTAAAGGGCAAATAAGCGATGATAAAATTCAGAAGGTGGCAAGTTATGTGATGAGCCTGAAGGGAACCAATCCACCAAATGCCAAAGCAGCTCAAGGAGAAAAGTGTGAAGATTAAATAAAATCAACAATTTAAATAATGGGGAATTAATTTCCCCACTTTTTTACAATTGATTTGAACATATGGCAAATCACAAATTAGATTTCAGAGACAAACCCATAAACCTGAACGAACGAGGCGGAAGAAAGTGGGTCTATGCCAAAAAACCTTCGGGGAAATGGTTTACCCGGCGTACAATTTTCAGCTATTTCATGCTCCTGTTTTTTGCAGGAGCTCCTTTTATCCGGATAAAAGGGAATCCGTTGATTTTGCTCGATGTTGCAAATCAAAAATTTATCATTTTTGGCGCCATATTCTGGGCGCAGGATACATTTATACTGGCTTTGTTAATGCTCTCTTTTGTTCTATTCATTGTTTTGTTTACCGTAACTTTTGGCCGACTTTGGTGCGGATGGGCATGCCCGCAAACGATCTTTCTGGAAATGGTTTTTCGGAAAATTGAATACCTGATTGAAGGAGATTACCGTGCCCGCCACAAACTCGACAACAGCCCGTGGACAACCAACAAGATCTTCAAAAAAACACTTAAACACGGCATTTTCATTTTGATTTCAATTGCCATGACCAACACGTTTTTAATGTGGTTTATTGGCAGCGACGGTTGGGTTGAATTGATTACTTCTCCGGTACAGGAGAATTGGTCGGGTTTTATTGTAATGCTTCTGGTTTCAGCATTTTTTTATTGGGTATATTCTTTCTTCCGCGAGCAGATTTGCACTATGGTTTGCCCTTACGGGCGAATGCAAGGTGTTTTGCTCGATTCGAAAACCATAATGGTGACTTACGATTACAGAAGGGGCGAACCGCGTGGAGCTAGTGGAAATGGAGATTGTACCGATTGCAAACAATGTATTTCGGTTTGCCCAACCGGCATTGACATCAGAAACGGCACACAGCTGGAATGTATAAACTGCACGGCTTGTATCGATCAGTGTAATAAAATCATGCATGTTACCGGAAAAGCTCCGGGATTGATTCGCTATGCATCTGAAGCATCGATAACAGGCGGACACACCAAAATATGGAACGCCCGAAACCGTGCCTATTCAATGGTGCTGCTTATTATCTTTTCGTTTTTTGTTTACACGCTGGTAACTCGCCCGGTAATTGAAACAACCATATTACGTACTCCGGGTCTATTGTATCAGGATCATGAAAAGGCGATTTCGAATGTGTACAACATTAAAATTGTAAATAAAACGCACAACGAAATGCCACTTGAAATCAAGCTGATTTCACACAATGGAAACATTCGTATGGCAGGAAACAAGATGACTATTAAAGATCAGGGAATGTTTGAATCCACCTTTCTGCTTTTTATCCCAAAAGATGAAATTAAATCGGATAAAACGGAAGTAGAGTTTGGTATTTACAGCAATAATGAATTAATTGAGACCTATAAAACAACGTTTGTTGGACCATGAAAAAGTTGGCAGTTGCAGGTACCGTTTCTAGAAATAACCACTGATATTTCGACCAAGTATGAGGAAAAATCTGCTCCCGACAAGCAAATAAGATACAGATTTCTCACTGCGTTCGATATGACATCAATATTAAATAGGAAGTAAACAATTTTAAGACTATGAAATTCAATTGGGGGACAGGTATATTTCTTTTTTTAGCCGTGTTTTTAGCTGCATGTGCAGTGTTTATCTATTTTGCCATGAGCCAGCAGGTAAACCTGGTTCACAAAGACTATTACGAAAAAGGCGTAGATTATTCGGAGCAGATGAAAGTGAATGATCGATCAAAAGCATTTGCCAGGTCAATTAAAGTTAGCTCATCGAACAATATCCTATCCATAGAAATAGAAGAATCACTTGCAAAAAGAGTTGAATCGGGAACCATGTATATGTACCGGCCATCGGATAAAACAAAAGACATTAAAGTTCCGGTTACTGCCGGTCTCAGTCAGGTGCAATTTCAGAAATCGGATCTAATTCCCGGAAGGTACATTCTGAAATTTACCTGGTTTATGGAAGGTCTGAAATATGAGGTCAACCAACCTGTGAATGTTCAATAATATTTACTAATTTTAAACCACAATTCAATCTTTTGTTCATTTAATTCAATAACAATGACCATTTTAATATCAGCCTTCATACTAGGACTAATGGGCAGTTTTCACTGCGCCGGAATGTGCGGCCCCATTGCCATTGCCCTGCCCTTACACGGCAACACTGTTCCCCAAAAAATATTTGGCGGAGCACTTTACAATATTGGCCGAACGCTTACCTACGGAATTATGGGTGCCGTTTTTGGACTGCTCGGACAAGGACTGCAACTTATCGGATTTCAACAAAAAGTATCGGTACTGATGGGGGCGCTGATGATTATTTCAGTTCTGTTTCCAAAACTTTTTAAAAACCAGTACAGAATGGATAAAAGCTGGTTTTCGTTTGTTGGGAAACTCAAAAAAACCATCGGGACAATGTTTTCAATCCGCTCGTTTCAAAGCCTGTTTTTTATTGGAATGCTAAACGGACTTTTACCTTGTGGGCTCGTGTACATGGCCATTGCAGGTGCCATCGGAACCGGCGGAGTTGCTGAAGGATCGTTGTACATGATTTTGTTTGGGCTGGGAACAATCCCCATGTTACTGGCCATTTCGCTGGCCGGAAATGTGTTGAGCCTTACCATCAGAAATAAAATAAACAAACTGATACCCGTTCTTGTGGTAGTGGTTGGGATATTATTTATTTTGCGTGGACTGAGTTTGGGAATCCCCTATTTGAGCCCGCCAAAACAAAAAATTGAACAAAAATTTGAAAAAAGTCTGGAGACTGAGTCTGCTGAATTGCATAACGAAACAAAGGGAGATTGTTGTAAAAGCAATTAATTTATAAAATCTTAGTGGCTTCGTGGCATTGTGTTTATTTTTTAACACAAAGACCAGAGGACACAAAGAAGAAGAAAGATGAACAAACAGAACGGAAATAGTTGTGTGCACTGCGGGGCCGATTGCGGGAAGAATCCGGAAGTTTGGAATGATATGAGATTTTGCTGCAACGGCTGCAAAACGGTATATCAACTTCTGAATGAAAATAAACTTTACAAGTATTACAACCTGGAAGAAACGCCCGGAATAAAGGTGGAAACCACCACCGAATTTGGCAATAAATATGCGTTTCTTGATAATGAAGAAGTGAAGGAAAAATTGATCTCCTTTTCTGAAAACGGGATTTCAAAAGTTAAATTATATATTCCGGTAATCCATTGTGCATCGTGTATCTGGTTACTCGAACATCTGCAAAAACTACATCAGGGAATAAAATATTCATTTGTAAATTTCACACGTAAAGAAGTAGATATCACCTTCGACGAGAATAAGATTAGTTTGCGTCAGTTGGTGGAATTACTTTCGTCTATTCATTACATTCCTGATCTCTCGCAAAGTCTTGTTGACAAGGACGAAGACAAACACTCGTATAAAAAACTGCTTTACAAAATTGGTGTGGCCGGTTTTGTATTTGTAAATGTAATGACCTACAGTTTGCCGGCCTATTTTAACGGCGAACCTTTAAGCGATAAACTTCAGTCGTTATTTAATATTCTAAGTTACATTCTGGTTATTCCGGTTACATTTTACAGCGGCAGCGACTATTACATTTCAGCCTTTAAAAACCTGATAAAAAAGAATGTAAATATTGATTTACCCATTGCGATTGGAATTATTGTGTTGTTTCTGGTAACCAGCTACGAAGTATTTTTTACCGGCGGCCCGGGATATTGCGACAGCCTTTCGGGTTTGATTTTTTTCCTGCTGGTTGGCAAATGGTACCAAGGCAAAACCTACGAGGCACTGTCATTCGACCGCAATTACAAATCGTACTTCCCCATTGCTGTTACAAAAATCAATAAGCAAATTGAAGAAAGTATTCTGCTTGAAAAAATCGAAGTGGACGACGAATTAATTATCCGCAACAAAGAACTGATTCCGGCAGATGCGGAACTGATTGAAGGCGATGGCCGTATCGACTACAGTTTTGTTACCGGCGAATCGACCCCCGTGGTAAAAAACACCGGCGATTTTATTTATGCCGGAGGACGACAAATGGGCGGAATTATTAAAATAAGGGTAAAAAAGGAAGTTAACCAAAGTCACCTAACCAAACTCTGGAACCAGGATAAAACCTATGAAAAACCAACCGATTCGCTAAAAACACTCTCCGATAGAATTAGTAAATATTTTACGCTGATTGTAATAGCAATTGCAACCATTGGATTTGCTTATTGGATGCTTCAAGGCGAAACACATACTGCCATTTTTGTTTTTACGGCGGTATTGATCGTTGCTTGTCCGTGTGCGCTGGCGCTGTCAATTCCCTTTACATTCGGGAATACGATGCGCATATTTGGTAAAAATGGGTTATATATTAAAAATACCGATGTAATTGAAAAACTTTCACATATCAACACCATCGTTTTCGATAAAACCGGAACATTAACCCAACCCAACGAAAACAAAGTTGTGTACACCGGCAACGAACTTTCGAAGGATGAAAAAGAGGCCGTTTTTTCGTTGGTTAAACAATCAACTCACCCGTTGAGTGCAGCCATTTCGCAATTCTTTAATGGCACGACTTACCACACCCCCACACATTTTGTTGAAGTGGCAGGCCGCGGAATGTTTGGGAAGGTAAATCAGCTCAATATTAAAATCGGCTCGGAAGAATATGTAACCAATCAAGCTGCTGTTCAGAAGCAAACAACTTCTACCGTTTTTGTTGCCATTGATAATAATATTCGCGGGCATTACACCATAAGTAATCAATACCGAATCGGCGTTAACAACGTTTTAGACAGCCTAAAATCCCGATTCAAGCTGTTCCTTGTATCGGGCGATAACGATGCAGAGGCCAAAAATCTAACTGCCTACTTTAACCAGGAGCACATGCTTTTTAACCAAAAACCTGGAGACAAAGCAGCTTTTATAAAATCGCAGCAGGATAAAGGCAACACTATTTTAATGACCGGCGACGGACTGAATGATGCAGGCGCATTAATGCAAAGCGATGTGGCACTTACCATTGCCGACAAAGTGTATCATTTCTCGCCTGCCAGCGATGCCGTTTTGGAAGCCGGACAATTTAAGCGCCTGGCAAATTTTATTCGCTTTACAAAAACCTCGCTAAGCATTGTAAAGTTAAGTTTCACCATATCGTTTCTCTATAATAGTATTGGAATTGCATTTGCAATTAGTGGAAACCTTTCGCCGGTTGTAGCCGCCATTTTAATGCCCATTAGTTCAGTTTCGGTTGTAGCATTTGCCACTTTTACAACCCGATTGGCCGGCAAGATAAAATTATAGTTTGACAATATTATATTCTTGTTATTTTTACACAAACATTCAAACAAACCAAAATGATTAACAACAAAAAAGTTGTGGTAGTGCTCCCCGCTTACAATGCAGCTAAAACTCTTGAAATAACCTATAACGAAATCGATTTTAATATTGTAGACGACGTAATTCTTGTTGACGATGTAAGCCGGGACGAAACTGTTCAGGTTGGCAAAAAGTTAGGCATTAAACATATTGTTGTTCATGAAGAAAATAAAGGTTACGGCGGAAATCAGAAATCGTGTTATAACAAAGCACTTGAAATTGGTGCCGACATTGTAATCATGTTACACCCTGATTACCAATACACACCAAAATTAATTCCGGCCATGTCGAATTTACTGGGAAGTGAATTGTACCATGTAGTTTTAGGCTCGCGCATTCTAGGGAAAGGTGCTTTAAAAGGCGGCATGCCCATGATAAAATACCTTGCCAACCGCGGACTAACCTTAATCGAGAATATTTTACTAAATGCCAAACTTTCGGAATACCACACAGGATACCGGGCATTTTCCCGCGAAGTTTTGGAAGCCATTGATTACAACTCCAACTCCGATAATTTTGTATTTGACAATCAAATGCTGGCTCAAATCTGGTACGCCGGGTACGAAATTGCGGAAATTACCTGCCCAACAAAATATTTTGATGATGCATCTAGCATTAGTATAAAAAACAGTACAATATATGCCATTGGAGTTTTGAAAACGGCTATACAGTTCCGATTGCAAAAGTGGAGTTTAGCAAAATACCAAATTTTCAAAACAAACTAATTCAGTGTCACTTACAGGCAGATAGTATTACCATAAATAATAAAATGGACAAACTAAAAAAACTTTTAAAAGTCTTACTATATCTGTCATTCGGATTTATAATTTACTATCTCTATACATTCGATTACCTTCAATTTTCAAATGTTCACTTTAATTTAGCCTTACTGTTTACATCGCTAATTCTTTTATGGTCAGGTTTTGTGGTTAGTACCTTAAGCTGGAAAAACAGTTTACATTCTCACCAAATTCAAATCACGAATCAGTTGGCTATTTATTCTCATGGTATTTCTGTATTTGCCAAATATATTCCGGGCAAAGTTTGGGTTATTCTGGGCAGAGCCTCAATAGTTTCCGAACATAAAAGTTCGTTGACCGTACTAAGCGCAATTTCGTTAAAAGAACAACTGGTTTATTTGTTAACCGGACTCATTGTCAGTTTATTTGCGATTGTTTGGTTACCCTTACATCCACTATTTTCGGTATTTGTGGGACTTACTGCATGTGCGTTGGCTTTGTTTCTTTTTTCAAAAAAGATACATTGGCTAATACTTGTAACAATAAAAAAGCTGTTTAAAAAGGATTTAGACATTCCGTATGTATCGATAAGAGAAGCATTGCCCATGTTAAAAAGTATATTGGGTTATTGGTTCTTTTGGAGTGTTGGTTTTTACATCCTTGTTTTAGCCACTTACCCCAATGCACCAGGAATTATAGCCTTTGCCTTTCCCATAAGTGTTTGTTACGGGTTACTGGCAGTAATCGTTCCGGGTGGCATTGGAGTTCGCGAAAGTATAATCGTTTTATTTCTAACAAGCGCAGGGATGGAAACCTCGTTTGCAGTGACCATATCTTTACTTCAACGCCTCTGGTTTATCACCGGCGAAATATTTATATTTGGACTGGCCTTAATTATGAAAAATAAAATCCAAGATTGTGAAAATTAGCATAGTAATCCCATCCTTTAACGAAGAAGACAATATTGCTTTGTTGTTTGAAAAAATCAAAACCATTCTTCAAAAAGAAGACTACGAATGCATTTTTGTTGACGATGGAAGCCGCGATGCTACTTTTGAAAACATTCGCAAAATTGCTGCCGAAAACAAACAAGTTAAAGGCATTTCATTTTCCAGAAATTTCGGGCACCAAACAGCTTTGCTGGCCGGATTAACAGAGGCAGATGGCGATGTGGTTATTATGATGGATGCCGACGGTCAACATCCGCCGGAAGTGATTCCTGAACTATTAAATCAATATCAAAAAGGTTTTGAAATTGTTAACACACGACGCCTAAGTACAGGAGACGCCGGAGCTGCAAAAAATCTGTCATCAAAAGGCTATTACAAGTTTGTAAACCTACTCACCGATATTAAAATAGAACCAGCTTCATCGGATTTCAGACTGATGACACGTAAGGCTGTGGATGCCTTTTTACAAATCGATGAAAAAGACCGATTTACACGCGGACTGATAAGCTGGATGGGCTTTAAGCAGACTATTGTGGAATTTACTGCACCACCACGTATGACAGGGGTAAGCAAATACACTTTTAAAAAGATGCTGACTTTTGCCTGGGACGGAATCACCTCGTTTTCGTCGAAACCCCTGAAATTTAGTTTGTATGCGGGAATATTCGCGCTACTTTTCGGAGGAATTTACTCCATTTACATCCTTATAATATTTATAATGGGCAAAACTATTCCGGGCTGGGCGTCTATGATGCTGGTTATACTTTTACTTGGGGGCATACAATTACTTAGTTTGGGGATTATTGGCGAGTACCTTTCGCGTATTTTTAACGAAGCGAAAAACCGGCCACACTATTTTATTCAGGATCGGTGTTAATATTTAACGATTCTGAACCTAACAACTTATAAACTTTAAACCTCGTATTTTTCCAAACTAATTTTAGTTTGACCCCATAATGGCTGATATAATTATCTAATATTTGATTTCGTAGATCATCAGTCATTACTAGATAATCAACACCAGTTTCTAAAAATTTCCGATCAACTTCTTCCAGATTTTTAACACTTCCAATTGCAATGGACTTTCGTGAAGAATAAAGCGCCATTACCCTTGGTTTTGTGAATGCAATAATTGAATTTTCATCAGTATTACTCTGAATATAACTAAATGCCTCAATAGAATAATCTGTTTGTGGCCCTGCATTAATATAATTTTTTGCCATTAAAACTTTCTCAATCCCTTCATAATACCAAAGTAGCAACAGTGTTGAAACGACTAAAGGTAATAGATAATGATTTTTCAGTTTTACTTGCATGTTAATAGACTTGAATCCCTGAAATATATATATTATTATTATTGGGTAAACAGGTAACAGATATCTAAATCCCTGATACGCGGGAAAACACAAAACCGCCACAGAATATAATATAAATATAAAATCAAGAACGTCTGCCCTATACAGTACCTTCCTAAAAAAACCTATTATAAAAAGTGTTAAAGTGAATGAGCTTATAACTAAATTATCCGAGAAGAAGTTTTTGATTAGAAACATGTTCGGATGATAATTCTCGCTAATCGTATTAAGCAATCGACTTAAGTCATACAAGTTGTAAAAGAACGAAAAATGTTCTGTTTCTGATGGGAAAAAAACGTAATTAAAAAGTACGTATAAGAGTAACCCTGATAAGGATGCGATGACAGGTTCAAGAAAAGGCCTAATGGTAAACGTTTTGGCTCTTATTACGATTATTAACCTATCGACGAAAATCCCCAGGAATACGGCAACTCCAATACTTTTTATTAAAATCGCATAGCCTATCAGAAAACCCAGAAATACCGACGGAATAACCTGAACTCTGTTCCGATCAAAATAATTTCGATAAAAAAATATCGATAATATAAAAGTTAAAGCAAATGGAATATCAGATAGAACTGAAGCTTTGAAAAATAATAACCACGGGTTATAAACAAATGCCACAGTCAACACAACAGCTAACACCCTATCAAAATACAGCTCATTTAGTTTAACCAATATGATTGCCATCATAAATAAACAAAATGAGATTAATAATGAAAAAGCATAAATATTGTTCCCGAAAAACAAATAAACAGGAGCCAAAAGCAAAGGAAATCCAACAGGATAAACAGGAGGACCCAAATATGAATTTTGGTCATTAAAAACATAACCTGTTTCAGATTGGTTTTTCCCTTCACAAATACATTTTGCCTGATTTATGTATTGTGCAAAATCACCTCCCCAATTATGGTCGCTCCTAATATTTATAAACAGAAGCGGCAAAAAAAACAGAATCAACAGAATGTATCTGGAAAATTTTAATTTGAACAAGCACTCAACATTCATATTCTTTACGATTACTCAATCCAATTTATGGGACGTGGTTTTCGGGTTTCCCGATCATATTCAAATTCATGTATCAAATAAATAAAACTCCCTTTTTCAACCTGCATACTATCAATTGGTTCTCCAAATATTTCACGGGTGGTTTTAAATTTCTCTGGCGATAAAATAACAAATCTGAATTCCGGATCTTTGTATTTGCCCTTATCGTGTTTGTAGTACCAGTTGCTATTCATTACATGATACCACAAATTCAGTTTTTCGTTTATTGCTGTATACACCCGCACTTCATTTTTCGAAAACATGGTGGTGTATTTGGCATCCCAGTAACCAGCTACGCCATATTGAACCTTGTGTTTTTGTGTAAATTCGTCAACTGCTTTCACCTTTTCCGGATAATAAGTAGCCACTTTTGTTATGGTTTCGAAAACCGGTTTCGACTGAACAGTAAAAACCACTACAACTCCATAAAACAATAAAAGCACACCAATAACCGGATGTTGCCATCTTACTCCTTCTTTCATGCCGGTTAAATAATACACAATAAATACCACATTAAACAAACTCAAAAAGAACGAAAAGGTAGTATATCGGATGCACGAAGGCCCCAGATAATATCCGTTTACCACAGGGGTAAACAGGGTCAGAAAGACACTGCTTAACGAAAAAACGATAAATAATGCAGCAATTAATTCATTCTGTTTTGCCTGCTTAAACCAAGAGGTTTTCCGGGCAATCATGAAAAACAAACCCAACAAAGTAAAAAAGGAAAAAATTGTGAGCCCGGTAACTAAACCACGCAAATCTGTTCTTACGATAAAATCGGTATGTTGTTTTAACATGTTTTGAAAAGACGGGCCGGCATTACTGAAATTCATAAATTTTTCGCCCAGATCAATACATTCATAAACACTGTTTCTTTTGGTGGCAATAAAAGCCAGCAAAGCAATAATTGCCACTCCCAGTGCCAACAATGTACTTCTGGTTATCGTTTTCTTCTTTATCCAGACAACGTTTATTACAAAAAGAGCTATGGCCGGAGCCACAAAGGTGACTATAAATAAACGATCGTTAAACGCACCGAGAAACACAAAAACAAGCATATAAATTAAGTATGACTTTTTTTCGCGGGTCAGGTATCTGAAAAAGAAATTAATTGCAAGCAGCGAATTAATAAAACAGCCGTTGTGGTAACTTTGACTAAACACATCGAAAGTGTACTGGAAACTGCCATGTAAAATGGTAGCCAGCAAATAAACCGGAAAAAGCAAATTGAACAAAGTGATATAATTCAAACTTACTTTAGAGTTTATCCCCCTAAATAAACTCCCCAAAAGAAAAACCAGTAAATTGTACTGAACAGCACTAAAAATAATGTATGCAATCCTAAAATCACCTGTAAAAAAACGGATCACAAAATACATCAACATATCGGGGAAAAAATTGGGTGCCCCATTCAGGTTCCACCCTTGAAAACCTGTTCCATCAACAAAAACATCTTTGTAAACAGAAGCCAGATAAAGTGTATCTGAATTATAATAGATTCGTAAAAAGCTGTCTTTAAAAACTCCAAAAACGAAAAACGGCAGTATTAGATTGATCAGCCAGGAACCTGCAAAAAGGAGTTTGCTTGTATTTTGTTTCATGAACCGAAATGTTTTGAATTATTTATTGAGGCGTTCGTTATCCTGAATATCCATCCACATGGCAAAAAGAAGTGCCTGAAATCCACTGATAAAAAGAAAGATAAAAGCCAGAACCGTAACCGGGTTTGCCGGTTGGTTTGTTAGCACCTTAAAAAGTATTTTTATTCCAAACGGAATTGAAATAATCAGCGATAGAAAACCAATCTGATACAAAATAAACAAAGGGTGAAAACTTTTTAATAAGTACTTGTGCCACATGCGCTTAAAAAAGCCTTTAATTAAAATCGAAGATATTCGAGGTATCACTTTAAAGATCTTCATCTTCGACTGTTCTCCAATTTCGTAAACCGGTTTAATTGGTATCTCTTTTATCGAACAGAAATTAATATTCAGTTTTACAAGAATATCGTTTGGGTAGCCG
Source organism: Draconibacterium aestuarii (assembly GCA_026671195.1). Taxonomy (GTDB): domain Bacteria; phylum Bacteroidota; class Bacteroidia; order Bacteroidales; family Prolixibacteraceae; genus Draconibacterium; species Draconibacterium aestuarii. The sequence goes on along the minus strand of JAPOHD010000015.1, from coordinate 142,329 downwards.
TAGGTTCGATATAAATCGTACAATTTTAAAGCTTTTAAAGCCTTCAACGAAATGGCAGTAAAAGCAGTTTGGGTATCGGAAATATGCCAATACCCCGAGGCAACTTTTGTTAAAATAGAAAGTACCGAATTTCCAAAATACCTCACCTTTGGAATAATCAAAGAGGCTCCCGGATATATTAATCGGTTTCCTTTTACGTAATCCACCTCGTCGTTTATAACCGGCATACAAATGGCTTCCAGCTCCGAAGGATCCATTTGTCCGTCACCATCAATTTTGGCAATACAATCAATTTCGTTCTCGCGGCACCATTTATAACCGTTTGCAACTGCAGCACCAACACCCCCATTTTCAAGATTATTAATTAAAATAACCCTCGATTTTTCGGGATTTGAATTATAAATTCCGTGCGGAACATATCGAACACTTTCAGATTCAATGGCATTTTTAAGTGCAATGTCCACCGAATTGTAGCGATTGGGTTTTATTTCTGTTTCGCCTATTCTTTCTGAACTGTAATCATTTTTATCAGCATCAATAATCCGCTGAACTATTTCTGCTGTGTTATCCTTCGAACCGTCGTTTACAACAAGAATACGATCAACAAATTCAGGTACTGATTCAATCACCATTTCAATCTGGGTCTCCTCGTTGTATGCAGGAATAACTACGGCTATTGTTTTATCTTTGATCATATTTTTGCGAATAGTTCTTATAAATTCGTTCGGCTTCCATTTTTGCCATTTTCTCGTAACTCAGTTCCCGTTTTTGGGCTTTTTTATCCACCTGTCTTTTCCAATCTTCGCAGTTATTTATCTGATTGTAGTAGTAATCAATTTTAATTTCTTTGAAATAAGATTCGGCCAACTCATTCGTTACAACAAGGCGTGCATAATTATTCAGTAAAACCGAATCCGGTTCAATAATATCCGGGGTATACACTTGCAACGAATCTAGCAAAACAGAGTTGTTCTTGTTATCATTAACTATTCGGTCTACTAACATTTCATCAGTAACCACCTGTGCACGATTAAACGGAGCAACGGCTTCATAAATTCCAAGCCTGGCTTTATCGTAATCGGGATGCATAGCAACATTCCAGTACTTACAAGTTGGATGCAGCTTTAAGAAATTTTCCCAGTATCCCTCCTTATTCATCCACCAGTAACTGATGGCCATTCGGTTAAACTGCTGAATATTGAACTGATTAAAAGCAATCAGGACAAATAAAAACAGAGGGAACACATATTTAAGATATTTTCTTTGCAAAGAAGTGTGAATAACTGCCCCCAAGGGAATAGCCATCAAACCGTAAAAATCGACAAACGAACGCTGCCCAAACGATCCACCATACCACCAACACCACCACGATGCCAAGACATAGATCATTATAGTAAGATAGATGATAATGGGTAACGAAAGATTTATTTTTAGTTTTTTAAGACTTTTAAATCCAAAGAAAACTACAAACATAAGCGGGGTGTAAACAAACCAGCCTTTTTCGTAACTGAACAAAATTTTCCATATCTGAGGATTTTCCCAATAAAACTGATCCCCACGTTCACCATACGAAAAATAAAAGAACTTATCAGATACATATTTCCAGTAGACAAACTGTGGCACCCAAACCAAAATAAATACTCCGGCCATTAAACCAATGTAGGGCCAATACTTTAGCAAACGTATAACCTGATCTTTAAATTCATTCCAAGTGGAAATATGCCATAACGGTATTAACAAAAGAACTAGAATATTGGTCGGACGAATAAGCGTTACCAATCCTGAAACCAGTCCCAAGCAGATTGTATATTTCCAATTAATTCTATTGTGCCATTTTTCAAGAAAATAGATAAAAAGGACGATTAAAAAGAAGTTATAACCATGCGTCATCGGAGCTGAATACGTTAGATAATAAAAGAGATTGGTACCCGCACCAATTGTAAACAAGGTTAACGCTACAACTTTATCTTCAAAATACCTTGATAAAATTTTTCGTAATACTATTAAACTAATCAGAAAATAAACAAGCACACTGAATTGTAATGTAATGTGATAAGGCAGGCTATAACCGGTAGCTTCATATTGAGGCAATAACAAGGCTGCAATGTGTCCGACTAGAAAAAACGGAGCATATAGAAAAGACAGCCCCATTGTTGTTAAAATTGCCCTTTTGCCTGTGGGCGTTGATACCGGCCATATCCATTTACCCATGTCGTGTTCGTTGTGATCTAAAAATCCCAATGATAAATCATGGTAAATAAAGGTTGCTGGCAGGTATGCATAGTAAGACTTTATATCCCAATCAATTACTCCCTCCTTCGATTTATACTTATGATGACTAAAATTAACCATTGTAATAATCACCAAAAAAATAGCAATGACAATATTGCTAAATGCCCGTTTCTTAAACAAGTTCATACACTCTGATTTGAAAAGAAAAATGTAAATATAAAATAATTTTTGCAGCCCGGTCTGATGTAAAAAAAGTCTGTATCTCCGATTTTTTTAAATATTTCATATTAATTCTACCAATCTGTACTGAATTACAATAATTCAAAACATTACTGTACAGGGAACTTTGAACAGATTCCTCTCCGTGAGTCGACGAATCGGGATGACAGGATTTTTGAAGATGTTAGCTGTTGGAAGATTAAATCTGACAATAGTGAATGCCACATAGAAGAAGAAAAACGTTATCGTCTGAATTAAACGACATAATATATAACGTAAAGCTCACCTCAAAATGCGCAAAAGATTACGATTAAAAACTATGGTGGCAATTATTGGATCATGTATCGCAACATTCAACATTAATTTCTTTTTCCTAAAAAGTTTTTAACTTTCAGATTTATATATCACCTTTAAAATTACAAACAGTTATTCTATGGCAAAATCGCTGGTAAACACAAATGCTAAATTTGGCACACTGCCGGTTTTTTTAACGGCACTTTCTACTATTCTTGGAGCAATATTATTTCTCCGTTTTGGTTGGGCAGTTGGGCAGGTTGGTTTTTTAGGTGTTATCGGAATTATTATTTTAGGACACATGGTAACCATTCCAACCGCATTTGCCGTTGCCGAAATTGCTACCAACCAGCGTGTTCAGGGTGGTGGTGCTTATTTTATTATCAGCCGTTCGTTTGGACTAAACATTGGGGGTGCCATCGGTATCGCCCTGTATTTATCGCAAGCCATTAGTGTAGCCTTTTATGTGATTGCCTTTGGCGAAGCTTTCGAGCCTGTAATAACCTGGATTGGCGATCAGTACAACTTTTACATTCCTGACCGGCGATGGATTTCCATTCCAACCATGGTTCTGTTATCCTCGCTTATTTTAACCAAAGGTGCCAATGTAGGAATGAAAGCCTTATACTTTGTTGTAGCCATTTTGCTTACATCAATCATTATGTTTTTTATGGGCGATTCGTCAATCAAACCCGATGTAGTGGACTTTCACCACACTATACCCAACAATCTTCCTTTCTTTTTTGTATTTACCATTATTTTTCCTGCATTTACCGGACTGGCAGCTGGTTTGGGTTTGTCGGGCGATTTAAAAGATCCTAAAAAATCAATTCCGAGAGGAACACTTTGGGCTACAATTGTTGGCATGGTTGTTTACATAGCGGTTGCCTATAAGTTTACAGTTTCTGCCTCGCCGGAAGATCTGGTTTCCGACCAGCTGATTATGAGCAAGATTGCCATCTGGGGGCCGATCATTCCAATCGGTTTGGCAGCCGCCTCGTTAAGTTCGGCACTTGGTTCTATTATGGTGGCACCTCGTACGCTGCAAGCCATCGGCTTCGACGATATTTTTCCTCAGAACTCGATTAACCGCTGGTTTGCAAAAGGACGCAAAACGGATAACGAACCCATCAACGGATCACTGGTAACCATTATTATTGCCTTTGTTTTTGTGGTTATTGGCGATGTGAATTTTGTGGCACAAATCATCTCCATGTTTTTTATGGTTACCTACGGCGCCATTTGTTTAATCTCTCTTTTAGAACATTTTGCTGCCGATCCGGCTTACCGTCCTACATTCCGTTCATACTGGCAAATTTCGCTGCTCGGCACCCTGTTTTCGTTCTGGCTGATGTTTAAAATGAATGCCACCTATGCAGCGTTTTCGGTGGTAATAATGGCAATGATTTACTATGTAATTATGCTAAACAACGAGGAAAACCAGGGACTGAACAAACTGTTCCGTGGTGTAATTTTCCAGTTAAGCCGTCAATTACAAATCATACTACAGCGCGCCGATAACGAAAAAGATAAAAGCTGGCGGCCTTTTGGTGTTTGTATTTCGCACGATACATTTAAACGCCGTTCTGCCTTCGACATTATGCGTTGGATTTCGTACAAATACGGGTTCGGCACCTACATTCATTTTATAAAAGGATTGTTAAACGAAAAAACCACTGAAGAATCGAAACATGTACTTGAACGTCTGATTCAACTTTCAGCCGGAAGTAAAAACAAGGTTTATCTCGACACGATTATTTCACCCTCGTATACTTCGGCAATTGCTCAGGTGGTGCAGCTTTCAGGCATTTCAGGAAAAGGCAACAACCTGATTCTTTTTGAATTTTCAAGAACCGATCCGGGTAACCTAAAAGAAATAACCGGGAATTACCAGCTGGTTGAATCTGCCGGTTTTGATATCTGTATTTTAAATACCTCGTACAAAAGTTTTGGCTACAAAAACGAAATTCATATCTGGATTAGCCCCGAAGATTACGTGAATGCCAACCTGATGATTTTGCTGGGTTACATTATTTTGGGGCACCCCGACTGGAAAAAGGGAAAAATAAAAATATTTGCACTTTACCCTGAAGAATCGATTGAAGAAAAACGCAAACAGCTGATGGAGCTAATAAAAGCCGGTCGTCTGCCAATCAGTCCTTCAAATATTTCGATGGTACCGTTTGAAACCGGCAACCGGAAAAAAGTAATAATGAAATATTCGGCCGACGCCGATTTAACCATTATCGGATTTTCGACTGAAGCGCTTAAAAACATTGAAGAATTGAGCGAAGGCTATAACGACCTGGGCAACATACTATTTGTAAGCTCCAACCGGGCAAAAGCAATAAACTAAATCGCTAATCCGTTTCGCATAAAGCATTTTTAGTTTATTTTTGCTTCTTCACAAAACGTTGTTATGGAAAAAATAGCCATCTTCCCCGGATCATTTGATCCTTTTACAATTGGACACGAATCGATCGTTCGCCGAGCCATTTCACTGTTCGATAAAATCTACATCATGATTGGCTACAACGCCAACAAACAATCGTTTTTCCCCATTGAGAAACGGTTAAAATGGATCAACCAGGTTTTTAAAGACGAAAGCAGCGTTTTCGTGAAACTGCACGAAGGATTAACGGTTGATTTCTGCAAAGAAGTTAGTGCACAATATATTTTACGCGGCATTCGTACTTCTTCCGATTTTGAGTACGAACGAGCCATTGCCCAGATAAACAAAAAAATGCACCCCGAAATTGAATCGGTATTTCTGCTCACTTTGCCCGAACACACGCCTGTAAATGCAACCATTATCCGCGATATTGTTTCGCACGGTGGCGATGCGAGCATGTTCCTGCCCCAGGGATTAGACATGAATGAGTTTAAAGTTGAAAAGTAAATTCAAAATTCTTCGGATGCGCTATTTATTGTTTCTTTTTCTGTTTTGCCTGCTCCCTTTTGCCGATTTTGCAACAACAATTCGCTGTTCAAACGCAGAGTATGCCGAAAAAGAACTGCACTTTTATAAACTCTCCGATCCAATTTCGGGAGAAGAAGAATTGGTATTTACCCTAAAATTTGATGCTGCCGGTACATGTGCCGCCGAAATAAAAAACACACAAACCGTTTATACCTTTTGTGAGTTTGGAGTTTATCGTGGTATGCTTTTCCTTGAACCCGGAAAAACAATTGATTTGCGGCTCCCTCCTTTTCGCGAAAAATCGTTTGCCAACGAAAAAAATCCTTATTTCCAGCCGGTATCCTTCTGGTTTATTTCTGAAACAAAAGATCAGTTGAACGATAAAATCAGTGCTTTCGAACAAGAACTGAACCGGCTAACCGACAAACAGTTTAACCAGTTATACTTCAAACAATCGAAAACCGTTTACGATTCGGTTCAAATGCAGTTGAACACAGCTTTCCCGGAAACCACGCCGGAAGCTTTCGTAAACCATAAAAAGCTGGAGGTGGCGCTAACCAAAGCCGACATTTTCAGATTACGTCCCGAAGACTATTCTGAAATTTTCGATAAAATAAAACCGGAATACTGGACACACCAGGCGTTTACAACAGCATTTGAAAAAACTTTCGACCGTCAACTTAGTTTTTCAGCAAAAGCAATTCACGGAAAAGAAGTAAACACAGCGGTTTTAAAACAGGACATTCAGGCTTTATTGAGCTTTACGAAAACAAAATACAAGGTTTCGGGGGATATGGCAGAGCTGGTTTTACTGAAATTACTACACGACGGATTTTATTCGGGTGATTTCCCAAAAGCAGCAATAAAAAATATGGTAAACTCCGATTTGTTTATCAAGAATTCAAACCAAACAATCCGGACAGCAGCCAAAAACATCAGTACTAAATTTTCGTTTTTACAACCCGGCGAACCGGCTCCTAAAATTTGTTTAACTGCTTTAAGCGGAAAACAAAGCTGCACCAACAATACGGCATCAAAATTTAAATACATTGTTTTTGCCGATGTGGAAACCGTAGTTTGCCAGGAACATTTAAAATACCTGAGCCGCGTTAACGAGCTTTTTAACAAACACCTCGAAATTTTTGTGGTTATGCGCGACACAGGAGATGAGGGCATTAAAAAGTTTTTTAACGAACACGAAGTCCCGGGAACAAAAATGATCGACAAAGCGAATAAATACGTTGAACGATACGAGATCCGTTCGTTTCCTCAATGTTTTTTGCTGAATGAAAAACACAATGTAGTATTTTCGGACACCAAAGCACCACTCGATGGTTTCGAGCAACAATTTGGGGCTTACCTGCAAAAGGAACTTTTTATGCGCCAACGCAATCAAACCCGGTAAAGTTCAATGATCTGCTTCATATTTTCGGAGGTATTTCGTTTCAGTTTTAAGGTTAAAAAAGAAGATTTTATGGGCCAATACAAATTATAAACAGCATTTGGGATTGAAGGTATCCAGTTGCGGGCGTGTCAAAAATCCGTCAATCGGGCCAATTGGCTACTTTGAAAAAACACAGAGGTTATTTTTGACAAGATCTTTTGCTTACTTTTCCATCGAATGGGAAAAGTAAGTCCCGTCCGGATAAGACAAAATGTTACATTTTTTCAGTTTACCAAAGCACCACTCGATGGTTTCGAGCAACAATTTGGGGCTTACCTGCAAAAGAAACTTTTTATGCGCCAACGCAATCAAACCCGGTAAAGTTCAATGATCTGCTTCATATTTTCGGAGGTATTTCGTTTCAGTTTTAAGGTTAAAAAAGAAGATTTTATGGGCCAATATAAATTAGAAACAGCATTTGGGATTGAAGGTATCCAGTTGCGGGCGTGTCAAAAATCCGTCAATCGGGCCAATTGGCTACTTTGAAAAAACACAGAGGTTATTTTTGACAAGATCTTTTGCTTACTTTTCCATCGAATGGGAAAAGTAAGTCCCGTCTGGATAAGACAAAATGTTACATTTTTTCAGTTTACCAAAGCACCACTCGATGGTTTCGAGCAACAATTTGGGGCTTACCTGCAAAAGGAATTTTTTATGCACCAACGCAATCAGGCCAGGTAAAATTCTATGATTTGTTACAGGTTTTCGTAAGTACTCACAGATTTCTCAATGCATTTCCCTGTAGGCGGTGGAGCGAGCTAAAAAGTTGTCAAAATGCAGGAGCCGGCCTCTTTTTATCAAGCCTGTAATCGAAACCCGGACTTAGTGAACCCGGGAAGCTCCGAAGAATCCGCCTGATAAAGCAAAAGTATGTGCCAGTTTAATCAATCCATATAAAGCTCAATAATCTGCTTCAAATTTTCATACGTATTTTCGAGCACTTCGTGTAATTCATTTTTAGCAAACCACCGCACCTCGCTAATCCCCTCGTCGAGTTGTGGTTTCCCTTCCAATTCGCCGGTGTAGCCCATTTCGTACCAAAAGGTTTCTTTAAATATCCATGTTCCAAAATTATCTTTGTAGGGCGATTTATAAATATGAAAGGTTGAAGGAAGTTGTTTTACAATCCGGTGCCCGCTTATACCACACTCTTCCTCAACTTCGCGAATGGCAGCTACATCGGCCGTTTCGCCATCATCAATTTTTCCTTTGGGCAGATCCCATTTCCCGTTCCGAAAAATAAAAAGTAATTTGTTGTTTCGAACCACTACTCCTCCTGCAGCATCTATTTCTGTAAAAGCCAACCTAAAAGCATTAAACAAGTCATCAGTACTTTTATGTTCTATAACAGCTTCCGTAATGTCGCCTTCTACAAAGGTCTCCACCCACCTCAATACACTGTCAGTACTGGGATCATCAAGGAACGAGAGCCTTGGTTTTCTTAATGTTATTTTACGGGTCGAGGTAAATACAATCCTCTTTTCATTAAAAAAAACTTTATACTTTTGCATCGAATTTAAATTGCATTGTTATGGAATCTACTCAAATCGAAGTAACGAAAAAATTACTAGAGATCAATACTATAAAGATACAACCCGATAATCCGTTCACATGGGCTTCTGGCTGGAAATCGCCAATTTATTGCGACAACCGCAAAACACTTTCGTATCCTGAAACCCGTACTTACATCAGAGATTGTTTTGTGAATCTGATTAAAGAAAAATATCCGGAAGCAGAAGTGGTTGCAGGTGTGGCAACAGGAGCTATCGCAATTGGAGCGTTGGTTGCCGATCAGTTGGGACTACCATTTGTATATGTGCGTTCGAAGCCAAAAGGACACGGTTTGGAAAACCTGATTGAAGGCGACCTAAAACCTTTCCAAAAAGTGGTAATTGTTGAAGATTTGGTTTCAACAGGAGTTAGCAGCCTGAAAGCTGCCGAAGCAGTGAATAATTTTGGTGGCGAAGTAATTGGAATGGTTTCCATTTTCACATACAACTTCCCGTTGGCCAAAGAAAATTTCCAAAAAGCAGGTATCGAATTAACTTCGCTTAGCCGCTACCAAATTCTTATCGACCTTTCTCTTGAAATGGGAGAAATTTCAAAAGACCAGGTAGAATCGCTGATGGAATGGCGCGAAGACCCGGCAAACTGGGGAAAATAAATTGTTATATTTGCACAACAAATAATTCATCCCGCCTAGTGCGGGATTTTTTTTCTTAAAACAGTACCATGGGATTAAACAAATACACAAGCCAGGTAAAAGAGATCGGCCACAACCAGCAAGTGGTGTTCAATTACCTGTCTAATTTCGAAAATCTTTCCGCTTATCTGAATTCAGGTTTAATTGAAAAAATCACCGAAAAAGTTCCGCAGATAAAAATCACCGATTTCGAATCGGACCAGGACTCGTGCAAATTTAATATTACCGGGCTGGGTGTTGCCGAAATTAAAATTGTAAACCGCGAGCCTTTTAAAACAATAAAAGTGGAAAGTTCAGGGGGGTTGCCACTTAGTTTCACCTTCTGGATTCAGCTGTTACCGGTTGACGGGTATAAAACAAAAATGCGCCTGACATTACATGCCGAAATGAGCATGATGATTAAAATGATGGCTGGCAGCAAACTGGAAGAAGGAATCGACAACCTGGCCGAAACCTTATCGAAACTGCCTTACCAGTAAACTAATTTTGCCCCTTCACCGGCTGACTACAGCTCAGCTGGTGAACGAAACACCGGAGCTGAAAACCCTCTCGTTTCAGGATTGTTGGCAAGTGAATAGTTTAAGCTTCCTGTTCCGGCTTCCGCGCTTTTCAATACAGCGAAAGAAGTTTGACCGAGATTAAAGAAGTATCACTTACATTTTATTCACCGCCACTGATTGTTTTCTCCCGTCTCAGAATTTTCACTCCCCGTCACTAACTTTTATTTCACCGGCACAAAATTTTCACACCCCTTCATTCACCCCTTGGTAGCGGTTACCGAAAAATCACTCCCTTTCATATACTTCTGATTGCCGGTTACCAAAAAATCAATCACCGCCACTTCTTTTTCATTCCCGGTCACAATATCTTTATTCCCCGTCACTTACTTTTTATTCCCCGATGCGGGTGAATCAAAAATTACCAATGGTTTGTGGTTTGTTGGTGCCCGGAAGCCAAAAGATGATGGAGGTGAGCAAAAAAAAGAAGCGGGAGCCAATAAATTGTATGCCGGGGAGCATTTCGCAATAGCCCGCTAAAGAAAAAAAAGCAACCGAGAGGCTCTAAACCCTTCTTTTCTGCCGGAGGATTGAGCAGGGAACAAAAGTTCTGCGGGTGAATGGAACAATTTACCGGGCAGGTAAACGCAAAGTCACCAACTCGAAAGTTAAAGAAGATCAGATTACAAACTCCACTTCCTTAAACAAAAATGCTTCAACATCTCCCGATCGTTTTTCAAGCTGCAGTTGCCCAAACTCGCCAATACCCGCAATTCGGGCGGTAAATTCTTTTCCATCCTTGCGGAACAAACTCCATTCGTTATATCTGAAAAGACCAGCCAGGTAGTTCTTTTCTATCGTTTCGAAAAACCCGTTTTGCAACTCTCCCATCAAGTCATTGAATCGAATTAGAAAATCTTTGAGCACCTCTTTCGCGTTATACTCCTTTCCGGTTAATTGTTTTAACGAAACCGGATTTGGTGCACCCGAAATAAAATTTTCCTGGTTCAAATTCAGCCCTATACCGATAATGGCAGAATCAAGTTTACTTCCTTTAATGGTATTTTCAATTAATATTCCGCCAATTTTTTTGTTGCCCACATAAATATCGTTGGGCCATTTAATATGTACGTCTGAAATTTCCTTTTTTACTACCTGAACCAATGCCAGGCTTACCGCCTTCGAAATATAAAACTGTTTCGCGGCATCCAGAAACCCGGGATACAAAATCAAACTGAATAAAAGATTTTTACCGGCTTCGCTTTCCCAAAAATTACCCTGCTGCCCCTTGCCACTATTCTGATAGTGTGCCAAAACGACAGTACCCTCTCCTGCCTTGTCTGCAATCAGTTGCTTGGCATAGTTGTTGGTACTATCCACCTCGTTTAAAACGATAATATTTTTGTCTGTTAAAAACATATAAGTTTCAAAAGTAAACCATTCTTTCAGAAAATGGTTAATGGACAAAAAGATTATCTTTGTAGGGTACAATAATTATTTATGAAGCAAAAAGCAGGGGAAACAAAAATTTTAAGGGAAGCAATTCTTGAAGGTATACAAAGACTAAAAGGGAAAAAAATTACCATTGTTGACTTGGAAAGCATACATCATACAGAATGTGGCCATTTTATTATTTGCCACGGAACATCTTCCACGCAGGTAAGTTCAATTGCACATTCGGTTGAAGAAACCGTAAAAGAAATTACACAAGAGGATGTTTGGCACAGAGACGGGTATAAAAATGCACTATGGATTTTATTAGACTACGGCGATGTAATGGTGCATGTTTTTCAGCAAGAAGCCAGGGAGTTTTACAACCTGGAAGGACTTTGGGCCGACGCAAAAATTACAAACATTGAAGACGAGAATTAAACACAACATGACAGATAATAAGGACAATAACAAACAAGAAGATCAGAACAACCTGAATAATCCTTTTGGCCGTTTTAGCCCAAATAAAAAAGGTGACGGGAAACAACCAAAATTCAATGCATATTGGATTTATGGAATTATTGCCATTGTGTTTTTGGTGGTACAGGTTTATGTAAGCAACACCCGCGGACCGGTTGAAACGACCTGGAGTAAGGTAAAATCAACCATGCTGGCCAGTAACGATGTCGAACGAATTGTGGTGGTTAACGAAGAAGTGGCCCAGATTTACATACGAAAAGACAGGCTGAAAAATTATGAAGCCGAGTTTGAAGGAAACTTTGCAAAGCCTGCAGACATTGGTCCGCACTTTACCTTTAACATTGGCTCTGTTGAAACCTTCGAAAACAATTTAAAGGAAGCCCAAAAAGGATCTTCTTCCGAGATTCTGCCCGAATACAAAAAAGAAACCAACTGGGCACGGGATATCATCTGGTCGATTGGGCCATTTGTGTTAATCATCCTGCTGTGGTGGTGGATTTTCCGCCGAATGAGCCGTGGCGGTGCCGGAGGTGGTGCCGGAGGTATTTTTAACGTTGGAAAATCGCAGGCCAAAGTGTTTGATAAAGACCAAAAAGTATCGACAAACTTTAAAGATGTTGCCGGTTTGGCAGAAGCAAAACAGGAAGTTGAAGAGATTGTACAATTCCTGAAAAGCCCTGCAAAATATACAAAACTGGGTGGTAAAATTCCAAAAGGAGCACTGTTGGTTGGCCCTCCCGGAACAGGAAAAACCTTATTGGCAAAAGCCGTTGCCGGCGAAGCCAATGTTCCGTTTTTCTCCATGTCGGGGTCCGATTTTGTTGAAATGTTTGTGGGAGTTGGAGCTTCACGTGTCCGCGATTTGTTTAAACAAGCCAAAGAAAAAGCGCCTTGTATCATTTTTATCGACGAAATTGATGCCATTGGACGTGCCCGTGGACGGAACCCCAACATGGGATCGAACGACGAGCGCGAAAATACATTGAACCAGCTGCTTACCGAAATGGATGGTTTCGATACCAACAGTGGTGTAATTATTCTGGCAGCCACCAACCGCGCCGATATACTCGACCGTGCATTAATGCGTGCCGGACGTTTCGACAGGCAAATTCATGTTGAACTGCCCGACTTAAATGAACGTGCCGAGATATTTAACGTGCATTTGCGTCCGCTGAAATTAAATGAAGATGCAAAAGTTGAATTTCTATCGAAACAAACTCCCGGCTTTTCCGGAGCTGACATTGCCAACGTTTGTAACGAAGCGGCATTAATAGCTGCACGAAAAGACAGGGAATCGGTTACAAAACAAGATTTTCTGGATGCAGTGGACCGAATTATCGGTGGTCTGGAAAAGAAAAATAAAATTATTTCGCAGGATGAGAAAAAGACAATTGCTTTTCACGAAGCCGGCCACGCTACCATCAGCTGGTTGCTGGAACATGCACATCCGCTGGTAAAAGTTACAATTGTTCCTCGCGGGAAAGCACTGGGAGCCGCCTGGTATCTGCCGGAAGAGCGATCAATCACCACAAAAGAACAGTTGCTGGATGAAATGGCTTCTGCACTTGGAGGTCGTGCTGCCGAAGAAATTATTTTTAAGAAAATATCGTCAGGTGCACAAAACGACCTGGAAAAAATAACCAAACAAGCGTATGCTATGGTTAGCATTTTTGGGATGAGTGAAAAGGTAGGTAATGTTAGTTATTACGATTCATCGGGTCAGTCGGATTATTCGTTTACAAAACCGTATAGCGAAAAAACTGCCGAATTAATTGATCAGGAAGTAAAAGTAATAATCGACAGTCAATATGTTAGAGCCAAAAAGATTCTGCTCGACCATGCAGAAGGACATCAGAAACTGGCCCATTTACTTTTAGAACGAGAAGTAATTTTCAGCGAAGATCTGGAAGCAATTTTTGGGAAACGCCCTTGGGATACAAAACATGTAATTCCTGAAAATGGCAATGACCAGAAGGACGAAGCCAAAGCGGTAGCTGAAAAATCAGAAAAACCGGAACTAAAAGATTCTGAGAAAGAATCGACAAAGGAATAAATGAGTACGGCACGGCAGGAAATATTGAACAAGCTTAAAAATGCTGTTCACCCCCAGCCGGAAAAGCCGGACTTTGATGCTCCCGTTTATTTTTCCATCGATCAGCCTTTGGAACTCGCTTTCAAAGAAAATCTGGAGAAAGTAAACGGGAGTGTTACTATCTGCGAGTCGGCAGAGAAACTGGCAGACGGACTTAGAACGTTACTATCGGATATTGAGAAAGAACATATCTGTTGCCAGGAAAAGGCTTTGCAAGAACTTCTGTCAGAACACAAAATTCCATTCACCACCTGCGAGAAACTACCCAAATCGGTTGAGGCCGGAATTACTTCCTGCGAATACCTTGTTGCTCATACCGGTTCGGTTATGGTAAGTTCGGCATTAAACGGTGCCCGACAATCGTTTGTTTATCCCCCCATACATATACTAGTAGCCCGTAAAGAGCAACTGGTGGATTATCTTGGTACGGCTTATTCGAAAATTCAGAATAAATATGGTAAAAATCTACCTTCGCTGATTACAATGATCACCGGCCCGAGCCGCACAGCCGACATTGAAAAGACTCTGGTTTTAGGCGCTCACGGACCTCGGGAATTACACGTTTTTATTTATTAGGCGGGCTTTTTGAAAGTAAGTTGGAAAGAAGTATCTTTGTCGGCTTCAGAATAGAATATACCAATGAACAAAAAGAGACCGGAAACGACTAAAATAAAGATTACGAATTTTAACCAGAACGCTGGCACGGCGCACTCCGTTAAAATTGGCAACAATGATTTTTACAGTGTTGAATTACTCAAAGAATTGAAAGGTGAGTAATTTAGTAAAACGAACCATATTTGGAGCAGTATATGTTCTTATAATGCTAGGCGGAACACTTATCCATCCCTATGCATTTGCATTGATATTTGCGGCCATTCTGTTTTTTACACAATTCGAATTTTACAACGTAATTGAACAAGCTGGCCACAAACCTTCAAAATGGCTTGGTACCATATCTGGAGTACTTTTTTTCCTCATTTCTTTTTTGGTATCGATTGGCATTTTTCACAGAACATTTAGCTTAACGTTTATTCCAATTATCGTATTTATTTTTATCTTCGAGATAATCAGCAGTCGTGAGCACACATTGGAAAACAGTGGTTTAAGTGTACTCGGATTTATTTATATTGCAGGTCCTTTTAGCTTTATGAATTTTCTGATTCACACATCTGTTAACGATCAAACCAATAGCTTTTATCCATGGATTTTAGCAGGCATATTTCTAATTTTATGGGTGAACGATTCGTTTGCCTATCTGATTGGATCTGCATGTGGGAAGCACAAAATGTGCGAAAAAATATCTCCCAAAAAGTCGTGGGAAGGATTGATTGGCGGAGCTGTTTTTGCTACCATAATGGGAATAATAAATGCCGTTCTTTTTCAGGCAATAAGTATGACCAGCTGGATTGTAATTGCCCTGTTAACCGTTATTTTTGGAACGTTTGGCGATTTATTCCAGTCAAAATTAAAACGCGAAATTGGAGTTAAAGACTCCGGAAAAATTCTACCCGGACATGGTGGGTTTCTAGATCGGTTAGACAGCCTGCTTTTTGCTATTCCTATTATTTTTATGTGGCTTATGATCTCGGGCAACTTTTAACAACTAGTTTTTATGCGCAATATTATCCGTCATATTCCTAATTTTATTACAACTCTGAATCTTACCTCGGGGGTACTTGCTACAATTTTTGCCATCGACGGACACCTGATTTGGGCAGGAATTTTTATTTGCCTTGCTTCGGTTTTCGACTTCCTTGATGGACTGGCAGCCCGGGCTTTAAATGCGTATTCCGAAACCGGAAAACAACTCGATTCTTTGTCGGATTTGGTTTCGTTTGGAGTAGCGCCCGGAGCTATTTTATTTACGTTGCTGGAGTTCTCACTCTACGGAAAAAACCAACCCATTCACGAAATAAGCGGACATTGGTATGAATGGATTATTCTGTTTTCGGCTTTTTTAATCCCGGTTTTTGGTGCAATTCGTTTGGCCAGGTTCAATGTTTTTTCAAGCGACGAAACTTTCTTCAGAGGTTTGGCAATTCCTTCCAATGGTATATTTTGGGCAGCATTGGGTTTAATGCTTGAATTCCCTAAATACCACGAATATTTCAAAATCATTTATTCCACAAAAATTTTGGTAATGCTTGGCATTTTTATGGCAGGCATGATGGTGATAAACCTGCCCATGTTTTCGTTAAAAATGAGCAACTTTACCTGGAAAGACAACTGGTATAGATATGTTTTTATTTTCTTAGCCGGAATTCTGTTGGCTACCTTACATGTGTACGGTTTGGCACTCACTATTTGCCTGTACATAATCTTAAATGTGATCTTTTATCTTTTAAAAGTCGAATTTTAGGCGTATTTATCGCGAATAGTTCCGGACAACAATAAGGTTCAGAAAATCGTCCGGAGAAGTTGGCCGAGCAACCATGCATGGCTGTATCTGACGAAAAATAGTTGTAATTTTCAAATCGCTTTTCAGAAATAAAAAAAGCCCCTGAGAACGGAAGAAAATATTTTCCCGAGGGAAAGATTAATAATACGCCATGACAAATCGACTCCCGAAACCAGAGGCTAATATTTTATTATACGATACAAATACCTTGACAAGAAGTATTTGTAAATTAGTAAACAACAAATTGGGAAAGATGTTTTTGAATCAGAAAATAAATTGAAATTTTTTACTTACAAAACGGAAAATGCCGTACATAACTTGGTTATATACGACATTTTCTGTCAGGCTAATTGTTGCAATTATTTTAGCGGTGCAGCAAATTTCAAAACATCGGCATCATTAATCTCTGTATCACATAGAATAATAAGCCTTTCAATCACATTTCGAAATTCACGAATGTTACCTGTCCAGTTTATTTTTTGAAGTTCTTCAATGGCCTTCTCTGTAATCGTTTTTTCGGGCATTCCGTATTCGTTACAAATCTGTTTAAGAAAATGATTGGTAAGTAACGGTACATCATCGATCCTTTCGTTTAATGACGGTACTTTAATAAGTATAACACTTAAACGGTGGTATAAATCTTCGCGGAAATTATTATTATCAATTTCTGCCGAAAGATTCTTATTGGTAGCTGCCACCACACGCACATCAACTTTAATATGCTTGTCGCCTCCTACCCGGCTAATAATACTTTCTTGTAACGCACGCAAAACCTTGGCTTGTGCAGAAAGACTCATGTCTCCAATCTCATCCAGAAACAAAGTTCCTCCGTTGGCTTGCTCAAATTTTCCCTTTCGCTGTTTTACGGCCGATGTAAATGCGCCTTTTTCGTGTCCGAACAACTCACTTTCAATCAACTCAGATGGAATTGCAGCACAGTTTACTTCCACAAATGGCCCCGAAGCACGGCTACTGTGATCATGCACTCTGCGTGCAACCAACTCTTTCCCTGAGCCATTTGGCCCCGTAATCAGAATACGTGCATCAGTAGGTGCAACGCGGTCGGCCATGTCAATAATCTCGCTAATCGCTTTCGATTCGCCAATGATTTCATATTTTTTATTGACTTTCTTTTTCAGGATTTTGGTTTCGGTAACCAAATTCGATTTATCCATTGCATTACGAATGGTAATCAGCAAACGATTTAAATCCAATGGTTTTTCGATGTAATCAAAAGCTCCCTTTTTTATCGAATCAACAGCAGTATCGATATTACCGTGCCCCGAAATCATAACTACTGGTGTATCAGGAGCTAAAACCACCATGCGCTCTAAAACTTCAATTCCATCCAACCCGGGCATTTTAATATCGCATAACACAACATCGTATTCTGCCGAACGAATTCTTTCCAACCCTTTATTTCCGTCTTCTGCCAGATCAACTTCATATTTTTCGTATTCTAAAATATCTTTCAGCGTATTTCGGATGCTTCTTTCGTCGTCTATTACCAGTATTCTTGACATAATTTTGTTTTCTCTTTAAGATGTAAAAATAGCGTTGGTTAGGAACATACAAAAATAGTTCCAACAAAAACAAATTCGCATGAAATATTCAAAATATTACGAATCGTGACTTAATCATACCATTTTGTAAAACCACAAAACTCAAGTCATGTTCAAGAACATACTGATAGTTAGAATCTTTACATAACACCATCTTTATTGCTGTATAATGTACAATATGCATTAATAAACCCCATTGAACTGATAAAAATATTTGGTGATATAGTAATAATACATATTTTTGCCTTCATTAGTTATTGTCTTTTTTACATTATGATGATTATTGAAATATGAACTAACTAATTAACTGATGAGAAGAACACTAAGTATTCGAGATGAAATCGCCCGATAGAAATAACACCTGAAGAAAGCCATCGCTAAGCATTGGCTTCTGGGAAAAACGATAAAACAATCAAATAAATATGAACTTAAAAAAACACAAATTATCTGTACTTGAAAAGGTGGGATATGCTCTTGGAGATGGAGCTGCCAACATTGCCTGGCGTGGCGTTGCAACATTTCTATTTATATTTTACACAGATGTTTATGGTTTGAATCCGGCTTCAGTAGGACTACTCATGTTGATAGCACGCTCTAGCGACGGTCTTAGTGATATTTTAATGGGCATTGTTGGTGACAGAACGAATTCAAAATACGGCAAATTTCGCCCATGGATCTTGTGGACTGCAGTTCCATTGGCCGCAACTTTGTCGTTATTATTTACAACCCCGAATTTAGGTCCAACCGGCAAAATCATTTATGCCTATACAACCTATATAATTTTTACGCTCTTATACACAGCAAACAATATTCCATACGGTGCATTAATGGCAGTAATGACCGGCGATGACAAAGAAAGGACCAGCCTTGGTTCGTTCAGAATGGTTGGGGCCTTTGCAGGAGGGATGTTGGTACAAGGTGCCATGCTATTCCTTGTGGCACATTTTGGAAATGTAAATCCTGCAATTACCATCGCTCAAATTGGTCAGAAACAATACAGGGTTACCGTTTCTTCTGAAATTGATGTTGCCAACGCAAATATTAAAACCGTGAATGGCATTGCCACTTTTGTTTGGGAAGGAACAAACACTACTGATACAGAACCGGCAAAAAGTATCAGTTTTGCAATGGAAGCCAACAAAGAATATTCCTTTGTTGCTGCCGGCGAAACCGATATTACTGCTGAAAGTATTTCTTTAATCAATCAAAAAAAGGGATATCGCGATTCCATGTACTTATTGTCGGTATTTCTTGCCATTTTTATGGTCCTCACTTTTTTGAGTACAAAAGAACGGGTTAAACCACCAAAAGCACAAAAGAGTAATTTAAAAGCCGATTTTAAAGACTTAATTCGCAACAAACCCTGGGTTATTCTACTTTCTATTGGATTGATTTTCAATACATACAACTCAATAAAACAAGGGATCACAGTAATCTATTTCACTCATTATTTAAATAATCAACTATTGTCAGCTTCCTATTTGGTGGCGTTAATGCTTGCATCAATAGCAGGCGCAATGATTACTTCATCAATTAGTAAGAAAATTGGCAAGAAAATGCTTTTTATTTACGCCATTCTATTCTCGGGCGCCGTAAACGCTTTGCTTGTTTTCTGTGGCCCCGGAGATGTATATGGAATTTTTGCAATCGGAATTGTTTCGGAACTTGCAGCGGCCATTTCACCAACTTTATTCTTTGCCATGCTCGGCGATGCGGCTGATTATTCAGAATTTAAAAACGGAAGAAGGGCTACCGGCCTCATCTACTCAGCCGGTTCGTTTGCAACCAAGTTTGGCGGTGGTATAGCCGGAATAATTATTGGTTTTGTGCTAGCAGCTTTCAATTACAGCGGTCAAGACCATGTTGCCATTCAAGGGGCAATTCCCGGAATTATAATGCTGATGAGCTGGATTCCGGCAGTAATAGCAGCTATTGCTGCTGCTGTAATGTTCATGTACCCGCTTAACCAAACTAAAATGGACCAGATAACTATTGAACTAAACAGCAGAAGAGCAAACGAACTTTCTATCAACTAACGATTAGATTTCTAATAAAAAACACATAAAATGAAATTTGGATTTTTTGACGACAAAAATAAGGAGTATGTAATTACCGATCCACAGACTCCCTGGCCTTGGATCAACTATCTGGGAAACAAAGATTTTTTCTCACTAATTTCGAATACGGCAGGGGGTTATTCTTTCTACAAAGACGCGAAATTTCGCAGGCTGACACGATACAGATACAACAATGTCCCCATGGACTCGGGTGGCCGCTATTTTTATATAAAGGACGAAGATACAATATGGTCGCCGGGATGGAAACCTTGCAAAACCAAACTCGACGATTACGAGTGCCGCCATGGTATGAATTACACTAAAATTAAAGGTGTAAAAAATGGAGTTACTGCTGACGTACTATTTTTTGTTCCTCAGAATACACATGCCGAAATACAGAAACTTACTTTAACAAACAGCAGCGACAAAGTAAAAAAGCTAAAACTATTCTCATTTACGGAGTGGGCATTGTGGAATGCTGCCACTGATATGGAAAATTTCCAACGTAATTTTTCTACAGGAGAAGTTGAAATCGATGGTTCAACACTATATCACAAAACTGAATATCGTGAGCGTAGAAACCACTATGCTTTTTATTCGGTAAATACCGAAATTGCAGGTTTCGATACCGATCGTGAATCGTTTATGGGCTTGTACAACGGTTTCGACGAACCAAAAGTTGTGTTGGATGGTGAATCGGAAATGAGCGTTGCTCACGGTTGGTCACCCATCGCATCGCATTCTATCCAGGTTGAACTTCAACCCGGCGAATCAAAAGACTTTGTATTTGTACTGGGATACATTGAAAACGAAGAAGATCAGAAATGGGAAGCAAAAGGTATAATCAATAAAACAAAGGCCAAAGCGCTAATTTCGAAATTCGATACGAGCAAAAAAGTTGATGCTGCTTTTGCAGAATTAAACCAGTACTGGGATGATCTGCTGCAAATTTATAATGTTGATTCAGAAGATGAGAAGCTGGACAGAATGGTAAATATCTGGAACCAGTATCAATGTATGATTACCTTCTGTTTTTCACGTTCGGCCTCATTCTTTGAAAGTGGAATTGGCCGCGGAATGGGTTTCCGTGATTCAAACCAGGATTTAATTGGTTTCGTACATCAGATTCCGGAACGTGCACGCGAGCGAATTATTGATATCGCATCTACTCAGCTCCACAACGGAGCTTGTTACCACCAATACCAACCACTTACCAAACGAGGGAATAACGAAATTGGAGGTGGATTTAACGACGATCCGATGTGGCTGGTTTTAGGAACCATCAGTTATATCAAAGAAACAGGCGACTTCGCAATTTTAGATGAAATGGTCCCCTTTGACAACGACATGAGTGTTGCCAAAACCCTATTCGATCACCTTACAATTTCATTTGATTTTGTAATCAATAATTTAGGTCCACACGGGCTTCCTTTAATTGGAAGAGCTGACTGGAACGACTGTTTAAACCTGAATTGTTTTTCGAACGATCCAAACGAATCTTTCCAAACCACTGAAAATAAATCGGAAGGCTCAAAAGCTGAATCGTTAATGATTGCCGGTTTGTTTGTTGTTTACGGTCGTGATTATGTGGAATTGTGTACTGTTCTTGGAAAAACAGAAGAAGCAGCACGCGCCCAAAAACATGTGAACAATATGGTTGAAGCCGTTAAGACAAGCGGTTGGGACGGCGATTGGTTTTTACGTGCCTATGACTACTTCGGGAATAAAATTGGAAGCAACGAAAACGAAGAAGGTAAAATATTTATCGAATCGAACGGCTGGTGCAGTATGGCCGGAATTGGGAAAGAAGAAGGTATGGTTGAAAAAGCACTCGATTCGGTAAAAGAACGTTTGGATTGCGAACATGGAATTGTACTTAATAATCCTGCTTTTACAAAATACTATATCGAATACGGTGAGATTTCAAGTTACCCTGAAGGATACAAAGAAAACGCCGGAATTTTTTGCCACAACAATCCATGGATTATGCTTGGAGAAACGGTGATTGGAAGAGGAGACCGCGCCTGGGAATATTTCAAAAAAATATGTCCGGCTTATTTGGAAGACAAAAGCGAACTGCACAAAACCGAGCCTTACGTTTATTCACAAATGATTGCAGGTAAAGATGCCTTTAAACCGGGTGAAGCTAAAAACTCGTGGTTAACCGGAACTGCAGCCTGGAATTTCTACACCATCAGTCAGTACATTCTTGGTGTGCGGCCAAGTTATAATGGATTAGAAGTTGATCCGTGTATTCCGCACGATTGGAAAGAGTACAAAGTATCACGCAAATTCAGGGGAGCCACCTATAAAATTGAGGTGATCAACCCGAATGGTTCAAGTAAAGGTGTAAAACAAATTACGCTGGACGATAAACCCATTGAAGGCAATTTAATTCCAGTAATGCCCGAAGGTACTTATACAGTTAAAGTTGAAATGATTTAACCTGACATGTTGCAAAGTTTATATTCTTGCCTGCTTAAAAGCAGGCAAGAATAAATTAAGAAATCTTAAACCCGTTTAACGGCTACCTATAACATTAAGATTATTTTTTCTTTTGAATTATACTTCGATTAAACAGTAACTTTAAATTTAAACCAATGAAACCAATTCGAAACAAATTGCCCATTTACTTGCTGGTAAGCCTTGTAATTCTTATTTCGTGGTGTACTCCCACAACACGAACAATAAACGAATCGTATTCTGAAAACATTTTAATTAACCAGCTGGGGTATAAAACAAATGCAGAAAAAAAAGCATTAATTAGAGCCGATGTTGATGTATTCGAATTAGTAGATAAAAAAGGGAAAGTAGTTTTTGAGGCTCCTGCCGGCAATTTCAGCTATTGGGAGCTTTCAGGCGACTCTGTTCGTTTGGCCGACTTCTCTACTTTCACCTCATCCGGCGAATATCATATTTGCATTAATGGTACCGAGTTTTCCTCCCCTTTTGTAATCAACGAAAATCCGTTCAACAGGTTGGCCGATGCCGTTCTGAAATCATATTATTACGCCCGATGTGGCGTTGATATTACCGAGCAGTACGGAGGAAAATGGAACTGGAAGACGGGTCATCCGGATACGAACGTATTGATTCATGCCTCAGCAGCTGACAAAAAAAGGCCAGAATGTACATCCATTTCTTCGCCCGGTGGTTGGTATGATGCCGGCGATTTTGGCAAATACATTGTTAACAGTGGTATTTCAACTTATACGCTTTTATTAAGCGAAAGGATGAATAAAACATTTCATGAACTGCAAAACTTAAATATTCCTGAATCGGGCAACAATCTTCCCGATATTTTGAATGAAAGCCTGGTTAATTTAAAGTGGATGTTAAGTATGCAAGATCCCAACGATGGCGGTTTATATCACAAACTCAGCACTAAATATTTTGTTGGATTTGTTCTTCCGTCACAAACAAACGAACAACGTTACGTGGTTCAAAAAAGTACATCGGCAACACTCGATTTTGCAGCAACAATGGCCTATGCATCACGCACTTTTGAGCAATACAATATGCCCAACCTTGCCAATGACATGAAAATAAGTGCTGAGAAAGCCTGGCAGTGGGCTACAAAAAATCCGGATGTTTTGTACAATCAGCCAAAAGATATTTCAACAGGTGGATATGGGGACAACCAGCTGAAGGATGAATGGTTTTGGGCTGCTGCTGAAATGTACCTGTTAACAGGAGATAACAGCTACAAAGAAAAGATAGTAGCAAATTACGAAAAACCGGTAACTCCGAAATGGAATGTTGTAAATACGCTCGGGATTATTTCCCTGCTTACTTCCGACAAACGAGTCGAATTTGAAGACTTTGAAAAAGACTTTATTGGATATGCAGACAATATGCTGGCCATTGAAAAAGAATCTCCATACCTGATAAGCACCAACGAATTTGCCTGGGGAAGTAACTCGGATATTGCCAACGATGGCATGTTAAAATTAATTGCATACCATTTAACCAATGACCAGAAATACATTGCATCCGCACAAAACGATTTGGATTATATTTTAGGCAGAAATGCTACCGGGTATTCGTTTGTTACCGCATTTGGACATAAAACACCAATGCATATTCACAACCGAATTTCATCTGCCGACGGGATTGAAGAACCGGTACCTGGCTATTTGGCAGGTGGTCCGAATACTGTTGTATTAGATGACTGTGCAGCACACAATGTGGAAAGAAGCCTGTTCCCGGCAAAATCATACACCGATACTGAATGTAGTTATTCAACCAACGAAACAGCAATTAACTGGAATGCCCCACTGGTATTTTTAGTGTCTGGTCTCGAATAATAATCAATCACTTCAACCAATAACTACAAAAAATCCCGAAGAAATAAATCTTCGGGATTTTTTTATTTTATTCAATTAAAAGAAAAATTATCTGAGATTTTTTACTCACAAACGTTAACAACCTCCGGCAGCCACTACCGTCTTCTTTCTGCGTTGTACCTGAACCTCTTGTCTTTCGTTCGATGTACCAGCCGCTGATCCATCTTTAGGAGCCGCCATTTCAGCATAATTATGCCTTGGGAAACCGATATAATACCCGTCATCATCAATCGTTGCCGCCAAATCTTCTTTATGCTCAAAGTAATACTTGTAACCACCCAAAAGTAGCTTTACATTATCATATCCGACCTGTCGAAATAACATCCAGGGACCATTTGCATGCAACTCATCATCGCCATAAAGCACCACGGTAACGTTCATCTTTTTAAGCTCTTCCAGGCGTGCAATATTTTCTTCGCTACTTAAATTATTGGCTGAAATATTTTCCGCTCCAGGAATGTGCCCCTGTCCAAAAACAAAATTATTGCGAATATCGAACAGAACAACATCTGTTGTTTCCTTGTTGATTACTCCTTCCAATTCCCATGGAAAAAAATATGCTTCCGACTCTGTAAGTTCCTCTACACTTTGCGTCATATTTAACTGATACGACATCAAAGGTTTCTTCATGGTTAAAAAGCCCACAATCAGGAGAACCACAAACACCGAGAGTGCTATTAATGTTCTCCATGGATTTAATTCATGTATATGCATTGTTTGATTTTTTTGATTGATTATGAATTAACAGCCACCGGCAGCCACTGTAGTTTTCTCTTTTCTGCGAACTTCTACTTTTACTTTCGATCCACCAACTTCTGCTTCGGCTCCTGTAAAATACATTTGAGCCCCTTTTCTAAATGAATACGTTTCGTGTACGGTGTAAGGCTCGTCATCAGACGGTTGTTGCGGATCAATGATTGTTTCCATCCATTTATTTAAGCCACCCAGCATAACATAGGTGCTATTCAATCCCAATCGTTTGGTTAACACCCAGCACTGGTCTGCCTTAATTGCATCGTCAGATATAAAAACCACCTGTGTTCCCGGTATTCCAAAATAGGAAAGATTATCGCCGGTTAAAAGACTGTCGAGCGGAATATTTACTGAATTTGGAAGCGAAAATTCCTCAAATTCAGAATTGCTGCGAACATCAACCAACATCAAACCAGGGTCTCCTTTTATAATCATTTTAGCAACCTGATCGGTAGTAACATATCTTGTTGGCTGAATAATTTCCTGCAATAATTTGCTTGGCTCAATTTGTTTAGGTTCTTCTTCCCTGTTCAAAAAGATGGTTCCGACAGCCAGAACAAGCATGAGTATCGTAAGTATAATATAGTTTTTATTCATCTTACTAAAATTTATACTGTTTCATATTCTTTCTCACGCGTTTTTCGATAAACATTGTACCCCAGAAAGCTGCCAAAGCCACTACTGTAAAGGCAAGTGCAAACCAATGTGCCGGAATACCGGTTACGTCGGTAAGCGTTACATTTCCCAATGCACCACTGGTAAAAAATCCTTCAAACAATGGATATGCCAGCGAGAAAGCAAAGATTCCAAGATACAAACCAACTGTAAAAAATACAGCATCCAGTTTACCAATTGCAATTCCGGTAAAACTGGTACCCGGACAATATCCTCCAATAATAAATCCAAATCCCATAATTACACCTCCTACAATCATAGGAGTTAGAAAAGTTGGAAGTATAAATATTTTTGATAAGTCGAGCCAGCCCAGAAAATCGAAGTATATTATGCCGACCATTGCAACAATTAAGGCAGTAAAAAATACACGAAGAACAACAAAGTTGTATCCGTAAAAAACACCTGCTAGATTTCTTGATGATGAAAAGCCGGAAGCTTCCAGAATAAATCCAAAGGCTACTCCAATTAAAATAGCGATTACAAAATCCCAGCCTCCACCTATTATACCGTTAGGAATTAAAGGTCCCATTCTTATAATTTTTTAATATTTAAAACTAAATCCACATTTTTCTGAAAAAATAGGAGATTACGTATCCAGTACCAAAAATGGCAAACATTACAATAACTCCTCCCAATGCAAAAGTGGCTGTTCCACTTAATGCGGCTCCACTGGTACAACCACGTCCAAACTGACTGCCAATACCAAAAAGAGCTCCACCAATTGTGGCATAAATCCACCTTCTTTTACTGGTGATTTTTGGACCATGATCGGTACGGAATTTTTTGGTTCTCCCAAAAATGATACCCGATAACAAACCTCCAAGCAGTACACCCAATGATTCGAAAACTAACCAGGTATACATCGGCGAATGATCGTCGCTAACAAATTTGCCCATATAAGAATTGGCTTTGGTTGCTTCCGGTGCAATTGTATTTGAAGTTGTAACTACTGCGCTTTTAATGGAACCACTTGCCCCTAATCCGCGTCCGGTAATGTAAACTGTTGCTAAAATCAGCAAACCAAGCAAAACACCTCCCAGATATGGATTTATATATTTTGGCTGATCGATGATAGTATTATTCATATTCATTTTATTGAATTTTACGGAATTAATATAAATATCTGGTTATCTGTCCGGCTTCAACCATAATAAAACGGAACATTAATCCGCCAAACAAAATAAGTACTGCAGGTAACCATTTTGGAACATGAAAACCCCAAATTTCCAAAGTTTCCAGAACAGCAGGAAATACAAGCCCCAATAAAACTACAAATACCCAAAAACTTACGGTAAAAGGACCACCTAAAAACAGGTTTGCAGCTTCGATACTGGTTTCTGATCCGGCCAAAAATCCCATAAATAAGTGGATAATCAGGAAAATCTCAACAAAAATAAAAACCAAATCGATTTGGCTTAATACTTTACGTTCTGCGGCGTCTTTACTCATCCAGATGGTTGCCGCCAACCCCGTTGAAAATCCTGAAACCAGGAACAGAGGCCCAAGTATGGATGTGTTCCAAAGTGGGCGGGCATTAAATGCAGAAAGCAGAATTCCGGTATATACTCCGAGAATAATCGCATAAATCATCATTACCCACGCTAACGGAACACGGTATTTTATTACAAATGCCTCAAACTTATCCAGTAATTTAAATTTCCAGTCCCACCAGGGAAAAATCTCTTTCATATAACTGGCTACCCAAATCAACGACAAAGGAGTAATGATCATCAAAGTCCAGGCCCCCCATCCCATTGGAGATTCCAAACGAATGGTTGTATACAACTGCCAGAAATAGAGTTTATGCTTTAAATCCCAGAACAAAGCACCCAAACCAAGTACGAGTGCAATTGGAGCCAATAACGGCGCCCACTTTACGGCAGTCTGCATTTCTTTTTCCTTACCTCTAACTACAAAATAACCGGCAAAAAACAGAATGCCTGCTGCCAATCCTCCTAAGAATAAATAAAGGGGAATTTGCCAATGCCAGATTTTTAAGAATGGATCAATATTCGGTATATTTCGTCCACTAACAAATAATTCTTCTTTCATTTTGTTCTAGTTTATTTTTAGGTAAGAAAATATAGTTGTGGTTTTGTACCGGCTTCTGGTGCCAGGACTTTCCATTTGCGATCTTTCAACGCCAATGAAACTGCACTGTTTGGATCGTCCAAATCGCCAAAATGCAAACAGTTTGTTGGACAAACATCTACGCAGGCAGGGTTTTGTCCTTTTTCAACGCGATGAATACAAAAAGTACATTTATCAACGTGTCCTTCAGGATGTGGATAACGTGCATCGTAAGGGCACGACTCAATACAGGCTCCGCAGCCGATACATTTATGAGGCGTTACCAAAACAACTCCGCCATCAACAATGTGACTTGCTCCTGTTGGGCAGCAGCGCACACAAGGCGAATTGTCGCAATGGTTACAACGCTCAGAACGAAACTCCAGACTCAGACTTGGATACGTTCCATCTACTCTCTCCACAATCCAGTCACGGCAGTAGCCGTGCGGAACATTATTCTCTGTTTGGCAGGCAACTACACAGTCGCCACATCCGACACATTTTTTTGTGTCTATTGCCATTGCATATCTCATGCTTTAGCCTCCTTTCTATTCAAAGCCGGGTCTTCTTTTAAAAACGTTATAAAGTTTCCTCTCATTCCGGTTCCTCCCATTATCGGGTCAACCATCACATTTGTTATCATTTCGGTATCAGCCGCACCGCGACCAAATGCCCGCGATAATTTTTTATTGGCATGTCCAAAACCATGAACCATGTACACCGAATCCCATCTGATTCTTTCCGTTACACGAATTTTAACCGGGAATGTTGTTATGGCTCCATCCTGGTTTTTCAACCATACTTCCTGTCCTTTTTTCAATCCCCACAAATCGGCTACTTTTGGATTTACCCAAACACTGTTCTCACTCATTAAGTCCGATAAGTTTGGATTGTTAATGGTTCGGCTAAAAGTATGCATTGGAGCACGTCCGTATATTAATCGATAGAAATTGGCAGGCGGTTCCGGGTGTTTTGTATATTTTGGGATAGGATCAAATCCATGATCTGCAAAATCAACAGAATACAATTCGATTTTACCCGTATTTGTATTGAATTCAAAATCCTCACCTTCACCCATGTATAACGGGCCACTTTTCCTTGGGAATTTTTTAACGCCGATTTTTTTCATCTCTTCCAGCGAAGTTCCCAATTTTTTAAGTTGCCAGTCAATTACTTCCGCATAATCATCGTAATTAAAATAGTCGTGCAAGCCCAAACGTTCGCCCAATTGTTTGGCAATCCACCACCCCGGTTTTGAATCGTATTTTGGTTCGATTGCCGGCATGCGTAACGCAATGTTTGGTTCACGGTTCGCGGCCGATCTGATTACATCGTAACGCTCCAAATAAGTGGCTTCAGGAAAAACAACATCGGCGTAACCGGTTACTTCCATTGGCATAGTATCCATCACTGCAATAAACTCAACAGCTGCTGCCGCCTCCTTAAACAGTGGTTTATCGGGCATTGCAAGCGGAAGGTTTGTTCCGGCAATCAACCAGGCTTTTACCTGATGTTCGTAATTTAATCTTGGAATTGAAGCCTTTAGCAATTCAGTGGTAATTCCCATTGTTGCCAACGGATACTTATCGCCATTCCAATCTCTCCATCCCCATTTCGTTTCCGGATAATGAGGTTGTGGATATTCCGGAATTTTAATTCCTTCGGCAAAATACAAACTGCCTCGTTTACCCCAGGCACCAAGTAAAGCCGATAAAATTGCCATTGCACGTGCACGCTGTGTGTCGTCGCCGTACCAAACCAAATGGCGTCCGGGATGAATAACAACTGCAGGTGCAGCTCCGGCCATTTCTTTGGCCGTTCTCCGTATTTGCTCGGGCTCAATATCTGTAATTCCGTAAGCCCATTCCGGAGTCATATTTTTAACGTGTTCTTTTAGCTGATCAAAACCAAAAGTATATCGTTCAACAAAATCTTTGTCAAAAAGCTCTTCATATATCAGCACATGAATCCAGGCCATTATCAGGGCAATATCGGTAGCCGGTTTTATCGGCAACCAAAAACTGGAATGTGCAGCGGCAGTTGAAAATCGCGGATCAACCGTAATAATTGTAGCGCCATTGTCGATCGCTTCCGACATTTCCTGCACCTGCGAATTGTGCATATTTTCGCCAATGTGCGATCCTATTAATACCAAACATTTTGTATCGCGTATATCCGTACTTTCCGGTGAGCCAACATAAGCACCAAAAGTGGAAAAATAAGCCGACATACGTGGCCCGCGACAATTGGCAAAAGCCGGTTCAGCATTACTCTCAGAACCGTAGGCACGTAAAAGATGATGAAATTGTCCGCCGGGAGTACCGTGATTAAACAAACCAAAAGCTTCCGGTCCGTGTTTTTCTTTTACCTCCTTCATTTTATCCGCCACTTTATTAAGTGCTTCATCCCATGAGGCTTCTCTAAAGTATTGCGTACCGTCGTTACGAGTTTCTCTGATCAGTGGAGTTTTTAAACGATCTTCGTCATACGTCATTCCAACACCACCAGTACCTCTCGGACACAAACGGCCATTGCAATGCGGATCGTTTTTATTTCCCAAAACCTTACGGATACGACCTTTTTTATCGACATAGGCCCATGCGGCGCATTTCCAGAAACACACTTCGCAGTAGGTTGGATACGGTGTAAGGTCTTCGTCGCTCACTGGTCCCTCCAATTTCGACTCAAACAACCCAAAACCTTTTGATCCCAGAGCCTTATAACTTATGGCTGCAGCACCAACTCCAACAGTTGAAATCTTGATAAAATCCCGTCTTGTCTTCATTATTATAAAATATTTGACTTAACCTTTATTTATTTTACAAATTCGATTTGTACTCAAAATACTGAAAGGTTAAATTTCATCACACAACAAAATTATCATATCTAAATATTTATAGATTTAGATATTCAGGTGGCAAATATAGAAAGTATAACTGTAAATTGTAAGTTACAAAACCAATTTGAAACCGTTAAAAATAAGAAAATTGACTGACCCATTATTTTAAATCCAATGTTCAATACAAAACTTGAGTTCCCTTTATTTTAAAGAATAATTGTCTCTTAAAATTAGCATATATTTTAATCATTATTAATTGCAACTTATGTTACATAACAGTGGCCTCATATTTTTTTTCTAAAAAATACTACACACACGTTTTTTAAAATTGTATGAACTAACGACTACTGCTTCTTACTACAATTCAAAATGATTCGATTTCTTTGCTATCATCAATTTATTACATTTGCTTTTTTAAACTAACAAATGGCAACAAATACAAGGAGAACATTTTTAAAGATTGCCGCAGCAGGAATTGCCGCTATTTTTGTGTTTTTGTGGAACAAACTCATAGTAAACCACCTTGCCACAAGCCAACAATCAAAAAGCGTTTTCCCTTTCAATAAAAACAAAACGGTTTCATTTATCGACAATTACATTGTTGTGAATAATGAAGGTACAACCACTGTACTCAGCTCAAAATGTTCACATTTGGGCTGCACTATAAACAATGCGGAAAACGGAAAACTGGTGTGCCCTTGTCACGGATCGGAGTATGATTTAACCGGGAAAATACTAAAGGGGCCGGCCTATAAAAACCTTGAAATTATTCCATCGAAAATTACGGAGAATGGACAAAACATTGAAATCGGGAGTTAAAAACAGAAAAAGAAAGGGAAAAACCACTTTTGGAACCTATGCGATTGCCTTGTTCTGGCTGGTGATTGTTTCCGGTATTTTTCTGGCCATCCCTTTCGATGTTGAGGATCCCTATTTAAGTGTCAGCACCATGATGATCAGTAATCCGTGGGCATCATTAATTCGGAATTTACATTACTGGAGTTCGCAGTTTTTCCTGATTCTGAGCCTTATTCATTTGTACGATCATTTTCATTACAAAAAAAGAATCGGACTCAAAAAAGGAATTGCTTTCCGATTGAGTATCGGTGTGCTGATCATTTTTCTGGCAATGATTACGGGGTTTCTGCTGAAGGGAGACTCTGACAGTGAACAAGCCCGACAGATTTTAGAAACGCTGGCAGAACGTGTTCCGCTGATTGGAAAAGCACTGGCCTTTTCGCTAATCGGCGCATCAGACAGTTACCAATTAATATATGTACATCACATCGCTACATTTACTGTTTTTATGGGTATTATAATTGTTGAACACAGTAAAATAATCTGGCCCCGATACCTTGATTTTATTGTTTCGTTTGCAGCAACTTTTATCGTTAGCTTTTTATTTAGCGCTCCGTTACACGACAATCTGAATCCAACCGTAAAAGGCCCGTGGTATTTTGTGGGCTTCCAGGAAATTCTACACTGGTTAAAACATCCCGAGTGGTCGTTACTCCTGTTCCTTATTCTAATCGTCCTCATCTACCTGGTAAACTCGGCGAAAAAAAGAATTTCATTTATCACCAAACGTGGATTGTTGGTTTTTACCGGATTCTATTTAATTCTGACAATAATCGGATTGTTTTTTAGAGGAGAACGCTGGGCATGGACTTATCCGGGCCAACCGGGTTATACGTATAGCGTACTTCATAATTTTAAAACTACACGGGTTAACTTAAATCCCGAGTTTGAAATAGCTGAAGCTACCAACGCCGCAATAATTCAAGGGCGAAAAGAAAGCTGCCTGGCCTGCCACACCGGAACCACAGGATTTAGCACTTCGCATGATCCCGATGCCATTGGATGTGCCTCCTGTCACGGTGGAAATCCGTTTACAACCCACAAAAACGAGTCGCACCGAAATATGGTTTTAATCCCGGGAAACCTGGCAACGGCACCTCAAAGTTGCGGAACCACAGAATGTCATCCGGAGATTGTTGAACGTGTACCCACAGGTTTGATGTCGACGTTAAGCGGAATGATCAGTGTTGACCGTTTTGTTTTTAATGAACAGGACAATCCTGATATTTTAACCAATGTACACCAACTTGGAAACACGCCGGCCGACGAGCACCTTCGAAATTTGTGCGTGCGTTGTCATCTTGGAAATCCAAAAACAGAATTTGGCCCCGTCAACGAATCGAGCCGCGGAGGAGGTTGTCTGGCCTGTCATTTAAATTACAGCCCGGAAGCCGAAAAAGCACTGGCATTTAGTCATAATGCAAAAGTAAAAGCTCATCCATCGATAGACCTCCAGATATCAAACAACCATTGTTTTGGATGCCACAGCCGATCAGGTCGTATCTCAACCAATTACGAAGGCTGGCACGAAACTACACTTGAAAAGGAAGAAATGCCTGATAGCAGCAATTATCGTCTGGTGGAGGGATTTCGTGTTTTCACAAAAAAACAGGAGGATGTACATCATCAGCTTGGACTGGAATGTGTGGATTGCCATCATTCATACGAAGTTATGGGAGATGGAAATCTTTACGCCCACCAGGAAAATCAGCAGGATGTTTCGTGTGCCGACTGTCATGTTTATGAAAAACCAAATACAATTTCAGCCGAAAACCTGGATAATGAATCGGCCTTAATTGCAGCGCTACGTTTTAACAATGTTGCCGGCAGGGAGTTTCTGGTTACTCAAAAACACAAACGCGCACTAATTAATACTTCTGTTGAAAGTGATTCCATCTATTTTCTGAAAAAGAATACAGGCGAAAAAATAGCGCTTACCGCACCGGCAAGCATTTGCGTTCGCAACAATGCGCACTCCAACCTTTCCTGTTCGAGTTGCCACACCGCCTGGGCGCCCACTTGTATTGGCTGTCATAATTTATACGATTCGGAAGAGCCCAGCTACAACATGATCAAAAATGAAGAACAAAAAGGAGGCTGGGTAGAATTAATTGGAGAGTATCTGGCAAAACCTCCAACGCTCGGCGTACGAAAATCGGATGACAAAGACGAGATAATACCTGTTGTTCCGGGAATGATTCTTACCATCGATAAACAATCCTATACCGGGAACGAGAATGACCCGGCTATCTTTCACCGCTTGTATGCACCCAGTGCACCACACACAACTTCGTCGAAAGGCAGAAGTTGCAAAAGCTGCCACAACGATCCGGTGGCGCTTGGTTTTGGTGAAGGCGAACTAACTTACACTATCGATGAAGATAAAGGGAAGTGGGAATTCGATGCCTTCTACGAAAATGACAAACACGATAATCTGCCGGCCGATGCCTGGACAGGATTTCTCCAAAACCGTAGCGGAGCCGTTTCAACCCGAAGCGATGTTTTTCCGTTTACCATTGAACAACAAAAAGCAATACTTACTACAGGTGCTTGCTTAACCTGCCACGAAGAGGATTCCAAAGTAATGTTATCGGGCCTTGACGATTTTGAGAAGCAACTGGGAAACCGGAGTAGTAAATGTGTTTTACCTGAATGGGAATAACTCAAAATATCGCCATACAAATTCTGACATGGACAAAAAAAAAACGCCACCATCCGTCAGACGACGGACGATGACGCATCCTCCTAACTCCAAAATACTGTCAGGTAAAAATAATTTGTGTACCATCGCCTCCCGACATGGCATACAAATCGCCAACAGTAATAATCGCTTTTACATGGTCGCTTAAATCATCCTTGGTAAGTTTAAACATATCAGCCGCCATTTTACAGGCATATATTTCTCCCCCTCCTGCTGTAATCATATCCAGAAATTCATCAACCGGCGGCACATCCAAAGCATCCATTTGTTTTTTCATCATTGCCGACACACCTGCTTCAACTCCGGGAATAACTCCTAACAGAGTTGGGAATGGTAAACCTCCCGGCATTCGCATTCCCGGGTTTCCAACCACACCGGTGTGTAACTTATTCATTTGCTTTTTAGTAATTGCATCGAGCCCGAAAAAGGTAAAAAAGAGTTTTGCTTCTATTCCTTCCATTACCGCACCATTCGCCATAATTAAACCTGCGTAAACATCCTCTATACTGGCTTTAGCCACAATTATCATTACCTTTTTTAAAGGCCTTTCTTTTGCTTCAGTCATAATTTTAGGTTTTAGTTATTAAACACAACTTGCGGGTTTCGCAATGCCTGCATATTTGGATGACAACTTTAACGGGCCACCGGGAAAAAGCTGGTACAATCCTTTAATATCGGTAATCCCCGACTTCCCAACTTTACGGATCGTTAACGACTCGCCTGCAGCCTCTTTTTCTCTCAGGTATTCAAGTACTTCGTAGTGTTTATCGGTCAATTCAATACCATCCTCTTTTGCCATTTCAGCAGCCAAATCCTTATCCCAGTCATCCCGGTTTAATAAATACCCCTCGTCGTTTACTTCAACTGTTTTTCCTGCTAACGTTTTTTCAGCCATAATTTTAATTTTAAATTGTTTTATTGATTTGTATTTGTTTCTGATGCCATGTTCTTCATAAAGGTTACAAAGAATCCCAAAGCCCTTTTCATCTCGGGTTGGTTCATTTCGCGCAACACTTTAAAGATTGAGTATTCAGGAATATTGTCGACTTCCATGCTGCCGTATACTTTCATTCCGTTGTGAAGTGCTGCCATCATTTCCGGCTGTGTTGCCGAACGAACCGTTTCCATTATGGTTACCACATTATCTGCCAGTTCTCGAACGTCTTCCGGCTTATAGTGTGCAATTATATTATCGAATATTTTTCCTGTTTCGGCAAAAAATTCGAAGTATCCTTTTTGGTCAAACTCGTGCAATTTTTTGCTGAAATCAATCACTACCTCATTAAATATTGGCGATGCATCCTTTATAAAATCGTTCATACTTTCGAAGAGTTCCAGAAACTTATTCATGTTATCAATATTCCTCAGAACGCGAAGCATAAGTCCTTTCACATCATCCAAATCGAGATGCACCATCCGGTTATCCAGCTCTTCCACCGCCGTGTCGTACATATCTTTTCCAACAATCGACACGTCGGCCAGAAGGTCTTCCAGCTCATTGGTTTTTAACCGCTGCTGATTTACATATTCCAGCAATAAATCAACTTTTTGATTTAATTCCGTTATTTGCGCTTGCAATACTTTTTCTTCCATTTCAGGTTCCTTTCAATTAATTCACCTTCTTTTTCCCGGCCATTGTCATCAGCGGTTCAACCGGCAATTCCTTTCCTTTTAAAAGAATGTGCCAGTAAATCCAGCGAAACATTACCTTTCCGTAATGATTGATTTTTGTATTCTCGAGTAAGCCAAACGGACCAAGGCCCGGTAGCGGGAAAGTTCCGGGAAGCGGTTCGGTGTCGTAATTAAAATCGATAAGTGCTCCTTTGCCAAATCCGGTTTCGATGTAACAATTTGCATGTCCATCGAATTTAGCATGCAAGGGGCGTCCTTCTATCGCACTCATTAAGTTTTCGAAAAGAATTTCAGCAGCAAAGTGCGCCACCGATCCGGCTTTCGAAGTAGGAATATTTGAAGCATCGCCCAACACAAAAATATTTTCGTGCTTTTTCGATTGTAAAGTTTCTTTATCGGTTGGAACAAAATTCATGTCGTCGCCCAAACCGCTGCGCTCAATCATTTCGTCGCCCATATTAACAGGCACCACTGTAAGCACATCAAATTCAACTTCCCTTTCGTCGTAAGAAATCAATTTCTTCGAATCATTATCCACACGTTCGATATAAAAATCGGGGATGACCGTAATATTTTTTTCTGCCAGCAACTCCGACAGCATTTTTGTAGCCACAGGTTTTGTAAAAGCACCTGGCATTGGCGTCACATAACTTATATCCACTTTGTCGCGGATGCCAATTTGAGTAAAATAAGCGTCTGCCAAAAACACAAACTC
Organism: Draconibacterium aestuarii; assembly: GCA_026671195.1. Classification (GTDB taxonomy): domain Bacteria; phylum Bacteroidota; class Bacteroidia; order Bacteroidales; family Prolixibacteraceae; genus Draconibacterium; species Draconibacterium aestuarii. The sequence continues at coordinate 105,911 of JAPOHD010000015.1, read as the reverse complement.
AAGCGGAGCTACCGGGCATTTATACGGCAGTTCGGTAATGGCCATTACCAATTTACCACCTTCCCAGCCTTTGAAAAACCGCTGCAAGGCACAGGCTCCTTCAATGGTATAAAAGTCGAAAATCTCTTTGTGCCAGAGTTTATCTTGTAATCCGGGCGTTTCGTCAGGAAATGTTTTTGTTCCGGTGGCAATAATCAGGTAATCGTAGTTCAAAATCTTTCCACCTTCCAGATGCACTTTATTCGATTCGGCTTCCACCCTGTCGATTGCCGAATAAATCATATTCACACCCGTCGGGATAAAATCGGATTTTGGTTTAATCACATCATGACTGTTATAAATACCAAAGGGGATAAACAAAAATCCGGGTTGGTAATAATGTGTTTTAAACTGGTCGACAATTGTAATGCTCCACTCTTCCCTGTCTAAAGCTCCTCTGAGTTTGTTCGCCATCATGGTTCCGGCTGTACCGGCACCCAGTATTACAAGTTTCTTCATATTCGTTTAGTTCTATTGATTTAAATGCATTTAAATTTAGTGAACCTGAACATTGATGATTTTGAGCGCGTTATGATAATTAACAGCGTATAATAAATATCATAAGAATTTGGTACATTGCAGAATCTTAGTAAGACGATAAACAACAATATGGGAAAAACGAATTGCAGTTGCGAAAAATGTCAGTTAAAAAGCCTTTTCTTCTCGCATGTTGATGCAAGTGAAATGAGTAATATTTGCGACATTAAAGTAGAAAAGCAATATTCGAAAGGAGAAATTATTACAACCGAAGGCGAACCAATCAGGGAATTTATATACATGAAAGAAGGATTGGTTAAACTATCAAAAACAGGCACTGATGGAAAAGATCAAATAATAAGCTTTTCAAAACCTTTTGATTTTGTCAGTCTTCTCTCCGTTTTTTCATCAAAGACTTATAAATACTCGGTTACCGCTATTGAAGATACTACCGTGTGCATACTCGACCTGGATGTTGTAAAAAATCATGCACAGGAAAACGCATTGTTTGCCATGGATTTAATGGCGCGCATCAGCGAAGCCACTGATAAAATTCTTCTGGACAACCTGGCTATAAAACGCAAACATTTAAAAGGCAGAATCGCACATGTTTTGCTGTATTTTTCAGACTATATTTATAAGAACGACGAGTTTGAACTTCCTATCTCGCGCCGCGAAATTGCCGAGTACATCGGTATGACTACGGAAAATGTAATTCGAACACTCTCAGAATTCAGAAAAGACAAAATCATTAAAATTTTTGGGAAAGACATTTTGATATCGGATAAAAAAAGGCTGCAAAATATTTCGGATTTTGGATAGAAGTTAGTTTTCGGTCACAGTCGCAATTATCAGGAATTACAAATCCTCCGGCCGGTTTAGGTTATAAAATAACTTCGGATACTTTTCTATCCAGCTTTCAGCATCAATCCATTTTGTATTTATTGCATTCAAAAGGTTATTTACGCGAAAATTACCTGTATTCAAGTTTTCTTCAATTACAGGCAAACTCTGCTTATTGTACAAAGCAATTAAAGGTTCTCTTCCGTTTGAAGAAAAAGGTACGATGGCATCAAAATCGCCGGCTTGTGAAAACAAAAATGATACAAACTCCGGTTCTACATAAGCGGAATCAACGCTGATTATAAAATTCCATTCTGTTTCTGATTTCTTCAGCGATGAATAAATACCTCCCATCGGGCCGCAATTTTCAATTTCATCGGCAACCAGCGGATATCCGTATTTATCATGTTCCGTGTTGTTCGAACTGATTATAATATGGTTGCATACAGTTTTGCAAAGTGCAACCGACTTTTCGAGCAATGCTGTCCCGCCGACTTTTAACAAAGCTTTGTCGGTTCCCATTCGTTTGCTTTTACCTCCGGCTAAAATTATGGCTGTTGTTTGCATGGGGTAAAAGTAAAAAAAGTATGCAATTTCTCACCTCTGATTTTTAATTCAATCGTCATCCAAATTGCCTCTGAAAAATATTTTTTCACCTGTATTACTCATTTTTTGCATTTTTTTTGAAAACAAAATTCAATACTAAAATGAATCAAACCTCAATTATTTCGTCTATTAAAACAATTTATTCCAAAATCAAGCAAAACACACAAAGCTCTGTTATTCTGCCTTTTACGTCATTTCAATAAAAAATAATTCAAAAAAACATCTACTATGTTTTGCATGGTACCATTTTTTATCCATATATTTGCTTTACATTTTACTATCTAAAATACAGTAGCAGTTTAAATAAAGTTCTATATAAAGTGTAACGAATCAAAAAAAACAACGTCTTAATAGCGAAAACAAGACAAAACAATTTCAATAAAACAAAAACAAAACAGGAGGATAAGTCATGAAAACAAAAAACAATGTTCAGCAAACAATTTTAAAATCAATGGCAGTTATATTTAGTGTTGTAATATTAAGTACAACTGTAAATGCTCAGGATTTTTGGAAATCGGTTTACGAAAATAACGGTTTTAAAGACATCGCAATTGCAATGAATGAAACAAAAGCTAAACCTGCAACTGTTTCGAGCCATGCAGATCTAACTTCGTACTATGCCGAAGAAAATGAAGAGACTTTGGAAATAGAAAACTGGATGATGAATGAAGATAGCTTCGGAACATTCATTTCTTTTGAAGTTGAAAGTGAAAGCCCAATGGTATTGGAAAACTGGATGACCAATGAAAGTTATTTTAATTACGCAACTGAGATGTTTCTTGAGGAAACGGAAAGTGAACTGGAGATTGAAGACTGGATGCTAAATGAGAATTTATTTAATGCAACCGGAGAAGATGAACAACCCTTGAAATTAGAAAGCTGGATGATTTCGGATAAAGTTTGGAATGTTTAAGCAACACTGTTCCGGGGATGAAACGAGAATGACAGAAAAACTTTAAAATCAGTTGAAATGAAAATAGAAAACGCAAAAGCACAAATGAGGAAAGGAGTTCTCGAGTATTGTATCCTAATCGTTCTAAGCGAAAAGCCACTCTATGCAATTAATATAATTGAAGGATTAAAAAAAGCAAAGATGATTGTGGTTGAAGGAACGCTTTATCCACTGTTAACACGACTGAAAAATGCCGGGTTACTGACCTATCGTTGGGAAGAATCGAATCAGGGACCACCTCGTAAATATTATGAGCTGACCGATGCCGGCAGAAAATTTCTGAAAGAACTTGAAATTTCGTGGAGCGATCTGGTAGATGCAGTCGAGAAAGTAAAAACAAACCGGGCCTAAATAGACAATTATAAATTATAAAGAACAATACGATGAAAAAAACATTCACCATAAACATTAGCGGCAGTGTATTTCACATTGAAGAAGATGCTTACGAAGTACTACAGAAATACATGATGAAATTAAAACAGCATTTTGGGAACAGCGAAGAAGGAAAAGAGATTACAGCTGATATTGAGGCCCGAATTGCAGAGTTATTTATAGAACGATCGACAAATGAAAAAAACGTAGTTACGCTGGAGTGGGTAAACAAAGTGATTGAAACAATGGGTACTTTCGAAGATTATACTGATGAAGATAGTGAAGCACCTGCTCAAGAACAAACAAAACGCAAAAGAAGACTGTATCGCGATCCGGAACAAAGTGTTTTAGGTGGCGTTTGCAGTGGATTAGCAGCATACTTTAACATGGACATTGCTATTTTACGACTCATAGTTGTGCTGTTGTTCTTTGTTACTTCAGGAGGAGCATTGCTGGCATATATAATTCTGTGGATAGCTGTTCCGAAAGCAGTTAACACATCGCAACGCCTTGAAATGAGAGGAGAAGAAGTCACGGTAAAGAATATCGAAAAGTTTATTAAAGATGAAGTGAACTCAGTAAAAGAGAGCTATAATAAATTCCGAAAATCGGGTTTCTTTTCTAAAAAACGGGAAAGTCAAACATAGTTGAAAATCATTGATAACGAACCGTAAAATGCACCCAAAAAACTTCTATTCTAAATAATGGAAGTTTTTTACTTTATATTATTTCAAATCAAAAATATAGCTGTTCTTCAAATTGAATAAAAGACAGGAGCTATTTTCAAGAGTTGTTGAATTAAAGGGTTCTTTCTTGAGATCTTTCGAAGAAAACAGGAACCGTTATTTCCGATTCATTAAATTTCAAAATACTTTGCGATGGTCTTCATCAAAACATCTTTGAAGACCGGTTTTGCCACATAATCATCAAATCCGTTTCGAACAGCTTTACCTCCTTCGCTTGACAACGAAAAGGCCGACAAAGCAAGAATTTTAATATCCTTATTCATCTGCCGGATACGATGTGTGGCTTCATAACCATCCATTTCCGGCATTCTGATATCCATCAATATCAAATCAATATCCTTATGCTCTTTGTAGATGTTTATTGCTTCAACACCATTCGACGCCATGAGTAAATCTCTGGAAATATCTTTTAAAATGTATGAAAACAACTTTCTGTTTATTGCATCATCCTCTGCAACAAGGATTTTTAATTTAGTCATTGGGTTTATCTATAATTGGGTTTAACAGCAACTCCCTCTTCAAATACTTCTACTTCGCAAGTTAATACAAGGATTTGAAAAATCAAGCACTACGCCTTAACTTATTAACTGCTGAGTAACATTAAATTTTGACTAACGTTCAAAAGATTACACGCTTGCCCTCTCGCTACTGACCATGTAGGGATTAATCAGAATACTATAATTATCAGTTAAAAATTATTCTATTTGATTATTCTATTTGACTATTTTTGAAATTTCTAAATGCAAAATCCATATAAAATGAAGATTGTTGTACTTGATGGCTATACTTTAAATCCTGGAGATTTAACCTGGAACAGAATTGAAAATTTTGGTGCATGTACTGTTTTCGATCGCACACAACCCGCACTTACTTTGGAGCGGGCACTTGACGCGGAGGCTGTATTTACCAATAAAGTAGTTCTGAACAAAGAAATTATTGAGCAACTACCAAAACTAAAATTTATCGGGGTACTTGCCACCGGCTATAATGTAGTTGATACTGAAGCTGCCCAAAAAGGAGGAATAACAGTTTGTAATATTCCGGCCTACAGCACATCTTCAGTAGCGCAAATGGTATTCTCACACATACTTCATTTTGCACAAAATATTTCGGAACATGCCGTGTCGGTTGCTTCTGGCAAGTGGGCCAAAAGCATCGATTTTGCCTATTGGCTTACACCACAAACCGAACTTGCCGGCAAAACAATGGGTATTATTGGATTTGGACAAATTGGTCAGGCAGTTGCTAAAATCGGATTTGCATTTGGTATGAAAATCATTTTCAATAACCGAAGCAAAAAAAATACGGATTTAGATGCCACACAGGTTGATTTGAATACACTTCTGGCAGAAAGTGACTTTATCAGTATCAACTGTCCTTTAAACGAGTCGAACCAGGGATTCATAAATACAGAAACCATTGGGAAAATGAAAACCTCAGCCTTTTTAATCAACACCGGACGTGGCCCGTTAATTAACGAACAGGATTTGGCCGATGCATTAAACGCAGGCAGGATTGCAGGTGCTGGTCTCGATGTTTTATCGGTTGAACCTGCCACAGAAAATAATCCGCTGCCAAAAGCTAAAAACTGCTACATAACACCACATATTGCTTGGGCAACCCTTGAAGCCCGCCAACGTTTAATGCAAATTGCCGGAGATAACCTGGAAGCATTTATTAACGGGAAACCAATAAATGTAGTGAGTTAACGATATTGTTCACTCATTTGGGTTCGAAATGCACTGGGTGTTAAGCCGGTCTTTTTCCTAAAAATACGAGTAAAATACGAGGGGTCTTCGTAGTTTAATTTATAGGCCACCTCTTTGTTGCTTAAATTAGAATAGATCAATAATCGTTTGGCTTCAAGCATTAAACGGTCGATTATAATTTCGCTGGCCGTTTTTTCGGTTACCGATTTTATGGCCCGATTCAGATTAATAGGTGATTCGCCCAACACTTCGGCATATTCTTTTACATGATGAATTTGGCTGTAATTCTCCTCCACCAGTTGGTTAAAACGATATACCAAAGCCCTCATTGACGATGTTGTTTCGTTTTTTGTAGTCACCAGTTTCGAGAAGTTCTGCCTGAGTTTTAAAAAGAAAATTTTAAGGAACGAGACAATTATCTCATCCGAATCGTCATCGCGGCTCTTAAGTTCAGTTATAACACTCTGAATAAGCTGGTTAAATTCGTCGTATTGTACCTGTCCCAAATTTAATATAGGCCCGTTTTCAAGCTGAGTGATTAATGGATACCCAGGGATTACTTCCAGATTTTGAAAATTAAGGTTAAAAAACTCTTCAGAAAATACCAGTAAATAGCCCCGATATTCCTTTTCGCGGTAAATAACATGCACTTGCCCGGGGCGCAAAAAATGAATAGAAGGCGCCTTAATTTTATGCGTTTTAAAATCAATTTCGTGTTTGCCACTTCCTCCGGTAAAAAAACAAACCTCAAAATAGTTGTGTTTATGAGGCAACTCTGTTTTATGAGGGTAGTCTTTTCGTTGAATCTCAACACCTTTTACCCGATATATTTTAAATTCAAGTTTTTCGTTCCCCTTGAATGGTAATTCATAAATTGGAATCTTTTCAAGCATAATTGGTCCTTTTTAACGATATAAATATAAGGTCTTTCATGAAACATTTGGCAATCGTTAAGAAACTATAAACAAGAGTATAGCTGAAACAATTTATGGCACTAATTCGTTTCATGATAAGTTTGGTAGTGGGTAAATTGTGATTGTAAAAATAGCACATATCGTTTTGTTGGCTTCGGTAAAATACATTGTTACTTTGCCTTATGCCATGATGATTGGAATGGAATACAAGTACGCTATTCTTGCCGTTTTAGCTGGAGGCATAGGTGGATTTCTGTTTTTTTTCTACCTGAGCAAAGGCGTAATTTTTGAAATTAAATGTATTTGGCCTCGCTTGTGTAAAGCCATTCCTTCAGGTTTTAAAAACAGATTCAATTCACTTTTCCGAAAAAAAAAGAAGAATTCGAAAGTAAAAAGAATCTTCTCAAAAAGAAGTCGCCGGATTGTACATTTTAAACAATCATACGGACTATGGGGAATAATAATTGCCACACCGGTGCTTTTAACCATCCCGCTGGGTGCTTTTTTAGCCAGCAAATACTACTCCCATCAAAAACACATAGTTCTGTATATGATTTTGTCGATTATGGGCTGGGCCGGAGTTTTGTCCGGACTTGTGCATTTATTTCCAAATATATTTCTTTAGAATTTTCTGGTTTCGGTGAATTTCAATCAGTTTTTTATCTGCTTCTGAAAGATCGTATTCAAACAAGTCGTTCAATTCTACCCATTCTGCGTTAATATGATCATTGAGTTTTAAGTTCCCCCCGTTCAACTTACAAATAAAAGGAATCAAGCGAATCTTTTTTATGTTATAATCGTGAACTACTGCCTTCAACGAATCAACAATTTCAATTTCCAGCTCAAGCTCTTCCCTTATTTCTCGTCGAATACATTGTTCTTCTGTCTCATCTGGCTTTATTTTACCTCCCGGAAATTCCCACTGTAAATGATGATCTGAATTACTTCCGTTTTGAGCAAGCAATACTTTTCCATCATGAATAATTAATGCACAGGCTACTTGTATCATGCTCTAAAAATAAAAAAGTTCCACTTCAATTTTACGATTGTTTTATCTTTGTTTCAAACAAACAGACGATGAATGATAAAGAACTTTCCGAACTTTTGGATTCGTGGGAAAATATTGAAATTATTGCCCGGCAACTCAGTCAAAATCCTAAAGACTTTGATGTTCTAATGAATATTGCCCTTTCTCATCCCGAACAGCGAAGCTGGCGTGCTGCCTATCTGGCCGATAAAATTCATGACGATTATCCGGAGTGTCTGCAACCTTATTTACACGCTATTATTAAAAAGTTAGAAACAGAAAATAATGCGAGCAAAAAGCGCCATTGGTTAAAATTAATCAGCATGAACAAGATCGAAGAAACCTACATGAGTTTTCTTTTTGATTACTGTATTGAGACTTTTACATCGGGTAAAGAAGCTGTTGCTGTTCGTGTACATGCCATGCAAATACTGTATAATATTTCAGAAACCGAACCTGATTTTAAGCCTGAAGTACTTGAAATTATTAAAAACGAAATGGAACAGCACCCCAGTGCCGGAATTCGCTCGCGTGGAAGAAAATTAACCCAAAAACTGAGTGAACAAATTCAGCAAAAACACATTCGCTAAGAACCCCTTTCATTTGAAAGTTTTTGAATCAAAGCCTGCAGTTTTTCATCCAATTCGTTATTTAGTTCTTCCTGTTTATAGTTCCTTGTAATAATCACCAGATTTCGCAAATGCGACATTTCCCTGTTTTGCTCGTTTTCATTCACAATTGCAAATTCTTCGGGTAACGAGGTATAATAATCCAGCAAATCAAAACTATTGTTTGCCATTATCCGAATAATGTTGCTTGCCTTTTCGGTAGCTCCAGCTCTGTAGTATTGCTCCACTGCCTGAAACGAATCGTAACTTAATGGTATTATCTCATCCGGAAACACCTCAAACATTTTATCCAACACCTCAATGGCCTTTTGTTTTTTACTCTCGTCGTTTTCTGCCGCACTTTCATTAATTAATGCCTCTGCCAAACGCGCAAACATGTACCGTGCCTGCATAATGCTAATTTGTTTGCGATTGTATTCATCCATGTGAATATCAAGGCTATTCACATTTCCCCAAACAAATTTATTCATCACATTGTCGTAAAGAATATCGGTATCGATTCTGCCGGCCAGCATTCCTTGTTTTGGTGTTCTGATAGGAACAAAACGATAAGCAAGACCCTCGAACTGAAGATAGTCAAGGAAATGAATGTTTCCGGTATATACTAAACTGTGATCGATATAAATTGGCCGTTCCCAATTATTGGCCGCCATTAGGTTTAACACGGCCATTTCACTTTTGGTAATCATACTTTTGGTGATTTTGAAGGAAACTCTATCTACAATTAAATCTGCATTTTCTGGTTTAACCGTACCACTTTGCAGTGCCTTTTGTTTATCAACCGTTATATGAAATTCGCGCGAGGGGAGAAAATCCATCATGGCTCCACTGGTTACTTTTACTTTCGAACGTACATCGTCGCTTCCCAGAAACTCCATGGCCTGGCTCAATTCCACCGATCCTTTTATCCTGTCCTGAAAAAGGACCGCATCCATGCGCCCCATGTAATATTTGTCGTTCGAGAAGGTAAATGGAATCGGATCTGCATCGTTGGTTTTAAATTTTTGCTGCGAAATGTACCAATCCATTCCCAAATAACTAATATTTATAATTTTAATATCGGGGCGCACTCCTTCCACTTCCTGCACATACCAAAGAGGGAAAGTGTCGTTATCACCATACGTAAATAAGATTGCATTGGGAGCGCACGATTCAAGATAATTTTTGGCATAATCCCGGGTCATGTATTTTCCTGAGCGGTCATGGTCGTCCCAGTTTTCGGCGGCCAAAATTCCGGGAACCACTGCAATCGACAACACTGTGACCAAAATTGCCCCCGGAGCTCCTTTTATAATCTTTTGGACAACAGAATACAGGGCAGGAACAGCCAATCCTATCCAAATGGCAAACGCATAAAACGAACCGGCATATGCGTAATCGCGCTCACGCGGTTGATAAGGCGTTTGATTTAGGTAAACCACGATAGCAATTCCGGTAAGCACAAAAAGCATCATGGTTACGGCAAAAGTTTCTTTTCCCTTTTTCCCTTGGTTGTATTGATAAAACATTCCGATTAAGCCATACAACAAGGGCAAAAAGTAATACACATTCCTGCTTGGATCGTTTTTCATAAAATCGGGCATATTTTCGCGTGGGCCTACTTTCCCTTTGTCAATAAAATCAATTCCACTTACCCAATTCCCGTTTGAGAAACTACCATGACCTTGTAAATCGTTTTGTCGGCCAACAAAGTTCCACATAAAATAGCGCATATACATGTGGCCAAGTTGGTAGGTAACAAAAAACCGTAGATTTTCGCCAAACGTTGGTTTCATAAGGGTTTTCACTTCTCCACGTTCGCGTATTCGTACGGGTGTTCCCTTTACTTTCCCCCAGTCTTTATAGGCTTGTACATGATTAGCATTATCGCTGTACATACGAGGAAAAACAGTTTCCATTTTGGGTTCATATATCGAACCTCCCGGCATTTCACCTGTCATTTTATATCTTCCATCCACCTTGTTGTATTGCTCCTTTGGCGCTTTTGTTTGAATACGCGGGGCATTGTAATATGGTCCTGAAAACAACGGACGATCGCCGTATTGTTCACGATTCAGGTAACGAACCAGCGCAAATGCGTTATCTGGATGATTTTGGTTCATTGGAGGATTGGCCGATGCCCGAATTATAATCAAAGCAAACGACGAATATCCGATTAATATTACAACCACCATGGTAACTGCATAATTCCAAACTACCATATTTCTTTGGCGAGTATAACGGATAACCCACACTGCAGCAGCAATTAACAATGCCCCCATAAACAAAATTCCGGAGTTAAAGGGCAAACCGAAACTATTCACAAAAATACGGTCGAAAACAAATGCTATGCGTGGTACTCCCGGAATAATTCCATACTGAATTCCAAGTAAGATAGCCATGGAAGCTGCCATGGCATAAATAAATCCCTTCCACGAGAATTCGTACTTTTTAAAATAATATACCAAGCCAATTGCCGGAATTGCCAATAAATTCAGCAAGTGAACTCCGATTGATAAACCTACCAGATAGGCAATCAGCACCAACCAACGCCCCGAATGTTTCTCTTCTGCCACATCTTCCCATTTTAGGATAGCCCAAAATACAATGGCAGTAAAAAACGACGACATAGCATAAACTTCACCTTCAACTGCCGAAAACCAAAATGAATCGGTAAATGTAAATGCCAGTGCACCAACCAAACCACTACCCCATACTGCAATCTGTTCGCCCGGAGAAAGTTTTTCAGAAGGAAAAAGTTTCTTTGCCAAATGAACAATACTCCAGTAAAGTAGCATAATTGTACCTGCGCTTACCAGTGCCGACATCGAATTTACCATAACAGCGGCTTTGGTTTCATCGGGTGCAAACATGGTAAAAAACCGCCCCAAAATCATAAAAGTTGGTGCACCAGGTGGATGACCAACTTCTAACTTAAAACAACTGGTAATAAACTCTCCACAATCCCACCAACTTGCTGTTGGTTCCATTGTTAAAAGGTAAGTTAGCGCAGCGATTAAAAATACAGTCCAGCCAAGAATATTGTTAATTAATTTGGTGTGTTGCATAATTGTTTTTTTGTAACAGAGGCAAATATAAGCTTTTAGTCAGGAATGACGAATATTGAAATCGTTAAATGAATAAATGATTTTTAGAAATATTTGAAAAAAAATTATTCCAGTATTTGCAGAATAAAAAAAATTTATACTTTTGCACCGTCTTTAGAAAAAAGACACAAGGTAATGACCCGTGGTGTAATTGGCAACACGTCTGGTTTTGGTCCAGAAGAGTCCAGGTTCGAGCCCTGGCGGGTCAACCAAAAAAGCCTGCAAATTTATGCAGGCTTTTGTTTTTATACCAATATATATTCTTTGATTCTAAAGGATTTCGATCATTTAAAATTTAAAAACAGGTTTTCCGTCTTTATCAAATTTTACTTCCATAACTCGTGCATGTCGGTTTGGGTCGTATAAAGGATCACCAACAATTTCTTCATAATCCCTGGCATGATATACACTTAAAGGTGTTACTCCATCTTCTGCAACCGTAAAACTGTTATGTCCCGGGCCAAATATTTTCTTTTCATAATCGGTCTCCAGTACCGGATATCTTGATTTTTTCCATGAATTCCGATCCAGCAAATCAGATTCTTCATCGGCTTCCATCATACCCATACAATAACAAGCACCTGTTGCGCTTGCTGAAAATGTAATATAAATTTTACCCCTGCTTTTTATTACAGCTGGTCCTTCATTCACCCAGAAACCAATTCGTTCCCAGTCATAATCGGGCGTTGTAAGCATAAACTGGGCTGTTTTTAGCTTAACCGGTGATTCCATTTCAGCTATATAAAGATTTGAAGCCGCAAACTGTCCTCCTGTTTTTTCCGCCCAGCAAAAATATCTCTTCTCTTTATTTTCGAAGACAGTTCCATCCAGCGAAAAGTCAATGAATGTTTTCTCATCGCCTTCTGCTGCCTGCATTTGTCCAAGTTCAATCCATTCATCTTTTAATGGATCCTGCCCTTTACATTCAAGCACATAAGGTCTCAATTTCCAAATATCGTCAACTTCACTGCCTGCAAAATAGACATACCATTTCCCATCAAGATAATGAATTTCAGGCGCCCATATATGCTGGCTCATTGGTCCCGTTTCGTGCTTATACCATACATTAAATGTTTCTGCATTCTTTAATCCATTTATTGTTTCAGATTTCCTTAACTCTATGCAGTTGTACGAAGGCACTGATCCGGTAAAATAATAATAACCATCTGTATGTTTGTAGATAAACGGATCGGCTCGCTGTTCAATCAGCGGTGTATTTTTTCCTGTTGTATCCATTCTATAATGATATTTTGGTTTTTAATTTATTATAATACTCATCCGTAATCTTGTAGCGAAACATCATGCTTCCCATAATAGTGTGAAATACGCCGGGAATAACGGTTAACATCAGGGCAATTCCCATAAGAGCAAATTCACTCTGTGTTCCATCTGGGATGTAACCAAAAAAGTCGAGCAAATACCCCACAGCTGCACCGGCTACTCCCATACCCGCTTTCTGTGCAAACGAAATACCTCCAAAAGCCAAACCAGAAACGCGTTGTCCGGATTTTACATGTCCGTAATCGACTGCTTCCGCAATAGCAGACCAAAATACCGGCGCATGCAAATCAACAACAAAGGAAAGTATAAAATAAAGCGGGTATGCCAGAAGCATATTTCCCGGTCTAACTACCAGAAGCATTATCATGCTAATCACCCCCACAGCAAGTTGCGACCACTTGAAGAGTTTCACTTTACAATAACGTTTTGTAATATATGTTGAAACAGGCATAGCCAGAATCGCTGCCACAACACCCGTTGCCATAAAAGAAGATTGTACTCCGGCATCGCCACCAAGGAAATACTTGGCATAGAAGATGGCAACAGAATTACGTATTACATAGCCCACTGTTCCGAAAAAACAAACACCAAACAAAAGGGTCCACTGGCCGTTTTTTAAAAGTATTTTAAATTGTTTAAACAGTGATGTTTGATCTACAATATGCTCTACACGTTCCCGCGTTGTTAAGAAGCTAAACAAAAAGAGCAAGGTACCCAGAAGTGCCATTGTTCCCATTGCCAGCTGGTAGCCTTTGCCTATATCATCTTTACCTAATGCTTCTGCCATAATTGGAACAACTATCGAAACAAGAAAAGCTGCAACTTTTGCAAAGAAAAGCCGGTATCCGTTTGCCGAAAGACGTTCCTTCGGGTCGCTGGTCAGCACGCCAATAAGGGAAATGTAAGGAATCGTTACAGAGGTAAACATGATGGTTACAAAAATGTATGTAATGTAAGCATAAATCAATTTACCGGCGTAATCAAAACCAGGTGTTGTAAAGGTAAGGAAAACCGAAATCCCAAAAGGTACCGACAGAAAAAGGAAATAATGCCGATAACGCCCCCATCGTGTTTTTACCTTATCAGTTAAAAGCCCCATAAGCGGATCGGTAATTGCATCGATAAACCTCACCAATAAAAATAAAAGAGCTACATCTTTAGGTTTAATACCAAATATATCAGTATAAAAAAATGTTATAATAAGAAACATGGAGGAGATAACGACATTTACGGCTGCGTCTCCTGATCCATAGCCAATTTTTTCAAGTACGCTTAATTTTTGAGATTTCATAGGTTGATTATAAAGATATTTTATCTATTTAAAATAACGGAGCAATCTATACCTTGTTTGAAATTTGAATACGACCTTTTTTAAAAAAACTGCGGTCGCTTGCAATAAGTTATCGCCCATACATCATTTCGAACAGTAGATTCAATTCCTTAAAGCAAAGATTGATTTCAAAGATATAAAACAGGTGGAGTATTAAATAAAATAGGTGGATATTTGGGTAAAACAAGTAGGAATCTGAAATATCTGCCAGTTCAACAAAATTAGCGATACTCATTAATTAACAGAGGAGTAGTACCCTAAATCAGGAGATGCGAAGACAAAAAACAGAAACGAAACAAACAGGAGATCCTTTAATGAAAAAGCCCCGAATTACTTCGAGGCCTGCAAATGTTATGCTTCATCTTCAAAAAGCTAACAAAAAACCTCCCATCTTTCGAAGGAAGGTTTTTACTGGGTGGATGATGGGATTTGAACCCACGACCTCCGGAACCACAATCCGGCGTTCTAACCAACTGAACTACAACCACCATTTGTTTTTGCGGTGGCAAATATAATATTTTATTCTTTTCAAAAATGTAAAAATGTAAAAAAATCGGAATACATTTCGCAATTCACTATTTTTGAGAAAAAATTACACAATCAGAGTCAACTTTTCTTTGGGGAAAGACATAGAAAAATAAAAAGGAAATCTTAGATAAAACTTTGCAACCCCTTCACCATTTTCCTGTCAGTAATATTGAAAGTCGAACAATTGGGACAAAAAGAACACATACATAAAAAGATTATTGAGGCCTGTAAAAACGGAAACGAAAAGGCCAGGTTTGAGTTGTACCAATTGTACTCGAAAGCAATGTTTAACGTAAGTTATCGTATGATGAACAACCACGAAGAAGCGGAAGATATGCTGCAGGAAGCCTTTACACAGGCTTTTATGAAATTGAATTCGTTCCGGTACGAATCGAATTTTGGCTCGTGGTTAAAACGTATTGTGGTAAACACCTGCATAAATGCGATAAATAAAAGAAAAGTTGAACTGACATATTGTGAAGAAATTTACCATCATGACCAGGCGGTAGAAAGCCAGGAAAATCAACCGGAATTTACGGTTGCCAATGTTACCAAAGCAATGGAGCAACTCCCGGAGGGTGGACGGATGGTATTTTCGCTGTATTTACTCGAAGGTTACGACCATATTGAAATTTCACAGATTTTGGGAATTACCGAGTCGACTTCGAAAAGCCAGTTTATGCGCGCAAAACGACGCATAGTTGAGATTTTAACAGAACAAAAAAATGGACGTTATGCAAACTGACCCATTGGAAAAATTTGTAAGAGCCAATCGCGATGAATTCGATTTCAGAGAACCATCGCCAGGTGTGTGGGACAAGATATCGATTGAATCGGAAAAGCCCAAAGTACTGCCTATACGAAATTATTTTCTCAGGGTGGCGGCAGTGGTGGCAGTGATGGCAGTCAGCTCTGTTTTGGTGTGGCAATCAGGAATGCTTTCAACCAATAATTTAGCCGACAACACAAAAGATCCTGAAATGATGGAATTACTGGAAGCCGAAGCTTTTTATTCGCACCAGGTAGATCAGAAACTAAAAGAATTACAAAAATGCTACTACACTTTTCCCGATCTGAAAGGCGAAGTTGAAACCGACTTAACAGAGCTGGAAGAAATGTACAAAGTTCTAAAAAGCGACTTAAAGGATAATATCTCGAACAAGAGCGTAATAGAGGCGATGATTGAAAACAACCGGTTTAGACTGAAACTTTGCAACAACGTTTTGGAGCAAATTAATTGTTAGCAGAAGGGAAAACAATGAAAAAATTAAGACTGATACGATATTTTATTTTGGCGGCGTTTATAATGCCACTATTAGCAACTGCACAGTTTACCGACACAAAAGAAATTTATAAAACCTATGCAGTTTTGCCGGAAACTCAAATTGAGATTTTGAATAAATATGGCAAAATTGAAATAAAAACATGGGACAAAGATTCGGTAACTTTTAATATAAAAATAAGGGTTGAGGAGAAAAAACTCTCGAAACTCGAAGAATCAATACGAGGTATTGATTTTGATATTACCAATAGCGACCACTACTTAATTGTACGAACCGATGTCGCGAAAAACAAAAGCAGCCTCAGCAAAGAATTTAACCGGTTTAAAGAAACACTTTTAAAATCAGACGGAAATATTCAGGTTGATTATTTGGTTTGGATGCCCGAATCGAACCGCCTGAAAATAGAAAACAAATTTGGCGATATTTACATTGGCGACTATAAAGGAGAAACTGACATTAACCTTTCGAACGGAAACCTGAAGGCTCACAATTTTGAAAGCCAACTAAATATGACCCTGAATTTTGCCAATGCCAGTTTAAACTCCATAAAAAAGGGCCGTCTGGATTGTAATTTCAGTGAGTTGTTTATTCGAAATGCTGAAACACTTCGGATAACCAGCAAATCTACTGAATTTGAATTTGCAGAGATACAAAATCTGGATGCCGATTCACGACGCGACAGATTCAGAATTCGGCATGCTGATAATGTAGAAGTAAGAAGTAGCTTTTCCAGCTTCAGAATTAACGACATTACTGACAAGATAAATTTACGGTCAGAATACGGCGATATTGATATCGACAAAGTTGCTCCTGGTTTCAACAGTATGAACATCGAGTCGAAATCGATGGATATAAACATTTACTTTGAACCTGAAACAAGTTTTAATTTCGAAATTACCAATACCAAAGCAAATTTCGATTACAGCAGTAATTTTGAGATTGTTGACACGGAAACATTCGGCGACAAAGACATTACCACAATAGTAAAAGGATATTTCAAAGAAAAATCAGAAAGCACTCCAAAGCTGCTTATTAAAGCCAATTCAGGAACTATTAATCTCCGGTCAAATTAAATCAGCGAGACTATGATTTTGGCTTTCGGAATCATTTTAACCAGCCGACCCCAAATGACAGTAAAGAAATCTCTTCGGTTTTAACTTGCCTGACGGCCGTCAGATTCCACGTATTCTCATGTGTTTTAAATTGTTTGTTTTCAACTCTATAGTAGATTACTTGCAATGTTTAAACCCGCAATATGCATTAAAAAGTCTATTGCGCATTGAAACTACTTCAAAACAAGGCGTTTCACTCACTTGCTTTATTGTACTTTCAATGCTCATAACAACTCCTTAATACATAATCCGGATTTAATCATCCTCTTGGGTGTACTTATTTTACATGCTCGTTTCTTCCGTAATAATATGTAAAAATGTACCGGAGATACCTCGATAGCTTGCTGCGGGTAGTTTCAATTTTGTATTAAAATCATTTTTTTCTCACCTTTTGCAACCTTCAAAAAAAATGCCTGTCATTAATAACGTACAAGAAAACAAACAATTAATACAAGTTGAGGGCCAACTGCCAGCCATGAAAACAATTAGCCAATGTTAGCTGCAAATTGCCCGCCTTATAACAAGTACAAACTAACAATTTAAAAGAGATGAAAACAGTTAAACTATTTTTTGTGAGCACCATAGTACTTTTAGCAGGTGCAACAAGCTGTGTTACCGACACAATTGAGGGGAATGGAATTGTTACTTCAGAAGGACGCATTGCAGCTAATTTCGATAAAGTAAAATCTTCAGGTGATTTTGAAGTTCATATCACCCATGGAGATAACTATGAAGTTATTGTTATTGCCGAAGAAAATGTAATCCCATACATTGAAACCCGTGTTTCGAATGGGATTTTACACATCGACAGCGACAACCTCACAACAATCAGAAACAGAATTCCAATGGAGGTTTTTATAACAACTCCGTCACTTGAAGGGATTATTCTTAGTGGCTCAGGGACTATTACTACCGACTATTTTAGTGGTAAAAAAATGGACATTCTACTTTCCGGATCTGGTAAAATCAGAACAGCCTGCAACACCAACGAAGTAAAATCGGTGGTTTCCGGTTCAGGGACAATTACCATTTCGGGCACCACCAGCGAGGCAGATTTTGCCATCAGCGGATCGGGAAAAATTGATGCCATTGATTTAGCCAGCATCGATTGCCACACCGCCACTTCCGGATCGGGCGACATGTGGATTTCAGTTGACCACCAGCTTAAAGTAAATATTTCGGGAAGCGGAAATGTATTTTATTACGGCCAACCCAACCTTGAAACGCATATTTCGGGATCGGGCAACGTTATCGACAACAACTAATGTATAACTATTTGCACTATGAAACATTTATTTACATTACTGGTTCTGTTACTTCCGGCCACCTTATTTGCTCAAACTTTTGACAAAGCCATTGGAATAAGAGGCGGCTTAAGTTCCGGCATTGAATACCGTTTTTACACCGACGATGCCAACTCCTACAAATTCCTTTTAGCCACCCGCGACAACGGAGTTCAGTTGCATGCATTTAAGGAATTCCATCAGTTCGATATGTTCAATTTTACCGATCAGCTTATTTTCTTTTATGGTGTAGGCGTTCATTTTGGGTACGAACAATGGGACAAATATTTTGTGCACGATAATACCAGCTGGTACGAAGACAGGACAGCTTTGTTAGCCGGACTCGATGGATTAGCTGGCGTAGAATATTTATTCTACGAAGTCCCTTTATCCATCGGACTCGAAGTGAAACCTTATTTCGATGTTTTAGGTCGCGAAATGTTCAACATCGAACTTTTCGATTTCGCATTTACACTAAAATATCATTTCTAAATCCTGAACAAATCATTTTTCAGAAAACAAAAACAATACTAATCATGATGAAACAATTAACACTTTTGGTAGCGCTAATTATGGCCGCAGGTTTGGTAAAAGCGCAAGATGAATATTACAACGACGAGGTACAAACCATTTTTTCGAAAAGCAAAAGCAATGGAGGTTACGGAGCATTCTCAATGGCCTATTCTCAAATCGGAGGGCGCGATGCCCTGGTTTCAGGGGCACGCGGAGCCTTTATTTTCGACCATTCGTTTGCCATTGGCCTTGGCGGGTATGGCTTTGTAAACAACCTCGATTACCACAGCTACAACCAAATTAACCCCGAAGAGAAATTTATGCTGGCCGGAGGTTACGGTGGAATATTTGTAGAACCCATTTTAGCGGGAACAAAACCGGTACACCTCTCCTTCCCTATTTTGCTCGGGATGGGAGGCGTTGCCCTGGTCGACAATTATGGCTGGGGTTGGGACTGGGATATCGATCCCTACCATTCGGGATATGAATACGACCACGACCTGTTTTTTGTGGTTGAACCGGCGGTTGAACTGGAATTTAACCTGGCTCGGTTTTTCAGAACGGCATTGTATGCCAGCTACCGCTTTACATCAAATATCAAATTATACGAAACTGAAAACGATGTTTTAAGAGGATTTAATTTTGGAGCAACTTTTAAATTCGGAAAGTTTTAGCAGCCATAATCCGCTTAATCACAAATAAAAAATGCCGAAACAGCAACTGTTTCGGCATTTTCATTCATTATGAACTTTCGCATTAATAGAAATCTACGTAATCCTGAGTTTTTAAATACTCCAGACTTTTTTTGCAGCTTTCTATTGGCTCAAAGTTGTAACGTTCAACTTCAACAATACCGTATTCGGCACCCGATTTTGCACGTTGCTCAAATGCCGGTTTGAAATCCATTTTACCGCTTTCACCCAATTCTTTTTCATCTTTTATATGGTAAAGTTCGAACCTTCCGGGATACTTTGCGAAATAATCTGTAGCAACTTTCCCGCCGTGGTCAATCCAGTACAAATCAAGCTGAAACATAACCTTTTCAGGATCGGTTAATTCCAACATCCAGTCGTAAACCGGTTTGCCGTCAAACTCGGTTGTAAATTCAGCGTCGTGATTGTGGTAACCAAAACGAATACCGGCAGCATTACATTTTTCGCCAACGGCATTAAAATATTCGCTGTAACGTTTTATACCCTCCAGGCTTTCGTATCCTACCTTGTCCATAAATGGCTGAACAATCCATTTTACTCCGGCAGCTTTGTGTGCAGCAATACAGGTGTCCCACCACGCCATGGTTTCATCCCAATTTTCTTTTGCAGGAACTGCCTGTCCGGTATGTGCTCCCAAAAACTTAAGACCATTTTTCTCACACAAACTTTTAAACTCTAGCGGATCAAGTCCATAAATTTTACCATCGCCATAACCGGCAGTTTCCACAAATTTATAGCCCATTTCTCCAACGGCTGCAAGTGTGCCGGCTACATCTTTATTCATATCGTCTTTTACCGACCACAACTGCAGTCCGATAAAAATTTCTGCTGATTTTTCCACTTTTGTTTCCTCCGTTGCTTTTTTGGGCGTCGAATTACACGCCGTAAATCCCTGGATAGCAAAAACAAATGCAGCTATTACCAAAAGATTTAAACTGATTTTTTTTGAGATCATTTTTTTTAGTTTTAGATAATTTAAGTATACTCTTGTTGTACGGGTTACAAATATGACGTTTTTCTTCGAAACAGAATATTTTCTGACACAATTTATCCATAACCATTATAACGATCCACATTCAACCAGCAATATGCATTAAAAAGGATGTTGAATATTAGAGACAATCTGTTCCGTTTGGTTTAAAAACTTAATTTTGCCTGCTTAATAATTCGTATGAAGAATAAAGACTTTCTGGCAATCGGCTCAGCACTTGGGGCAGCATTTTTTTGGAGCTTCTCGTTTGTATGGTTTAAAATTGCTTTCCTGGCCTATAAACCCATTACGGTAGTTCTTTTCAGGCTGGCCATATCGGCAGTGCTGATCACCGTAATTGCATGGAGTTTAAAACGCCTGCAAAAACCTACCCGTAAAGATTTGAGACTTTTTTTACTGATGGCCTTTTTCGAACCCTTCATCTATTTTTTGGGCGAGAGCTACGGATTAAAATATGTTTCGTCAACCGTTGCTGCTGTTATTGTAGCAACCATTCCGCTGCTCTCTCCAATTGCTGCCTGGTATTTTCATAAAGAAAAAGTAAACCGGATGAATGTAGCCGGACTGATCTTTTCGTTTGTGGGTGTTGGCCTGGTTGTGCTTAACGGAAAATTTCAATTTGATGCCTCCCCGCTTGGTGTCGGGCTCGAATTTGTGGCTGTTTTTGCTGCAATTGCCTACGCCATTGTTTTAAAAAGTCTGGCCTCACGCTACAATACGCTAACCATTATTGCCTACCAGAATGTTATCGGAATGATTTTGTTTCTTCCCATTTGGCTGGTGCTCGATTTTAACGATTTTATACATACCCCCTTTCATCCGCAGGCATTCAGGGCAATTCTATTACTGGCTGTTTTTTCGTCAACACTGGCTTTTGTTTTTTTCACGCAAAGTGTACGTCAAATGGGAGTTACAAAGGCAAATACATACATTAATTTAATCCCTGTTTTTGTGGCCATTCTTGCTTATATTCTGTTAAAAGACGAATTGGGAATGCAAAAAATAATTGGCATTTTGGTAGTTGTAACAGGATTATTTTTGTCGCAATTAAAAAAGCGAAATGGTAACGGGAAGAATGTTGCTGTTGAAGTACACCGGAAATAAGTTTTTAGTGAGCAATTGCAGGAGGCAGTAAAATCAATATCAAGTATAAGAAAATGAAAATATCATATAAAACACCCGAAGAGCTCAAACTCCTAACCGACAAAACGCGTTTGGAAACCAATGCTTTTCTGAAAAAGTTAAAAAAGAAAAAGCCCAAAAAACTGGACGATGTTGTTCATGAATTGCACCACGAAGCTTTTGATGAATTTGATTGTTTGGATTGTGCCAACTGTTGCCTTACCATTGGTCCGCGTTTGTTCGACAAAGACATTGAACGACTGGCCAAACACCTAAAAATGAAAACGGTTGATTTTATGCAGCAGTATATAAAAACCGACGAAGACGGCGATTCTATTTTTAAAGATCACCCCTGCCCTTTTCTGCTGCCCGACAATTATTGTATTGTGTACGAAAGCCGCCCAAAAGCCTGCCGCGAATACCCGCACACCGACCGGAAACGCTTTTATCAAATTCTCGATCTTTCGCATAAAAACTGCGAAACCTGCCCGATAGTTAGTGAAGTGATGGAACAATTAAAGAATAAATTTTAAGGTCAAATCCCGCCTATTACCTTTTTCAAAGTTTGGCCCTCTGAAAATGATTAGCCAACCTAATAGCCTCCAAAAGGAAATAGTAACAGCTGAAGCCATTTTGACACAGAGTTTGGCATGTATCCGGCAGAAATGAGAAAAACCAGCCGGAAACGAGAAAAACCGCACAGAAATGGGACACGACCAGCCGGAAACCATACACAACCACGTAGAAATGGGAAATACCGCCGGGAAATAAAAATTTCCAGTCAGAAATGCTAAAAACGGGACAGAAATGCAACACGACGTGGTTGTGTTGCATTTCCCACTGGTTTTTTGCATTTCTATTCCGTTTTTCCGACTTCCCACACGATATAGTCTCAGCTGCCACAAATCACATCGAAAACCCATAAACACAAACCGAAAGTTCCAGCGTCAAACTACATTTTCCATTATTTGTGCCTTATCAACAACGATAAAACGTTAATCCCCCTTGAGCGACAATAGGCCACCACGCGAAAACCAAACCTTCAAAGTTTTAAAAACCTTAATGACTAAATAAAACCAACCACAAACAGTAACGATTCTTCCAGATTTTCACGAATCTGTTTCCCCTGTAATAATAATTAAATACCTTTGGCGTTTTATAAAAAATTGCATGTGCGCATGAATCGAAAAATCTACTTTGTTTTTCTTTTTACGTTTATGGTTCTAGCCGCAAAGGCGCAAATCGGGGGCGAAAGCACCTACCAGTTTCTGGAGCTCACCAACTCGGCCCGTATTGCAGCTTTGGGCGGCACTCAAATTGCTATTTCCGACTCCAGCGATTTAAATCTTTCGTACAACAATCCCTCCTTACTTCATCAGGATATGGCCAACAAAATTCTGGTCAACTATGTAAATTACCTTACCGATATCAATTACGGCTATGTGTCGTATGCAAAATCGTACGAGGGAATTGGCAATTTTGCAGTGGGAATGCACTACATTAATTACGGGAAATTTGATGAAGCAACCGAAGCGGGCGAGTTAACCGGAGCCACTTTTAACGCTGCCGAGTACGCCTTAAACCTCATCTATTCCAACAGTTACAAATGGTTAAATTACGGGGTGAACCTAAAACCTATACTTTCTTCGTTCGAAAGTTACCAGTCGGTAGGAATTGCAGCCGACTTCGGTCTGAATTTTACCAGCAAAGGCGGTTTTACAACGGTTGCCCTTGTTGCCCGAAATGTGGGATCGCAAATCACTACGTATTACGAAGATGGAAACCGCGAAAGTATCCCGTTTAATTTACAGGCAGGAATCAGCCAGCGACTAAAACACGCACCTGTAGTTTTGTCGTTAACCATGCAGCACCTGAGCCACTGGGACCTTGCAGCACCCGAAGAAGACCCTGAATTTGGTACCGAAACAATTTACAACCGTAAAGAAAGTTTCCTGAAACAAACCATGCGCCATGCAGTTTTGGGAATTGAACTGTTGCCTTCTGAAAATTTTGTGTTGCGTGCCGGTTATAATTACCAGCGCCGCCAGGAGTTAATGTTCGACGAGAAAGGATCAACCGTAGGCTTTTCGGCAGGTTTTGGAATACACATTAAACGCTTCCACATCGATTACGGCATTTCCCGATTTCATTTGGCGGGTTCGTCAAACCTGTTTTCGGTGGCTATCAATCTTAACAATAATTTTTAAATAAAGACAATAGCCTCTTAAATAATTTCCCCATCTTTGTTCCCGGTTATGAATGAGAAAAAAATAATTATCGCTATTGATGGTCACTCGTCGTGTGGCAAAAGCACCATGGCAAAATCGTTGGCAAAAAAATTGGGTTACGTATATATCGACAGTGGTGCAATGTACCGCGTGGTAACCTTGGTCGCACTCCGAAAAGGTTGGATCGTTAACAAAGTTCCTGATACAGAAAAAGTAATTGCCGGTCTTTCCGACATAAAAATTACCTTTAAATGGGACGAAGAACTGGGGAAAAACACCACTTTTCTGAATGGCGAAAATGTAGAAGATGAAATTCGCCAGCTGGAAGTTTCGGAAAATGTAAGCCCCATAAGTACCATTGCCGAAGTACGCCACGAAATGGTTCGCCAGCAACGCCAAAACGGCAAAAACAAAGGCATTGTTATGGATGGCCGCGATATTGGCACAGTGGTTTTCCCCGATGCCGAATTAAAAATATTTATGACGGCTTCTCCTGAAATCAGGGCGCAGCGACGTTATCTTGAACTCACTGAAAAAGGAGACAAGGTAAATTTCGAAGAAATTCTCGCCAATGTGGAAGGACGCGACAAAATTGATTCGAACCGTGCCGTAAGCCCGCTAAAAAAAGCCGACGACGCATTAATACTTGACAACAGTAACCTGAACCGCGAGCAACAACTGGAGTGGACAATTAACAAAGTGAGAGAAATAACGGAGGAGAAATGATTGTTGAAATTGACAAACGATCGGGGTTTTGTTTTGGCGTTATTAATGCCATAAAAGCAGCCGAAGACGAATTAAAAGAATCAAAACAGTTATATTGTTTAGGCGATATTGTACACAACGGTATGGAAGTAAGCCGCCTCGAAAAGATGGGGCTAAAATCAATATCGAATGACGAATATTTTACACTAAAAAACTGCAAAGTACTCATTCGTGCCCACGGCGAACCACCCGAAACGTATTCGTACGCCGAAGAAAACAACATTGAATTGATTGATGCGACTTGCCCTGTTGTACTAACCTTGCAGGAAAAAGTAAAACAATCGTACAAACGCAACATGCAACAAGACGGACAAGTTGTAATTTACGGAAAAAAAGGGCACGCCGAAATAATTGGACTGAACGGGCAAACCAAACACAATGCAATTATTATTGAGAGTATCGACGATGTAAATAAAATCGACATGAATCGCCCGGTTGCCTTGTATTCGCAAACCACAAAACGTATTGAGGATTTCCACGAAATTGCCAAACTGGTAAAAGAAAAAATACAACCCGGACTTCCGGTAGAAATTAAAGACACCATTTGCCGCCAGGTTTCAAACCGCGTACCCAACCTTAAAAATTTCGCCAGTAAATATGATCTGGTTCTGTTTGTAGCCGGACAAAAAAGCTCTAACGGAAAATATTTATACACCATTTGCAAGGAAGTAAACGATGCCACCTACCGCATTTCAAAAGTTAACGAAATAAACAAAGACTGGTTTGCCGGGGTTGAATCGGTTGGGATTTGCGGAGCTACATCAACGCCAAACTGGCTGATGGAAGAAGTGGCCGATTGGGTAAAAACAAATATTGGGTAAGCACATTCTTAAATCCAACTCAATTCCGATTTTTACACTACTTTTAAGCGAAGAATTTTTCTTTGTATATGCCTGAACTTTTTGCACAAGTAATATTGCCTCTGTCGTTACACGATGCCTACACGTATAAAGTGCCGCCGTTGTTGGAACGAGATATTTCACCCGGCAAAAGAGTGATTGTTCAGTTTGGCAAAAAAAAAATATATGCAGCACTGGTTCTGTCACTTTCGAACAATAAGCCCGACGATATTGAAGTGAAGGAAGTGCAGCAAATCTTAGATGAACACCCGGTTGTACTTCCCGAAAATTTTAAACTATGGCACTGGATTGCCACCTACTATTGCTGCACCCTGGGCGATGTTTTCAGGGCCGCTTTGCCCACCGGATTAAAACTGGAAAGCAAATCGAAAGTATTTTTAACCGGTATTGAAACAGAAGTTAAACTCTCCGACAAAGAAGATCTGATTATTCGACAACTGGAGCAGGAGGTTTCACTATTGGCCGAGTTGGAACGAAAACTGGGCAGTGAATTTTCATACGCTGCCTTAAAATCGTTAATGAGCAAGAAGCTCATTTACCTTGAAGAAAAAGTAAATGCCAAATACAAACCCAAAACAGAAACATTTGTAAAGCTGCATCCTGAAATAGATTCAGAACAAACCTTAAACGAAAAAGCAGAAAGCCTGAAACGAGCAAAAAAGCAGCTAAAACTGTTGTATCATTTTTGCTCTGCTACCAATGCGTTCGATAACAACCAGGTTCTGGAAATATCGAAAAAAGAACTTTTACACGGCACAGGTTTTTCGCCGGGTATGGTGAAAGAACTGGACAAAAAGAAAATTTTAAAGGAATACAGGAAACAGGTTTCGCGTATTGAAGAAGAAAAAATCGATCAGGTAAGTATTAATCTTTTAAACAAGTACCAGGAAAAAGCACTTGCTGAAATAAAAACAGAGTTTGCATCGAAGCAGGTAACTTTAATTCACGGAATTACAGCCAGCGGCAAAACCGAAGTATATATTCATTTAATCGATGAAATTCTGAAAACCGGAAAACAGGCACTGTATCTGGTACCTGAAATTGCGCTGACCACCCAGATTATTCACCGTCTGAAAAATGTTTTTGGGAATAAAGTAGGAATTTACCACTCGCGACTGAACAGCCAGGAACGTGTGGAAATCTGGGAAAAGACACTGCAGTTTCAGCAAGAACCGGGAAAAGGATACCAGGTAGTTTTAGGTACACGCTCAGCTGTATTTTTGCCCTTTTCGAAACTAGGATTAATAATAGTTGACGAAGAACATGAAAATTCCTTTAAGCAGCTTGATCCGACTCCGCGCTACAACGCCCGCGACATGGCCGTTATTCTGGGCATTCAAAACAATGCAAAAGTTTTGCTTGGATCGGCAACACCGTCTTACGAATCGTATTACAATGCACTTGCCGGAAAATATGGTTTGGTAAACCTGTTGAAACGCTTTTCGGAAATGGAATTGCCCGAAATTATTGTTTCCGATCTGAAACGGGCCTACAAGCGTAAAGAGATGCGCTCTATTCTTACTCCTGATTTGTACGAATTAATGGAGTCGGCGCTGGAAAAAAACGAACAGATCATCCTCTTTCAAAACCGCCGTGGTTATTCGCCTTATGTGGAGTGTTTTACCTGCGGCCATATTCCCAAATGCAGCAATTGCGATGTAAGTTTAACCTACCATAAATACAAACGAAGGCTAAGCTGCCATTACTGCGGATTTAGTTACCAGCTACCTGACAAATGTGATGAATGTGGATCGCCCGAAATAAAAACACGTGGTTTTGGTACCGAAAAAATCGAAGATGAAATAAAACATCTTTTTCGAAATGCACGGATTGCGCGAATGGATTTAGATACCACACAAACAAAAGATGCTTTTTCCAAAATCGTAAAAAAACTGGAAGACCGGAAGACCGATATTTTAATTGGCACGCAAATGGTAACCAAAGGCCTCGACTTTGAACATGTTAGCGTGGTAGGTATTTTAAATGCCGACAACCTGATCAACTTCCCGGATTTCAGAGCACACGAACGCGCCTATCAACTAATATCGCAGGTAAGTGGCCGCGCCGGCCGAAAACACAAACGAGGCAAAGTTGTTATACAAACTTCGCAACCCGACCACCCTTTAATCGAACTGATTCAACAACAAGATTATTTAAAAGCCTTACACATTCAGTTCGAAGAAAGAAAGTTATTTCGGTATCCGCCCTTTTTCCGACTTTTAAAAATTGTAGTTAAGCATAAAAATATTGATACTGTAAACCGCGCTGCAAACGTGCTGGCAACCCTGCTTCGCAAAAACAACAAATTGATTGTGATGGGGCCCGAATTCCCGCTTATCAGCCGAATTCAGCTGTGGCACCAAAAAGAAATCTGGATTAAAATCGACAAATCCTTAAACCTGGATCTCGTAAAAAGTACTATTGAAATATCGGTTAAAAATGTAAAACAACAACCGTCAAACAGTAATTGTATCATTAATATTGACGTAGATCCCTATTGACAAAATTCTCTTCCACTCATTAAATCTATTTCAAATGAAGCTATTTTCTCACGTCGATTTTTTTGTAGTTTTACAGCTTAAATACCATTAAGTGAATAGTACAGACGTAAATCAAATATTCGAAAAGTTCAGTACAATGCGTGCTATCGTTATCGGCGACGTGATGATTGACACCTATTTGTGGGGAAAAGTAGAACGGCTATCGCCTGAAGCTCCGGTACCCATTGTAGCTGTTACCAAGCGCGAAAACCGGATGGGAGGTGCTGCAAATGTTTCGCTTAATTTACAGGCACTTGGTGCAGAACCGATCCTTTTCTCAGTAGTTGGCGACGACGAGAAAGGAAAAATATTTTTGGAATTACTGGACAAAAGAAAAATTCAGAAAAATGGTATCTATGTTGATTCGACCCGAAACACAACCGTAAAAAACCGAATCATCAGTAATGGGAAACACATTGCCCGTGTTGATGAAGAATCGGTTGAATATATTTCCGGCAAAATTGAAAGAGGGCTGATCGATGCCATTTCCAACGAAATAACGACCAACCCGGTTGATGTAATTATTTTTGTTGATTACGACAAAGGTGTTATTACACCAACCTTGTTTGAAACGATTAATACACTTGCAAAAGAAAAAGGCATTTTTACAGCTGTTGATCCAAAAAAAAGAAACTTCAAAACTTACAAAAACGTTTCATTATTCAAACCAAATTTTAAAGAGTTTGTTGAAGGCGCGGGTTTGCCACTACTGAAAGACGACCTGGAAGGAATAAAGAAGGCCGCTGCCAGATTCAGAAAAAAACACAATCTTGCATTTATTTTCGTTACACTCTCTGAACTAGGTGTTTTTATAAGCAATGGAATCAGCGACCAATATTATCCGGCAGTCATTCGAGACATTTCGGATGTTTCGGGAGCCGGCGATACGGTTATTAGTGTTGCAAGTTTGGCGTTGGCAGCCGGGCTTTCACCCAAAATAATGGCTTTAATGTCAAACTTGGCAGGAGGTTTGGTTTGCGAAAAACCCGGAGTTGTACCTGTCGATAGGAAGCAACTAAAAAAGGAAATGAAATCTCAAAAATTTTAGCACCCTTTTAAATTCAATTACAAGCTTTTAGTAATTTCAATAACATACCGTTGAAAAAAAACGAATGTGGTTTATGGTAAAATGTTAACTTTGAATCCACTCAATAAAAATTACGACGCATAGATGGGAAAAATTATTTCTTTAGCAAACCAAAAGGGAGGAGTTGGTAAAACAACGACAACAATTAACCTGGCCGCCAGCCTCGCTGTTCTGGAACAAAAAGTTCTGATAATTGACGCTGATCCACAGGCCAATTCAACATCCGGTCTGGGATTCGATGTGAAAAACGTTCAAGCAAGCATTTACGAATGCATTGTAAATGAAGTTGAAGCAGAGAAAGCAGTATTACACACCGAAATCGAAAATCTGGATTTAATTCCGTCACATATCGATTTAGTGGGTGCCGAAATTGAAATGCTAAATTTACCTAACCGTGAAAAAGCACTAAAAAATGCACTCGAAGGAATAAGACATAACTATGATTTTATTCTTATCGATTGCTCTCCGTCGCTTGGATTAATTACCGTTAATGCCTTAACAGCAGCCGATTCAATCATCATCCCGGTACAATGCGAATACTTTGCACTGGAAGGGTTGGGTAAACTTTTAAACACCATTAAAATCATCCAGAACCGATTGAATCCGGAACTGGAAATTGAAGGTTTTTTACTAACCATGTACGACAGCCGGCTAAACCTTTCAAATCAGGTTTACGAAGAAGTGAAACACCACTTTCAGGAAATGGTGTTCGACACGGTTATCCAGCGTAACATAAAACT
Source organism: Draconibacterium aestuarii (assembly GCA_026671195.1). Lineage (GTDB taxonomy): Bacteria > Bacteroidota > Bacteroidia > Bacteroidales > Prolixibacteraceae > Draconibacterium > Draconibacterium aestuarii. The sequence continues at coordinate 76,135 of JAPOHD010000015.1, read as the reverse complement.
TAGCGAAGCACCAAGTTACGGAAAACCGGTCGTATTATATGATGCCAGTTCAAAAGGAGCCATAAATCACATGAATCTGGCACGTGAGATTTTACAGCGTAACGACATGACTCAAATGTCGAAAGAAAAAAATAATGTGGTTATAAATTAGTACAGCTATGATGGTTAAAAGGAATGCATTGGGAAGAGGACTTGGCGCACTAATCGACGATGCTGAAAAAATGCAGCAAGGCGCCGGGATTAACGAAATTGAATTACGAAAAATTGAAGCCAATCCTTTTCAACCCCGCTCAAAGTTTGATCAAGTAGCATTAGCCGAACTTTCTGCATCGATAAAGGAAATTGGTCTGATTCAGCCGATTACCTTGCGCAAAATATCTGACGACAAATACCAGATTATTGCCGGAGAGCGTCGTTTCAGAGCTTCCCAACTTGCAGGGCTTAACCAAATCCCGGCATACGTTCGTAAAGCCAAAGACGATGGCATGCTTGAAATGGCACTGGTTGAAAATATTCAACGCGAGGATCTTGACTCGATTGAGATTGCACTTAGCTACCAGCGTTTAATGGACGAGTTGGAATATACACAGGAAGAACTAAGTTCACGAGTTGGGAAAAAGCGCTCAACCATTGCCAACTATCTTCGTTTGTTAAAACTGCCAGCAGTTATTCAAAAAGGACTTATTGAAAAACAAATTTCAATGGGGCACGCGCGGGCAATAATCAACATCGATGATCCGGATACTCAAATCATGATTTTTGAACAAATAATCAAACACGGATTTTCGGTTCGTAAAGTGGAAGAAGTTGTGCGTGATTTGAATTCGGAAGAAAATGAAACGTCTGAAAAATCGACAAAACCAAAATTTCCAAAAGAATATCAGATTATAAAAACCGAGCTCGACAAAATCTTTAACACCCGTATTGATTTTGCGATGAATGAAAAAGGGAAAGGTAAAATCACCATCCCTTTCAAATCGGAAAAAGACCTGGAGAGAATTGTTAAAATAATTGAAAATCAAAAATAAAGCACAACAAACACACAAAAGCCGAGGGTATTTTCTATTTTTGCGCAAAATTTTTGGTGTGATTGCAGGCAGAATTTTTCCTAAAATATTACTCATTTTACTCCCGTTTTTTTTCGGATTACATTCGAACGGACAGATTGTTGATATCGATTCAACCCGAATTGTTGAAGCCAATATGCAAACTGAAGTGAAACATTCGGCGCACAAGGCTTCGCTTTATTCGGCAATTATTCCGGGATGGGGGCAAGCTTATAACAAGAAATACTGGAAAATTCCGTTGGTTTATGCGGGTTTCGCAACTATTGGATACTTCATTCACTGGAACAACGATAATTACGGTATAATGAAGCAAGCCTACAGCGACCTTACAGATGGCGACGAAAATACCAATTCGCATCTAGACTTAAAATATGCCGACTATTACGATCTCACGAATCCAACAGACTACGAAAATTTTAAAACAAATTTAAACAGGCAGCAAACTTACTATCGCCGAAACCGGGATTTGCTGGTAATTAGTATTATTGGATTTTACGGTTTAAACATTATTGATGCGAGTGTTGATGCACACTTTTTTGATTTCAACATTAGCGAAGATCTTAGCTTTAACTGGCAGCCCATTATGTATTACGATAGATACCAGCCCGTTATAGGCGTAAACTGTACCTTTACATTTTAATATGAAGAACAAGATTTTACATCTTTCTATATACCTGTTTTTGCTGTTTTCTTTTCAGGGAATAGCTCAAACTTCCGATTCTACTTTTTTTGAAACAACAGAAACCGATACAATTGCAGCAATCGATACTACCGAAAATAGTGTACTCGATATCGATGATGATCTGAATATGATATTCTCAGATCAAATGGACAGTCTGCTTAATTCGTGGGAAATACAAAACAAATTTAATTTCGACACCTCTGAGGTGCGACTGAACAATTTTCCCAAAGAACTACCCGATTCGGTTTATATTCAACGTCTGTCGAACATTGAGCAGCGAATCGATTTATCGTATAACAAAGTGGTTCGCAACTACATCAAAATGTATACCGAAAAGCGCCGGGAACAGGTTGAGGTAATGCTGGGGCTTTCGGCCTATTATTTCCCCATTTTCGAGGAAACTCTCGACAAGTATGATATGCCTCTCGAGATTAAATACCTTGCCATTATTGAATCAGCCTTAAATCCGATAGCACGTTCAAGGGCCGGAGCAAACGGTTTATGGCAGTTTATGTACGGCACAGCCAAAAATATGAAACTTGAGATTACCTCGTTTGTTGACGAACGTCGCAATCCCATTAAAGCCACCGATGCTGCTGCCCGTTATTTAACCAATTTGTACAATATGTATGGCGACTGGCATTTGGCAATTGCAGCATATAACTGCGGCCCAGGAAATGTAAATCGTGCCATTCGCCGGTCGGGAGGGAAAAGAAATTACTGGGAAATTTACTACCGACTACCTCGCGAAACCCGGGGCTATGTTCCGGCGTTCATTGCCGCAACCTATGCTTTTGAGTACCACAAAGAACACAATCTAATTCCACAATACCCAGAAATTTCGCTGGCAGTTGATACTGTAATGATAACTGATTATCTTCATTTCAACCAGATTACCGCGAAAATAGCCATTGAAAAAAAACAGCTCAGGGCTTTAAATCCAATGTACCGCCACGATGTAATTCCGGCAAAAAAGAGCAAACCATACCCATTGGTTTTGCCTCAGGAAAATATAATGGCATTTATTGATGCCGATACTGCCATTTTTGCATTCGAACGTAATAAATATTTCCCCGACAACACGCTTGTAAACCCAACAACAAGTAACAGCACATATTTTACACCGGTTGACATTAAAGGGAAAGCCAAAGTTATATACACGGTAAAATCGGGCGATAATGTTGGCTTTATATCCTCGTGGTTCCATGTTCGCGCTTCTGATTTGAGGTACTGGAACAACATTAACCGCGACATAATCAGAATTGGCCAGAAATTAGCCATTTATGTACCGGAAAAAGACCAAGCCAAATACGACAAAATAAATTCGATGAGTTTTGCCCAAAAACAAGAATCAATTGGAAAAACTGCGGCTCCAACAAAAAAAGAAGAAGTTAAACCACTTGATTCCAATTACGTTTACCATACCGTTCGGAAAGGTGACACAATTTGGGAAATTGCCAAACAATATGCAGGAATCACATCCGATGAGATTATGAGGCTAAACAATCTTAAAAACGACCGTGGGTTATATATCGGACAAAAACTAAAAATTAAAAGGAAAGGTTAAATTTTAACGCAGCAAGAACTCGGCAGAAACTGTAACTTTTATATTTTTCGTTGAAGAACTTGTATTGTGAATTCCATAACCTGCAACTTCAGTTGAATAAGGTTCGGTAATTTGAAATACACCCGATCGTGCCGAAAGTAATTTATCAACTTTTAAATCGGTGGTTGATACTATTAGATCAGCCCTTTCACGCGCATTTTGAGTAGCTGCGCCCAGCAACTCCTTTTTTATCTCTTCCAATTCAGTACTAAAAAATTCCATAAGCGAATTATCAAAAATCACTCCTTTCTCCACAAATATTTTTGGATTAATTGCCAGTTTTTCAATTTCCCCAATATCGCTGGAAACCACATAAATTCGTTGGGTCAAATTATAACCCACCTGTCCGCCATTGCCGTATTCGCGGTTTAAATTTATAGGAAAAACCTTAAATTCATCCGTTTTTATGCCGGTTTGTTTCCAAATTCGTTCAAACTCATCCAGTTTCTTAGCCATAATTCGGTATCCTTCTTGTGTCCCGTTCATGGGCACACGCTCCGATAATCCGACGGACCATTTTACAAGGTTACTTTCGAACTCTTCAATAGCATAACCCACCACTTTTACATTCTGCTGTGAACGTTTCGACTCTTTAAAATACCACCCTAAAACACTAAATGCAACAACAATAAAGGCTCCTAAAATAACAGCTGCAGAATTCTTCATAGTATTATTTTTTTTACTCAAATTTACAAAATGCCCTTCCCAACAAAACTAACTTCTTGAAACTTTTTGATAAAAAAATCCGAAAGATTCTTCTTTCGGATTAAAATGGTTGAAGTTATATTCACTAATTAATATTCAACTTCTTATGTAAGCTTTTTATTTCATTTTCAAGACTTCGCCTCATTTTTAACGCCCTGGAAAGTGCCAATGCGTCACGAACAGCTTCTTTATCGTAGGTTTCCAGAATAATATAATAATATTCTTTGCCCAAAAATACCGCCTTCAATCTTCTATCGACATGCTGTGCAATAAATTCAATTACACCGTTGTCCTTTCCATTTCGGTACGAAACCTTTTCCCACTTGGCTTCCATAAAATCGCTCCGGTGATTATCAACCGTGCCAATAGGGATTTCATCGGTTTTTGCATCCTCTCCGCTATCGTACACGCGCAAACCGGTATGATCTAACCAATTTTCACCATGATAATTACTGCTTAAGTAAATTTCGCCCCGTTCATTCAAATGCACCTGTATATACGAACGGTCCCAAGCCCGCTTAAATGTTTGGCGTTTATGAATGTATTGTGTATATCGGTCGAACTCCGTTTTTTCTTTTACAAATGATTTTTCCAGTTCTGCGATACGAAGTTTTAACGTATCCAATTCGGCTTCTTTACGCTGTAATACTTCAAACCGCACTTCTTTCGCAAGATTGGTGGCGGCATTTACAGAATAAACCGCTTCCGGATATAACTTTGGAATACTGTCGAGATGCAGAACTGCATTTGTTGTATCGTGTTTTAACAGTAAACTTTTAGCCAAATCAAGTTTTACACGTGCCTTATCCTCCTCCGACGGTCCGCATGCAACAAAAAATATTGCCAGTAATATTGCAAAGTATTGAACAGAAATCTTCATCTTAGTGTTTTTTGCAAAAGTAACATTTTATAAAGAACGAAGAAAAACGAGTGAGTATCATGAATACAAATTCTGTTAAGTTTTTTAAATCGAAGTTAAACGAGTCTGTGCCTGCCGATTCTGAAATTATAGTTGCCGCCTGGACACTCTCCAATCCTGAAAATATTGGAAAAATCATCCGCCTGGCTCACAACCTCAATGCAAAGCAGGCGCTTTTTATTAAAAGCAAGCAAGTGCACCGCGAATCGAAAATAAAAAAAACAGCAGGTTTTTCATTCGAGCAAATGGACTGGGATTTTATTTCAGAAAGTGATTTCCTCGAAAAAATAAACTCCGGTTATGAGTTAGCTATTTTGGAAACCTGCGATGGTTCAACAAATATATTCACGACAAAACTTCCGAAAAAAATTCTTTTGCTGGCTGGTAACGAGTCACACGGAATTCCCGAAAACATCATAAAATTAAGCAAACACAAAATATACATCCCAATGCCCGGAGGCTGCAAATCGCTTAACATTTCAAATGCGTTATCGGTGGCAGCTTTTGAATGGTATAGGCAACAAACAATGCCATAACTTTCACAAACAAATTAACTCTTCCTTGGGCTTTGTTTTTGTTTTTATCTCTGTTTAAATCATTCAATTTTACAAAAACAAATTAACTTCGCAATGAGGCAATTTATAATAGATTATTTCTATCTTTAAAACAAAAACCAAATTTCGCCATGATTACCTTAACCCAATTAGAGTACATTGTTGCCGTTGATACTTATCGGCACTTTGGAAAAGCAGCAGAGTCGTGCTTTATTACCCAGCCTACTCTTTCAATGCAAATTAAAAAGCTTGAAGAAGATTTGGAGATTATTATCTTCGACCGCAGCAAACAACCTCTTATCCCAACTGATGTTGGCACTCGTATTATTGAACAAGCACGAGTGGTTTTAAAACAATCTGACGAAATAAACAACATTGTAAAAGACCATAAAAACCAGGTCTCAGGAATGCTGAGAATTGGTATAATTCCTACATTGGCACCTTATTTATTGCCCATTTTTGTAGGAAACTACAAGAAGAAATACCCCAATATTTTTATAAAGGTAGTTGAGGCCACAACCGATAATATTGTAAAACTTCTGAATAAAGACCTTATTGATGTGGGGATTTTGGTAACGCCTTTACACGATGAGAAAATAATTGAAAAGCCGGTATTTTACGAAGAAATGCTGATTTATGCCAACAGCGGCCACAAACTACATACTCAGGAAAAAATTACAGTTCAGGATATTGCCACTCCCGAAATCTGGTTACTTAGCGATGGACATTGTTTCCGCGACCAGGTAATTAATCTTTGTTCGTATATGGGAACAGCCGACAGCAATTTACCCTTCCATTTCGAAGCCGGTTCTCTCGAAACATTGATGAACATAGTAGATCGCGAAGGAGGCATTACACTTATTCCGGAGCTGGCAAAAGCTACCATGTCGCAAAAACGTGCTTATAACGTTAAAAATTTCACGAATATGAAACCATTGCGTGAGGTTAGTTTGGTTTATTCACGACATTTTTCGAAACACAAACTCATTAATCTTTTGTGGAAAGAAATTAAAGAATCGATTCCTAAAGAATTACAAGACGAAAATCGTGGCACAATAGTAGAATGGAGATAGAAGATTGCCTCAGCGATCAGAAACAGTTTTCAGGAATATCTTATCAAAGAAATATCCACAAATCAGTTTTTCTTCAAAAAGAAATCAAAGTATTTCGATTTTTTTCAGAAAACTCTTGGCAGCAAAATATTTTTATTTATCTTTGCGCCGCAATTAGCGGATGTGGCGTAATTGGTAGCCGCGCTAGACTTAGGATCTAGTGCCTTATGGCGTGGGGGTTCGAGTCCCTTCATCCGCACAAAAAAGACAACCGCCGACCTTCCTTTATTGGTAGGTTGGCGGTTATCAATTTGGGGCTATTGATTTAAATTTTATCATCATGCAAATTAACAAGGAAAACATCGATAATGTAAATGCGGTAATTAACCTTACCATTGAGAAAGCCGACTACGAAAAACAAGTAGCCGATGTTTTAAAAGATTATCGTCTAAAAGCAAACATTCCGGGATTCAGACCAGGAAAAGCTCCCAAAGGGCTTATTGAGAAAAAATTCGGAACAGCCGTGTTAGTTGAAGAAGTAAACAAACTTATTTCTCAAAACTTGTCAAAATTCATGGTTGATGAAAAGCTTCCTCTTCTTGGCGAGCCGCTTCCAAACGAAGAAAAGCAAAAAGATATTGACTGGGAAAAAGACGAAAATTTTGAATTCGCTTTCGATATTGCACTGGCTCCCGAAATCAAAGTTAGTTTAGACAAAGACAACAAATACAAATACTACAAAATAGCTGTTTCTGATGAAATGGTTGCACAGCAGGAGCAAATGGCTGCTTCGCAGTTGGGCCAAAATGTTCCTGTTGAAGAAGCTAAAGACAATAGCACAATTCGCGGAAACTTTGTACAACTTGATGCAGAAGGAAACGAAGTAGAAGGCGGAATTGCTCCTGAAGGTGTTTTAATTGCTGTTGACATGATCAAAGACGAAGAAATTAAAAATTCTTTCGTGGGTTGTAAAAAAGACGACATCGTGATTTTTGATCCGGTTAAAGCTTACGAAAACCGTGCCGAAGTTGGCCACATGTTAAACATTAAACCTGAAGAGGTTGACTCGTTGGAGAGCGAGTTCCGATTTACAGTAACCGAAATTCTTCAGTTTGAAAACGCAGAATTAAACGAAGAGCTTTTCAAAAAACTTTACGGCGAAGAAACCGAGGTGAAAACCATCGAAGATTTCCGTGCAAGAATTAAAGAAGAAATTGCAAACAACCTGGTTTATTCTTCTGACCACAAGTTTACTATCGACACCCGCGATGCGCTGGTTGAGAGCACCGAAATGGAGCTGCCACAAGCTTTCTTAAAACGTTGGTTAATTGCCGTTAACAAAGAATTAACACTTGAGCAAATCGAAAACGATTTTGATGCCTTTATTAAAGACTTGCAATGGCAATTAATTAAAGATGAAATTGCAAAAGAAAACGAAATTCAGGTAACTCCTGAAGAGGCTATCGAATTTGCTAAAAAAATGGCATTGGCTCAATACCAACAGTACGGAATTCATGATGTACCTGAAGAACAACTGGAATCTTTTGCAAATATGATGCTCGAAAAACAAGAAGAAAAAGAACGCATCTACAAAAAACTACACGAAGATAAAGTTGTAGAAGTTGTAAAAGAGAAAGTTACTATTGAAGAGACAGAAATCTCTCAGGAAGAATTCAACGAAATGATGAAATAGCTGAAAGGCTGAATCAGTTTAAACGAAATATATTTTGCTGAATGTTTCAGCAATAAACTTTTTTATAACTTTGTGAATCGTTAAAAACGTGTTTACAAAGTTATTTTTTTATAGGAAATTTAAGAAAATGGGAAATCACAACGAATTTAAAAAATATGCAACCAAGCATGCCGGAATCAGCAGCTTGACAATGGATAAGTACACTTCTATCTATGGAAGCTATATATCACCAACCATTATTGAAGAACGTCAACTAAACGTGGCCTCAATGGACGTGTTCTCGCGTTTAATGATGGACAGGATTATTTTCCTGGGTGTACCTATCGACGATACTGTTGCCAACATCATTCAGGCACAGCTTTTATTTTTGGAGTCAACTGATCCGTCAAAAGATATTCAAATTTACTTTAATTCGCCGGGAGGTTCGGTTTATGCCGGTCTGGGGATTTACGACACTATGCAATATATTAGTGCCGATGTAGCAACCATTTGTACAGGAATGGCGGCCTCGATGGCAGCTGTTTTAATGACTGCCGGAGCCAAAGGCAAACGTTCAGCTTTAACCCACTCGCGCATTATGATTCACCAGCCGATGGGTGGTGCACAAGGACAGGCTTCCGACATTGAAATTACAGCACGCGAAATCAAAAAAATAAAAACCGAATTGTATTCAATTATTGCGGAACACTCCGGACAAACTTTCGAACAGATTGAAAAAGACTCCGACCGCGACTACTGGATGACTGCCCAGGAAGCAGTAGATTACGGTATGATTGACGAAATTTTAGTTAGAACCAACAAGTAATGTCAAATAAAGAAAAGATGGATAAATGTTCGTTTTGCGGCAGGGAAAAGAAGGAAGTAGATCTCCTGATTGCAGGGATCGACGGACATATCTGTGATCGATGTGCTGAACAAGCACACTCTATTATTCAGGAAGAGGTTAAAACAGCAAACACTTTTGAGCTTGACGGCATTCAATTGTTGAAACCCAAAGAGATAAAAGAATTTCTGGACCAATATGTAATCGGACAAGACCGGGCTAAAAAAATCCTGGCTGTTTCGGTATACAACCACTACAAAAGGTTAACCCAGAAAGTGGATGATGATGAGACTGAAATTGAAAAGTCGAACATTATTTTGGTGGGTGAAACAGGTACTGGCAAAACATTGTTAGCACGTACAATAGCAAAAATGCTACACGTACCTTTCACAATAGTTGATGCCACAGTTTTAACCGAAGCCGGTTATGTTGGTGAAGACATAGAAAGTTTACTTACGCGCCTTCTACAAGCTGCCGACTACAATGTTGAAGCTGCCGAACGCGGAATTGTATTTGTTGACGAAATTGATAAGATTGCGCGCAAAAGTGATAACCCATCGATAACACGTGATGTTTCGGGCGAAGGCGTTCAGCAAGGACTTTTAAAACTTTTGGAAGGATCCATAGTCAATGTTCCTCCGCAAGGTGGTCGCAAACATCCGGAACAAAAACTAATTCCGGTGGATACAAAAAACATTTTATTTGTTTGTGGTGGCGCTTTCGATGGAATTGAACGCAAAATAGCTAACCGCCTGAACACTAAAGTTATTGGATACAGTGCCGCAAAAGAAGTGGATCGCATTGAGCGCGAAAACCTTTTACAGTATGTTTCGCCACAGGATTTGAAATCGTTTGGATTGATTCCTGAAATTATTGGTCGTTTGCCGGTTTTAACTTATTTAAATCCGTTGGACAAAGAAACATTGCGTAGCATATTAACAGAACCAAAAAACTCGGTAATTAAACAATACAAAAAGCTATTTAAAATTGATGGCATTGAGTTGGAGTTCAACGATGAAGCTTTTGAGTACATTGTTGACAAAGCCATTGAATTTAAACTAGGTGCTCGTGGGCTTCGCTCAATTTGTGAAAACATTATGAACGATGCGATGTTTGATTCACCTTCGGAAGAAATTGAAAAGCTGCTAATTACAAAAGAATACGCAGAAGAACAACTCAACAGATCCGGAATCCAGAGATTAAAAGCAAGCTAAATAAAACATTAAAATAGAAAAGGGTGGACCATTGGTTCACCTTTTTTTTTGATCTAATTTTTACGAATAGCCAACACCTAAACTATTTTAACCTTTTTTAACTTTTGCCTATAACCCCTACACATCAACCATTACAAAAACCTAAAGATCATATTTATTATTTTTTGTTTAGTCTTTAATGTGTATTATTAAACATTATTGCAAGTCTCGATGTTATCATTTCAAGTAGTTCAAGAATTTTAAACTTTAAAAAGCGAAAAAGATGAAAACAGTAAATTTGAAAAAGAAAGTAAACTTAAGAAGTTTTATTATTGTAGCAGTATTACTGCTTAGTACTGCATTTGTAAGTTGCGAAAAAGAAAATGATGATTACATCCCAAGTACTACCAACGAAGTTGAAACAAAATCAGCTAAAGCCTTAAAAAAGAGTGGAAACACTATAACTGAAGTCGCAATTTCGCTGGCAACAGCAGCGGAGAATGCTGAATTCACACAACTGGTTGCTGCTCTTTCGTACGTTTCGGAATACTACGAAGATGAAAATGGAATGGGTCTTGACCTTGTGTCATTTTTTGATGAAACCGACCAATACACTGTATTTGCTCCTACCGACGAAGCATTTCAAGCCTTATACGGCAATGAGGCTCTTGAAAGTTTGTTGGGGTACCCGGTTACCGGAATTATGGACATACCTGTAGGAATCGTTAAAGACGTACTTTTGTACCATGTTACCGATGGTCGTCGTGCAGCCAACAGCATGGTTCCTAAAAATAACATTCGAACAATTGAAACCCTCCTGGGTGCATCATTCTCGGTGGATAATAACGGTAAGATATGGGCCATTGGCAATGAAGCAACAATAACTGCTGGGAATGCGGTATCCGCTTCAAACGGTATTATTCATATTATTGACAATGTTATTCTTCCCATAGAATTATAAAAAAATACGCCATACAAAATACTTGAAAGCGGTTATTTTACATCGCTTTCTTAGTGTATGGAAATAATGCCGCTTAAAAATAAGTAGGAACAGCTCATACGTTTTTGACTATATCGGATAAAATAAGAATAATGGGTGAACATTATACGTTCACCCACTAACTTTTACAACCAGGAATGGGGAAAAACTCCAGTTCCTAAATTATTTTTTACACGAAGATGTTTACACCGGACTGGAAGCATCACTCATAACAAACACTAATTATCATTTTTCAATTCGTACTATCTTCCTTCCTATATCTCCGAAAATCATTTTGAATTATTCTTCAGATAATTCAGATAAAAAAGTCTTTTCCATTTGAAATAATTTTCTGTTGTCAACCACAAGTTACATCAATTTACATTTATATACTATATTGTCTTTATTTATTTTTGCATTCTTCCGATTGCCTATAAATTTCAATTCACTAAAAACTGTTAATATGCAGTCAAAAAAATAAAAAAGTAGGTTAACCCTGATATTTTTTATATTTTGCTTCCTCTTTTCGAAACCATTGATATGAGTAAGTTATCACGTAGAAAATTTATAGGAACAACTGCTGCAACTATTGCCGGTACAACCATTTTACCATCCAATGTTATTGCCGGACTTGGGCATAAAGCACCTAGCGACAAATTAAATATTGCCGGCATTGGAGTTGGCGGGAAAGGCTATACGAATCTTCGTTTTATGGAAACGGAAAACATTGTTGCTCTTTGCGATGTTGATTGGGATTATGCAGGGAAAAATGCATTTAAACGGTGGTACCTGGCAAAACAATACAAGGATTTCCGTGTAATGTTCGACGAACAAAAAGACATTGATGCAGTAATGATTGCAACACCGGACCATACACACGCACTGCCCGCTTTAATGGCCATGCGACAAGGGATGCATGCTTTTGTCCAAAAACCTCTCACCCATTCTGTATACGAATCAAGGGTAATGGCAGAAACGGCACAGCGCTATGGAGTGGCCACCCAAATGGGAAACCAGGGAAACTCAGCAGAAGGAATTCGGCAGATTTGCGAATGGATTTGGGCAGGAACAATTGGAGAAGTTACCCATGTTGATACCTGGACAAACCGTCCGATTTGGCCGCAAGGCTTATCGAAACCAGAGAAAGGGAAACGTGTTCCTAAAAACCTGGATTGGGATTTATTTGTTGGCCCGGCACAATGGCGTGAATATCATCCAACTTATCATCCGTGGAACTGGCGGGGCTGGTGGGATTTTGGAACCGGCGCACTAGGCGACATGGGATGTCACATCATCGATCCGGTGTTTAAAGCTCTGAACCTACAATATCCGTCTTCGGTTCAGGCAAGTTCCACCCCATTTAATAACGAATCGGCTCCGAATGCAGAGTTTGTAAAATATGAATTCCCACGCAGGGACAACCTACCCAAAGTTGCTATGCCCGAAGTTACACTTCATTGGTACGACGGTGGTTTTATGCCTCCGCGCCCCGATGAATTAAAAGATGGCGAACAAATGGGAGACGATAGTGGTGGTTGTATTTTCCATGGAACAAAAGGCAAAATAATGTGCGGCACGTATGCGGCAAATCCAACTTTACTTCCAACAGGCGAAATGGCAAACTTTGAGCAACCTCAAAAATCAATTAGAAGAATATCGGCAGCCATGGAAGGCGGACACGAACAGGACTGGATTCGGGCTTGTAAAGAAAGCAAGAGTTCAAGGGTAGAAGCTTCGTCGAATTTTGCTTACGCCGGACCGTTAAACGAAACGGTTGTAATGGGAGTTTTGGCCGTGCGTCTGCAAAGCTTACAGCGCAAACTTGAATGGGATGGTCCAAACATGCGATTTAAAAATATCTCTACTTCCGATACTATTAAAGTATTGGCACAAGATAAATTTGAGGTGTTGGATGGCGATCCTAAATTCAAAAAAGATTATACCACGCTGCCGGCACTTCACATGACCGAAGAGTGGATAAGGCATAATTATCGGAAAGGTTGGGAACAGATTTAATCAAGAAATTTGCAAAGAAAGATTCTGAAACAAGTTCAAACTGACTGATAAAAAAACGGGCAACAATCAAAAGATTATTGCCCGTTTTTATTTCGTAAAAGGTTGCAACTACAGTAAGCCACCTTCTTTTAAAAGCACTTCCATTTCCTGCTGAATTTCTTTTGCTGCAGCTCTTGCCTTTTCTGCATAATCCACATCATTCGATGCATATATAATTCCGCGCGATGAGTTTACAAGCAAACCACATTTTGCATTCATTCCGTTTTTGGCAACTTCCTGAAGACTTCCACCCTGAGCACCAACACCCGGTACCAACAAAAAATGATTGGGTACAATCTCTCTGATTTCTTTTAATTTTTCAGCTTTGGTTGCACCAACCACATACATCATATTCTCATCGGTTCCCCATTCCTGTGATTTCTTTAGAACCGTTTCAAAAAGTTTTTCACCACTTTCTTTGTCTTCGATAAACTGAAAATCATACGCTCCTTTATTCGATGTTAAAGCCAAAAGAATTACCCATTTGTCAAGATAAGTCATAAATGGTTTTACCGAATCTTCACCCATGTATGGGGCAACAGTTACCGCATCAAAATCCTGTTTATCGAAAAATGCCCGAGCGTATAAACTGGAAGTATTCCCGATGTCGCCTCGTTTTGCATCGGCAATCAGGAAAATATTGGGATATTTCGACTTCAAATATGAAACTGTTTTTTCCAGACTAATAATACCTCTCGATCCCAGGCTCTCGTAAAAAGCAAGGTTGGGTTTGTAAGCCACAGTAAATTCTGCAGTAGCATCAATTATTTCTTTGTTGAAAGAAAAAACCGGATCAGAAGTATCCATTAAGTGTTGTGGAATTTTTTGGATATCAGTGTCCAAACCAACGCAAAGAAAACTACGTTTTTTTTGTATTTGCCCGAATAATTCTTGTTGATTCATTTTTTTAAGTTGGAAAATACGAAATCCAAGACCGGAAGTCGTTTTATGTTTTTATCTGTTAACTATTAAATTTCTGCTTCTTTCAATTTTTCTGCATTCTCCTCAATCATCAGCTTTTCAATCACCTCATCGATATCGCCATTAATAATTGCCTGAAGATTGTAAAGCGTTAAATTGATCCGGTGATCGGTAACACGACCTTGTGGCCAGTTGTACGTTCTGATTTTTGCAGAGCGGTCGCCGGTGGAAACCATGGTTTTACGTTTCGACGAAATTTCATCGATGTACTTTTGGTATTCCATATTGTACAAACGGGTACGTAATTCGGCCATGGCTTTATCGAGGTTTTTCAACTTCGATTTCTGATCCTGGCAAGTTACAACAATACCTGTTGGAATATGTGTTAGTCGAATTGCCGAATAGGTGGTGTTTACCGACTGTCCACCCGGACCTGACGAACAATATTCATCGCGACGAATGTCTTCGCTTCGCAGTTCAACATCAAATTCATCCGCTTCGGGTAAAACAGCAACGGTGGCTGCTGAAGTGTGTACGCGTCCTTGTGTTTCGGTTTGAGGAACACGTTGCACTCGGTGAACGCCCGATTCGTATTTTAAAATGCCGTAAACGCCTTCTCCGGTAACGGTTGCAACAATCTCTTTAAAACCACCCGAGGTTCCTTCATTAACATTGGAGACTTCCATTCGCCAGCCTTTTTTCTCGCAGAATTTGGAGTACATGCGATACAAATCGCCAGCAAAAATACTAGCCTCGTCTCCACCCGTTCCGGCACGAATTTCGAGCACTGCATTTTTCGCATCTTCCGGATCGGCCGGTACAAGTAACAATTTTACTTGTTTCTCAATTTCCGGAATTCGTTTTTCTGATTCTTCGATTTCTTCACGAGCCATCTCACGCATTTCCTCATCGCTTTCTTCAGCCAGCATTTCTTTCCCGGTTTCAATATTATCCACCAGATTTTTAAATTCCTGAAACTTAGCCACCAGCTTTTGCAGGTTTTTATATTCCTGATTCAGCTTTACATACCGTTTCATATCCGAGATTATCTCGGGATCAGTAATTTGTTGCTCCACCTCTTCGAAGCGGTGCTTTATCGATTCAAATTTTTCTAATAGTGCGTATTCTGCCATCTGTGTTTTACTTAAATTGTCATTCTGAAGAAGTGTGCGACTGAAGAAATTCAGTCGATAGAATTCTCACTTCGTTTAAAATGCCATTAATAAACAAATTCCCCTTTCTCCGACTTAATAGTAAGTTTTTTACCATCGAAAGGTTCAACATTTCCAATAATCTGTGCATCGATATTAAACGATTTTGAGATTTCAATGATCTCTTCTGCCACATCGGCGCCACAGTATATTTCATAACGGTGTCCCATATTAAACACCTTGTACATCTCTTTCCAATCGGTACCCGACTGTTCCTGAATAAGTTTAAACAGTGGTGGAACCGGGAACATATTATCTTTAATTACATGAACGTCTCCAACAAAATGAAGCACCTTGGTTTGTGCACCTCCTGAGCAGTGAATCATTCCTGAAATTTTTCCGCGGAACTGATCCAGAACTTTTTTTATTACCGGAGCGTAGGTTCTTGTTGGCGACAAAACCAGTTTCCCGGCATCGATATCCAATCCTTCAACCGCTTCGGTTAATTTCTTTGCTCCCGAATAAACCAGATCAGAAGGTACTTCAGGATCGAAACTCTCTGGATATTTTTCTGCTAAATATTTTGCAAATACATCGTGACGGGCCGAAGTTAAACCGTTACTTCCCATTCCTCCGTTGTATTCCGTTTCGTAAGTGGCTTGTCCCGATGATGAAAGCCCAACAATTACATCGCCGGCTTTTATATTATCAGCCGAAACCACATCGCTCTTTCTCATCCGACAGGTAACCGTTGAATCCACAATAATAGTACGCACCAAATCGCCAACATCAGCAGTTTCGCCACCTGTTGAATAAATGCTGATTCCCATTTCGCGAAGACTTGCCAATAACTCTTCTGTACCATTGATAATGGCAGCAATTACTTCGCCAGGAATATTGTTTTTATTTCGTCCAATGGTTGAAGAAACTAAAATATTATCGGTAGCTCCAACACACAATAAATCGTCCACATTCATTATCAAAGCATCCTGGGCAATGCCTTTCCACACCGAAATATCACCGGTTTCTTTCCAATACAAGTATGCCAGTGCCGACTTTGTTCCGGCCCCATCGGCATGCATAATATTGCACCACTCCGGATCGCCACCCAAAATATCAGGAACGATTTTACAAAATGCCTTTGGAAATACTCCTTTATCCACGTTTTTTATTGCCTCGTGCACATCTTCTTTCGATGCAGAAACCCCCCTTGCGCTATATCTCGATTCAGTTACCATTTACTACCTAATTTTTGTGGCTACAAAATTAACAAATTCTACCTACTTGTAACAAAAAAAGGAAAGCCCATACAAAGACTTTCCTTTTAATAAATATTTTTTGACGCTATGCGTATAAAAACCGTTTAATTTTCCGGGTTGGAGTACGCTCAAAAGGAAAAGGTTGGAGTACTACCTGGTTAATTCTCGAGAATTTGTTAACCTCCTGGTTTACCTTTTTATGAATCTCCTGCAGCAATTCTTCCGACTTTTCGGCAATATATTGTTTGGCTTCCTCTTTAATAGTCTTGAAATTTTCTTCAACTTCTTCCATATTCAGGTGAATCATAGCTACCAGTTTCCCTTTTTCCTCAACTACCAGCGATTCCAAAACAAATCGCATTTTATTGATTACGGTTTCAATTTCTTCCGGATATATATTTTCACCACTGGCTCCAACAATCATCGTTTTAATACGACCTTTAATATGAAGGAGATTGTCTTTGTCGAACATTCCACGATCGCCTGTTTTAAACCAGCCATCTTCGGTAAAAACCTCTTTTGTAATTTCCGGAGCTTTGTAATAACCCGTCATTACGTTTTCGCCTTTTGCCTGAATTTCTCCTTCTCCGGTTTTCGGATCGGGATTAGCAATTCGCAAACTAACACCCGCCATGGCAATTCCTGCCGAGCCAATTTTCCGGTTTTTTTGTACAGCTCCCGATAACAATGGCGCTGTTTCGGTTAATCCATACCCAATGGCATACGGGAAACCACTTTCATATAAAAAGCGTTCCACAGTTTCATCCAGCTTTGCTCCCCCAATACCAAAGAATCGCAGGTTTCCTCCAAAAGTTTCGTACAATTTTTTGCCGGCCATTTTGTGCAACACTTTTCGGGTTGGGGCAAAAGTTGAGAAAAACCTCATCAATGCATTTTTCTGAAAAGCAGGTTGAATTTTCGACTTGTACACCTTTTCAATAATTAGAGGAACCAATAACATGACTGTTGGTTTCACCTTTTTTAGTGCTGGCATTAAAACAGCTGGCACAGGAGGTTTTCGCAAATAATGAACCGATGCGCCATATTTTATCGGCAATAAAAAGCCAACCGTATTTTCCAGTGTATGCGACAATGGTAACAACGAAATAAAACGATCATCCGAATCAATTTTCTGCAGAGTTCTGCTTTGTTGTGCTGTCCATGCCAGATTTTTATGCGTTAACATCACACCTTTCGAATTCCCGGTTGTCCCCGAAGTATAAATAATTGATGCCAGATCTTGCTCTTCCACATCGACCGGAATAAAGTTACCCTTTACCTGCGCCACCGAAGTATTCAACGATTTCAAATGATCGACCGGAGTTCCTTTAGGAATAATCGCAAAATTATCCACCATTATCATATTCTCGACTAATCCCAATGTATCTTCATTTAGTGTGCGGTACAAACTTTCCGATACAAACAACAAATTCGACTCAGAATGTTCAATAATGGTTTCTATTTCGTTGGGATGAAAATCGGGCAAAATTGGCACTGCTACGGCTCCTAAAACTGAACTGGCAAAAAATGCTTTTCCCCAGTTGGGCATATTCGTACTTAAGATAGCAACTTTATCGCCCCGTTTAACGCCGAGCTCAACAAGCAACTCAGCCAACAACGCCACATCTTCTCCCATCTTTTTGTAGGTATAGTTTTCTTCACCCACAAATACAATCGAAGTTTTATCTGCAAATTTATCTACCGAATTATAAAACAATGCCGGCAAAGTAAGTTTCGTTGTATCTATCATATCAATGTCTTTTCGTCCTTATCAACCTGTTTAAAAAGTTCTCGCTTTTCCCTTAATTTTATGCGCTTCTCAAACAGGGGCAAAAATAGTAAAAAAGAGCACTGGCAATGTGTGACTTAGGTTGCAACTAAAAATTACAATTTTCTCACAGCCCTGATTTTCAACGCATTACAAAACAAGCTGATTTTTATTAACTTTTTTTAGGCTTTAAACCCTATTTTTAGAGGCTAAAATTTGAATTATGGATTCTAATATTCGACAAAAAGAATTGCTTTTTCAGACAGAAAAATATATAAAGGAACATTTTGAGGGCGAAGGATCAGGGCACGACTGGTGGCATATTTACAGAGTCAGAAACCTGGCACTCAAGATTTCGAAACAAGAAGGTGGCGATATTTTCATTATCGAAATGGCTGCTTTGCTTCATGATTTGGACGACTGGAAGCTCTCAGATGAAACGAACAATTCAAAGACAAAAATATGGTTACAAAAAATGAACCTGCCTGTTGCCGAAATCAAAAAAATACTGCGAATTATTGAACAAGTATCATTTAAAGGTGCAGGTATTGAAACCAAAGCCATCTCACTGGAAGCACAAATTGTACAGGATGCCGACCGGCTGGATGCCATTGGAGCCATTGGGATAGCGCGTACATTTGCCTATGGAGGCCATAAAAACAGACTAATGTACGATCCTGCCATTAAACCAGAAATGCACAATAGTTTTGAGGAGTACAAAAAAACCACTGCCCCAACCATAAATCATTTTTACGAGAAACTTCTCTTACTAAAAAACCGGTTGAACACGCAAACAGCAATACACCTGGCAGAATCGCGCCATCGTTACATGGAAGATTTTCTGGAACACTTTTTTAAGGAGTGGGATTGCAATTTTTAACAGATTAAGTTCTGTTTTTCAATGAAAGGTTTTGTATTTTTAGAGGAAGAAACATTAAAGCTATGAGAATTGATCACCTTGCAATCTGGACCTATAATCTTGAAGGGCTTCGTAATTTTTACATGCATTATTTTGATGCCTCATCCAACGAAATTTACCACAACCATTCCCGCGAATTCCGTTCGTATTTTCTATCGTTTGGTGGCGATTGCCGTGTTGAGATAATGGAAATGCCGCGCATTCCAAAATCGAAAGATAATCCGTTGAAACAGTTTACCGGATACATACATTTTGCCATAAAAGTAGGCTCAAAAGATAAAGTAATTGAGATTACGGAGATGCTTAGAAAAGATGGCTTTAAGATTATAGGTGAACCACGAACCACCGGCGATGGTTTTTACGAAAGTATTTTTCTTGATCCCGACGGAAACAGGGTGGAAATAATGGCATAATCTTATCTGGTTAATTTTCATTTCTCTTTAAAATTCCTATTTTTAGATCTCAATCTGAAAAACCAATAATGAAACTAAAAAACCTAAGGCAACTTCTCTTTCTTTTTGCAGTTGCATTTACTTGTACCACCTTTACCAGTTGTGAAAAACAAACACCTGAAGAATTACCAAATATTTTATGGCTGACCAGCGAAGACAACAGTCCCTTTTTAGGCTGTTACGGAGATGAGTTTGCAACAACTCCCAACCTCGACAAACTGGCCTCTGAAGGTTTTTTATATACACATGCTTATGCAAATGCGCCGGTTTGCGCACCTGCCCGTAATACAATTTTAACAGGAGTTTATGCCTGCTCAAACGGATCGCAACATATGCGTAGTTATTATCCGCTTTCTGAAACAGTGGTTCCCTACCCTGAATATTTGCGAGATGCAGGTTATTATTGCTCCAACAACAGCAAAACCGATTACAACACCAATAATGTTGATGAACAATCTATTTGGGACGAATGCAGTAAGACGGCACACTGGAAAAACCGCCCGGAAGGAAAACCATTTTTTGCCATATTCAACACAACTATTTCTCACGAAAGCAGCATTCACAAATCAATTCCAAACGAAGAATTACGGCACAGTCCTAACGAAGTTCCAATTCCACCTCACCATCCGGCAACTCCGGAGATGAAACACGATTGGGCACAATATTACGACAAAGTGGAAGACATGGACACCCAAATCGGGAAATGGCTAAAAGAACTGGATGAGGCAGGACTGACTGAAAACACCATTGTTTTTTACTATGGAGACCACGGCGGAGTATTGGCCCGCAGCAAACGTTATGTGTACGAATCAGGTACACGTGTTCCTTTTATCGTGCGCATTCCTGAAAAGTACAAGCATTTGTTCCCCAATGAACAAACGGGTACAAAAGTAAATCGGTTAATAAGTTTTGTTGACCTGGTGCCCACTCTTTTAAGTATTGTCGGCATCGAAATTCCTGACTACCTGCAAGGCAATGCATTTCTTGGCAAACAAAAAACTGCTGATCCGGAATATGCCTATATGTTTCGGGGTAGAATGGATGAACGTTACGACATGTGCCGTGCTGTTCGTGATCAACAATACCGCTACATAAGAAATTACATGCCCAACCGGATTTATGGTCAACGCATCGAATATTTATTCCGGGCTCCATCTATTCGTTCGTGGAAAGAAGCTTACAAAAAAGGTGAATGTAATGAAGTGCAAAGTGCTTTCTGGCAAACAAAACCGGTGGAAGAATTGTACGACACTGAAAATGATCCCTGGGAAATTAACAACCTGGCCAACGATCCAGCTTACAAAGATGTGCTGGAAAGAATGCGAAAAGCAAACAAAGACTGGGTGACCCGCATCAACGACACGGGTTTTATTCCTGAAGCCGACCGGGTTGACCGTGCCGGAGAAGTAGCAATGTACGATTATATGCGCTCCGGAAAAATTAATCTTGACCAGATTATGGAAGCCGCTGAAATTGCGACATTAGGAAAAACTGAGAATCTTGAAAAGCTAAAAAGTTACCTGAAAAGCGATGAAAGTGCAGTGCGTTACTGGGGCGCTTCCGGGCTATTAATTCTGGGAGAAAAAGCAGCGCCTGCGATTTCCGATCTCAAAGCGGCTACTTCCGACGAATCGGCAGATGTTGTAGCAGTTGCAGCCGAAGCACTGTACAATTTAAATGAAAAGACAGTGGCAAAAAAAGCTTTACTCTCGGTTTTAAAAAATCCGAACGAATTTGCACGTTGTCACGCCTTAAATGTAATTGATTGTGTAAACGAAAAGAGCCCCGAAATTCAAAAAGGCGTTATAGATATGATTGCCGGTGCCGAATCGAATACCCGAAATAAATATGACATGCGTGCAGCCAAATGGTTGATTGAAAAATGGGAATTAAATCCTGATGATTACCAAATCGAATTTTCCTGGTAGCATAATTTAATTGAGGGTTTTGCTTTAAACAAAACCCTCAATTAAATTATATACTTCTCCCTGTTATTCGGCCTCAAGTTCGTCGCCACATTCCCAGATTTTTACCGGTCGGTGCTTGTTCTGGTCATAATCGGCATGGTCAATGTCTTCGCCCCACACAACATGGTCGCCGTTAACCCGATATACTTCGCAATCAAGACACGACCAGAATCCACAATATAAATGATAAAAATACTCATTTTTGTAGGTCCACCGCTGCACAGTACAACCAAAGCAATCTCCTGATTCTTCCAGTTCAATAAGGCGGGGTGTTAACCATGAAGGAACTACAACCTCTTCAGGTGTGCGGTCTTCGCACGAAACAATGGCAAAAACAAATAAAACGTAAAAAAATAATGATTTTAGCTTCATATCTAAGTTTTTAAAACTATCACTACCATCCTTCATAAACTGTAAACACAATTCTACTGTTGTGCGAACCAGCCCCCATTGTAACTGAAAAACCACTTAATTTCAAATTCAATGGAATATCTCTTATTTCTCCCATTCCTTCAAAAAAAAGCCCTTCAGTTTTTCGAATAACCTGGTAATTTTCACCCCCATGAATATTTGTTTTCCCGTTATTCCCAATATTCTTTCCACTCCCTGCTCTTTTTACTTCCAACAGTAAATCATCACTCCAGTCATCTTGTTTATATATAGCAATCCGCCATTTTGAGTTAGGATTATTTTTTTTTGTTATATCGTCACTCTGAAACAATGTTAACAAAACCGATGATTCATTTTCTAAAACAGAAGCGAAATCCAGCCCGGCTTCTTTAACCGTAAACATAGCGTTATCAAAATTGGCACTTCCGCTAATTTCCAATTGCAACTGCTGGCCAAAAGTAAACTGGATCGAACTTAATAGAAACAAGATAATGAATGTCGCTCTCATAAAAGATAGATTAATTGTCGCTAATGGTGTATAAAATAGTAAAGGACGATTCGCCAACGGAAGAAATTTTTGAATAATCTTCTACTTCGATAGAAAAAGTGAGAGAATGTCCGTTTCCGACACCATCGCCGGTAAAACAGTTGCCCACTCCGGTAAGAATCGTTCTGGGCTGAGTCGATAATGCCACTTTCCCGGTTGGCTGCCCGAACTGCCCGTCACCAACACCGCTGTACTGCGAAGCTTCAACGTTTAAGGTAATTCCTTCAGGCAAATTTTCACCTGCAATTTGTGCAATAATAATACGCGATCCAAGATTGCCCTCGAGTGCCGATGAATAATTCAGCCAAAGGCTTTCATTGTTTGTATTCTCAATCTGCGGTGATGCACCCGACTCGATTGCAGAAGATACTGAAAAGTAAATCGTGTTATTTATTCCAGGCTCAATATCCAAAAGTGCGATTGGCGGAATCAAAAAATTCACCTCCAGCTCACCACCGGTGTTCAACTGCGCCTTGGCTCCTGTAGCAAAAACATTTACTCCAATCAGCAGTAATAATAATCTTTTTAATATGGTTCCCATTCTTACTGTTTATCTATTCCATTAACCGACATATCATTTTTAAACTTAACAACAAACGCTCCCCGGAATTGCTTTTTAAGTTTATCATTTTCGATTATTGCTTCTTGTAATGAGCTGTAGCGACCAATAAAATATTTGTATAAGTTATTTATTTGTTTCTCAATATCAAAACCATGCCCTTTAAAAAAGTGAGAACTTGCATCAACTCTTTTCTTAAAAGATCCAATTTGTATTGAATAAAATATTTCGTCTTCTTTGTCTGCTGGTTCTATTTTAGATGCGTTCGAGAGCGACAAAGTCTTTAATCCTCCACTTCCTTTAGTTGACAATGAGATGTTCTGTGATTTAAAAATAACATTTCTCTTTCTGGCACTGACATCAATTTGCAAATCGATCTGGTCTCCGGGTTTAAAATCAAATTGATAGAGCATTTTTTCTATCTCAAACCCTTTGGGTACTGAATTTGGGTAAATTTTCAATGTCCATGCCGCCGGAATAACAAGCGGGAAAGAGAACTCTCCCTGGCTATTCGCAGTTATCCGGTAACTTTTAAATTCGCTCTTCAACTCCAGAATAATATTTCCGACTTGTAACATTTCTGAATTTCTTTCCTTTATTGCAAATTTCCCGGTAAGTTTTGCTCCTTTCGTTATTCCGATATTTATATTAACCTCCTCATTTGCTACTACTTCAACCTGAAGAGGCACAGAAACACCGGGCATTTCATCAATAGCAAATTTCGATCGGTCGATGTTCAAAAGATAAACTCCGGGCGTAACTGAACGAAATTGGAATTCTCCATTCTGACCGGTTATGGCCGACTTATTAAAAAAAGAAACTATTATACCTTCCATTGGTTCGCCACTAGCATTTGTAATTCGCCCCAATACATCGCCGGCTTTCACAATTTGTTTTAGCGGCACCCCTATTTTTTGTTTGTAAGTAGCCGAAATAAAAAACTCTGAATTCTCTGTCTCCGTTTTAAATAATGTATTATACGCTCTGAGTATCAGATTATGGTTTTTAGTAATCGAATAATCAAATTGCGCCTGCATTAAGTTTCTGTTCCGATAGTAATCATCGATATTATATGCATTTTGCAAATAAACACTGGCTTTCAATTTTTTAAATATTTGACTATTTACTGACATTCCCGCCGTAACATCGCGTTGCTCCCCGGTCACAAAACTGTTTAAGTTAGAATAGGTTCCAAAAGCCCTCACCGAATGTTTTGTATTAAATTGATAGCCCAAATTTGTTGAAACCCGGTAAGTATTTTGTTTGTTGGTAAAATCGGCTAATAAAAAGTTGGTTGTTTTTCCGTACGCACCTTGCAACGAACAAGAGAAGCGTTTGATTTTATGCGAAAACTGTGAGTTTAACGAACGAGTTTCGTAATGAAATTTCTCTGCCGAAAGCCTGTCTTTTCGTTCGCTTTCGCGCCAGTATATTTTCAGATACATTTGTGATGCAATATTATAGTTTAGAAAATATTGCATGGATCTCGAATAGGGTGCTGTTACAAAAAAGGTATCCAACTGGGCATTCGAGAAATCCTGACGAGCATATACACCAACATTTATTTTAGGTAAAAGCTGGGCAGAAAAAGACGCAGAATAAAAAGTGGAATTCGTATAATATCCCGGATAATTTTTGCCGGCATAATTATAACTTCCCCCAAAGTTAAAAATCGAAAACTGTGTATTTAAATTGGCGCGGTATGCATTATCAGCCACATCACCCAAAAATCCTCTCGACGCCTCCAGCTCCATTGTTGTTCTTTCAAAAGGCCGGAACGATGTACTTAAACTGAAAAGATAAGCCGGATCATCAATATCGGTGTGTTTCTTTTGCACGGCATAAATGGCAACTTTATTGTATTCATCTTTCTCATACTTCGAATAAACGGCCATCTCATTTTCAATACTCTCATAAAAACGTGGCTTCACATATACAAAACCAGCAGAAAGCCCATTCTTTAAAATAACCTTGTTTTCAACACCAAAACCATATCTCGATGACTCAGTAAGCGGAGTGAATTCATACGATTGTTCACCAATCGTTAGCTCCAGACTTTTATTCGAATATCCTACATAATACTGGTCATATAATCCCAAATAACTCAAGTTCGCATTATTGGGCCCCCTCAATAAAAACTCAAGATGGTGTTTTGATCCCGTATCGATAAAACCATTCCCTGAAACTTCAATCTGGTAGGCTGATTCGTAATTATTATTCTGGTTCGATGATAGATACGAAACGGAAGCTTCTACCGGATAACGAAAGAACAAGTCCTTTTTATGACTCTTTACCGGAAAAATAAAAAGCGGATGAAACACCCGGTCTTTAATATCTCCCGCCAGTATTGCCCGAACGGTAATAAACTCTTTCTGTGTTGCAGCAAGCTCTTCTGAAGTATTTTTCACTACACTAATTCTGGCTGTTTCACCTGGTTTTAGCTGCACATTCGCCTCACCATCAACATCGCAGTTTGTGGTTTCAATAAAAACTGTTTTTTCTGAATTACCCAGGTTTGAAAGCAGGTAGTGGGCTCTGAATATTTCTCCTGCCCTTATATTTTCCGGCGAATCAATCAGTTGAAGAGTAATGTTTTCAACCTCGTTTACTTGTATTGAAGTTAAAGCGTCTGCCAGTTCTTCTCCAGTTTCTGCATTTTTTACCCGAACTTTCAACTTGTATTTTCCAACAGCAGAAGTAGTAGGAATCCGTGTGCTAATTACCAGGAATTTTTGTTCCTGTGGTTTCAGATTATTTAGTTCCACTTTTGTTATCAGGCGCCAACCATCCGGATTATCAATCTCCAATACAACCGGCATGCCATCGGCATTGTGATTTTTTACAAATAGCGGAATATTAACAACCTCGTTGGGAACAGTAGCTAAATTTTCCTTTATAAATCTTATGGATACGTGTGTCTGGTTTTGAGCACAAACAGCCAGTGACAGTGGTAGAATTAGAAAACATATAACTGCAAATCGTCTGTACATTATTCGATTTCAATCGATAAATTGGAACCAAACAACCTGTCTTCTCCACAATCGGCAATTAACACCCCTGAATAATTTCCGGGTTTAATACCTTCCAAAACAAGTGTTGACAAAACCGAGGTTCCCGGGAAAGTTTTACGCCTGTCTGCTTTTATAATACCAGCCGAATTGCCTAAATCATCAAATAATTCCAAACTCATTTCGGGACGCAAAATACATTCACCCACATTTCCAACAGCCACATTCAACACATTCTGATCTTCTTGCTTAGCTAACTCCAAACCCAGAAACTGTAAATCGCTTTTTGCATTTGTTCCAACATTGGAAACAATTTGCACGGCATAACGAATAGCCGTATTAATTTGTACACCCTGATTAATATTATCAACATCCGGCGAAGTTACACCTTCCACCATCAACACACTCCAGTAAGTTCCACGCAAAGTATCATTTTGCGGTATTTTCACTTCATAATTAATGGTGGCCACTTGGCTCGAGTCGAGTGTAAGCAATTCAGGATCGAAGGTAATCCAACGAGCATTCGAACGTTTAAGTGTGCCTCCGGGATCGTGTCTGTTCTCTCCGGAATAGGAGAACCAATAATCTCTTATGTAAATCTGAACTTGTTTCCCATTCGAACCTGTATTCTGAATTTCGATAGTTCCACGATACGTTTCGCCCGCTTGCACCTGATTTTCATGCGAAAGACCATTTAATACAACAATGCTTGCGTTTGATGTGCCAGCTAATAGAATGAACACCGTGAATACAAAAAGTATTAAGTAGTTTATCTTCTTCATTTCTATAACTTATTTACGAAATAGTTTTCTGCCAGGTTTATAATGGCCTAAAAATATCAATCTTTGAGTTGAAAAACAATTTGTTGGGAAACTAGTTGTAATCGGTTAAAGTATAAACGACATTTACAGCTATTTGCGATTGAGAAAGTTGTGCATAATCAACAGACGAAGTTTTCTGCTGGAGCTGATAAGTGAGATAGTGACCGTTGTTTACACCTTTGCCGGTAAAACAACTACCAATATCAACAATAACATCAGTAGGTTGATTTGAAAGAGTGACCACACCGGCTGATTTCCCCAGCTTACCTTTTCCTGCTCCTGAATATTCTGATGCTTGTACATTCAAGGTAACTCCAGCCGGAATCTCCCCCTGAACCGTGGCGATAACTTTTCTCTTCTGTGTTGATTTTGAAAGGATGGAAGAATAATTTATCCAGATGTGGTCTTTGTTTTTAAGAGAAAAATCTACCGCACTTCCGGCCTCATTCGGGGCAACGGCACTTACGGTTATTTCTTTTGATGATTCAGCAACCAATCCCAACAAAGCTACTTCCGGTACATCCACATTAATTTTGTGCGATACCGCACTGTTTTGCGCATAAACAGAAAACGAAACAAAGCTGATAAACAAAAGAGTTAATATGGTTGCTTTTAATTTCATGCTTAAAAGTACCACATCTGCCAACAAAGATTACAAGTATAGCTTCTTATAGTTAGGGTTAATAATGCTGATTTTTTAGGGTAATAAATTCTGAATCGTTACAACAAAAAAAAGGGGCAGACTATAAGCCTGCCCCTAAACCCTTATTTTTTATCCCTCTTAATTGTTGTCTGTAAATGTATATGTCACGGTTACTGAATGACTACCTGCGACTAGTTCTTCAAAATCGCCAACCTCCAAAGAATATGCTAAATTATGTCCTTTATTTGTTCCGTCTCCTGTATAAGAGCTTCCAATTCCTGAGATAATCTCAGTTGAAGCTTCATCATCTACAACGATAGCTGAGCTATTTGAAGGTGTCCCGTTGGCTCCTGCTCCTGCTCCTTCATCCGCACCAACTTTAAGCATTAGATTAATTCCAGGAATCGCGTTGTCGATGCTTACATAAATTTTTTGTTCTTGAGCCCGACCGTTTTGGCCTGTACCGGTTAACACTGTATAATTTAACCAAAGTTGGTCGTTTGTAACACCTGAAAGATCAATTCCATCACCTGCCTCTTCTACTATGGTACCTAAATTTAGTTCAATATTTTCTCCTCCTTCGATATCCAAAATTGCTATTTGCGGAACCTCAAAAGACACGCCATGTGATGCTGACTCGGAATCAACCTGTGCTTTTGAAATTTTAGCGACCCCTAAAACTAAAACTGTTGCGATAATTAATGATAATTTTTTCATGATGTTGTGTTGTTTATTTGTTTGTAATTTATAATCTTCAAAAAAGCTTGTATCAATTTGCGTCCGATACGCTTTCTTAAAAGCAATCTAAATGCCAAAACTCACAACACACTCATTTTCAACACTTATAATGCTGTAC
This sequence comes from Draconibacterium aestuarii, assembly GCA_026671195.1. Classification (GTDB taxonomy): domain Bacteria; phylum Bacteroidota; class Bacteroidia; order Bacteroidales; family Prolixibacteraceae; genus Draconibacterium; species Draconibacterium aestuarii. The sequence continues at coordinate 47,546 of JAPOHD010000015.1, read as the reverse complement.
CAAAAAGAACCCACGTCCCACGAAGGGACATTTGTTTACTTATTGGGACACATGCCCGATTTAGGACACACTAACAACAGTACCCAGTTAGGTAAAATCAATAAGCAATTAGTCAGAAAAATGAAGTGATAATTTTTACCTGGAAGTAAGTAGATGTTCAGCTGCAATTTCCACTTCCCTATACCATTCCTCGCCATATTTTTTAATTAACGGTACTTTCAGAAATTTATATAAAGGAAGTTTTTCTGATGCGCCACATTCTCTACCCGGTTTACAAATATTCAGCTCCTGGTAGTTAACAGCATCAAAACGTTTGTATTCGGTAATACGTATGGGGAACAGATGACAAGAGATGGGTTTACGGAATTTAGTTTTCCCGTCGAAATTGGCCTTTTCGATGGCGCATTTCAGAATGCCCTTGTCGTTATAGTATGAATAAACACACTGGCGGTTGTTTACAAGTGGCGTTACCAAATCGCCATCCTCATCAATGAGCGAATACCCTTGTTTTTCAACCTCGTTTTTGTGTTTCTGGGGAAGTAGGTCGGCAAAGGTATCGTATTCCTGCTCAATCAGAATGGCTTCCTCATCTGTAAGTGGCGCACCCGAGTCGCCTTCAATACAACATGCTCCTTTGCATTTTAAAATATCACACAGAAAATGTTTTTCAAAAATATCATTACTTATTATAGCACGCCCGATTTCAACCACCACGTTACATTTTATTAATTAGAAGAGAACTGTCATTCTCTCTTTCGAGAGAATGACAGCCAGGTTCCAGAGGAACACTATTATTTTATAAGGTTTTTTCCTGTCATCTCAGCAGGAACCTCCAAGCCCATAACACTTAAGAGGGTTGGAGCTACATCGGCCAAAATTCCGTTATCCAGTTCAATTCCCTGTTTTTCTGTAACAAAAATACATGGAACCGGATTTAACGAGTGTGCTGTGTTCTCAGACCCATCCTCGTTAACGGCGTTGTCGGCATTTCCATGGTCGGCAATAATCATTACATCGTAACCACCTTTTTGAGCTGCCGTAACAACATCTTTTACACAAGCATCAACGGCTACAACCGCTTTGTACACTGCTTCGTAAATTCCGGTATGTCCAACCATATCGCCGTTGGCAAAGTTCAAACAAACGAAGTCTGCTGTACCATTTTCCAATTCAGGAACAATGGCATCGCGAACTGCCGGGGCTGACATTTCGGGCTGAAGATCGTAGGTAGGGACTTTCGGCGAAGGAACCAAAATGCGGCTTTCCCCTTCAAATTCATCTTCCTTACCCCCACTAAAGAAGAATGTTACGTGTGCATACTTTTCGGTTTCAGCAATTCGGATTTGTTTTAATCCGGCTTTCGAAACCACTTCTCCCATTGTATTTGTAACGTTATCTTTCTCGAAAATGACATTAACATCTTTAAAATCCGCTTTGTAAGTGGTCATTGTGTACCATTTCAAATCCATTTTATGCATATCGAATTCGTGCAAATCTTCCTGGGTGAAAGCAATTGTAGTCTGGCGCAAACGATCGGTACGGAAGTTAAAACAAATAACCACGTCGCCTTCTTCAATTTTTGCCAAAGGCTCTCCTGTCTCATCAACCATTACCAGAGGGTTCAGGAATTCATCAGTAATACCGGCCTCATACGATGCTTTCATGGATGCCAGTATATCTGTTGATTTTTCGCCTTTCCCTTTTGTATATAAATCGTATGCCAGTTTTAAACGATCGTAATTGTTGTCGCGATCCATTCCGTAATAACGGCCAATAAGCGATGCGAATTTACCAACCGTTCCTTCAAGGTCTTTTAAGTCGTTTTCAACAAATCCGTAACCAGAACGCGGATCGGTATCGCGGCCATCGGTTAAGCCGTGTACAAATACATCTTCCAATCCCATATCGGTAGCAATTTGGCAAAGTGCAACCATGTGCTTGCTCAACGAATGAACTCCACCAGGACCGATCAAACCAATCAGGTGTACTTTTTTGTTCTTCTCTTTTGCGTAAGTATAAGCTTCAACAATTTTTGGATTTTCCCACAACGATTTGTCGCGGATAGCTTTGGTAATTTTCACCATATCCTGGTACAAAACACGGCCAGCACCTATATTCAGGTGACCTACTTCCGAATTTCCCATTTGTCCGTCGGGCAAACCAACGTCTTCACCACAAGCCATTAATTGCGAGTGAGGATATTTTGCATTCAGCGAATCCATAAATGGAGTTGGTGCAGTTGCCACAATGTCGCTTTTTGAGCCATCCCCGATTCCCCATCCGTCGAGAATCATCAGTAAAGTTTTCTGTGTATCAGCCATTTCTATATTATTTTTTGTTGTAAACTTGTTTTGAACGGACAAAAGTATCCTTTTTTTATATCATTAAGAAAATAACAGTCAAGTTGTTCAGGCGGATTTAACAAATCTTTACGGTAAAAATGAGGATTCAAATCAATAATTCGACCTTTAAGGTTCCCGACTGAAATAAGCACGGAATAGTTGGCAATAATTACATCTCAATTTAGAGATGAAACCAAATCAGGAAATATTCGGTCAAACATTTACGGGCCTACATGTTGCAAAAAAGAGTAGTAATATTCTATTTGTCAAGCTCCATATAATAAATCGATTTATAATCGAGCACCTTAGCGCCCAGGCTATTGTAAAAATCAAGTGCACCTGTATTTGCATTATTTACATACCATTCCACCATATCGGCACCTTGGTTTCGGGCGTGGTTTTTAACAAAATTAAGCAGTTTTAAGCCAATTCCTTTTCCCCGGTATTCAGGAAACACAAATAAATCTTCGATATAATAGTTGGTTGTTGCTTTAAACGTCGAGAAAGTTTTAAAGATCAATGTATAGCCGCAAACTTGTTTATTTTCGGTCTCGGCCAGAAAAACTTCTACATGGCTGCCGGGTTTAAAAACCGAGTCCTTTATATCCTGCTCTGTTGCCGTTACCATTTCCGTTTGTTTTACATGTTCCGCCATTCCGAGGATTCCTTCCATTATCGCTTTGCTATCTTGCTCTACTGCTGCTCTTATCGTTATCATATCTTCGCTCTATGTTGAACGCACAAATATAAACCTATTGTTGATTTTAATAACGTAACAAAGCCAAAAGGCAAATTGAAAGAGAGTCGATTTCACAGAAAAGCACTAAAAGAGTTGCTTGTCTCTTTTTAAAATCTTAACTTATAAATGCAGACACATTATGTTTAACCAAAATTTAGTGCAATGAAAATTAAAAAAGAAGACATTACAGTAGTAAAAGAAACACCGGGTATGATACTGCGCAAGCAGGAAGGATTTGGCGGGCACACTATAGCTTACCACGAATTACCAAAAGGGACTGATTTTACACCTTTATTAAAAGGACTAACCAACGATCTTTGTCATTGTCCGCACTGGGGTTATTTATTTGAAGGTAGCATGCAGATTATTTATCATGATGGCAGTGAAGAAGTTATTTCGGCCGGCGAAGCTTTTTATCTTCCGGGAGGACATACACTTATCGTAAAAGAGGATATTAAACTTATGGATTTTAGCCCAACAACAGAGCTGAATGAGGTTTTTGCAAATGTTGAAAAACGAATGACTGAACTGGGTTAATGAATTTGTTTGATTCTGCTGAATAACAGCATAAACACAACTGATTCTAAAGAGCTTTCTATATGTAATCTTTAACGCAACTTCATAAAAAAAGGCGGGAACGTCTTCCCGCCAATTTAAATATTGATTGTGTGTAAAGGTATATATATTTCTGCTGCCTACAGTCTCCCTCCTTTTCAACTTAAATCCAAATCCTAATCTAATAACTCAATCAAACAATTTCCAACTCAAAGACTGTGCAGCATCAGTGTCGCGATTGTTATTACTGTTCTAAATTCTTCGACAAAAATGCGACTTTTTTGTACGGAGTTATATCCCAAGTCGTTCAACCACCGACCCAAAAAGGTCAAAAAAAGCCGGAACGAATATACTCGTTCCGGCTTTTCAGCTTCACTGTTTAATTGTTTTCTATTGTTCTTTTATTTCCTCTTCTACTTCCACATCGACTTTCATCTCTCCGCCCTCTTTTCGTTTTTTGATGATAATTTTTTTACCGTCTTTTTCGATCACTTTTGTATCCTCATCACCCTTTTCCACGCTCCACACTTTCCCGTCTTCCAGAATTTCAACTTTACCGTCGTCGCCTGCTATCACTTTAATCTGTTTTGATTTGTGTGGCATACCTTCGCCAAAAATCATAGGTGCATTTCCAGCTCCTTTAATAATAATCTCTTCGTTCAGTTCCACATCCTTATCCAAAGGTTTCTCACGTATAATTATAATTTTTTCTTTGCCGTTTTTTAACTCTTTTTTCTCAAAAGAGATAATCCCGGGATCGCTCAAATCAATTACGTTTCCTTTTTTACGATCGCCAAAAAACATCATCTTATGAGCACCTTGGGGAGCACCCAAAAACACGTCATCATCGCCTATGCTTTTCCATTTCAGAACATCAAAATCACCGGGATCGCCATCTGAAATAACTTTTATCCGGTATTTTTTTGCTGAATCGCCCTCTATTTTATATTCGTGAGCCATGGGGGCACGACCTTTCCCCGACCTTAAAATAAATACATTTCCTTCACCGTCGTTTTCAATATCGAAATCGAAATCCATGTCAAAGTCCTCCTCCGAAACCCATTTAAGGGCTTTCCCGCCGTCAATGGTATCGCCGTTCCACACCAACACCTCATCAACATTCATTACGGTATCGATTTCCATTTTTTTTCCATTGTCATCCACTTTTACCATTTTAATGTGTTTTTTCTCCTTTTTGCCGCGTGGCGGATCCTGCGGAGTTTGGTGAATTGAAATTGCAGATGTAAGTACAACAATCAGGGCCAAAATTCCTGTTAGTGATAAAATGCTTCTCATGATATAAATTTTTCGATTTTAATTTCTGAAACAAAGATAGTCTACATTCTTACTATCAACCCGTTAAGACCTGGTTAAACTCTGTTAAGGAAAAGTTAAAATCGGAAAACCACCTTTAGAAATACCTATATTTGAAGCATGAACAAGAAAATTTTCACCGGATTAATTGTGTTAATGGGCATTTCGATTTTAGGAATAATTGCAGTGCAATTGGTTTGGATGAACAACGCCATTCGTGTAAAGAATGAAATGTTCAAACGAAGTGTTATTGAGGCACTGCACCAAACCGTTACCCGTTTGGAGGACATACATAATTTTGGAGTGGTAAACGACATGGTTTTTAGTGATGATTCCCTCAACTGGTTCAGCAACGAAACGAATGATTTTAATTTTGATGAAGACATCGAGTGGATCGAGAAACACGATTCTGTTCGGGTTATTCATAAGACTCCGTCCAATAAAAAGCCGGTAAAGATTATACGCGAATTTGCACCGGGCAACAACGAAGCAGTTATTGAAATTACGGTCGATGATGATTCATTACATCCTAAAAAAACACAATCCATCAGTTATACATTCAGCACCGGAAATAAAAACAACCACATAATTTTGGATGGAGAAGATATTGACACCGACCGGTTTGTTGTTTTCCGAAAAGACACTATTATTTCGGATGCAGACTCGCTCTACTCTTTTACAACGGTTAAAATCGATTCGCTTCTTACCAATCTGGAGGATATTGAATTTCTAAAACCCGAGCTATCACAGCGCGTAAAAGTTAAAGCCGGCAATCTTAAACGACTGGCCAACAAAGTGGTTACCGAAGTTTCAACCTGGGACATCCGGCAAATTGACGAAACACTTATATACGAGGAACTAAAAAAGTCGCTTCAGGAAAACAATATCCCACTCGATTTTGAATATGGTATAAAACGCGACAGTACTTTTGATTTCCCGTTGCCGGTTACCGATTCGGTTAAAGTGGCCACTACCCAGTTTCAAACCCAACTTTATCCCAACGATATTTTTCAGAAAAACATAAAACTGGCCGTTTTCTTCCCCGAAAAAGACAGTTTTATCTACCGGTCGTTAAACTGGTTGCTGCTTGCTTCGTTCCTGTTCTCCTTAATTATATTGGTGACTTTTGCCTTAAGCATATTTTATATTCTGCGTCAAAAGAAAATTTCTGAGATGAAATCGGATTTTATCAACAATATGACGCACGAATTTAAAACTCCCATTGCAACCATTTCGGTGGCCAGCGATTCAATTACCAACGAAAAGGTAGTAAGCAACCCGGAGCGAATAAAATATTTTGCCGGAATGATAAAAAAAGAGAATGCACGCATGAACCGGCAGGTAGAAGATATTTTGACCATCGCCCGTTTGGACCGGAAAGATTTTGAATTTAACTGGGAAACTATTGATGTGCACGATCTGATAAAAGATGCTGTACAGGGAATAGCATTACAAATTGAAAAACGAGGTGGCAAGATCGAGACCATTTTGAATGCGGCAAATCCAATGGTTTCAACCGACCGCATACACTGTACAAATGTTATTTACAATTTGATTGATAATGCCAACAAATATTCGGTTGATTCACCCGAAATAAAAATTACGACCTGGAACCTTCCCAAAGGTGTATTAATTTCGGTGGAAGATAAAGGAATTGGGATGACAAAAGTTGTGCAGGCAAAAATATTTGAACGGTTCTACCGTCAAACCAGCGGCAACGTTCACAATGTAAAAGGTTTCGGATTGGGGCTAAGTTATGTAAAGGCAGTTTTAGAAGCCAATCACGGAACAATTAACGTGCAAAGCGAACCGGAGAAGGGAAGCAATTTTAATGTATTTTTACCTTTTGTGAGGGAATAATCATAAAATATTGTCATTCCGATGAAGGAACGACATAGGAATCTGTAACAGATTTCTCACTCGGTTCGAAATGACAGAGAAAATAAGGAATGACAACAAAACATCACATATTTTTAGTTGAAGACGACCTGAGTTTCGGAGCTGTACTGAAATCGTACCTGGAAATAAACGATTACATAGTTACCTGGGTAGATGACGGTAAACTGGCCCTGAATAAATTCCGAAGTGACACGTACCATATCTGTATTCTGGATGTAATGCTGCCGAATATCGACGGTTTTACCATTGGCACCGAAATACGAAAGCTGAACAAAGATATTCCCATGGTTTTTCTTACCGCCAAAACTTTAAAAGAAGATATTCTGAAAGGGTACAACGTGGGAGCCGACGATTACATTACAAAACCATTCGACACCGAAGTTTTGCTTTGTAAGATACAGGCAATTATAAAGCGGCAATCTGCACAACCCGAGCCCGAAAAGGTTCATTTTTCAGTTGGTTCTTATCAGTTCGATTCAAAACTACGAAGTATTGTACGCGATGGGGTAAAACAAAAGTTATCGCCAAAAGAAGCAGATCTTTTAAAGCTGCTTTGCCAAAATAAAAACGAATTACTTTCGCGTGAAACAGCCCTGCGAAAAATATGGGGTGAAGACGGTTATTTTACAGCACGCAGCATGGATGTTTTTATCACAAAACTTCGCAAATACCTAAAAGACGATCCTAACATCGAGATCAAAAACATTCATGGAAGCGGTTTTTTGCTTGAAGTAAAACCGTAACCCGGGAACAAATTCCTACTAGTTGATTTCGATGGCCCCCAAATCGGGCAATCGGGCAATTGGATTACCCAAGATATCTTCGCTGACTTTTAAGCCGGGCACAAGACCAATTTCATCTCCCGGAATGGGTTTGATTTCAACTCCTCTGTCTTTTATTAAATCTCGATTCCCCGGAATATAATCACTCAACTCTTTCCCATTTTTATGCTGAAATTCAGGATTTCCAAACATTGGTGCATTGTCCTGAATTAAAACACCGGCAGGCCAATTACCTTCTTTCAAATACAAGTTATTTTTAAACACAATGTTTTTTACCCGCGATTCGCCTTCGGTTTCAGGTTTGTATTGATCGCCTTTAACGGCCAGGCTTTCGCCTTCAATACAAAAAATATTATTGGCAATCAGCACACCGGCCGATGCTCTATCAACGGCAATTTTAGCAACAATGTCTTTCGAAACATAAATGGTGTTGTTATAAAAATAAGTGTTAAAAGGCCCGGTTCTTTTCCTTCCGTTTCCTGCATAACCACTTAACCAAAATATTTTTCCTTCCTGAAAAGTACCATTTTCACCTTTCACCCGATGACCGTCGTTAATACTTACATTGTAGCGGTAGGCACAGTTATAATTGTTCCCCAGAATTTCGCAAAAACCACCTGCATTGTTTTCACTAAGATTGTACTGAACGACAACATTAGTGCAGTTAAAATCGATGTGGCAACCTGCAGAATCGCCGGGGCCATTTGCATTTCTAAAAGAGTTTTTTTCGATCAGCACATCTGAACTTCCCCAGGTCCACAAACCGCTTCCACGTCCCCACTTTCGCGAATCGTTGCTGCTGCCCGAGTTTGCGATATGATTGTTTTGAACATGCACATTTTTAACCCCACTCATTTGCATTCCCGGCCCGCCCGAAAACAAAACCAGGTTGCTGCAAAGTTTAATATCCTGAATATTTTGGTTTCCGCCTGTAAACTTTATGCCTGTGTGCGCCACGTTTTCAACCCGGCAGTTTTCTACCAAAATACCTGAAATGGTAGCCTTTTCGTTTTGATTGATAAAACGAATACCCCAACCATAACTCTGGCTGCCATTGGCAGTGCGTACTTCATCTTTCCCTCGCTGATAACCGCTTTCTTCAAAAAAAATATCGTGCACCTGCAAATTCTTTAACTGTATATTTTCAAAATCAGCAGCCACAGTTGCAGTTACCAAAACGCCACAGTTCATTCCCGGCTTGTTGCCGATTCTTTGACCGCCACCATTGCCTGTAATCTCAATATCAGTAAGCAAAACATGGCTACAATTCTCCAGCAAGATTCCGTTATTGAATCCTTTTGAATCGATAATTGGAAGTTGGCCTTTTTCATCTCTATTATAGCTCGAAATTTTGACTGGTTTTTCTTTTGTCCCACTAATATTTTTCAGTTCCAAACTCCCCTTAAAAGTACTTCCTGCCGCTAGTAAAATCCGGTCACCGGGTTTAAAATTCGTTTGGTTCAGTTTGTTGAGGGTCTTCCACGCTGACTGTGGCGAGTGCCCCGAATTTGAGTCGTTTCCGTTTTCAGCATCAACATAAAAATTGTTTTTTACGCTACACGAAAAAAAGAAAACTACAATTGATAAAAGAATCGTATATTTCATCGTTTTAGATTTTATATTGCTACTTAAAATTCAAGCTATTGCTCATACTGCCTGTTTATCTTTATTTCACAAAAAATTCAGAATCAGCATGTTCTTCCTTCATAATTTTCAAAATTTGCTGAACAATTTCCGGGTATTTATCAGCCACGTTATGTTGCTCCGATGGATCTGTTTTCAAATCGTACAATTCAAGTACATTCTCCGGATTTTTATACAAATCTTTACGAACACCCTTCCAATTCCCCGTCCGAACAGCCTGATTCAGTAAATAATTTCGTTGAACAGTGCTTCCCGGGTTCCAACCATAGTTATAATTAAAATATTCCCAAACCATTGCATCATGTTCTTTCTGCGTTTCGCATAAAAGTTCAGGAAGAAAAGAAATTCCATCAATATTCTTCGGAGCAGAAATACCTGCAATTTCACAGAAAGTAGGCATCATATCCCAAAATGCCGATATATGATCGGAAGATGTTCCTTTTTGAATTTTACCCGGCCGGCGCACGATTAAAGGAGCTCGAATTCCTCCCTCATAACTATCTGTTTTATACCCCCGAAGTTGACCGTTGCTTTTGAAAAAGTCACTCATTCCTTTTACTCCACCGTTGTCGCTGGCAAAAAACACAATGGTGTTGTTATCTAATTTCAGTGAATCCAACGAAGAGAAAATGCGCCCAATATCCTTGTCCATTCTGGTAATCATGGCCGCATAATTTTTTTGATTTGTTGTCCACCCTTCATTGGTATAAGGCGAGTCGTCGGGAATCTGAAATTTACCATGTGGAATGGTAAACGGCAGATACAAAAAGAATGGATTAGATTTATTCCGCTCAATAAAGTCCAATGATTCTTTTACAAAAATATCGTGGCTATACTGCCCGTTTAAATTTACCTTTTCGTAGTTTTTCCATAAATGATCGGGATAATATTCATGTGCTAAACGCTGATCCAAATAACAATACGAATAATCGAAACCCTGTTTATTGGGGTGTCCCTCATCGTTCGGGCCACCAAGACCCCATTTACCCATAATGCCGGTTGTATAACCTGCCTTTTGCATGCGTTCGGCTACCGTTTCTGTTTCGGCAGGCAGTGGTAAATTACCTTCGTTCTCCATGGCAAAGTTTCCTTTTACGTAGCCATGTCCGGTGTGTAAACCCGTCATCAAAGTTCCGCGCGATGGTGCACAAACAGTGCTACCTGCATAATGTTGCGTAAACCTCATGCCTTCGGCTGCCATTTCGTCTATATTTGGAGTTTTTATCAGTGGCTGCCCGTAACAAACTAAATCATAAACTCCCATATCGTCAGCGAGAATATATATGATGTTGGGTTTGCGATTTTCTTGCTTCGTTCCTTCATCCAACACTTCAGCGCTTGAACAGGATACAATAAGAAGAAGAATTAAAAAAAGCAGTACTCCTGATTTTGTCATAATAGTTAATTTAGTTTTTGCCTAACTCTATCATGTTGTAAAGGATCTTATCAGCAACCGGATCTTTTCCGAGATTCCCGATTATTTTTAACGTCGAGAACAACATCTTCCCTTTCCCTTTATCCACCTGCAAAACATCTGCAGCCCACAGCACATCGCCAATACCGTTGTAATGCCGTTGCATTATATCCATGTTCTTATTTTGATCATAGGTTATTACTCCGGCTATATATTTACCTTCTGCCGGACGACAGATGGATTTTTCGGCACAAACATTTTCATAAACACCACTCATAAGCATATTCACCGGCAAACCATTAAATACATCATTGTCGGTTACAATATGGTTTCTTGAGATATAATTACCATTTGTTGCGTACATGTTGGCTTTAAAAGGAAGTTTGTCAATGTCCATGTCCTGCAATACTCTGGGAACATTTCTTCGCCAGTCGTCATGCGCGTCAACCGGTTTGGGTTGTGGATTAGGAGCGCCCCATGTTAATTGTGGCCCTGATATTTCAAGAAATACGGCATAACCACCTCTTTCAACAAATGCTTTTACTTCGTCAATTTTTTTTTGAAAGTTCTTATCGCCCTTTTTTCCACTACCAACCAGCACCGGAACCGATGTGTCGATATCCTTTGTAAAAGGAATATAAAAAATTCCGTTATCGTCTAAAAATGAAGTAATTCGATCTCTTTCAGCTAATACTGCAATTTTTGTTTTTGGCACAGCCAGTTGCTTCTCTGTAAATACATCGAATGTCTGCTCATTTCTGCTTATTAGTTTACCTCCGGGTTCTTTTACTTCAACCTTTAAGGTGTAACTTCCCTCCAGGTTTCGCGTATCCAGTTTTTCGTTGAAAAGCTTCGTAACTCCATTTTTATAGTTTTTTTCGAATGATTGAGAAGAAATAATATCTCCTTTCTCACTAACTAGATTAAGTGTAAGAATAGCCTGAGTTTCCTCCAGTTCGTTCATCCCGGTAATTTCGATCCGGCCACCTTTTTCGGCATACATATTACGCGGTAAAACCCGGATGGATATAATTTGCGGCTGATTGGCCTCTTTTGTCATTTCGTAAACAAACGGTTTTGGATTTCGCCAGAGGTCCAGAATGGAAGCACCTAAAATCCAGTCACCATCTGTTAAGGCATGCACACAGTAACCGCTTACCACAGGATTAGCACGTGTAGCTTCCATCATACGTTTGTTGGCAATACCATGAATCCTTTGTTCTTCGATACAATACTTTTCCAGGTCGGGGAAAGCACTGTTAAAACCTGTAATTTTAAAAGCTTCGCGAACTTGTTGTTCCAGGTTATTGTATGTAACAGCAGCCGGAACAATCGGATTGCCCTTTTCCTGAAATGATTGATTGTTTTCAACCAGATTCGGCCAGCTGGCATAACCTAACTCCGACAGGAAAGACATGAGTTTAGGTTGGACATTTCTTCCCGGCACATTTAAATGGCCCAATCCCGAGGCTTCCCTTTCTTTTAATGTTTTGCCTATAATTAACAGCCGATCATATTGCTCCTGATTTACTTGTCCGCCGGGATATGAATGAATATCATTAAATCGCATAGGATTATCCTGATACGGCAGATACAGGTTTGCTCCTTTGGTGCCTCCTGATTCATCCAGAATCAAACGTCCCGGATCAAGTTCCTGGGCCAACACCGACATGGTATGCATCATCTGTTGCAAAACCGGCCGATTAGCTTCGTTGAACAATTCCCATTGTACTACACAAGTTCTGTTTCGGTCACGCATGATTGACTCCCGCACCTCCGATTCTACCCTTTTAGCCAGGTAAGGCGTTGAAACCGGGCGATCCATACATTCCACCACCATGCTGCCTACTGTCAAAATTCCGATACTATCGCACAGGTCAAGCCACATTTTAGGTGGCGGTTTGCGCCAGGGACGAATCATGTTAAAACCGGCTTCTTTTGCCAATGTAATTTCTTTGATAGCCATTTCGCGGCTGTCGGGATAAGCAATTTTTATCGGATAAAGTCCCTCAGAAAAAGTGGCTTTCAGATAAATCGGATTATCATTCAGGTAAAATTTATTGTCTCTGACGGTGAACTCTCGTAACCCGAATTTGTGCTCCCAAGCATCGGAAACTTTTCTCTTGTGGTTTACTTCCAGTTTCGCCCGGTACAAATAAGGATTCTTCAACGACCAGTTTTGTGCCTCCTGAATATCGAGCTTCCATTTAAAAAGATTACTGCCCGGAGATAATGTGAGTTGTCCTTCTTTTTTTGCAACGATTTTACCATCAGGAGAAGTAATCGTCAAACTGGCATCAGCTTGCGAAGTGTTTATCGCATTGCTTTCAAAATCAATGGTAAAAGCAGCTGCTTTTCGTCTGATATCTGTTTCAATAAAAACATCATTTATCCTTACAGTATCAGTGGCTGTAATACATACAGGCTGCCAGATTCCACCTGTAATACCACCCCGCCATTGGGGAGTTTCCTGGCGCCCCATGTTATCGATGTGTTTATCGCTTAATATAATGGGGCCAACAACACGCATGGTCAGTACGTTTTCAGCGCCAAATTTTACCGATTTATCGATTCGAAAGCTAAAAGGAGTAAAACCTCCTTCGTGGTAATCAATTACTTTACTGTTCAACCATAGTTCGGCAACGTAATTAACAGCATCAAAATTGATATGAATCAGCTTCCCTTTCCACTCGCCCGGGATAAAAAATTTCTTTCGGTAAAATACAACTCCTTCATAATTCTTTTCATATTCTTCCCAGCAGGATGGAACCTCAATTTTACGAATGGCCGGGTGTATATCAAAATTTTTATCAAAGAACCATTTCTTTTCCACACCCTCATTCTTATCATCAAAAATAATCTCCCAGCTTCCGTTTAAGGATATTTCATCCATCTGGGCAAAAAGGCTCAGAGATAACAAAATTGTTATAAAAAATAGCCCGGATTTTAGTTTCATAAGAAAAAGTTCTAGATCAATTCAATTTGAAATTAATATTTACCGCTGTTCTCGTTCACCCAATTTTCATACGCCTCTTTCAACTCATCAACTCTTTCAGGCCACTGTTCAGCCAAATTATTTCTTTCACCCGGATCTTCTTCTAGGTTGAAAAGTTTTATACTCAAATCATTTGAAATGGGTTTAATATACATTTTTGAAGGTCTTCCTTTTCCCCACTGCTCGTTGGTATTGGTGAGTTTCCAGTTGCCTTTGCGCACCGCCCAGGTATTTCCCCAGCGCCAAACCAGCACACGATCCTGATTTGGGTGTAAAAGGTCGATGCCATCCACAGTCTCATCGGTTAGATTAATTCCAGCCGCATTGCTTATGGTTGGTAAAATATCGGTAGCCGAAACATAACTGGTTTCAACTTTTCCGGCTTCCACTTTTCCCGGCCAGCTTATCGCCATAGGCACACGAATACCACCTTCCCAAAGTGAATATTTACCGGCAGAAAGCGGTGTATTTTTGGCTCCGGTCAACGGAGAACCGCCATTATCGGAAACAAAAATTATCATTGTTTCTTTATCGAGTCCCTGTTCTTTCAGAGCATCCAGAACACAACCGATATTATCGTCGAGACAATCTAAATTAGCCAGGTAGAACTTTCGCATGTCCTCATCCTGAATGGCACCAAGTCGCGTATATTTTTCGTAATAAGCGGAGTAAGTTCCCGGTTTTTGTCTGCCAAAAGTTTCCATCGAGTCTGGTTCATAGTTGTGAATTGGATCGACCTGGTATTTATCGAGATATTTTTTCGGGACTTCATGAATTATATGATGAACCGAATTGTATGCCAGCGTTAAAAAGAACGGGGCATCCTTATCCTTTTTCAGGTATTTTATGGCTTCGTTAGTAAAAATATCGGTCAGGTATTCCTCATCAGGATAACTTTTATATCCGTTGTTTTCCATTAACGGCCCCAGGTGAGCGCTTGTACCATTTGGATCGGGAGTACGTTTGGCCGTTTCTTCCGAAGTTAACCAATAGTCGTGTGCATGCGCACTGAATCCAAGAAAGTAATCATAACCGTGATTTAAAGGATATTCACGAACATCAAATTTATGGTAGTTGATCCCAAAATCAGCTTTCCCGATTCGTGCAGTTGTGTAACCTGCATCTTTCATATATTCTGCAATGGTTTTAACATTTTCCGGTAATCCGGGTCCCCAGCCGGCTTTATCATCCCATCTGAACTGGTTTTTCCCGGTCATTAATCCGGCTCTTGAGGGACTGCAAACCGGTGCCGTTGTGTAAGCCTGGGTAAATACCGTTCCCGCTTCAGCCAGCCGGTTCATATTTGGGGTTGAAATTTCAGGTGAATGATTTTCAAATGGTTCAAAATCAGCATAGCCCTGATCATCAACAATGATGAGTAAAACGTTGGGCTTTCCCGGTACTTTGGTTTTATTCTGAGAACATCCCAAAATATTCAGGAATACAATGATTATCAGCAAAAATTTAATTAATAGGTTCATGTTGTTTATTTCAGTGTGTTTATAATTCCAAGCATTTCTTTTTTCAATTCTTCTTTTTGGTTAGCAGATTCTGGATTTTCTGCCAGATTTTCCCATTCGTAAGGATCAACTTTATTGTGATACAGTTCTTCACTGCCGTCCAGGTACAGAATGTAGCGCCATTCTTTTGTTCGGTACGAATAGGTTTGTTTGAGTGCCTCTTTATTGTTCGGGCCGTTACCGAGCATGGTTAAAGCACCATTTGGTCCCTCCCATTTTTTTGTTTTTGGATTTTCCAGGAAAGGTTTTAAACTGTAACCTCCCAGACTTCCGCCATTCTCATTTTTGCGGTTATCACTGCTTAATCCACACAAGTCTTTTAGTGTTGGGTAAATATCGATCAAAGACACAGGATGATCGACCTGAGCACCTGATTTCACTCCCGGTACTTTTATGATGTATGGGATTCGGGTACTCTCTTCCCAAGGCGAATTTTTAAACAGGTATTCCTTTTCGCCCATTTGCCAGCCATGATCGGCAACCAAAACAATGATGGTATTGTCTTTAAATTTGCTGTTGTTCACCGCATCAACAACAGCTCCAATTTGCTCATCAACAAACGCAATACAAGCCAGGTACGCCTGCAAAAAATGTTTTAATCCTTCTTCTGCATCACCTCCGTATGCTTCTTTTAAGGTGCGGTAATACCGCAGGCCTTTCATACTTGCAGGATAAATATCCTTGTAATATGTGTCTTTATTGTCGCCTTCTTTAATTTTCGGAAGCTGAATTTCATCCAGAGGGAACATATCGAAAAACCGCTTCGGTGCATAAAGCGGAGTGTGTGGCCGAACAAAACCAATTCCCATAAAAAAGGGTTGATCCGAATTTGCGATTTCCATTTCATTAATCCGCTTTGCAGCCCACCGGGCATGCATCTCGTCGGGCATCAAACCGCGGCTATTTTCATCTGTATATTCCAGAAAATCAGTTTTCCCACGGGTGTACAACCAACCTGTTTTGTTTCCTTTTGAAATGCTGTCAGGGAATATTGGCACATCGGAAAGCGGAGCAAAAGAGCCGTCGATTGGCCCAATACTCCTGTAAGGTTCGGGAACAGAGGGATGGCCGACCGGTTCAATTCCGTTAAATGCAATGGGCCCGTAATTATTGATATTTATTCCCCACTCGTCCCATTTTTTCTTCTGTTCAATATGAAGGAGTTTCCCACTCCCTATAGTGTAATATCCGTTATCGTTAAAATATTCGACCAAAGTTTTATTATTCTTCAAAACCGGTTGTTCAAAATGTTTTGTCCAGCCAAAATCACCCGATTCAAATGGATAAACTCCTGTAAACAAACTATTACGCGAAGGAGAACAAACGGGGCAGTTACTATGCCCGTTGGTGAATGTTACGGCAGATTTTGCCAGCTTATCGAGGTTTGGTGTTTTGGCCTGCGGATGACCACCAAAGGCACCTTCGTAATCGTTTAAATCGTCGACAATTATAAAGACAACGTTTGGTTTTACCGGCAACTTTTGATTTGTTGGCGAACACCCCAAAAACAACACCGTTAAAACAACTGATATCACGAATATTTTTTGTCGAATTGTTGATTTCATTTGAATTGGTTTTAGCTTATCATTTTATATTCCCTTCAAAGTTTGAATAATATTTGCCGAGGTTTGTCAGATTCCCGCTTGTATCGAATAATGCTGCATTCCCTAATGGACCGTTATTTTCATTCGAAGAGAACCAGGCATATCTTTCAATGTATTCCAGGTCATCGAGTGCAGGAAGTACCTCCTTCATAAATCCGAGTATTTCTGTTTTTGTATGTTTGCTTTCAGCTGGGATCGATGCATTCCAGTCTGCCGGGGCAAATTCGGTTATCCAAATGGGTTTGCCGTATAGTTCATGTATTTCGTTTAGTCGGTTCAGAAAAGCTGAAACGCTAATACCACCATACCAATGTATACAAACAAAATCGATTCGATAATTCCGATTCGCAGCTTCTTCCATAAATGCCTGCATCCATTCGCCTGTTGGATTTGCGCAGGCGGGGCTTCCCAAAGGCAAACCTGATGTCTCTAACTTTGGCCAATAAGCCAATGCTGCTTCAACGCTCATGTTTGCCTGATCTTGTTTGTCAGGTTCATTAAAACCAAGCAAATATTTTACTTTATCGTCCGATCTTAAACCTTGGATATGATCGAGTTTTTCCAAAACTTTCGACGTATCAGACCAGGCTCCCCAAATCATCGGAACAAATTCAACATCATCCGGCTCCTGTGCTTTTAATTCGTAATTCCAGCTGTAGTGCCAGCTTGCATTCAGGCTTTCAATTTTCTTATACCAATCTGCATTCTTAGTCGTAATACAACAACCTTTTTTAGGATTTAAATTTATTGTCTGTTCTTCCTTATCGGGTGTTTCGTCCACTTCATTTTTCGAACATCCTGACACTAGCAAGACAATTAACAGATTGATATAAAAAATACGTTTGCCCATTTTGTTATTCTTCCATTCCGGTTATTTTTCAGGTCGTTTAAAACGATCGGGGTACAATTCGTTGTATTCGGTATCCTGCATTAATCCCATAAAAATCGGGGCTTTCATTTCATTTTCCCACTTGTCAATATCCTCTTTCAACTTGTTTACATTTTGGGCTTTTTCAGCAGAAATGTCATTTTCTTCCGAAATATCTTCATCGAGATTAAAAAGCATTGCCTTATTCGTTTTCTCCTCAAGAAATAATTTATCGCTGCCGTTTCTGACCGCATAATTTTCTGCATCGAACTTTCGCCAGAAAAGATAATCGTGCGGTTGGTTCTTTTTCTCACCGGTTAAGAACGGGATCAGGTTTACTCCATCAAGCGGATTTTTAAGCATTACAGGTTTTTCTGTTTGAGCAATTGCTGTTGCAAACAAATCGAGTGAAATTACAGGTTGATCGTAAACCATTCCGTCCGGGATTTTTGCCGGCCACTTTATGGCAAAAGGTACATGGATTCCCCCTTCAAAAAGATCTCCTTTTTGCCCACGAAGCAAACCATTATCAGAAGCATTATGATTTTCGGGACCTCCGTTATCAGAAAGAAAAACAACGATGGTATTATCACTGAGGTCCAGCTCGTCTAATTTTGTAAGTATCGTACCTACGCCATCGTCCATCGCACTTACCATGGCTGCGTAGGTTTTTCTTTTTTTATTGCTGATATGATCAAAACGATCCAGATATTTCTTGGTAGCCTGCAAGGGCGTGTGCGGAGCATTGTAGGCCAGGTAAATAAAAAACGGATTATCCTTATTCTTTTCAATATAAGCAACTGCTTCCTTCGAAAGGGCATCGGTTAAATACTCATTCAATTCTTCACGGTCGTAATTTCGAAGCAATTTTGTTTTGTATCCGTCAAACTGCTCTTTTGCTTCGTAGGGATCTTCCAGGGTTATTTCTTCAGGAAAATAACGATGTCCTCCGCTTAGAAATCCATAAAAATCAGTGAATCCTCTTTTTAAAGGATGTAAAAGTTCGTGGGCTCCAAGGTGCCATTTCCCAATTGCCAGGGACTTATAACCCGCTCTTCCCAAAACATCGGCCAGGGTTTCTTCGCTCAAAGGCAGACCCATTTCAGCATCGTTGGGAGCAAAAAGCGGATTCCGGCTAAAACCAAAACGATCCTGGTAACGGCCAGTAATCAAGCCTGCCCTGCTTGGTCCGCAAACACAATAAGAAACATAACCGTTGGTGAATGTTACTCCACCTTCAGCAATTTTATCGATGTGCGGTGTTGGGATATCACTACAACCGTTAAATCCAACGTCGGCATATCCCAGGTCATCAGCCAAAATAATAATCAGATTGGGTTGTTTACCCTTAGCTTCATGCTTTGTGTTACAAGCTGTGAGTGTACCAAGTAGAAAAACCACTGCACCAATTATAGTATGAACACCCATCTTCATCTGTCTAAAATTTTTATGTCGTTTATTGAATAAGCGTCTTTAAATCCTCAGCCATTTTCGTCCTCTGCAAAAATCCATCATTGTATTTTTCTGCATATTCCGATAATTTATGAGCCAATTCTTTTACAACAGTAGCATTATCGGGCTCGCCAATAAAATTGGTCAATTCATTCGGATCAGTTTCCATGTCGATTAACCAGGGGGCATCGTTTTTCGAGAGAATAAGTTTGTATCTCGAAGTTACTGCTGCTATCCAGTTTCCTTCAGCTCCCAAACCTGTTGATCGCATAAATGTAATGTCTTCGAAAGAGTCTTGTGTCGCAGGATTTGTAAGGAGATTTGAAAAATCGCGTCCCTCCATTTGTGCAGGAACCTGTTGGTTCATAAAGGTTAAAAAGGTAGGCGCAAAATCAACGGTATTAAATGTGTTGTTTACAACAGACCCGACCGGAATTTTAGCCGGATAATACACCACAAAAGGAACTTTTGCCGAAGCTTCCAACGGATTTCCCTTGTTGTGTTTTCCGTGCTCGGCACGCAAATCGCCATGGTCGGAAGTAAATACAATTATGGTTTTATCGAGCAGGTTTTCTTCCCGGAGATAAGTAATGATTCTCCCCACATTATCGTCAATACATTTCACCATTCCAAAATATTGGTCGTGGGTAAGTTTTGGATTCTTTTCAGGTTTTGCCCACGAAGGAGCAATTGAAGCATCGAGGTTAAAACTCGGTGGCTTCTGAAAATTCATTCCCGTGTACATACTATTGTAGGGTGCCCGCACTATATCGGGTCCATGCGGATCGGGAAAACTCAGGTACATGCTAAACGGCCTGTTTTTGTTTTTCTCAATAAAAGCAATGGTTTTATCCGTTAGAAAATCAGTAGTAAAAGTATGTTCATCGGCTCCCCCCAAATCATAACTTGGTGCTCCCTTTGCATTTGTTGCTGCCACTTTGGGCCCATCGGCGGTGTCTTCCAGTTTTTTCCAGTGGCCACGGTTATACATGTAGCGGTTGTCAGCAAAACCAAATTTACGTTCGGGTTCCCACTGTGGTTTCCCATCTCCATCGAGGTGCCATTTCCCAATAAAACCGGTCTTATAACCCGCCTTACCCAGCACTTCGGAATAAGTTACAATATCATCGTTTAAAGGTAAGTCGTTTTTAGGTACACCGGTGTGTTGCGGATACCGGCCAGAAATGAGGGTGCCGCGCGACGGCGAACACACAGGAGTAGCCGCGTAAAATTTGGTAAACAACACTCCGTTTTTGGCCAGGAAATCGATATTAGGTGTTTCTACATTATTTCCATCGCCCCAAACAAATGCCTGTTCATGCCTCAATTGCTCGCGGTAACAACCCAACGTACGAAAGTTGTGTTCATCGGTTTGAATGATGAGCAAGTTGGGTTGAAAATTATCCTTCTTCGTACTTTCCACATCGGTCTCTTTTTGAGAGCATTTTAACAATGAAAGCAGAGTGAACACATAAAGGAAATAATGGATAAGCATTTTAAAAGGTTTTATTGGTTGAGTCAATAAGATACAATAATTCTGGTTCAATCCCCGGAAACCAGTAGTGTGAAAGAAAAGAGGCCGTTGCGAAACGGCGAACGACCTCTTGATTTGTCTAACCAAACTAACTTATGAAAAGTCTAATTGGTATAACCCGGATTTTCAACCAAATTCGGATTGTCCGCAATACGACCTAAACCAATTGGTAAATAATAGTTTCTTTCGGCAAAAACTCTTTTTTGTCCAAAATCCGCATCTTTAATCTTAAGAGTGTACATATCTTCTTCGATGTAATAATCCCAGGTTACACCTTTAAATCCTTTATCGTTTAATACGTCAACGGCAATTCTCCACCGACGGATATCCCAGTAACGGTGTTCCTCGATATATAATTCAACAAAACGTTCGTTACGAACATCCTCTAAAGTCAGTGTCTCTTTATCGGGCATTCCTGCTCTGTTGCGTATTACATTGATCAGCGTTCTGGCTTCTTCCACCTCACCCATTTCAAACTTGGCTTCAGCTGCATTCAAATACATTTCACCCGTACGGAAAACCATCCAGTCAGAATCGTCTTCGTTATTATAAAGCCCTATAAGCGATTCATTTACACGTTTTTTTATCAGGATCCCGGTTTTTATACGGTTCCTTTTGGGTGCAACTTTAGGCCAGTCAGAATCAGCAGGAATGGTTCCAATTGTTGTATTATGAACGTAAACAGTACCATCGCCCCATGGAGTTTCAGGATAGAAAGCCGAGGCAAGGAAACGCGGGTCTTTGTTCATGATAATTTCATCACGTGAAAACTTGTGTTTTCCATCCAACAAACTTCTGTCCCAAACAGCAGAAGAACCGTCGTTGTACTCGTATTTTTCCCAGGCTTCCAGGTACATCCAGTTGTTCGATCCCCAACCGGTTTGAAATCCGTCAGGCATACAATAGAAAGTCCATCCGTGAGCTTTTAACAAACCATAATCATACACTTCAGCAAAAATAACTTCCGAATTTCCATCTGTTAACATCAATTCAGAATAGTTTTTTACCGGATCAGCATTCTGATTATACAAAGGATGCATTCCTCCATTAATTATTGCCATCGAAGCATCGTAGGCTTTTTTGTAGTAACTATTTGCTTCTCCTGCAGGTATTCCCAAAAGGCTGTTCAACTGCACTGAGCCATATTTTGCGATACTACCGGCATACAACATGGCGCGGCTTTTTAGAGCATAAGCTGCCCATTTTGTAGGACGGCCATAATTACCAGAGTCGTAACCCTCGGGTAAAAGATTGACCAAGGCATCCATTTCAGAAGCAATAAAATCATAAATCTCTTTTTCTGAGTTTCGCTCTACATATAATTCCTCAACCGGTTGATCAATGCTTTGCGCTTCTGTAATCAAAGGAACACCGCCGTAACGTTTTACCAATTCGAAATACATAAAGGCTCTTAACCAGCGTGCTTCAGCAGTCTTTTGTTCCACAAGTACAGGATCAAAAGTGGCTTCTTCCAGTATATCCATAATTTCGTTACACGAGCGGATGTTTCCGTAAGGCCAATATTCAAGTGCGGAATGTGCCCCATTTTCATCGATAATTTTCATGGCAGCGCCAAACGGTGTTTGCCAGCCTGCAAAAACATTCGCCTCATCCGACATTACATTCAATAAGGCATTTCCTTCTCCGCCTGACTGAAATCGTGTTCCGTTATAAATTTTATTTAAAAAGGCGTCCACCAGGACCGGATCATTTTTCACAGCATCTTCCGAAATAATATTGGTAGGTGCAATATCTAATAAATCGCTACAACCAAACAGAAGAACAAATAATGGTAGTATATATATTATCTTTTTCATTGTTTTATTCTTTTTTGAGTTTATAAAGTTAACCTAAGTCCAAAGGTCATGGTTTTAACCGGCGGATAATCGCGGTTATTGGCACCAATAATTTCAGGATCAAATGAATCTTTCCAAATATCAAGATTGCTAAAATTAAGTATGTTCGTACCACTGAAATACACGACACAGTTGCTAAATCCTGCTTTATCAATTAAAGTTTTTGGTAATGTATACGATAAGTTAATATTTTTCAAGCGAATATAAGCGGCATCGTAACTCCAAAAATCTGATCCTTTACTGTTATTGGCAGTTCTTCCGTTTTGCGTAACCGGAGGAAGTTTAAAATCATTGGGATTGGTAATATAATCTGCACCCGCTTCATCCTGTCCAACAATAGCGCGGTAATCGTAGTGTTGTGCAAGTGGTACCGATTCGTTTGAGAATGGAGCTGCCGCAGATCCACTTACCGTAACAATATAATCTGATCCGCCTTGCCAAAGCATTCGCAAACTAAATCCTTTGTACTGAGCCCCCATATCAAGGCTAAACATTTTATTAGGCAGTGAAGCCGAATTATTTGGATCGTTATGACCTGTTCCAATAATTGCCTGATCGCGCCAATCAATGAAATTATCTCCATTCAAATCCTTATAAATAAGATCACCAACTTTTAACGTTTGATTCCCGGCCTGATCCTGATCAATAAGATGATTGTCAATCTGTTCCTGACTCATAAAAAAACCGTCGGCTTGATACCCCCAGAATCGATCATCCCACTGTCCTTCGTTTACGTAGCGGGCATTCCACAATTTATTGAATTCCAATGTCTCTTCGTCTAAATCACCGGTAGTTGGCAGAACTTCCTCTTCTAACTCAACATATTTTCCACGAGTCCATGCAAACATGGGTGAAATATCGTATGAAAAATCGCCAATTTTATTCATGTGCGTTAAGGCAATTTCAATACCCCGGTTATCTCTTTTATTAATATTGGTTTTTGGCAAACTGGCACCAAAAGTACCAGGTACCTGCTCTGAAGGTTGTGCCAGAATATCCTCTCTTAAGCGGTAAAATCCATCAATTTCGAACCCAAATAATCCATCCCAAAATGTTCCATCGATACCCACATTACTCATTTTCATGGTTTCCCAGGTAATATCGGGATTTGCTAGACCTGCCGATGCAATAATCGGTGCAGGCGAAGCTCCAAACACATAATAATCAGTTGAAATGGTATACCCCGTGAGGTAATCGAACGAAGAAACAGCATCGTTACCCATAATACCATAAGATGCCCTTAATTTCAGGTTATTAACGGCTGTAAAATTATCTTTAATAAACGATTCTTCTGAAAGGCGCCACCCGGCACTTAGACTTGGAAAATAACCCCAGCGACCAGATTTGGGATATTCTCCCGAGGCATCAGCACGCATCGCAACTTCAACCATATATTTACCCCGATAATCGTAATTCACACGACCGATAACCGAAGCTCGTGCCCTTTCGGTAACTCCAACATCTCCGTTTGTTTTAAGGTTTTCGGCATTATCTTTACCTTCTTCTGATGCATAAATCAGATAAGGGGCTTCAAATGAAAGAATATCTTTTCTTGTACCTTGCAAACTGGTCCATTTATAACTCCAGGTTTCACCAACAAGTACACCTTTAATTGTATGATCGCCAAGTACTTTATCGTACTGCAAACTGATTTGAGGTAATAGCTCTGTTGATTTGCTTGAGTACACCTTCATACTATTCTTGTTCTGGGTTCCCCACTTAATCCAAGGATCTGAACCACCCTGTGCTGCAATAGGATCGTATTCCCAAACATCGAATGGTTTGGAGACCGTTTTATTCCAGGTATTTCCTTCTTCGTAATTCAAACGTGCTTTAGCTACCAAACCTTTCACAAAAGGAACTTTATACTTCAACTCCAAAGCTCCCTGTAACGCATTACTACGGTTGTCCTGAAATCCGGAAAACTCTTTAAAGGTTTGATGATAAGGAGAACGTTGCAGGAAACCAGAAGACGTTGCACGACCAGGATCAGCTTCGTGAGTTATGGGATAAACCGGTTTTGCAGTTGACAAGCTGTTATACATATCATCCACTCCAAAATTAGCTTTATCCAATTTTGTTTTTCGGTAGGCAAAGTCAACCGACACACTCAATACATCTGTAATCTGTGCATCAATGTTTGAACGAATGTTATAACGATCGTAATTGTAATCACCCGAAGTAAAGTTACTCGCCTGATCGATAAAACCGGCAGATAAGAAGTATTTAACTTTCTCACTTCCGCCTGTGGCACTAACATTATGCTGATGCTGTGGCGTCCAGTCGCGGTATAACTCTTCATCCCAATCGTAACCATAGTAATCGCTGTCATCCATGGTATTAATCAATCTTTTTGATTCGGGATCGTAATGAATATGATTTGGACTATAATCATCAGGATTTAAACCTGATTCATTTAATAATTCCGCCCATTTTCTTGCCTCAACAATATCGGGAAGGAAAGTTGGTTGCGTAAAAGAAACATTACCATGATAGGTAATTTGAGCAGGTTTGTTACTCCCCCGTTTTGTTGTTACCAAAATAACCCCATTACCTGCCCGCGAACCGTAAATAGCTGCCGCTGCATCTTTTAAAACACTCACCGACTCAATATCGTTCGGATCTACCTGACCTAAATTGCCTTCTATTCCATCAATCAGTACCAATGGATTATTACCATATCCCCTGATGTTTAATTTTGTTCCATCAGCACCTGGCAAACCACTTGTTTGCAGCGTATATAAACCTGCAACCTGTCCTTGTAAAAGTTCGGTTGAGTTAGCCACCGGCCGTTGTAACATTTCCTCAGCTTTTACATTTCCCACCGAACCGGTTAAAGTTGCTTTTTTCTGAACACCATAACCAACGGCCACAACTTCTTCCAGACCAATGGCATCAACCTGCATTCTTACATCAATTGCAGAACGTCCGTCAACCGCTTCGCGAACCATTTGCATACCTACAAAAGAAAATAGCAAAACTGCGTTGGACGGAGCTTCCAGTGTATAAATCCCGTCAATGTTTGTTACTGTTCCTTCGGTTGTTCCCTGAATAACCACGGCAACCCCAGGCAGTGGTTCTCCTGCCTCATCGAGAACAGTACCCTTAATACTCTGCTGTGCCCAGGCTGCCGATACCATAAAAATGGCAGCAAAAAGCAAACACAGTTTCTTAAATAGATTTTGATTAGTTTGTTTCATAAGATTTCATTTAGTTAATTAATTAAAGAAATATGAATAGAAAAATTACTATTGCGATGAGCAGCAGATATAGAATGAGGTTAACGGTACGGAAGGTAAAAATGCGCCTGATGAATGATTTTTCTTCAGTCATAAATTCTGCTTTAGTTTATTGCTTAGTTTCGGTTTCAAAATTGAAGAATATAGAATAGAACATCAGCGATATTTTCTGAAAGGATGGGGGAAGAATGATTCAATCCTGACTTACTTTATTTTTCACAATAAGGGGAATATTCTGTCAGAAGAAACACGGACGCCCTACCAATAGACCATTCCCCGAAAAATGCAAAGCCGAAACATTTCTTTTCTTTTTCTGAAATCGTGTTTTCGAAATGGGAAGAAACCGGGTTAAAGTTGTATTGTCTCGAAAAATTCTTTTATAAAAAACCGGGGTAAAGGGTTACCAACCTAAGCAAATGCACCATCAACTTATTTCTTTACAGATAAAAGCGAACACATATGAATAAAGATACAAGTCTACTCTTTAAAAATTTAGGTTGATGGAAATCCAACCATGGTTGTTGCCTTATCAACCTTAGTCGTTTCTCCGTAAACCTTGTCTGATTTAGGATAAACTCGTGTCGATATAAAATAGACAGAGGTTGATGGAAATCCAACCATGGTTGCTGCCTTATCAACCTTAGTCGTTTCTCCGTAAACCTTATCTGATTCACGATTAACTCGTGTCGATATGAAATAGATAGAGGTTGATGGAAATCCAACCATGGTTGTTGCCTTATCAACCTTAGTCGTTTCTCCGTAAACCTTGTCTGATTTACGATAAACTCGTGTCGATATAAAACAGACAAAGGTTGATAGAAATCCAACCATGGTTGTTGCCTTATTAACCTAAGTTGTTTTTCCGTAAACCTTATCTGATTCACGATAAACTCGTGTCGATATAAAATAGACAGAGGTTGATAGAAATCCAACCATGGTTGTTGCCTTATCAACCTAAGTTGTTACTGTATATACCTATAGCATAGAAACAAGAATTCGAATCTACTCCATATAAAAACTCATTCAGAGACTGCTGAAACAGGTATTTCTGAGATCAATCCTGTTCTTTTAAAGAAAACCAATTACTGGCTATAAACACCCTATAATTTTTCGCGGTATTCCGAAGGTGTGCAGCCAAATTGTTTCTGGAATACGGTTCTAAAATGTTTCACATCGTTAAAACCAACCTGGTAGGCAATTTCGGTAACGGTTCGGTCCCTATCTGCCAATAGTTGCCCGGCTCTTTTGATGCGGATGGAGCGAATAAACTCGGCGGTAGAATTTCCGGTAAGGGCTTTTAATTTTCGATACAACGACGAATTACTCATGTTCATTTCACCTGCCAGTACATCCGATGTAAACTTATCGTTTTGCAAATTGGCCTCGATGGTGGCAATCAACTTTTCGATAAAAATTTCATCACCCGATGTAATTTCAATTTCTGAAGGCCCCAAACGAAGTGATTTGCTGTATTGCTTTTGCAATTTTTTATCTCTGCTCAGGATATTTTTCACTTTTTCAAGCAACAGGTTCGGATCGAATGGTTTCGACAGAAAATCGTCGGCACCCAGCTGTGTACCCAGTAAGCGGAATTGTTCGTCGCTTTTTGCTGTTAAAAATATAAACGGAATCGTTGCTGTAGTTTCGGTTTCACGAATCTTTTTACAAAATTCAAATCCGTCCATTTCAGGCATCATTACATCCGAAAGAATCAGGTTTGGCAGCTTTTGACCGGCCAGTTCAAAACCCAGCACACCATTTTCGGCAGCAATTACGGTGTACAATGGCTCTAACACGCTTAACAAATAGTTTCGCACTTCAGGGTTATCTTCAACCACAAGTATACATTCTTCCGATTTTGGCGACAGCTTGCCTTTTGCCGGCATCATAGTATTAAAGAATTGTTCTTTGCGCACAAAGTCCGGTTCTTTCGTTTCAACTTCCACCATTTCATCGGCCTGCAAATGAGTTGTTCCTTTTTTAAGCGCAATGGTAAATTCGGTATGTTTATTGGATTCGCTTACCACGCTAATGCTACCTTTGTGCAACTCGGCATAGCGTTTAACAAGGGCCAATCCAATTCCCGAACTTCCGTAACCTTTGCTATGCCCCACCCGGTAAAAACGCTCGAAAATATTATTGATCTCGGTTTTGGGAATGCCCGGGCCATTATCCGATACATTTAAAAGCACTTCCTCTTCTTCCTCGAACAACGACACTTCTATTTTCCCGTTTTCCTGTATGTATTTAAAAGCATTTGAAACCAGGTTATTAATGATAACCTCCAATTTATCGCGATCGACCCAAATGTATTTTGTTTGTAACGATACCGTTAATTTGAAAACAATATTGTTTATGCGAGCCAACTCGAAAAACGGATGGCACACTTCAGCCACAAAATCTTCGAGGTTTGTACTTCTTGCAAACAATTTCATGTTTCCCGATTCTACTTTTCGGAAATCGAGCAGCTGGTTTACCAATTTCATTAATCGCTGCGAATTATTTTGGGCAATGGCAATTTTGTGCTCTGCATCGCCAGATAACTGAAATTCGTCCTTTTTGCCCAGGAGTTCTTTTAACGGAGCCAGTATTAAGGTGAGCGGCGTACGAAATTCGTGCGAAAGATTGGTGAAAAAGCGAAGTTTCATTTCATTTAAGCGCTGGTCCTGCTCGTGTTGCACTTTCTCCATCTCGAGACTATTGGCCAGGCGAACTTGTTTTACAGCATTCCACCGAATAATGGTTACAATTCCAATTACTACAAACACATAAAAAACCAGTGCATACCACGTTTGCCAAAATGGTGGCTTTATTATTATCCGAAGAGAAGCTGGCTCTTCATTCCAGACATTGTGTCGGTTCGAACTTTTAACCAGGAGCTCATATTCTCCCGGTGTTAAATCATTAAAAACAATAAATCGCCTTTCGCCAATATCGTTCCATTCTTTATCCAGATTATTTAAACGATATTTATACTGATTTTTCCCTGTTGATTCAAAATCAAGTGCCGAAAATTGCACCTGAATTTTATCCTGCAAATACGATAGTTTTATTTCGTTGGTGTGCGTAATGGATTTTTGCAAAATACTTTTACCATCGAATAACTGCCCCGGTTTAATTTGTTGATTTAAAATACTCAGCTCTGTATACACGGGTTTTGAAACACTTTTACGTTCAATTATATCATCCGGAGAAAAATAGGTTAATCCCTCAGCACCTCCAAAAAATATCTCACTACTTCTTTGGTTCCTAAACACCGATGCTTCGGTAAAATTACGTCCTAAAACACCATCGGTTTCATCAAAATTTATTACCCGGTTGTTTTCTGAAGTGATCAGTTTTGAGATTCCAATATTGGTACTTAACCAAATGTTGCCTTTGGCATCGTGTGAGATGCCTTTCACAAAATTACTTGCCAGTCCATCTTTTTCCGAATAAATACTAACAGAAAATTTATTGACATCATTTTCGGAAAGTTTGTTGAGCCCGTTGGGAGTTCCCACCCATATGTTTCCTTGCTGGTCTTCATCGAGGCAAGTAATTATATTTCCTGAGAATGAACCTTCAATTTGATAATGATCTTCGGCAATTACCAGCGAGGTGTCTTTGGGATTGTACACATGCAGACCATTGTATGTGCCGGCCCATACACGCCCTTTTGAATCCTGTAACAAATAGCTAATCCGGTTACTTTTTTGTGTGCCGGTACTGGAATTATTTCGGGCCAGGCGCTTTATCAATTTATAATTATCTTTTTTGTCGAGCAGCAATAAACCGCGCTGTAACGAACCCAGCCAAAGCATGTTATTTGCATCTAAAAATGAAACAATCATCCTTTGAAAACTTAAATTATCGTATTGAGTTCTCGCTACCAGCATTTTTGGGATTCCATTTTCAAATACGACCTCGTACACCTGCGATCCCGTTCCTGCCCAAATTTTTCCGTCTTTGTCTTCTAGCAAATTCTTAATGGTAAAAAAGCTGGTTTTAGAAATACCCTCAGGATATTCAACCGGATAGAAATTCTCCCTGTCGGGCGACCAAACCAAACCACTGCCAATTGTTCCTAACCAAAGATTTTCTTCTTTATCTTCAATCACAGTCATTATTCTTGTGTTCAGCAGACCTTTACCCGGTTCCGGATGATAGCCCACTGAATTGAAATTCAGCTTTTTCGTAAGCATGCACACTCCGCCACCATTTGTACCTAGCCAAATATTTCCGTTGCGGTCTTCAAAAATATCAAGTATGGCATCGTAATCTTTGTTAATTGTTCCCCTGTTTTCAGGATAAATGGGATAGCGTGAAAATTCTTCGGTTGCCGGGTCGAAACGGAAAAGACCTATTCCCCACGTGCCCAACCAAACCTTATCATTGCCATCGAGTAAAATCGATTCGTATGGAGGATTTCCGGATTCCAGGTGTGAAACTTCGTTGGGCATAAAGAATCGACTAAAGGTTTTATTTTCCAGGTCGAATTTTCGGAATCCACTGTTACTTCCCTGAACCAGCCAAAGTGTATTGCGTTTTTTATCGTGCCATAATTCCTGAATACTCCCAACACTATGATGTTCGAGTGAATCGGATTCCACATGTACCTCCTCAAGCCCCTGGGATGTTCCCAGCCACAATCTGCCATCCATTGTGTTTACAATGGAGTTGATCGTTGCACCCGGAAAAAATTGTTGTGAGGTGTTGCTTGCCTCATCATACACAATTGCACCATTCGCCCAGGTGCCCATCCAAATCCGACCTTTGGTGTCCTCGTTAAAACAAAGCACCCGGTTATCGGGCAAGATGCTGTTACTTTGTTTATAGTTAGTAACAATATTTGTAAAAATTCCTGTAACCGGATTGTATTTACTTACTCCACCAGATTTGCTACCTATCCAAATATTTCCTTTGCTATCTACAAAAAGTTTTTCCACCGATGGATTTACCAGACTATTTGAATCACCCGGCACCTGGTTGAAAATTTCAAATTCGTAGCCATCGTATCGGTTAAGGCCACCGCGCGTACCTATCCAGATAAAACCGTCGCGATCTTGTACGATTGAGGTTACTTCATTATGTGAAAGCCCGTTTTCAACCGTTAAAAAGTTTTGCAGCATTGCATTAGGTTGCGCACTGAGCAACAATGAAGCCACAATAAACAAAGGGAGTAAGAGAAGATGTTTTATCAGCTCTCGCATTGAATTAAATAGTATGAATTGCGTTAAAATTAAAGATTTTTACCTGAACACGAAATTAAAAAGAATTGTGAAACACTTTAGTTCTTGCGAATGTAAATCTGAAGTATCTTCACCTGAGTTCAAAGCACTTACTTTACAATTTTTATCAACCAACTTTAACCCGGAAACTTTTCAGGTTAAACTTCTACGGTTTCCAGGGCCATTTTACGCAGTCTTTAATTTCGGGGAAGAGCACAAAATCGGCTTTCCCTTTCATGGCACAGGTTTTTACATTTAAACCGGGCAGTTGCTCCAGCGCAGCATCCATTGTTTTGCCCGACACCGAAACATCGTCGACCAGCAAAATGCGTTTGCCTTCTAAATCCCAGATTGGTTTTTGAAGAACTTTTGGAGCCTCATACCGAGGATTGTTCTGTTCGTCGCGGTAGTTTAATGTCATTACCTGAAGTTCGGCATTTAAATGATAGGCCACCATTGTTGCCGCAGGCACACCACCCGTTCCAATACCAATTACAATATCTGTTTCGGGGAAATCAATCGTTTTTAATCGTTCTGTTATTTGTTTAAATGAAAGTGAAACCATTTTAATAGCAATTTAATTTTCAAGATTAGTGGGATTTTCCAGGTCAAACAATGCGCTTAGCTTTTCTTTATATCGGCGGTTTCGTAAACCGGAATTTCAAGGAAAAACGTTGTCCCTTCTCCCAACTTTGTTTTAAACCATATTTTCCCGGAAAAATTCTCGACAATATTTTTCACAATCGACAAACCAAGTCCCATTCCGCTGGTTTTTGTGGTAAAACTCGGGCTAAACAATTTCTCCCGCATTTCTACCGGAATTCCTGTACCATTATCTTTTACAATAATTACAGCCATGTGTTCGCGCCGATCGAGTGTTAATGAAATATGCCCTGTTCTGTCTTCGGGAACTGCCTGAATACCATTTCTGATCAGGTTAATAATTGCTCTCGAAAGCTGTTCCCTGTCTGCATTTACATTGATACATTCGAAACCATTCGGATCGAATTGAATTTGAACACGTTCATGTGTTTCATACAAATCAATCGTTTTCTGTAATTGCTCAGCCAAACAAAAGACCTGGTTACGTGCAGTAGGAATTTTGGCAAAGTTCGAGAACTCGGTGGCAATGTTCGAAAGGTTATCGATTTGCTCTATCAGAGTCGCAGTAACCCTTTCCAGAAACTCATTATACTCTTCATTTTGCCCTTTTGCCCTCTGAAGATACTGAATATTCAGCTTCATTGGGGTGAGCGGATTTTTAATTTCGTGGGCAATTTGTTTTGCCATTTCCCGCCATGCCGACTCGCGTTCCGAACGTGCCAGCAAATCAGCACTAACAGCAAGCTCATCAACTTTTTTATTGTATTCTTTTACCAGACTCCCGATTTCATCTTTTCGGTTATAATGAATGGGCTCATTGTGTTTCCCCAGTTGCATCTTCTGAAGATTTTCCTGAATCACGACCAAGGGACGGGTAATTTGATTCGCAATAAAAACCGCAGCAATAATACTGGCCAAAAACAACAAAACATACAAATTAATAAAGGCGACGATAAATGTTGAAATCTCCTGGCTGTAATTATCTTGTCGTATAAAATATGGTAAGTTGATAACTCCAAGATGATTTCCAAAGTTGTTAATTATGGGCCGATAAGCCGAGAGATAGGAAAGTTTTCCGATATTTTCGGGCTGAAAATAACTGATCTGGAAATTTTTGTACACCTCGTAACTGGCACGTGCATTAATTTTTGTTGAAACCAAACCCCGTTCAAAAATCTCAAACCGCGAAGAGGCGATCAACTCTCCGTCGTTGCCGTAAATATTAATATCGGTTCGGAAAATGTTCGAAAGTTTGGCAAGTTCGTTGCGCAACCACTCTTCCAGTTCAGGCGTAATCTCCTCTCTATCTGTCAAACGCATATCTATTTCTTCTGCAATTGACTTCATTTTCTCGTTCAGATCGTTTTGGTGTTTTGCCCTGTATTCTTCAACATTATAGTAAAGTGTAACCATTGCAACCACCAGTAACGAAACAAACACAATGGAAATGATTGCGGCCTGAATTTTAAACTTCAGATCGAAAAACACTTTTCTCCCTCTGATGGATCTATTACCTGCAATGGTAAATGCGAGCATGTTGAGGAAATAAAATACAAACAAATAAGGAAACGAAATGAGATAATCGATCGGAGTTAAAATCTTGCGCGATACCACGACATAATTTTCTTCGCCCGAATGATATACGAGGTGTTCGAACTTTCCTTGTCGCAGAAATGAAAATTCATCATCAGATTTCAAATAAACGTGCCCGTTATAGTTATAATTGTAATCACCATACTTGTCGGTTAACTCTCCGGCATAATATTTTGCGTAATTAAATTTCCGGTAAATTTCGGAGCGAGCCATCGACTGGTCAATTAACAGTTCAGGAAATCCAATTCCTTCAAAAAGCAAATCAGAATCCAGGTCGATATATATTGTTACTCCTTTATTTCTATCAGCTTTTGGAAAATACAAGCGTCCGGTATACGAAATACGGCCATTCATATTATCCATAAAATAAAAGTTGGTTTTGGGCACTTTGGCCCCCTGAACTTCTATAAGTTCGTCCATGAACGACCAACAGGGAACGGCCCGGTTTTCAGGATCGACAAGTAAACTGTCGTCGCTGTGACACACATAAATATTTAACAGATATTTTCGAAAATAGGTATTAAAATACGACTTCCGAATGTACTCCACCAAATCATCATCCTTATCCTGAAAAAGCAGACTTTTAATGGCGGGATCGTTGTCGATTTGATACTGCACTTCGGTTAAAAAAACTTCGGCTGCCGGATCGCGTTCGGTAACCAAAGTAACTGCAAGAAGCTTTTGGTGCGCTCGATCTTTCTGACTAATTGTACGATTAATAATAATTAATGAATAAAGTGAAACAACCGCGACATAAACAATTAAATAGCTTAAAGTAAAACTATTCATATGCTGTTTATTTATAAAATAAGCAAGCACTACACAAGCCAAGAAAAGCATTAAAGCCGGCACTGCGATAGTACTAATTGCTAAATACTGTGCACCTGCCAGAAATAAAATTATAGCCATATTTAGCAACACCAGTTCGTATAATTTAAAATCCTCAAGCGACTCTTCGTTTATACGAATCGTAAAAAAAACAATTCCCAGCAAAAACAAACCAATTGAGAATATTCCCAGAACACTTTGTGTTGAGATTTCCGTGATTTTATTTAGCGAAAACGAAATGGTGGAATTATAGATTAGCTCTTTAATAAAAAAGTTGACCAGCAAATAAAGGCTGGCGCTAAATAAAAATAAAAGAGCAATAACCACTTTACGCGGCAAACGCGAATTTTTCTGTAAATCATTCACATTTAGCCCCCGACCAAAATTAAACAACCAAAACAAGAAAAATAATGCCAGCAAAAAGTAGTCGCCCAACGAAGGCAACCAGTCGTTTATTGCAAAAAAATCGGGACCAAAAAATTTCAGATGAAAAAATACCTTGGGAACTTTAAAAATCAGATGAAACCAATAAACAATAAAAAGGGCAGCCCCTAATCCCAGCAATTTCATTAATAACGGAGCGTTGCGATCAATAAATTCTTTACGAAAATAAAACAACAACAACATTAAGCCTATAAAATAAATAAATCCCGGCAGGTATAACTGATTAGTGGTACATAAATAAGTACCATACGGTAAAAGCGAAAAAAGATAGTTTCCGTCGGCATTAACAATTTCGTAAGCATTCTTTTGTTTTGCCAGTTTTATAATATAATCGTCGGGTAAATTGTAGCTTTTAAAGAAGCTGTTTTGCAGGTATTTATTTTTATAAGTATAATTTCGTTTTACAAGGTGTAACCCAACTACATTGTATTCTCCGGCAGATACTGTATCAACAACATAATATCCGTTGGGCAATTTAATCAGGCCCTCCTTTTTTCTAAATTCATCAAATGTATTGTAAAATGAAATTCCCCGGTCTGTCCAAAAGTTCAACAAATTGTTCTTGTAGATTAGAACGCCAAAACCCGTTTCGCGCACGGCAATTTCTTCCCGGCTAAAAAAAGCACTCAAATCCTCCTCATAATCGTCCTTTTCTAATATCACTAAAAGATCTTCAAGTTTTGCTCTCAGCGTATTTTCATTTTCAATGAGCTGCGACTGAAACTCTTGAATCAACTTCTTTTCAGGATTTTTTTTGAGCAGACCGTTTTCTATTATTGCAGCAGCAACCAAAATGCCAATAGCAACAATAAGATATGTATATTTATTCAGTTTAAGCAACATCTTTTATTCGTGATGATAAGGTTCGCCTTTTAAAATCGTAAAAGCCCGGTAAATTTGTTCCACACACAAAAGTCGCACCATTTGATGCGAAAAAGTCATTCGCGACAAAGAAATTTTCGATGCTGCCCGTTGATATACTTCTTCCGAGAAGCCATAAGGCCCACCAATTACAAAAACCAGTTCTTTGGGACCGTTGATCATTTTCTTTTCAATAAACTGCGAAAATTCTTTCGACGAAAACATTTTGCCCTTTTCATCGAACAAATGGAACTCTTTGCCCGGCCCCAGCTTCGACAAAATTATTTCACCTTCCCTGGCTTTTTGTATTTCAACATTGGTATTCTTACCTTTTTTAATATCTGGAATTACATCAATGTCAAAACCGATGTAATATTTCATCCGTTTTATATATTCATTCATCCCTTCGCGCAAATACGAGGTATCGGTTTTACCCACAACAAGCAAAGTAATTTTCATCCTAAAAAATACGTTTTTAATTGTCTTTGACTAAAAATTCAAAACATAGAAATATCTATTCTATATAAAGAATTAACATTATGTATGCTCCTCGTCCTGCCATTTGATATATAATTTCTAAATTTACGCTAAAAATAAGTATAAAAGTGTTTTTGCATAGTTTTTGATAAGATTACAGAATATGTACTTTAAAAGTAAATATATGCTTCAGATAAAAAGAATATTATTCCTTATCATCCTAATTAGCAGTGTGGCAACGGTTTCTGCCCATTCAATTCAGGATAATATACCAAACGACATTGTTCTGAGCCTTAGAACGGGGAATGCAAAACTGCTCTCAGGCTACTTTAATCAAAATGTAGAACTGGTTGTACTCGACAACGATAACGTGTACAGTAAAGCACAAGCACAGCAAATCGTAAATAATTTTTTTATCAATTTTAGGCCACTTGGAGAAAATGCCTTTAATGTTATTCACGACGGTGGAAAAGCGGATGCAAAATACGTTATTGGCAAACTAAAAACTGAAAAAGGAGACTTTCGTGTTTATTTCCTGCTAAAGAAAAACGAAGGAAAAGAATATATACATCAGCTTAGAATAGAAAAACAATAATACCCCATGGTAGCGGGCAAGTTTTACTACAACAAACTAAAAAAAATAGGCGAAAAAGTCGTTGAACGTGCCGAAAAAATCTCCCTTCCATTTTTTGATGGAGTACCTTTGTACGATGTAGCTTTGTTCTTTTGGAGAAGTATTGTTGACGGAGCAATTACAACAAGAGCTTCGGCCATTGCCTTTTCCTTTTTTATCGCTTTTTTCCCATTTGTAATTTTCATTTTTACGCTAATTCCATACATTCCAATTGATAATTTTCAGGAAGAACTATTTCTAATTATTAAGCAAGTTGTGCCTGAGAGTACTTTTATTCCAATTGAAGAAACCATTAAAGGGATCTTACTGGAACAACACGGCAGCTGGTTATCTATTGGATTTTTTATGGCCCTTATTTTTTCCACAAATGGTTTGGCTTCGATGATGAGTGCCTTCGATGCAACCATTCACAGCATACATCGTCGCACCTGGCTTAGCCAACGACTTACCGCTCTTAATTTACTTCTGATATTATCGGTTTTGTTAACTGTTGCCATAGCTCTTATGACCGGCGGACAGGAACTAATTAAATACCTCGATCGGATTGAAATCATTCGCGATAAATTCCTGGTACACATACTAACCATTGGAAAATGGATTGTTACAATATCGCTTTTTTTCTTTGCCTACTCATTTTTATATTACATGGCACCGGCCAAAAAAACCAAATGGCGTTTTATATCAGCCGGAGGTACACTGGCCACCATACTAAGTTTAATTACTTTGGCCGGATTTACCTATTATATAAATAATTTTAGTCAGTACAATGCATTGTACGGCTCAATCGGGACCTTACTTATAATTCTTTTTCTGATGTATTTGATGTCGTTGATTTTACTGGTTGGCTTTGAACTGAATGCCAGCATTTATCAGGCACATACATCGCAGGATGATTGATAAGTAATTAATTGTTATTGATTATTTTACGTTTTTTCTGAAAACTGCAAAAGTGATCAACCAACTTCTAATTCTACTTTTTCCCTTGTTTAAAGAGCAATTCTTTTTCGTGTTTGGTGAGACTATCGTAACCGCTTTTACCAATTTTATCTAAAATCTTGTTTATTTCGTCTTGCTGAACATTTTTTTGACGATTGTATTCAAAATCATCCCTTGGAGGTTTTTTATAAGTCACCTTCATGTTACTGTTATGCTTAAAAATTCCTGTACCCCAAACAGCAACTTTATCGATAAAACGTACCAATCCATCTCCCCAATCTTTCCCTTTGCGCAACTGATGAATATATAGCCATCCCCAAAACGCGCCTCCCAAATGCGCAATGTTTCCTCCGGGATTGGAAGTTGAAATGCTAAGAATAGACAACAACACATAAAATGCCGCCACATATTTTAACGGGAAACGACCAATAACAAACAAATGAATCTCGCGATTGGGATCGTAAACAGCAACTGCCACAAGAATAGCAAATACCGAAGCAGAAGCACCAAGTAACAAACCATAGACAGAGCTAAAAGCCGGAAAAACATTGTAAGCCACAATATAAAATGCAGCACCAGCCAAACCGCCCAGCAAATATACACTTAACAGTTTTCTTCCTTCGAAATGAAACAGGAATAACTGACCAAACCAATACAAGCCCAGCACATTAAAAAGCAGGTGTAAAAAACCTGAATGCAAAAACATGTATGTAATTGGAGTCCATGGCCTTCTTAATAAATCCTGGGTAACGGACGGTACCGATAACCAATGAGCAAGTTGTGTTGGTTGTCCTGCCAGGTAAAAAAATACGCCAACTATTTTCAACACTAAAAACACTCCAATGTTAATGTAAATCAGTCGTGTTAAAACCGAGCCTTCTTTAAATGTACGTTTTATGTCGCCCCAAATATCCACTTTATACAATCTCCTAAATTCACTACCTAAATTCCAATACCCTCACAAATTTTCACTTTAGACCAGAGATCTGAATTAATAAAATCGATTCGAGTGTTTTCTCCAATATCTGATCATAAAATAACCAAATAACATTCCGCCAAGATGTGCAAAATGAGCTACACTTCCCTGAATCCCTGATATTCCAAAAAACAATTCGAGCAGTCCGTAACCGGTTACAAAATATTTTGCTTTAATGGGAATAGGAGGAAAAAGCAACATTAATTCAGTATTTGGGAATAGCATTCCAAAACCCAATAAAATGCCAAAAACAGCTCCTGAGGCTCCAACCGTTGGTGTGTTTAAAATTGCGTTTAAATTTCCGGCCAACGGATCGCTAAAGTTTTTTCCCTGCTGCCATATACCGTAGCCAACCTCTTTAACATAGGCAATTTGTTGCGGATCCATTTTGGTAAGTAATACTTTATACTCGATAAAAGTAACACCGGTTTGCAATACCGCGGCACCAATTCCGGTTACCAGATAAAATATCAAAAAACGTTTTGGCCCCCACACACTTTCAAGCACTCTTCCAAACATATACAAAGCAAACATATTGAAGAAGATATGCCCAAAACCCGGTGTGCTGTGCATAAACATATAGGTAAAAAACTGGTGCAGTCTAAATTTTTCGGAAAGAGGAAAATGCAAACCCAGAATTGGGTACAGGTTTGTTCCCATTTGTTTCATTACCAAAGTAATAACAAAAAACAAAACATTTACCAATATCAGGTTCTTTACTACCGGCGGTATATTTAATGCAGGTCTGTAATTCATATTCTTAATGTTGGAAGACCGAAGATTGAAGCGGGAAGTTTACTCCCTGATTTAAAATCCACTTTCTTCATTAATAAATTTATTTCAATAAACTTTAAATTACTACTTAAGGTTCATGGTTTACAATTGCCAGACCAAAGTCTATCGACTTAAAAATAACGACAATCTGTCACCTTGCGAAACTTTTTTCGATATCTTCTGTCGGAATGATAGTTAAAACCTTTTTCCCGTCGGGTGAAAAGTTGGGTGTAGAACAGGCAAAAAGATCATCAATCAAACGATCTACCTCTTCCTGTTTCAAATCAGTACCGTAATCCAGTGCCGATGCCTTAGCCAGCGACTGCGCAATTTGCTCTTTGGCTTTTGCCCTCGCGTCTAATGGCGAATTTTTATACTCTTCAATCAGTTTCTCAACAATCATTTCGGGCGACGAGATATCTAAAACTCCCGGAGTTCCATTTATTATAAAAGTATCTTTGCCAAATTCACGTATATCAAATCCCAACGAAAGTAAATCATCCAGGATGGTTTTTAACAGTGCCGAATCAGCCGGATTGAGTTCAATTGTTTGTGGGAAAAGTTGCTGCTGACTAGCCACAGAATCTGATTTCAGCACTTCCATAAACTTTTCAAACAAAATCCGTTCGTGCGCTCTTTTCTGGTCGATTACCATTAATCCCGATTTTACGGGTGTCAAAATATAACGTTGTTTAAGCTGAAGAACTTTCTTTCCGCCAAAACTTTCCGATGCCTGTGCATACAAATCGTCAGTGCTTTTAAATTTCTGCGGATACTCTTCTTCCGGTTTAATTTTCAATTGTGCTCCCTGGTACAAATCTTCCCAATTGTCTAAATTCTTTTTCACGCGCGGCGCAGCTTGCGACGGATTGTAACTTCCACCTGGAAATTGCTTTTCAATATCAAACGGATTATAATCAGGATTAATCTGAATTTCAGGAAATCGAATATCTTCACCACTACGTTTAGGAACCGGAATATCAATGCTTCCACTCTGATCGAAATCAATTGAAGGGACAACGTTGTGTTTCCCAAGCGATTCGCGCACAGCAGCATGAATTATCGGCCAGATATCGCGTTCGTTCTCAAATTTAATTTCAGTTTTGGTAGGATGAACGTTTATATCAATTGCATTGGCATCGAGCTCCAAAAACAAAAAGTAAGACGGAAAAGTATCGGGCGGTAACAATTGTTCGTAGGCTTTCATAATTGCTTTATGAAAATAAGGATGCCGCATGTACCTCCCATTTACAAAAAAGAACTGTTCGCCCATGGTTTTCCGGGCAAATTTTGGCTGCCCTATAAAACCATTCACTTTTACAATACTTGTATCTTCGCTAACAGTTACCAGACTCTGGTTTAGCGACTTACCAAAAACATCAACTACTCGTTTGCGCGAATTTGTTTGAGGCAATTCGTACAAGACCGTTCCATTATGAAACAGCGAAATTTTAATATCAGGATTAGGAAGTGCAATGCGCTGAATTTCCCAGATAATATGTTTTAATTCGGTTGAATTGGCTTTTAAAAACTTACGACGGGCAGGCACATTAAAAAACAGGTTTTTAATCATAAAATTAGTGCCATTGTTGCATCCGGCGGGCTCTTGTGTTTTTACCTCCGACGCTATGATATGAATGAATGTACCAAGTTCATCATCGGTTTGTTTGGTGCGTAACTCCACATCAGCAATTGCCGCAATCGATGCCAGGGCCTCGCCACGGAAACCCATGGTACGAATACAAAATAAATCGTTTGCCGAGCGGATTTTGGACGTGGCATGACGTTCGAACGACATACGTGCATCGGTTGGCGACATTCCACATCCGTTGTCGCTTATTTGAATCAGGGTTTTCCCTGCATCTTTAATATTTACAGTAATTTCAGTTGCACCCGCATCAAGGGCATTTTCAACCAATTCTTTCACCACCGAAGCAGGGCGTTGAATAACCTCACCGGCAGCAATCTGATTGGCAACTGCATCGGGTAATAACTGAATAATATCGCTCAAACCTGGAATTTTAAATGAAAGAGTTGTGTTAAAATTAAGATGAAAAGAAGTCGGAATAAAAGAACAGATAAACAACCAAAGCCAGAATTAGAATAATCCAGATTAGTCGTCTGTTTTGAGCTTTCCGGGCACTTTCCGATGATTTTGCCCAACCGTCTCCAGACCTGAATTGTCCTTTAATGCTCGGACGATACGGTTTTCCATCATCCACTTTTTCTTCTACAATCCCTAATTCTTCCTTTATTCTTCGCTCACGCTCGTCGCGTTCTTCCTTGTCAGGATCGTAAAACCGAGGGCTAATTCTGAACTTCTTTGTTCCCGGTGTATGAAAAAAATTGCTAATCATGGTAAATCGTTTATGCTACAAAGATAACCTTTATTCTGCAAAAATTATTCCGCTATTAAGATCAAAACGACTTATCCAAAATCCATCGCAATTGTTCGTCGTTTAACTCCACCGGATTTCCTTTCATACTGCTCGACACTTTTGCTTTTTGAATTAGTTCCGGAAAATCATTTTCTGTTAAACCAAATTGTGAAAGGGAGGGAATTTTCAATTCTCCAATCAAATTATCAGCCCAAACAATGGCATCCTCAGCTTTTGCCAAATCGCTTCCGGTTAAGATCTTTGCCAGTTCAGTAAATTTTTCAATATTCTGGCCTTGTTCTGTAAGCACTTCGATATTTATTTGAATTACGGCTGCCATTAAACAGGCACAAATTTCGCCGTGCGGAATTGAAAACATGCCTCCCATGGGCCCGGCAAAACCGTGAACAGCACCCAGTTTCACATTGGCCAGCGCCATTCCTCCCCACATACTCGCCATGGCCATATCAGTGCGCGCCTGCTCATCGTTCCCGTTTTTATATGCTTTTACCAACGAGCGCGAAATGCGATACAATCCCTCTCTGCAAATCATATCAATAAACGGATTTGACTGGTTCGAAACAAAAGTCTCGAGCAAATGAGTTAAAGCATCAACTCCGGTACTGGCCGTCAGTTTCGGCGACAGCGAGTAAGTTAAAACCGGATCGACAACAGCTACATTCGGATACATTAAATCACTTCGAAGGCTCACCTTTACATTGTGCTCAAGCGATTTTATAACCGAATTTTTGGTAACCTCGGCACCTGTTCCCGAGGTGGTTGGAATAGCTATACTTGGCAGGGGTGCACGCTCAAGTGCTTTCCCTTTGCCGATAACTTCCAGGTAATCCATCAGTTCTCCTTCGTTCGATGCCAGTGCGGCAATTGCTTTTGCCCCATCAATAACACTTCCACCGCCAAAGCCAACTACCATTTCGCAATTGTTTTCCCGTGCTATTTTTGCCCCCTGTTCAATCATTACAGTGGAAGGTTCCGATTCTATTTTAAACCCGGTTATCTCCATTTCTGTTGGAAGCAGTTTAATTAATACCTCTGCCCTTTCCGTATTTTTACCGGTAACCAGCAAAATTTTATTGCCCATTTTCGAAACCAGGCCCGGAACCTTTTCCAATGAATGATTGCCAAACAGTATTTGACTTGCCGTTGCAAAACTAAAATTTAATCCCATCCTTCTTCATTTGGAAGAACATTAAAAAACTTAATTGCCGAACGCGGTTCTGCCATCATATCGGCAACTGTATCGCGCCATTTTTGGTAGTGAGTTGTTTCTTTGTGCAAGGCCGGATCTTCGGCAGTTCTATACACTTCAACCAAAACAAAACGTGTCGGATCATCTTGCTGCTGCACAAAATCGAAACGTGCAATTCCGGGCTCTTTTATACTGTTCTGAGCATTCTCGATGGTAGCTTTTTTAAATGCTTCTATTTGATTTTCTTTTACATGAATAAAAACGTGGACTATAAACATAGTATAGAAATTTGCAGGAAGTCAGAAGACGGAAGTTAGAAGTTTATAAAAACGATTCCGACTTAATTTGAATTCCATGGTTCAATTTCTACAAAATTGAAAAAATATTTTCTTTCTATTCCAACCTTTTCGAAATATCTTCGTCATAAATGCAGACAATGAATTCTGAGAAACCAAGAATTACACATTCAGGTATCCGCATTGAATAAGAAAAACAAACGTCAACACTTGGAAGTACTTTATAACCACAGCGAACAAAAGTTGGTACGGCTTTGCAAAAAAGGAGATGCGAAAGCACAGTTCAAATTGTACAAATTGTATTGCAAAGGCATGTTTAATGTGGCTATGCGAATGACAAATAATAAAAGTGTGACAGAAGATGTACTTCAGGATGCGTTTGTAAAAGCTTTCTTGGAAATAAATAAACTAAAAGATGAGAAGGCATTTGGTGGCTGGTTAAAACGGATTGTAATAAACCGCTGTATTGATGTTTCGCGAAAAGCAACACTGGTTTTTACAGACTTGGAAGCATTGCAAAACCAGCACCTTGAAATAGCTGATGATGTGGATTGTGAAACTGATCCGGAACTGATTCACAACCTGATTAAAAAACTACCGGATGGTGCACGCGAGATTTTAGTGCTGCGGGCGCTCGAAGGTTTTAAACATGCCGAAATTGGAGAAAAACTTGGCATCTCGGAATCAACAGCCAAGACACAGTTTTTCAGGGCAAAACAGTTACTGGCACAAATGATTAATGAAAATGAAGGAGAACATCGAAAAATATTTAAAGGAGAAGCGATTAAGGCTTGATGTGGAAGAGCCCGAACAGGATTTGATTTGGGAAGGTATCAGAAGCGGACTTCAGCAAAAAAAGAAAGGACTACCGGAGTGGTTCTGGAAGGTAGCTGCCATTTTTATTTTTGTTGTTTCGGTAACGTACTTTATTACAAACGAAACTCCTGAAAAACAAATCGTTGTAATAAACCTATCGGATGTATCGGAAGAATTGGGAGAACAGGAAAGCCAACTGAAACATCTGGCGAATTTAAAATGGGAAGAAGTTCAGCAAAAACTTCCTGAAGAAAATACCTATTTGCAGTTTTTACTCAACGAATTACAGGAACTGGATGCGATTTACACCACTTATCAGCAAGATTTGAATCAAACCATAAATAACGAACCCGTTGTTCGTGCCATGCTCGACTACTACGAGAAAAAAGTTAAAATACTTAACCGTTTATTACTGGAAATTGAAAAACAAAAATACCATGAAGAAACAATTACTCTTTAAAACATTGCTGCTTGCAATTGCATTGCTTTTTGCAAACAAAGCTGTATTGTCGCAAAATTACGAAGCCGGTAAAACACTTGAAAAATCGGCAGCTGTTCCTGAGAACGTTGACATTCTGATATCGAATCATTCGGGCGATATCGATTTTTCAACCACCAACGAAAGTTCGGTTAAAATACATACCGACATAAAAGTAACTACCAAAACAAAAGAAGAGGCCGACAAACTGATGGAAGCCATTGAAAACTTTAAGTTTAACCTGAATGGAAACACCCTGAATATTGACACACGCTTTTACAAAAGCATGAACACGATCAACGGGCGAAGTACAATAACGCTTTTAAACGGCGACAAAATAAAAATTAAAGATTTTGATATCAGCCATAAAATCAGTATTCCCAAGTCGGCTTCGTTAAACCTCAAAAACAAATACAGCAATGTAAGTATGGAATCGCTGAATGGCAGTGTTCAACTTAATCTATACAGTAGTAAATTAACAGCC
Organism: Draconibacterium aestuarii; assembly: GCA_026671195.1. Lineage (GTDB taxonomy): Bacteria > Bacteroidota > Bacteroidia > Bacteroidales > Prolixibacteraceae > Draconibacterium > Draconibacterium aestuarii. Next base: position 2,791 of record JAPOHD010000015.1, on the reverse strand, counting down.
AGAAATTTCGCGTCGGATGTAAGCATTGAGTCGAAATACTCGAAACTTTATGTTAGTGATTTTAATGCGATAACCAAACTCGATTTATACGATACCGACATTGTTTTTAAATCTGCGAACGACCTGAACATCCAAAGTAAATATTCGAAGTTTGAAGGGAACAAAGCCGGAAGTTTGACGATTAATTCATATGACGACGATTTTAAAATTGATGTATTTACGGACCTAAAAATGGAAGCAAAATATTCCGGTCTGGTTTCGGAAGCCGTTTTAAACATGCTCGATCTAGATTTATATGACAGCGATATAATAATAGCATCGGCAAAACAAGCCCGTTTTAGTGGGAAGTACTGCGAGTTAAAGCTGGGCAATGTAAAAGAACTGAATATTCCATCATCATACGACAACGATATTTACCTGGGGAAAACAGTTCGTGTACAAATCGATGAAAGCAAATACAGTTTGTACGAAATGAACGCCACCTCGAATTTTAGTATCATTGGGTACGACGATGAAGTAAAAATTGCCAAATTAAATTCCGATTTTGAAAGTATTTCGGTAGATGGAAAATACGGCAAACTATCCATTAATCCAGGATCGGCTCCTTTTAAAATTGATGCCCAAATGAAATACGGGAAAGTTGATTTCCCCGAATCATTAAAAGTTAGCAAACGCATTGAAAAAAACAGCGAATTGGAAATAATGGCCGGAGAAAACGGAGGAACAGTAAAAATAAGAGGATACGATATGAAGGTTACGATTAAATAAAACCAATCCCACAACAATACTTCACATCCTGTCACAGGGTTGTAAGAAAATCAGAAATATGAAAGATATTTGAACTATTTCAGTTCCGAGTTCTTATTATTAATGTGGTCGTACAAAAATTTAAGAATATTGACTTTGAAGATTTAAGCCAGGTAATAATTGGATCAGCCGTATTATCGGTTCCCATCGCTTTTACCGAAGAAGCCTGGAATTTAAGCAAAACAATTCCGATATTGAACCTTGGAGTGATTGTAATTCTTACACTTTCTTTTATTGGAATTTATGCTTTTAAGGGAATTTTTCAGGGACATATAAAACAACGCAAAATTACTTTTGTAAAACGCGTACTAATTGATTATGGAATAACACTGTTAGTGGTGATTGTAGTTCTGTTTGCCTTGAATAAATTTCCAATAAGTGAGAATCCCTTAATTGCCATGAAACGCGTTATTATTATCGCATTCCCGGCTTCGATGGGTGCCATTGTTGTTGATAGCTTTGATAAGGAATAATAAATTTTAGAGAAGATCAATAAGTCAATTGCCTTCTCTTTTTCTGGCAAAAAACGCCACTGTAAAATAAGCTAAAAACGAAATTCCGATTCCAAAAATATTTGCGTCCAACTGCAAGGGCAACTTAAATCCGCCAATTATCAGAAACAATGTAGTTAAACCACCTGCAAACATAGAAACCAAAGCTGCGTGAGAATCCGGATTTTTTAAAAACAAAGCCGCCAAAACCGGAACAATCATACCGGAAACCATAAAAGAATAGGAATGCAGCATTAAATCGAGAACACTAGTCATTTTAAGCGCTAAAAACATGGCTATCACTCCAATTACAAGCGTTAATAATTGCGAATAACGCAAACTATTTTTTGAGCGATGTTGGTTTAGCACATCGGTTAATATATTCCCTGAAGCAGCCATTAAACAGCTATCGGCCGTTGACATTATAGCTGAAAAATATGCTGACAAAACAATCCCCATAAAACCAACCGGCAAAATTGTACGAAGCAAAACAGGTAAGCCCATTTCCGCATCAATAGAAGAAAAGGTATAACCGGGTAACATATTACGTTCTATTGCTACCCGGGCAAACATTCCTAAAATCACGCCGGTAAAGGCCATAAACGGATATTCAAACAAGCCGGCGATAAACCAGCCTTTTTTTGCTGTCTTGGTGTCCTTTGAGGCATAAATCCGTTGATACAAGGTCATTCCGATAAACCAAATGGGAATTATGGTAAACATCCAGTTTACAATTTGCTGCCACGTTACAGAATCGAGTCTTAAAAAACGACTGTCGAGTGTTTCCTGTATTGTTCTTATTCCGCCAATTTTAAAATACGCAAATGGCAGTGCAACAAATAATAGTCCAACCATTAACACAATCCATTGTACAGTATCGGTATAAATCACGGCCTTTAAACCTCCCAGCACAGTATAAATAATAGCTATTCCACCCATCACAAAAAGTGCATTCTGCATGGAAATAACCGGGAAAGTTGAGGAAGCGAGTTTTGCTCCTGCTAAAATTTGCGAACTTGTAAACCCAAGGTATCCAATGGCAGAAATTACTCCGGCAAACAAAGCAACCCGCTTATTATATTTATATTTAAGAAACTGAGGAAACGAAAAAAAACCATTTTGCCTGGCTATATCTGCAACTCTGGGAATTAAAAACACAGCACTTAACCAGGCGCCCAACAATCCTGTAAAAAGCAACCAACTACCCGACAAGCCAATTGTAAAACCAAGCCCACCCAAACCAATTGAAAATCCACCACCGACATCAGTCGCTACTACCGACAAACCAATGTGAAGACTGTTAAGTTTTCGACCCCCAACATAATAATCGTCGATGCTTTTATTCTTTTTCATAAAATAAAAGCCAACACCTAACAATTAAGCGTTCGGGCGGTCGGCACGGCCAAGCCTGAACCGGGTGTTGACGATACCGGGTTCGAAGCGGGGATGTATACTATGGTTTTTTCGATGTTTGGATGTTTGGTTTTCAGTGG
>JAPOHD010000014.1 GCA_026671195.1 Draconibacterium aestuarii | reverse complement strand
ACAGAATTTACTATTTTCATAACGGTATTGTTTAGCAACACCAATTTAGGTGAACGTACCAAAGCTGTAAAGCATTCATTTGAATAGTTTTACAGCTTTTTTAAACCAACTCCCGCGGATTTAAGGTCGGAAACGAGGGGCAAGTGAGTCCACAAGCACCTCATTTCTAGCTATAAACTTATTCGTATGTTGACAAACATACTGGTTGCCTGCCCCTTTGTTTTTAAGGGTTTCGAGCAAATGCTACAAACCTGCCGCCGTAAAAATGCCCCCGTCTATTGATTTTTTTACCCGCCTGTTGTAACTTGCAGTAACGTTGTTAACGCCTAAGTATCAACCTCTAACCATAAGGTTTCTATTTCCGGCCACAAGCAACAAACACTTTATTAATTAACATTAAAAATTTTAAATTATGGCAAGTAAGTCAGAAACAGGTCATGCCATTAACGTGGCACATTTTAACGATTTAATTTCTTTTGTAACAGGCTACGGAACAACCTACAATCCCTCGAACGCAGCCTTGTCTTTACCCGCATTGCAAACCCTGGCAACCAGTGCCGGCAATTCCATTGCGGCAATAAACGTGGCAGTGGCGCCGTACAACACAGCCGTTGCAGCACGCGAAGTAATGTATGCTCCGTTAAGCAAGCTGGTAACCCGCGTAATGAGCTTCTTAAAAGCTTCGGGCGTGTCGCAACAAGTGTACGACAGTGTAAATACCGTAGCGCGTAAAATAAAAGGAGGCAGAGCATCGGCAAAAGTTGCTCCGGCAGTCCCCACCGGCGATGAAACCACTGCCGGCGAAGTTAAACAGGTGTCGGCCTCGCAAATGAGCTACGACAGCCGCGAAGAAAACTTCGCCAAATTTATTCAGCTTCTGATTGCTATTCCCGAATATGCACCCAACGAAGTCGAACTGCAAACCGCTACGCTTACCGAACTCAGCACCGGCCTAAAGGAAAAGAACGATGCTGTTATTAATGCCGAAGTGCCGCTAAGCAACGCACGCATACAACGAAATGAAGTGCTCTATACTTCAACCACTGGCCTGTGCGATATTGCCTTGACCGTAAAAAACTACATTAAAGCCATTTTTGGTGCAACCAGCCCGCAGTACCGGCAAATTAGTAAGCTAACGTTTAAAAAAGTCAGTTAAAAGCTGCAATCGTTCGCATAATACGTATACAATCTGCCCCGGTTATTCGTAAAGCCGGGGCAGATTTACATATAAGCTACTTCATACATCAAATTTGCAACATCCGAATACAAATAAGCACCTGCATTATACAACAAGGCACCTTTCGCGTGCGTTATAGCACCTGCTATTTTCAATATCCAATCTGCAACTTACAAATAAGCTCCTGCCAATTGCAACAAAGCACCTGCGCTGTTCAACAAGCCACCTGCAAAGTGCAACAAAGCACCTGCGCCGTTCAATGTAGCACCTGCCAAATGCATATAAGCACCAGCACCATTCAAAATAGCATCAGCCCAATACACCAGCCGTCCGCCACATACAATCCCTTCAATCTCTCTCAATATCTTTCAATCTTTTTCAATCTCTCTTCCCTCCCCCTTCTCTTAAACAAAAAATACAACCAAATTCTAAAACAAAATTTTCCACTATTTACCGCAAGTTTTAATTAAAACCGGAGTCTAATTCATTTTAGGTGGCACTTAAACCATCCTTAAAATTTAGGATATGAATCGAACGAATTTTACCCTGTTAATCGCCTTGTATTTATTGTTTGTTGTTGCCCCGGGATATGCACAGCAAAAGCAAATGCCAACCGCATGTAATGATGCAATGAAATTATCAAGAGCTGACTTTATATATGATGAACAGGGAAAGCTGTTTTATCTGATCACAAATACGGACGACAAATTATTTGTTCACATCAGGGCAAATGACGAAACAGCTCAAAAGAAGCTTATTAATAATGGTTTGGCCATTGAAATCAAGAACGGCGGAGGGAAGAAGGAAAAGCTTCAGATTGAATATCCTTTGCCCAAAGAAGAACGGATGCAACCAATCATACTTCTGGCGGATAACTCGCACAACGAAAGGAATAATTTTAATCTTGTAAAAAGTCAGGTGGTTAACCAGATCAATCGAATGCGAATAACTGATCTGGCAGATAAGAAAAATTCTGTCGTTGTTGCTGCTGCTAATAACTCCGACATAAATGGATGCATGACAATTTCCGGGAATGGCGATTTGCACTATTTGCTTGTTGTTTCGCTTCATCGTTTAGGAGTCGATTTGTCAGAAAATAGTTTAATTGATATAAAAATGGCATCAGGGAATACGGGTACTCCAAATGCCTCCTTCAAACAACAGGGAGGAAAAAGTGGAATGAATAGCGGTGGCCGCGGTGGAATGAATGGTCGCGGCAAAGGTGGCGGAATGGGCAGAGGCCGGTATGGAGCCGGTGCAGGCAATAAAGGACAAAAAACGGGGGAAAAACAAGCGCTATCTACACCGGTTAATATCAGGATTAAAAATTTCAGGCTTTAAAATTTCCCGCAACACCACCTGATCACTTTCTTCAATCTCCATCAATCTTTCTGCCATCTGACCACTGATCATTTTCTTCAATCTCCTCAAAACAGTATCCCGACCGGCCATTTTTATCCATCCCGGAATCAAAACCGGACCTTAGAGAGAACGGGAAGCTTCGAAGAACTGAGAAGATCACTTGCTCAAACTTCGCATACCATATTTTAACCTAGGGTAAATCTTTTCTCTATTTAAAAATATACATTTGAGCTGAACAAAAAAATCATACTTATTACTATGGGCTCAAGCTCGCAAAATTAAAACCTCAGTTTCATGAAGTATATTTATTTATTGCTAATCTTAACCTTCTACTCAACAATAAATTATGCACAATCTCCCAGATTAATGTTCTGGACAACACAAAACACCTCTACAGGTGTGTATCCGCAGAATGCATACGGTTTAGCGGCAGGAATTGATTCTGTATATCAAAATTATTCCGGTCTTGAACCGTATAATGACGGTAGAAATGTGTGGAGAAATACAAGTGATTTATCGACGGTTGACCTGACAACGTCACCATATCTTTCCTTTTCAATCTACAGTAAAGATGGCAATATTAAATTTGATCGTTTTGTGTTGGGGGGTTATGCTTTGCTTTTTAATGATATAAGAGCTCAATTACGCTGGAGTATTGATGATTATGCCTCTTCTCTTGGCGAGTTTTGCTCTATTGGAACTAGTTATACACTCACATCTCTCGAATTGGAAGATCAGGGAATTATTCATGATAAGACAATAGAATTTCGTTTATACTTTTATAATGACATTGGATTAATATATAATGTTTCCTGGTACAATTACGAAACATGTGATGCAACCCCAACATCCTATGGATATGGAAATTTTTCGATATGGGGATTATTTTGTAATACAACATCTGATATTACTGCAACTGAATGTGATAATTATACCTCTCCAAGCGGAAAATACAACTGGACAAGTTCAGGAACATACCATGACACCATTCCAAATAGTGTTGGAGCCGATAGTATTATGACCATTAATTTAACCATCCTGGAAAGTGCTACCGGAACCGATACCCGTACTGAATGCAATTCCTTTACCTGGATTGATGGCAATTTATATACCCAAAGTAATAATACGGCTACCTATAACATTGAGGGCGGGGCTGCCAACGGATGTGATAGTCTGGTGACACTGGATTTAACCATCCTGAATAGTGCCACCGGAACCGATACCCGTACCGAATGCAATTCCTATACATGGATTGATGGCAATTTATATACTCAAAGTAATAATACGGCTACCTATAACATTGCAGGTGGTGCAGCCAATGGGTGCGATAGTCTGGTGACTCTGGATTTAACCATCCTGAAAAGTGCTACCGGAACCGATACCCGTACTGAATGCAATTCCTTTACCTGGATTGATGGCAATTTATATACCCAAAGTAATAATACGGCTACCTATAACATTGAGGGCGGGGCTGCCAACGGATGTGA
>JAPOHD010000013.1 GCA_026671195.1 Draconibacterium aestuarii | reverse complement strand
GGTTTGGCAGCTGTGCTGCCAAACCACCTCCTCCCGAAAGCCCTTAAAACCCTAACTTGTTGTCATTCTCAACGTAATGCAATGGAGCGATAGAATCTTTTTCATCACTCATTTATTAAGCGGACACCAATGTTTAAATATATAAACCATGAACACCAATAACCTTATCTCATTTAATCTGACCTTAGTAGCTTTAGTGCCCATCCCAAACAAAAACCTTATCAACCTTTTCGTACTTTTACCCCATTACATAACAGAATTTTATGCCCTGCCTTTTCAAAGATTGGAACTTCGGGAAAGGCAAAAAAAAGATTCCACCTAAACAGATGGAATCCGGATTTCGCACTCTACAGTTACTCACAAAACCACTTTCTTCGTACGAAAATTGTGCTTTTATTTTTCAAATATTATACCAAAATCCTCTAACTCAGCAAGAACTGGCTCATAAATCTCTTTACAGGTTGGAATAAACATGCCCTGCAAATTCAATTCACCGGTTAAAACCAACTTTGCTGCAACAGCCAGCGGAATACCCACCGTTTTTGCCATGGCGGTTTGTTCTCCCGATTCTCCAAGAACCACCAGCGAAGTATTTGTTTCCACCTTTTTATTCGAATCTTTATCGCGATACACAAACTTATGCCACATTACAACCATGTCCTTTTCATGAGGGAGAAGATTCCATTTTTCTTGCAGCAGTTTTTCTAAAACCTGCGCCGGAGTTGCCTTTTTCAAGCCAATTTTTTTATCCTCGAAAATACCCAGCCACTTTAATTTGGGAATGATATCGGAATCCATCGGGATTTTCATGTAGTGATACAACTTAAGCTCTACAGAATCTGACGGATGATAATACAAAAATGAGTTGATAAACTCACGATAGGTCATGTTCTCAACATCCTCAAGATAATAATTATCGTCTGTGGCCCCCAGTTGCACAAAAACATCCCAGGCTTTACAAAACCCGGGGCGACGCAGTGTTCCGCGGTAAACCGTTGGTACGCCCTGCAGATTGTATTTCTCGATATAACTTAACGAATCGCGGTTGGCATACCCCTCAAACCACCCAAATTTTTCGATTTCAATCAACTCCGTTCGTCTGAACAACCGATAATAGGGAATGTACTTGTATTTTCCTTCCTGAATAAATTTGGCGGGTCCCTCCTGCCCTGCCAAAACTACGTTTCGGGGATTCCAGCTAAATTTATAATGCCACGGATTATCGTCCGACTCGGGAGCTACCAATCCACCTGTAAACGACTCAAAAGCCAGCAATTCGTGGCCTTCTTCCTTTATCTTGTTTATTTCGCGCATCGCCGACATGTGATCAAGTCCGGGATCCAAACCACACTCATTTAAAAAGAACAGGCCTTTATCTTTTACCTCATCGGCCCAAGCCAGCATTTCCTTGTTTTCGTACGATGCAGTTAACAGATTTTTCGAAAATTTAAGACACGAATGCGCCACCAGTTTATGAAAACGGGCCGGAAGCATGGAGATCACCAAATCGGCATTTTTTACTTCCTTTTCACGGGCCAGTTCATCTTTTACATTCAGCAGCTCAAACGAAATTCCCTTGAGTTTATCCAGATACATGCTTTTCTGAGCATCAACAACTTTTATACTCCACTTGTGTTTAGGAGCATTTTCCAACAGGTAAATCAGCATGGAGATACTCGATCTGCCTGCTCCAAATAGTAAGATATGTTTCATTCGTAATGATTATAAAAACTTGCTTCTGATTTTCTTTTTCTCATTAATCAGCGTCAGCTTGTTTCGGCGCAGAATCGTCGGATTTTCAAGTCACATTACCTGTGTGCCGAATTTTTTATTCAATTCATTGACCCTGTGAAATAATGCTTCGCATTAAATCTTTGATTTATTTCACAGCGTAAACTCTATTCCCTGTGCCAATGGCAAATCGGCACTAAAATTAATTGTATTTGTTTGGCGTCGCATGTAAGCTTTCCAGGCATCAGAACCCGACTCGCGGCCACCACCGGTTTCCTTTTCGCCGCCAAATGCGCCACCAATTTCAGCCCCCGAGGTACCGATATTTACGTTGGCAATTCCACAGTCGGAACCTTCGTGCGACAGGAATTTTTCGGTTTCAAGCATATTTCTGGAGAAAATTGCAGACGACAATCCCTGCGGAACATCGTTATGAATTCGAATGGCCTCTTCCAAATCAGAATAGCGAATCATATACAGCAGAGGTGCAAAAGTTTCGTTCTGAACAATTTCGAAATGATTTTCAACCTCGGCTATACACGGCGTAACAAAACAACCTGACTCATATCCTTCTCCTGAAAGCATCTCTCCTCCAACCATGATTTTTCCGCCTTCCTCTTTTACTTTTTCAATGGCAGCCTGGTAAGTTTCAACGGCCCACTTGTCGACCAGCGGACCAACCAGTGTTTTTTGATCGAGCGCATGTCCAATGGGAAGATTTTTATACGTATTGATCAATCGTTTTTTGAAATCCTCGAAAATTGAATCGTGAACAATAATACGGCGGGTTGATGTACAGCGTTGGCCGCATGTTCCAACCGCACCAAAAACCACCGCACGCAGCGCCATTTCCAGATCCGCTTCAGGAGTAATAATAATGGCATTGTTACCTCCGAGCTCAAGAATTGATTTACCCAAACGTTCGCCAACCAGACGGCCTACTTTTTTACCAATTTTGGTTGATCCCGTAAATGAAACCAGCGGTAAATTTTTATCGGAGAAAAACTCATCACCCAGTTCGCGAGAACCGGCAGCCACCAGGTTCAACACTCCTTCAGGAACATTATTTTCTTTTAAAACGTTCGCCACAATTTTATGCACAGCCACCGCACACAAAAATACTTTCGAGGACGGTTTCCAAATTACAACATCACCAGCGACCAGAGCGATCATGGCATTCCATGCCCAAACCGCCACCGGAAAGTTAAAGGCTGAAACTACTCCCACAATTCCCAGCGGATGATACTGGTCGTACATGCGGTGTTTTTCGCGTTCGGAATGCATGGTTGATCCGTACAACTGGCGCGACTGTCCAACGGCAAAATCGCAGATATCGATCATTTCCTGCACTTCACCCAAACCTTCCTGGTAAATTTTACCCATTTCGTACGAAACCAGTTTTCCCAGTGGTTCTTTGTATTTCCGGAGTTCCAATCCAATTTGCCGAACTACTTCACCACGTTTGGGTGCCGGAATCATTCGCCAAACGTTAAAGGCTTCCTGTGCTGTTTTTACTACTTCGCGATAATCGGCTGCTGTGGCCTGGGTTACGCTGGCAATCAATTCCCCATCGGATGGGGAAAAGGATTCCACCGGACTGCCTGCCGTTTTTTTCCACACAGTTCCGGTGCAAACACCATTATTCACCTGCTCTATGCCGAGTTCCTTTAATTCTTTTGAAATGTCAATTTTCATTTTGTTGTTTGTTTATGTTATTAATGTTTGTTTCCTCAACTATCCGATTAATTCGGAAAAGATTCCTCCCCTAATGTTCGGGGTTCGGAATGACAGTCTTTGGGAGGCGTTTGCAATGAAGCGAAAGAATCTTTTCCATAATTCGGTTATATTATATCCCCATATTATTTTATACTTTTTCCAGCACCATCGAGAGTCCTTGTCCAACGCCGATACACATGGTACAAAGTGCATATTTGGCATCGGTATTTTGCAATTGATAAAAAGCTGTTGTCACCAATCGGGCCCCTGACATTCCAAGCGGGTGCCCCAATGCAATTGCTCCGCCAAGCTGATTTACCCTAGGATCGTCATCTGCCAAACCAAATTCGCGGATGCATGCCAGCGACTGGGCAGCGAAAGCTTCGTTCAATTCGATAATATCCATTTGATCCAGTGTCATTCCCAAACGATTCAGCAACTTATTGGTAGCCGGAACCGGACCAATTCCCATAATCCTTGGAGGAACGCCGGCTGCCGCACTTCCCAGAATTTTAACTTTCGGTGTTAAATTGTATTTTTTTACGGCTTCCCCGGATGCCACTATCACAGCAGCTGCGCCATCGTTAATTCCCGAGGCATTTCCTGCTGTAACCGTTGTTCCTTCTCCAAAAACGGGTTTTAACGAAGCAAGTTTTTCCATCGATGTCAGCCGTGGATGTTCATCTGTATCCACAACGATCGGATCGCCTTTTCGCTGCGGAATAACTACGGGAATAATTTCACGGGCGAGTGCTCCGTTTTTCTGTGCCCCGGCGGTTTTTAGCTGGCTGTTGTGCGCGAATTTGTCCTGATCTTCGCGGCTTATTTTATGTTCTTCAGCCAGGTTCTCGGCTGTGCAAATCAACGGATCTGTACCAAACTGTTTATGAAATTTTTGGTTGACAAACCTCCATCCGATGGTCGAATCATACATTTCGGGCGTTCGGGAAAAAGCTGTATCGGGTTTTGCCATCACAAATGGGGCACGCGACATACTTTCAACACCACCGGCAATAATTAAATCAGCCTCGCCTGCTTTAATTGCACGCGCTGCAATTCCAATTGCCTCCATTCCCGAAGCACACAAACGATTAATGGTAACACCTGGCACCGCTTCGGGAAAACCGGCCAAAAGAAGTGCCATTCGTGCAATGTTACGGTTATCTTCTCCGGCCTGATTGGCACAACCCAGTATTACATCGTCCACGATCACATCTTTTAACTGCAGATTTCTTTCAACTAAGGTATTTAACGGAATGGCAGCCAAATCATCTGCTCTCACTGATGCCAAAGCACCTCCGTATTTTCCGACAGGAGTTCGGATGGCATCGCAAATAAATACTTCTCTCATGTGTTTTTTTATTTCAGATTTAGTTTGTCAATCTTTGGTTTTAATTCTACAAAAGCACGATGCAAACCTTCTGTCAGGCGGTCAATTTCCTTTGGAGTCATCACCGTTGAAAGCATGCACGAAAAAGTATTGATCATCAAAACATTTTCCTTGTAATACATAAAGTCAAGCAACTCTTTTACCACATCGCTGACTTCTTTTGATTGGTATGCCTCGCGATAAGTGGTGGGTGGTGTCGGGCGCAGGTGCATCCGAAACATGGAACCGGCTCCGGTAACCGAGACCGGAACATCAGCCAGGCGAATTACCTCACGAATCTGACTGACGGCTTTTTGTGCGAGTGCATTCAGTTTTTTAACCGCTGTTTTATCAAAATATTCCATGGCTTTGTAACCGGCTGTCATCGTTATCGGATTGGCGGAAAAGGTTCCGGAATATGGCAGAAGCAAACTCTTTTCATGCGGATCAAACACCTTCATAACATCGGCGCGACCGGCCACAGCCCCCACCGGGAATCCTCCCCCAATAATTTTTCCGAGTGAAGTCAGGTCGGGCTGAACAGTATACTTTTGCTGGGCACCGCCATAATTTACCCGGAAAGTGACCACCTCATCAAAAACCATCAGTGCCCCGTTGCGCCGGGTCCAATCGTAAACCGCACGGATAAAATCATCATTCCCCGGCACTAAACCTACACGATGCGGTACAGGATCGATGATCACACAAGCGATCTGACCTGCCTGCCGGTCAAGAATGGCAAGGGTCCGTTCAATATCATTATACGGATAAATAAGTACATCTTTCGACACACCAACAGGTGTTCCGTGTGCCAGTGGCACGCTGCTCGGGCGGTCGATTTTTCCCCAATTGGATGGATTTGCAGTCTGGCTCACCTCCGCAAAATCATAGGTTCCGTGGTAAGATCCCTCCGCCTTGGCAATTTTCGCTTTCTCGGTAAAAGCCCGCGAAGCCTTGATCATGGCCATCACTGCTTCCGTTCCTGAATTCGTAAAACGGATCCGCTCGAAACTTTTCACTCTTTTTATCAGATGTTGGGCAAAAGCCACTTCAATTTCAGAAGCCAGCGTGTAAGCGGTTCCTTTACGGAGCTGTTCGATAACAGCGTCAACCACAGGCGGGAAAGAGTGCCCGTGAATCAACGCAGCCATGTTGTTGGCAAAATCGATTCGTTCGATTCCTTCAATATCTGTAATGTAACAACCCGATGCCGAGTTCGCGTAATTGGGATAGGGTTGCCGAAACACAGTATTCCGGCTCACTCCACCTGCAAGTACCTTTTCGGCTTTTCGGTATAATTTTTCGCTGTTGCTTGATTTAGCCATTTTTTTATTCTGAAAGTTTTGATTTATGCAGGGTTGCACCGGTCTGCTGCTGCAGGATTTCAAATGAAACGCCCGGCGCCAGTTCGCGTACTACAAGTCTTTTATCAATTACATCAATGATGGCGAGGTCGGAGTAAATGCTGCTCACCACGTTTTTACCGGTCAGCGGATAGGTACATTTTTTTACAATTTTTGGATCTCCGTTTTTTGTACAATGTTTGGTGATCACAAAAATAGTTTCCACACCGGCCACCAGATCCATTGCTCCGCCCACTGCCGGAATAGCATCAACCACACCGGTTGACCAGTTGGCCAGATCGCCTTCTTCCGAAACCTGGTAAGCGCCCAGCACACAAATATCGATGTGTCCGCCTCGGATCATAGCAAAACTATCGGCATGATGGAAATAAGCTGCCCCGGGAATCGCTGTCACATATTTTTTACCGGCATTCACCAGTTCGGGATCTTCCGTTCCCGGAACAGCTACAGCTCCCATTCCCAACAAGCCATTTTCGGTATGATAGATCACTTCGCGACCTTCGGGAATAAAACCAGCCACCAATTCAGGCATGCCGATTCCAAGATTTACATATGCACCATCCTGAATATCACGGGCCACGTTTTGTGCCATCTCATTCACGCTCCATCCCAATTTTTCTTTTATTTCCATGGATACCTCCTTTCTTCGGCCACCAGTTTTGATTCATCGGCCGGATTGGAAATTTCGACCACACGGTGCACAAAAATTCCGGGAGTGACCACACACTCGGGATCGATCTCGCCCACCTCTATTATTTTTCGTGCCTGAACAATTGTGGTTTTAGCCGCCATACACATAACCGGGCCAAAATTGCGGGCGGTTTTGTTATAAATCAGGTTGCCGTATTTATCTGCTTCGTGGCATTTCACCAAGGCAAAATCGGCTACGATTGCCTTTTCAAGCACATATTCTTTGTTGTTGAAAGAACGAAGTTCCTTATTCTCTGCCAACTGAGTGTTTACCGAAGTCCGTGTATAAAAGGCCGGAATTCCGGAACCTCCGGCACGAATACGTTCAGCCAGAGTTCCCTGCGGAACCAGTTCCAGCTCAATTTCTCCGTTGCGGTACAATTCGGGGAAAACCACTGAGATGGAAGTTCGCGGAAACGAACAAATTATTTTGCCGACCTGTCGGTTTTCAATCAAGGCAGCCAGACCAACATGTCCGCTTCCGGCATTGTTACTCACCACCGTCAGGTTGCGCGCCCCCTGATCGACCAGTGCATGGATCAGTTCCACCGGACTGCCGGCTTCACCAAAACCGCTGATCATTATCGTAGCCCCATCAAAAATATCAGCCACAGCTTCTGCCGTATTCGATACAATTTTATTGATCATGGTTTTCTGCCTGTTTCATTTCTTTCAGTAGTGCTTCTTCCAGCCTGTTTTCAATCCCGGCCAGCTCATCTTCATAAAAATATTTGTCGGCTCCGTAAGGCTTTAATTTTTCAATTGTATTCTGCTGCTCATCGAACTCAGCAAAATATACGCTGTCCATCCACTCCATGTTTCTGGCCTCGTTAAACTTCAGGGCAAAAACTTTCTCTCCGTTTATTACGGTAGTTCCCATCAACGAAGTTTTTCCTGCCGACGATGTCATTGTAATATGACGTGATGGACGATTAATGGATGCTAAACTTCGGAAAACCTTGCTGAATATTTTCGAGATATCGGCCAGCGGAGCCGTAAAATAGTGGTGCTCGCCGGTGGGACGTGCACAGTACATCGAATGGAATCCAATGCCCAAAATGGCCAGAACATTCCCAAGATCGATCCAGTTTTGTGCGGATCTGTCAATATCCACTTTCCCGTACTCATCCCTGTACAAACTAATATGATTCATAATCGGACTCTGACTTTTTACAGTAATACCAAAGCTTTTCAATCGTTTTACTGCTGCAACAGAGCCTGGATTCATCAACTCGCGCGGTGTGGATAAATGCGCCATCCAAACCACCTGAATTCCGCTATCTATTGTGTGTTTCAACAATTTTAAAATTTTTGCGAATTTATCACTGAGCAGAAATTCGGGATGATAAGTAATGGCCCGCGAACCAATACGAAGCGTTCGAATGTGTACCAATTCCGGATCATCAATTAATGGCTTCACATACTCCAGCAAACGCTCGTAAGGAATATATCCGCCATCGCCACCTGTAATTAAAATGTCGCTTATTTCTTTGTGTTGTTTTAAGTAATTATGTACCTGTCCTACACTTTGTTGAGCAAACATATCTTCATCGCCACGAACCTGTGCATGCCTGAAACAGTAGGTGCAAAAAGCAAAACAGTTTTGGGTTGTGCTATCCAGAATCAATTCAATTGGCGGATATTTATGCTGGCAACCTTCGAGAATTTCCAATTGCCCCTCGCTGCCCACATACCAGGGTTTATTTAATTTTTGTTTCCCGTCGTGCGGATTGGTTTTATGCTGGTAGGTTTCAACAACTTGTCGTCTTTCTTCATCGCTTTTCGCCGCTACATAAAGTTTTATATCTTCCGGATTTATCATTCCGGGTTGCGGAAAAATGAGATAATAAACCGGATCATTCTCGTAATTGTCCCAATCGATGGTATTCAAAATGTGTTTGGTAACCAAAAATCTGTAGATTTCTATAAAAAACTCACGTTCCTCTACCGCACTAATTTCAATCCCATTTTCGTTCAATTTACCAACAATCTCACGAAAACCTTTTAAACCCGCGTAGTACGTTTTATCGGTAAAGATGGTTCGTGTTTTAACGAACCCTGAGTGCTGCGGATAACAATTTTGAAGTCGGTTTATTAAAGCTGCAGGAAGCAAATTTTCCGTTGTAATAGTACGGATCGTTTCTGAAGAAAAATCATACACGTGCATCATTTTCTCCACATCCAAAGGTTTCACTTCTTTTTTATCAATCTGTAAATTCATAAAAATACTATTAGTAAAGGTTTCTGTTATTAATTCAAGTAAAAGTCTATTCTTGTTTTTCGATGTACACTGCCGTACGGTTTTACGCAGAAATAAAATCAGGGTTAATTCATCGTCAGAATTTTATCCTTAATTATAAATCCGTTGCCATTATACAGCCGGCAGTTTAGAGTACTTAAAAAGATCGTTGAAAAACAAAAGCTATGATGTAGCTTATGCAATTTTGATAAATGCTACGGGCGTAGCTAATGAGACATAGTATCATCGTCGAGACACTCTGGCATCCCGAGGTAAAAAAATACCGGACATTGATACGATTGAATCATGCCCGAATTTAGAAAAAATAAATGGCATGAAAAATGATAATTAAATGTTTTATAAACATAAAAACAGATTATACAAGATAAATCAGCTTTAAATCGAGAAAAAAACACCACATTTGAGAGATTGAATGTGATTGACAAAAATCAAACGATTTGTTGCTAATTACGTACATTCGAAAAGAAAACAGTTAAACGAATTATGAAGAAAGTACTTTTACTTGGCGCCGGAATGGTAGCCAAACCCATAGCAGATTATATACTCAATAATGATATTGCACTTACCATTGCCAGTCGTACAGTTTCGAAAGCTGAAAAATTGATTGGAAACCGTGCAAACGGAAAAGCTGTGTCGTGGACAATTGATGATGTGGATACGTTGGAAAAAATGATTACCAGCCATGATTTAACGGTAAGTTTGTTGCCTTATGCACATCATGTTACTGTCGCAAAATTGTGTATTAAACACAAAAAAAACATGGTAACCACATCGTATGTTTCGGATGAGATGAAGGCACTTAACGATAAAGCGCTGAAGGCAGGAATTATTATTCTGAATGAAATCGGGGTTGATCCCGGTTTTGACCACATGACCGCCATGCGCATTATAGATAAAGTGCAGAGCCTGGGTGGAAAAATAAAAGAATTTTACTCGCTTTGCGGTGCGCTGGCAGCTCCTGAGGAAACCGACAATCCGTTCAAATATAAGTTTTCGTGGTCGCCCAAAGGAGTTATTATGGCCGGAAACAATGGTGCAAAGTTCAAGAAAGATGGCGAAATAGTGGAAATTCCAACAAAAGACCTGTTTAAAAATCCATTACAAATTGATTTCCCGGAAGTGGGGACAATGGAGGTTTATCCGAACCGCGATTCGCTGGCTTACATCGATATTTACAATTTACCCAACGTGGAAACCATGTACCGTGGAACCTTTCGGTACCAAAACTGGTGCGAAATAATGGATGCCATAAAAGCGCTGGGAATGATATCATACGATCAGCAGTCTTTTGAAGGCAAAACCTACAAAAAAATTATGGCCCGACAGTTAGAAGTGTACCCGGCCAATATGAAAGAAAAAGTGGCAGAAAGACTTAACCTGCGTATCGACAGTCCTGCCGTTGTGGCAATGGAGTGGCTCGGACTTTTTAGTGACGACCTGGTTGCCATTGATAGTGGTTCGAACTTTGACCTGACCGCCAACTTGATGTTGAAAAAAATGATGTTGCCAGAAGGAGCCCGCGACATGGTTATTATGCTGCACTCGTTCCTGATTGAAACGGCTGAGGGGAAAAAAGAGGTAATCAAATCGAGACTGCTTGATTTTGCCACCAAAGAAGACACATCGATTGCTCGAACCGTTGCTTTGCCAGCTGCCATAGCCGTGCAACTGATTTTGGATGACAAGATTACCGACACCGGCGTTCGTATTCCAGTTGCAAAAAGCATTTACGAACCTATTTTAAACGAACTCGAAAAAATGGGAATTGCCATGATTGAAGAGTGGGGTTTGCCGGAAAAGGAAAAGTTGGGATAATAGAGGGCTTAATGGTCAGAATGTAGTATTACTGCATCATTTCGACGGTTTTCCAACATCAAATACAAACTTCCCACAGCCATTAAAAAAGAAACGACAACCATGGTAGTGGTGCCCAAATACATATTAAATCGGGTTAACTCCGACATGCTGGTATTCGTATACACATCAATATGATTGCATCCGAACATTACAAACATCCATCCGAAATGAAGTGACCAGGAATATGCTATATGCCCGGTGTAAAGGATTATATTATTACGAACTACGGCAATAAAAAACAAAGTGCAAAGTGTTGAAATTTCCAGAATACCTTTATCAAGAAAAATCCATTTATAAAAAATAAAATGTCCTGTCGAAAAAATAAAAGCCAAACCAATTGAAGCCGCCAAAGGTTTCACATTCTTACTCCTTATTAACGAGAATAATATTACCGAACCAAATACAATCTCTTCATTTAAAATATAGAAAACATTGTGGCAAAGATTTTTCCAACCTGCGAATTCAATTCTTATCTGCTGACGAAGTGCGACATAATGTATAAAAGAAAACGAAATGAGGATAATTACACCAGTTAATAATACAGATACAACCACGTTTATCATCTTCACTTTTAAACCAGAAAACTGTAAAAAATCTTTTCTCCAGTTGATGTAGCAAATTCCTACTATCAACAATGTACCCAGCGACGCATTCCACCACTTACCAAAATAGTAATAAGATAACAGCAGATGAGTAACCACAAGAATAGTGAAGAATATGGTTGTTTTGGTTCTATTGATCATTGAAATAAGCAACGATTATTTCTTTTAAAATTAGCAATTAAATATCAGGTTTTTATAATTGTTCTGAAATCAAAAACATGGCTTTGAAGCAGTAATGACTTATTAATCTTGGAGTCGGAGTAAATGAGAGTTGGGGCAACACCCCAAACTTGAACAAGAGATAGAACATAAATTCCCCTATTGGATTTATGCACACCGACACTGTCAAAGTCCCGGCATCGGCAACGCCTTTCGAGGCAATATCGTGCAGGAAAACCGATGTATGATTACAGTTTCGAAAAAGAGTGGAAGAAAATTTAAAAGTTTATTAAATAGACGACACCGGTATAATAATCCACTATATTCAGCTAACAAGTGTAAATTTTCGTATTTTGTTAATTCAAATTTACCCGTATGGATACCGCAAAAAAAATATACATTTTCCTGATTGTTATTACCGTTGTAGTGGTTTGCATTTACGCACAATCAATCATCATCCCATTTATTCTGGCCATACTTTTCTGGTTTCTGATACGGGTGATTAAAAAGATTTTATCGAAGGTGAAATTTATCGGGAAACTTCCCAAATGGATTCTTACGTTGTCATCGACAATTGTACTACTCGGGTTTTTGGTTTTTGCCGGAACAATGATTACAAGTAATATTTCCGAACTTTCGAAAACATTACCGGAGTACCAGACCAACGTTACAAAAATGACTGCAGCCATTGATCGCCAGTTCAACATAGACCTGATGTCGATGCTCGGCGATTTTGCCAAGGATATGAATTTTGCCAGTCTGCTCTCATCGTTGTTGTCTGCACTCACTGGTTTATTTGGCAACACATTTACGGTTCTGTTGTACCTCGTATTTTTGCTTTTGGAAGAACCTATATTCCCTAAAAAATTAAAGGCAATGTACCCCGATAAAGAACGTTATAACCATGTAAATGCATTGGTAAATAAAATCGACCATTCAATAGGCAACTACATTGCGTTAAAAACAGTTACAAGTTTACTTACCGGTTTTCTTAGTTATGTTGCATTATTATTTATTGGTATCGATGCTCCTATATTTTGGGCGTTCCTCATATTCATTTTAAATTTTATTCCCACCATTGGCTCGTTAATTGCCACTGTATTCCCGGCATTATTTGCGATTCTTCAGTTTGGCGAATTTACTCCCGGCATCCTGGTTTTGTCGATAGTAGGAACAATACAAATGATTGTTGGAAATATTGTTGAACCACGATTAATGGGTAACACACTAAACATCAGCCCACTGGTTGTTTTTCTTACCCTGGCCATATGGGGTGTAATCTGGGGAATTTCAGGTATGCTGCTTAGCGTACCAATTACTGTAATTCTAATCATTATCATGTCAGAAGTTCCGGAGACAAGGCCTTTTGCCATATTACTCAGCCAACGCGGAAAACTTAATGAATAGTGCTCCAAAACAAAATACCTTTATCAGAAGTTATTTAAAAAAATAAAAAATCCTCATGAATAAATTAAGTGCATTAACACCTCAACCCCTGTTTCACTATTTCGAAGCTATTTGCCAGGTGCCACGCCCCTCTAAAAAGGAGGAAAAAATAAGAAAGTTTTTACTCGATTTTGCAGACGAGCATCACCTGAAAAGCAAAACCGATGCAGCCGGAAATGTTCTGATACGAAAGCCGGCAACACCCGGAATGGAAAATTCACCAACCATTATTTTGCAAACGCACATGGACATGGTTTGCGAAAAAAACTCGGATAAGGTTTTTGATTTTGACAACGATGCCATTGAGACAGTAATTATTGATGGTTGGGTAAAAGCAAATGGAACTACACTGGGTGCCGACTGCGGCATTGGAATTGCGGCGCAACTGGCTGTTCTTACTTCAACCGATTTAAAACACGGTGCCCTTGAATGTTTGATGACCGTTGACGAAGAAACCGGATTAACCGGAGCTTTTGCGCTTCAACCGGGTTTTCTAAGTGGTTCTGTTCTGCTTAATCTTGACTCGGAAGACGAGGGCGAGATTTTTATCGGATGTGCAGGCGGTATCGATACCCTTGCCACTTTCGAATATAAAAAAGAAACTGTGCCTGAAAATTCGGTGGCCTTAAAAATTACGGTTGCAGGTTTGCTTGGTGGTCATTCGGGCGACGATATTCACAAAAACCGTGGAAATGCCAACAAAATTCTGAATCGTTTTATCTGGAATGCGGCTGATAAATTCAGTGCGCGACTTGCCGATTTTAACGGCGGGAACCTGCGTAATGCCATTGCCCGCGAGGCTTCCGGCGTAATTACCGTTCCTGTTTCTGATAAAGAAAATGTGATTGAAGCAATAACTCAGCTTACCAAAGCCATAAAATTTGAATATGAACTAGCTGAACCAGGCTTGCAAATTACTTGCTCTGAAACAGAACTACCATCTCAAATAATCGATAAACCAACACAGCAACAACTGCTTCATTCAATTTATGCCTGTCCGCACGGTGTTTTGGAAATGAGCACGCGAATGAAAGGAATGGTTGAAACATCGACCAACCTGGCCTCGGTAAAATTTGCCGATGGAAATAAAATTCTGATTACCACCAGCCAGCGCAGCGAAATTAAAAGCAGGAAAGAGTATGCGGCAGAAACCGTTGAATCGGTATTTAAACTGGCCGGTGCTGAAGTACATCATTCCGATGGTTACCCGGGATGGGCGCCCAACCCGAATTCGGAGGTTTTAAAAACTACGGTGGAGTCCTACAAAAAACTATTTGGAAATGAACCGGTTGTTCGCTCAATACACGCCGGTTTGGAATGTGGTCTTTTCCTTGAAAAATACCCGCATCTCGACATGGTATCGTTTGGCCCAACCATACGCGGGGCGCACTCACCCGACGAACGTCTGGATATTGCTACAACCGAAAAATTCTGGAAACATTTAGTGGATGTTTTGGCGAATATAAAATAGTTACAAGCAAAAAGTTTAACCAATAAAAATCCCGGGAAAGATCAACTCTCCCGGGATTTTCTATTTTGTATGTGTTAACTTCTTACTAGTTGAAATAAAAATACCTCAACACACATTTTCTCCCTGTACTTTCAGGATTTTTCTCATCGCTTAAACGAATTTGAATGGTATGTTTCCGGTTTTTCAAACCACTTTCCAGCGTAAAGTACCACGGCAAATACAGGTTATTGCTCCATTGCGTAAACAAATCCTGCTTTTCCCAGGGCTGATCGTCAATGCTGTACTCAATAATTCCGGCATCTGGTCCGGCAGCAACGGCAATTCCAACGGCATTTCCTTTAAACTGAAATTTGATAATCTTCCCCGGATACTCTCCCACCAACATGGGTACGTTTGTGTAATTCAGTCGTGTTCCTTTATCGTTATCCGGGTGCCAGTTTTCAACAAACTCCCAGCCTTTTATTGGTTTTGGCGGATTCGGAGCAATTAATTTCCCGGCATCGTAACAAAATTTATCCAAAGGAGTCGGAGTTTCATGTTGTTCTGCTTTTTCTTTTGAAAAATCGTTGCTGAATTCATCTTCCAAAAACTGAATGATCGACCGGGCATAAACTCCCTGCCCAAAGGGTGAAGGATGCAGATTCACAAAATCGTTATCCCAATCGAACTCACCGGCATCAATTCGTTCGGTTACTTCTTTTGCAAGGTTTATGGTTGAGATAGTATAATGTTCAGCCACTTTTTCGTGTTGCTGAATAACAACCGGTATTTTTGCAGAACGGTATTCGTCCATTTTCCCCGGATCGACAAAATGCATAATTACAATATCGCAGGCAGGTTTGGCGCTTCTGGCATGACGGACAATGCCTTCCATTCCGCGAACCATTTCTTCGGGAGATCGGCTATTTGTATCATCATTAACAGCTGCTTCTTCAAAAAGCAAATCAACCGGGCCATTTTTTAGTACATCGCGCTCAAAACGAAATGCAGCCGGTGTTGATCCCATTGATGGAATTCCGGCAGCAATAAAATCAAACTCCGTTTCCGGAAACCGCTGTTGAAGGTAATTACACACCGAATCGCGCCAACCCGGATTATAGGTTATGGAACCACCTAAAAAAGCCACTCTTCCCTTTTTCTCATTCTGAAATTTTAGGAATGAGTTTTTTAAGGATTCACGGTGGGTATGAAAACCGGCCGGATTCAGATTCTGCGCCACAGAAAGATGCGCAATTAAAACGAACAACAAAAACGGAACTACTTTCTTCATCTTATAAACTTTAAACCTTGAACCATGAACTTACATTACTTCCACTCTGCTTTCGCTGACAGATCACCTCTGCCCGGAGAAGGATAATCCATCATAATTTCTCCCAGATAAAAAAATCCCAAACACTTTTGTCCGGGTTTGATTTCCAAAACTTCTTCAAACAATTCCATAAATGCCGGGGTTGCCCAAAACGCACCAAGTCCCAGTTCGGTGGCATGCAACCACATATTTTGTACGGCCATGGAAACCGCCGCAATTTCTTCCCATTCCGGCAAACGCCTTGCCAGATCGTATTGCACTATTATGGCAATGGCCACAGGTACACGGTCGAGCGTTGATTTAAACTTTTCCATTTTTTCGGGCGCAACCGGATATCCTTCGGCCTGTTTTTCTTTTAAAATAGCATACGTTTCAGCAGCAAGTTTTACCTTTGCGTCACCCGTATAAATTTTAAATCGCCAGGGTTCTGTTTTTTTGTGGTTAGGTGCCCAAGTGGCACTTTCCAAAAGTTGTTCAATTACTTCTTTTGCTAGCTCTCTTTTGGTAAACAAACGGGGCGGAGTTGCCCTCCGGTTTTTTATAATTTCAGAAATAGATGTATTATCCATAATGTTAAGTCAGTTGAAAATTGAGAAACGCAGTATTCGTAAAAAAGTTGATGCTAAAGTTAGCAATCATTGAATGAAAAGGTATTCCTTAAATTCATTTCTTCAGTTTACGGCAGATCTTCAAAATTAATAACAGGTGCCAAACCGCCGTCTTGTCTTTCAAAATACGAATCAACAGGAGTAGTTTCGCTAAAAAAACCACAATTCTTCAGAAAAAACTGATTTCCATTTACTCCACCTGCATAATCCATTCGCGATTCTTTTCGGGCGGTAGCATCTGCTGTAAATTTTATTTTGGTGAGTTCAATCCATTCGTTATTTGTTGTATAAATCCACTGGTTACCAAAATTTCCCAAACGTGATAAGTGACCTGTATTTGTGTAAAAATTCTCAAGGAAAGAGTACAAACTTGTTAAATACGTATTTGTTTTAGGACGACTAAAACTGGCAATCAGTTTCCATTCATTCACTTCAGGTGCAAAAAACCAGGCCGTAAAATCGGTAAAATCATTCCCGGCAGGTTTTCCTTTTAAAAGGAATTTATAAGTCGTTCCGGCTTTCCACATAAACTTGTAATAGCTTTGACCGCCGGAACCTTCGTTTCCAAATTCTCCGGTCTGTACTCCTTCACCTTTCTTCAGCAATTTTATTCGTTGGTCTGCCGGAATCTCCGAAGGATTATCGGTATTATAAGGGCTCCAAACAGAGAATAGTACCCGGCGTTCGTCGGCCGAATTTACCTGAATACCAAAATATCCCTGTCCGAAACCATTGGCCATAAAGTACGAACCAAGCACATCGTTTCCTTCAGGAACATTAATTTCGTTGTAAAAATAAGCTACATCACCTGCTTGCCCGGGCACCTGAAATTGCAAATGCACCGAAGGCCCTCGCCTGCCCCAGTAGAAGTCCTCTTTTACAAACCAAACTTTTCCTGTTGTTGCTTCCCCTCCAATTAAAACGTTTTGTATCTCCGGGAAAGCCGCCCCACTTTTTTCTACGCCCTGAACTTCAATCGAATGATAACCAGGTTCGGTAATTTTAAAACGGCCGGCAACAAGTGTATCCAATCCTGTATTTTCATATTTAACTTGCTTTGATTCTTTGCCTAAACTCACTTCTATTTCTGAGGCTGCCATCGATTTTGCAACAAAAGCGACATCAAGTGCCCCTTTGTTTTCCGTTTTAAAATATATTCTGATTTTGGTATCCGGGTCGGTCCAGTTTGTTAATCCCTTTTCGCCAATAACTTCGTGATTCTTGCTAATATCATCTATCACCCAGCTATTTCCATATATTGGAACAGAATAGGTATACTCAACATCATTTTTAAATTCATCAGCAGAGTTATTACAAGCTGATGCGATTACCAGCAAAAAGAATACGTATTGAATTGTATTTTTCATTTTATTACTTCCTTATTATAGAATTTACATACTTCGGTTAGTCCGCATTTAGTACATTTTGGTTTGCGAGCAATGCAAGTATAACGGCCGTGCAAAATCAGCCAGTGATGTGCCTTCGGAACCAGTTCCGCGGGAAAGTACTTCATAAGTTGTTGTTCGGTTGCCAGAGGTGTTTTTGCATTGGTGCTCAATCCAATTCGCGCGGCCACCCGAAAAACATGCGTATCAACTGCCAAAGCCGGCTTATTATACACTACCGATGCAATTACATTTGCAGTTTTTCGACCAACACCCGGAAGTTTTTGTAAATCGTCAACATCGCTGGGCACTTCACCATCGAATAATTCCAATAGTTTCTGAGCCATTCCAACCAGGTGTTTGGCTTTGTTGTTTGGGTACGAGCAACTTCTTATATAATCAAAAACCTCTGCAGGTTCAACTTCTGCCATTTTTTGCGGAGTTGGAAATCGTTTTAACAGATCGGGTGTAATTTGATTCACCCGTTTGTCGGTGCACTGCGCTGATAAAATAACAGCCACAATTAATTCAAAGGGATTTTCATAGTCCAATTCAGTTTCCGCAATTGGCATCGTCTCCTCGAAATATTGAATTACAAAGTCGAATAGTTCTCGTTTCCGCATAACATTTAAATTTTTTCCTAAAATAATTTATTTTTTTGGGCGCAAGGTGTAACAAAATTTAATTTTTAGTGTCATACTGAATACAATGCTTAAGCATCATTTCTCCCCTTCATAGAAATGGTTTTAAGTTATTAAATTAAACAGACGTATAAAAAAGCCGGTGTTGACCGGCTTTTTTCCTTTCCACCAACAGTTTATTAAACGGGTACAGTGAATAAAAAAACAAGAATTAACGACTAAGACCTGAGAACCAATCATATTAATTTTATTTTTGTGACAAATTCAGAAGGAGATTGATTTAGATGATGAAGAAGAGATATTACTTCGTACTTGTTATTGTGCTCATGACAGTGTTTGCGTTTACGCTAAAGTCGTTTGTACAGTTGCCTGTTGAAGAGGAGAAAGTTGAAGTAATAAACGAGGAGCCGGAATACGATCCAGTTGTTGAAATTAAAAATACTCTTAGCCAGTTCGATAGTATTTTAGATGAAAACCTCAAACAATCGGGCACAGTAGGTGCCGCTGCAGTGGTTACTTATAAAGGGCAAATTGTACTTGTTAAGTGTTTTGGTGTTCGCAAGGCCGGCGAAAAAATACCGGTAAATAAGAATACTGTTTTCCGCTTAGCATCGGTTTCAAAATCAATTACAGGTGTTTTAGCCGGTATTCTTGATGACGAGCACATTATTAACCTCGACGACAAAGTTGTGGACTTCCTTCCCGATTTCCGCTTAAAAACATTGGAAAATACACAGCAACTCACTGTTCGACACTTGTTGAGTCATACTTCCGGATTAATTCCACACGCATACGATTTAATGGTAGAGGACCACGTTCCGCTCGAAAAAATTATTGAACGTTTAAACGAGGTGGAGGTAACTGCAGCTCCCGGACAATTATATGGTTACCAAAATGTTGTTTACAGCATTTATGATCTGATTACAGCATCAAAAACCCACAAGAGTTTTAACTCTGTTATTGAAGAAAAGGTATTTGAGCCTTTTGGAATGAAAGATGCATCAACAGGGTTTGAAGCTTTTAAGAACAACGAAAACAAAGCCTACCCACACTATAACCGTGGTCATAATCACTTCAGCCCAATGCGTTTAAACGACCGCTACTACAATACCACACCGGCTGCCGGGATAAATGCCAGCATTTCAGACCTTGGACAGTTTCTTGTTGCTCTTACCGATAATAATTCTAAAGTAATTTCGGAAGATGCGCGTCAAACCATTTTTACACCCCAGGTAAAATCGCCTTTAAAACGAACTTATTTTAGAAGTTGGGGGCACGGAATTCAGTCGAAACAATATTCAATTGGATGGCGCATTGTAAACTACAAAGGACGAAAAATAGCTTACCACGGTGGTTATGTTTTGGGGTACAAAGCCGAAATTGCACTTTGCGAAGAAGAAGAAATTGGAATTGCGTTGCTGAGTAATTCCCCCAATAGCAGCACTGCTCAAAATATTCCTGCTTTTTTAAACATGATGTTTGAAGAAAAGGACAAGCTGGCGCTGGAAAATAATACTGAAGAAAATCATGCTGCCGACAACTCATAGGCTGTAATCCATTAAAATGTTTTCATGAAACCATTTTTACAGGCTGAAAATCTTTCGAAACGCTGGGGCGAACTCATGCTTTTCGAAGACATATCGTTTACTGTTTTTGAAGGAGCTAAAGTTGCCCTGATTGCCAAAAATGGTGCCGGAAAATCGACTTTACTAAATCTGTTGGCTGGCAAAGAATCTCCCGACAACGGAATTATTACTTTAACCAACGATGTTGAAATTGGTTATTTCGAACAAATTCCGGATTTAAATCCGGCACACACCGTAATTGAAGAGATTTTTGAAACCGATAATGAGAAGCTGAAAACTGTTAAAGCTTTCGAATTGGCGGTGGCGAAGAACAACCAGGAAGATATTGCAGTTATTTCGGCAAAAATGGACGAGCTAAATGCCTGGGCTATTGAAGTTGAAATCAAACAGATTTTATCGCAGTTAAAAATTAATTTCCTCGATCAGAAAGTGGCAGAACTTTCCGGTGGACAGCAAAAACGTTTGGCACTGGCAAAAGTGTTAATCAACCAACCCGATCTGCTGATTTTAGACGAGCCCACCAACCACCTCGACCTGGAAATGATTGAGTGGCTGGAGGCCTACCTCGAAAAAACAAAATCGACACTTTTAATGGTAACCCACGACCGCTATTTTCTTGATCGCGTGTGCAACGAGATTATTGAAATGGAGGATAACCAAATTTACCGCTACCTGGGCAATTACTCGTATTTTCTTGAAAAGCGTGACGAGCGGATTCAAATGCAACAAGCGACAGTTAGCAAAGCTAAAAACCTGTTGCGAACAGAAATTGAATGGATGCGCCGTATGCCTAAAGCACGCAGCCATAAAGCCAAATACCGTGTAGATTCATTTCAGGACTTAAAAGATAAAGCTTCGCAAAACCTGAATACCAACCTGGTTGAAATGAATGTAAAATCAGCACGTCTGGGAAAAAAAATAGTAGAGTTTGAACACATATCAAAATCTTTTCCGGGGGTGAATCTTATTGAAGATTTCTCGTATAAATTCCAACGTTTTGAAAAAGTTGGAATTGTGGGTAAAAACGGAACGGGGAAATCAACCTTTCTGAACCTGATTACCGGAACGCTGACACCTGATTCGGGCATTATAGATATTGGACAGACCATCAAATTCGGGTATTACCGGCAGGAAGGAATTACTTTTGATCCCAAAGAAAAAGTAATTGAAGCGGTACAAAAAATTGCAGAATACATTCATTTTGAGGATGGCACAAAAATGAGTGCTACACAAATGCTCACGCGTTTTCTCTTTCCGCCCGAAACACAATACAATTTTATTGAGAAACTTAGTGGTGGCGAGCAACGTCGTTTATACCTCTGCACCGTTTTAATGCAAAATCCAAACTTCCTGATACTGGATGAGCCAACAAATGATTTAGATATAATGACTTTAAATGTTCTGGAAGAATATTTAAAATCGTTCGCAGGATGTGTAATTGTGGTTTCGCACGACCGCTTTTTTATGGATAAAATTGTAGATCACCTCTTTGTTTTTGAAGGCGATGGCAAGGTTACTGATTTCCCGGGAAATTATACCGTGTACCGCAATAAGGTTGAGGAGGAGGAACAGATTAAAGCCAGGACCGAGGCTAAAATTAAGGCGGAAGCTAAGATGGAGGCAAAAGTTGAAAAACCTGTTCAGCAAATAAAAAAGAAACTATCGTACAAAGAACAGCGTGAGTTCGACGAGCTGGAAAAAGAAATCCCTGAACTGGAAAGGAAAAAAACAGAACTGGAAAATTTAATGAATGCCGGTACTCTGCCACACGACGAATTGTACGAAAAATCGCTGGAATTAGACAAAATAAAAACTCTTCTCGACGAGAAAGAGTTTCGCTGGCTGGAATTAAGTGAACTTGAATAAGAATAACTGTCATTTGCAGACAAAGTTTTCAAAACTTTTGGGAGTACCATACACAAGCATAAGTATCTCCCTGTGCTTAAAAACTAAATATCCTCAAATTCAACGCTGGTGTAATCTTTTACAGGTTCCGATTCTTCAACAACTTCTTCAGTTACCTCTTTTTCAGCAACCTCAGGAACTATTTCTTCCGGTTGTTTTTCGTAAATGTAATCCACCACATCCTTCAAACTATCAATAAATTTTTCGAAGTCTTCTTTGTATAAAAAAATCTTATGTTTTTCGTACCCGAATTTGCCATTATCGCCATAACGTTTTTTGCTTTCAGTAATGGTCAGATAATACTCGTCGTTGCGAGTGCTTTTCACATCAAAAAAATAAGTTCTTTTTCCGGCACGGACCACTTTTGAATGAATCTCCTGTTTGAATTTGCTATCAATTTGTTTAATCCCCTCCTTACTTTCAGCACTTTCCATTCGAATATATTTTTATTATTGAGTTAGTTTAGATTCAAAAATAGAAAAATAATTTAGAAATTCTGACAAATGGTCAACAAGCTGAAAGATTCCTTCGCAATTCAGGTAATTTAAACTCATTCTACGAAACGCCATTCACCCAATAAAAAAGGGAGACCATTTTGCCAATGGTCTCCCTTTTCCTTAAAATATCGTTATTTCTATTTATATATTTCCTTTTTAGCAGAAAGCAAGGTATTCAATAACAACGATGTACGAGTCATTGGTCCAACTCCGCCCGGGACAGGCGTAATATAAGAACATTTTGGAGCTACCTCATCAAATTTCACATCGCCTTTTAATTTAAAGCCCGATTTTGTTTGATCTGATTTTACCCGCGTTGTACCTACATCAATAACAACGGCACCTTCTTTCACCATATCAGCTTTAATAAACTCGGGAAATCCCATGGCAACAATCAGAATATCGGCATTTGCACAAACCTCTTTCAGGTTTTCGGTACGGCTGTGAGCAACTGTTACCGTGGCATTAATCGCCTTTTGCGACATTAACACACTCATTGGGCGACCTACAATATTACTACGCCCTAAAACAACACAGTTTTTACCGCTCGTCTCAATGTTGTATCGTTTAATCAGTTCAACAATTCCGTATGGAGTTGCTGAAACAAACGATGGCATTCCAATTACCATTCGACCCACATTAATAGGGTGAAATCCATCAACATCCTTTTTCGGATCAATGGCTTCAATTATTTTTTCTTCTGAAATGTGTTTTGGCAATGGAAGCTGAACAATAAATCCATCCAGATCATCATCGTTGTTTAGTTCTTCAACTTTTGCCAAAAGTTCTTTTTCAGTAACATCATCTTCATAACGAATCAATGACGATTTAAAACCAACCGCTTCGCAATCTTTAATTTTGTAAGCAACATAGGTTTCACTCCCCCCGTCGTGTCCAACCAGAATGGCAGCCAAATGGGGTTGCTTTCCACCTTTTGCCAGTATCTGCTTTACCTCTTCGGCTATTTCCTGCTTAATTTCAGCAGCTATTTTTTTTCCGTCGATTAACTCCATTATTAGTATATTTTCTTTGGTCTAATTATTTATTGTCAATAAAAAAGAAGAACGACAATTGTTTAACTAAAACCTTCGTTCTTGCGAAACTTCCCTTAAAATTTTCGTCCCTGGCGTTGCATACCTGCCATCATTCGCTGAACATTTTTACCCTGCGAAACCATTTTCATCATTTTGCGGGTTTCAGTAAACTGTTTTAACAAACGATTTACTTCCTGAATATTTGTTCCTGAACCATTAGCAATACGTTTACGACGGCCACCATTTATAACTGAAGGATTTTCGCGCTCTTCGGCTGTCATTGAAAAAATAATGGCTTCGATGTGTTTAAATGCATCGTCTTCAATTTCCATTCCTTTCATGGCTTTCCCCATTCCCGGAATCATTCCAACCACATCTTTCAGATTACCCATTTTCTTGATTTGGTTAATCTGTTTCAGGAAATCGTTAAAATTGAATGTATTTTTTGCAAGCTTGTCTTGTAGTTTTCTGGCCTCTTCTTCGTCGAATTGTTCCTGGGCTTTTTCTACCAGCGAAACAATATCACCCATTCCCAAAATACGGTCGGCCATCCTGTCTGGATGGAAAACATCAAGAGCATCTACTTTTTCGCCGGTACCAACAAACTTAATTGGTTTTTCAACCACCGAACGAATTGAAAGTGCTGCACCACCACGTGTATCACCATCGAGTTTGGTAAGAACTACCCCATCAAAGTCCAAACGATCGTTAAATTCTTTAGCGGTGTTTACTGCATCCTGCCCCGTCATTGAGTCAACCACAAAAAGAATTTCATCGGGATCGATAGCTTTTTTAATGGCAGAAATTTCGTTCATCATCTGCTCATCTACCGCCAAACGACCGGCAGTATCCACAATTACTACATCGTGCCCTTTTTCTTTTGCCAGTTTAATTGCAGCTTTTGCGATTTTCACCGGATCCATGTTCCCTTCTTCGGTATAAACAGGAATTCCGATTTGCTCACCCAAAACTTTCAACTGATCGATTGCCGCCGGACGATAAACGTCGCCGGCTACCAAAAGTGGATTTTTACCTTTTTTGGTTTTAAGCATGTTTCCAAGCTTCCCGGTAAAGGTAGTTTTACCCGACCCCTGCAATCCTGACATCAGAATTACAGCCGGTTTGCTTTCCAGTTGTATGTCGGCAAAAGTTCCGCCCATCAACATGGCCAGCTCGTCTTTTACGATTTTAACCATCAACTGGCCCGGTTTAACCGCAGTTAAAACCTCTTGCCCAAGTGCCTTTTCTTTAACATCATCGGTAAATTTTTTGGCAATCTTAAAGTTGACGTCGGCATCCAACAGCGCACGACGAATATCTTTTAGCGTTTCCGCCACATTTATCTCGGTAATTTTCCCCTGTCCTTTCAGTAACTTAAAGGACTTATCCAACCTTTCGCTTAAATTCTCAAACATGCGTTTTACTTCTTTTGAAAATGAGGTGCAAAAATAGAAAAAAAAGTCGGAAGACCGAAGACGGAAAACAACAGAACGATTCTTTCTCTGCATAATATTAGAAAGAACGCTTCTTTCACTATTGCAATCTCATTATAACAAGAATGAAGGACTAAAATAAGTATGTCATAAAAAATTTCAATGTTAATGAGAACAACGTAACTTGTAACATAAACACCTGAGTAATTGAATACAAATTAAATACCTATGAATTATGAAAAAATTACTTATTCTGCTTGCTTTACTCCTCGGTGTATTTATCTCTTTCGGGCAACAACTCGACAATCAATTCTACTTCCGGTTTGGTTATTCTCTTCCCACCTGGTCGCAATTTGGAATGACAAAAAACCAATGGGATGATGAAGGTTTGAATCACAGGACTGGTGCTTCGTTTGAACTGGGAAACATTTTTATGGTCAATAGCATTCTTAAAGCCGACAACATGGCTTTTGGAATAAATGTAGATTACCTGTATGTAAACTACAACAATTTTTCGACCGGAAATTCAAATTACAACTACAATTTGGCACATGTGCGGGTTGGTTCAAAAGTTGGGCCATCGTTTACTTACAGCCCAATTGATAAATTGGAATTTGATATTTATGCCAAGGCCGATTTTGCATGGGCGGCCGGCGCAGTAATGTACGAAGATGAAATTGGTGATGCAGATGATTATTACACTGGTTATACCTCAGTGGGTTTTTCAACCGGTTTAAACGTACGATACGGAGTACTGATACTTGGGTTTGAGTTTGATACAGTTAGTCCGAAACTGGAAAGCGATGATTACCCGGG
The DNA here is from genome assembly GCA_026671195.1 of Draconibacterium aestuarii. Taxonomy (GTDB): domain Bacteria; phylum Bacteroidota; class Bacteroidia; order Bacteroidales; family Prolixibacteraceae; genus Draconibacterium; species Draconibacterium aestuarii. The sequence goes on along the minus strand of JAPOHD010000013.1, from coordinate 166,616 downwards.
AGAGTATCTGGGTAATGCAGATAATGATGGAGACAAATCACCTCTTCCTTGTTTGAACTTCACAATTGGACTGAGTTTTTAACTGCTGATGTAAAAATCCATATTCTCGAAGAGAACGGTTCCGTATTGCGAAGGCTGTCATAGCTTCGTAAGATGACAGCTTTGAGCTTAATTGAAATTTGAAGCTTCAAACTCTGAACTCTTAACTCTAAGCATCTTTTCCTACCTTTGCATTCCTGTAAAAACAAAAACAATGCAAAACAAAACAATCGAAATAATCGCCCAAAACCTTGGCATTAAAACAATTCAGGTTTCAAACACCATTCAACTTTTAAATGAAGGAGCCACAATCCCATTTATTTCGCGTTACCGAAAAGAGCGTACCGGAAGTCTGGACGAAATGCAAATTCAACAGGTAAAAGAACAGAATGATAAATTTATTGAGTTGGAAAAGCGCAAGGAAACCATTTTGAAAACCATCGGCGAACAGGATAAATTAACTCCTGAATTAAAATCGAGAATTGAAAACTGTTTTGATGCCGTTGAACTTGAGGATATTTACCTGCCCTACAAACCCAAACGAAGGACAAAAGCAACCATTGCCCGGGAAAAGGGATTGGAACCACTCGCAAAAATTATTATGAAACAAATGGAACGCGATCCTGAATTTCGCGCCAACTCGTTTTTAAATGATGAGGTTGTAAGTGTTGAAGAAGCTTTGGCAGGAGCACGCGATATAATTGCCGAATGGATTAGCGAAAATGAACGTGCCAGAAATATAGTGAGACGTGGTTTTGAATTGGGTGCCGTTATTAGTTCGAAACTAGTAAAAGGCAAAGAAGAGGAAGCAGCCAAATTCCGCGATTATTTCGATTGGAACGAACCTCTGAAAAAATGTCCTTCGCATCGTTTGCTGGCCATGCGCCGTGGAGAAAACGAAGGTTTTTTGCGGATTTCCATTTCACCCGATGAAGAACGTGTTTTGGAAAACCTCGACCGTTTTTTTGTGAAAGGCAACAACCAAAGTTCGGAGCAGGTTTTTCTGGCCGTTAAAGACAGTTTTAAACGATTAATTCAACCTTCAATTGAAACTGAGTTTTCCAACCTCTCGAAAGAAAAAGCCGACGACGAAGCCATAAAAGTTTTTGCCGAAAATTTAAAGCAGCTTTTACTCGCTCCGCCCTTAGGGCAAAAACGAACACTGGCCATCGACCCCGGATATCGCTCAGGTTGCAAAATAGTGTGTTTGGATGAACAGGGAAACTTGCTTCACAATGAAAACATTTACCCGCACAAGCCACAGGAAGAGCGTAAAATGGCGGCTAAAAAAATTACATCGATGGTTGAAATGTACCAAATTGAAGCCATTGCAATTGGGAACGGTACAGCCAGTCGCGAAACCGAGTATTTTATTAAGAAACTTCATTTTGACAGAGAATTACGCATTTATGTAGTTAGCGAAGATGGTGCCTCGGTGTATTCAGCCTCTTCGGTGGCACGCCAGGAATTTCCGCAGTACGATGTAACCGTGCGTGGTGCTGTTTCAATCGGCCGACGTTTAATGGACCCGCTGGCCGAGCTGGTAAAAATCGATCCGAAAAGCATTGGTGTGGGGCAATATCAGCACGATGTAGATCAGAAAAATTTAAAAAACAGTTTGGACTCGGTGGTTGAATTAAGTGTAAACTCGGTTGGTGTTAACCTGAATACAGCAAGCAAGCATTTACTCACCTACATTTCGGGACTTGGTCCGCAACTGGCAGAAAACATTACAACATATAGAAAAGAAAACGGAATGTTTCAATCGCGGGAAGCACTGAAAAAGGTGCCACGAATGGGACCAAAAGCATTTGAACAAGCTGCCGGATTTCTTCGTATTCCAGACGCTAAAAATCCTTTGGATAACTCAGGGGTTCATCCTGAATCGTACAAAATTGTAAAACAAATTGCAAAGGATTTAAAATGCGAAATCAGCGATTTAGTGCGAAATGAAGAGTTGGTTTCAAAAATAGATTTTCAAAAATATGTAAGTGCTGAAGTTGGGTTGCCAACCTTAAACGATATCAAAAACGAACTTTTAAAACCCGGTCGCGATCCTCGCAAGCCAATTAAAGTCTTTGAATTTGCCGATGGTATTTTCTCCATCAACGATTTAAATGTTGGTATGGTACTTCCGGGTATTGTAAATAACATTACAAAATTCGGAGCATTTGTTGACATTGGTATTAAAGAATCAGGATTAATCCATGTTTCTGAAATGGCCGACCGTTTTATCTCCGATCCAAATGAAATTGTAAAACTGCACGAGCACATTAAAGTGCGCATAAAAGAAGTCGACATTCCACGTAAAAGAATTCAACTATCGTTAAAAGGAGTGAAATAAAGGTTTCAGTTTAAAAGTTGCGGGTTTCAGGTTGCATGTTCAACATACAACCTGAAACGTGTAACTATTCTTCCTCTCCTTCGTCAAGCAGCTCCTCGTTTTCAAACTCTTTTTCAAGAAATTCTTCGGCTGCTTCAATCATTTCACCAATTAATTCCTCGTCTCCGGGTTCTCCGTCAATCCAGTGAACCACCTGATTACTCCAAAAATCTTCAATATCGGCTTCTACAATAAATCGTGGGGTTTCAGTGTGAACAACGAAAATAGTGTCCGGTGTTTCAAGAGAGTTGTCGGCGAGCAAAAATTTTGGTAACATGCTTATTCTTTTTTTAGTTTCTTATGCGAATTTACAACTTTATCCTATCCTCGTTCATAATTAACAATTAAAAGTAATAAACAACCCAATATTAATTTTTAGCACATTTTCACCACCAGATGCCCGAAAGATGTGTTTGAGATCAGAATGAACATCGTCTGTATTCAATTTGTCCTTTCTTCGCGTTGCCCCAAAAGACGAGCTATTTGAAACACAAAAACTGATATTTCTCACTATATAATAATAATTTGAAATAAAAAACCTTCATTTTTTAACAAATTGAATATGATTGCTATTTTTAGCCGAATTTCTGAAATATAAGCATATAATGAATAAAGTCAACGACATTCTCTCTTTAATCGATGGGCACATCGGCGGATCGCAATGGTTCGTATTTCTATTATTAGGAACAGGTATATTTTTTACCATCTACCTGAAATTTCCACAGTTCCGTTATCTGAAACACTCGGTTCGGATAGTACGCGGAAAATTCGACAAAGAGGGAGATAAAGGAGACACTTCCCATTTCCAGGCATTAACAACGGCTCTTTCAGGAACGGTGGGAACCGGGAACATTGCCGGTGTTGCGCTGGCCATTCACCTGGGCGGGCCTGCAGCACTTTTCTGGATGCTGGTAACTGCCGCCGTGGGTATGACGACTAAATTTGTTGAGGTTACGCTTTCGCATAAATACCGCGAAACTGCCAGCGATGGATCCATTGCCGGCGGACCAATGTATTACATGAAAAACCGTTTGAACATGAAATGGCTGGCTGGTATTTTTGCTGTTGCTACCGTTCTTTCATCATTCGGCACAGGTAGTTTGCCTCAAATCAACAGTATTTCCAATTCGCTTTTTCAAACCTTTGGTATAAACCATATATTAACCGGAGCAGTTCTTGCAATTCTTCTGGGACTTGTAATTATCGGCGGAATTAAACGTATTGCAAAAGTTACATCAACCCTGGTTCCTTTAATGGCAGCCATCTACTTTATTGGTGCAATGGCTGTTATTCTATACAACTATGAAAATATAATCCCATCGATAATGGCTATTATCGGGCAGGTATTTACCGGATCGGCAGCAGTTGGTGGGTTTTTAGGAGGAAGTATTGCATTTGCTTTTAACCGGGGTGTAAACCGCGGTTTATTTTCGAACGAAGCAGGACAAGGATCTGCACCAATTGCCCATGCTGCTGCACGTGCACACGAGCCTGTTTCGGAAGGATTGGTTGCACTTTTAGAACCCTTCATCGATACAATTATTATATGTAGCTTAACCGGATTGGTGTTACTTTCATCGGGGGTTTGGACCGAAAAAATGGAAAACCAATTTCAGGAAGCCGACCTGTTTGTCTTAACCGATACCTATTCGGATAAAAACGAAGCTGACAAAGAAACTTTATATAATTATCTGGCTGGCGAAACTCAACTAAGCCAATATACAGGAGATCTTATGGTAGTAGATGGCATCATCCAGGATCAGCCAACGGTTATTCATGCCCGCTCGGTTGCCGAAGAAGTAAAAGTTTGGGTTAACAAACAAGCTTATAATGGAGAACTTGTATTTTCTAACGGTAAACTGGTTAATACAAATAGTGTAACATTAACAGGAAAATCACTAATGCACAGTGCTCCGTTAACTACCATTGCTTTTACCCGCAGTTGGTTTGGCGAATACGGTAAATACATTGTTTCCATCGGACTACTTATGTTTGCCTTTTCAACGGCAATTAGCTGGTCGTATTATGGCGACCGTGCCATTACTTATTTATTTGGTGTAAAAGGAGTGGTTTGGTTCCGTTTGGTTTATGTGGTTGCATTTTTCTTTGCTTCGTTTGCCGACACCACCATTGTTTGGACTCTTTCGGGAATTACAATTGCATTAATGACCATTCCAAACTTATTCGGAATTCTGTCGCTTTCAAAAGAAATGAAAAACGAAGTAAAACTTTTCTGGGAAGAATATGCCCGAAGATTTCCGGGAGAAAAAATACCTAAAGGGTAAAACAGATTGGCGCTTGAACCCGGATTCCTAATACGTCAAAAAAGTAAAACCAAATAGCTAACTTGCTGTATGCAGCAGTCAAGCCTATACATATAAATGATTATTAGATCCAATATGTCAATCACTTATTTATCAGGCTTTGTAGGTCAAGTTAGATGGAATTATGCTTTAAAAAGTCTATAGCGGGTTAAAGTACAAAACCTGTCAACTTTAAGCAAAAAGATCCGTTCCTGACTGTAATCAGGCACGGATCTTTTTAGTTTAGAACCATACTTAATTTGCCCGGAAAAAACGTTATTGTTTCGCAATCTTGATATTACTCCGTTTTACGATTTTGATTTGAGGCTTTTTCCCCGACATAAAATCGGCAATAACCTTGGTTCGGGGAAACTGTTCCAGTACAATTTTAATAAAAACAGTTAGTGGAATGGCCATAATAAATCCCGGAATGTTCCAAAGATACCCCCAAAACATGAGCATAATTAAAACCGTTATTACATTCAAGGCAAAAGTTTTTCCCATCATTATTGGCTCAATAACACCACCAAACAACACCTGAACAAAGATTATACTTAACACAAACAACAACAGTGTTCCTGATGGATCGAGCTCAACAAAAGCAAAAAGAGCCAGGGCCAGTACCGAAATTATGGAACCGATCATTTGTACAAAGTTTATTACAAAGGCCAACAATCCCCAAAAAATTGGAAAACTAACATCAAAAATCAGACAGGCTATGCCAATTCCAATTCCTGTTAAAAGACTAATTAGAAATTTTACTTTGATGAATTTCAGAATATCCTTTTCAATTTGCATAAATGTACGCACGGAGGAATGTTTTAGCTTAAAGAGTGTACTGTTTAATATTTTCTGAAAATTGATGGATTCGCTTAATAAAAGAATCACAAAAAAAGCAGTCATTAAAGTCATACTCAACATATTGCTTAAAATCCCAATGGTGGTTCCAAACTTTTTCACATACGTATTTTCGTCTAAATAATGTTTTAAAATCGTTTCGCCTTGTACCCGTTCAATACCAAAAAAATCTTCTACAATTAAAATTAAATCCACGATTTTTGTTTCGGCCTTTCTGAAAAATACATCCTCGGTGGCACGTATTTCAGCACTTGAAAGTTTTACCAGCTCGCCACCAACTTTAAAAACTCCGATAAAAATTAGAATTACAATTAAAATACTTATAATCTGTGGTACCCGGCGCTTTTTTAACCAGCGCATTAATGGCAAAAACAACAGGGCAATAAACATTGCCATTATGAGTGGAATAAATATAAAGGAGAGGATTTTCAGGATATAAAAAACCAATGGAATTACTATAATCAGCAAGAGTATATTTGTTGTTCTTAAATCTTTCATTTGTTCCTGTTTTCAAGAATTTGCTTTCTTCTGCAATTAAACACAAAATTTGCATTTAGGTTGCACTAACATGAATTCGATAGTAAAATAGTTACAAACAAGGACAGATTTCTGGTGTAAAAATGAATCGCCTTTACATATAGCACGAATTCTTCAGTAACAAATAGAAATGAAAAACGAACACAAACTGATTTTCCGGAAGAAAGAGACAAAAGAAAAATGATTTGTCAGTACTTATTTTGTCCCGAAATTTTACGCCGACAACAGTTTCGTTGCAGCTCAAAAAACTATATTTGTGCCACAAAGCTGTGTTCAACTTATTCACGTAATTAACAATCCGAAAATGAAAACTCAGTTATTTATCATACTTATCATACTAATACTTACTGGCTGTTCAGGAAATTCATCAAAACAGGACAACAAACAAGTAAAGGCAGAAATCCTGTCAGCAGAATTTATAGCTGATACAACTCAATATGCACAATGCCATGCTTCCACAATACTTGAAACACGAAACGGCTTGTTACTTGCATTTTTTGGCGGCACTCACGAACGAAATCCAGATGTGTGCATTTACATTGCCGCTTTTCGAAATGGGAAATGGGAGGCTCCCGTAAAAGTTGCCGATGGAAAAGAAAACGAAACCTTGTTGTACCCCACCTGGAATCCAGTTTTATTTAGGGGGAATGATGAGCGAATTTCACTTTTCTATAAAGTTGGGCCCAGCCCTAACGATTGGTGGGGAATGGTCATGCATTCCGATGATGAAGGGCAAACCTGGTCTTCACCCGAAAAACTGCCGGTGGGTATCTTAGGCCCCATCCGTAATAAACCACTTCACCTGAAATCAGGAGTTATTCTCAGTCCATCAAGTACCGAGGTTACTCATGAGTTGTGGAAATCAAACATTGAAAGATCGGCTGATGGCGGACAAAGCTGGGAGAAAATTGTGATCCCCTCGCCCGACTCGATAAAAGTAATTCAACCGACCCTACTACTCTACCCCGACAATTCGATACAGGCATTGCTGCGCAGCAACCAAAATGTAATTATGGAAAGCTGGTCAACCGATGAAGGCAAAACCTGGTCGAAAGTAGCGCCAACAACAATTTTGCATCCTAACTCAGGGATTGATGCGATTACCCTGCACTCGGGAGAAAAGTTGCTGGTAAATAATCCGATTGAGAGTGGAAAATCGTGGGAGGCCGGTCGCAATAAACTTGACTTGTACCATTCGAATGATGGTATTAACTGGACTGATATTTTTAAACTTGAAGACCACCCCAAAGGAGAATTCAGCTACCCGGCAATTATTCAAACCAAAGATGGTAGGATTCACATTACATATACCCACAATCGAACCAAGATAAAGCACCTTACACTGGAGTTGGCCTCCTGGTAATGCAACATAATACCCGGAAGTACGGACTGAAATCCACTGCACCTTTTTAACTCTAAACATCTTTACTATTTTTGCATTCAATTTAGACGAAAACAATGCAAAACATTTATCCAAATAATTTCGAGGCAAAAATTGGTTTCGACCGTATTCGTGACATGCTGAACAACAAATGTATCAGTACAATGGGAAACGAATGGGTCAACGAAATGCATTTTCAAACCTCGCACGAAGCGCTTTCCAATCAATTGGGAGAGGTGGAAGAGTTTTGTATGATCATAAGGGAATTCGATAGTTTTCCGGCCAGTCATTTTTACGATTTACGTGAAGCACTTCAAAAAATCAAAATAGAAGGGCGTTTCCTGGAGCCAGCTGAGCTCTTCGATTTAAAACGTTCGCTGGAATCGGTTCGGGCAATTGTCAACTTTTTCAATAAACAAGAAGAGGAACTTTTCCCCATTTTAAAAGCTAAAACCAGCGACATACAAGTGTTCCCGTACATTTACGATCGGATTGACACCATCATTAATAAACTTGGAAAGATACGCGACAATGCATCGCCCGAGTTGGCACAGATTCGGAAAAGCATATTTTCTATGCAGTCGAATATGTCGAAACGCCTGCACGCCATTTTAAAGCAGGCTCAAAAAGATGGATTGGTTGAAGAAGATGCTTCGGTATCGATTCGCGACGGACGCGCGGTAATTCCAATTGCAGCGGGGCACAAAAGAAAAATCAAAGGAATTGTTTACGACGAATCGGCGACCGGAAAAACTTCATATATAGAGCCCAATGAAATTGTTGAAATGAACAACGAGATCAGGGAACTGGAATATGCCGAACGCCGTGAGATAGTAAAAATCCTGACCGATTTTTCCAACGATATCCGCCCCTATCTCCAAGATCTTTTTTATTCCTATGACTTTCTGGGAGAGATCGATTTTATCCGTGCAAAGGCATTGCTTGCGGTTGAATTTGATGCGATAAAACCTGATTTCCGCGACGAAGCCATAATCGAATGGTATCATGCTATTCATCCGTTACTCTTAAAAACGCTGCAAAAAGAAAAACGGAAAATCGTTCCGCTCGATATTAAACTCACCCAGGAAAAACATATCCTGTTGATTTCGGGGCCAAATGCCGGTGGAAAATCTGTTTGTCTCAAAACCACCGGATTGCTACAATACATGTTACAATGTGGGTTGTTAATTCCGATTAGCGAGGGAAGTATAACAGGTATTTTCCATCAGCTTTTTATCGACATTGGCGATGAGCAATCGATGGAAAACGACCTGAGCACCTACAGTTCGCACCTGATGAACATGAAACATTTTGTACGCAACTGTAACGAAAAAACGCTGATTCTTATCGACGAGTTCGGAACCGGAACCGAACCGATGTTAGGGGGTGCCATTGCCGAATCCATTCTTGATAAACTTACTAAGTTGGGTACGTTCGGCGTAATTACAACTCATTATACCAACTTAAAACACTTCGCCTCGTCGGCCGATGGAATTGCTAACGGTGCCATGCTGTACGATGCACAAAACATGAATCCGCTTTTTAAACTCGATATTGGGAAACCGGGTAGTTCATTTGCTTTTGAAATTGCCCGAAAAATCGGGTTACCCGAAGATATTCTAGAAAAAGCTACGGAGAAAGTGGGGAAAGATCACATCGATTTCGATCGCAATTTGCGCCAGATTAACAGAGACAAACGATACTGGGAAACCAAAAGGATGAAAATCCGAAAAGTGGAAAAAATACTGGACGACACTGCAGAAAGCTACGAAACAGAATTGCAGGAGATTCAGAAGCAACGTAAGGAGATTCTGAAAAAAGCAAAAGAGGAAGCAGACGCGCTGCTAAAAGTGGTAAACAAACGGATTGAAAACACCATTCACGAAATTAAAAAGGCACAAGCCGATAAAGAAAAAACCAAAAAGGCACGTGAGAATTTGGTTGATTTAAAGAAAGAAGTTGACAGAAAAGTAACTTCCGACGACGGGCAGATTGCACGCAAAATGGATAAACTGCGACAACGCGAGGAAAGTCGAAACCAGCGCCGTCCCGCGGAATTTAAAAAATCTATTCCAAAAGAAACCCCGGAAGTACGTACTGAACTGAAATCCGGCGATAAAGTTCGAATAAAAGGACAAGAAACCATTGGTGACCTGATTGAAATAAACGAAAAAAATGCAGTGGTTGCTTTTGGCCAGCTTATGACCACGATGCCGCGTAAAAATATAGAGCGTTTAAGCAACAACGAAGCGAAAAAACTCGATAAAAAGCGTTACACCAAATCAACTACTTTAACCGATAGTTTTGCTCAAAAACGCCTGACCTTTAAACCCGAAATTGATATAAGGGGCGAGCGGGCTGATGATGCCATTCGGAAAATAACAGAGTTTATTGATGAAGCCATTATGTTTGAAGCTGGGCAACTTCGTATACTTCACGGAAAAGGGAATGGAATTTTGCGACAAATAATTCGTGATTACCTGCGTTCGGAGCCCATGGTTCGCAGTTACAAAGATGAACACGTTGATTTTGGCGGTTCCGGTATTACTGTGGTAAATTTGGCCTTGTAAATAGTTAAAAGGCGTTCACTAAAAACAGCCTGTTTTTTACAAATGAAGAACAACTTTAAAGTAATAGCATTTGATGCCGACGATACACTTTGGGTAAACGAAACCTTTTTTCGCGAAACGGAAGAGCAGTTTTGCGAATTGCTTGCTGATTTTTCTACCTCCGAAGAAATCATGAAAGAATTGTTCGCAACCGAAATTCGAAACCTGGAGGAATACGGTTACGGAACAAAAGGTTTTGTGCTTTCGATGATTGAAACGGCTTTAAAAATTACAGATAACCGGGTACCTCAACCCACACTCGAAAAAATTATAAAGCTCGGGAAAACACAGATTAACCAGCCGGTTGAGTTATTGGAAGGTGTGGTTGATATTTTGGAATACCTCACTCAAAAAGGCTACAAACTAATTGTGGCTACCAAAGGTGATTTGCTCGACCAGGAGCGAAAACTAAAAAAATCGCACCTGGAGAACTTCTTCCATCACGTGGAGGTAATGAGCAACAAGAACAAGGCAGATTACCGGAAACTGCTAAAACATCTCGACATTGCACCCGAAGATTTTTTAATGATCGGCAATTCCTACAAATCAGACATTGAACCGGTTTTGGAAATTGGCGGATTTGGCATCCACATTCCCTTTCATGTTACCTGGGAACACGAAAAGGCGACAGAGAACGAGGAACACCCCAACTGGATTAAAATGGATTCAGTTTCAAAATTAAGATCAGTTCTGTAAAAAATACGGACAAACATTTAACTGAAACTTTTTCGAAATTTAATTGAAAACACCTGGTATTTGCAGTTCTTAAATCAATACCGGAAAAAATTATTATTACTTTTAAGCTGACTTAAACCTGTAACTGCAATGAAAAAACCTTTTCTACTTCTCGTGTTTGCTATTTTGCTGTTTTCGTGTACGGAAAAAACAATACAAACTCAATACCCGAATATCATACTGATTCTCAGTGACGATCAGGGATGGGGAGACTTAAGCTATCACGGCAATACCAACCTGTCAACTCCAAATATCGATGAACTGGCCAAAACCGGAGTTACTTTTGATCGGTTCTACGTTTGTCCGGTTTGTTCTCCCACCCGGGCCGAATTATTAACCGGGCGCTATCACGTACGAAGCGGCGTTTATTCTACCAGCGCCGGGGGCGAACGTCTTGATTTGGACGAGACAACCATTGCCGAAGTCTTTAAAAAAGCAGGATACAAAACAGCTGCCTACGGAAAATGGCACAATGGAATGCAAGCTCCCTATCACCCCAATTCGCGTGGGTTTGATGATTTCTATGGATTTTGCTCCGGACATTGGGGAAACTACTACAGCCCTATGCTGGAACACAACGGTGAAATTGTTAAAGGGAATGGCTTTATAATTGATAATTTAACGCAACACGGACTTGATTTCATCACAAACAACAAAGCTAATCCTTTCTTTTTATACTTGCCCTTTAATACTCCCCACTCGCCCATGCAGGCTCCTGAAAAATTCTGGAATAAATACAAAAATAAAAATTTGCAAATGTTCCACCGCGATACGACCAGAGAGGATGTTTTGTTTACAAAAGCGGCTCTTGCCATGTGCGAAAATATTGACTGGAATGTGGGCCGTATTGCAAACAAAATAAAAGAACTTGGATTAGCAGACAACACAATTGTTCTTTACCTTTCAGATAATGGTCCCAACAGCTTTCGCTGGAATGATGGCATGAAAGGGAAAAAAGGTTCGACCGACGAAGGTGGTGTTCGCTCGCCAATGATTATAAAATGGAAAGGAACTCTTCCTGCCGGAAAAGAAATTACTACGATTGCAGCTGGAATCGATTTACTTCCTACACTCACAGACCTGGCCGGATTAGATAATCAAACTGACAAGGAACTGGATGGTGTTAGTTTAAAACCGCTTCTTTTAAAAGAAAATCCAGATTGGGATGAACGCATTATTTTCACACACTGGAGAGGAAAAACCAGTCTTCGCAGCCAAAAGTTTCGTTTAGATGACAAAAACCATTTGTACAACATGGAAACCGATCCGGGGCAATATTCTGATGTTGCTGCAAAATTTCCGGGAATATATGATGAACTGATTTTGGAGAAGGTAAAATGGGAAACAGAGGTGGTATCTGAACTCAACCAAAATGCAAATCGTCCCTTCACAATCGGTCATCCGAGTTTAACCTTTACACAAATTCCTGCCCGCGATGGAATTGCCTATGGAAATATTAAACGATCTAATAAATTCCCGAATAGTACCTTTTATACCAACTGGGTAAATACAAACGACAGCATAACATTTAATGCCGAAGTTTTAACTTCGGGTGTGTACCAGGTAGAACTTTTTTATACTTGCCCCGAAAAAGACATCGGTTCAACAGTACAGCTTCAGTTTAACCAATCAGTTTTTGAATTCAAAATAACTGAAGCTTTTGACTCACCTTTAAAGAATGACAAAGACATCTATCCAAGGATGGAAGGTTATGTAAAGGAATTCAAACGGGTAAATTTGGGTACTGTAAACCTGCAAAAAGGGAACGGACTGTTAACTTTAAAAGCAACGAACATACCCGGTTCTCAGGTAATGGATTTCAGATTGTTACTGTTTAAAAAATTATAGTTTAGCGAACCATTTAATAAGAAACGTAGGTATAAGTATCCTGTCTATTTATATTTATATTTATGAATAGGTCTGTACATGGAAACAATCTATTAATTAGGCTTGTTTGAGTATTCCGGTGTAACTATCTGCGACGAAATAGAAACATACGAATACGGAAAGTTCGTACATATTCTCGATCCTGAAAACAATAAAATAGAACTTTGGGAGCCCGTAGACAAGGTTTTCAACTCCATGTACGAAGGAAAAACAACAAAATAATTATCTTGCAACAAAACCGATAACATGAAGCGAATTGTCACCCTTCTCATTCTTATTACATCTCTTGTTTTAAGTTTTCATACGTCAAATGCGACGGAAGTCAGCGATACAACCTACATTTTTTTGAAAGATTACGGTTTGCAAAAAACCAAGAAGCAGAACTGTGTTAAGTACATAAATAAAGCATTGGAAGATTTAAAAGGAGATAAACCAACCGTATTGGTGTTTACGCGCGGTATTTATCATTTTTATCCCGATGATTGCCAAACCCGTGAATATTACGAATCGAATACCACCGATATAAATCCCAAAGTTTGCGCTTTTCTTTTTGAGGAGAAAAAAAATCTGGTGATTGATGGAAGAGGCAGCACGTTAATTTTCCATGGGCAAATGCAGCCCTTTACGTTTGACAACTGCTCGAACATTACTTTAAAGAATATAAATATAGATTGGGAAAACCCGCTGATTGCACAAGGTGAAGTTTTAAAAGTGACAGATGATTTCATCGATTTGGGAATCAATCACAAAGAATTCCCTCACCTATTGGATAACAACAAACTTGTTTTTGATGTTTATAACAGTAAGCCAAATAGCTGGCGTGGCACCATGGAGTTTGACCGAAAAGGACGTTATGTAGTGCCACAAACTGGAGACTGGGGTTGCCTTGGAAGAGGATGGGAAAATTATGTTGCCGAAACCACTATGCCCGGAGTAGTTCGCCTGCATTACAAATTTACAAGAAAACCTAAACCCGGAAACTACCTTGTTTTACGCCATGCTGAACGTACTCATTCAGGAATTTTTATTCTGAAATCAAAAAAAATCACCATTCAAAACCTGAATCTCTATCATGCAACAGGCTTGGGGGTTTTAGCTCAGTTTAGCGAAGATTTGACCTTTAATGGTTATAGGGCCATACCCAACCGAGCGAAAAATCACTATTTCGGAGGGGGAGACGACGGGCTTCAGGTATCAAACTGCCGTGGACAAATTACAGTAACCAACTGCGAATTTGAAGGATTAATGGACGACCCAATCAATGTACACGGAACAAGTGTGCAGGTGCAGGAAATCCTTTCAAAAAAGGAAGTAAAATGTAAATTTATGCACCATCAAAGTATCGGTTTAAACTGGGGGCACAAAGACGATAAAATTAGTTTTATCGAAAACGAACGAATGAATTCACTCGGCACAGGAAATGTAATTTCGTTTAAGCCAATCGACAAAGAATATTTTACACTAACTTTTTCAGAAAACATTCCGAATAACTTAGAAACTGGGGACGCGCTTGAAAACCTGACCTGGTCTCCTTATTTTACAGTTAACAACACACACTTTAAAAGTTGCAGGGCACGAGGATTACTGATATCAACACCGGGGAAAGTAGTTGTTGAAAACAATATTTTTGAATCCAGTGGCAGCGCCATTTTAATTGCCGGCGATGCCAACGGTTGGTTTGAATCGGGTGCAGTTGCCGATATACTTATTAAAAACAATACATTTACCGAATTATGCAACACTAGTTCGTACCAGTTCTGCGAAGCGATAATTTCCATCTTTCCAATCATTCCAACGCTGGATGAAAAAACGCCTGCTTTTCATAAAAACATCCGAATTGAAGGCAACCAGTTTAATCCTTTTGATTATCCTGTGCTTTTTGCCCGTTCTGTTGATGGAATTGAGTTTACAAATAATACGGTAACCCGAAGCCATACTTTTGAACCTTATCACAACAAACAATTCACTTTTACATTCGAGAATTGCAAAAATACAAGTATTCGTGGCAATCAGTTTTCAGAAGATCTTTTGGGAAAAAATATCCTGCTGAAAAAAACAAAAATAACAGATCTACAAACCGATGTAAATGAAACATTCCAAATACAAGAATTCTGACCGATCTTTAAATCTAACCCAATTCGTCATCTCAATCTACTTTAAAAACCAGTTTGCTTTTAAATTTTTATGACATTCGGGAAAAAGAAGATTTAGTTGTCGTCATTGAATATTCTTCTATAAAATACAAAATCCTCTTCGGTTAAAACTGTAATTTATTTTTGATTAACAGATTACCTTTTGGGCATTTTGCGAATATAATAATAGAAGGACGCGATTTTTCAATAGAATAAAGATCATTTTTTGTATTCAAATTGGTTGTGAATACCACTTTTTAAATGACGCTTTTTGAAGTGGTGTAAAATCAGAAAACCGTTCATTTAAAATGAACGGTTTTTTATGTTTATAAAGAAAAAAGGGTAGAACTAAATGAACGCTTTTTGAAGATGATCGATAATTTACAAACCCCTAAACACAAAACCAATCATAAATACAGAAGTTGCTCTACCCTAGTATAAAAACCTTTATTATTTATCCTTTGTTTCTTACTTTAAAGCAATAAACAAACCAGAAATAACAAAGACTGATTTCCAACACTTTATAATAAACATACACAATTCACCCCTCCCCCACTGGGACAAAACTCTCAATATAGGCCATATTTTATTACATCACAGCCAATAAAACGAAACAACACAATAAAAGTTATTTTGAAACTAGAAGTACTAATGCCTCGGCTGAATCCTTTAATGCTAAACTAAAAGCGTTCAGAGCAGCATTACGAGGGGTAAGTGATATTAAATACTTTCTGTTCAGGGTAGCGAAGATTTATGCTTAAAAAATACTAAGGATCCCTTAAAATACTTAATCACTTCAAGTAATTTAAGATAATAGAACTTCTTAAAAACACAAAAGGCGCTCACATTTCTGTAAGCGCCTTTTCTTTTGTGAACCTGAAGGATTTACAAATTATATTGTCTATATACATAACTACCTGACACTTATGTGTTTTTTAAAATATAAATTTGAATGTATTTTGAATGAATAGCCCAATAAAACACCACCGGCATTACAACATGATTCACTAATTATTCCCAATAATTATAGTTGCCTGGTTATTGTTCCCCTGCTGGAAAATAATCGTATCCCTGTCATTATCGTGACTTAAAGTTACCAAGTGGTTGTCTCCAATAGCAATTTCAAACAGCAATTCAATATCGTTTATTCGAAGTTTATTTTTGTTGTTTAAAAAGTCAGTCAGCTCACTTTCCTTCATGTGTGCTTTGTGCGCCAGCTCCTTTACAGTTATTCCGTTCTGCTTTAAGGCGCGCGTTAATAACTTTTTTAACATTATTTCCTACATTACTACATTTTTTACAGTTTGAAAAATAGGCAATATTATTGTTGCCATATTGAACGTGGGTTTGCATATTTGTCTCTGGTTATTTTTTTTTTAGGTCTGGCTTTAATCTATATCAACGCATTTTTTCTATAATTCTCCTGTAATCTTCAACTTGTTGTTTATATGTATCTCTCTCCCGTTTTACAAACTCCAGTTCTTTTTCCAGGATTGTAATTTCGCGTAATTTGTATTCTTGTCGATTCTCTTTTACTGCATTATTATCATCATTATCAATTTCGGAGAAAAATATATTGTTATCTCCCACTTGTTGTACCGAACGCGGAGCATTACTTTCGTCGAAGAAGTAAGCGATTGGCATTTTAAAGTACTTTGCCAGCTTTTCTAAAACTTCGACAGAAACTTTCCTGTTGGTCCACATTTTCTTAAGTCCGCCTACCGATTTTCCTGTAATTTTGGAAAGCTCTTCAAAGTTTACTTTTCGGGACTCTTTTAAATCTTCTAACTTCTTGAAATTCATTGAGTATTATTTAGAACAATTCTAAATGTGCCAAATAGTTTATTTTATCGACCCTTTTTGTAGCCGATTAAGTTCCTTTTTATTTATCTTCGCTATATAAATATTATCATTTCGTGATAATAAAGCAACTTTTTCAACTAATAATTCACTTAAATGAACTTTGAAGACTACTTAAATAGACTAAAAAACAGTTTCGCCACTAAAAGGGATGAACTTTGCAGGGTATTGGGGAATATGCCACATGTAACTTTTAGATACAAAGTGAGAAACAACTCATTTTCTCCTTTGGAGCAGGAAAAAATTGCGGAAACCCTGAAAGAAGATATTAAAGTTCTGTTTCCAACCGCCAAAAAAACAGCTTAGCCATGTACGAAATATATTTTAATCACAGCAACAAGAACCTGATGGTGGAGAATCATCCCAAATCGTCAACAAGTACGTTAAACGAAATGGGGCATTCGTTCCTGGTTGAAGCAGATTTGAATATAAAAAACCAGTATCCGGAAACATGGGAAGAACTTGCCGGAATGCATGGAGAAGGTTCTGAAATGGCTTATGCCCGTGTGCGTAACTTTTTTGTATGCAATTTTTCGGTAAAAGATGGCCGTCCTGATATTGACGAGGACTGGAATTTTGATTTGGAAAATGTTCCGTGCCCTGCCCGACTTACCGGAAGATGCAAAGATGGTATTTGTAATCCGAAAATGGTATCGGCATTAAGCGACAGAGAAATTGAAGTGTTGAAGCTTTTTGCACAAGGATTTGACGAAAATGAAATTGGAGAAACTCTCTTTATTTCGAAAAACACGGTGCACAATCACATAAACAATATGTACAAAAAACTGGGTATTGCCGGAAAATCGGTTCCTGCGTTAAAGCTTGCTGCTTATGCCCACCGCAAAAAGATTATTTAACCCAACTGCTGTTGGTACCAGATTAATAACAAGCCCCTGCAGAGGCGGGGGCTTTTAAACAAAACGTTCTTAAACATATTGACAAACAAAATACTTTTTAGCAGGCCATTCGGCCAAATTTTAAAGGTTAGTTGATTTTTGGTTTTTATCCTCCCCCGGCATTTCGGGGGAGGTTTTTTGCCCTGCTAAATAAAGAATACTTCAACACAATCAATGAAGTATCTAAAAAACATTTCCAACGAAGCTTTTGGAAAGTCGTTTGGACCCGGGTTCGATACCCGGCTGCTCCACATTTAGTCGGAGAAGATTGATTAATGATCGCTTCTCCGGCAAGCCAAATTTCAACGGGGCAGACAGGCTTTGACAGCGAACGGAAGAGAGTGGAGGAAATACAGCCATAACAGGCAAAACAATTCAACTTTTCGATGCACCGCTAAGAGTGGCAGCATAGAAACGAATTAGCCCCACGTTAAGGGGCGGCCAAAAGGAGGGAAGAAAAGAAGCGAAAGATTTCCGGTTCGATTCCGGGAATGGCCACAAACGGGAGGCAGAATCTGATTTACTATGGTATCTGAAATTAGTTGTGAAAAGGCCTGGCCTCCCACCTTTTTTACAAACAGCTTAAAAATTAAATCAACAACTCAATTATGTATTGCGAACTAACAAACGAAAACAAACACGGCAAATTATTCGCCATTCAGGGAATTCCCGAAGCTTTACTGCCCCAGCTGGCGGTACTGTTAGAGCAGGTAAACGACCCCATGTTTACCCAGCTTGAAGTGGCTGTAAAACCACATGCCGTAACCAGTGTTGGCCAGCGTTATTTCGACCAGGCATGGCAAAAAATTGAGTTGTGTAACAAATGCGAAGCTGTTGGTTACCGGAAAAACAACCATGCTGTTTTACACGGAAATTTTACAGTTGACCATTGCCCCAGCTGCGATGGCGAAGGCAGCCGGGTAAAAAAGGTATTTGTAAAGTATGAAACCATCGACGAGAATAAACGCAAACGCTTTGCAAGCAACGGATTTACAAATGCTGTTGAAAAAGCATAATGACAAAGCAAAAACATATTGCAGTGAGTGTGGCGGAAGCGGGAATATCAGAACGGCCAGCATGGGTGTTGAACGCTTCGATTTTACAACCTGCCCCATTTGTAAGGGCAAGCAGCCACAACAGCTTAAAAGCACCGCTTTTGAGAAAGCCACACAGCACTGGCGAAAGGAATTTGGTTCGGGGGTTTGAGCCAATACTCAGGACAGTAGGGTTTGAAAGCAGCAGGGGTATTCTTTTATTAGTTACAACACATATTCAAAGCGTCCCGCCCCTGCTTGCTTCTTCTTCTGATCAATTTTAAAACACATTGATATGACAAAACTAGAGCACTTAAAAGAATGCAAACAGTTTTTGCCGAAAATGGTAAAACACCGCAGAGCTTTACTGGCACACAATACCGGCCGACCAGCTTCGGCGGTAATGGTAAAGGCCATGGGCATGATCGATTATTTTACTTCAACCATTGCCTCGTTCGACAACATGGTGAAATTTATTAACCGCACCGATGTGCGCGACGGAATGTGGCAGATTATTCCTTCGCGGGAGAAAAAGAACCGTGAACATTTTACATATCTGCTATCGGAAGGCAACCGCCTGCAACAACCTGCAACTCAACAGAAATTAACTTATAGCCTTTAATATTTATGAAAAAAGTAATTGCAGTACTGCCCGACAATGATTATTGTTTAACCACGCCAGCTACGGCAGACAAAAACCAGTGGTACAAAGCCTATACGGTTGAAGTGGTACCCGAAGAACGCCAACGCCCCGAAGCCGGCAAAGAACACAACTTACCAAAGGTTGGAACAGTAATGGCGGGAGTTGGTGGCCGTGTTTACCGCATTTCGGAAATAAAACCAACCGACTGTTGTTTTATTTGCGGCCAACGCGGAAGTAACCGTATTGAAAAACGCTTTTATTGCACCCGTCATTTTAAGCAGCTTACCATAACCAAACCCATTGTTGCCACCAATCCGTTGCCCGGGCGCAACGAGCCATGCCGGTGTGGAAGCAACAAAAAATACAAACACTGTTGTTTGGCAAAAGACCGCCATACTCCGCGCCACTACTTTAACAGCGACTACAAACGCCACGAAATTAAACCACGAAAAACTGCTTAATATGGTTATCTGCACAAAAACAGGCAACAACAGTTACACGCTTGAAGGACTTACTCTTGGCGATTTGGAAATGATACAGGTAGGCATTGCCAGCCAGTTTAACCAGGCAAACCAAGAAGAACACCGCAGTTTTAGAACACAGGTGCTACGCCTTAACCGCCCCATTGAAAGCGAACTGGAAAAACTGGCATACAAAAAGTTTTAACAATGGGATGGATTAAAGTTGCTGCAGTATGTGTGGTATTTATTAGCCCGCTAGTTGGCGCTGTTTGTACGCTGGCTTATGTGGTTTGCCAACTGTACGACAAATCGGATCCTGGTGAAAACGAAAAATAAAAACTCAAATTTTAAACCGAACAGAAATGTATTACAAAATTGAAAACAAAGAATGTGAAGTGTATCAAAAGCTTCACGAAATGAGAACAGAAGAACTGAGGTTTGAAGAAGAAAACAAAGCTGCAATTAAGGAAAAAACCGGACTGGACTGGGATTCTTATTTAGGAAATTTCGGTCAACAAAACTGGAACAGGGTAACCCATTACAACGGCTTTAAATTTAAAGATACTGAGAACATTGATTTATCGATATGGAAGAGACATTTAAAATACAAGGGGGTTTATGTGCCTAATACCCGAACCAAAAAAGGAAGAGAAATTTTGGAGTTACTGAACAACGGGCTGAAAGGTCACCTTTTTAATCTGCCTTTTGATATTCTTGGAATAAAACACTCGTCAAAGTTTTCTTTTCCGGTGGTAGAAATTTGTGCTGACACCATCCTTATCTATTTAGGTGAAGATTACAATATTGAATCTGATGATATTATAGAGATCACCACGAAAGAATTCAATCATATCAGGGAATCTGCACACCAATAAAAACTCAAATTTTAAAAACAGAATAAAATGAACAAACTACAATGCCACTTAAAGCAGGTTAGGCTTACTTCCGTGGCTAAAAACCTGAACAAAGCCACCGTTACTTACCTCGAAAACGGGTTGCCGCGGCAACAGCAGGTAACAGCACCCACCGAAGAAGAGTTGCTGCATACCATATTTATGATACCTGTTGATGCTTTTCCGGACAAGAAAATTACCATTAAACAAGTGCACTACCACGGTAATTTGCTGTATTGGAACGAGTTTTTAGCACACAACCATTTTGCAAAAAACCGCATGAGTTTCGACGAATTTAAACAAGCCTGTTTTGAAAAACCTGAAAAAATTACAGCATGAAAAGCGAACGCCCCATATTATTTAGCACCCCTATGGTGCAGGCCATTTTAGATGGCAGCAAAACGCAAACCAGACGAACTAATGGCATTAAGCAGGTTAATGACAATCCATCAATAAACGACTACAAAGGAGCAGCCGGAAATGATCCGAGAATACATGAATTTAGTCGAATTAGTGTTGGTGCCAGAATTCTTACAATTAAGGAAAAATGTCCTTATGGCCAACCCGGCGATCTGCTTTGGGTGCGCGAGAAGTTTGCAATTTCGGGATTAATGTGGCAAGCTAAACCAAGTCTAGCAATAAAATATTGTTCTGATAATGCAGTAAAATATGCAGCCTCTGATAATGATTGGCAACACGCTTGGCGGCCGTCCATCCACATGCCAAAAGCAGCTGCACGCATTTGGTTGCAGGTGGAAGAAATTTCAGTGGAACGCTTGCAGGATATTTCGGAAGAAGATGCAAAAGCTGAAGGCATTAAAATATCATATGCATTTGGAGAAAATGAAGAACATTTCTATGTCTATCCTCCAAAGGAAAAAGGCAAGGGTATTTTTTGTGGTCCCTGTAGAGTTGATGATACATGGGTGTCAAAGTCTTCGGCTTTTGGTTCGAAAGCGCCAGCTAAGTTTTCTTTTGCTTCGTTGTGGAGCTCCGTAAACGGAATTGGTAGCTGGGAGCAAAACCCATGGCTGTGGGTAGTAAAATTTAAAGTTTTAAGTACCACCGGAAAACCTGAAACGCTATGATTAAATATTTAATACAAATACTTCTGTATTTATTCATGATTGCATGGTTTTTTATGACCATAGCAGGATATGAATTTTCACTTAAGCTAAAACCATTTAAAATTCACCTTAAAATTTACGACTGGCAGGGAATGATCATTCTAATTGCCATTGTAGTCCTGTTTTTTGCTTATGGTTACATCTGCCAGGAGCGAGGTAAAAAACAAGCTATTAAAGAAACAACCGAACAAATAATTACCAATTATGAGCAAAACTAAAACCGCCGTATTCCACCAGAAAACCATAATGGAAGGGATAGCCGAAGCCGAACAAAGCAAAAACAAACAGCACAAAATAGGTTGGTTAAACCTGCCCGGGTACAAGGGCGAAAGCTGGAACCCGATAATCGGTTGCAGTAAAGTAAGTGCAGGTTGCAAAAATTGCTATGCCATACCCATGGCACGGCGAATTGCCGGAATGGAGCGCAAACGTGGCATTATTGATTACCATGCAACACTTATGGTAGATAAAAACAACATTGCCCGCGACTGGAACGGATTTACCTTTTTCAGAAAAGATCACCTGGTAAAACCCGCCAGCTGGAAAAAGCCACGCCTGGTATTTGTATGCAGCATGGGCGACCTCTTCCACGAAGGGCATTTATTTGAGTGGATTAACGCCGTGTTTTCGGTTATGGCCGATAACGACCAGCACATTTTTATTGTGTTAACCAAACGGCCACAACGCATGGTAGAGTTTTACTGGTGGAAACAACAGGAACACGGAATTCCGTGGGAACCATCGGAAAACGTTTGGATGGGTGTTACTGCCGAGAACCAACAGGAAGCGAACAACCGGTTGCATCACTTGAACAACATTCCTGCTGCAGTAAAATTTGTGAGTATAGAACCCATGCTTTCGCCAATAAGTTTTGAAACCGCTCTTGGCCATACCTTAAAATGGCATGCCGGTGGTTTAAAAAATTGCCTTAGCTGGGTAATAGTTGGTGGCGAAACCAGCCACAACGCCCGACCCATGCACCCCTACTGGGTACGATCGCTTGCCAGCCAGTGTAAAACTGCCAATGTTCCATTCTTTTTTAAACAGTGGGGCGAATGGAAGCCAGAGGGAACTATAATAAACTACAATTTCCTTAATCCCAAAAGAGAAAAGGTTGCTGGTACTGATGTGATGGTTAAAGTTGGCCGCAAACAAGCCGGCAACCTGCTCGATGGAGTGCAGTACGAAGAATATCCAAAATTTTAAAACATACAATATGCTTATACCAGAACATAAATTTTTAGTAGAAGAGGTAAAAAAAGTGGAAACGTCGCGCAACGGAAAGCACAAGTTTCAAACCATTATTTTAAACAAACCCGGTTACACCGACGAGTTTGGCGAGAAGAAAGGCAGCGACGATATTTTAGAGTGCACTGCATGGAATAAAACCATTGACGAAGTCCCTCCGCTGCTGAAACGTGGCGATAAGGTAAAAGCTACACTGAATTTGCAAGGGCGCAAAGGAGTTGAAAAAGACACCGGCAAAGAGTTCTACACCAAACAACTGTCTATTTATAAAATTTCAATGCTTTAACACTCACTACTATGATTACAAAAGAAACCTGTGTAAAAATTTGGAGCTGCTATGATGAGATCAGCAAAGCCAAAAAGATTCTAAAGGATATGGCAACGAACATTCAAAAAGATGAAGAAAAGAAAACACCTACCCTAAGCAATGCGTTTGGTGAACGTCATGGTCTGCAGTTGGGTATTCCGTGTGGCGACGATTCTCATCGTTTGTTTGGTGTTCCTCCCAAACTGGCTGTTGAAGTTGTAGAAGCTCACATAAAAAAACAACAACTGCGCCTTGAAGAATTACAGGCTATTGCCAAAATTGAGCTTTACGGTGAAGCTACTCCGGTTATCAATCTTAACACTGATAAATATGCATGCATGTTATCTGAAATGGATTCAGCCGAATGTAGAGCAGCAAACAACGACTGCAGCAAATGCAAGTGGGGAAAAGAAATCAGGTAACTATTCATTAATAAATAATTAAAACAAAATGCAAAAACGATTATTCCAGATCCTTGATGAAATGAACCAGTCCGATATCGCCAACGGTACCCGGATGGTGAGCATCAGCCCAAATTTTATTTCGGGCGATAAAGTAAAACAGGGTGCAAAAATATGTATGGGTACCGACGAAGCTGCATTAATGGAACTTTTTACCCACAAGTCTATCCCATTGCTAATAATTGTAAACAGTGAAGAGTATAACCGATTAAAAGATACTGAGTAATGACATTCCCACGAAGCAAGAAAAGCAATTACGAGCTTACCCGCGATGTGAAAACACTCGAAAACGAGCTTAAGTATTTAAAACGGACGATTTACCGTGAGCCACATTTACTTAGTATCGGTAAATGGCCGCCACCTCCACCTGAAAGACATTCGTCGTCAATTGAAGCCCGACTAGACAGATTAGAAGACAGTATTTCCCTTATTGTTGACTTCTTGGGCGTAGAGGTGAAAAATCAACCATCGAAAAAGCTGGTTAAGCGCAAGAAAAAAAGCAAAGCAAAATCTGAATCTTAAAACTCATCACCATGCTCGTAATACCACAAGCCAAGCCCGATGCCGGATATTTTAAAGTGTTTGTACCCGGCAACACCGATGTACACCACAACGATACGGTGGAGTGCAAGGATCCTGACTCGGGAGAAACAGTACGCGGCATTTGCCGGTCGATAATTACCATTTACTGGACCGAAGTGCCCGGGTGGATTTGTCACGAAACTTACGGGTGTGGTGCTTACGAGCTAAAAAAGAAACTGGAAGCAGAGTTGCCATCATTCAGGGGGCAGGACGAAATAAAAATATTAATTATTAAGCAGAACTAACCGTGGACGTAAAACAAGTAATTGAGCGAATAAACGACGACATAGTTGAGGTTGTTGGCAACTTTATTGAACTAAAACGCAACGGAAGGCTGTACAAAGCCTGTTGCCCGTTTCATGGCGAAAAAACACCCAGTTTTACCGTTACACCCGAGCGCAACATGTTTAAATGTTTTGGCTGTAGCGAGGGTGGCGATGCCATTCGGTTTATTGAGAAACACGAGGGGGTTGACTTTAAAGAAGCTGTTGAGATTGGAGCCAAAAAACTCCACCTCGATTTTAGCTGGCACAACGCCAAACCTTTTAACCAGGAAGAATACAACCACCACCAGAGTTTAAAAATAGTAAGCAGCAAGGCCGCCGAATTTTTCCGCGAAAACCTGAAAAACGACAAAGCTGCGCTGGCCTATTTTACCAGCCGCGGGTTTGAATATTCCGACGACGATACTTTTATGACAGGCTATGCCCCCGATGGAAATGTATTGCTGAAATGGGCCACCAAAAACGGGATTAAAAAGAATTTGCTGATTGAAGCCGGACTGGTAAAAAGCGACAACGGCCGCGAGTGGGATTTTTTTCGTAACCGGTTAATGTTTCCGATCTGTAACAAAAGCGGCGAGGTAATAGCCTTTACCGGTCGTACACTGGAAACCGATGCCGAAAAACTGAAAAAAACACCCAAGTACCTGAACACGCCCGACACGCCAATCTTCACCAAAGGCAACGAGCTTTACGCGCTTAACCTGGCAAGGCCCAGCATACGTAAATACGACCGTGCTTACCTGGTTGAGGGCAACACCGATGTAAAACGCCTGCACGAAACACGGGTATTTAATACCATTACCCCGTGCGGCACCGCCTTAACCGTCGAGCAGGCACTGCTTTTAAAAACCTACACCAATAAGGTTACCCTTATTTACGATGGCGACGATGCCGGCCGCAAAGCCATTCGTAAAAATGCCGAGATACTGATAAAGCAGCAGTTTCATGTAAGTGTTATTTTACTGAACGATGGCGACGACCCCGACTCGGTATTTGTTGAAACCGAGCGCGAAATTGAAGTTGAAACCTTTGACGAAAAAGCCCAGAAGAAAGTAAAAGGCAAAGGATTTGAAACCGTACCTGCCGAAAAAATTTTTGAAGAATACAACGAAACAGCCGAAGATTACATTGTATTTAAAATAAAACAGGAAGAGAAAAAAACCCGCAACCCCGTTTACAAAAGCGAGTTGATAAAAGATACTGCAGCGCTTATTTCGTACTACGACGATCCCAGCAAACAGGAAGTGTATGTTGAGTTTGTTTCGGGCATTATTAAACCTAAAAAAGCGTGGCAAGATGCGCTTAAAACCTTTGTGGCCGAAAAAGCTCCTGTAATTGAAAAGAAATCGAGGATCCCGAAAATAAGTATGGAAGACTACATGGAATGGGGATTTTATTCCGACAAAAATTGTTTGTGGTTTCGTGGACGAAAAGACGATCCGGAAAAGAAAAGCAATTTTACCATGAGTCCACTCTTCCACATTGAAAGTACCGTAAACGCCAAACGTTTGTACGAGCTAAAAAACATGCACGGCATTACCCGGGTATTGGAAGTTCCGCAAAAAGATTTGGTAAGCCTGAGTGCCTTCAGGGTGCGCATTGAAAGTCTTGGTAACTTTTTGTGGACCGGCAGCGAGGCCGACCTGAATGTGCTGAAAGCATGGCTTTACGAAAAAACCCAAAGCTGCAAGGAAATTGCGCAAATGGGCTGGCAAAAGGAAGGTTTTTTTGCATGGGGAAACGGCATTTACAACGGTAAATTTACCGAGGTTGATAAGTACGGTATTGCGCGCCACGGCGAAAACAATTACTACATTCCCGCTAAAAGTTCCATTTACCAGCAAGAAGAAAACCTGTTTGAATTTGAGCGCAAATTCATACACATGGAAGGGAACATTACCCTGCGCGAGTATGTGAAAAAATTTACCCGGGTGTTTGGCGACAATGGGAAAATAGCCATTTGTTTTTACATGGCATCGCTGTTCAGAGATGTGGTGGTACGCCGTTTCGAAAAATTTCCGGTAATGAATTTGTTTGGCCCCAAAGGAGCCGGTAAAAATGCCTGTGCCGAAGCGCTGCTTCATTTTTTTGGCCTCCGACCCAAAGTGCCGAACCTGCACAACACCAGTAAAGCAGCACTGGCCGACCATGTGGCCACCACAGCCAATGCCATTTGTGTGCTTGATGAGTACCGCAACGATTTGGAAATGGAGAAACGCGAGTTTTTAAAAGGATTGTGGGATGGAACAGGCCGCACCCGCATGAACATGGATAAAGACAAAAAAAAGGAAACCACCAGCGTAGATCAAGGGGTAATTGTTTGCGGACAGCAAATGGCCACTGCCGATATTGCCCTGTTTAGCCGCTTTATTGTGCTGAGCTTTACGCAAACCGAATATTCCGACACCGAGAAACGCAATTTTGAAGAGCTGGAAGAAATAAATAAACGCGGCCTCACCCACATTACACACCAGGTGTTAAAGCACCGCCAGTATTTTTCCGACAACTACAAACAAAAGGTAAACGAGTGTGCCGACGATTTTAGAAAAGAGCTGGGCGACACCGTAGTTGAAACCCGGATTTTTAATAACTGGCTGTGTGTGCTGGCTGCCTATGCCACGCTCGAAGAAGAGCTGGAGCTGCCATGGGATTACACCGAAACCATACATCTGGCGGTAAAACTAATGCTTACCCAAAATGCCGAAACCAAAAAGAACGACGATTTGGGCAGCTTCTGGAAAGCCGTTCAGTTTCTTATTTCGAGCAATATTCTGCTTGAAGGTGGCGACTACAAAACGGCATTTACCGATAAGGTAACCTGGCGCAAAGGCATACAAACAAAAGACAAGGAGCAGGTAAAATGGCTGGAAGGAAAGAATGTGTTTTGGCTGAACATGCAGCGGGTATTTAACCTGTACAAACGTCAGGTTTTGGGCGAAGGCGATAAGCCGCTTCCCGAAAGTACAGTTGAATACTACCTGAAAAACAGCAAAGCCTTTTTGTTTGAAACCAAAAAAGAAAGCTTTAAAAAGATTGATCCGAAAACCGGGTTGCAGGAAGTACGCGACGATAAGAAAATGCGTACCAGCACCACCGCTCTTGTGTTCGACATGGACCTGCTGAACCTGAATGTTGCCATTGACGATGAAGACGAAGTAAAAGACATTAAAGTGGTTGAAGATACCGAACCCAAAGCTGATACCGACACCACCGATATGCCTTTTTAGGCTAAAGATAAAACCCGTGCAGGGGCGGATTGTACCCCGAGTTCTTTCCGAGAAATTAAAATTTGTATAAATCCAATTTAATGGTTCAGGGTTGTAAAATTTTAAAACTCACAACTTAATGGTTTGCTGCCCGTGTTTCGGCACGGGCTTTATTTGAAAATTTTAACACTAGTATGAAACTATTTGAACCTTTTAAAATTAAATATATGCCTAAAGCATCAGTATTAATAGACGAAATATTAGATCATCTTTTGCACCAACAAAAGAATGATAGTGAACCCGGTTTTCATAATGGATACAACCAAGTTATATTGAAAAACCAACGAAGTGATATTGTACAAAAAGCAATGCTTTTAAAATCTAAAATTGAAGTCTTAGAAAAAGATTAAATGAAACAATTTGAAACAAACGATATGAGTACAATTTTGAATAAAAAAGAATACAGCAAGATGATATATGAAGATATTGAACGGCTTGAAAAGGAAATGCAGCCATCGCCTGAACGAGATCATATAAAATCTGTTTTACTGCACTCAGTTGCATCATACTCGCACAACGTAGTTGTACATGGTGGCTATGATGAACTGATAGAAATAGTTGAAAAAGAAAGGGATAGAGGTGTAATTATTGTCTGTGGAGACAAAGGAGAAGTAAGACCACCACGTACAAGGCCCGACGATTTTGAAAAATTATTAATTACTCCAACACCTATAATTGAGGATATTACAACAACTAAATCAAAACGAACGAACCACGAAAGAAAACCAAGCCGTTACGGTAAGCGGTAGTGGTTCAACTTGGTAGCTGATTCAATCATAAATGGACTGAGAGATAATTAATTATAAATCGAAATTGAAACAATTTGAACCTTTTAAAAACTATACAAAATGAATAAAGTAACAATTGAAATTACAAAAGAAGGATGGCAAACAACCGTTGAGATCGATGGAGCAAAAGTTATTGAAAAACATGTAAAAACGGACTGGGGAGCATCACAAGAAACTGAAAATTTTGAATCGAGCGAATTTATAGATGATGAACTTCTAAATACTTTGGAAAGTGCTGATTCTTCCGCGTATGATATAATGAAAGAGCTTAATATGTGTTCTGATTAACCTTGAAACTATTTGAAACAATGGAACCAAAAGAAAAAGCAAAAGAATTGGTTAAGAAATTTTACAATTTCGTTGGTGGTTGGACTTCCACCAATCGGCCAAATGAAGCACCATCGGCACAATACGAGGGTGAAGAAATGAGAATAGGCAGAGCAAAGCAATGTGCTTTTATTGTGGTAGATGAAATACTCGAAAATTCGCGGCGAATTATTCCCATACTTAAAGATTCAAATGAGCTTGTTTGCTCTCCTGATTATTGGAACCAGGTTAAAGAAGAGATTAGAAAAATCAACTGTGAAACTTGTTGAACCTTTTATGAAACAAAATTATGAATAAATCAATCGAATTAAGGTCTTACGAATGCTCATTAGATGGCAAACATTGGAGCATGTACAATGCCCTTTCACCGGGTAAGGCCAAAGTTGAATTTTGGCGCGATATTGATTTGGATTGCATCGAATACACAGATATAAAATGTAGAACCTTCGGCCCTATTTATACTTCACCTGAATTTGTGAAAAATGCAAAGTATCGAAACATCGATTTTGCTTATTGCGGAATGGCGGTTGAAGTGGATGGAATGAAAGGTGTTATTACCGGACATAACGATTCTGCGAACCTCGATGTTTTCTTTATAGATGGCAAATACAAAGGCCAAACTCTTAATTGCCACCCGAATTGGAAGATTACTTATTTCCATAAGAACGGCAGTATTATCAAGCAATTTAAATGAAACTATTTGAACTAAAAACAACATTTAAAATTTAACGATATGCACGACCCATTATCACTTATTACGGACATTACAATTTTCGGAAAACACATTTGTTCAATTTGGCATAAAGACCCATGTAAAGACGGTACAGATGATTCTTGCGGAATGTTTAAAAGAGCAAGACATGGTAATTCCGAAGTATTGAAAACGATTCAAAACGATTTTGATTTTCATTTTAAAAATAACTACTGGTTTACTCCCGATGGTGTTCCAAAATTCAGCACCATCGGCATATTGGTTTGTATGTACAATACCGCTGGATGGGTACATTTTAAGCGGAATAGAAAGAAGTTAAATCGATTCATGGAAAAGAACTTGCACAACATTATTCACATCGCGGAGAACCCAACCGACTGTATTGGAAACAGTATTACAGACTATTTTAAATACGATGATTCAAGAGAGTTAACTAACGAACACAGGGAATTAGCAGGTGTTATTTATGCCGATATTTTACGCAAAGAAGTAAAGTGGTGGCAACACCCAAAATTCCATGTTCATCATTGGCATATTACATCAAGATTATTCAAGCGAAAAAAGAAAGTAAATCCCAATTACGATGCCAATTTAAGAGCTACGGTTTAGTTCACATAGGGGCTAAGTTGAACCAAAGCACCCATTAATTACCGAAAGGAATAAGAGCTTCGTGGAAAGTGCAAGGCGAGATAGAAAGTGGTATTTCCGAGATCCTTGCACGAATCCACGACAGCCCCATGGCAGATCCGGAAATTAACCGGTGCGCCAGAAACCTAAATAAGTCTGCAGGGCAGCAGCAAAAAACTCAATTATGGAAACAGTAAATAGCTTAAGCGGAGGCAAAACCAGCAGTTACATAGCCGTGCATTACCCTGCGGACTATGATGTATTTGCGCTGTGCTGTATTGACTCCCACAATGCCGGTGCGCATATCGACCGAAAAATGAAACAGCGGGTAAACGATAAGCTGCAGAAATATTGTCCACACATGCCCGAGTTTGTTGCAACCAGCGAAGACCCCGTGTTATTAAAAACCATGTTTGACCTGGAACAGAAAATAGGCCGCGAAATTATTTGGTTGCGTGGTATCGGCTGGGAAGAAATGCTTCGAGTGAAGAAAGCTATCCCGAATATGGATAAACGCTTTTGTACCACGATACTTAAAATGCAACCTATTTTCGAATTCCTTTTTATGCGTGTTCCGTTACCTGTAAAAATGCGTATTGGTTTTAGGTACGACGAAGCACACCGGGTAAATAGCGAAAACACAACATTTCGCTTTCCGAAATTTGCAAAAAAATACAAAGGTCGTTTGGTTAAAAGCTTCAATAAATCGACAGTAACTTTTGAAACCTATTTTTTCGATTGGCTTTACCAATGGGAAACCATTGAATGGCGAGTAAATGAACACCCACTGGTTGACGACAAAATAATACATTATGCCGTTGCCCAGTATTGGGATAGGCAAAACATTGTTTTTCCTGATGATTCGAACTGCCAGAATTGCTTTTGGAAAGACGAACAGCAGCTAAGGAAAAACTTCGACACCAATTTACCGATAATGATATGGGCAGCCATTCAGGAACATTTGTGGGGCAATACCTTTAAAGAAGAGTATTCGCTTTTTCAAATATCGGAAATGCCCATTCAATTAGATTTTACGTTTGGCACCGGAGCCGGTTGCCAGGCAGGATTTTGCACAAACTAAAACATAAGACTTATGATAGTAGATTACAAAAAAATAAACGCACAAATTCTTTATATCATTTCTCAGATTCCTGATCTGAACTCGCCACAAATATTTTATATCGATCTGTTTTCGGGTGCCGGAGGAACTACAACCGGTATTCACATGGTTGGATCGGGAGCCCGGGCAGTTGGATGCGTAAATCACGATAATAATGCCATAAACAGTCATCATTCTAACCACAAGAATTGTTTGCATTTTATTGAAGATGTGCGAGACTGGCATGTAGTTGTTGCATTACGACAGTTAGTTGAGGAATTACGCAAACGTTTTCCCGGGTGTATAATTGCACTTTGGGCTAGCCTTGAATGTACCAACTACAGCAAAGCCAAAGGTGGTTTGCCCCGCGATGCCGACAGCCGCACACTGGCACATGCCCTTTACATGTACATTGAGGAACTGCAACCCGATTACATTGACATTGAAAACGTGCGTGAGTTTATGTCATGGGGCCCGCTGGATGAAAACGGCAAACCCATATCGCGATTAAATGGCCGCGATTACCTGCGCTGGATAAAAAAGATTAAAAGCTACGGGTACAATTACGACAAGCAAATGCTGAATGCTGCCGACTTTGGAGCATTTACATCGCGCGAACGCTACTTTGGCCAGTTTGCCAAATATGGCCTGCCCATAGTATGGCCCGAAGCCACCCACAGCAAAAAGCCTGTACAAAATGGTTTGTTTGCGTCGTTAAAGAAATGGAAAGCCGTTAAAGAAGTACTCGATTTAAGCGACGAGGGAACCAGCATATTTACCCGAAAAAAACCATTGAGCGAAAACACGCTGAAACGAATTTATGCCGGGCTGGTGAAGTTTGTGGCCGGTGGCGACGATGCGTTTATTCAGAAATATTTTTCGGGTAGGCCAATGGGTAAAGTAATTCCGTTAAGTGGTCCGTCCGGGACTATTAAAACCATTGACAGTCATGCACCGGTATTTATAAAACGATACAACGGCGGTAATCCTGCCGAAAAAGTAAAATCGGTAGAAAATCCCATAGGATCGATATCGACCAGTAACCGACATGCTTTGGTAAAACCCTGTTTTCTTACCGCACATTATTCGTCGGGAGCCAATATTCACTCGTTAGACAAACCCTGTCCAACGGTATCGACCAAAGACCGGTTTACAAAAGTGCAACCCACCTTTATGCTCGATTACCAATACAAAAGCAATGCACACAGCATTAATAAACCAGCTCCGACACTTGTCACCAAAGACAAGTTTGCAACCGTGCAACCCAAGTTTATTACCAACTATTACAATGGAGGTGGTCAGCTGAGCAGTATCGAGAATCCGAACCCTACAGTTACCGGAGTTCCGAAACAACGGTTAACCTCTGTTTTGTTTATGGACCAGCAATTTGGCAACAGCAAGCCTCATGCGATCGATCGTCCGGCCGGAACGGTAACTGCCAATCCGAAACAGAACCTGGTAGCAGTTCAGCCATGGATAATGAATACCAACTTTAACAATGTGGGCAGCTCTATTAATAAACCTGCCCCGGTGGTAACCGCGAACAGAAAATGGCACTATTTACTGAATCCGCAATACGACAACAAAGGCAACTCCATCGATCGGCCGTGTTTTACATTAATTGCCCGAATGGACAAAAAGCCACCCCACATTGTTTCAACTGAACAATCGAAAATATTTGCCATTCCGTTTTTTGAACATGAAAACGAAAGCATGAAACGGATTCGCTTGTTTATGGCCATTCATGGAATTATAGATATTAAAATGCGGATGCTTAAAATACCCGAGCTTCTACGTATTCAGGGATTCCCTGCAAACTACGTACTAAAAGGTACTCAAACCGAGCAGAAGAAATACATCGGCAACGCTGTTGTTCCGCAAGTGGCCAAAGCCATTATCAGTTGCCGTGTAAAAGCAGTAAATCAACTTAAAAGGGAGGCTGTATAATGAATGAGAATACAACAGGCAGTACAATGGTGCCTGCCAAAAGAAAATATCCGACTCTGAGAGAGTTGGATTTTAACCGGAAGTACCTGGACAAGGATTTGGAAACCGATATTGCCGGTTACGAACGTGAATTTAAATACCTGGACCGCGACAAATACCCCACGCGTTGGTATTATGTGCAAATGGAGCTGGCCGAATTGTACCGGCGGTTGATGTTTAGGTGGAAAAATGAACGATAACGGTGGTAATATGGGCATGTGCGCCCATCGAATACGCATAAACTTTGATACGAGTATAAACCGCCCGAACTGCTGTGCGAGGGCATAAAACTAAATAAAATGCAAGAAAAGTATTTACAGTATGCAGCTATGATTACTGGCGCAATTGGTAGCATGTTTGAAGAAGATAGTGAATGGAACATAGACCAAGAAGAATTAATGGAAGGTGATAATTTAACACACTTTTTTCATGCGTTGGCTAATGTTGCACCTACACACTTATTTAACCAACTTACAGGTGACGACAAGAACCAGCTTGAATTTAACCACGTAGCCAACCAATTGT
Source organism: Draconibacterium aestuarii (assembly GCA_026671195.1). Taxonomy (GTDB): domain Bacteria; phylum Bacteroidota; class Bacteroidia; order Bacteroidales; family Prolixibacteraceae; genus Draconibacterium; species Draconibacterium aestuarii. Next base: position 132,626 of record JAPOHD010000013.1, on the reverse strand, counting down.
GTTTCCAGTATAGCAATAAGGTTGATAAGGAGTGAGGGGAGGAATAATGTTGATACGAGCCGCAGCGCATTGCCTATATTACGTGTTATGCGCTGGGCTTGTTTTAACTTTAGTTATGTGTATTTGCTTTTTTAGCCTTGCGCATAATACAAAAGCAAGTGCTGTTCCGATTTTTATCGGAATGGCATTTGCTGACTGTTATCGTTTGTTTTGTATTTTTGCAGTATGGAACAATTTAAAAAGAAACATCCGGAAGATTATGCAGATCCGTATGTGAATGTAATTTCGGATATCGACGCGAGTATAAGGCGTTTTACAAAACGAGAAGGTAATCCGCCCAACTACATACTAATTAATACCGCCGATTACGAACACCTGGCACAAGCATGGAGAGCTACAGGAGTTATTTCGGACAAAGGCACAGAACTTACCATTATACAAAGTGCCCGGTTAATACGCACCAACGATATTCAGCAAGGTTATTACGATGTGGTGTGTGGCTGATCGCCGCCAGGCGTTTTAAAATTATCGAGCGGAGCGAAGATTCCGCTTTTCTTTTCTTCTCCCAAAAAATTCGATCAATACTATTTTTATTCTTCCCCCCTTCCACCCCCGCACAAGAAACCCGGCAAAGTTGTAAAAACCTATAACTAAACTTTTAGTTTCGAAAATGGATTATAACCTCTTTTTTTCTTTACCCCCTTCCACCCCCTTAAAAAAATTCGGCGGCCTGAAGCCTTGAATTAAACGTTAAAGGGAGAAAATAAAATAAAACAGAAATTCTCAGGTTAAATTACTTACTTTTCTTACTTCGCTTACTTTTTTCTTTATAAATTACTAGATACTAATAAATTACAAAAGCAAAAGCTACTTATTAAAATAACTACAGGTTACTTTTTCTTACTTCGCTTACTTTTTTTTGAAAGAAATTACTACACTGTTGTAACAGATTGAAAGCAGTTTAATTAACTGACATTATGGCGGTTGCAAGCAGCGAAGTAAGCGAAGTAACCGAAGCAGTCAAAATGTAGGGTAAATAAGAAATTTTGATTTTTTTTTGTGCTATGAACTATAAACACCTGATTATTGATAAATATAGTGATTTGTAATTTTAAAGGAACCCGGTTTATGTTATTTTTACAGGGTTAGTTTGGTACCGGCAGCATGTTTCAATTAGAAGTAGAATGAAACAAGCTCCGAAATTTTTTGTGCACGTGCAGGTAAAACCTTACGTGCGCCGTTTTTTAGAGATGAACTTTGGATACCCGATTAACTTCTCGGAGGATCCGGCCTCGCACAAATTTATTCAGAAACTTTTAAGTAAACCCGACACCAGCCGCGACAAGCAATACCCCGACCAGATTTGTACTTACACAGAACTGGTAGAGGTTGTAATTTCGGAGCACGATTTTTACCGGTATGGCTGGGAGCTAACCCGTACCGATACTGTAGCCTTTGGTAAATACTTTGAAGAGAAGGCAAAAATATTAATGCGCAATGTGGTTGGCGTGTATCATGGAATAGGCCTTCCGATAAAAACCAGCATTAATAAATTTCAGGACCGTTTTGATTTTGATGAAGACACCTGGAGTTACCAGACCATAAAGAAAGACTTTTACCGCAACGGCAGTGTTGAAGTAGTAGATTTTGATAATGAGATTTTCCAAAAAATTGAAAATATAATTGTGCGCAACCTGTACAGTTTAGGGACAATTAGTAAAACAATGATAAAAGCCTATGAAAACAATTAATAAGCCCGGGGATAACCTTGGAGGACTCACAAAACTTTGGGCAGTACCCAAAGAAGTGTATTCGCGCAATGGGACGAGTGTAAGCATTTCGGATACCACCAATGTGTACGAAATTTATTGTACACCCGAAAGCATGGAATTTAACGAACCACAGCAGCAGAGTGATGCCGGAAAGTATTATAAAACAGTAGTAAGTGGATTTTCGCCCGGCGACACCGAAAGCAACCTTACGTCCATTGAATATATAGAACGCCGGAAATGGGTAATACTATTTAAAGACGGCAATGGTAAATTAAAAGCTGCAGGTAGTTCGTCTCAACCATTGTCTGTGCATCCGGAAAGAAACAGCGGAAGAGATACAACCGGGCGGGCCGGTTACACATTTTCGTTTGTTGGCGAAACAACCGAACGCGCACAATTTGTAGACAACCCTTTTTAATTTTTTATTGAAAACCCCATAAAATCAGCTATTACAGGCGGTTTCTGTCCTTGAAACCGCCTTTTTTGTATGGTTAATTTGCTTGTAAAAGAGCGAATTAATATGCATTCAATACAACTACTCTCATCGATATTAAAAGGCAAATGGTTGCTCGATTACAACTTTGCAGCTTCGCAAGGTTCAATTATTGCCTCCATAATCAATAAGGAATCTCAATTTAATTCGGAAAGTAAAATAGAACCCGACGAGATGACCGCCTTTGCCGTTTCGGGGAAAGAACCAGGCACTGCACGTTATTCGTGGTACAGAGGTTTTGATATGGCCCAGCCCGGATCGGTAGCCGTAATAAAACTTTTTGGTGCTTTAATGAAAGAAGACCAATGGTGCGGTGGATTGGGAATGGCCAGTATCGGGCAAATTATTGAAGCTGCCGACAGTCATCATAATATTGATGCAATAGTGTTGCACGTAGATTCTCCGGGAGGAACAGTTGACGGAACAGAAACCCTTGCCAACATTGTAAGAAACACCAAAAAGCCAATAGTAACCTTTGTTGACGGACTAATGGCCAGCGCAGCCCTTTGGATTGGTTCGAGTACTGATGAAACCATTGCCAGTACAGATACCGACGAAATTGGAAGCGTAGGTGTGTTAATGAGTTTTATGGACATTCAACCCTACTGGGAAGAACAAGGAGTAAAATTCCACACCATAACAGCCAGTACCAGCCCCGAAAAAGTAAAAATGTGGGAAGATCTTCGTGCAGGAAAATATGAGGCTTACATAAAAGAAGTGCTGGATCCGCTGGATGAGAAATTTATGAATACCATAAAAAACAATTGTCCGGAAGTGGAAGACCAGCACCTTACAGGAAAGGTATTTTTTGCCCGCGATGTGATGGGTGTTTTTGTTGATTCAATTGGCACACTTTCCTCTGCCGTTTCGAGAGCTTATGCCTTAGCTCATCCTGAAGAAGAAGACGACGATTCGAATTCCAATAATTCAAACAATAAAAATTCTATGAAACAATTTGAAAAGCTCAACGGAGTTTTAGGCGTTAACACGCTTGAATCTCAAGACGAACAAGTGAGTTTGAACGAAGAGCAGCTGGAACTTGTAGAAGGCGCTTTAAGTGAAAACGAACAGGCAGTTGCAGCAGCTCGTTTAGATGCAGAAACCGAAAGGGATGCAGCATTTGGCGAACGCGACACTGCAGCCAGCGAGCGTGACACCGCCATTGAAGAGCGCGACACAGCCCGTACCGAACTTTCGAATGCTACTTCGGCATTTGACTCTATTGACGAAACCATTGCATCTGCCGAAACTCCCGAAGCCAAAGCAGAAGCCATTCGTACTTTACTGGCCGCCCAACCAGGTGCCAAACCGGAAGGTAATTTAGACAATGAAGATCCTAACGCAAGCGTAACAGCCGAAGAAGACTGGGATACCATTGACAGTTTGCCACACAACCAGGCAGTAGACCAAAATCTTTAATCAATCAATTTATATTATGGCTATTACAACCACACAAGTAGTACAAGAGTATGGCGCCTATTACATTGACGCCGGCCAGAATAAAAAACGTATTCTGCAGCAGCTCTCTCAGGGTCGCGAAATTGTAAATTTTGCCACACCCATTAAAACGGACGATACTATTTTCCGTTTAGCCAACGCAACATTCCAGTCGTTGGTGCAACCCTTCCAAAAAGCATTCACCCAAAAAGGTGGAGTTGCAATTGTTCCGAAAGAAATTCGTCAGTACCGTTTTAAAATTGACGACGAGTTTATGCCCGACGAGCTTTATGCCACTTGGTTAGGTTTTTTAACCGCCAATAACGTGAACCGTAAAGATTGGCCGTTTGTAAAATGGTTGGTAGAAAACTACTACAAAAACCAAATCGATCAGGACATGGAACTGAATGAATACTATAATGGTGTTTATGCTGCTCCTGAAGCTGGTACAGCAGGTGCAAACGGAACCAGTATGGTTGGTGTTAAAAAACTGTTGCAAGACGGAGTTGATGCCGGAACCATGAACTACGTTGATATTGAGGCATTGGATCCTTCAACTATTTTCGACCAGGTGGAATTGTTTACCGACAGCATTGCTGAGGTTTACCAAGGAATTAAAATGAATGTATTTATGAGCCGGAAATGGTACAAAAAATACATGCAAGACAAACGTGCCCAGGGTTTTTACCAAAAAACTTCGGATGCACAGATTGACTCGCGTATTGATTTTACTCCACTTGATGTAGTGCCTTTGGCAAGTATGGTTGGAACAGATGATATTTTCTGTACTCCAAAACAGAACTTCCTGCACATTTCGCCTGCAACGCTTACCAAAAACAACTTCAAAATGGAAGAAGCCAAACGTGCAGTAGCCGTTATGGGCGACTGGAGCGAAGGTTTAGGTTTTGGTATTGACCAAATTGTTTGGACTAACAAAGCCGCCACCGGATCGGCATCGGCCTAAAAAATAACTGTGAATGCCGGGTAGTTTTGTGCTACCTGGTATTCCTATTCACTTTTAAACGAAAGGATATATTATGGAATTCACGGATATTGATAAGAATTTGACCAATGGACAAAACATGGGTGGTATAGCCCAGATTTGTTACTATTGTGCATGGGAAGATGTTGCAACTTTTCCGACCGTACCAGCAACTCCGGCCACCATTGAAGAAAATGGTGTATTAACCGGAAGCATTGCCATGAAAGCCGGAAAACAAATGCGCAGCATTTACATTACCGACGACACCGGTGAGTTTGAAATAGAACCAGTTGGTGAAACCGATGGTAAGAGCTTTGTTACTCACCTGCGTTTTTACAACCCTGGATTAAAAGCCAAGATACTTGGTTTTATGAACTGGGCGAAAAACGAGAACCTGGTGTTTATTGTAAAAGACAACGACGGGCAGTATTATCTTATGGGTGATGATACCCGCCCTGCCACTTATGCCGGTGCACCAGACGGAAGCGGAACCAGCAAAGAAACCGCAGGCCGCCGTGGTATTAGCATGGAGTTTGTTTACAAAACAGCGAACCTGTATGCATACGAAGGAGATATTCCTTTAACACCAGCAGCCAGCGTTTAATATTTTGAGTTATGTGGACAAAGTATTTTAAAGTAGTGAACATTGTACCGGGGCCTGTAATTATACAAGGCACCGGAACCGTTGATTTTAGCGACCCAACATTAAGTGTTGATTTGTGCCAGAAGTTGTTTGAAAACGACTGCAGGTATTTACAAATTACCGACGAAGGCCGCGAAAAGTTATACGGCAAAACAACTACAAAAAATAAACGGGCTCCACGTAGCCGAAAAAAGAATTAGTTTTCTGTTTTTTTGAAATATTGAGTCATAACTACAAAAGCATCGCGACAAAGGTCGGGATGCTTTTTTTTATGTGTCCTTTCTGCCTAATATTCTGCCCGATAAATTGCAGGCATGATTTGGTTTTTTACTCCATATAGTTATACAAAGCGCCTGTTTGATGCCATGGACAGTTACATGGATCTGGTAGAAGACGAAAACGACTGGGTTTGTTTTTTGGATGGCGATACCGCTTTTTTACTTCCTGACTTTGGGCACCAGGTAAAAACGTACACCGACCGTTACCCCGACACCGGGTTATTTACCTGTTATGCCAGCCGTTGCCATTACCAATTACAAGTGCGCCGCGGAACTGAAATGGACAACCCCGATATACTTTACCACCGCCAGCAAGCCGAAACCATTTACAACGAATTACACGGGCAGGTAAAAGAAGTTAACCGCCGTGTTGCAGGCCATTTACTGGTAATGCGCAAAAGAACCTGGTTGCAAATACGCCCCGAGGTGATGCGTATGGTACAAAAACAGGATAAGCGAATACTGGGAGTAGACACCAAAATAAGCAATGCCATAATACATGCCGGACTGAAAATACGGTTGATGCGGGGCATGTACATTTTTCATTACCTGCGATTGAAAGAAGGATTTAGTAACGATAAACACTTAACCTAATATGATTACGGATGATCTGGCATTTTGGAACAAAAAGGCCAAACAGGAAAATTGGATGGAATACATACTCCCTGGGAAAACTGCTAAGGAATTCCATGATTCGGGATACTTACAAGCTGAACTTGTAATTCCTTTTGGTGATAAGCAAAAGACAGTTTTGGACTATGGTTGCGGAATAGGCAGAGTTTTAAAACATGTTGCACCTGCATTTAAGCATGCATACGGTTTAGATGTTTGCTCTGTCTTTTTAGATCGAGCAATTTCGTATTGTGTTGGTTGTGACAATATAACGTTTGCAACTACCGAGAAATTTACAGACAAGAGTGAAATTGCCGATGTTATTTATTGCTTAATGGTGATGCAACATAATTCTTCCGAAAATATTGATCTTATTATAAAGCATATCCATAGCTTATTAAAAGCCGATGGTATTGCAATTATTCAATTTCCTCGGGTGGAAAGTAAAATATATAAGGAAACAAAATTCGTTCATAAATTTTCTCTTGATGAAATTATGCATATCGCCCGAAATTTTTCAAGTGTTGCTGTTTATCCGGCAAATTTAGCAACCTACCAAAATCCTGATGTTGATTATAATATGCTGAACGAATATATATTAATAGCTCATTTATGAAACTACTGATAACTAACCACTGGCTGAAAAAACTCGGCGGCAGCGAAACTTTTACCTATACACTGGTAAAAGCCGCCAAAGAATTTGGGTTTGATGTTGATTTGTTTACCAATCATGCAGGCATAGTAAGCGAGCGCATTGAAAAAGATTTTGGAGTAAAGCAACAATTATCGGATAGTTACGATTTGATTTTGGCCAACCACAACAGCACCATAAAACATTGTGTTAACCGCGGACCAATTATACAAACCTGCCATGGTATTTTTCCACAACTGGAACAACCCAGCGAATGGGCACAGGCACATGTTGCCATAAGTGAAGAAGTAAAAAACCACCTGGTAAACCTGCTTGGTTTTAACCGCCCGATTAAGGTAATACTAAACGCCGTTGATACCAACCGGTTTAAAGATCGTACGGTTTTGGCTCCGCGCATACGATCGGTTTTGTCGTTGTCGCACTCGGATGTGTTAAACAAACAGCTACATGCCATTTTTACCCGCAAAGGAATTCAGTTTAAAACCCTGAACAAATACAAGAACCCGGTTTGGGAAGTACAAAAAGAAATATGGCAAAACGATTTGGTTGTATCGCTGGGCAGAGGAGCTTATGAAGCATTGGCCTGTGGAAGACCGGTTTTAGTGATCGATCATCGACCCTACATAAAAAAAACACTGGCCGATGGAATGGTTACTCCGCAAAACATTGACGAGTATGTAAAATGTAACTTTTCGGGGCGCTACCGCAACCACCAACCGGCATTACCGCAGTTTATTACCCGCGAACTGGAGTTGTATAACGACAACAACCAAATTTATTACCGCCAGTGGGCAGTTGAAAATGTGAATTACATTACCAATTTTCAGAAATATATTGACTTATGGAAAACACTGTAATGGACATAGTTTATGTACTGGGAACCGGAAGTGGCTGGAACGATAACGAGATACGTTTTAGCCTGAGAAGCATCGAAAAAAACCTGCGTAATGTGGGCAAAGTGTTTGTGGTTGGCCAGTGCCCTGCTTTTTTGCAAAACATAATACACATACCGGCAGCAGATATTTTTGAACCCGGACTAAATGCCGACGGGAATATTATTACCAAAGTGCTGGCTGCCTGCAACGATAAACGGCTGAGCGATGACTTTTTGTTTATAAACGACGATCACCTGGTATTGAACCCGATGAATATTGAAGATGTGCCTCCACTACACAAAGGCGACATGTGCACTTTTAATGCCGATTACTGGAAGCTGAATTTTTGGAGAGGCCGGTTAAAACGTACCAAGGAAATTTTGGAGCGCAAAGGTTATACAACCTTACACTTTGACTGCCACACTCCCATTATTTTTAATAAAACCCATTTTCCTGAAATTGTTGAGCAGTTTAATTACAAAGATGATATTGGCTACACCATGAAAAGCCTTTACGGAAATGTGATGTACCCCGATGCACCCTTTCTGATTGATCAGAAACGAACGGTTTTTAGTCACTATACCGTAGAGCAACTGAACGAACGTTTGGCAGCTGCCGACTTTATGAGCTTTAACGATTTGGGGCTGAACCGCAGTTTAAAGTGGTGGCTGATAGAAAACTTTACCAGCAAAAGCCGCTTTGAAAAGGATTATCCGAAAGACCGGATTTTTGATTTGTATTTGTGGCAGCTAAACGGGTGTGACTACAAAGCAGGTGTTGAGCTTTTTTGCCAGCACAATAAAAACCGCCATAAAAACTTACAGCAGATGTTTAGGATGGGAGAAACGGAAACCCTCCGGAAAAAACTGAATTTTAAATTGAATACAACCATAAAAGAATTGTAAAATGGAACAGAAACAGATTGAAGTACTGCAGTGGTGGTACGGAAACAGAGATTACCAAACAGGCGTTACACTATACGCCAAATTAGGGAAAAATAGAACGCTGCTGAATACATTTATGAAACCCGGTAAAGAACGGTTTTTGAGTTCGAAACTACATTACCAGGTATGCAAGGCTGTTGGACTGAATTTTAAAAAGATGCCATTGTTGCCGGAAGATGTTGCAGTACAAAATGCTGCTAACCTGGAAGCGTTAAAGGCATCGGGGTTGGGTACTAACGAAATTACACAGGCTCCATACATTCCGGAAAAGCACATACCGTTTATTTCGGATTTAAAACTAATGCAGTACCCGAGAGTAATTCGCCGGTTAAAAATGGAATACCAGGAGAATTACAAAAACAGGAGTATTATGCATAAGAAAATGACTGAAGTACCCGAAGTAAATTCGCCTGAAAACCTGCAATCCCGTGCTGATTATTTGAAGGACATTAAAGCCATGTCGGCACGCATGGAATACCTGTATAAATTTATTCAGAATTTTGAAGATAAAGGAGTGGTACCGGCGGCAGAAGAAGTATGGCCACCCAACGAGGAATATGTTCTTCCGGAGAACATTACGGATTTGAAAAAACTAAAAAAGAACCTGCAGACCAATAACACCAAAGACAGGAACCAGTTGCTTTACCAGCAAAAAACCAAAGATGATAAAGAAAACCCAATGCCCGAAGGACCCAAGCGTTCCCGAATTGAAAACCGTATAAAGAAAAACGAGGAAACGATTTTGATTATTGATACTAAGATTGTTGAACTGGAAAAATAATGCTAATCAATTCTTCGAAAATAATAGAAGCACAAAAGCCGGTAGTGCAACCCGAGACGGAAGGGCAACAAGCTGCCGGACTAACTACGGAAAACGGTGCGGGTATTTTTGCGGATGCACCCGACCAGCTTGTAACCCGGGTTATCGGTAAACTGGAGCAGGGCAAAACAATACATTACTACAGCTACGGTAATTTTAACCTGGTTAGATTAATACTATACATTATTAAACAAACCGGCCCTGTTCATTGCTTTATGACCTCGTACTCGATTAGTCAGAAAAGCATTGAAACAGTGCTGAAGCGGATTGAGCAACAGGAACTACTTTCGTTCAGGGTTTTAATAGATAACCGCGTTCGCTCTATGAGCCCGAAACCGTTCCAGATGCTCAGTACAGTGTTTGATTACCGTTGCTCGAGCATACATGCCAAAGTTGCCCTGCTATGGAACAACGATTGGAAAATATCGGTAGTTACCAGTCAGAACGCAACCGATAACCCCAAAATGGAGCGCGGCACCATTTTTACCGACCCAACTATTTTTGAATTTGATTTAAAAGCCCTTGAAAATGAATTTAAACGAGGAACAACTTGAAGAACTTAGCGTAATGGCAGGACTGTTTTTCGAGGTTGAAGATATAATGATAAACCTTGATATTCCGCTGCACCAAGTTGAAGATTTTGAGCATGTTTTGAAATACGAAAAAGAGGATCCTGTTTATTTGGCGTACCACAGAGGCCGTTTAAAAACAGAAGTTGAATTGCGCACGGCAATAAAACAGGCTTCGCTTAATGGCAGTAATCCTGCACAAAATACCATGTTGGAATTTAGAAACAGAACACTATAATGGCACGAAAAGCACTTACCGATCAGAAACACGAGTTGATAATGGCCCATATTCTGGATCCTGAACATTCGCCATTACCAGCCGAACACCAGAAGCTGTTGGAACGAGTAGTTTCGATGAGCAAATTACTGGACCGCTACCCAAGCGCCAAACAAGCAGTAGCCTTGCATAAAACCAAGTTTCCGGAAATAAGCGATACAACAGCTTACCGCGATGCACGTCTGGCGCGGAAGGTTTATAACAGCATGCACGAGTTTGATTACGACTTTTGGAAGAGCTGGATAATTGAGGACATTGTGAAAAACATTGAGAAGTGCCGCGACTCGGGAAAAGACAGTTACCAGTACAAACGTGTAATTGCCATGGAACATGCCAACCTGCTGAAAGCCATTGGCGAAAAACCCGAAGATCTGCCCGATCCGAAACGAAACGAGAAGCACAACTTCTATTTAATGGTGAATGTGAACAATGAGAATGTTTCGATCGATTTTAACCAGATAAAGAACCTGCCCAAAGAATCGCTGCAGGAGCTGAACCGTATTTTGTTTGGTGGAAACGAAATTGACGACCAGGGCGCAGCTGAAATAATGGAATCATGATAAACGAAGTTGTAAAGTTAAATTCTCCACAAATGGTTTCGGCCATTAACCAACCCAAGAACCAGGTAAACATTGAAGGGCGTGGTACCGGAAAATCGTTTAAAATTGGATGGGAGATGAATGATATTGTGCGCCAAATGCCGCGCAGTATTACTGCCATTACCGGAAGAACTTACGGACAGGTTTATACGCGAACGTTGCCATCGTCGTTAAAACTGCTTGCAAAACTGGGCTACGAAAAAGATAAGGACTACAAAATTACCGGGAAACCTCCTAAAGGCTGGCTATCGCCACATGAGCCGGTAACCAAATTTGACAACTTTATATCGTTTTCGAACGGAACAGGATTTTTAATGCTATCGCAAGAACGCGAAGGATCGAGTCGTGGTCCGAACCTCGACAGAGAAATTGTAGATGAAGCCTTAACGCTGAATAAAGAACGTTACGACGAAGAAGTTTCGCCAGCCAACCGCGGGAATGAAGAGTATTTTGGGAAACTAACTTCAGATCCTGTCCCTATGCATCATGGATTCAGGTATGTTTCGAGTATGCCTTACAGTCAGGACCAGCGTTGGTTGCTTGATTTTGGTAAATACTACGAACAGGAAGCCGGTATTTTGCTTTTTGACATTTGGAACCGCGTGGTTAAAATGCAATTACAGCTTATTGAAGCCAAACTGAATGAAGATATACGTTTGTTTAAAGAAATATGGAATGAAATAGTCAGGCTGAAACGTCAGATTGTCCCTTTTGTTTCGAAAGATGGCCTTTTGTTTACGCTGGCCAATGCTTTTGATAACCTTGAAAACCTTGGACTTTCGTACATAACTCGAGAATACAAAAAGCAATCGTTACTTACCTTTATGATTGAGATCCTGAACTGGGTGATCGATAAGGTTGAGGATTGTTATTATCATTTAGATCCGCAAAAGCACATTTACTACGATGCTTATAATGATGATTACATTCGTGGCGTTGCCGAAGACAGTAACTGGGATGCTGAAACGCTTGAAACTCCTGATAGCCGATTTGATTTGGATTGTGATCCGGGTAAGCCGTTGGAGGTTGTTTTTGACTGGGGAGCCAAAATAAACCTTATGTCAGTAGGACAAGAGCGCAACTTTAATTTTGCCACTAAAATTATTGAACCCGTTGATTGTTTTATAAACGAATTCTTTAATAAACCTGATGAAACGCCAAGGGTAATGATTGAGGAGCTGGTGGATCAGTTCTGTAATTACTATCGTTACCATGCTACGCGACAAGTTGACTTCTATCGAGATAAGTATGGTGACCATCGCCAGCCAAATGCCAGGAACTCGCAATCGTACAATGCTCAGGCCATTGAACGCTTCGACTACAATGGTTGGACTGTAGTTCCCAAGTCCCACAGAGGTATGGAACCACCACAGCATGAGAAGTATTTGTTATGGATGAACATGTTAAAGGGTAATGATCCTAGGTTCCCGAAGCCAATATTCAATGGCAAGAACTGTAAGTTCACATTGATATCAATGAACAATACAAAACTTATCGAGAAGAATGGAAAGTTCGATAAGGACAAGAGCTCCGAGCGCAGCAAGAAGATTCTACCTGAAGAAGCCACTCACTTTGGCGATGCTGCCGATAAACGCATGTGGACTAAATACAGTGGCACATTGCACAATTACACATCTACATTTGTAAATCCAAGACTATAAAACGTCCTTGCTAACTGAATACAGTAAGCAAGGACTTAGATAAGGTATCAGACGCCTCACTACGTTCTGCACCTGATGGATTAGGACTTGCCTCGCGCTCTAAGCTTCTGTGTGTCGTGTTGTGTGTCGCTGTGTGTCGTGTCATATATCCTGCTTTTCTGCCCTCTCGGGTGCCTCTCGAGATAGGGCGGGCTTGGCAAGGTTCGAGGCATAAAAACGTAGTTTTTAAGAATTTCCTTTGTTGGTTGTTGATTTTTAGAATGTTGATCTAAAATAGATGACAATAGGCAAATGCATTCCGGGCACTTTTTTCTCGCTTGAAAAAAGTGGGCAAAAAAGAGGCGGCGCCCATCCTTATTCTGCGGATGGTACATTTTGGGGCCCTCCGTCACAGACGGACCCAAAACTCGCTGGTGTTCTTTTCTCTGTTGGAAAGGCGGTTACAGATAAAAGAACCAAAAGAGAAAACCGAAGGGAAAGCCCTACTCCCATTGATCGGTTCCGGTTACCCGATGATCCGGTTTTATTGCTTGTGTGTTTACAGCAGTGAATTGTTGTTTACGGTTTTTGCAGCACTTCAAGGTTTTGCCCGTGTAAATGTTTGTGAACTTGTATTTTCGCCGGTGGGTTTGCATATATGCAAGTTTGCTTTGTTTTCAAAATTCCTTTTCCGGATTACTGAATGGGACCTCATGATATTTTTTTGTGAAAAGTTCTGCTAAGATGGATGCTTAACAGATAACCACTCCGTTCGATCAATGGATTTGCTTCGGCGAATTCCTCCATTGCCTGTATCTTTTCTAAGCACCTGGTATCTGCACAATTTTAACTTTAAAAATATTTATCATGAAATCATTCAAAAAAAATTACATCGGAAAAGGAAAAGAAGTAAAAACAAAAGCGGGTAAAAAACTTGACATTGTGAAAGTAACTCTGAAAATGACAGAAGTTTTGAAACACAAACATGAGTACGAAGGCGAAGAGTATATAACTTTTGAAGTTGCTAAAATGCAAAAGCCCGATGATTTTAAACGCACTCACACTGCTTACGTAAGTACACGCGAAGAAGAAAATTAAAAACGAAAAATTTGCTTCGGTTGAACCGGGGCATTTTTTTTGGTCGTAGGTTTATGTTACCTTTGTATCGCCAGATCATTTTAGAACACGTTTACGCTCTTGGGAAGATTTTTCCCGGCAGCGCAACGAGTGTACTCGTGTTCACTTGTAATGGTCTGGCGACTAATAGCTGCCGGGTTTTTCTATTAAACATACCAGTTATGGAGGAAGAAAAAAAGGATTCGACAGAACAGAGTTCTGCACCCACGCCAACCCTTACCGACGATTTAATTTCCGCATTTATAGAACAATACTCTCCGGCCAGACTTGGAATGCCGGGTGTTGAGTTAAAAAGCTCGACCGATGTTATTGAAGAGATGGAAAGTATTTGCACGGTAAACAAAGAGCTGGTGGCTGCTGCACTAAAAGAAGCCGGGTTTACTTTTTCGTATACCGATGCCGGTCCGTTTTGGGTGTTGCTGCCAAAAGTTAACCTATAAGTTAATTTTCCAATCAAATAAGTTTTTTACTGTTCCTCAATCACTTAAGCTTTCGGAGTAGGGTTATAATCAAAACCCGATCAAATAAGTTTTCCGTTTAATAGCTGTTGGCGGGAAAAATTTCATTTCACTTATATTTTAAGTGTAGGTGCGAAACTATCGCTTAACCTTATTGCAATGGATTTGCCAGTAAGTTCCTCCATGGCGTGTAAGGTTTTACAGCGATGTTGATGTTGCCCAACAATTAAAATATTAACATCATGAAATCGTATTTACAAAACAACAGCAACAAACAAAACGAAAAAGCAAACCTTTGGGATGCTTTTGTAACTTATCTTGAAACTACCTACTTCCCTGGTGCCAGCGAAACCCTCGAAACAAAACTTATTGCTTTTGAATACGAACAGTTTAAAAGCTGCTACAGTTAGCAGCCAACACCTTAAAACCCTATAGTGCATAGCTTCGGTTGTGTACTATTTTTTTTACTTTTGCTGAACAATAGATCACAACTTATGACTACCACCAATAAAGCGTATAACAGATTAGTAATAGTAGGTAACGGATTCGATCTCGCTCTTGGCCTCAATACAACGTATTCCGAATTTATTCTGCATTATTTAAAGGCTGAAGCAAAAAAGTATATACAGGATCCTAATACAACCAACAAACTTTTTACATTTGAAAATTCGTCACATTACAGAGTACGTCCAGACTATTTTAATTCAAAAAAAACTATTAAAGATTTACATAGTGATTTAGTCTCTTTTCTGAAAATGGATATAAAGAACTATTTCTTCGAAAAAATATTAACAGAGTACTCTAATTCGAGATGGGTTGATATTGAGCAAGCCTACTACGACGAATTAAAACGTGCATTTTTAGACACTCCTGAAGGGTATCATTCAATGGTAAAAGCGACTAATGAATGTATGGATATTCTTGCCAAAGGTCTTCAATTATTTATTATTGAACAACAAAATAACCGCCCGCCTGATTATATTGAAAGGTTTTACACTTTAGCGGAACAAATTTGTGAATCTTTGCCAGAAAACAGAAGAAAAAATATTAAGGATCACGCTGGCAATAATCCACCTGAGTCGATACTCTATCTCAATTTTAATTATACTAATACAGTAAAGAAGTTTGTAGAACTGTTTCGGGGTGAGAATGAAATTTTGGAAGTTCGGATTATTCCTATTCATGGCTCTGTAGATTCGCCTACCAATCCGATTATTTTTGGTTATGGCGACGATACCGGTGATGAATATAAAACTTTCGAAAATCAGAATAATCCTGATCTTTTGCGGATGATTAAATCATTCAAATATCCTAAAACTTCTAATTATCACAACCTCTTGGGATACCTGGAAAAAGATCGGTTCGAAGTTAGTATTCTTGGTCATTCATGCGGATTATCTGATCGAACCTTATTAAAATCGGTTTTTGAACATAAAAACTGTGTGGCAATCCAGAGTTATTATTATAAGGATTGGGAAGAATTCTTTTTTAAAACCATAGAAATTTCGCGTCATTTTAGCGACAAACCACTAATGAGAGAAAGGTTATTATCGTTTGATGAAACTGCAAAAATTCCACAGGTTATTCCAACCTGGCACACACTCCATTAAATTCGGGCAAAGTTATTAATCGCTAAGCGGAACACGCAAGCCGATTGGCAGCAGTGTAATGCAAAATACTTGCATTAATCCGCTGCAGCTCAATTGTGGTACGCCAAAATTTAATTGGCGCGCCAGACCAGCCAAAACAAGTCCCCAGGGCAGGGGCCATATTTATGGATTTATTCAATCAAACAATTGCTGAAATTAAAATTTCGTATTCGCACAAAGTAAAACCAAGCGAACAGGTAAAAGTTACTTGCTCGAACGATGCTTACACACACGTTTTACCCTTATGGACCGACATTGATTACATTGAAAATTTTGCAGTACTGCTGCTTTCGCGGGGAAACAAGATACTTGGTATCAGAAACATTTCGACCGGAGGCCAGTCGGGTACGGTGGTAGATGTTAAAGTTATACTGCAGGCAGCATTAAAAGCCAATGCATCGAGTATAATATGTTTGCACAACCATCCGAGCGGCACCCTTAAAGCCAGCGAAGCCGATATACGCATTACCGAGAAAATAAAGAAAGCATCAACCTTACTCGACATATCCTTACTCGATCATCTTATAATTACTTCCGAAAGTTATTTGTCAATGGCCGACGAAGGACTTATGTAGTACCCGGGAGCTTCGGCTCCTTTTTTTTTGTCGTAATAATAGCTACTACTACTCCATTAAATTCGGGCAAAGTTATTAATCGCTCAGCGGAACGGTAAAGGGGCGCCCACTTTTCGTGGTGGCCGCACTTCGTGTTTGGTCAGCTTTTGTCCCGACACATTTTGTCCAAAACAGTTCTGCCAAAACCAGACATGCACCCCATTGACCTAATCCGCTGCATCTCAATACCTGGTAGCCAAAATTTAATTGGCGCGCCAGACCAGCCAAAATAAGTCCCCAGGGCAGGGGCAATAATAAATTATGTTCTTATCGTTCGGAAATTTAAAACTTCCTTCAACTACTGCAATCTTCAACATTACGTCAGCTAATGATTGCCCCGCAAAAAAATTCTGTAATCATGTCGCTCATTGTTATGCCCGGAAAACAGAGAAACGCTACCCGGGTGTTCTTCCATATCGGAGAAAACAAACTGAGCTTTTCGACTTGCTAAATGGCGAACAACTTGCAAAATTGTTCTTGCTGGAAATATGTACTAAAAAGCATCATATTTCAAAATTTAGATTTTCTGAATCAGGCGATTTCAGAACTCAGTCTGACGTGGATAAATTGACCATTGTCTCTGAGATACTTAAAAATAACTCGCTCGTAGTGTATGGATATACTGCCCGACCAGACCTCGATTTTCATTCGCTGTCCAAGGTTGCAACAGTTAACGGCAATCACTTTAAAGTCACTAACGAAATTAGAGTTGTAACTCAATTTTCTAATAGTGGAGAAATTCAATGTAAAAACAATTGCCGCATTTGTGATGCTTGCGCTACTGCTTCCGATAAAACAATAGAAATAATCAAACACTAACCTGTTATGAAAACTGCAAAACAAACTTTTTCGCAACTGATGGAACAACTGGCACGACGCCACGGCATACAACATGTATTCTCCGATTTTATGGCACTGGTTATTTGTGCTTTTTCGATGGGAGCCAAAGAGGCCGAATACCTCGATATTATTAACAAATACGAAAAACCCGAAGCCTACAAACTAAGCGAGGCTTTGGGAGCGCTGGTAATTGAAATGACCGGCGACGGAACCGGAATGGTTGATGTGTTGGGTAAGTTTTTTGAAGAGAACATAAGCCACGGCTACAACGGCCAGTTTTTTACCCCGCAACCCATTTGCGATATGATGGCTTGTATGAACCAACCTGTACGGCCTTTGCAGCGGGTGCTCGATCCTGCCTGCGGAAGTGGACGAATGCTGATGGGAATGGCTAAAATTAGCCGCTTTGCAAAGTTTTACGGCGCCGACACCGATATTAATTGTGCCCGAATGACCTGCATAAACATGTACCTAAACTGCATGTATGGCGAAGTGGCATGGATGAATTCGCTAAGTAACCAGTATTACGGTGGATGGGTAATAGAACCTACTGTTAAAGGGATCCACCGCATTCGGCAGATTACCGAGCGCGAAAGTTACATCCACCTAAAGCTGCCGGAAGAAACACAGAAACCCCAAACACCTCTCCCGGTTATTGAAATACCTGCACAGGTAAGCGCAACTCCAAAACAAGGATTGTTGTTTGAGTTTTAAAATAGGTCCGTCAGTTGACGGACTTTTTTTGGTCGTTAACTTTATATCCACTTTATATCAACATGCTTAAATGTGCACCATTTCTGGTTGTATCTTTGAGTGAAAATTAAAAATAAATACAATGAAAAAATTATTTCTACTTGTTTTTAGCCTCTACATTTCATCTTTATCTTTATCAGCACAATCTTCTGATATTGCAATTTCATCGAAAGCCCTGAATTCTACGATTATGCTTCGGGTAAAGTCTGGAACCAACAGGTATAATGTTTGTACCGGATTTTTTTTCAATCATAACAATGAAAGCTACATTGTAACTGCAAAGCATTTATTTGATTCCAATATTCCAAATGGTGAAACTCAATTATTTGATTTTTTTTATAATGATTCCTGGCATTCCGACCAGCTAAAAGTGTACTTCCATCCAAATAAATATGTCGATGTAGCAGTAATAAAAATCAATCATTATATGCAAACAGGTATAATTGTTTCTCAAGGTGTGATATTATCACAAAAGCTTTTTATACTTGGGTTTCCTAATAATCTTAGAATCAATGCCCCAAAACTTTCAAAAAAACCATTTCCAGTTGTAAAACAAGGTGTTTTATCTGCAATCATATCGGATGAAAAATTTTCAGATGTTATTTTGACTGACATTGTAAATAATAAAGGTTTTTCCGGAGGACCTGCATTAATGTTTGATTACAAGGATAAAGAATGGAAAGTTATTGGATTGGTTAGTGGCAAAATGAAAAATCCGAACCCTGAACAAATTGATTTTCTCGAACAAGGATTTACAATTATTCAACCAACCTCCTATTTTATTGAAATTATAGATGCAATAGAATAACACACTCCAAAATTCGGCGGCAAAGTTATTAATCGCTCATCCGAAAAATGCAAGCGATTTATTTAAGGATGGCATTTTTATACACGCTGTATATAAAGATGCCATCCTTTGCTTTCTCTGGTTACTGCAACCGAACCACTGACCACTTTCTTTCTGTCCTTTAAATCCACTCCCCCGCCATTTACTTTAGCAGTATAATCTTCGGACTTCGGTATTCCGACTTCCGGCTAATTTAAAATTATGGCACAAACCATACGCCGAAACCTGATGCTTCGCGAGTTCGACATTAAAGAAACTCCTGCAGGCAAACAAACGGTTTTCAGTATAAAATTTATTAAAGCCAATGGCGAGCTGGTATTTATGCCCTTTGCCGTTGCCTGTGGTTTGCGCCAGAACATGAGCGAAAACCGCCTGCGTGGTGTATTGCCCATCGACCGCAACGGCGACAGCATTGGGCACCCTACCCCGGTGAATATTGATGCAATTGTTGAGTGGAATAACATGAAAGTAACACTATAATGGCACAAGCAGAATTTAACAACAAAGGAGTACCACTGGTAGCCTTTGGCAACCGCGGAGTTTACCTTAGCACAACAGGAGCTCCGGCGCCTAAGCCTAAAAAAACAGCCGAGCCCAAAAACGACGACCCCGATAAAACACTTTTAGAAGGTATTGAAATATCGGACTGGGGTACCGGCAACCGTTTTCCGACCGATGCCGATACCACCATTAACTCGGTGGGAGTACTAAACAGCGGTTTAAAATTTACCCGCAACTTTACCATTGGTCAGGGTATTTTTCCGGTGCAGATAACGGGCTACGACAACGATGGCAACGAGCAATTAAAAGTGGTTGACGATGTTAAGCTGCGCAACTTTGGTAAAAGCCGCATGGTACGCCGTTACCTCGAAAAAGCTACCCGCGATTATTTAAAATTTGGTCCTGCCTTTGCCCAGTTGTTACCCAATGCCGATGGCAGCAAGCTGGTAGGTATAAATACCGTTAATGCCAAATACAGCCGCCTTAGTGTGGCCAACAGTATGGGCACCATCGAAAAATGTGTTGTGTCGGGGAAATGGCCCGATACCCCTGCAGCAAAAAACGAATACTCGGTGTACGATGTGTTAGACGAATACGACCCCGCAGCCGATTTGCAACGCCGCCGATGGGGACGCCAAACAGCAGGCCGCAGTTTTATACAGGTAATACGCGACAGCTGGAGCAATAACGAATACTACAGCAGTCCGGTTTGGTACAGTGCCTATACCGCAGGATGGGTTGATATTGCCCAAAAAATTCCTGCGTTTTTGCAAAAGGCTTACGAAAACCAAATTACCTGGAAATGGCACATACAAATACCCTATGCTTTTTGGGATAAAAAATTTCCCGAAAAATCGTTTGCTTCGGTTAAAGACCGCGAAGATGCCATTAACGCCTACATGGACGAAATAGAAGAAAACCTGTGTGGTACTGCCAATGCCAACAAACCTATTTTTACCATGTTCGAACTTAACCAGCAGGGCAAAGTAGAAGAGCAGTGGATTATTAAACCGCTCGAAAATAAACTCAGCAGCGAGCAGGATCTGATTAGTTCGGCAGCAGCCAACAGCGAAATACTGTTTAGCCTGATGATAAACCCCAATGTATTGGGTGCCGGAATGCCCGGTGGAACTTACGCAGGCAACCAGGGCGGCAGCAACATACGCGAAGCCTTTTTGGTAAACATTGCCAATGCATGGCTCGACCGCCAAAACCTGCTCGACCCGCTTGAAACCTTTGTACGCTTTAACGGCGCACCCGAAGATGTGGAATGGCGATTTCGCAATACCATACTTACTACGCTCGATACCGGAAGTGGAACCACTAAAACTTTAAGCTAATGCTATTTAAAACCATTACCGAAATAAAAGAGTTTTTACCCATAGGTGTGGGTAACGATTTTGACCGGCTAAAGCCACACATTGCCAACGCCGAAAACAAGTACATAAAACCTTTGTTGGGTACACCCATGTACGACGAGCTGCAGGAGTTTTATGAGGCCGAATACCCGGTCGAACCTAACGATGCACAAATTGCCACCAAAGAACTGTTGGGAAAAGTGCAGCATGCCACCATACACCTGGCTTATTTTATCGGCTTCGATTTTTTAAACGCCAGTATTTCCGACGCAGGTTTTCAGCGTGTAGAGAGCGAACGCTCCAAAGGTTTGTACAAGTACCAGGAAGATAACCTGCGCGAGTATTTCTCCGACAGTGGTTTTAATACCCTCGACGATGTGCTGGTATTTATGGAAAGCAACATTGCCTACTTTAACGAATTTAAGCTGCACGAAAACTACACTGTACTTAAACAAAGTTTTCTGCCTACACTGGCCGAAGTTGAAAAAATACCTTACAACCTGTTTGGCAGCCGCTTAATTTTTCTGGCACTTAAACCACATTTTGCCTATGCCGAAGATACCGACATAAAACCCATACTGGGCGAAACCATTTACAATACGGTTAAAACCGAAATGGTAAAGGATGCCCCATCGGCTGCAGTACTGGCATTGCTGCCTTACATACGCAAACCGCTTATTTACCTGGCAGCTGCTTTGCTTATGGAAGAAACGGGTGGCATACTGGGCGACAAAGGTTTGTATTTCAGGAAAACCAACGCCACCTACCCGGGCAATAAAATTAAAGGCCCCAGCACCGAAGAGGTGGTTGCCCGCCGTGTGGGTAACGAACGTATGAAAGCGGCCGGTTACCTGGAAGCACTAAAAGCCGAACTAATTGAAAAATGGGAAGAGTACAACGGGCAAATTGGCCGTATCCCGAACCGTGACAATACCGATAAAAAAACGTTTTGGGCATAGTGGCGCGTCGCCACCGACACCCATTGAGCATCTAACTGGTTTTAATAAACGATGAATCAAATTTGTAACAAAAATAAAATGGGAAAAACATCTACACGCCGCATACGGCTCGATTTACTTACTCCTGCAGAAAAATCAATTTACGATGCCATGCAGGTAGTTGAAAAGATGGCCGCCGACGAACGATTAACCGAAGCCGTTTGTTTGCTCGAGCAAGCACAGAACAAAGTAGCCGATTACGTTGATGAACAGTTGTCAATGAAATAAAACAAAAAGTATGGCCAAAATAAAAAAGGTTGAAAACATTGATCCTTCAACAGGTAAGCAATACCACCACGATCAATACCTATATTTTTGCAAAGGGTGTGGCTACGAACATGCTTTTGCATTAAGATCCGATGGTGGCAACCACGGTTTTAATATGGATTTGAACAATCCTACTGTTACTCCTTCGTTGCTTCAGAATTTTACTCCCGGAAGAAGGTGTCATTCATTTATTAAAAACGGAAGAATTCAATACCTGAACGACTGTTGGCACAGCCTGAAGGGCCAAACAATAGACTTACCTGATATTGACAATTTATGAAACAGATAAAAATAAAATATTACCCTGTTGGCTGGTTAAAGCTGGCATTTTCGGCCAAAGGAGCTATTCCGGAAAGCTGGGACGAAACAACACCAAAACAAATTGTTGCTTTGGGTTGTGCTGCCAACAACAGCATAGGCGATGTTGCCTTTATTGCTGCACTTACCGGTATTCGGAAATGGGTAATAAAACGCCTCGATAATTACCAGCGGTTTCAACTAAGCGAACAACTTGGTTTTTTAAGTACCAGTACCTTGCACAATACTTTTGTTATTAAGCAGGTAACAGTGGGTTTGGTAAAATACTATGCACCCAAGCCCAAACTAAAAGGAATGAGCTTTGGCCAGTTTATTTTTGTAGATAGTTTGTTTGGCAGCTACCAGCACGAGCAAAGTGCAGATGAATTGCACCGCTTTTTGGCAGCACTATTATTGCGCAACCGCAAGCAGTTTACCGAAGATTGTATTGAGCAGAATGCTCCGGTAATGGCCAAACTTAAACCCGATGTAAAAGAAGCTCTTGTAATTAATTACCTGCTGGTAAAAAAATGGCTGGTTAAAAGTTACCCGCTTGTTTTTCCTGAACCGGAAGAAACGCCGGAATCGAAAAAACAGGAACCCCCAACTTACGACCCAATGGCATGGGCTAAAATATTTGAGAACCTGCGTGGCGACGATCTGGCACACGAAGAGAAATACTCGAATTTACCCGTGCACACTGCCCTGCGTTACATTACACAACGTATTAAAGAAAACATTAAACGTAAAAAATAATGGCAAAATTCAGTAACCTTATTGCTTACTTCAGCAACCTGGCAACCAAACACAAAAGCATATTGCACAGCGAAAGCGAGAAACATTTTTTCCGTATGGAAATTGACGAAGTACTGGCCGGAACCATGCGCAGCGATACGGCCTACCCTTTTTTAGCATTGGAAGGGTTTAGTTATGATTTTACCGATAACCGCAGCGACAACCTGGTTAAAAACCGCGAAGGTGGTTTTATACTACTCGACCATATAAGCGATATGAGCGATTTTGCAGCCATACACCAAAAGTGGGACGAGCTGGAAGAAATTGGCGACGATCTGCTTTTAAAAATAAAAGCCGACAAACGCGATCCTGTAATTTCGGTGGTAAACAATTTCGACTTTAACAGTGTAAAAGCCACCTTAATACTGAATGAAATTTCGAAAACGGTTGGCATACGCTACCTGTTTACCATTAACAGCGCAATGAGCAACGATGTGGATCCAAGCCGATGGAACGAATAAACTGAACACTGAATACTGATAACTTTCTTCAATGGGTATATTTAGCAACAATCCGGAATATTTTAGAGGTGGCAGTTTTGTAGGCCGAGCACCGGTGCCCTTACAAACTACGGTGTATTATAATGTAGAAGAGCAAAACGAAATAGTACAGCAATGGATACCCAAAGTGCGCACCCAGTTAAAAGCCAATGCCAGGCAGTTTCCCGATGGAAAAGAAAAGAGTTTTGTACAGCGCCCCGGGCGAACAGAAAAAAAACTGCACAAAAGTATTACCAGCCGCACCCGAAAAGAGTTTGGCGAAATTTACTCCATAACCTTTCAGTTTGAAAGGCACGGTGTATTTGTACATAAAGGAGTAAGCCGCGGCCACGGTGTTGGCAACGAGCGCACCGCCTTTGAATGGTTTAACCCGGTATTGGAAAAACACATACCCGAGCTGGCCAACCGCATTGCCGAACACAATGCCAATGCCGCTGTTAATGCCACCCGCATGAAAATTAATTAATACAAAAATATTGGTGCCGGAACTTTGTAGTGTTACTGCAAAACGAAACCGCTGCCTGGTAACGACAGACCGCCATGTAAAAGCCTGCAGCTGTTTACTGCAGGCTTTTTTGTATATTTAACTATGAATAATTACGAGCCCGGCAATAAGTTACGTTTTAAAATGGGTTGGATAGTTGTTTTGATATTAATCATAATTACCTTACTTTTAAGGGCTGTCGAACTATTGTTCGGTATTGTTATTATTAGTAACCTTTAAAAAACCAAAAATGAAACGATTAGTGTTAATCCTTATTGCACTTCCTTTTTTGTTAATAGCTTGTAACGATGAGAAGCAAGAATCCATTGAACCGCTTCCAAAAGAAACGGGTACTTTTTCGCTAAGTGCACAAGACGATACGTTTTATTCGTTTGCATTAAAAAAGGATCAGGAATATACATTATCACTTGATTTTTCGAATTACAATTTCAATCAATACGCAGAAGAAACAGGATGGGGCCATCTTGTTGCAATAGAATGGGGATCTCCTGACTATAGTTTTGCTATCGAAGCATCATTGGGCACAAAGACCAATGCTGAATTTAAATGTCCAAAATCATCAATGTGCCTGGTGCCTAAGCAGGATATTGTTGTTAAAATTAAAGTATATGATATCGACTATTCGAACAACTCAGGTACTGCAATTATTTCTATGCAAAAAGGAAAAATTGGTTTCTTTGATGGAGAGAATTCGTCTGTATTACCCGGGAAATATGGAGAACCTTTTAATTTGCCACTGCAAGCCGAAACTGAAACGAAAATCAGCTTAGATTTTAGCCAGCATACTTTTAATGCCGGAGCGAGCGAACCAGATGGTTGGAAGCATGCCTACTCGGTATCATTCAATAATTGGACCACAACCACAAGTTTAGAGATAGGTACTTCTGATAATCCGATAGTTGGTATTCCGAATACTTCAATAACCGTTTTCTCGAAAAACAACAATATATTAAAATACAGGGTGCTCGAAACCGATGCAGATAATACACATGGTAACGTGTTTATTAACTACTGATTTTTTTATTCCATCTTCCATCTTCGTGCTTTTCGTCTTACTTTTCCATCTTCTAATTTGTCCTTTCAAAGCGCAAAGCCGCCCTTTACTTTAGCATAAAATACTCGCAGCTAGTAGCTCGGGGTAAATAGCTAAAGCATGTCAGGCTCATACAACAGACGAATTAATTTATACATAAACGGCAAAGAGGTTCGTAACGATATTTCTTCCATTCGGAAAGAAATGTATAAAATGACCAACGAACAGGCTCGCATGACCAGAGGTAGCAAGGAATATGTCGAGCATGGCAAAAAAATAAAGTACCTGAAAGGTATTATTCAGAAGCACAATAACGATTTACGCGGAACAACCAGTATTTGGGATAAACTCTCAAAAGGATTCAACAAATACTTTGCTATGGCCACTGCAGGTATTGCAGCCATAACAGGCGCCGTTTTTTCGTTAAAGCAAATGATACAAGGCTTGGTTGGCCTTGACGATGCGTTGGCCGATGTTATGAAAACAACCGGCTTAACCCGCAAAGAAGTCCGCGATATGTATGGCGACTTCAAACAATTTAATACCCGTACTCCACGCAAAGAATTATTAGCATTGGCCGAAGAAGCCGGACGTTTAGGTAAAAAAGGGAAAAAAGACATTTTTGATTTTGTTGAAATTGCCAATAAGATAAAGGTGGCACTTGGCGACGACCTGGGCGGCGAAGCTTCGGTTGCCATTAGGGAAGTGGGTAAGCTTGTTGAGATATATAAAATTGGTGGACAATACGGAACTGATTTTAAAGAAAGTATGAACAAGGTGGGTAGTGCCATTAACGAAGTATCGGCCAACTCTAACGCACAGGCTCCTTATTTAATCGACTACCTGAAAAGAATGGGCGGTATTGCCGGACAAACAAAAGTATCGGCAGCCGAGATTGTTGGTTATGCCTCGTCGCTCGATCAGTTGGGGCAAAGTCAGGAAATGGCCGCTACTGCACAGGGCAAAATTATGGTCGATATGTTTAAAGACCATGCCAAATATGCCAGCATTGCCCGCATGAGTTCGGAAGCTTTCTACAAGCTTTTGCAAACCGATGCCAACGAGGCTTTTTTAACATTGCTTGAAGGATTAAATGGCAATAACGAAGGATTTAGCGTTATGGCTGCCAAACTCGACGAACTTGGTATTGACAGTGCCCGTGCTGTGCAGGTGCTTTCGGTATTATCGGCCAATACTAAAATGGTTCGCGAGCAGCAGGATTTAGCGAACACTGCAATGAAAGAGGGTACCTCGTTAACCAACGAGTACAATGTTAAGAACGAAAACCTTGCCGGATCTGTGGCAAAAGTTGGGCAGTACTTACATTCTAAATTCATTAATTCATCGCTGCTAGGATGGCTCGAAAAAGTAGTTGCCAAAACTGCTGAATGGGTAAAAGTGCCAATGGCAAAAACATTAATGGAAGAAAAGTTAAATGTAAATGCCCTTACCACTGCTTTGTACGAAGAAAACCTTGAAGCATCGGAACGCAAGCGCATAATTGAAGAGTTAACCAAGATAGCCCCCGACTTAATTAAAACACTAAACGACGAAGGTAAAGCAACCGATACGACCCGAATAGCACTTGACAAATACAACGAAGCAATGATTACCCGCATTGCCCTGGCATCGAAAGAAGAAGAGATAGCCAAGGCAAATCAAAAAGCAGGAGATCAGCGTTTGAAACGTGGAGAACTTGAACTTAAAGGCAGAAAACTAATTAACGATTATATAAATAAAGATGTTGGTGGATTAGGTGAAAAAGCAAAAGAACTACAGGAAAGCGGTGCTTCAGTTTTCGATCAGCTTAGGTTATTGCAATTAGAAACTGCCAATGCTACAAAAGACATACCCGATAGTTACGATGTTTTTGGTCCTTATACCAAACTTGGGTTAGCTATTCAGAAAGAACAAAAATTACAGAAAGAATTAAAAGATCTGTATAAATACCGCGATGAATTAAATATTCAGTTTAATAACTCTACTGATGATCCGGTACCAGACATTAATAATAATAACGAGCAGGGAAGCACAACATCCGGCAATTCCAATACACCTAAATCTGATAAGAAGATACAAAAAGAGATTGAAGCCCTTGAGGCCGCTTACAATAAAAAACAGGCATTAATTCGCCAAAACCATCTGCAGGGTAAAACATCGGAAGATGAATACTCCGACGAGCTGCTGAAAGCCGAGCTGCAGTTTAACGCTGATAAACTGAAAATTTATAATGCCGGTAGTAAGGAATACCAGGAAACCGTAAATAAATCGTTGGAGCTACAGGTAAAAGCCGAAAAGCGGATCAAGGATCTTCTGCTTGAAGCTGAAATGGAATATGCCGTTGCCCGTACATCGAATATTAAAGACGAATTTACAAGGCAGGAAGAGGAAGAAACCAATCGCTGGCAAAAAGAGAAAGCGGCACTTGAACAGCGCCTGATCGACAAGAAAGTTCTTTCTTCTGACGAAGTAAGTTTAAACGAAACCATCAACAGAATTATTGAGGAGAAAGAGGCAGAACACCAACAGAAAATGCGCGACATTAAATCGGGGAAGAAGATTTCCGACTTTGAAAACCTTGTTGATGCTGCAACTCCAATTGACGAAAATTTTGCAACACTGGAGGAACAACAGGCTTTTTTCGATGCACGCTTAGAACTTATTCAGGCTCAATACGAAAAAGAGAAAATACTTGCCGGAGACAACCAGTCTGCATTGTTGGCTGCAGAGCGAAGATATATACGCGATTCGTACAACGTAAGAAAAGAACAAATCGATGCCGAATATCAGTTAATTGAAACAAGACTTTCTACTGCTCAATCGTATGCTGATGCGCTTACCGGTATTGTTGACCAGGAATCGGCTTTAGGGAAAGCTCTTTTCCTTTTTAGCCAGGGACTTGCCATCGCTCATGTTTGGTTAAACCATGCAAAAGAATCGGCTGCAATTGCTTTGGCAACTGCCGAAATGAATGCTGTTAGTTTTGGTGTTGCCGGTAGTGTGTGGGGGCCAGCTCAACAAGCCTTGGCAAAACAACGGGCAGTTCAAAATACTGCTATAATTGCGGCTCAAACAATTGCTGGTTTTACCGAAGGTGGTTACACCGGTCCCGGAGGAAAATACGAGCCTGCCGGAATTGTACACCGTGGCGAATATGTAGTGCCGCAAGAGCTAATGGCCAACCCTGCCGTTGCACAAATAGTTGCCGGTTTTGAAGCCATGCGCACCAAACAAATTGGTGTAAACCCAATGGCTACCCTGCCGCAAATGTACACCGGCGGCTACACCACCCAACCCACCACCCAACAACCCGCCGCCACCCAACCCGATACTATGCAAAATCTAAACATCGATAAATTCGACGCGGCCATTTCGCGCCTCGAAAAGCTGGAATGGAAAATCAGTTACCAGAAATTTGAACAGTTACAGGAAGAATACGACCGGCAGCAGGAAGGCTCTGCCCTTTAAAAATAAAACACAAATTTTAAACTAGCAGTATGAGTTTAACAATTACAATACCAGGCGGCGAAGTGCAGTTACAAGGTACCGAAGTGCGGGTAAAAGTAAACACCGATACCATTCAGGGCGACCTTTACCGGGTACTTTTGCGCGTTTTAAATGCCGATGGTAAACTCGACGGTATGCCGCAGGACAGCGAAAACATACCCGATGCAAATGGCGATGTATGGTTTAATATAGCCGGTTTGCTGTACCGCAGTTTTGTTCCCACATTTTTGGCAACAGGCGGCACACTGGTAACCGAGCACACCGATATTCCATGCACAGTTGAGCTCGATATTGGCGAAAGTTATGTCGATGCAAATTCGGTACGGCAGGAAAACTGGGCCGCGCTGGATGGCAACACCTATAAAATAACCGTGCTGCAGGGTGGTTTATCGGAGCTCGAAAAAAACCAATATAACGAACTCGGCACCAACTGGTACAACGATTTTATTGCAGGCGGCAAATGGTTAACAGCACTGGTAAACGGGGTAAAAATTGCACCAACCTCTGCCGCAAAACTCTGGTACATAACACCCGAAACCGCAGCGCAAAGCCTTACGTTTAAAGCCGACTATACGCTGTTGGACGGAACCACCGGAACCATTTCGCAGGCCGTAACCATTAATCCCGGAAGCATTTACGAGTTTTGTGTCGATCCGGCAACCATTGGCCTTAACGTAAGTGGCACCAACCCCGTTACGGCTTACACCTGTTACCTGGTAAACGGCGAAATAAAAGTATGCAACGATTTTACCTACAACATCGATTACAGCTATTACGAATTTAACACGCAGATTTTTGCAACCAGCAAATACGGCGGTGTCGATCCTTACTGGTTTACAGGTAAAGTAACCGACAATTATCCGGCCGAGCACATTATTGCACAGCGCATGAGCCAAACCACCGACACCACCAAATACCGCACACAGGTTGTTTCGGCAAAAAGCGGCCGCCGCAAGTGGACCGTTAATTTTGGGTTTAAAGAAAATTACAACGAAATACTGGCACTGCCCAACTTAATACTCAGCCGCCAGATATGGATTAATGTTAACGGCAACCTGGTACCCGTAAACATCGAAAACTCGGAAGAAGTATTGGGAGCCATCAACCACAACCTGCACGATTTTGATGTTGAATTTACCGAAGCTCACATAAACCGGTATTAGTATGACAGCAAGTAAACGCGATTTAAAAAGAATGTTTCGGGGCGACCACCGCATGTCGTTACTTATCGACCGGCTGTTTTGGGGCGACAGAGATACACTGGTTCGCCAAATTGGCCACGGGTTTGCCGTGGGCACTGCCATTCGCCGCGTTGAATCCCTGTTTTTAAAAGCACGGGCAATCGATTTCGAAAACGCAAAAACAATCGGAGTTGTTTCTAAAGTGCACAATGCAAATACTTTTTCGTACCGAAACGAGGGTTTAATTACCGACCCCCAGTTTGAAGACGGGAAAACATATATGCTGTCGCCAACAGTACCCGGTTTAATTACCACCATTGCCGACGATTACAACTGGCAACCCGGAATGGTTAAACAGCTGATTGGCCACGGCACATCTCTTGGGCTCGAACTTGAAATTGATGCCGGGCACGTAGTTAACGAACTTAGCGACGAAATTGCCGACATAGTTACCACCACGGTAAACGAAATATTAAACGAAGGCGATACGCTTACCCAGCAGTTTTTTAACTTTTTGGGTGGTTTTAAATATGCCGATTACAGCATTACCGCAGCCACATCAGAAAGTTATACCACCGTTTGGAAAGCCGAATTATTAAACGAACGCCTGGGCGAGTTTAAAGTGCAGGTATTTATTCACGATACCAGCGACGACAGCAAATTCCACCTGCAGGCCATACTTGGCTTCGATCATCTCGATACCGGCAACAAACAAAGCAAACAAAGCAATGTGCTTACCGATTCGCCCGTTACGCTTACCCTTAGCATAAACCCCACCACCAACTTTCTGGAAGCCGCGCTTGCGGGTATGCCTGCCAACGTAAAAAACATACATTACTGTTTCGAGCGCTGCATACTTGCCGACAACCAAATGGCTGCTGCCGAAGCCGAATTTGTAATTGAAGGCGATGCCGACACATCGGCTTACCTGAACCTGGAAGCCACTGCCGACTTTGAACTGGATGGCGAAGCCGAATTAAGCAATTATGCCGAACTGGGCGATTATGCCGAATTTGAACTGGATGGCGAAGCCGAAATAAACGGAGGTGCCAACCTCGAAAGCGAAGCCATTATTGAACTCGAAGGCGAAGCCGAATTAAGCGATGCCAACTCGGCCGATTACCCGGTAGCCGACTACGGAACACTGTACAACTTCCCAGCCATTGAAGATGTGCGCAACATGGCTCCAACCGGTTACCGCGTAGCACGTCTTACCGATGTAGTTGATCTGCTCACCTACCTGGGCGGCGAAACAGTGGCCGGTGGTAAACTAAAAGCCACAACCGTTTGGACCGCACCAAATACCGGTGCAACCAACGAAAAAGGATTTGCAGCCCTGCCGGCCGGAACACGAA
This sequence comes from Draconibacterium aestuarii, assembly GCA_026671195.1. Lineage (GTDB taxonomy): Bacteria > Bacteroidota > Bacteroidia > Bacteroidales > Prolixibacteraceae > Draconibacterium > Draconibacterium aestuarii. Next base: position 101,438 of record JAPOHD010000013.1, on the reverse strand, counting down.
ACGAACTGGGCGCTTTTGCCGACAAACTGCTGAAAGGTAAAATTTGGATCGACAACAGGTAACACTGGTTTTTTGTCCTTTCGAAACAGCCAGCACCAACCGATATTTGAATAACGAATAAAAAATATACTACCATGTCAGAACATAATAAACTTGGGAAACAGTCCAACTCGGAGGCAGTTGATCTTGAAATTGTTGATGTAAGCGTAAAAGATTATAACAGACGTTCCGATTTAGAACATTTTGGAGTTGTATTAAAAAAAGCGGCAACGCTGCGGGTTCAAACATTGCACGGAACAATAGGCTCTTTCTTTTTCCCTGCCGGATGGAACCCAGTTGCTTTGGTGAAAATATTTAAACACACCGACAATACCACCGAAGAAATACAGGTGTTCTATTAAAACAATCAGCTTATGATTCGGATAGGAATTACAACAGGCGCAACCATACTTTACGGCTCGGAATACCCCGCAGCCGAATACGGTGCTTTATACAACCAGGCAGCTGTGGCCGATGTGCGCAACCTGGCACCCACCGGTTACCGGGTAGCCCTGCTATCCGATGTGGTTGATTTGCTTACCTACCTGGGCGGAACCGATGTGGCCGGTGGTAAACTAAAAGAAACCGACATTTGGGAAGACCCCAACACCGGGGCAACCAACCAATACGGCTTTGCCGCAATACCGGCAGGTACCCGTAACGAACTGGGCGAATTCGCCAATAAATTACTGAGTAACAAAATTTGGATTAATAAACTTTAGATTATGGGACAATTTACAGGCTATCCCGCAATAGTTAACGGCTTGCCATACGCAGGCACAAACCTTGCCAGGCCCGTTGTATTTACATATAATAGTGAACTGTATTTATATAGTGCCGGAGATAATACCGCCTTTAAATGGAATGTTACAACCGAAGCCTGGGTAACAAACACCCCGTTTCAAACCTTTAATGGAACCCCCTACGCCTACGCGGAAGCTACTGTTTTTACTTACAACTCCGAATTATATTTAATTGAACAGAAAGTTTCAACCCCGCAAGGCTGGAAGTGGAACGAAACAGGCCAGCAATGGGAACCTGATACCGCAATCGTTAACGGGCTTTCTTATACTTCTACTTATCCAATTCCGGGAGTTTTCTTTATTGATTCGACCATGTATTGCCTTATGGGAAATTCTGCCGGTACTACTGATGGTTATATTTGGAATGGTTCGGCATGGGTAACCGATTCAGGGATTACCTCCGGGCTTGATGCCGACACAGGAGCATATAATATGTTGGGTGTTGGTTACAATGGCGCAGATTTATACCTGGTATTAGATGCGGCTTTTCATTACAAATGGAACAGAACAACAAACCAATGGGATGCGGCGAACTTAGGCACACTTACCGAAAATTATAAATACACGCTTTTTGAATGGGCCGGGTCTTTTTATTTAATTGCCGGCGACAATAGTTATTTAGGGTACCAATACCAATTGACCGGCAAGATAAATTCTCTTGCCGCCGTAGAAGGCACGAACTTAAAAGCAAAATTGGTTTTAACGCTTACCGAAGCATTAGAGGGCGGCGAAACATTAACCGCCTATGTTGCACCCTCGGCCGCTGGTTTTGGCGATCCTGCCTATTTGGTAGAATTAACCCAGACCGATAGTGTTACCTGGGAATATCAAACCGATATTGAAGAAGGTGAACAATGTTATTTTCAGGTAAACGAAATTGCTAACGAAATTGAAATTGATTCCGGCGAATATACCGGCAGGTTTTATATTACGGCGGCCATTACGCCAACCGTTATTAATATAACCGATGCCGCCAATTACAGGGTGCTCAATAGCCCGGCACACAATAATAATCATGGATTAATACAATTCAATGGTTTTGTGTTTGGCTCGGCAAGGAATAGCCCCACATTGGGCGAAGCTGATATTTTTAAAATAGATGTTACTGATTATTCAAGTTATTTACAACAAACTATTTTTAAAAATAAAACCGCCCAAACACTTCGAACTTATGGCTACGACCAAATAATACAGGCCGGCGGCTTTCTTTGGGTAAATACACAGGCATACTTAGTACGAATAAACCCCGCCGACCTTGATTATATGGTTTTTGATGGTTTGCCAAGTTCAACACACCGCGAACCATTGGCCACCGATGGCGATTATATTTATATGACCAGCGGTTTAACCGTAACAAAACTAGATGTTTCGTTGTTAACCGGATCGTTTGCCTCATACGGTTATGATGGATCGTATTCGGTTGTAATTCCTCCGGCGGCAATTGTTGATACTTGTACTTTTAACCAGCTACACCCTACCGAAAATGTTTATTGTCATTCGATTATAACCGACGATCTTTATTTATACTGCAATCAATCGACGCCAGCCAGCACATTAAGCGGTTACGATGATAGCCTGGGGATTAATATGTGCCACGTTCAAAAAATCAGAAAAGCCGATATGGTTTCGGTGGGCGATGTTACTATTCCACGATGTACCGATGATATGGTACAAAACAATCAGTATTTGTTTTTAGGGCCTGAATTGGGAACAGGTGCAATAGCTGAACAATTAGGTTATGATTGGGGCCTTTTGGCAATAAACAAACAAACCCTTGAAATAAAATATTTAAAGACTATTGTACCCGCCAACGATACTGCGTTAACCGACCGAAGTTTATATGGTTTATTTATTGTAGGGGGTAAGATTATTATTCAAACGAATGCGACGCTAAAATATACGCTTGTTATCGACATTTCTGAGATTGAAAGTTGGGGAGCGAATCTTCCGTTTGGATATGCAACTGAAGGCATCTTTACTTTTCAGTTAAACGGCACCGGTTTTACCGTGGCTTGTAATGAATTAGTTGTAGATAATGCCGGCTACGTTCATACAAATACATGGGAAACCGACACAATGGTTTTTAAGTTCACGCTCGACACTTTAACCACAGCCGATCCGGAGCCCGTTATTCAAACCACCCTTATCAGCTCCGACGATGCCAACGCAACCGTACAGGGTGCCATTTTAGACACCGGGCAAAGTGCCATGACCTCCGTAGGTTTCCGTTACGGAACCGCGCCCGATACCTTAAGCACCAATGTGCCTGCAACTTTGGGTACTACTTTCGAAGAAACCATTTCGAGCCTTACGCCCGGTATATATTACATACAAGCCTGGGGCACCAACACCGAAGGAACATTTTACGGCAACACGGTTGTGTTTTCAACTTACAACGCTCTAAAACTTACGTACGACACCGACGATGCCGTGCTCGAATGGCTCGACGAAAAACACGGCTTAAGCATCCGCTGTGTGCAGGATGCACCCGGCGTAGCCGATGGGGTAACCGGCACCGCCACCGATGCCGATGGGAACACTTACAATACCATTGTAATTAACCAAAAACGCTGGTTTGTCGAGAATTTAAAAACCACCAAATACCGCAACGGCGAAAGCATACCCGAAGTAACCGACAACTCGGCATGGGCAGCTTTAACAACCGGTGCCCGTTCGTTTTACGAAAACGCTGAATAAACTTTAAATACAAATTAATATGAATGCAAGTAAAAATTACGCCATAGAGCACCTCGAACTGCTGTTCCAAAACGAACCCATTACCGGAATTGGCGACACGGCAGGTATTCTGGCTTCGGCAGCCGCCGGAAGTCTGTATCTTCGTTTATGCACCGATGCTGTTGCCATCGACCGCGAAACAGTGGGCACCCCTGCCGCTTATACCGGCTATGTGGCAAACGGTGTGGCCGTGGCGCGTAGTGCCGCCAAATGGACCATTACCTGGAACGACACCGACAACAAAGCCGAAGCCGTAAATGCCGAAGAGGAAGTGTTTGGCGAACGTACCGACTCGGGTGCAGCCGAAAACATTAAATATGTTGAAGTGTGGAAAAACAACACCGGCACCGATTTGGCCGACCGTATTGGTTACATGGAATTTACCAATCCGTTGTCGGTTACGCTTGGCGTACAGCCACGGATTAAAGCAGGCAAACTCAAACTCAAAATGTTTTAACAAAGCAGAGTAGTTTTTTAAACTTACTTTTTATGCTATCACTTACCATCAACAATAAGCCACTGTTAACGGGGCAAAAATTCAGCTGTCGTATATCGGTTAAAAACCCGTTTTTCCTGTTCAACGAAATTCGTGGTCCGCTGGCTGCCGATATTAGTTTGCCGGTTGAAGGCAACCGCGGAGCACTGGGCAACCCTAACCGGGTAACCAAACGTGCCAAACAAAACGACCGCCATTTTTCGGGTGCAAAACTGCTGCACTTTGGCCTCCCATTAATCGAGGGCGATTTTGTGGTAAACAACGCATTGGGCACTGTTGAAGGTTGGATACAAAACAACCTGGGCAAACTGGGCGAAGAACTTCGCGAAAAAAACCTCACCGAATTAGATTTTGGCGATGCCTGCGCTTTTGTAAACAAAACCACGTTCGACCCCGATTCCGACAGCTGGTGTACACTACGCTTAATGAACCGTGGTTTTTGGAAAGACAAAGGCAAAATGGTGGAAAGCGACGATGGCACCGATATTGAAGAGCTAACCAATAAATTTGAAGCACTTGCCGGTTTTTTTGTCAACCAGAGCGACACCGGCGGGGTAATTACATCGGCCAACACCGATGGCGCTGCTGTAGTTTCGCCCTATCCGTTTTTGCACTCTCTGCTTGATACGCTGCTGCGCAAAAACCGGTTTTATATTTCCGACAACTTTCTGAAACTCGATGCCGACCTGAAAACATTGTGCCTGTACCACAATTACAATATTCTGAAAGATACTTCCACTATCGAGGAACAAACCTTTGCACTGTTTAATTTCTTCACCCAAACCGAAGAGGAACTGAATCTCGATGCCATTTCAGCATCAACATGGGATTTGGCAGCATTTAATATTCACGACCTGGTGCCCGATATCGATATAAAAAAGTTTTTCCTGGGAGTGCAGAATACCTTCAACACCTTTTTTTGGTTTAACAACAACCGCACGGTGCAGATAATCGATCGCGAGGGTGTGTTAAAAGGCCAGGCATTCGATTTGTCGCAATACCGGGTAAGCGAGTGGAAAGTGGGCGAGCGCAAAGATGTAGCCTTAAAATTTAGCTGGGACCACGACAACAACGACAGTGCTTTTAACGAACGCTGGGAAAACCTCGACGATAAACGCGATCGTATTCTCGATGCAGTAAACTCGCGAAACGATTTAAACAGCATTATTCTGCCCAAAGAAGAGGGCGATATTCGTTTGGTGCTAAACGAAAACATGTATTACGAATACGGCTGGTTTACCATAAACGAAATTAGCGGTGGTTTAATTGAAATTGAAACGGTTGTAAAAGGATGGAAACCGGTATCGATTGGCCTGCAAAACTACTTTTTTAACGATGGAGATAAAGACCAGGAAGAAATAAAAAGCGATTTTTCGACACTGCGTATGGCTCCCGAAGGCTACCCCGTTGCGTATCAAAACGGAAATTCTAAAACATTTTCGAGTGTGCGCGAACCGTTTTCGCCGCGCCTTATGTTTTACAAAGGCAACAATACCGGTGGCGACGAAAGTGTTTCGGGTAAAAAATTCGACTGGAAAGGCGATTCCGGTTTTGTTTTTAGCCGCTACCGGCTTACAGCTCCTTTTCTTGCAGGCCGTTTGCCCATTGAGGCCGATTTCCGCTTCCCGCCACGAATTTTGCACTACGTTATGAATAACATTTACCAAAAAATGAAAGACAGCGAGTGCGAATTTATGATTGAGCAGCTCGATGCCGATCCGGGACCGGAGGAAGAAACGCTGGTACGCATTCAGGCTTATAAGCTGGAAGACAATTTTTGGAGTTTTAACCCCGGTGTTGTTCCGGGTGGTGGCGATGGCACCGAAGAAAACATGGTACCCAAATTTGTGGGCGTAAATAAATACGGCAAACCTTATATTGTTGACGAAACCGGAAAATTTAAAACCACTTCGGTTTTTGGCGATATATCTACAGCAGCTTATGCGCACCATTGTTGTGTGGATTACCACGCAGCCAGCAACCAGCTGTTTATAGGTGGCAACAACGGGTATGTGCATATTTACGATTTGTCGGATGGAATACGGATGCAAAGCCTTCGTATGGGAACTATCTCCGAAAGTATTTCGGGCATAAAGGTTGCCAATGGAAAAGTGATGGTGGGCATTAATAACCAGCGCCAGTATTGCTATTTTAACCAGGGCAGCTTCGACAATTATTCGGAAGCAACAATTGGTACCGTTACAGGCGGTAGCTCTGAAGTGGGTTATACCATCCGCGATTTCGAATATTACAACGGCTATTATTATATGTGTTCAGCTGCAGGCGAAATAATGCGCTGCGATGCCACTATTGGTCAGAACCCAAAAGAAATTACCGACCGCGACACCGAATTTATTTGTATGGCCCAAAGCAGTTCGAGGATGTACGTTTTTTCTGATAACGACCGCGAGTTTAGCTGCCTGAAAACAAACACCGACAAATGGAGCGAATTCCGCATGTTAGATGGAAGCGGATCCGACCGGCCTCCAATATGGGAAGCCACGCCAAATGGCAACAACATAATTGCTTTAAGCAGCGAATACACACACAGTTTATTTGTGCTTGAAAGCCCCAGCGCGCAAACCCGCATTAATATTGGTGGTTATGGCATGGGGGCTGCAGTGGTTGGCTCCGATGTGTTTATTGCCAGCGGTTCGTACAATCTTACTTCGGGGCAGCTATACAAACTGGCAGGCTCGCAGGTAGTTTATCAGTTTAATTTACCCGACTGCATGAGTTTGTACGCCTATTAATTTGTCCTTTCTTTTAGTTCGGCAGCCCTGTAGTTTTGACATAAAGTAGAACGTAAAACTTCACAACTAATGAAAACACTTTTAAAAGTTCGTGGTCAGTGGCCACAAAATACCAATTGATAAAAAATAAGAGTTATGAAGAATTCGCAGACGATTTGGATGCCGGCCACCGGCTTTGTTTCTTCAGTTTCGATAGCAAGTGTTTCTAATGCTCAACCTGTAACAGAAGATATAGGTGAAATAATTGATGTAACTCACCAGGCAATTGCTACAGCTCCCGACCATGGAGTTTTATGGTATTTACTGGTTGGTTTTTTTGGAGCCCTTGGCGGCTTGTTACTGAAAATAGCATGGAGCCTTATTAAACGAAAATTTCCAAAACTTCAAAATCTGGACAAATGAGAAAATACACCGAACTATTAACCATTCCGGCAGCAATTGTTCTGTTGCTAATTTACAACTGGCTGGCCGAAAGTTTTGGCCTGCACACCATCACCATCAACCAGGTGGGGAAAGTGTTTGTGGCCTTTGTAATTTACCTGATTGCCATTGGGTTTGTACGCATTACACACCTGGCCATTTTCCCGCGGCTGTATAAATATTTCGATCCATCATTTGAATACAACAACAAATGGAAACTATTATCAGAAAAAGAGCGTTTCAGGTACTCGTTTTACTTGCATGTTGCCTTGTTGCTCCTGTTTGGGCTAATTGTCAACGGGCTGTAAAAGTACGCGAGGGAGCAAGTAATATCCTTATTTCAGAAGCCGAAAAGCATGTAGGCGTTACCGAAGCCACCGGCAATAACGACGGTATGTGGGTTGAACGTTACTTAAAATCAACCGGCCTTGGAAAAGGGTATCCGTGGTGTGCAGCTTTTCAATCGTACATTCACAAGGAAACCAACATGGGCGGACCGCGATCGGCGCGGGTGGTCGATTGGTTTAAATACAACGTGGTTTACCTGCAAAAATGGGGCGAGCTTCCCCGGTTTCAATCTACTTCGGGTATGGTTGGAGCTTTATACTACCGCAAACTCGGAAGACTCGGACATATTTTCCTGATTGTTGGCGAAGACAAAAACAACTTTTACACCATCGAGGGCAATACCAACTTCGGAGGATCGCGCGAAGGCGATGGTGTTTATCGAAAAATACGAAGCAAAAAGAGCGTGGCCGCACTGGCCGACTACTGCTTGGATGGGAAACTGTTCATTGATACTTACAACAACTATTTAATTACTGTAATACAATAATCATGTTTGCTTTAATTTATGCAATTGGTTTCTCGCTTATGATACTGGGTGTGCTTTACAGCATTCACCGAAGTTTAAATCAAAAAAATAAAATACGATGAACCCTACACGAATTTGGAATACGATTGAAAATGTTGGAATAGCTATTATCACACTGCTGGTTATCAACTTTTTTATAATTCAGCCCATGTCGAAACGCCACCAACGCCAACTCGATAAGCAAACGGAGGTAATTATTGAACTGGCAAAAATTGAGAAGTACAAAATTCAAAACGATTTTGAAAAAATGAAAACCCATAAAGGTGGGCAGATCGTTCTCGATTTGGATAATACTTTAAATGCGCTGGAACTGGAGGCCATGCCACTTGATACCATTGCCGGATCTCCGGAAAAGAAAGGATTTTTTAAACGAATATTTGGAGGGAAAGAATAATGACAGTCAAAGAATGGTTTAAAACACAGTTTACACTCGACGCAATTAAAGCATCGTTGCCGGTGTGGAAAAAAGTATTTACCAGCGGTTGGAATTTAATCATGTTTTTAGGGCTTGCACTTATGGGGTTTGAAATGTGGAAATTATCGGCTGATGCCGGGGGAGCAACCACTTTTTTAAGCACATGGCTGGTAATTCACCGCTACATAATAGCTTATAAAAACAGGCAAATAAAAAACCTGATAGAAAAGCATTAAGATATTGCCCGGTTGTGGCAAGACCAGAGTTAATTAATGTATTGTTTAACCGGGTTTGTAAATCACTGCCCCGTGGTATTGACTACGGGGTTTTTACACCTCAAAATCTGTCCTTTCGGTATTTATTCAGAATAAGGAAATTTAAATCTCAGAATATAAAATATTGTTTAATCAATCAAAGTTCAATTGTTATGAGAAAATTACTCTTTTTAATTGCTCTCCTTTTTACGGTTGTCTGTTTTGCAGATCCACCAACCGAAACAAAAGTTTTTAAGCCCGATAAGACCTTTGTGGCACAGGCTAGTTATGTGGTTAGCTGTCCCCAACAAACAGCAATTGTTGAGCAGGATGCATTTTTATGCACCAGCGAAGCAGAACAGTACACCATCGAAAACATTTACGTTACTGGTGATAATCCAATGGTCCGGGAGGTGACTACCTGCAGGAAATACTCATTGCCGAAAGCTGAAAGTGGAACTGCAACAGAAAATGCGGGAATAGCTATAAACCCAACTTGCACCGAAAACAGCGCGTTTAAAAGTCCACCCTTGCTATGCTCAGCAAATGTGGCTACCAACAATAAAGGCTTTGTAAGAAACTTACAGCATACGAATTACGGTTATCCTTTAACCGCACGAACGAGGACATTTTTTTCATAAGTTTGGTTTAGTTAGGTTTAGTTTGAAGCATCCCGGCAGAGGTCGGGATGCTTTTTTTGTTTGTATTAAACTTTCTTTTTCGATTTCTCCTTTTTAAACAGATTTTTGTCGAAAGTATCCATGTTCAACTTCAAATCGTCGTCGTTAATATGCACATACACCATGGTTTGGTTAATATTGCTGTGCCCCAATAATTTCTGCAGCCCTGCTACATCTTTTGTTTTTTGCAGATATATTGTTGCAAAAGTATGCCGCCCGCTGTGGTTGCTTATTTTTTTAGGAATACCTGCTGCCGTTGCAATTTCTTTTAATCGCTTGTTCATGCGTACTTCGCTTACCATATTAAACAGCATCCCTTCTTTTCTGCCTTCGTCGGTAATAAGCTCATTCGCATATTTATTTAAAGGAACTTTTACACCCGTCTTTTTCGAACCTTTTGTTTTTACCGGGAAAAATACCAGCCTGTTGTTCTGAATATTATCAAATGTAACTTCTTTCAGATCGGAAATGCGTAATCCCGTAAAACACATAAACAAAAAATGACGCAGCACCGGGTAGTAATGATCTGACATTTTTTTTGAATGGTACAACTCCCACAAATCAAGCAGCTCTTCTTCGGTTAGAAAAATCCGATCGGGAGCCGAACGTTTTAGTTTTACCCTATCGAATGGATTTTCCTTTATTACACCCTGCCTTACTGCAATATTTAAATAAGCCTTTAAATTTTTCAGGTTGTTGTGAATGGTGTTCAGGTCATTTTTCTTTTTCACCTTCAAATGCCTGCGGAACTGCTCAATAAATTCGTGATCGATATCGGCAAAAGAAAGTTTTGGCCACCAATCTTCCAACTTCGATTTTAAAGCCGTGTGCTGTTTTAACGAACTATCAGCCAGATCACCTTTTCTCGACTTTATAGTTTCATCCATCCACACATAAAAGTTTACTCTCCTGGTTGGGTTCTTCCACTCTTTTTTAAGTGTTTCTGGCGTCAGTACTTCATTTTGCAGACGATATCTTACCATAATATCATTCATTAACGCCAATCCGCGTTCAATAACCAGGTTATCGTCTTTAATTTTTTTACCATTCCCCTTAACCCGGCACTTGGTATAATCAAATTTATCAGGATCGCACGAAACGCCAGTGGCAAATTTTATAGATTGGCCACCAATATGCACAAGAATGTAAATGGCAGAACTACCATCTTTCTTCTTATAACTATCGTTAATAAAAACTTTTGGCGAGCTCATTTTCTTGAATGAATTTTGAATGTTGAACGAAATTTGAATGGATTTGGAGGTTTAGCTCCACATATCCCGGCACTCCGAACGGCCCACTACCACTGTGAAACAACAAAGGCTGTTCTCGATGAGAACAGCCTCGTGTGAACCTGAAGGGACTCGAACCCCTAACCTCCTCGGCCGTAACGAGGTGCACTATCCAATTATGCTACAGGTCCAGTGCGTTTTGCTCTAAAAGCGGTGCAAATATAAAACACTTTTTTTAATTTCCCACAAATTTTTCAAAATTAACTGTACTTTTCCATTTTATCTTCAATTGTAACATTGCTGCTAAAATTCGATTGAATTTTCATATTCATCAGCATCTTCTCAGTACCAGAAACTTGACAGGCTTCATGAATTGTTTCGATCAATTTCGATAGTTCATTAAATTTACATTCAACAACAGTTTCAAACGGACACACCTGATACCGATAACCCGATTTTTGTATCGCTTCAATGGCTTTATCTACTAATTCATATTTAATTTTGCCTTCGGCCTCGGGTAAAACCTGAATGGCTACATTAATTTTCTTCGTTTTCCAATTCATCAAAATTATCGTTTTTCTTCTGGTGTATTAATTGTATTATTTCGCCTCTCGACATTATTTTCACATTTGTTATTATCAGGTCATCCTGCAAAAATCCACCATATTGGTTGCACTCTTCAATTACGTTTTGAAATACCTGTCTGATTTCTACCTGCAACGGTAACATTACCAGCGAAGAAGAGAAACCCTCCATAAAATCCATCGATTCAAATTCGCCATCATGTTTTTTCAATTCAAAAATCAATTCATCTTTCAGCAGTTTTTGTTGTGTGGCAGTTAGCATTTCATCTTTCTCCTTATTCAGGAAAACCACATAATAGCGCAATTTCTGCCCTTTTCCGCCCAAACCAGTCGAGATAAAAACCTGATGCTCGTCCAATAACGAACTGTGCATTAGCATCCGGCTTTCCTGCAATGCCAAAATAGCCCATTGTTTTAATTCGCCCTTTGCCTCCTGTACATATTTTTCCAATGTCCGATAGGCTCTTACATCGTCGTAAACGGCAATCGATGTTAAAATTTCCTTTTTACGCTCCTCGCCCACTTCATCATCAAACAACTGATCGCGTTCAATGAAACATCCTTCATCAATATCCTTCTCTCTCTGTTTCTTGGTAAATTCAAAATACTTCATCTGAATTCCAACATCAATTTGTTCCTCAAGGATGCTGAAGTTTTCAGGTAAATCTTCCAACGCCTTCTGAATGTTCTTATAAAACTTATCTCCCTCCATTTGCATAAAACTTCGAACAAAAGTAACTACTTGTTGTAACTATGTAAAGAACAAAGTTATTTTATTTTAAATGAAGGGAATTTAAATATCTTTGTACGCTTATTTTTATTTAATTTAAATACAGAAAAGGGGAAGAGAAGATCGTGAAGTTAAGCGAGGTTAAACATAACAATCCATTAGTAATTACTAAGGTTCTGGGACATGGTTCGTTCCGAAAAAGAATAACCGAAATGGGTTTTATCCGGGGCAACGAAGTAAGGGTTATTAAAACATCACCATTTAACGGACCTTCTGAATTTAAGATTTTAAATTACAATATTACACTTCGAAAATCAGAAGCAGACTTAATTGAAGTAGTTCCTTTAGATGAATTTGATAAATCGACAAACGGGATTTACGAAGGAACCATCGACCGGAATATTGATCTTGTGAATCAATCAGAAAGAACCAAAACGATTAATATTGCACTTGTTGGAAATCCAAACTGTGGAAAAACTACTCTTTTCAATTTTATATCGGGTTCGAAAGAAAAGGTTGGTAATTACAGCGGGGTTACTGTTGATATTCATAAAGCAACGTTTAAATCGAAAGGATATACTTTTAATTTTTTCGATTTACCAGGCACCTACAGTTTAACAGCTTATTCAAAAGAAGAAATTTTTGTCCGGGAATTTATATACGAACAAACTCCCGATATCGTTATTAATGTTCTGGATTCTACAAATCTCGAACGTAGTCTGTTTCTAACAACACAATTAATTGACATGGATTTGCGCACAATTATCGCGTTAAACATGTTCGATGAACTGGAGAAAAATAAATTAACACTCGATAAGGATGAACTTGCTAAATTGCTTGGCATACCGATCATACCAACAGTAAGTTCAAAAGGACAGGGAATTGACTCGCTTGTTGACAAAGTAATTGAGGTTTTTGAAGGGAAAGACACTATCTCGAGGCACATTCATATAAATTACGGGAAAGATCTTGAGCATTCGTTAAAAACTATCAGAGCCAAAGTTCGCGAAGACAAACCAATAACCGATAAAATATCGTCTCGCTTTTTAGCAATTAAATTAATTGAAAAAGATTACCAGGTACAGGAACTGCTTTCGAAATATTCCAATTTTGAGGACATAAAAGCAACAACCCAAAAAGAAATCAAAAAGATAGAATTACTGGAAAACGATGATAGCGAAACAGTTATCACCAATGCAAAATACAGTTTTATAACCGGGGCTTTAACAGAAACCTATAAAAATCCAGCAAAAGAAAAAAAAACACGATCAGAAAAAATTGACAGTGTTTTAACCAACCAAGTTTTAGGCTTTCCCATTTTTACAGCACTATTGTTTTTTATGTTTTGGACTACCTTTAAAGTTGGCGCTTACCCCATGGAATGGATTGACCTTGGGGTTACAACTCTTGGTGATTTTGTGCGTAATATTTTACCCACCGGCATGCTAAACGATCTGTTGGTTGATGGAATTATTAATGGTGCCGGAAGTGTTCTGGTTTTCCTGCCTAATATTCTTATCCTCTTCTTTTTTATTTCACTTTTGGAAGGCTCGGGATACATGGCCCGTGCCGCATTTATAATGGATACCATCATGCATCGCTTTGGTTTGCACGGGCGTTCGTTTATACCCATGATTATGGGATTTGGATGTAATGTTCCGGCGATTCTGGCAACCCGTTCGATGCGTAATCGTGGTGACCGTATCTTAACTATGCTCATTATACCGTTTATGTCATGCAGTGCCCGGCTACCGGTTTATATACTTATTATTTCAGCCTTTTTCCAAAAGAACCAGGCCCTTATATTAATCGGGTTATATGCAGCCGGAGTTGTATTTGCGTTTTTAACCGCGCAAATTCTGAATAAAACGGTGTTTAAAAATAAAGAAACTCCTTTTGTAATGGAGCTTCCCACTTATCGTTTACCTACACTTCGAAACGTAATTTACCATATGTGGGACAAGACACAACACTACCTGAAAAAAATTGGGACCATTATTCTTTTGGGTGTTGTAATTGTTTGGACACTTGAATATTTCCCGCGAGAAACTGAATCGACTGCGAATTTTGAAAAGCAGATAGAACAGGTAAAACTGAACCATGATTTAATCCCGGTTGTAAAAGCAAATGAGATTGAGAAATTGGAGTATGCCCTTGAATCAGATCGACTGATAAACTCTTATATTGGCAGATTTGGTGTTGCTATTGAACCTGTAATGCGCCCCCTGGGTTTCGATTGGAAAATGAGTATCGCATTGCTTGCAGGACTTCCGGCAAAAGAAATTGTGGTGAGTACCATGGGAGTACTTTATCAATCGCCTAACGACGAATCAACTGTGAACCTGCAGAATAAATTACAAGATGAGACTTACAAAACCGGTAACAAGATCGGGCAGAAAGTTTTCACCACTCCTTCAGCTTTGGCGTTCCTTATTTTTATCCTGATTTATTTTCCATGCATTGGAGTTGTAGCGACCATTAAAAATGAATCAGGTTCGTGGAAATGGGCTGCATTCGCTGTTTTTTATACAACAAGTTTAGCCTGGATTGCTGCATTTTTGGTATATAACATTGGAAATCTTATCGTATAAATTATGTTGCAGGAAATAATTACATACATTATTATAGGTTCTGCAATAACTTTGGCTGTATTAAAAGTTGTAAATCGTTTTAGACCTAAAAAGCCTAAAAAAACTGATTTTCAAAACGATAATATAAAATTAGCACACAATTGCACCGATTGTGCTGCAGACTGCGTACTACGCGATATACCTAAAAACCTGATTGAAACAAGTTCGGAGACATGCAAAAAAGTGGAAAAAAAATCAGAGCGATCTTAAACCGGCAATTGTTTCTTTTGGGTTTACCGAATTAAAAACAAAACTTCCGGCCACCAAAACATTTGCTCCGGCTTCGTATAATTTTTTCCCGGTTTCGAAATTTACACCACCGTCAACTTCAATTAAACATGCCGAATTTGAAGCATCAATCATTTGTTTTAGTTTCCTGACTTTATCGTAGGTGTGCTCAATAAATTTCTGCCCACCAAAACCCGGATTAACAGACATCAGCAAAACCATGTCTAATTCTCCGATTACATCTTCCAAAACAGCAACCGGCGTATGAGGATTTAAACTCACACTGGCTTTAGCGCCCAATGCTTTAATCGATTGAATGGTTCGATGCAAATGCGTACAAGCTTCGTAATGAACTGTTACAATCGAAGCACCTGCCTTTACAAAAGGCTCAATCAGATGATCGGGGTTTACAATCATTAAATGTACATCGAGAGGTTTCTGAGCAATGCGCTTTACATGCTCAATTACCGGAATTCCAAATGATATATTAGGAACAAAAACACCGTCCATAACATCGAAGTGAATATAATCTGCTTCACTTTCATTAATCATTTTTATATCTTTTCCGAGATTATTAAAATCAGCGGAAAGTATGGAAGGTGCTACCAATTGATTCATTTTTTGTGTTTTTTTAGATCGCTGAAAATACAAAATCCTTGAAATTTTGGGTACAAAAAATTACCTGAATTTTATTCATTCTTCACATTAGTGCGAGAATGAATAAAATCATAGGATTTATAAACTTTCAGAATTACTGTCCGAGGTACGATTTAAGTAACCTGTTTCGGTATTGGTTTTTCAGCTTTTTTATAGCCTTTTCTTTTATTTGGCGAACACGTTCACGAGTAAGGCCGAATTCATCACCAATCTCTTCCAGGGTATGAGGTTGATATCCTTTTAGTCCGAAATAAAAACGAAGAATCTCTGCTTCACGTTCTCCTAAAGTAGATAGCGAACGTTCGATTTCCTGTCGTAATGAGCGCCCCATCAAATCCGCATCAGGCTTTTTAGAGTCGTCATTAAGCATTACATCGTACATATTGTTTCCTTCTTCATCTCGTAATGGAGCATCCATCGACACATGTACACTCGAAAAGTTCATTGAATCTTCAATCAAATCAGGTTTCGCCTCCATCAGTTCAGCAACTTCATCTACAGTAGGTTCCCTTTGAAATTCCTGCTCAAGTTTGTTGAATGCTTTGTTGATTTTGTTTATTGATCCAATTTTATTTAGTGGTAATCGCACAATTCGGGCCTGTTCAGCCAATGCCTGTAAAATTGATTGTCGAATCCACCAAACAGCATAAGAAATAAATTTAAATCCTCTAGTCTCATCGAATCGTTCCGCTGCTTTTATTAAACCCAGATTTCCTTCGTTTATCAAGTCTGGTAAACTAAGGCCTTGGTTTTGATATTGCTTTGACACAGAAACAACAAAGCGTAAGTTTGCTTTAATTAATGTTTCCAGGGCCTGGCGATCTCCTTTTTTTATGCGTTTGGCCAGCTCAACTTCCTTTTCAGCAGACAACAACTCAACTTTCCCAATCTCATGCAAATACTTATCCAGCGAGAGGGTGTCGCGGTTTGTTACCTGCTTGGTAATTTTTAGTTGTCTCATAACTTGATTTTGTTAACATTATACAGAACACAATATCGTTATAATAATATTCCGTTCTTATGGTAAAAGTAACTCTTTATTTCATTTATAATTCTTCCCGAACAAAGTTCTACTTTAAACAAAACGTACTTCTTCTTTAATAGTTCATGAAAACACGTCAGCAATTTTACAATTATTTTATCAAAAACTGTTTAAACTCCTTATAATCTTTACTAATATTTTGGCTTTGCTTTTCACCTTTCATAAACTCTGCAAGTTTAGCAGGCAAAGCTACTTTCCCTTCGCCAATTACCTTTTCTACCGTTTCGGTAAACTTTGCAGGATGAGCCGTTTCAAGAAATACCCCAACTTGATTTTCGCCCAAATATTCTGAAAGTGATTCAAATCCACAGGCACCATGTGGATCACACAAATAACCTGCTTCCGTATAAACCTTATCAATTATTGTTTTTATCTCATCGTCAGAATAACGGTATCCAATTATTTTCTCAGAAATCGTTTTATGCGAATAAGCATATAAATCAAGAATCCGTGCAAAATTACTCGGGGCTCCCACATCCATAGCGTTTGCAATGGTTTCAACCGATGGCCTTGCAGTATATACTCCCGAATTCAGGTATTCAAAAACCACATCGTTTTCATTATTGGCAGCAATAAACTGTTTTATCGGCAACCCCATTTCACCGGCAATTAATCCGGCGGTCAGGTTTCCAAAATTTCCACTTGGTACCGACACAACCAACTCTTTTCCATCGAGTACACCATTTTCTTTTAAACGTGCATAGGCATTAAAATAATAAAATGCCTGAGGTAAAAAGCGGGCAACATTTATCGAATTAGCCGAAGTTAAAACCAGCTTCTCATTTAGTTCTATATCGAGAAAAGCAGTTTTAACCAGATGTTGACAATCGTCGAAAGTTCCATCAACCTCCAATGCAGTTATATTCTGGCCCAGGGTAGTAAATTGCGATTCTTGAATAAGGCTCACCTTCCCTTTGGGGTAAAGCACATAAACATGAATACCATCTACTCCTAAAAAGCCATTGGCAACAGCACTGCCTGTATCTCCTGAAGTAGCCACCAAAACATTTACCAACTTTTCTTGTTTACCCAAGAAATGCTGTAAAAGCCGTGCCATAAAACGAGCTCCCACATCTTTAAACGCAAGTGTCGGACCATGAAACAATTCCAGAGAATAGATTGAATCGGTAACTTTTACTACCGGACAGTCAAACTGGAGTGTGTCATAAACAATTTCTTTGAGTTTACCTTCATCAATATCTTCTCCAAAAAATTTATTAGCCACTTCAAAAGCAATTTCCTGAAAAGTCAGGTTTTGAATCGTATCGAAAAAAGAGGCATCAAACTTCTTTATTTTTTCGGGCATAAACAAACCATTATCGGCTGCAAGCCCTTTCACCACAGCTTCTTTTAAAGAAACATCAGGTGTATTTTTATTTGTACTATAATACTTCATTGGTAAGAGACAAATGTATAAGTTTGGTTATAAGAATAAAAACCAAACTCTCATCTAACTATACTTATATCATTAATTTAACAGGCTGAAAAATGAATTCAGACTGTAATTATTCTAAAATTCAAAAAATAGATTGTTAACTACCGAGAAATAGTTGAATGAACTCGTTCCCTTTTACAACTCCGAAGATTCCGTTTTTTGTATCAAATTCATCATAAACTTCAACCAAATCGGGTTCATTGCCGGGTTTATAAATTGTAAACGGAACTGCATCCCTCGTATGCGTTTTTAAGGCACATGGCGTTGGATGATCGGGCAAAATGGCAATGGCAACTCCCTCTTCCATTTTCGCAGTTTCTTCAATAATATATTTTACTACGCGTTGATCCAGGTACTCAATGGTTTTGGTTTTCAACTCCACATCACCTTCATGACCAGCTTCATCGCTTGCCTCGATGTGCAGATATACAAAATCATTTTCTTTTAATGCTTCAATAGCCGCCTCGGCTTTTCCTTCGTAATTTGTATCGTATAAACCGGTTGCCCCTTTCACATGTATCACTTTCATGCCGGCATACACACCAATTCCTTGAATTAAATCAACAGCAGAAATTACCGCCGATTTTTCAATACCGTACATTTCTTTTAAAGTAGGCATGGCCGGTTTGTATCCGGGCGACCAGGGCCAGATACAATTTGCAGGATCTTTGCCCTCTGCTTTTCGTTTTACATTTACCGGATGATTTTCCAGCAATTCCTGCGACTTAAGAATCAAATAGGTAATCAGATCAGACGTTTTCTGTGCCTCTTCGGTTTTTGCTTTTGGAAGGAGTGGTTTAAACGGTTGACCAGGGACATCGTGTGGCGGGATGCAGGCAATATGTTTTATTCCACCTTTAAGAACCAACAAATGGCGATACGATACACCGGGATAAAACTTCACGGTTTCGTTACCCAGTTTATCTTCCAAAAATTCGATCAGTTCAGTCGCTTCCTTATTTGAAATATGTCCTGCCGAATGATTTTTAATGTTCTCGCCTTCAACACAAATTAGGTTACAACGTAGTCCCAGATCACCGGGTTCAATATCAACTCCCATACTTGCAGCTTCAATTACTCCCCTGCCCTCAAAAACTTTTTCGACATCGTAACCAAGAACTGCCATATTTGCAATTTCGCTACCGGGATGCATGGTTTCCGGAACAGTTTTAAATTGCCCTGATTGTCCGTTTTTTGCCAACCAATCGATGTGTGGTTTATTGGCCATTTGTAGTGGAGTTTTGTTGTCGTAGTCTTTTAAAGGCTCATCCGACATACCATCTCCAAGAATTATTATGTGTTTCATGTTGTTTGTTTAGTTAAGAAATCAGAAGACCAAAACGAGAAGCCAAAGCTTTCGTTTCTGCTCTTCTACATTCATATTTCTTTTTTCAACTCAGAGCTTTTCCCCTGAGCGGAAGTTATTTTCTATATATTCGATACTTTTATGATATCAGCAAAAACTCCGGCCGCAGTTACCGATGCCCCGGCTCCGTAACCTTTTATAAGCATCGGGAATTCGTGGTAACGTTCAGTGGTGTACATTACCAGGTTATTACTTCCTTCCAAATCGTAGAACGGATGTGCTGAATCAACTACCTGCAAACCAGCTTCGGCTTTCCCGTTCTCGAAGCTAGCAACAAAGCGCCACTTTTTATTTTCAACCTCCAGTATTTTCCGTTTTTCTTCAAACTCTGCATCCAAAACAGAAACACCACTCCAGAATTCATCTAACGTGCCTTCGAATAAAGCGTCCGGCACAAAACGTTTGATATCGATATCATCCATTTCAATCTTATAACCCGACTCGCGTGCCAAAATTAAAATCTTCCGGGCAACATCCACTCCACTTAAATCTACCCGCGGATCCGGCTCCGAATAGCCTTCTTCCTTGGCCATTTGGATGGTTTTACTTAATGGAATTTCAGCTGAAATTGTATTGAAAATATAATTTAAGGTACCGGAAAGTACCGCTTCAATTTTTAAGATTTTATCACCCGAATTGACCAGATCGTTCAACGTATTAATAATCGGCAATCCGGCGCCAACATTGGTCTCGAATAAAAATTTAACACCTTTTTGTTTGGCAATTTTCTTCAGTAGTGCATAATTATCGTATTCCGATGAAGCCGCCACTTTATTGGCAGTAACAATTGAAACGTTGGAACTTAAAACCTCCTTATAAACAGTTGCCACCTCATCTGATGCTGTACAATCGACAAAAACTGCATTGTATATATTCATGGCTTTAATTTCGTCGACAAATCCCTGCAAACTCGATGGTTTATCCGAACTTTCCAAACTTTCTTTGTAAGAAGAAATTACAATACCATCACGATCAAAAAGCATCTTCCGTGAATTGGCAATACCTGTTAATTTTAATCGTAAATGTTTCTCTTTTAATAAACGTTCCTGTTGTTTTTCCAGCTGCTGAAGTAAGTTGCCCCCCACTGTTCCAATCCCCATCAGGAATATGTTAACTTCAACATTCTCTGACAAGAAGAATGACTCATGAACAGTATTTAAGGTTTTTCGCAGGTCTTCGTTTTTAACTACCCACGAAATGTTTAACTCGGAAGCTCCCTGTGCAATTGCGATGATATTCACACCGCTTTTCCCCATTGTTGAGAACAGTTTTCCGGCAATACCGGTAGTGTGTTTCATGTTTTCGCCAACAATAGCCACAACCGAAACATTACTTTCCATTTCAATTTTATTGACCTGACCTACGGCAATTTCTTTCTCAAACTCTTCACGAATAGCACTTTCTGCCAAATCGATTGCGTGTTCGTCGATGGCAACACTAATTGAATTTTCGGACGAAGCTTGCGAGATCAATATAACATTGACATTTACTTTTGCCAATGCGGTAAAAAGTCGCATTGAAATGCCGGTAACACCAACCATTCCAATTCCCTGCAAGGTAACCAGTGTTATTCCCGAGATAGACGAAATTCCTTTAATGGGTCGGTCGATTCCATTTTTTACGCCTTTTACAATCTTGGTTCCGGGATTTTCTGGTTCAAAAGTATTTTTAATTTGAATCGGAATCCCTTTTTGATAAACCGGTAAAATGGTTGGCGGATAAATAACTTTTGCACCAAAATGCGAAAGTTCCATCGCTTCGGAATACGTTAATTCCGGAATGGTGTATGCTTTGCGAATGACACGAGGATCGGCAGTCATAAAACCATTAACATCTGTCCAGATTTCAAGAATCTCGACATCTAATGCAGCGGCAATAATAGCAGCGGTGAAATCAGATCCCCCGCGACCAAGGGTAGTATACTCGCCTTTGCTATTTTTCGAAATAAATCCGGGCGCCACTGCCTTTCCCTTAAAACCTTCAAATGTTTTTTGAATTCGTTCGTTTGTAACCTTAAAATCAACTGAAGCTTTACCAAAATTACTGTCGGTTTGTATAAATTCCGACGAATCTTTTCGTTCCGCGCCAATAAACTGGGCAACAATATGCGACGATATCCGCTCTCCAATTCCGGCAATCCGATCGAGTGTTTTGGCAGTTAATTCTCCCACCAAAGTAATTCCTGTCAGAATTTGCTCCAACTCATCAAGCAACTCGTCGACAATGTATTTTATTGAGCCCGAGCCATTAAAAAGCTCATGAAGCGTTTCGTCGTGTTTCTTTCGGATTTCCGTGAGTTCTGTATGAAAGTCACCTGTTCCAGAGGCAGCATTGTGTGCCGCCGTAAGTATTTTGTCGGTTATGCCACCAAGGGCCGAAACTACTACAATTACAGCATCATTCTGATTCAGAACAATGTCTTTTACTCGTTTAATGTTTGCGGCGGAACCTACGGATGTTCCACCAAACTTCAACACTTTCATACAATTATTATTTAAAATTATTTTGCTGTCCTACTTCACTTGTCCTATTTTCAGCTAAACAATTAGAAGTCTTATTTTCAGCTTTATTTATAAAAAAAACCGGATGAATCAACAGAAATAATTCACCCGGCATATTCTGTCTATTTCTATTTATCTATACTGTTGTTGTGCCCGTAATTGCTTCAATGATTTTGGTTTCCAATTCTTGAGCCAACTCCGGATTATCAAGAACAAGGTTACGTACGGTTTCGCGACCCTGACCCAACTTTGTTTCGCCATAGCTAAACCACGAACCACTTTTTTTGATAATATTATATTGTACTCCTAAATCGATAATTTCACCTGATTTGGAGATTCCTTCACCATACATTATATCAAACTCTGCTTTACGGAATGGTGGTGCCACTTTATTTTTTACCACTTTTACACGAACGTGGTTACCATTTACTTCTTCACCATCTTTAATTTGTCCGATCCGTCGAATATCCAAACGTACCGAAGCATAAAACTTTAGGGCATTACCACCAGTTGTAGTTTCAGGATTGCCAAACATCACCCCGATTTTTTCGCGCAACTGGTTTATAAAAATACAGCAGGTTTTTGTCTTATTAATATTACCTGTGAGTTTCCTCAAGGCCTGTGACATTAATCGTGCCTGAAGACCCATCTTTGAGTCCCCCATTTCTCCTTCCAATTCGGCTTTTGGTGTTAACGCAGCAACCGAGTCGATAACCACAATATCCAAAGCACCAGAGCGAATCAGGTTATCGGTAATCTCCAATGCCTGCTCACCGCTGTCGGGTTGAGAAATTAAAAGCTCGTCGATATCGACACCTAATTTTTTAGCATAATAAGGATCAAATGCGTGCTCTGCATCAATAAATGCGGCAACACCACCGGCTTTTTGTGCTTCGGCAATGGCATGAATAGCAAGTGTTGTTTTACCGGAAGATTCAGGTCCGTAAATTTCGATTACCCTACCTTTAGGAAAACCACCGACACCCAGAGCAACATCCAAAGCTATCGATCCCGACGAGATAGCCGGAACATCTTCTATTGCCCGGTCTCCCATACGCATAATCGAACCTTTTCCGTAACTCTTTTCAATTTTATCCATAGTAAGCTGAAGTGCTTTCAGCTTTTCCTTATTAATTTGGCTTTTTTCTTCTTTGGTCATGTGTTTTTAAGCTTATAATTTTAGTGCCTCTATAATCTGATTTGTATGATCTTTTGTTTGTACTTTCTCAAATATTTCTACAATAACACCTTCTTCATTAATTACAAAAGTGGTGCGAAAAACCCCCATGTATTTTCTGCCGTACATGCTTTTTTCTCCCCAAACTCCAAAAGCTTCCAGGATTTCTTTTTCAGTATCCGCAATTAAATTGAATTTAAAACCAAATTTTTCGATGAATTTCTGATGCGACTTCTCACTGTCCGGGCTAACCCCAACAACATCGAATCCTTTTTCGAGCCAGGCATCGTAATTATCGTTCAAATTACACGATTCGGCAGTACAGCCCGGAGTGTTGTCTTTGGGGTAAAAATAAAGGATTAACTTTTTCCCTGCGAAATCTTTCAGACCAATTCTCTCTCCATTTTGATTTACACCCTGAAAATCAGGCGCTTGATCTCCAATTTTTAAATTTGTCATCTTGCTTTTCTAATCTGTTTTACAAATATAAATTATTAAATCATATAACTCAGGTTTACAAATCACTAATTGCTGTCAATTCAGACAATAATAAAGTTCAAAACACAATACATTTTTTGTAGTTTTACCTAATCGAAAAAATGAACATATTTTGTACATGGACTTGAAAAAAACCAATGCACATTTAACAATATTCCTGGCTCTTTTGTTTGCATCAATTGTTAGTTATGCCAGTTGGCAGGAAAATCTGCTGGTGAAAGCTATTTTACTGTTTGATGCAGAAAAGTATCTTGAAGCAGAACAGGTTTTAGAACAACTTGTGAAAGACACCGCTGATGACCAAATGATCAACTACTATTATGGTGCCTGCCGAACCGAAAACAATCATTATGGATCAAATGAAATTCGATGCTTGCTAAAAGGGAGCAGCGGTGAAACACCGCTGAAAACCGATTATTACCTGGGCGTACAATATCATGCGCAAAGTCAATGGGAAGAAGCAATAGAACGCTACACCCTTTATCAGCAAAAAACAGGAATTGAAGAACAAAATAAAGTAGGGCTTTCTGAAAAAATACAGCAATGCTACAATAAAATCAATCCATTTGAAAGCGATACACCAGAGGCTGAACAACTCGCGGGAGATATTTTGCCGGCTCCCATTCAGAGAGAAAAAGAAATTGAAGAATACCGACCAATAATTTCTGAAGATAACTTGACAGATAGTGTAAGCGCTTTTGATCTGCACGATTCGTTAACGACTGAAGATAATAAATCAGTAATTATTGAGAACACCGTTGCTCCCGTTATTCTCCAAAAGACAGTTCAGAAAACAAAGCCGATTAATTTTGAAATAAATGGAGAAATTACCTACCTCGATACTGCTAATTTTAAAACAGAAGAAGGATTACAATTTTATTTGGAAGGCCAACAAAAACAAAATGAGCTGGATATAAAATTAAATGAGGTAGGTGAATTCCGGAAAAAATACGCTGCAACTAACTCATACGACGAAAAACAAACAATTGGCGAAAAGATTCTGACCTCTGAAACCTTCATTTATACCCTTCGAAGTGAAATACAACAACTTATGTTGCAAGCCAAACAAGTTGAAATCGATTACTGGAATAACGTTTTGTTCGATGAAAAAGAAGCCTTTATAAAAGATCTGGAAACCTATTCAAAATTGTTGTTGCAAACTGAAATTATTGAAGAGGCAGAAACTGACACAAGCATATCGACAAATCCACAGGTATTGTTAGCAACACCCAATATAACCACTAAAGTTGAAGAAGTGACCAAAGACGAATTGATTTATAAAATTCAATTAGGTGCATACAGCCGGGAATTACCGTCTTATGTAAAAAACCAATTCAAAAAGTTATCGTATATCCGTAAAATTGACAACTATACCGACGAAAAAGGCGTTGTTGTTTATACAACAGGGAACCTGACAAGTTACGAAGATGCCCTAAAGATGCAGAACCAGGTAAAAAGAGAAGGTGTAGAAGATGCATTTATTGTACCTTATTTTAACGGAAAAAGAATAACTTTGAAAGAAGCAAAAGAAATTGAAGCAGGAAAATGACACAGAAAGAGACAAAAAAAATTCCGGTAAAAGAATTTGATGATGAAGTTGCTGAAGAGAACTTCCTGATTTTGCATAACGATGATGTGCACACTTTTGATTATGTAATTGAAGCTTTGATTGATATTTGCAAACACGGATATGAGCAGGCCACGCAATGTACAATGCTAGTTCACTACAAAGGCAAGTGTGATGTTAAAAAAGGTGGATTTGCCGCATTAAAGCCATTGAAAGATGCACTAATAGAACGTAAACTTAACGCAACAATAGACTAAATCAATATGACCATTTTTACTATTATCCTACTAATCTTGCTGGGACTTGTTTTATTACTTATCGAATTTGCAGTAATTCCAGGTGTAACTATTGCCGGAATCGGCGGCTTTTTGCTATTGATTGGAAGCGTTTATATTGCTTTCTCAGAACTTGGAACCGTACCGGGATTCATAACTCTGGCAGTGGTTTTAATTGCCTCCCCTCTGCTGATTTATTACTTCTTTAAGTCGAGAACCGGGAAAAAAATGATTCTTGAAAAAAACATTGATGGTAAAGTAGAACAACTTAACAAAGAAAAACTTGCAGTTGGAGATGTGGGCAAAACAATTGGACGACTCGCTCCGATGGGAAAAGTAAAAGTGAATAATGAAGTCGTTGAAGCTCAGTCAACGGGGAGTTTTATTGACCAGAATGTTGAAATTCGAATAGTAAAAATAGAATCCAATAAATTAGTTGTTGAACCTTTAAAAAAATAATCAAATGGTAGAAGAAATAGGAGTTTGGGGATTAATAATAGGAGTAATTGTATTACTTTTTATAATCCTTTATTTTATACCGATTGGGTTGTGGTTTTCAGCCCTTGTTTCAGGAGTACGTATTTCACTGTTACAATTGTTCCTAATGCGTTTCAGAAAAGTACCTCCCGGAGTTATTGTACGTGCAATGATTGAAGGCACAAAAGCCGATGTTCAGCTGAGTCGCGATGCCCTGGAAGCACATTATCTGGCCGGTGGTCACGTGGCCAGAGTTGTTCATGCCCTGGTATCAGCAGCAAAAGCAAACATCGAACTTCCATTCAATATGGCAACCGCTATCGATCTTGCCGGTCGCGATGTTTTTGAAGCTGTTCAAATGTCAGTGAATCCAAAAGTAATTAACACACCGCCTGTTACTGCCGTTTCAAAAGATGGTATCCAGCTTATTGCCAAAGCCAGGGTAACGGTTCGTGCCAACATAAAACAACTGGTTGGAGGAGCTGGAGAAGAAACCGTTCTTGCGCGTGTTGGTGAAGGAATTGTTTCGTCAATCGGATCATCGCATTCGCACAAAGCTGTTTTGGAAAATCCTGATTTTATTTCGCGTGTTGTACTCGAAAAAGGTCTGGATGCAGGAACAGCATTCGAAATTTTGTCAATTGATATTGCCGACATCGATATAGGTAAAAACATCGGTGCAGTGTTACAGATGGATCAGGCAGAGGCCGATAAAAACATTGCCCAAGCCAAAGCCGAGGAACGCCGTGCCATGGCAATAGCGCTGGAGCAAGAAAATAAAGCTACAGCACAAGAAATGAGAGCAAAGGTAATAGAAGCTGAAGCTCAGGTTCCACTTGCCATTGCGGAAGCATTCAGAGGTGGCAACCTTGGAATTATGGATTATATGAAATACAAAAATATTATGGCTGACACTTCCATGCGCGACTCTATTGCCGGCGAAGGAGGTGGTACAACAAAAGAATAAACACATATTGTATATACTACTTAAAGCCTTTCGTCAAATGACGGAAGGCTTTTCTTTTAAATGTAGTTCCTGAGTTAACTTTGGGTTAAAACAAATATAAAAATCAATCTTTTTAAAAATTTTTAGCATCCATTTATGTTATTCAACATATCTTTGTAGCATAAGTTTTAGTTCATAAGTTTAGGTTTGATTAGTTTTATTGGTTTAGTTAGTGAAAAGGATAGGTGTTGACCTATCCTTTTTTATTTCCAAAACCTTGAATTCATTTTTATGAATAAGCTCCAACACCATCTTTCCTTTTCAAAACATCTCCAAACAACCACACGATAGATTTCCTCGAATTAAGATAGATTTAAGATATGTTATAAAACATGTTTTTTAACTTTCAGTTAACCTCAAATCCATTTTTTCACCCTACATTTGCAGCATAAGTTTTAGTTCATAAGTTTAGGTTTGATTAGTTTTATTGGTTTAGTTAGTGAAAAGGATGGGTATTGACCTATCCTTTTTTATTTCCAAAACCTTGAATTCATTTTTATGAATAAGCTCCAACACCATCTTTCCTTCTCCAATCACCTCCAAACAACCACACGATAGATTTCCTCGAATTAAGATAGATTTAAGATATGTTATAAAACATGTTTTTTAACTTTCAGTTAACCTCAATTCCATTTTTTCACCCTACATTTGCAGCATAAGTTTTAGTTCATAAGTTTAGGTTTGATTAGTTTTATTGGTTTAGTTAGTGAAAAGGATAGGTGTTGACCTATCCTTTTTTTATTAAGCTAAGTTCTTTATCCAGGAAAATCATTATTCCATCCATCAGAGCTTTTTGAAATCAATATTTCACCACCCAAACAATATCACTGTTATTTTTCCACTATTTAATTAATGTTAAATCATTTTGTAATTAGAACAATTAACATTGAATTAACCCATTTCTGTGCTTTTCCGCATATCTTTGCAGCATAAGTTTTAGTTCATAAGTTTAGGTTTGATTAGTTTTATTGGTTTAGTTAGTGAAAAGGATGGGTGTTGACCCGTCCTTTTTTTTGTTTCTACAAAATCCTCGTAAAACTTAAGATATTCAGGGCTCGGCCTGGCAGTTCCTATTCTACCTGATCAACCCGATATTTCAAGACAACCACTGCAGTGATGCAATAACTGAAAACAACATAAAAAGTGTAACAAGAAGATTTATCCCACAAGCTTTAATTACATCAAGATCAGAAACTACTCCAGCATTTTCTCCAATAAAAGGCTTTTCAACCAAAACTCCGTGGTAAACATTTGGTCCGCCAAACCGGCAATTTAAGATTCCGGCCAGTGCAGCCTCGGGGTAACCGGCATTTGGACTGGCATGTTTTCGGCCATATTTAAATATAAAACGTACACCACGAAAACTCATAGTCAGCAGAACCATTAGCAAAGCAGTTAAACGTGCAGGAATAAAGTTTAAAACATCATCGAGTTTTGCGGCAAAAAAGCCAAAGTCTTTATAACGCGCGTTTTTGTAGCCGATCATCGAATCGAGCGTATTTGCCATTTTGTAGGCAAGCATAGCAGGCACTCCGCCAATTGTATAAAAGAAGAGTGGTGCAATTACACCGTCACTGAGGTTTTCGGCGAGGGTTTCCAGCACCGCTGTTCGAATTTGATTTTCTGATAGTTTTGTGGTATCGCGCCCTACAATCCTACTCAATTGTTTTCGCCCTGCCTCCACTCCTTCTTTTTTCAGTTTCTGAATTACTTTTAGAGCCTCCTGAATTAACGAACGATTGGCCAGCCCATAAAACACGAAAACAGAACCAACAACCAAATACAAGTATTCTTCACCTGAAATAAGCCCGAACAAAAGCTGAAACAAACTAAATGTGCCGGAAATTAAAACAAGGGCAAGCAGAGCACCTTTAAGTTTTTGATACTTTCCTAGATTCAGTTTCCTTTCGCCATAAGAAATGGCATGCCCAAACAGGCGGATAGGGTGCGGCAGGCGGTGCGGATCGCCGATTAAAGCATCCAAAATAAAACCAGCCAACAGTGGAATAATTATTTCGGGATGATTAATCAATTTGCATTGATTTATAGATGTAATCCATATCTACGTTTTCCCGTATCAGCCTGGCCAGTTTATCGTACTGTTCCTCTTTAAACTGCTGAAAATCCATTTCGGTTATTACGTTCTGACCTGCTTCGGCCAGAATTTGATTGATCATTTCCTTGTTATCGAAAATACCATGAATGTACGTTCCCCAGGTTTTTGAGTTGAGAAAATACCCATCTTCCTTTTTTCCATCGATAACACAAAGTGGATTCGGTTTTTCGGCAACCGTGTCGCCCATGTGAATTTCATATCCTTTCCCTTTCAGTTTATTCTGAAAAATAAAGGAGCATTGTTCGGTAACTTTTTCTTCTGTGATTGTCGTTTCAACAGGCAAAATTCCAAGTCCCGGCACTCTTTCGATATTTCCTTCCACATGTTCCGGATCACTTATCCACTTCCCCATCATTTGAAAACCGCCACAAATTCCATAAACGGCTTTGCCCTGTTCGTGTGCCTTTTTTATGGCTGCTGCCATTCCTTGTTTTTGTAAAAAGAGCACATCGGAAATGGTATTTTTCGATCCCGGTATAATTACAATGTCGGCCTGATCGATATCATCGGGTGTAGCTGCATAAAACAGGTTCACCTCGGGAATCCGTTCCAATGCATTAAAATCGGTAAAATTCGACATGTGCCGCAACAGAACCACCGCAATATTCGTTTTTCCTTCAACCGATTTAAACTGCTTTTTATCCACCACAACCGAGTCCTCATCGTCAATATAAATGTCCCTAAAATGCGGAATTATTCCCACAACAGGCACACCACACAACTCTTCCAACTTCCTGGTCCCGTCTTCGAACAACGAAATATCTCCCCTGAATTTATTGATAAGAATACCCTTTATCAATTTTCGCTCTTCTTCAGGCAGCAAAAGCATCGTTCCGTAAACACTACCAAACACACCACCTTTATCAATGTCGGCAATTAAATAAGTTGCAGCGTTTTTCGCCACGGCCACGTGCATATTGGTTATGTCTTTCTCCCAAAGGTTCACTTCCGAAATACTTCCGGCGCCCTCCACAACAATCGGATTAAACTCCTCTTCCAGCTTTGAAAATGCTTTCATACATTCTGCAAATAGAAAGTCGCGGTCGGTACCGTTAAAATATTCTTTTGCCGATTTGTTTGCCCAGGGTTTACCATTTAAAACTATCTGCGAATTCATGTAACCGGTTGGTTTCAGAAGTACCGGATTCATTTCCACACGGCATTCCACACCACATGCTTCGGCCTGCACGGCCTGTGCCCGGCCAATTTCCAAACCATCGGCAGTTGGGTAGCTATTCAGCGACATGTTTTGTGCTTTAAACGGTGCCGGATTTAAACCATCCTGTTTAAATATGCGCCCAAAACCGGCATTGATTACACTTTTCCCCACATCTGATCCTGTTCCGACAAACATGATTGGGTTGTATTTTATAGCAATTGTCATTATTTTCCTTTTTTGCCACCTCGAAGGAAAAATGTAAGAGAGATCTTTACTTTCTAAAGACATATTTCTCCTCCTTCTTCGTCGAAATAACAGTTATATTTTAAATTCGGTTACACTTCCATATTCCGGTTTAAACGTTTTAAAAAGTTCATCAATGGGTTGTTTATCAATTAAACTTTTTAAGATGCGAATAACACCGGCGTGGGCAACAATCGCAACGCAATTATACTTCTCATGCTTTATTCCATCTAAAAAGGCCGCCACCCGTTTTACCATTTCCGGGTAGCTTTCGCCGTTTAAGGCAGGCAGGTTCTGGTAGTTATCCATCCACACTTTCCCCTGAGGATCAGCGTATATTTCATCCCACGATTGCAATTCCCAGTCGCCAAAGTTCAGTTCTTTCAGCCGGTCATCAAAAACAATCTTCTCTTTTTCAAAAAGACTTTTGGCAAGTAATTTACAACGTGTTAACGGGCTTGAATACATTTTATCAAACAACACTCCGTCAATTTCAGCTGCTACCGTATCCTTTTCTTTTTGAAAGGAGTTGGCAACCGGCACATCGGTTTGTCCGTAACAAATTCCCGGATCTACAGCCACACTTGTATGTCTTATTGCTACTATCTTCATAAGCAATTCTCACAGGCCAAAATAGCCAAATAAAATCCTACTTCGCACAATTGTTGTAAAGCGCCCAACACATCGCCGGTATAACCTCCCAGTTTTCGGGTAATATAATTCCGGAAAAAGAACGATGTACTCATTAATAATGCCACAACAATTATAATCTCGTGCCACCCAAAGAAAATTAAAGGTGCGCTTCCAATTAGAACTGCAAAAAGCAAAGAGAATAATGAATCGGCTTTGCCAACCGGTTTTGTTTTGCTCGATGCATCCAGTCGTGCATATTCCGATGTATAAATTAACAACACCGGGAATACCCGGCTAAAGGCATGTCCGGCAATTAAAATGATTGGAATTCGCATGGCATCGGTGTGCATTAGCGTAATAAATTTTGCCCCCAGTATGGATATTAAACCGATGGATCCATAGGTTCCAATGCGGCTGTCTTTCATTATCAGCAAGATTTTCTCTGGTGTATAGCCGCCACCAAATCCATCGCAAAAATCGGCAAAACCATCTTCGTGAAATGCACCAGTGAACAATATGGTACTTACCATACTTAATATCACCGCCATTGAAACCGGTAAATACAAATTAAAAACAGTAAAGACCAGCGCTCCCACTCCGCCCACCAGTATTCCGATGAAAGGAAAATAGCGGGTGGATTTATTCAGCATTCTCTCCGACCAGCCTTTTATGTTTCCAACCGGCACCCGTGTATAAAAACTCAGGGCTGTAAGAAATATTTTTAATTCGTTTTTCATTCTATATTGACTATTATTCAAATCGACCTAAGTTGGTTTAGTATCTGCAATGATTGATTTTATTCCTACTTTGGTTGTTTCCAATCCTACCGTGGTTGTTTTTATTCCCTCTATAGTTGTTTCATCTACAACCTAAGTTGATTTCTATCCTACCATGGTTGATTTCATTCCAACCATGGTTGTTATAATTCCAACTATAGTTGTTTCATTTACAACCTAGGTTGTTTTCTATCCTACCTTGGCTGATTCATTTCCTACCTATGTTGATTTCAATCCAACCGTGGTTGTTATATTATCATCCATAGTTGTTTTTAATTCTACCTTGGTCGTTTCTATTCCTACCTAAGTTGATTTTAATCCTACCATGGTCGTTTTAGTATCAACCTTGGTTGTTTCGCGATCAACCCAAATTAAAACAGAACCAGGGTTACAGCTATCTGTGCTGAACGGGTTTTACTTCTACATCGGATACATTTTTTGTGTTTCCAACCGGTTTTACAACTGGCACCAGAAGTTTATCGTTTAACAATCGCCCCCGTTCCTATACAACTGTCGTTTATTCTTTATTCGAAACGCCGGCATCTTCCATGCTGCTCATTTCATTCAGGAAATTAACGGCCGACTTTACCAGTGGCATTGCCACTGCGGCTCCCGTTCCTTCACCCAAACGCATTCCGAGTTGCAACAACGGTTTTACACCCAAATATTCCAACATCAACTTATGTCCCTTTTCATCGGAACTGTGGCAAAAAATACAATTCTCTTTTACGGCACTATCAATTTGAATAGCAGTAAGCACGGCAGCTGTTGAAATAAATCCATCGATCAAAATAAGCATATTTTGCTTTTTGGCCTCGAGATAAGCACCCACCATGGCGGCTATTTCGAGCCCTCCCAGCGTTGCCAGGGTTTCTTCGGGTGTTTCCGGATTATATTTTTCGGCAATTTCCTGTAGGATCCGGGTTTTACGATCCACCTGCCCCTCGTTTAATCCGGAGCCACGCCCGGTACATTCTTCAACCGAATAGCCGGTAAATTTATGCATCAACAACGACGAAGGAGAAGTGTTTCCGATTCCCATTTCGCCACAGGCAATGGTATTACAACCGTTTTGTGCCTTTTTGCGCACTGCGGCTGCACCTGCTTCCATTGCAGCCCGGCATTCTTCAGGTGACATTGCCGGCTCGATGCGCATATTGCGGCTACCGCGGGCCACCTTAACTTTTTCAACCGGTAATTCTACCGGGAAATCGTAATCGACACCCACATCAAAAACATGCAGTTGAATATCGTGTTGGCGACAAAAAACATTGATAGATGCCCCACCTCCGCAAAAGTTCATCACCATTTGCCAGGTTACATCTTTTGGGTAAGGACTAATTCCTTCATCGGCCAAACCATGATCGGCGGCAAATACCAGCAAGGCCGGATTTTCTATTTTGGGCGATAAAGTGTTTTGCACCTCTCCAATTTGCAGGGCAATATCTTCGAGCAAACCAAGCGATCCAAGTGGTTTGGTTTTGTTATCGATTTTATGTTGTAGTTGTTCTTTAATATTCATATTTGAAAAATTAGCGGGAAGACAGAAGCACGAAGGTTGAAGTTCTCGTCCCAGATAAAGTGCCCAATCTTCTTCTTATTATTGATGTTTAAAAACTATTGTAATTCTTTACTTATTTTATTTTTACCGGTATTCCGGAAACCATTAACTGAACCCGGTTGGCCGATTTGGCGATGTACTGATTCATCCAGCCCTGAAGGTCGGCAAACTTGCGCGCCATTTCATTTTCGGGATGAACACCCATTCCCAGTTCGTTGCTTACCACAATTACCGTAAAATCCCCGGCTGTAAATTTATCCCATTCTTTTTGGGCAATTTCCAGGCTGGCATCCACATCACTTTTGTTCTGATAAAAGATATTGGTCAGCCACAGCGTAATACAGTCGAGCATCACCGTTTTTCCGGCCAGATCATGTTTACTGATTTCAATCTCTTCCTCGATGGTTTGCCACTGTTCGCCCCGGTCGGACTGATGCCGTTTTACCCGCCACCTGAAATCATCGTCCCAGATATGTGCCGTTGCCAGGTAAATTGGGTTTTCTGATTTTTCTTCGGCCATACGCTGGGCAAAACTGCTTTTCCCCGATCGTTGTCCGCCTGTAATAAAAATGATTTCAGCCATAATCAATTGTTTTGTCAAAAACCCCCAACCTTAACAGCCGGGGGTTCAGATCATAATCATAAATGCACCTTACGTGCTAAACCTAAAAAATCCGTTTTTATACCTAACCACATTATAATGCAAAAACAGGTTAACCATTTGCAATTATTTTTTTGCCGAGCATACATCCTGTTTGTAAATCCAGGTAACCACATCGCCTTTTTTTAAGGGCTGGTTGATTGCTATTTTTTTTGCCGGTTCACCATTAACGGTGTAATACCATACACTTTTGTTGGGTACTCCTTCCACATTATTTATTGCCGAAACAAAAACATAACTGCCAACCGGGTGCGTATTTACCTTCGCAACAAACTGGAGGGCTTCTAAAGCTGAAAGCCCCTCTCTCCAGTCTGTCTCGATTTTCAAAAGCGAAGAATTATTTTCATCGTATTTTATCTCAACTGTAACTTTTTGCGGTTCTTTGGCTTCAGCATTAAATGCAACAAAGGCCAACAGAAATACAAATAAGAGTACAGACTTTGAATTTAGCTTTTGCATGTTTTCTGCTTATTCAGGATCAATCTCACTATTTTGACTCAACCATCAATATTGGTGAAATCCCAGTCTCATATTCTTCCATTTCCTGCCCGTCATTTGAGTAAATAACAGCTTTACCGTTTGATGTAGTACTGGGAGCTTCAAAGCTAATAATCTTGTCATCCACAACTTGCAGCCCGTTAACACCTACAATTCCGTCAACAAGGTTAGAAGACTCAAACTGTTTGCTTGCCACATCAAACACTGCAATACTTCCGGTTGAAACGTAAGTAGAATAATCGGTGCTGGTAGTATAAGAAACATACAACTTCGAAAAATCGCTATTGGCATCTATTACATTATCATAGGTATTTCCAATCCCATCGAGTGCATAAGTCGCGTCCAATGTATTGGTATGCGTATTAAAATATCCAACTCCGGTCTGAGTTGCATAATCATCCCAATTGCGCGATATCACTACATACAAATTATCTTGCGGATCTTTTTCAAAAAATACTGGTTGCCCGGGAAAATCTATATTTGAAACTGCTTCTGTTGTTAAATCTACAACTCCAATACTTTTCCCATACCTCAGTGCAACATAAAGTTTTCCATCTACAATTGCCAAACCTTCGGGGCCACCGGGTAAATTAATCTTTTCAACATTATTTGTGTTCAAATTAATTTTTGCGATATATCCCAAAGAGCTGTCATACCATACATCTCCACCATAACACGACACATACAAATAATCACCATGACCTACACAATAACGAGGTTTTACAATATCAGATGAAATTGCATTCTCAGTTTGTTCGAATGTTTTCGCATTAACCCATGAGATTCCATCCGCATTGTTATCCATAAAATAGATGTTCCCTTCATAATTGCAGGCATACTGCACATTCGAAACCATATCAAGACCATTCACCGTTTTGTAATAGCCGTTTATCACTTCTTCGTCGTATGTATTATAAGCTGTGACAGTTGATTTATCGCCCGAGTAACTACCATAGTTAATAATGTAGGCAAAATCAACCGCAATATTAATCTCCTTGGTTGCCGAATGTTTGAACTCGCCATTCATGGCATTTAGGGTAACCGAGTAAATACCCGGCTCATCGTAAATATGCCAGGGCGACTCCTCGGTTGATTTTTCGCCATCGCCAAAACTCCACTCAAAGGTTGAAGCTTCAGATGATGTGTTTGTAAAATACACGGTATCGCCGGCCTGAATGGTTCCTTCAGGTGAGTAGGTAAAACCGGCTTTTAAATTCGGATCGTCGCTACATGAGACGAATGCAATGGCCGCGAGGGCTAAAAACAGAATAAAACTAAATTTGGTTTTCATTTTTTTGAATTATTAATTTTTAAAATATTATTTTAAATTATAGGATACACTTAAGCGGTAATTAATTCCCGGCATGGCGTACCCCCAGCTCGACTGGTACTCGACATTGAGCAGGTTATTAATCATTCCGTTTATTCGTATTGAATTGTTCTTATTAATTTTTACCCGATAACCAACTGCAAAATTCATAAGAAAATAGGAGTCGAGAATATTTTTTACTTCTTCGTCGGTATACTGCTCGTGTGTGTAATTGCCATCAATGGTAAAATCGAAATTATTAATTGTTGTAGAAGTAAAAAAGTTACCTGCGTGTTTGGGTACATATTCCAGTTGTCGGTTGAGTGCGTTGGTTTCATTTACCGATTTTTTTCGTTGTGCTGAAGTATAGGTGTAATTTACTCCCGAAGTTGTTCTTTTTCCAAAAATCAAATAACTCCAGTCGGTCATAAATTCTATCCCCTTACTTTGCACACTCTGCACATTTTCGGCATACCAAAACGAACCTCCGTTTTTCCAGAGAATCCAGTCGTCGATGTTCATTAAAAAGCCATTCACTTTTACATTCCCCGAAGTAATGCCATTGCAATAACTCCATTTTGTTCCCAGCTCGTAGTTCATTCCTTTTTCGGGATTTAAATCAGGATTACCTCCGGGCACCCAAAAGCGGTCGTTAAAAGTGGGTACGCGGTAACTACGGGCAATATTTCCACTAATATTCAGCACAGTTTTTTCTTTTGAGAAAGCCAGGTAATTCAAACCCAATGCAGGAGTAAAAGGCACTGTAAAATCGGTAACAAATTCTTGTCGCAGGTTTATCGTTGCAGTTAGTTTATTCCACAAACGATGGTAATACGAGGCATAAAAATCTACCCGGTCTTCGTGATCCAAGGTTGCGCTATACGCATAAACTGTTGGGTTTATCCGGGTAGCTTTTGCGCCAACTTTGTAACTGGCGTTAGTTAAAAATGCATGTTCGATAAAAGCCTCGCCTATTATGCGTTGGGTTGAAATGGTATCTGTGGAATTTCGGTTCGACACGGCATTGTCGTATACATATCCTCCATTAATTTCGAATTTAAATGGATTTTTACGGTTTTTATACCCTGTCCATATTCGAATATGATCGTTGTAGTATTCTTCACGCAGATCGGGATTACCAAGGTTGGTTTGCATATTTTGCTGTACCAGATGCCAGTCTTTTTCCAACCAAACATTTAAGGTAAAAAACTCATTTTCGGCAAACTTATAGTTGAGTTCCTGCAAAAGCCCCATATTCTCGATACTGGCATTGCGCTGTTTGTCTTCGATTTCAAAAATACCGTTTTCAAAATCGCGGTAATTTGGATTCCAAAACTTAAAATTGTTCTTCTTGTAGTAATAATACGCCCGGGTAACAGCCTCAAATTTTCCGTTTCCCAAAAATAATTTTGTACCATACAACTGTTCCCCAAACGAACCGTTTGCCACACGAGCCTCGGCTTTAAAACCATCGGTCCAGTTGTTTTGCAAACCCAGATGAATGGCACCGCCAATACTGCCCGAACCGTTTACCGAACTGGCACTACCAAACTGTATACCTACATTATCGAATAAATACATGGGTACATTACTTACATTTGAATGACCAAGCGTTAGTGAATTGATATTTATTCCGCCAAAGTTTAAGCTGGTATGATCGGGCGCCGACCCACGAATACGAATGGTTGCAAGACCACCGGCATTGGCTTTAAACGGAATGGGCAAAGTACGCGAAAGCAACTGTTCGAGGTTGCCGTCCTGTGCCAGCGAAAACTGTTTCGCACTGATCTGCTCGATTTTTGCACCCGACTGGTATCGATTTAATTTTCCATAACTTACCACTTCCTCTACATGAACCGTATCGAGAATAGTAAACGGTTTCTGCGCCCATACGCAGGTAACAAAGGCAACCATTAAAAGACCTACAATAACAAACCTCCTCATCACAACATTTTTAAGGAGCTTTGGATAATCGGTGAAAAATATGAATATATTTCTCAAGCTTTTTATCCCGAAGCTTAATTAATTAATATGAATTTGTGGCAGGTCTTCTGGCTCGCTCCGTTTGTTGATGCCTTCCCATTCAGAAACTATCTAAACAGTGGCTTTTGTAGTTCAACAAAAACGATCCGCCAATTGGCAGATGGAACTTACAGCTGCGGGTACAGCTCCGGTTTTGCACCGGATTCCCATTTTAATCCTGTTCATGAAAGATGAACGTTTGAACCAAAATTCAGCGACAAATATAAATACATTTTTTAACAAGCTGTCATTATTTTTTTGAACAGGGCGTAAATTAATCAACAACACACACACAACACATTATAAACCTATTACTTACACACCCTCCTCCTGTCTGTAGTATTTTAATTTAAATAGAATAAACTGATAAACTTGTAATGTGACAAATTATAATTATGTAATAAATAAATACTTACTGCGTTACTGATATATTACAAAAAATGGACAGTTTGGAAACCAATTATTAAATCAACCATATAGCAGATCAATTATGAAATCAACTAAATACAAAAGAAGATCAGATTTAAAAAACAGAATCATGCATCATTATATTATGGATCGTTACATTAGAGAAATTGAACGCGAAGATCCGCTTGACAAGGATACTTTAGTTACCTTTTATGAGCTTCAAAAAACAACTGTTTATTAATTATTCTTTACGGAAAAATTACCCCCAACACAAAGAAGGCTGCTCATGTATTCAGGGAGGAGTTTTTGAGCAGAATTAATATAAGCCTGTAAAATTTTGTACCTCAAGTAGCTTAAATTTGAATTTTATTCTCATCAAGATCAATTCTTTTTAATTTTTTTAAATACTTTAGTTGAAATTATTTTTTATTGTGAAATAGTTTTTATTCTTTCGTAAACGGTTTAATTCAGTGTTAAAAAATAGAATTACCAAACAATGAGATTGGCAAAGGCGTGCTAATGGATTACATTTGCCACTTATCAATCACGAAAAATAAAGACAAAATGAAACCTACACTCTTAATTCTTGCGGCTGGAATGGGAAGCCGTTTTGGAGGACTTAAACAAGTTGAACCCGTTGGTCCATGCGGGGAAGCTATTATCGATTACACCATATATGATGCCATTCGCGCCGGATTTGGCAAGGTTGTTTTTATTATCCGCGAAAGTTTTGCCGATGCCTTTAAGGAAAAGTTTGAATCTAAACTGGCTGGTAAAATCGATATTGAATACGTTTACCAGGAACTGGATAATCTGCCCAAAGGATTTACACTTCCCGAAGGGCGCGAAAAACCCTGGGGTACAGCACATGCCATACTGGTTGCAAAAGATGCTGTAAAAGAACCTTTTTGCGCATTAAACGCCGATGATTTTTATGGGAAAAACAGTTACCAGGTTCTGGCTGACTTTTTAACCACTTCAAAAGATGACTCAGAATTTTCGATGGTGGGTTACCAACTTAAAAATACGCTTTCTGATTTTGGTTCAGTATCGCGTGGTATTTGTGATGTGAACAACAACCAACAGCTTGTAAAAATTGTAGAAACCACAAAAATTTTCAAAAAAGGTGAGGCTGCAATTTCGGTTGAAGAAGATGGAACTGAAACACCAATGACAGGGAACGAAAGTGCCTCGATGAACATGTGGGGATTTAAGCCTTCGATTTTTGAAACCCTGGAAACGAAATTTATTGATTTCCTGAAAACTGAAATAGATTTACCCAAATCGGAGATGTACATTCCGTCGGTAGTATTTGAAATGATTGAAGAACAAAAAGCCACCGTGAAAGTGCTACAAGCTAATTCGCCCTGGTTTGGGGTTACCTACAAAGAAGATAAACCCATTGTAGTAGATAAAATTAAAACCTTAATTGAACAGGGAGAATATCCCGAGAATTTGTGGGGATAGAAAAGTTACAGTAATCAGGAACAGTTTACAGTTAAGAAGTACACTTTTTTAAAACCAAATAACTGCTTATTCGAAAACATACATACAAATAAACCAATATGAACAATAACCTAATCAAAATTGCCGAAAACTTTCAACTTAGCGGAACAGTTGATGAAGTAAAACCACTTGGCGAGGGATTTATTAACGACACCTTTATTATCAGCACAAAAGACGGTGCGCCAACATACATCCTTCAGCGAAAAAATAAAAATATCTTTTCGCCTATTCCGGCGATGATGGATAACATCGAAAAAGTGTGCCAGCATATTAAAAAGAAAGTCGAACTGACTGGAGGCGATCCTATGCGGGAAGCCATGACCATTATTCCGACAATCGACGGAAAACTTTACTGGCTCGATAACGAGGAAGAATACTGGGCAGTTTGTTTGTTTATTGAAGATACCATTGCTTACGAGGCAGCGGAAACTCCGGAACTGGCTTATGCCGGAGGAAAAGGAATTGGTAAATTTCAGTCGCTAGTATCCGATTTAAATGAACCCCTAGTTAATATTTTACCAGGCTTCCACGACATACGTTTCCGTTTTAAACAATGGGACGAAATACTGGCCAAAGATCCTGTAAGCAGAAAAGCCGGAGTTGCCGAGGAAATTAGCTGGATTGAAAGCCGGCGTGAGGAAATGCTGAACTTCTGGAAATTGGTAGAAGACGGAACGATACCAACCCGAATAAGTCATAACGATACAAAAATAAACAACATACTTTTCGATAAAAAAGGCAATGTTCTTTGTGTGATTGATTTAGACACGGTATTAAGTAGTACGGTTTTAAACGACTTTGGCGATGCCATGCGTTTTTATACCAATACAGGGGCCGAAGACGACACAAATCTTGACAATGTTTCGATGGATATTGAAATTTACAAAGCATTTGCAAAAGGTTATTTGGAAGAAACAGCTTCGTTTTTAACGGAAAAAGAAATGCAATACCTGGCTTTTTCGGCAAAATACATTACATACGAACAAGTGCTACGTTTCCTGATGGACTATATTGACGGAGACAATTACTACAAAACCAAATCGCCGGAGCACAACCTGGTTCGTACACGTGCACAATATAAATTACTGCAAAGCATGGAAGAGCAGTTTGACGAAATGAACAAGATAGTACAGGCATTTACTGCATAATACCACTGTTACATTAAAATGGGTATAAAATAAAAAAAACGTCGCCGATACACGGTGACGTTTTTTTGCCTTAACCCGGATTGTTAATCATAAACCGCGGATTGTACAGCATAAACCAGAAAGGCCGGTTAATACTGCACATAAATAAGATACACCTTCTTCAGAAATGAATTGTTTTCGCCTTCACATGATTCTCCATAAACAAGGCCGCTTTACTTTCAAAATTATCAGCCGATTCGGTAGTCTGAAACTCCAGATTTCCCGATTTTGATAAACGTTTATCTATTTCGGGATGACGCTGCAGATAATCAACCAGTTTTTCGGCCACAATATGCCCCTGTTTTAAAATCGTAATGTGTTTGGGTACATATTTTTGAATAACTTCAGAAAGCAATGGATAATGCGTACACCCTAAAACCAGCGTATCCAAATCCTTGTCTTTTGCCAATATATTCTGTATGTTTTTTCGAATGAAATAGTCGGCCCCCTCTGATTCTATTTCGTTATTTTCAACCAGTGGTACCCACATTGGGCAAGCTTCCTGCACCGTTGATTTCACCCTTCCTCCCGACCATTTTTCAAGTTCAATGGGATACGATTCGGAAATTACAGTACCAACAGTTCCCAACACCCCAACGTGTCCATTTAACGTGATCTCAGCAACCTTTTCGACACTCGGACGAATAACACCCAATACCCTTTTATCGGGGGCAAGGGTTGGCAAATCGAGCATTTGTATATTGCGCAGTGCTTTTGCCGAAGCCGTATTACAGGCAATAATAACCAATGGACAGCCTTGTCCAAAAAGGTATTTTACAGCCTGTAAAGTATATTGATACACTACATCGAAAGAGCGGGTTCCATAAGGTGTGCGGGCATTATCTCCTAAATAGAGGAAATCGTAACCCGGCATACTTTTTATCAGTTCTTTTAAAACCGTTAATCCTCCATATCCCGAGTCAAAAACTCCAATTGGGGCATTCTTCATAGAAATATTAATTAGCGTTCTAAAGCTGTTTCGTAGGCTTTATCGTAGTATTTTCCCAGGTTCGACCAATCAAAATGCAACGATGACTCTTCACACTTGTAACGCAGCGAAATCCTGTCGCGCCGTGTTTTCTGCACAAAGTTGAATAATATATTAGCCAGTTCTTCGGCAGCCCGGTGGAAATTACCATCTGTTCGATCAATTATATACATTCCCCGGTCTTCATGATCCGGAATATTTTTCACCACGTAATCGCCAAAACCAGCCAG
The DNA here is from genome assembly GCA_026671195.1 of Draconibacterium aestuarii. Lineage (GTDB taxonomy): Bacteria > Bacteroidota > Bacteroidia > Bacteroidales > Prolixibacteraceae > Draconibacterium > Draconibacterium aestuarii. The sequence continues at coordinate 59,269 of JAPOHD010000013.1, read as the reverse complement.
ATTGCTGGTAACCGATGGCAATCCACTGGCTAAACATTCAAGTGGGGTGTACCCCCAGGGTTCGTACATACTCGGAAAAATTCCCAGGTGGCAACCCCGTACAAATTGCGTATAATCCATTTTAAACAAGGGATTGGTTGTAGATATAAAATCGGGATGGTATACAATTTTAACCCTGTCGTGACGGTTGTTTACCATGTTGGAAGATCGCAAGAAATTTAAAATCTCATCCTTTGCATCGTCAACCAGAGTATGTGTAACCACTTTCGGCAAGTTCTTTGTTTTCCAGCTTTGTACATTCCTGCGTAACTTTAAGCGCAAATAATCATCAACCATCTCACGCAGATTTGGGAATTCGTAAGCTCCCTCTTTCGATGTTATTTCAGTGTACAAACGTTTTCCAACCTGTTCTGTTATTTCGTCAACCACCCCACGCACATCTTCAATTTGAGCTTTCGATTGCAATACCTCAGGATTAAAAGAATAAAATGGTCGTTTGGTAATAAAAAAGGAAACTACCGTCATATCCGAGCCAGCCTGTTGCATTTTCCAGTTTAAACGTGCCAAAGCTTCCAGTGTGAGATCGTAGCCTTTATTTTGATATTCGTATCTTCCCGAAGTAAAAAAGTATAAGGTTTTGTCCAGATCAAAAGGATAACTTTGAAAGAAATGGCCCATCACAAATTCATGTATTTTATCCTTTACCTGAACATGCTGATTTTGAATTTGATGCAATGCCTCAAAACGCTCAATATTAAGGCCATTGGGTAAAAGCATATCAGGCGTTCTTCCCAAAAGATAGGTACATTCCTGGGCAGTAACGTCACTCACCGTGGTAAAAACATGGGCCCCATGTGCCGATGCCCTTTCAATTTCAGCAATAGGACGTACATTAAATTTATTGGCTTCTTCTTCCCAATTGTAAAATGGCAGATTCTGGTAGAACCCGGTATCGTTCATTGCCAGATATCGCCCCAATAACGTGGCATGCGTTGTAAAAACGGTTTTTATCTTTAAGTTCGATTTACGGATTCCGGGAATTGGAATGCCTGCCATCCATTCGTGAAAATGTGCAATAGTGTTATTGTCGCAAAAATCGTTGGCGCATAAATAGTGGAAAAATTCTTTTACCTGAAAACCAAAGGCAGCTACTTTGTCCAATAAATCATCGCCATCGGGAATTGATATATTATAATCCTGGTACAAATAATGTTTTATTTCGCTTAGTTTATCGTAAACCGAATAAGGATTAAACAATACAACGTTGGGACGACCAGAAACAATCCACTGCCCGTAATGTACATCAAAACCACGTGCCTGCATTTCTAAAACGGCCTTACCTATTGGAGTGGAATAATCCGTAGCCGGATCGAAATGTGCGGCAGCCTGATCTTCGAAATAAGGGCCAACCAGGAAATAATTATCCACGCCCCATTTTTCAATTACTGATGGAACTTTTGACCGTATGACCGTATATATACCTCCTACCTGGTTACACACTTCCCATGCTACTTCAAATAATTTTGTTTTATTTTCAACGTCCCTTTTCTCCGATTTTAAATTCTTTAATACGGCCTTCATAAGTATACTTTTAGTTCATTAATTTTTAGTTTTCAAGCCCGAGTGCTTTGTTGCCACTAAATATAGGTGTAATCTATAATCATTACAAAATGTTTTAAAACAAAAAAGATATTCCTTTACAATAAAATAGCGCCTTTCAAGACCTGGTAGGTGGTTTTTATTTAACCAGGTTAATATTAGATGGAAGAAAACAAATGATTATGAAAGGAGGAAACGAAAAACTATTTTTTTTGATAGTATTTCTCAAATAATGATCTGATTTTGCCGACCATTGTGTATGTTTTTGAAAACAGCGGGGACATCCGGTCTCAAGACCGGACATAAAAAAAGCCATCTGCAATACACAAATGGCCTCTTTTTTATAGAATAGTTTTTTTTTTACTGTATACCCAATTTGGCTTTTACCAAAGGTAACAAATCAACACTCTGGTTTGATTTGTAAAGTATTGTTCTGTTTCCTGCACCTGAATCAAAAACGTAAATCAAGCCTTTTTCTTTGGCAACTTCCTCAATTGCTGATTCCGCTTTATCGAAAACAGGCTCTAAAAGTTCTGCTTGTTTTTGTTGTATTTGCATTGAAGCAGTCTGCTGATAATTCTGAATGCGTTGTTGTACATCCTGAATTTCTGCGATTTTTGCATTCTTTTTTATTTCTGATGCTTCATTTCCTAATGCTTCAAACTCACCTAATTTAGTTTGGTAATCCTTCTGCATCTCACCTAAAATCTCTTCCAATTCTCCCTGGAATTTATTAAACTCAGTTTCTGCATTAGTTCTTTCCGGCATTACTTGCACTAAAGCTTGCAAATCAATATGTCCGAATTTTAAAGTTTGCGCATTGCTAACTGTAATCGTAGTTACTGTGAACACAAGCACAGCCATCAGTCTCATTAAATTTCTCATAATCAATGTGGTCTTAAATTTTTGCTTGCAAATATAATATTTAATACCAATTATGAAATAAAATGTTGTGACGAATTAGCACGTAGCTCTTTTATTTCGATATGGTTATTGATTTGCAAATTCTTATTCTGTTCTATTTACTTAGTATTCTAATTTTTAATTATTTATAACCTAGTTTTTGTAAAACCTGATCGCTAAGATCGTAGCGCGGATTCGTAAAAAATAAGGTGGTTCCGCCCGCTTTATCGAAAATTACGGCATAACTACCATCTGTGGCGATTTCCTGTACTGCATTAAAGATATCATCTTGTATAGGCTTTACCAATCCTTGTCGTTTTTTATATAAATCGCCGCTGGGTCCAAAATATTTACGTTGCAGTTGCTTGTAATCTTTCTCTTTGGTAATTATTACATCTTCACGTTTACGTTTCATATCTTCCGAAAGTAAAACACTTTCAGCCTGAAAATCCTGGTACATTTGCTCCACTTCGGCATGCATCGATTCCAGCTCTTTTTGGTACTGCGACGACAATTGATTTAATTGTTCCTGTGCGGCAGTATAAGCTGGTATATTTTCCATAATATACTCCGAATCAATAAACCCGTATTTCTGTGCATTAGATACTACAGCTACTGAAAATAGTACTAGTACAGATAAAATTATTTTCTTCATGGCAAATTATTTTTTAGTCAATTTGATTTACCTCTATCACATTTTATGCCAAAACCATTTTCTTATTAGAATTGCTGTCCAATAACGAAGTGGAACTGGCTTCCTGCTGCACCACTAACATTGGGAACTTCATCAAATCCATACCCCCAGTCGATACCCATTAATCCAAACATTGGCAAGAAGATACGAACACCAACTCCCGCTGAACGATGCAATTTAAATGGTGTATAGTTTTGAAAACTCATTCCGGCATTACCTGCCTCAAGAAATGCTAATGCATAGATTGTAGCACTTGGTTTTAAGGTTATCGGAAAACGTATTTCACTAGTGAATTTCGAATACATGTTTGATCCGTTATTCGGACTTAACGCATAATCTTTATAACCACGCAAAGCTACATAATCGGTACCATAAATATTGTATCCCGACATACCCGATCCACCAACAATAAATCCTTCGAAAGGCGACTGAATATTTTTATTGTAATATCCTAAGAATCCAAGTTCAAAAGCAGTTTTTAACACCAAAGTATGTTCTCCTCCTGGATTTGTCAGCGGACTAAACAACTGTCCTTTAAACAACCACTTGTGATATTCAATCCATTTATATTTTTCACTGTTCGGTATATCCGGATCGGAATAATCTTTATTGCTAAACCATGAATATGGAGGTGTAACTTTTAATGCCATAGAGATGTTTGAACCTCTACGCGAATACAGCGGATTATCGACCGAACTTCGTCCGAATACAGTTTTAAAACTGAAATTATCGAAAGTACCATTCACTTCACCGTTTTCGTCAACAAGGAAATAGAAATAACTTTGCATATTCCTTAGGTTATAGTGCTCAAATGAAACCTCGTGGTACACTGTAAAATAATCATCGGGCCACGACAAACGATAACCATACCCCAAGGCAAGTGCTGTAGTTTCCCATATCTGATCGTTTGCTTCATTGCTATCTTCCGAGTCGTAATTGTAAGTATATTGCGGATAACCATAACTACTACCGTAACCACCATAACCGTAAGATGAGCCATAACCATAAGGAGAATAACCATAACCTCCACCATAACCTCCACCATAACCTCCATAAGGATTATATGATTGATAATATTTATTGGCACTGTAGTTAATCCTCGAATGTGACAAAGAAACCGAGAATGAATTCGGTTTTTTACCGCCGAGCCAGGGTTCAATAAACGACATACTAACCGTACGATAGTACTTACCACTGGTTTGGTACCTTAAACTCAGGGTTTGTCCATCTCCGGTTGGTAATGGTCTCCATGCTTCTTTATTAAAAATATTCCGTACCGAAAAGTTAGCGAACTTTAGACCTACCGATCCAACAAACATACCGGCTCCCCAACCACCGGAAAGTTCAATCTGGTCGTTGGCTTTTTCCTGCAACTGGTATTCAATGTCAACCGTTCCTTCTTCGGGGTGAGGCTGAACATCCGGGTTTATAGCTTCAGGATCGAAGTGCCCCAACTGTGCCAATTCACGGTACGAACGCATTAACAACGATTTACTGAACAAATCTCCCGGATAGGTACGTAACTCACGTCGGGCAACATGTTCATGCGTTTTTGTATTTCCTACAATACGCACTTCGTTAATAGTTGCCTGTTTCCCTTCGTAAATACGCATTTCATAATCAATGGTATCTTTATCGATATTTACTTCAACCGGATCGAGATTAAAGAATAAATACCCTTTATCAAGATACACGTTATTCATACCCACGTCGTTATCAAACAAACGTTTGTCGAGAATTTTCTGATTAAAAACATCTCCTCTTTTAATTCCCAATATTTGATTCAGATATTCTGATGGATAAACAGTATTTCCAACCCAGCGAATATCTCCAAAATAATATTTATTACCTTCTTCAACCTGCAAATCAATATTAACACGCGTTTTTTCCTTTTTCCCAACTTTCACCTGGAGCAACGAATCTCCTGTAATTATTGCATCACGGTATCCTTTTTCATTGTATTTGTCAATCAAAAGACCTTTATCTTTCTCATATTCTTCTTCAAGGAATTTTTTTGTTTTAAAGAAGTTACGTAACGATTTTTCGTTGGTTTTTTTCATTGCCCGTTCCAACGTAACATCGGGAACTGCTTCGTTACCGTAAATTTCAATATTATTTACCTTAACCTTTTCCTTTTTATCGACATTAATATCGAGAATAACACTGTTATTTTGCGTTGTATCGTCGCGCTGAACAATACTTACTTCAGTGTTTAAAAATCCTTTCCCGTGAAAAATATTCTTTATAGTACGTTCGGCACTGTTTATCTGATGGTCAGTAATCTGACTCCCTTTCAATAACAATACTTTTTCGGTAATATCATCCTTTTCCGATTTTGATATACCATAGAAATTAACATCGGCCAAACGAGGTCGTTCTTGAAGATAAATATCCAACCAGATTTTATCGTCAATTAATTTGGTCGCGTTTATTTTAACATCGGAGAATAAACCTTGCTGCCATAATTTCTTAATTGCAGTGGTAATGGCATCGCCAGGCACCATAATTTCGTCGCCAACCGTTAAACCCGAAAGTTGAATCAATACGGTTTTGTCTAGATACCTGATACCGGAAACCTGCACATCGGCAATGGTATACTTTCTTGCACTTGAATAGTAAATTGAAAAGTTCGTACTATCAGCCTCTTGCGCAAATACCCGCGGCATAATTGCAACGAATAGAAATAAAAAGGCTATAATAGATTTCTGAATTCTGCTCATAAAATTAGCTCGTTAACTGTTCACTTGTTTTTCCAAATCGTCTCTCTCTGTTCTGATAATCAAAAATTGCTTCAAAGAAGTCTTCTTTTCTAAAATCGGGCCATAATTTCTCCGTAAAATATAGCTCGGAATACGCTATCTGCCATAGCAAAAAGTTGCTCACCCTAAACTCACCACTTGTACGAATAAGCAGTTCCGGATCAGGCATATTGGTAGTTGACAAATAACTTTTGAACAGTTTAGTATTTATATTTTCAGGTAGTAATTTTTCGTTTACGACATCGTTCACCATTTTTTTTACGGCGCTAACAATTTCCCATTGGCCGCTGTAACTCAAGGCTAAAACAAGATTGAGCCCGGTGTTTGCTTGTAAATGGTGCATACATCCCTTTAGTTTTTCACATACTTCCTCGGGCATCGAATCCATATCGCCTATTACACTTAATCGTACGTTGTTTTTCATTAACGACGTAGTTTCAGCTTCTATGGCATGAACCAACAATCCCATCAGAGCCTCGACTTCTGGCCTGGGCCGATCCCAATTTTCGGTTGAGAAAGCATAAAGAGTAAGATGTTTAACACCTATTTCACCTGCTGCTTCAACAACAGCACGTACCGATTCAACACCATTTTCGTGACCTATAATGCGGGCTTTCCCGTGACGAGCAGCCCAACGTCCGTTACCATCCATAATTATGGCAACATGCTCTGGGATATTGTTTGTATTTAGTTTGTTTCTGAACAATTTCATTACCAATTTTTACTGTCGTAGGCAGGACACGCTTTTTTGCCTATATAAATTTTATAAGTGAGATGCACCCCAAGGTACCCTCCCCAATCATTGTTATGGCTTCCGTCGTTATACGTTACAATTTCGTTCATACCATTTGTGTGGGCCAGCGGATCATCCAAATCATCGAGCTGATCACTCATATATTTTCTCATCTGATATTCAACACCTAATCCCAACCGTTCGCCAATGGTATACTTTATTCCTATTCCGAAAGGGATGGTTGGCGTTACCACATTTTCTTCATATTCTTTCGGTAATCCCGTATCCGGATCTATTTCCAAATCCGGATTGTTTAATACCGGATAATCCGGATTAAATTCAGCAATTTCCACCGGCCGAAAGTTATATTTAAAATAGGCCATTCCCAATCCGATAGTAACGTAAGGGCTAAACCTCATTTTCCTTTCTCCCAGTATATATCTCAGGTAATTTATTTCAGCCTGCACCGTAAACTCTGACACATTCTTATCAAAACTCCAGGGTGCATTTTCAACAAAATCCTCGTTGGCAAAAGTCCCATTTAAAAACATGGCTCTTACACCAACACGAGCATTAATATTATACCTGAAATAGGCTCCATAATTTAAATTGAACGTTTGAAATGGTTTATTTTCATCCATATCGCCCCAAAGCGTTGATGAACCTCCCCAAATCCCAATATCAGCAGTTTTTTGTGCATATACTGAAACAGTAATTAAAACTGTTACAAACACCAATAGCAGTTTTTTCATCTTGGTATTCAAATTCGTTTATTTAACTTCGGTTTCAGATATGTTATTTTCATATGAATAATTGCTTTTCAATACTATCATATGCTACTCACATTTAATTTATCAGTGTTTCCACCAACAAGTAACGTGCTCATTTTATTTTTTGATTTCAGTTTTTTATGTATTGGCAAAACTATCTTTTTAAGATGATTCTTTCAATAAAATATACAATTTTTAACTACTAAAAATAAGAAGGAATATCTCCATCTTAAACAACTGAACATCAATGAACTTAACACCTTTTCAAAGGCACTACTTTTGCTTTCAAAAGCTACAAATGTAATATAATTCTAAAAATAACATACCCGTTTGTTACTATAAAACCCAAACAAAGATTAAAAATTGTTAAGCAGGTCAACGAAATTCAGTTTCTACGGTCGATTCCCCACATTAATTTGGTTCGGAGTGTATTAAAGAAGGGCTGTTCCGGGAGTTCCAGAGTTTTTAATTTAAATCCTGCCTTTTTTACTTTCAGATGAGTTGAAAATTCAACGGCTACCGAACGCGAATCTATCGAAGTAAGATAATGTGTTCCGCGTCCTTCAACTTTCAGTTTTATCTCACAATTATCGGGCACAACTATTGGCCGTATTGTTAAGTTATGCGGTGCCAGTGGCGTAATTACAAAATTTTCGGAATTTGGAGTTAAAATTGGTCCTCCAACACTTAACGAGTAGGCAGTTGAACCAGTCGGAGTAGATATAATCAATCCATCGGCCCAATAATTATTTAAAAACTCACCGTTTATATAGGCCGTGATATTAATCATCGATGAATTATCGGTTTTCAAAACCGTCATTTCATTTAAGGCGTAACTAAAATCGATGTTGTTCCGATCGGAAAACTCCACCTCCAACATCGAACGTTCTACTATTTTATACCTGTTATTAAAAATATTATTTAACGCATCGTGCACCTGATCTTCCGAAATATCGGCCAGAAATCCAAGACGCCCTCCGTTAACACCAATTACCGGTATCGAAAAATTCCGAATGGTTAATACCGACTGTAAAAACGTACCATCTCCTCCCACACTAAAAATGAATTTATTTGCAGGATCGAAGTCGGAATACGAATGAAAAAAGGAAGTATAAAAAATAGTGGTTTTTAAATCTTCAATTAAATGATCGTAAAAGGGTTTATAAAGCTGAACTTCTATATTATGGTTCTGCAAAAACTGGAAAAATTCCTGTAACACCGGAACAAACTCGTCGGATACCGCGGTACCAAAAACTGCAACCTTCATTTAAATGGCTTTAAATATTCATGAATCTCATAAATTGATCATACCGGTCCTGGTATAAATCTGTAAGCATCGATCGGTCCTGATACACTGCCTTTACATTATAGTTGTACCGCATTAAAGCCTGCACCACACCCGACAACTCTTCTCTATCTAATTTTAGAATTACATCCATATTATTTGTACCCGGTTTTCGGTTTATAAAGAAACTCAATATTTTAACATCGTTACTTTCTACTATCTGGCTAATTTGAGAAATGGAATAATCGTTCACATTCATCTCAAGCACCAACACTCCGCCAATTTCCTGCAACGAGAACAGATTTGCAAAGCGGCGGGCTAAATCGTATAATGTTATTGCCCCAAAATAATAGTGGTCGTCATCTAAAACCGGAAGTACACTAATTTTGAGTTTGTACATAACAATCGCCAATTCAAAAATATGCTGATCTTTGTGCACATGCGTGGTATTCAGTTTATCCAACTCTTTTGAAATGGGTTCGTCCACCAAATTCAAATCGTAAATTAACTTATCAGAAACCAATCCCATATATTTTGAATCGTCAACCACCGGAATATGCGATACCCTGTAAACATCCATGTTACTCAATGCCTTTTTCCCATTCTCCGAACTTCTTACCGGGGTAATTATGTCTGATATCAATCTTTCTGCAAGCAAAACTTTTAATTTATCGTTAATGGTTAAGTCTGAAAATTGTAACTTGCGTCTTTAAATAATACAAGTATGACAAGACTAAGTGTAAATATAAACAAAATAGCAACACTGCGAAACTCACGCGGGGGTAAAATGCCCAGTGTAAAAGACGCGGCAATTAACTGCCAAAAATTTGGTGCACAAGGGATTACAATACATCCTCGCCCCGACGAAAGACACATAACCCGAAAAGATGTTTACGAAATTAAACCTCACATTACCACAGAGTTTAATATTGAAGGGTATCCAAACGAAGATTTCTTGAAAATGGTTATTGAAGTGCAGGCCGACCAGGTAACTCTTGTGCCCGACACAAACGACCAGATCACCAGCGATCACGGGTGGGACACATGGAAACATCTGGGATTTTTAAAGGAAGTAATTGCACGCCTGCAAGACCATGGCATACGCACATCGATTTTTGTTGATCCGGACATTAGAGCTGTTGAAGGTGCAGCAGAAATAAAAACCGATCGTATTGAATTGTATACCGAACCTTATGCTACACTCTATCCTATTGACAGAAACAAAGCAATTGAGCCGTTTATTAAAGCGGCAAAAATGGCCGAAACCCTTGGGATTGATGTAAATGCCGGTCATGATTTAAGTCTTGAAAACCTCAATTTTATGTACCATCGAATTCCAAATTTAAAAGAGGTATCAGTTGGCCATGCCCTAATATCTGACGCACTTTACTTAGGATTGGAAACTACCATTCAGAAATACTTAGATTGTTTGAAGTAACAAAAACCTGAAAAAGGAAGTTGGAAGCTCGAAGTTGGAACATGAAAAGCAAATTCGCTTGAATATAAAACATCATTGAACTTTGAACTCTAAACACGCGACTGTTTATGGAATTATTTTACAGAAAACAAGGTAAGGGAACACCCATTGTAGTCATTCACGGATTATACGGCTCTTCAGATAATTGGATTAATATTGGTAAACATTTGGCCAAAAAGCATACTGTTTATTTACTTGATCAGCGAAATCACGGTCGCTCGCCTTTTGCCGACTCGCATACCTACAACGATTTACGAAATGATTTGGAAGAGTTTTTTGAAAAGCACCAAATTGAAAAAGCCATTTTACTAGGACACAGTATGGGCGGAAAAGTTGCCATGTGGTTTGCGGCCGATTTTCCCGAAAAAGTGGAAAAATTAGTAATAGCCGACATCGCTCCCAAAGACTATTTATTGCAGAAGGAGGACAGTCAGTTTTTCCTCCACCGAAACATTTTACTGGCCATGCAGGAAATCGATTTTTCTCAGGTAAAATCGCGAAACGATGTGGATGATTTTATGGCTGAAAAACTGGACGATGCCCGAATCCGACAGTTTCTTTTAAAGAATGTGGAGAAAGACAAAAACACCAAACAGTACAAATGGCGGGTAAATGCAGAAGTTTTATATGACCATCTCGACGAAATTGTAAGTGGTGTCAACCCAAACTGGCTCGACGACCGCATTCCTATTAACACTTACCCTGTAATTTTTATCCGTGGATTACTTTCAAAATACATTTTAGACGAAGATAAAGATCTTATAAAACAGATATATCCGGATGCAAAAATTGTAGACATCCCAAATGCAGGACACTGGCTACATGCCGAACAACCCAAAAAATTTATGGAAGCAGTAATGCTGTGCTGCTAAGAAAGCAGGCAACCAGTGCCAACAAACTGTCAATGCCTTATGACTGGTGATCTTTCACCTGTTATACTTTTCTGTCAGCTCTTTCAAAAACGTTTTTTGCCCCATCTTCAACTGTTTCCAATCAAAACGCCATCCCCAGTTTCCGGTTGCTGTTCCCGGAGTGTTCATTCTCGAGTTTGTATCCAGTTCCAAAATATCCTGCATGGGCACAATGGCCGTTTCTGCAACGGAAGCAATCGCCATTTCAACAACCTGTTCCAACATTTTTTTATCGGTCCCGCTAACATATTTCCATAGCAGGTCCTTCTCGTCCTCTTCCACCTCGTCAATCCAGCCAAGTGTTGTATTGTTATCGTGGGTACCCGTATAAACCACAAATTTTTTTTCGTAATTGTGCGGTAAATCTTTGTTAGCAGCGTCGGTTGTAAAAGCAAACTGCAACACTTTCATCCCCGGCAAATCAAAATGCTCGCGCAATCGATCCACTTCCGTGGTAATTATTCCCAGGTCTTCGGCAATAAATGGCAAGTATCCAATCTGACTTTTTATCAGGCTTAACATTTCATAGCCATACGCCGGAACCCACTTCCCGTTCATCGCCGTTTCTTCCTCTACAGGAACCGACCAATACGATTCCAGACCCCGAAAATGATCGATTCGAACCAGGTCGAACATATTCAGGTTAAAATGAAGACGTGCCATCCACCAGTCGTAGTTGCGTTCTTTTAAACGGGGCCAGTCAAAAACCGGATTTCCCCAAAGCTGACCGGTCTCCGAGAAATAATCGGGAGGAACTCCGCCAATTTGCGTTGGCTCCAGTTTCTCATCCAGCAGAAATATGTCGGTATTCGACCAAATATCAGAACTATCGCCTGAAACATAAAGCGGCACATCGCCAACAATTTTTACATTATTTTCGTTTGCATATCGTTTTAAACTGTGCCATTGCATAAAAAACAAAAACTGCACAAATCTCTGAAAATCAACTTCGTTTGCCAGTTCTTTACCAACCTGTTGCAAACCGGTTTCACGCCTGTATTTTAAATCATCGTCCCAATCACTCCAAATTATGTCGCCATATTTTTCCTTTGCCGCCATAAACAAAGCGTAATCGTTTAACCACCAGCCATGCTCATCCAGGAAATGGTAATATTCGTTTCGAAATCCTTCGAATAGCTCCTCTTGAAATCTTTTAAACGCTTTTTTCAAAACCGGGTATTTCCATCCTGCTATTTTTTCAAAATCAACCTGTTTTTTTGAAAATTTTGCAATTTGTTCCAGATTTCCTTCCGAAAGTAAACCTTGTTCAACCAACAATTCCAAATCAATCAACATGGGATTACCGGCAAATGCAGAGAAACACTGATAAGGTGAATTCCCGGAGCCAACTGGTCCAAGCGGCAAAATCTGCCATAGTTTCTGACCGGTTTCAGTCAGAAAATCGACAAACCTTTTGGCTTCTTTTCCCAAGGTTCCAATTCCTTCCCTACCAGGAAGTGAAGTTATATGAAGTAAAATTCCACTTTTTCTATTGCTCATTTCTGAAATTCGTTCTAAAAGTTTTCAAATGATCTGCCGTCTCTCTTACAATTCGCTGCACCGCCAATCCATGCTCCAAATCAGCAACCGCAGATGTGAAATCGTCGCCGGTAAAAAACTGGTAATGCGCATGTACCATCGATCGCAACCAGCCCGGAGGAACATGTCCCGACGGGAAACTGGTTATCGGATTATAATTGCTGCCCACCATTTGTTTTATCCACTGGTTAGATCCTTCCATATAATATTCGAAATAATCCGGATTCTTTGAGGAATACTTAAAAGCTCCGTTTTCTGCATAAATTTCCAAATGCACCAAATCGCCGGTACCTGAACTAATCCGGCTGGCCGACATATTGCCAACTGCTCCTGTTTGCGGCTCAAGCAACGAAAGCGAACTAAACAAATCGGAGCCTGCAGGTACTCCTTCAAAGTTACCAGCCTGCAAAGCGCTGGTGATTTGCAGTTCTTCGCCCATAAAGGCCATTAACAAACTTATGCCATGCGATCCCAAATCAGCCATTGCACCGCCATCGGGAGCCGGAGTAAGGCGTGTTACCCGCCTGGTACGATATGATTCCTGCAGGTAATCGCCGTGGTAATATTTTAAATCGAAATGAATTGGTTTTCCGAGTTTTCCCGATTTCCAGAATTTTAAACCTTCGCGCATGGAAGAAGTTTGCAGGTATTGAAACCCAACCTGAATTTTTACCTCAGAATCTGCCTGTTTCAATAAAGCTTTCATTTTTTCTTCTTCTTCCAGCGAGGAACACACCGGTTTTTCCAGATAGATGTATTTTACGTTGGGCATATTCAGTGCCAGTTCGAAATGCTGGAAATGAACTTTGTTTGGCCCCAAAATAAAAACGACATCAACTTTTTCATTGTTTCCAAATTCTTCTACAGATTGAGCATTGTTAAACCCAAACTTTTCGGCAAAAGCCATTCTGCTTTCCAGGCGGGCCGAAGCAACTGATTCCAAAATGATCTCAGGAACCTCTTTGTAGTAAAACTTTAAAGACTGTATGGAATAAACGTGAGCCTGAGCAATTCCACCGGCACCTAAAAAACCAACATGTACTTTTTGCATGAATTTGTGTTTTCAAAATATGTCCAAAAATAATGTTTTGATTGAATTTGCAGGATTATATTCTTAAATATGAATCACAACAAGGCATAAAAAAAGATTCCATCCCTGTTTATTAAATAAACACAGATGGAATCCTGCCTTACAAGTGGCTCTGCAAACTCTGAATTATTTCAGGTACTTATCCAGCCAGTTAAAGAAAACGCGCTGCCACAAAATTCCGTTTTGAGGTTGCAGCACCCAGTGGTTTTCTTCAGGTAAATACAACATTTGCGCAGGAACTCCCCTTAAAACAGCAGCATTAAAAGCTGCCATTCCCTGCTCTGGTGGAACACGGTAGTCTTTTTCACCCTGTACAATTAAAATTGGGGTATCCCAGTTTTGCACATACTTGTGAGGCGAGAATGAATACGAACGTTGCGCAGCTGCATTGGTTTCATCCCAGTAGGCACCTCCGTAATCGAAGTTTACAAACCACATTTCCTCGGTTGAGGTGTACATGTGCTCGAAATTAAAAATACCATCGTGTGCTATAAATGCTTTAAATCGTTTTTCATGATTTCCGGCCAGGTACATCACCGAAAATCCGCCATAGCTGGCTCCAACGGCTCCTAGTTTTGTTTCGTCAACAAAAGGTTCTTTGGCCATTTCGTCGATGGCAGTCAGCAGGTCTTTAATATTTTGCCCACCGTAATCTTTCGAAATTTGCTCGTTCCATTCCTGTCCAAAGCCGGGTAATCCTCTTCGGTTGGGCGCAACAATAATATAATCGTTGGCCGCCATCATCTGGAAATTCCAGCGGTACGACCAGAACTGGCTTACGGTTCCCTGCGGGCCGCCCTGGTTGTATAACAGGGTTGGGTATTTTTTATTCGGATCGAAATGCGGCGGGTAAATCACCCAAACTGCCATTTGTTTTCCGTCGGTGGTTTCCATCCAGCGTTTTTCAACTTTTCCCATTGTTAGCTGATCAAGAATTCCTTTGTTAATTGAAGTAAGTGCCTCATCTTTACCAGTGATCGGGTCAACCAAATACAGATCGGCAGGCTGCGACATGGAGACTTTTTGCGCCAATAATTTATCGCCAACCGGAACTGCACTTTGATAATTGTGCACCCCGTCGGTTAACCGAACAATTGAATTGTCGGCCAGATCTAAACGATAAATCTCATCGGTAGCATGAATATCGCTGATAAAGTAAATTGATTTTCCATCAGCACTCCAGGCCAATCCGGCAGCATTCTGATCAAATCTCTCTGTATAATCTTTCTTTTCACCCGTTTCCAGATCAGCCACAAACAAACGGTTTTTGTCGGCCTCGTAACCATCGCGCTCCATACTTTCCCAGGCCAGCTGTTTTCCATCAGGCGAAAAAACCGGATTCTGATCATAGCCCATCATTCCTGAAGTGAAATTGACTGTTTTTCCGGTTTCAACATGGTACAAGTAAATATCGGAGTTTGTTGAAAGCGAATATTCCATGCCCACTTTCTTTTTACAGGTGTATGCAAGTGCTTTACCATTAGGACTCCAAACGATCTGCTCAGTTCCACCAAAAGGTTTCATCGGAGAATCAAAACGTTCGTTTTCCATAATATCTTTTCCGGCCGAAACTTTACCGTTTTTATAATCGGCTACAAAAATATGATTGTAAGTGTAGTCGTGCCAGGTATCCCAGTGGCGATACATTATATCGTTTTCGATGCGTGCATTGGCTTTCGGAAGATCGGGAAATAAATCGTGCTCATCATCATCGAGCTTTACAGTCTGTAAATAGTAAATTTTCGATTGATCGGGCGAATAACTAAATCCCAAAATTCCACCATCAATATCCGACACTTGTTTTGCACTGCTTCCATCAGGATTCATTTCCCAAAGTTGAACACTTCCTGAGACACCCGACAAATAGCCAATTTTCTTCCCATCGGGGCGCCAAACTGCGTTAAATTCCTTTTCTCCCGAATTGGTTATATTTGTCGGCTCTCCTCCCGAAACCGGTATTGTATAAATATCGCGATACGATTTATTTTCTTCAATATTGTAATAAGTTACCGTATACAAAACGTTTTTTCCATCAGGTGAAACCTGTGCGCCCCCTAACCGACCAAACGACCACAGCACTTCAGGTGTCATTATGTCAGAACTTAACTGCGGTGTTTCAGGCACATAGTTTTTTGTCGGCTGAATTGTTTGTTGTTGGGTGCATGCGAAAAAGAGTAAAGCTGCCCCAAAACCCAATAAAAATTTCTTCATCATCTAATTTTTGAAAGATTATTTGGCTCAAATTAAACAAAATACGGCGAGTCTAAAAATGATTTTCACCACAATAAGAAAAAGGTGCCCGAAATGAACACCTTTTCAATATTGATTAACTTTTTATGACTCCGGTTACTCTAAATCGCTGTAATTAAATACTCCTTCTTCAGTATGTATTATTCCATCATAATCAGTAGAAGTAAATTCAAATCGTACCGAGTCAAGCCCCTCGATCCTTAAACTATTCAGACTGAACGAAACAAAAGCGGAATACGGCACAGATTCAGCATCTTGATTTGCGTTGTGGCGCAACTCCAGCTGAATAGGTTGATCTTCTTCGGTAATGTCGCCGGGCTGTTTTACAAGATTTAGAAAATGTATCCTATCATATCCCCAATACTTCAGTTTAAAGCTTAACAAACTGTCGGCAACCCAGTAATCCTGCACAATTATCGGATCATTCCCTATACTGTCTTCATTCTCTGTAGTGATGTCCATTATACCTTTCATCAATACATTTTCAATACGATTTACCTTCACATAATAACGCGGAATACTACTGGTGGCATCTTCTTCCAGAATGGTATAATTTACCAGAACGCGATCGCCGCTTTCATATTCTTCCTGCCACCCCGGTTGGTTTGAAGCTGTAGGAACCAGCACATCTTTACTATCCATAAATATGAGGTACGAACCGGGCTCTTCTCCTTTTAGTACACCAAATCCTACCCACATGTCGCCCAACGAATAACCATCATCATCCAAACATGCAGTGAATACAAACGCCATTACTGCTGCAATTCCAACTACTATTTTTTTCATAAGAAACTAAATTTTAAAATATATTAGAATGATACATTTCGTTTAAAAAGGGTTGCGTGCTATCCTTAAAAAATGTCAATAATTCTGAAAATGTGTCAAAATGGAGTATTGAAAACTTGGCACAGGCTTTGCTATGCACATATATAGATTTATAGATACTTAAAATATGAAAGAAATTCTATCATTAAACATCTTTAAAGAAGAACTGAAAACAACCGAAAACATATGGTTGTTGTTGTTTAAAAAAGGATCGGAGCAAAGCGATTGTGCTTTTGAGAATTATAAAAAAGCTGATAATATTGCTGGAAGCCGGATTCTTTATTATGCTGACGTTAATAAAGTGAAAGACATTCATCCTGAATATGGAATTACAAGTGCACCTACGCTTTTAAATTTTGAAAAAGGGGCTGTAAAAAATATTATTAAAGGATGCCACACAATTGAGCAGTTTAATGCTATTTTTGAAAGTGCGACAGTTACATCAGGTGCAGAAAATGAAAAGCCACGTAAGAGCGTAACTATTTATACTACACCAACCTGTAGTTGGTGCACAGTGGTAAAAAGGCATTTACAGGAAAACGGAATTCAATACCGCGAAGTAAATGTGGCTGCCGACCAAAAAGCGGCAGAAGCAATGATGAAAAGAAGTGGACAGCAAGGTGTGCCACAAACCGAGATTAACGGACAAATGGTTGTAGGATTCGACAAAATGAGAATAAATAGTTTATTAGGAATTAATTAAAACTGATAATATGCAAAAATCATTATTTACACTGGGAATTGTTGCTTTAATGTTGCTCAGCTTCAATTATAGCCAGGCTAAAACAAACGGCAACTCATCTGCAAATCCTGCAGAAACAGTCTCTTCAAATGATCATGCCACGGTAAAACTAACCAAGGCGCTGTTTTTAGAAAAAGTATGGGATTACGAAAACTCACCAAAAGAATGGAAATTTAAAGGCGACAAACCAGCTTTAATTGATTTTTATGCCGATTGGTGCGGACCATGCCGCACTGCTGCCCCAATTTTGGAAGAAATAGCCGGAGAATTTAAAGAAAAAGTGGTTATTTATAAGGTAGACACCATGGTTGAAACCGAACTAAAAGCAATTTTTGGAGTACAGGGAATTCCCGCATTTTTGTATATACCAATGCAGGGAAAACCAACCATGACATCGGGAATTGCACGTTCGAAAGAAGACACAAAAAAAATGTTTATTACAAATATTGAAAAATTACTTTTGGCAAATAATTAATTATAAAAATTTAAAAATTGAATGTAAAATGAAAGAATTACAGCCTATTAACCAAAATGTATTGTTGGAGATTACCGAGGACAAATCTCAGCAAACAACCGCTTCGGGCATTATTATCCCCGATTCTGCAGTAGAGAAACAAGAAATTGCAAAAGTTGTTGCAGTTAGCACGATCGAAAATGCAGAAATAGCTCCTGGTGACGAGGTTCTTTACAAAAAGTATGCAGGAACAGAAATAGACTTCGATGGAAAAAAATACCTGTTGTTGCCTTATTCTGAGATCCTGTCGAAAGTTGTAGAAACCGAATCGATTTAAGCTGAATTCAGAATTTTACCATTCTGCCAAGACATTCTATTTTTTATTGACACAAAAAAAGGCTGGAAAATCTATTTTTTCAGCCTTTTTCTATATTGTTTTTCAATAGTTCTTTATCTGTTCAAACGTTTTGTTTTGGTTGCATTTAAAAACTCAACAGTTTTATTAATACCCTTGTACATTACTACATCCTGTTGCACAAACTCTACTTTTTTACGATAATCTTTTAAAAAATTCTCTATAAAAGGTGAAGATTTTATCGGTCTGCGAAAATCCATTGCCTGTGCAGCATTGTACAGTTCAATGGCTAAAATCTTCTCGGTATTTAAAGCTACCTTTAACGCTTTGGTTGCACCGTTTCCTCCCATGCTTACATGGTCTTCCTGTTCGTTCGACGAGGGAATGGAATCAACCGACGAAGGTGTACAAAGCTGTTTGTTTTGACTAACAATTGACGCAGCCGCATACTGTGGAATCATAAAACCCGAATTCAATCCGGGATTTGCAACCAGAAATTCCGGCAAACCTCTTTCGCCCGCAATTAAACGATAGGTTCTTCGTTCCGAAATACTTCCTAATTCGCTCAATGCCATCGCTAAAAAATCGAGTGCTAAAGCCAGCGGCTCACCATGAAAATTACCGCCCGAAATAATTAAATCCTCATCAGGAAAAACCGTCGGGTTATCAGTTACCGAATTAATTTCAACTTCAAATACACCCGCCACATATTTTACAGCATCTTTTACAGCTCCATGCACCTGCGGAATACAACGAAATGAATACGGATCCTGAATATGTTCTTTTGGTTTTTCCTGCATTTCGCTTCCGGCCAATACATTTCTGAAATTCTTTGCCGTTTCGGCCTGTCCTTTGTGCGGCCGGATACGTTGTATATTTTCTGAGAAAGGTTCCAACAATCCATCGAAAGCATCTAATGAAAGCGCACCAATAATATCCCCCTGGTCGATTATGCGAAATGTCTTTAACAGGGTATAAACTCCGTGAGCACTCATAAACTGTGTCCCGTTTAAAAGGGCCAAACCTTCTTTTGCCTCCAGTTTTACGGGTTCCCAACCAAACTTTTCAAGTACTTCGGCAGAGGCTACTTTTTTCCCTTCAAAATTAACCTCACCTAAACCAAGAAGCGGTAAAAACAACTTAGCTAACGGAGCCAAATCGCCGCTGGCACCAAGCGAACCCTGCTCGCAAACCACCGGCAAAACATTATTATTAAAAAGATCGATAATTCGTTGAACGGTAAGTAACTGAACTGCCGAATTTCCTTTTGACAATGCATGAGCCTTTAATAAAAGCATCAGTTTAACCACATCAGCAGGAATTTCCGGACCAAGATTACAAGCATGCGATATTACCAGGTTTTCCTGTAATTTACTTAAGTCATCCTTCGAAATTTCAATATCGCACAGCGCACCAAAACCGGTATTAATTCCGTAAAGTGGTTTTTCTGCATGTGCAAGTTTCTGATCTAAATATCTTTTGCTTTTATGTATGAGTTGAACGGATATTTCGGAAAGCTGAAGCTTTATATCGTTTTCCAGAATCTCTTGTATAATCTCAAATGAAAGGTGGTTGGGTGATATTTCAAATATTCGTTTGGCCATGAATCTAATTGGTTAAAATGATAAATTAAGAAACGGTACTACCATAAATTTACTGGAACGTCAATCCTCCCGTAAGCTCCGGAATCAGCACCTCCAACTTCTGCATCAGCTTTCGAACCAGGTTCGGAATGACGAGCGTGAAACAAACAGCATTTCATGGAAAACGTACATCTCCACCAAGAGTTTTAATGGGGCGATTTGGAATTGCATTTATCATTGTCACTCAATTTTCGGACAATATCGGACAAATCAATGTGCTAAGACAGGATTTTTATCAGTTCCTCGGCATTTAACAATTGTTGTTCGCCCGATTCCATATTTTTTACGGTGAATTTTTGAGCCTCAATTTCGTTGTCGCCGGCTAAAATTACAAACGGAATTTGTTTACGATTGGCGTAAGTCATTTGTTTTTTCATTTTTGCACTTTCCGGAAAAATCTCAGCGTTTATACCTGCTTTTCTTAACTTCGCCAAAACCGGCAAACAATATGCTTCTTCTTTTTCACCAAAGTTAACAAACAAGGCTCTTGTGGTTTCAAGCGATTCCGACGGGAATGCATCTTGCTGAACCAATACATCGTAAATACGCTCGGCACCAAACGAAACGCCAACTCCTGAAACATCCGGCATTCCAAAAATTCCGGTCAAATCATCGTAACGGCCGCCACCACAAATACTGCCAATTTGTACATCTTTCGATTTTACTTCGAAAATGGCACCTGTGTAATAATTCAGTCCACGGGCCAAAGTCAAATCCAGTTCAACTTCAGTATCAAGCTCCAGGTTTTCAAGGTAGCCAAACATCGTGCGCATTTCAGCAATTCCTTTGGCACCCACTTCTGTTTCGCCAATCACCTGTTCAATCTGATCCAATTTTTCCTGTGTGCTTCCTTCCAACTCTAAAATAGGCTGTAGTTTTTCAACAGCAGTTTCAGAAATCCCTTTGGCAACCATTTCGGCATTTACTTTTTCCAAACCAATTTTATCCAGTTTGTCGATGGCAACCGTAATATCGATCATGCGCTCTGCCTCACCAATGGCTTCGGCAATTCCTGCCAGAATTTTACGGTTATTAATTTTAACAACAGTATTAATTTGAAGGCGTTTAAACACATCGTCGATAATCTGAACTAACTCCACTTCGTTTAACAGGCTGTTACTTCCAATTACATCCACATCGCACTGGTAAAACTCGCGGTAGCGTCCTTTCTGCGGACGATCGGCACGCCATACCGGTTGAATCTGGTAGCGTTTAAACGGGAAACTAATTTCGCTTCGGTTTTGCACAACGTAACGTGCAAAAGGAACAGTAAGATCGTAACGTAATCCTTTTTCTGAAAGTTTTGTGGTAAGTTTATTGGAGTTCTTATCGTCCAGCATTTGCTGCGGAACCTTCGATATAAAATCACCGGAATTCAGAATTTTAAACAACAATTTATCACCTTCTTCACCATATTTTCCCATTAACGTAGAAAGATTCTCCATTGCAGGTGTTTCAATCGGTTGAAATCCGTACAAGCGAAAAACTTCTTTTATTGTATCGAAAATATAATTTCTTCTCACCATTTCTGCAGGTGAAAAATCGCGGGTACCTTTTGGTATCGAAGGTTTTTGTGCCATTATCTAAAATTTTATCAGGCTGCAAAAGTATAAATTTATAATTAGAATTGAGAGAGGAAGAGTTCGGAATAGAAAAAGGTTAAAATATATTAGGATCAGGATAACAAATCCGGTTTCGTAATGAATCAATTCAAATATGTCGAACGGTTTTCATCCACTTCTTTGGGACTCAATGGTACAAATTTCTGAGGTCAGCAAAAAAACCGGCCAGTCTTTTATTTCAGAACCTAACTTGGACCCTTTTACTGGAAAAATTTGATGGTAAACGGATACCGATAATACTGTCCGTTACTGGCAGCAACTGAGCCAACAATTACCAGAACCAACCAGGCAATTCCAAAACCAATCAGCATCAAGATACCTATTCCCGCAAAAATTAAAATAATTGAGATAGCGAAAATAATGGACCAGGTAATCTGAAAATTCAGCACCTCTTTGCCCTGATCATTTACAAATTCGTATTCATCTTTTTTAATTAAATAGATAATAAGAGGGCCTATAATATTTCCTGCAACCGGAAGAACAAAAGTTGCGAAAGCGGAAAGATGGGTGAACATTCCCCATTGTTTTTCCTGCGGGTCGTTTACAATACGTTCCATAATTTTAAATTTTTCCTCAACTAAACTAATGATTTTTTGTTTATTCGTGTTTTAGAAAAGATATAAAAAGATGGAAGAGCACAAAAAAGATGGACGCTATGGAAGAATCTATAAACAATTAAGCGAGTTGATTCAAAAAAGTAACAATCCTCAGGCGCGAATGGCGACAATCATTGCAGTGTTGCATCACAAAATGGATTACTTTTTTTGGACCGGTTATTATTTGATTGAAAATGGAGAAATGACCGTGCATTCGTACCAGGGACCGGTTGCCTGCCAGATTCTGGCAAAAGACACAGGGGTTTGCTGGGCCGCTTTTAATAAAAAAGAAACCATTGTGGTTGAAGATGTTCATGCTTTTCCCGACCACATTGCCTGCGACTCGCGTTCCAACTCTGAAATTGTGGTTCCACTTAAAAATAAAAATGGTGAAATTATTGGTGTTCTGGATGTAGACAGTTCTCAAAAAGCTTCATTCTCGGATGTTGATGCCAGTTGGCTTGAAAAAATTCTGGAGTTAATCTGGGTATAAGAATTCCAAAAATGAATCTGTAACTTTAGTAAAAAACAAATAATCATGCACGAAGCTTTTACACTAACCACTCCTGCCCTGTTATTCTCGGCAATCTCCTTGATTCTACTGGCCTTTACCAACCGTTTTGTAGCCTATACCGGTGTAGTCAGAAATTTACATAAACAGTACATCGAGAGTCCCACCACCGTGATTAAAGGACAAATTGACAACCTGCGTAAACGACTTTACCTGATACGTACCATGCAAATACTTGGAGTTGGCAGTTTGTTTTTGTGCGTTATTACCATGTTTCTGATTTTTATTGGGCAACAACTTATTGGAGCTTATATTTTTGGAGCAGCACTTATTTTACTTTGTGCATCGCTGGCCATGTCGATTTGGGAAATACAAATTTCGGTAAAAGCACTTGAATTGCATTTAAGTAATATGGAAGAATAAACACATCTTGACCATTAGACTTTTGTATCGTAACTTTCGGTACAAAAAGATGACCAACTTCCTGAAACTTGCCGGCAATTTCCTGAAATGGATTTTGATTGTACTGATTCTTCTTTTTGCCCTTGCCACTTTTATGGGTAAATCGTACCTGCAAACAATAGTACTTCTGCTAATCGCAGTTTTTCTGGCTTGGTGGCCGAATCTAACAAAAGCGA
Organism: Draconibacterium aestuarii; assembly: GCA_026671195.1. Classification (GTDB taxonomy): domain Bacteria; phylum Bacteroidota; class Bacteroidia; order Bacteroidales; family Prolixibacteraceae; genus Draconibacterium; species Draconibacterium aestuarii. The sequence continues at coordinate 35,873 of JAPOHD010000013.1, read as the reverse complement.
AATGGAGTAAAAAGATTTCCCTTTTTTCAAGAATCGGAATCATTCTAATCCTGATTTTGCCGAATATTTTTTGTTTTAACCCGGAACCAAAAACCAGCATATATCTTACAGAAGAGTATAAAAACGAACTGCACAAAATCTACGATAACAAAGTAAAAGAATGGCCAGCGGACACAGAAGATATTTTTCTGGAAACCCAATACGGTAAAGTTCATATTTTGGTCTGTGGTTCAACAGAGAAGCCTCCTTTAATCATGATCCACGCTGCATCAATGGGTGCACATTCGTGGGCAGAAAACCTGGAACCGTTGCTTGGCCATTTTCGCATTTATTCGTTCGACAATATTGGTGAAGGAAATAAAAGTGAACTCAGGAACGCCCTTGTATATCCGCAAAACGGAAAAGAACTTGCCGATTTATATGCATCGATGGCAAATGAGCTGGGGATAAAAAGCTGCCCGGTACTTGGAGCGTCCAACGGGGGATTTGCAGCACAGAATTTTGCGTATTATTACCCCGACAAAGTGGAAAAGCTGGCACTTTTCGGACCGATGGGATTGACTCAACTTACGGGCAAAAGTATTTTCATGCTCGCTGTTGCCACCATATACCCTTTTGATAGTATACGCGATTACGTAACAAAATGGGCTCTGGGCGAAAATGAATATGTAAATAAAAAATATGGCGACTGGTTCAATTGTATTTTACGGGGAACCATTCCATCGCTGGCCACACCTGTTCCGATGACGCAAGAGCAAAAAGAAAAAATGAATCTGCCGGTTTTACTGTTTCTGGGAACAAAAGATGCCATTGTTGGAGATGCTGAAATGGCCCGGCAAAAGGCAAAAAAATATCCGAATATTGAGATCGAAATATTGGAATCGGGGCATTTAATTGCCGTGGAACAGGCTGAATATGTAAATAAAAAACTAAAATTATTCTTGAATATTGATAATTAGCTTGGTACTTTTATAAAATTATGCTCGCTACGGTTATTCTGAAACCTCTACCTACAAAAAATAAATAATGAAAAAACACCTGACTCTTTTTATAATCCTGTTTCTCGTTTCGCACCTTGTTTCATCGGCACAAATGACCTACTCGCCGAACGCTACCCCCGGCTTTAGTTTTGACACATATGGCCGCGTTGGAGTGGACTGGAACTACGACAATGGAGGCTCGATCGGTCGGCGATTAAACCTGAATAACATGGGAAGCATTGGTGGCCGGCTTGAGGAGCAGGATTACCTGGAACTGGTTCCCGCATTTCATTTTCAACCTTTTAACGAAAATGATCAAACCGTTATAAAAGTTCAAACCCGTTTTGCAGTATATTCACGCAGCCTCTCACTGTTTGGCAATTCATCAACCAGCAGCCTTGGTGGTTTAACAATTGCATTGCCCGAAATTTATGCCGAGGCCAGCAATATTAACGGAAAGGATTTTAGCGTATGGGTCGGTGCCCGGCTCTACAGAACCGAGGAGGTACATATTGCCGACCACTTTTATTTTGACGACCACACGGGACAGGGAGCCGGAATTCAATATAAAAATACACGGTTCAGTACCATTTTTATTTCATCTACCGATACGACTTCCGATGTTCCTCCCTACTTCTTTTTAAATATTGGAGATGGAATTGCCAATCTGTCATTACGGCAACGTACAGTCATGGTTTTAGACCAGGCTTTTCAACTCTCGAAAGGAATCCTGCTAACGGGAATGTTTGAGTTTCACCACATGGGCAACACCCAGAATAATTTACCGGAACCAACTCCTGCTGATAGCGACGATATCATACTGAATTATCCGGCCGACCACGGGTTTGTGTTTGGAGTAAAACTAAACTCAAAACTACCCAAATTAGGAACAGGAGCCTACAATAACCTGGCTGTGCGCTACGGAACGAGGCTTGCAAACGGTGGCGACGGCGGCCATTCAAAAACATGGGTAACTTATGGTGCGCCCGATTTGGAGAAACTTAATTTTAAAGGAGCCTATTCCCTGTCGGTAGTCGATGAAATTAAATTCGATATCAACGAAAAGAACAATTTTAATGCCTACCTGGTTTTTACCCAGAGTAAAGGTGCCGCAAATACAAAAGCGATGGCCAAAACCTACCTGGGGCGCGAAATATATAACTACAAACAAGACCTGACACTTGGATTACGAAATGTACGCTATGTTAGCGACAAATTTCACCTGTTAGGAGAACTTCACTATTCTCAACGGAAAGAAGGAGAAGAACCGATGTATCGCTATCAGAAAGTAAGTTTGGCACCCACTTTTGCCCCCACCGGAGAACGTTCGACCGGAGTAAGACCGCATTTCCGGTTTATATTTTCGGTATCGCATTACAATAAAGCGGCATCGGGAAACCTTTATTCGCCCTACCTGCAACTAGTGGGCAAACAACACTGGGGCCATTATTTGGGAGTAAAAGCAGAATGGTGGTTATAGATTTTCTAACTTTGCATCCCAATGGAAAGCAAAAGATTAAACAAAGCCATTTCGGAAACCGGCTTTTGCTCGCGGCGCGAAGCCGATCGGCTGATTGAAGCCGGAAAAGTAAAAGTAAACGGAGAAACTGCGGGACTTGGCGTTCAGGTTACGCCCAGCGACACAATCGAGGTGGAAGGCAAACGCATTACCAAAGAGGTAAAGGATGTGTACCTGGCTTTTCATAAACCGATTGGAATTACCTGCACCACCGACACCGCCATTAAAGGAAATATTATTGATTATATTAATTACCCTGAGCGGATTTTCCCCATCGGACGCCTCGACAAACCCAGCGAGGGATTGATTTTTATGACCAACGATGGCGATATTGTAAATAAAATTTTGCGCTCGCAAAACAACCACGAAAAAGAATACATTGTTTCGGTTAACCGGAAAATCACCCAGGCTTTTATCCGCCAAATGAGCAACGGAGTTCCCATACTGGATACGGTTACCCAAAAATGCAAAGTTGAAAAACTCGACGACTATACGTTTAAAATCATCTTGACTCAGGGATTAAACCGACAGATTCGAAGAATGTGTTCGCATCTGGGCTACGAAGTTTTACGCCTGAAACGGGTTCGGATTATGAATATAAAACTGGGTAACCTAAAAAAAGGAGAATACCGCCATTTCACTCCCAAAGAACTCGATGAGATAAATCGGCTGGTTGCCGGCTCCAGCAAAACAATGGAGGCTTAGCAGGATTAATAAAGCTTGCCCTCCAAACAAGTGCCAAAATCCTTTTATTTATTTCTTTTCACTAAACATTTCTTTTAATTTGCATCGACTTTTAAACCTGGAACCTATGAAAACCTTAAAAAACCTAGTTCTTCCGCTAATTCTGTTTACAATAATAAATCACATTGCCTTTGGTCAAACTTCTCCTGACAATATAAACTTTGTGCGACAAGGTGTTCAAAGAATGATTTTTGACGAAGATCAATCCATTCCGCTGGCAAAACTGGAACCTGAAAAGATTATTGGTTTTTCGGCAATGTATCCTGTCACCCATTTTCTGAAACCACATTCCCACATTGAAATCGATGATGACCAACTCAAAATCCGGTCGGAACAAAAAACACAAACAGGAATCTGGATTGGAGGTTTTAATCCATTTGCAACTTACACCATCAATCTTACTTCATGTTCAGGAAACGGAGAAATTGGTTTCGAGTTCTCAGATGCAACCAAAACAGAACAGGTTTTTGTTCAGGTCGGATTCAACGATTCCGTTCTTTCTGATGTAAAACTAAAAGTGCTTCATAAATCCAACGTGGTTACAGATGGTTCGATTGCGGTAAATACCGGCAAGGCCATTAAAATGAAAGGAAAAATTATTCTCCAAATGCTGGGAAGTGGTTTTTCACTGTATATACTCGATCAGGGTCTGCCCCAAGTCATTGGGCAAAGCGATTTTAATACATTTATCGACCTGCGAAACAAAAACTGCATAACTACTTTTCAATCTCACCTGTTTGTTCAATTGGCAGGAGGCGAGGTTATACTCAGTAATGTTGAAATGGCGTTTAACACAGGGATTGGACTGGCTGACATAAGAGCCATAACTTACGAAAACGGAGATCCAATGTTTGATGATGGCCGCCTTTGGTATACCATGTCGATTCGCGGAAGGGCCTTGCCACACCATATCCAGGGTGTTTTCAGCATGAATCCAACCATTTTTGACCTGACGTTTGAGGGAATAATCGTTTTCGACCGTAATGACGGACTGCTACGAAATGAGATTGCCTCACATATTTTTTACGACAGAAAACAAAAGCTTTGGTGTGGATTAACCACCGGTTTTAGCGCTTATGCAAACCCGGAAAAAGAAAAAAAGCAACTGCTTGCCATTGAAAGCAAAAACGATCCACGACGGGGTTTTTCGATCATGAATGCCGTGCCCTTTGGCATGGTTGGCGATATAGAAGATCCGCACATTTTGTTTGATGAGGATGCAAATAAATGGCGGATGCTAACCTGCGAAAACACCAATGGGTACAAAGCCGTTATACTGGAATCGGACCAATGGGACAGAGCTTACAAACGAATTGCAGGGCCGGTACAGCATAATTCAACAGGAACTTCCATTCAAAAAATCGGCAATACCCGGTATTGTTTCTCGGGCAGTTCTGACAGAAAAATACATATATACACCTATCCCGACCTTCAGGAAGCAGGTACTTTAAAAATGGATCTTCCACCATGGGATGAAACATCCGGAACACGGGTGTGGCCAAATGTTGTTCAACTCCCCGATGGTTTTCCGTTTAAATACGTTGCGCTAATGATGGACCGGTTTAATTATCCCGGCATTCAGGGACCACACTGGACATATGGCGCCCTTTACCTGTACCACGGGAATGATTGATTAAAGACAGTTAAAACTGTTCCTTCCCAAATACGCTGCCGGCCTTTTTGTTCGACTTGCCGTTAAGGTTAAGCGAGTATGTTACCCCAAGCTCCACAATGGGTCCGTAGCGGTCGTATTCCACCTCCTGGTAGAAAATTTGCTGCTGCCGGGCATTGTACGCGCGGGTATTCAATCCTTCCAGATTGGAGCTGAACAAATCAAGTACTTTAAGTGAGAAATCCCAACCTGCCAGTTTTTTAGGCGTATAGTTAACGGCGGCATTACTCATGTAAAAATTGTAATTTTCTCCTTGTGTGGTAACCGTTGCCGATCTGGCATCAAAATCGAGTGTCAACTTCAACCCTTGGGTCAAAAACAAATTCATGTTTCCTTTCAGGCTCCAATTCGTGCTCGAGTTGTCTTCTTTATAGCCAAATACTTCGCCTTGTGTGTTAAAATTATAAAGCGAACCACCAACAAAGAATTTAGCCAATTTACCAATGCTTAGGTTGGCATTTAGCTCAGCCCCCAAAGCTTGTACATTGCCCGAGTTGGTATAACTGCGGATTAATACATTTTCCTCTTCGTAAACCGTATTTACACGAAAAATTGCATTGTCGGTTCCGCGGTAAAAGCCGGTTAGGGTTAAACTCTGATTCCCTGCTTTTTTATCCAGAGACAGCTCAAAATTAGTCAGACTTTCCGGCTCCAATTCCGGATCTCCAACAAGGTAAACTTCGTAGTGTCTACGATATAAAAACGGTGCCATATTTTTGGTTGGCGGTCGGTTAATTCTTCGGCTGGCAGCAAAAGTCAACGCATTTTTCTCATTCATTTGGAATTGCATGTGCAAGGTTGGAAACCAATCTAATTGCTGCACCTTATACTCTGTTTGTTTTGGTCGGTCGAAAATATCCACGTAATCAGGATTCCCAATTTCCAGCAACTGGTCGGTGTACTCCAAACGCAAACCTGCAATTACACTTAAATCGCCAAAAGTTCCTGAATAATCCACATAACCGGCATAAATTGCCCTCGATAATTCAATGTCGTTATTAAATTTGTCGCTGGTTCCCCAATTGCCTGAATTCACATCTAACGTGTCGTAATTGTAACCACCTTTTTGGTGCACAAACTGCGGTTGAAACCCAATTCCCAGCTTGCTCTCATTTTCAAATTCCTTTTCATATTCCACCGAAGTACGGAAACCATCCAGTGGTGTATTGTCGGTTTGATTAAAATGAAGCAGAAGATCTTCCACCTTATCGGCAGGTTTATCAAAACTAAAATTCTGGTTGTCCAATTCGCGGCTTAATTCTGAATGTTCGTAAAGCAACGAAAGTTTTACCTGCGATTTATTATCAAATTTTTGCGTTAAATCGATATTTGCCGTGTGGAATTTTCCATAACGATTATCGGTATTCGGATTATAAATCCAGTGATTTTCCGGATCGATTCCGGGGATTGGATTTTTATCAACGTCGCCATAAAAATTATTGTACACATAAAATGCCGAGCGGCCTTCGGTGCGGTTGCCATAGTAGTACGAGGCCGACACATTGCTCATTTCCGTAACAGCGTAATCCAGACCAAAGTTGGCCGAATAATTTTCGTACCATTCAGGACGCTCGCCATCGGCCACCATGTGGTAATACGAACCATTTTCCTGCAATAAGCGGGCATCGCCAACGCGTTTACCATTCACATTTCGGTAATTGTAGTTGGCCCCACCGTAAAGCGTTACATCTTCTTTTCGATAAACCAGATTTAAACCACCTCCATACCGATTATCGGTTAAATTGTAGCCACTGTATTTGTCGGTAACATTTCCCCATGGAGCGCCACCGAGCAAACCGTTGGCCGAAATTGATAATCCGTCGGCACCATTCTTTTTAGTCGAAATATTTATGATACCACCCTTGCCCTGTGCATCGAAACGCGCAGTTGGAACGGTAATTACATCAATATTTTCAATATTACTGGCCGCTATTTGGTTCAACAAAACCGAAGCTTCCATTTGGGTTGGTTTTCCGTTCAGGTAGACCATAAAATCGCTTGTACCGCGCAACGACACTGTTCCATCGGGATCGACCGAAACCGATGGTAATTTATTCAAAACATCAACCGCAGTTCCTCCGCTTGCCGTTTCAAAGTCGCTGGCGCGATAGGTTTGCCTGTCTATTTTTTTTGATGTGGTACCGGTTATTCCTTTCACTTCTATGTCGTCCAACTCAACCGATGATGCTACAATCGCAACTTCACCCAAATTCACGTTCTGTTTATTGTCAGATATGGAAATTGAGGGCATGGTTTCTGCCCCGTAGCCGATAAACGAAACTACAACTTTGTATTCTCCTGCATCCAGTTTTTCAACTTTAAACTTTCCTTTAGCACTCGAAACCGAACCACCAACCAAATCTCCGGTTGCGGCACTAAAAACGGATACACTTGCAAACGGAATTTTATCTCCCGATTCCTTATCTAATACAACTCCGGAAACACTTCCAAACTGCGCAAATGCATTCAATAAAAAGAGGAGGAAAATTCCGGAAAAAATGATCTTCTTTAAAAACATTATTTAATTGATTAAGTAAATAAATCTCCAAAACAGCCGGTAAAAATAAAAGTTCAGTTTAAACAACTGCTAATTTTCGCTTATTTAGAAGCAACATTAAATTTGTGGTTTTGTTTGTTTTCTATTATAAGAACAAAGGTTTAACAGAAATGTATATCCAACCTACCAGGTTCAAACAATTGCTGTTAAAATATTTCGTTTCGCATGGAACAAACAGAGTGAAATAAAATGACCAGAAGGGTTAGGTAAAAAGCACAAAAGAGTTTTTAAATCTATACACCATCCGAATGTAAAAAATTATTGTACTTTCAATTTTTGAAACAGAAAACAACGATGAAACTAAGTAAACGCATGCAATTTTTGGTAAAGAATGGGCTAAAAGGCATGGCCTGGCTTTTGCTTATATTGGCGGCCTATTTTCTTTTTAAGGAAGTTGTGCTGTCGCGTACTCCCGATGCGTGGGTCGACCAAATTTATGCCCGTCCGCTATTGGTATACCTGGTTTATTGTTTTTCTGAATTTTTCTTTGGAATTTTCCCGCCCGAGTTGTTTATGATTTGGGCCATTAATAAAGATACGATACCGCATTACTTTATGAACCTGACATTTTTTGCGGTTGTTTCGTATACAATGGGCTACCTTACGTTTTTGATAGGTCGTTATTTTAACACACATGCTTCGCTTAAGTATTTTAAGAAAAACATGCTAAAGGAGGTATGGCCACAGCTAAAAAAATACGGTCTGTTTCTGATTATTGTAGCCGCATTAACACCTGTTCCATGGTCGGCAGTTTGTTTGCTGGTGGGTTCGGCAGGTTACCCTTCAAAGCGGTTTCTAAAATACGCTTTGTTCCGCTTGCTTCGGTTCGCAATTTACGGGTATATTATTTATCAAACACACGTCTTTTAGTCTTCCTGCAAACATACTTTACGCTCTTTTGTTACTTAGATAAAAATCGAATAATATGCTTGAGCGTTTTAAACAAAAATGGGACATAAAAAGTAATTTTCAGCTGGTAATTATTCTCATCGTTTTTTCTGTAACCGGCAGAACTGCCTTATATGTTCGGAAAGGCGTATTTTATCTACTGGGAATAAATGCCGATACAAGTTATTGGATAAAAGTTCCCTTATACATTTTAATCGTAGTTCCTGCTTACCAAATCCTTTTTATGATTGTAGGCACCTTGTTTGGTCAGTACAAATTTGCTTTAGCGTTCGAAAAAAAAATGTTGAGCAGGTTTAAATTCAAAAAATCATGAAAACAAAAACACTGGCATTATTTATATTTTTAATTTATTCAACCGTAATTATGAGTAAAGATTTGGAAAAAGCAACACTGGGCGGCGGATGCTTTTGGTGTACCGAAGCCGTGTATTTAGAGCTAAAAGGTGTAATTGATGTCAAACCCGGGTACAGCGGCGGACATGTTACAAATCCAAACTACAAAGAGGTTTGTGCCGGAACAACGGGGCATGCCGAAGTGGTACAGATCACTTTCGATCCTGAACGTGTGAGCTTTTCAAAAATTCTGGAAGTGTTTTTTATGACGCACGACCCCACAACACTTAATCGTCAGGGAAATGATGTGGGACCTCAGTATCGTTCAGCAATCTTCTATCATTCAGCAAAACAAAAAGAAGTGGCAGAAAACGTAATCAGACTTTTTGGTGAAGAAAAGGTTTATGAAAATCCAATTGTTACCGAAATAACAGCATTCGATAAATTCTACATTGCCGAAGATTACCACATCAACTATTTTGCGCGAAATAAATCGCAAGGATATTGCCAGTTTGTGGTGGCTCCAAAAGTGGAAAAGTTCAGAAAAATATTTAAAGATGATTTGAAGAAGTGATCAGTGGTCAGTTCCAGTTGGAAGTTGAAGAAGAAGTCCCTGTTGACAGTCACAGTCGCAGTTTCAAACAACTCAGATACGAAGACAAAATTCAAATCATCAAATATTTGTAAATCCGTGCTTTCTGTGTTGAAAATGAGAAAAGTGATCGGTGGTCAGCCATACAAATGGAGGCCTTTAAATTGGTGGGAACTAAGGGAACAATCATAAAATAAATCTTTCTGCTACACAAAATATATCCAAATCACTGATTTTTAACCACGTTCCCGTACTCAAAAGTTAATCCTTTATTAAATTTTTCATGTTTTACACTATTATATCGTGCACAATATAATTTCACACTATGTTTGTGCCTGCTAAATTGCAAAATATGGATGATAAGTTAAAATTAAAAAGTCAGGTATGCTTTCCAATCTATGCTTTATCACGCGAGATTGTAAAACATTACCGACCTTTTCTTGATGAAATTGACATTACCTATCCGCAATACCTGGCCATGATGGTTTTATGGGAAAATGAACCACAAACGGTAAATCAAATTGGTGATAAATTAAATTTGGATAACGGAACGATTACTCCCTTGTTAAAGCGTTTGGCAGCCAAGGGTTTTATTTCCCGTAAACGAAAAAGTTGCGATGAACGCGTAGTGGAAATCTCATTAACTGAAAGTGGAAAACAACTAAAAAGCAAGGCAGAAAAAGTTCCCCAAAAAGTTGTGGAGTCAATGGGAGTTACTCCAGAAGACCTAATGCAACTAAAAGCAATAGTTTTAAAAATATTAGACCGAGCCAAATAAGGCTCAAAATATTTAAGTCATAAAATTAGATACAATGTCATTACTAGAAAATTTACAGTGGCGGTATGCCACAAAAAAGTACGATCCTGCCAGAAAAGTAGCACAGAAAGATGTTGATAAAATTGTTGAAGCGGCAAGGCTGGCACCTACCTCTTCAGGCTTACAGCAGTTTCGGGTAATAGTGATAACCAACCAGGAATTAAAAAATAAGATTGTGCCGATTGCATGGGGCCAGGAAATAGTTGCCGAATGCTCGCACCTGCTGGTTTTTGCGGCCTGGGATCGTTACACAGAAGAACAAATAGATCAGATATATAATTTGACTACCGACGAACGTGGATTACCACGTGGCCGTTTTGGTTCATATACCGATAAACTAAAAGCCATGTATTTGCCACAAACAGCAGAGCAAAATTTTGTTCACACTGCCCGCCAGGCCTATATTGGTTTTGGATTAGCAATTGCACAGGCAGCCGAACAAAAAGTCGATTGTACTCCAATGGAAGGCTTCTCTACTGATGATTTGGACGAATTGCTTAATTTAAAATCGAAAGGACTTAAAAGCGTTACCATGCTTCCTTTGGGCTATCGCGAAAAAAGCGATTGGTTAGCTCCAATGAAAAAAGTTCGGAATCCGAAAGAAGAATTTGTATTGGAATATTAATTACAAATTGATACGAAATAAGAAAAGACTGCTATGATATAACCGTAGCGGTCTTTTCATTTAGTATACACATAGTAACAGTGCATGAAACTTAAACTTGAACTGAATTGAATTATTGTGGCTTTTCTATAATGTCAGAATGTGTCGCCCTTCCTTTATATAATCGGTCAGTTCTCCCATGTATTTTACTTCAACCCCCTGGTCTTCCAACTGACCTGAAATATTATACATATCGGAACAGCCTTTGCAGGCTTTTACGGCGGTTCCCTGTTCCTGAATTTTCTTTACATAGTCCTGAATATCTTTGTTTTCGACCAATACTTTTTGCGATGGCCCCCAAACAACAAGGGTAATATCTTTCCACCATTCAAATCGTTTTGAGTTCATCGTATACATCAAAACCATCTTTTCGGCCACTTCCTTGTCACCACTGGTCCAAAGTACCACCAACTTTTCCGAGGCCGGGATTTCCATTTGTTCACCCTCCGTTTAAGGAACAGGTTCGGTTGCTTTTACGTTCGTTGTTAATCCAACTAAAATGAGCATTACAATAATAATTCGAGATTTCATTCTGTCATATTATTAAGGTTAAAATTTTTCGTTTACAATAAATTCGTCAAGTGATTTTTTCTCTTTTTCTGGCCACTCTTTTGGCACTCCAACCGGCGTTATACAAACCCGCGTGTATTGATCAGGAATTTGAAATACACGTTTTGTAAGTTCTTCTGAAAATGAATCGGTAATAAAAACAGTTCCGTATCCTAAAGCTCGTGCCGCTAGCATCAGGTAACCTGCTGCCAATGGACCATCCCAATGATTGTAGCCGGGATAAGTACTTTTATTATCAGTTAAAACCACAATTAATGCAGGTGCCGATAAATATCCCTTACTTAACATTTCTTCGGTTTGTGCCAGTTTCTCCTTTAGTGTATCTCCCGAAAGTTTTTTAGAATCCCGAAAGTAAGCTTCTGTTTCTTTTAGTTTTTCGGTTTTTAATGCCTCAATTTTTTTGGGATCGGTAATAACGAGAAATTTCCAGGGCTGCTGATTCCCGGAGGTTGGAGCCATTCGGGCCGCATCTATCATTTTCCGAATGTCTTCCTCCGGAACCGGATCGGGTTGAAAGGCTCTCACTGAACGGCGATTTTTAATTACTTCCCAAAATCCGTCTACGGGTTTTTCGGTTAAACTTGTACCGGCCGATTTTACAACCGGCATGAGCGTTAATCCGGTAACTAAAGCGGCGCCGGTTTTCAAACTGTTTCTTCTGTTCATTGTTGTAATTTTATTGAATTAGATTCTATTTAATTAACTTAATGCCATTCAGGTTTTCAAACCGTGCTTTAAATCCCCAACCTCCAAAATTCTCAGCAACCATCACAACTATCTCGTTTTTACCGCTTTGCAGATCGAGGTAAACCGAATCGAAATAACCGATGGTTCCCAAAAAACGGTAATCGCGGCTCCGGTAAACATCGTTTCCCTGCCAAACAGATTTACCATTCACAAATATTTTAGCCCCATCGCTAAATCCAAAATCCATTCGTTTAAGCAAATTAGTTTCTGAATCGATGATGATTTTCAATAACACCGCATTCTTTTTCTCGGCAAGCGCCCCGGTTTTCGAGATATTTAAAAGCCCATCGGCTTCTGTTTCCCAATTATTAAATTGCAGTTTTTTGGTAAAATTTGCCGGCAGCAAGTTTTCATATATCAGCTTTTCTGCGTCAAACACTTCAGAAACCGGATAACTTTTTATCACCTCATCGCCTGCTTTTACAATCTCTTTGAACTCTCCCTTCAAAACAGGAGAATCCATTGGAGTAACCTTTATATCGGCAAAGCGGGCTGGCCCGTAAAAAGCAATTTTGCCTTCACGTTCACCCAGTTTCAACTCGTGAATAACCAGCACCGGTTTTTCCATGTCGGAAATATAAACCTCGCCTTTACTACCCGAAATCACCAATTTTACAACAAACCACTCATCGAAAACATGTTTTTTAACTGCGCCGTAACCTTCGCCGTAATACAGCTGCCAGCCTGCATTTCCGTTGTAAACCGGGGTGTATTGTATGGCGTCGGGATTTCCGCTTTGATGTTTGCGAATGTAAAACTCTTCGGTGTTTCCCATTCCATCGCCACGAAAACGCACTCCGGCAAAACCGCGACCGGGCTGGATGCACATATTAAACTGAATAATACCGTTTTTAAAATTCAGATCTTTTGCAATGGCAACACCTTCATCGGTTTTCAGACATTCCTTGCCTTTGTACACTTCTTTTTGAACTTTCACCTGCACCAGCCAGTCAATACCCGCCACATGAACTGTTGGTTGTGCTAAAACTGATGAACCAAGGCAAAAAAATAGTAGCAAGAATATTGTTTTCATGATTTTTAGATTTTTGATTTTCTCCATCAAATTTCCGGAATATTACTGAAAATCAGCGATCAAAACCCATTCAAAATGAAGTCAAAATACATTCAGGCTATAAAATTCAATTGATCTTACTATTTTTATGGTTCAGAAAATAAAAACTATGCAAAACGAAACCGGCCAGGAAAAAGAGTACATTGGAGTCATTCTCGAACAAATTTCTTCCAAGTTACAATTGAAAAATCCAAAGCATTGGCAGCAACGCGATTTTGAAAATCTGAGTAATCAGATTGAAGAAAAATCAGGGATTAGTTTGAGCGTGTCAACTTTAAAAAGGATCTCCAAAATACAGTTCCAACACATTCCTCAAAAAAACACTTTAAATGCACTGGCACAACTTATTGACTACAAAGACTGGTACGATTTTAAATTACAGAATCCGCTTCCGGAGGTTAAGGAAGTTCGTACGAAACGAGTTAAAAAGGAACTTAAACTGGTTAAAAGATTCGTGTATTTACCAATTTTCGGAACGGTTGCATTGTTAATTGTAATTCTGATTTTAAATAGTGAGACCGCGCAGAGTTACTCTGAAGCCCGGTTTTCGAGCAGAAAAAATGTAAGCGAAGGTGTGCCAAACACCGTAATTTTTGACTACGATATTTCGATGTACGATGTTGACAGTGCATTTATTCAACAATCGTGGGATATGCGCCGGCGGGCAGAAATAGAAAAAGGCGAAAAATATTCTACTTCGGTGTATTATTTCCCTGGATACCATCATGCAAAACTGCTAATAAACGATCAGTTGGTTAAAGAAATTCCGGTTTATATTACTACTTCGGGCTGGTTGCAGCTTATTCAGAATCCGATGAACGATTTAATCCCCATCTATGTACAGGAAAATGAAAACTCAGAAGGACGTTTGTATATTTCTCCTGAAACCGTTAAAAATTACAATATAAATCTGGCAGATAACAATCATTATACTTCATTCTACTATGTAAACGATGATTTTAATGGCGACAGCGATAATTTTACTTTTGAAACCAGAATAAAAAACAGTTTGAAAGAAGGCGCCCGTACCTGCCAGTTTTGCGAAATTTCTATTTTTTGTGAATTCGGAAGGCACTTTCTACAATTTTGCGATCCGGGTTGTATCGGAAGTTTGTATTTAAAATTTGGTGACGAATACACCTCTGGGAAGAATAACGATCTATCGGTTTTTGGAACTGATTTGAACGAGTGGAACGATGTTAAAATGGAGTTCAAAAATAAAATGGTTTCGGTTTTCCTAAATGGAAAAGAGATATACAAAACCTCGTACGGAAACTCGAACGGAGATATTAAAGGCATTTTCTACCGGTTTGCCGGGAGTGGGTCGGTTGATTACATAAGGTTGTATGATTCTGAAAAAGAGTTAATCTTCGATGAAGAATTTGAGAAAAAATCAGTTTCATAAAACTTCTGTTCATTAATTTATTCTATAAAATATTCATAATTCCAGGTATCTTCTACAAAAAAGGCCTGAAGTAAAACTTCAGGCCTTAAATCTATCTTTGTCTTCATTAACTATAATTCGCGAATCCAAATATTACGGAAACTCACGGGATTGCCATGATCCTGTAACTGAATACCATCGGCTCCATGCTTTTTAACGGTATACTCCGGAATACCAATGTATTCTGTTGGTCCACGCAATTTAGAGTTGTTTTGTACCAGAACTCCGTTATGCAAAACAGTTACGGTTGGAGGCGTAAAGAAGGTACCATCGTCGTTAAAACGTGGCGCTGTATAAATAATATCGTACACCTGCCACTCACCCGGTCCTTTACAGGCATTCACAAGTGGTGGATGTTGTTTGTACAAGCTACCGGCCTGTCCGTTGCGATAGGTACGATTGTTATAGTTGTCCAATACCTGTAACTCGTAACGTCCCTGCAGAAACACTCCGCTGTTTCCACGTCCCTGGCTTTCGCCAACTACTTCGGTGGGGCTTCTCCACTCAATGTGCAATTGAAAATCTTCGAAAACGCGTTTCGTTTTAATAATACCGGTCCCTTTTTTTACGGTAACACATCCATCTTCAACCAACCATCCGGGTTCGCCACCATCGGCATTTGTCCATTCGCGCCCTATGTCTACCCCATCAAACAATACAATCGCGTCGGAAGGAGCATCTGTTGGCGTTGTTCCTGGTGTTATAATTGGTACTTCCGGATCCCAGATTTCGGTCATTCCCGGTTTCATTCTCATTGACTCGTCTTGTTGCTGAGCCAGAACGGTTACTGCTGCCAAGAGCAGTGCAAGGGTCAAAAATTTAATCTTCATTTTTTTATTGATTTAGGTAACAAATTCAGCAGGTAACAGTTCGACAAAATTGGTAGTCACCTGCTGAATATATAATAAGTCTACAATCCAAGTTCTTCCATTATGGCATCGATTTTTGCATCAGCGGTTTGCTCTGCAACATCAAAATCGTCACGCGATTTTAGTTCGCCTGCCACTTCAAAATAAAATTTAATTTTTGGTTCGGTTCCCGATGGACGAACAGAAATTTTTGTTCCGTCCTGGGTAAAAAACTGAAGCACATTTGAAGTTATTTTCTGGTCGATTTTTTTCTCTTCTCCGGTAATCAGGTTTTTAGCAATTAATGTTGAGTAATCTTTTACCCACTCCATTTTAGAGCCACCCAGTTCGCTTGGTGGAGTTTGGCGGAAATCGGCCATAATTTGCTGGATTTCTTCGGCGCCGGTTTTTCCTTTACGAAGCACGTATTTCATTTTCTCGCGCGAAAAACCGTACTCCAAATAAATATCCTGCAACAATTCGTACAAAGTTTTTCCCTGGTCGATGGCCCAGGCAGTAATTTCGGCCATTAATGCACATGAAGAAACGGCATCTTTATCGCGAACAAAATCCGATGGCATAAATCCAAAACTTTCTTCACCGCCACCAATGTATTTTTTCTTGCCTTCCAAATCACGAATAATTTCAGCAATAAATTTAAATCCGGTGTAAACATCAAAATATTCAATGTTGTTTTTACGGGCAATTTCAGCAATCATTTCTGTTGAAACAATGGTTTTTACGATAAACTCGTTGCCTTTCAATTTGCCCGCTTCCTTCATTTTTACAATGATGTAATAAATAAAAAGCAAGGCAGTTTGATTACCATTTACAATTACATATTCGCCTTTATCATTTTTTACAGCAACACCAATCCTATCGGCATCGGGATCGGAAGCCATAACAACATCAGCATCAATTTCAGCAGCTTTTTTTGTAGCCATTTCCATTGCCGCAGTTTCTTCAGGGTTTGGAGAAACAACGGTTGGAAAATCGCCGCTTACCACATCCTGTTCGGGAATATTAATAATGTTTGTAAAACCAAATTCGCGCAACGCAGCAGGAATTAATTTCACACCTGTTCCATGAATTGGAGTATAAACGATTTTAATGTCTTTGTGACGTTCAACCACATCGGGCGAAATTGAAACCTTTTTAACCTCGGCTAAAAATTTGTTGTCCATTTCTTCCCCTAAGATTTCGATCAATTCGTCGGGGCCATCAAACTTAATATCCTCTGGTTTGATTTTAGCCACTTCATTCACAATGTTCACATCATGCGGACCAACAATTTGCGATCCATCGTCCCAATATGCCTTGTAACCATTGTATTCTTTTGGATTGTGTGAAGCAGTAAGGATAATACCACTCTGGCAGCCCAATTCGCGAATGGCATACGAAAGCTCCGGAGTTGGACGCAGGTCGTCGAACAAATAGGCTTTAATTCCATTTGCTGCAAAAATTTTGGCACTGGTTTCTGAAAACAAGCGGCTGTTATTACGGCAATCGTGACCAATTGCTACTTTAATTTCATCCAGATCAGCAAAATTCTTTTTTAAATAATTACTTAATCCCTGGGTAGCTGCCCCCACTGTATATATGTTCATTCGATTGGTTCCAACTCCCATAATTCCACGAAGTCCGCCGGTACCAAATTCCAGGCTTCTGTAAAAAGAGTCAACCAACTCTGTTGTATCTTCGCTATCCAAAAGTGCCTGCACCTGGGCTCTTGTTTGTTCATCATATGTTTCCGAAAGCCATTCCTGGGCTTTCGCTCTTACTTCTAACAATTCTTGATTTTCCATCTTTATTTATTTTTCTAATCTATCTAAACAAATTTTTAAACTCTCTTTCCAATAAGGAATTTCAATACCAAATGTATTTCGAATTTTTGATTTATTCAACACACTAAAATGCGGACGTTTGGCTGGTGTTGGAAACTGATCGGATAAAACCGGATTTACTTTGCAGCTCACTCCGGAAATTTCGAAAATTGCCTGTGCAAAATCGTACCAACTTGCCACTCCTTCGTTGGAAAAGTGATACACCCCCGGAACAAATTTGTCTTCAGACATTTCGGTAAGCTCAATGATTCTTAAAATCGTTTGTGCAAGATCGGCTGCATAAGTTGGAGTACCAACCTGATCGTAAACAACACCAAGTTCACCACGTTCTTTTGCGAGACGCAACATGGTTTTAACAAAATTATTTCCAAAGGTTGAATACAACCATGAAGTTCGAATAATTATAGCTTGCGGATTTTCCTGAATACACCGGAGTTCGCCATCTAATTTTGTTTTGCCGTAAATCCCTTGAGGACTTACCGGGTGATCTTCGGAATAAGGAAGATATGAATTGCCTGCAAAAACATAATCGGTTGATACCTGAATTACTTTTGCACCTGTTTGTTTTGAATAACGTCCCAGCAATTCGGGAGCCAGTACATTTACTTTTGCAGCCGTTTCCTGGTCCGTTTCAGCTTTATCAACCGCAGTGTAGGCTGCACAATTAATTACAAAATCAAACTTATTTTTAGTAAAGCAGTTTTCAACAGCATTTTCGTTTGTAATATCTAAAGTATCTACGTCGGTAAAATGAAAATTCCACTCCGGGTAATTTACCTGAAGTTCTTTAATTTCATTTCCCAATTGTCCGTAAGCGCCTGTAACTAAAATCAGCATATTAAAAATTAAAATTCATATCCGCATTATCAAATAGCGGAGCAGCAACATCTTTATCCGATACAATCTGTTTAAAATCGCCTAATTTCCAATCAATTCCCAGAGAAGGATCAAAAGGATTTATAGATCGTTCTGATTCGCGGTTATAAAGATTGTCGCATTTGTATGTAAAAATAGCTGTTTCACTCAACACCGAAAAGCCATGAGCAAATCCTCGCGGAACAAATAACTGTTTCTTATTATTCTCATCCAATTCCAGTCCAAACCATTGTTTAAAGGTTGGCGATCCTTTTCGCAAATCAACAGCCACATCATACACTTTGCCCTGCACAACACGTACCAGTTTTGCCTGCGCAAATTCGCCAAGTTGATAATGTAATCCGCGCACTACTCCAGCAACCGATTTCGATTCATTGTCCTGAATGAATGGATTAGCAATTCCTGCGTCTAAATATCTCCGATTCTGATACGATTCAAAAAAATATCCCCGATCATCCTCAAAAACCCGGGGCTCAATTACAAGCAAACCAGGTAATCCTGTTTCAATAATCTTCATGAATTAAAAAGAAATTATTTTTTTATTGGCCATATTAATAAGGTATTGGCCATATTGATTTTTACTAAGCGGTTCCGCCAGTTTCAGCAACTGTTCTTTTGATATAAATCCCTTTTTAAACGCGATTTCTTCGATACAGGAAATTTTAAGTCCCTGCCGTTGCTCTATTGTTGAAATAAAATTTGAGGCCTGTAACAAACTTTCGTGGGTTCCTGTGTCGAGCCAGGCAAAACCGCGTCCAAGTAGTTTTACATTCAGTCGTTCTTCCTCAAGATACAAACGATTCAAATCTGTAATCTCCAGCTCTCCCCTTTTCGATGGTTTCAGGCTTTTGGCTTTCTGTACCACATCATTCGAATAAAAATACAAGCCTGTAACTGCATAATTCGATTTTGGCTCATCCGGTTTTTCTTCAATACTGATTACTTTTCCGGTTTCATCAAACTCAACTACACCATATCGTTCGGGATCGTTAACGTAATATCCAAAAACAATCGAACCGTCTTCCAACTGAGCAGCTTCTTCAAGTACACTTCTGAAATTGTAGCCATAAAAAATATTATCACCCAAAATCATACAAACATTATCGTCGCCAATAAATTCTTCGCCTAAAATAAATGCCTGCGCCAAACCATCGGGCGAGGGTTGTACTTTATACGATAGTTTTAATCCCAGCTGCGAGCCGTCGCCAAATAATTTTTCGTACAGTCCGATGTCAGTCGGAGTAGAAATAATCAGAATTTCGCGAATGCCGGCCAGCATTAAAACCGAAAGCGGATAATAAATCATGGGTTTATCGTACACCGGAATGATTTGTTTTGAAATTGAACGGGTAATTGGATAAAGACGCGTACCGGAACCTCCGGCTAAAATTATTCCCTTCATAAGTTAGTATTATTTATTTGGCAAAATATTGGATGTAAATTAACTTTTTGTTTTGATTTATGTTACTGTCTGGTCACATTTTAAAATCAGGCATCAAAATTAATAAAACAAATAGAGCCTGCAATTAACTACTTCAACTAAAACATACTAATAAGTTGTTCGATTATTTTTGTTACCAAATTGTTTCAATTCCTCTAATACCCAACAAAATACACTAAATACTTTGTTTTAATTGAATTTAGTTATAATTTTGCGCCGCATTTTAAACAAATATAAAGTCTAACTCATTAATTTAAATTGAATTACATGACAGAAGAAAAAAAAGAAAATCTTGAAAAAGAGGTAGTTGAAACACCTGTTCAAGATGAAAAACAAGAAGTAGTTGCAGAAACTACAGAAGCTCCGGCTAAAGAAGTAGTTGCAGAAGCTACAGAAGCTCCAGCTGAAGAAGTTGTAGCAGAAGAAAAAACAGAGGCTCCTGTAGCTGAAGCAAAAGAAGAAAAAGCAGTTGAAACAAAAGCTGAAGAAGCTGAATTTGACTGGGCAAGCCTTGAAACCGGGACTGATATTTATTCAGAAAAAGAAAGAGGCAATTTGGAAGACCTGTACAACGGCACTTTAAATACTGTATCGGAAAAAGAAGTATTGGAAGGTAAAGTTATTTCGTTAAACAAACGCGAAGTAGTTGTTGACATCGGTTACAAATCAGACGGTATCGTTAGCTTAAACGAATTTCGTTACAATCCTGAATTGAAAGTAGGCGACGCAGTAGATGTTTACATCGAAAGTCTTGAAGATAAAAAGGGACAGATGATCCTTTCGCACAAAAAAGCACGTGCTACGCGTTCTTGGGAGCGTGTTAACGAATCGCTTGAAAACGACGAAATCATCAAAGGTTACATCAAATGTCGTACTAAAGGTGGTATGATTGTAGACGTATTTGGTATTGAAGCATTCTTGCCAGGTTCGCAAATTGATGTTAAGCCTATTCGCGATTACGATGTATTTGTTGGTAAAACAATGGAATTCAAAGTTGTTAAAATTAACCACGAATACCGTAACGTTGTTGTTTCGCACAAAGCACTTATTGAGGCAGAACTGGAACAACAGAAAAAAGAAATTATTGGTAAACTTGAAAAAGGACAAGTTCTTGAAGGAACTGTTAAGAACGTTACTTCTTACGGTGTATTCATGGACCTTGGTGGTGTTGACGGATTGATCCACATTACCGACCTTTCATGGGGACGTATTTCTCACCCAAGCGAAATTGTAGAATTAGATCAGAAACTGAATGTTGTAATTCTTGATTTCGATGATGACAAAAAACGTATTGCTCTTGGCTTGAAACAATTGACTCCTCACCCATGGGATAACCTTGATGCTGAGTTGAAAGTTGGTGATAAAGTGAAAGGTAAAGTTGTTGTAATTGCCGACTACGGTGCATTCGTAGAAATCGCAACCGGAGTTGAAGGTTTAATCCACGTTTCTGAAATGAGCTGGAGCCAGCACTTACGCAGCGCGCAGGATTTCTTGAGCGTAGGCGACGAAGTTGAAGCTTCAATCCTTACTTTAGACCGCGACGAACGCAAAATGTCGTTGGGTATTAAACAACTGAAAGAAGACCCATGGGCAAACATCGATACTGAATTTGGTGTTGGAACTAAGCACACTGCAAAAGTTCGTAACTTCACCAACTTCGGAGTATTTGTAGAAATTGCTGAAGGAGTTGATGGTTTAATTCACATTTCAGACTTGAGCTGGACGAAAAAAATCAAACACCCATCAGAATTTACTGCAATTGGTGAGCCAATCGAAGTTGTAGTTCTTGACATCGATAAAGAAAACCGTCGTTTAAGTTTAGGACACAAACAATTGGAAGAAAATCCTTGGGATGTATTTGAAACAATCTTCACTGCCGATTCAATCCACGAAGGAACTGTGGTTGAGTTGATGGACAAAGGTGCTGTAATTGCGCTTCCATACGGAGTTGAAGGTTTCGCAACACCTCGTCATTTAGTGAAAGAAGATGGTACTTCGGTGAAGCAAGACGAAAAACTGGACTTTAAAGTTATCGAGTTTAACAAGTCAGCTAAACGAATTATCGTTTCTCACTCACGTATTTTCGAAGATGTAAAAAGAGCTGAAGATAGCGCAAAACGCAAAACACAAACGCGTTCAAATCAGCGGACAATGAAATCAGTTAGCGATAACATCGAGAAAACTACTCTTGGAGATATCAGCGAATTGGCTGCATTGAAATCGAAAATGGAGAAGGACGAAAAAAAAGATAAATAATTCAGTTGGTGTATTTAAACTGAATTTCGTAAATTGAAGCATGGCATTCGAAATTCGAAAAAACGGATCGTATACTTTAGTTAAAGTAAACGCCGATAGATTAGATACAAACAACGCACCTGATCTGAAATCGGAACTGGTAGTTGTAAACAACGAAGGTGAGAAAAACATTGTCCTTGATTTAAGTAAGGTTACTTACTGCGACTCGTCGGGATTGAGGGCTGTTTTAGTAGCCAACAGGATCTGTGAAGATGCAATAGGAACATTCATCCTTTGCGGTTTGCAGCCTGATGTGGAAAACCTGGTACAAATTTCAATGCTTCACACTGTTTTGTTAATTACTAAAACAGAAGAAGAAGCAAAGGAATTGTTGAAAAAGAAAGATAATCTGTAAAATCAGAAATGTCTTTCGAATTAACCATACTAGGTAGTAATTCAGCATTACCAACTTCGAATAGATATCCAACCGCCCAGGTACTTGAAGTACCTGGGCGTTGTTTTTTAATTGATTGCGGCGAAGGAACCCAAATACAAATCCGCCGCAATAAAATTAGTTTTAGCAAGATCCGCCACATATTTATTTCCCACCTGCACGGCGATCACTTTTATGGCTTAATCGGGTTAATTTCAACCATGAACCTGATGGGAATAAAATCCGACCTGCACATTTATTCTCCTTCCGAATTAAAAGATTTAATTCAACCCCAACTTGATTACATTAGAGGAGAAATGACAGTCAAACCCATTTTTCACCCACTCAATTTTAAAAAACCACAGCAAATATTCGAAGATAAAAATGTTGAAGTTTTTTCTTTTCCGGTAAAACACAGCATTCCAACATCAGGATTTTTATTTAAAGAAAAAACCAAACCGGCCAATATAAAAAAAGACATGATAAAAGCGTTTAATATCCCGATTGCAAAAATTAAGGATATTAAGGCCGGCGCTGATTTTTTAACTGAAGATGGACACACCATCTCAAACAACAAACTAACAACTTCACCACCACCACCAAAATCATATGCCTTTTGTACCGATACGGCATTTCATCCACCAATTGCAGAAATAATAAAAGGTGCAGATCTTCTATATCACGAAGCAACCTTTTTAGACAAAATGAAAGATTTGGCAGGCAAAACCCTACATTCTACCACAAAAGAAGCAGCACAAATGGCAAAACTTTGCGGTGCAAAAAAACTGCTGATCGGACATTATTCTGCCCGTTTTAAAAATATTGAGGATTTTGAGAAAGAAGCCCGAACAGTTTTTAAAAACACGGAAGCAGCCCGGGACGGAAATAAGTACACCATTTAAAAACTTTCCTCACTCTCGCCAAAAAAGCCTTTGTCAAAATTCACCAGATATAATTTTTCGGTTGGTCGGGTAAAGGCGGTGTACAGCCAACGGTAATATTCGGTATCAAGCATGTCTTCCGTTAAATACCCATGATCGACAAACACAGCTTTCCATTGCCCTCCCTGCGCTTTATGACATGTTAAAGCATACGCATATTTTACCTGCAAGGCATTAAAATATGGATTTTCCTTGATCTTCTCCCAACGTTTCTTTTTGTTTCTGATATCGGCATAATCTTCTGAAACTGCAGTAAATAGTTCCCGGTTCTTTTCGTAGGGAAACGATGCAGTTTCAATGCTCAACGTTTCAAGAAATATTTTACAATCCAGTTCCACATTTTCATAATCAACAAAACGCAGGCTCACATTGGCAAACCGAAAGCCATACAATTCTTCGTAACCATAAATCGAGATGATTTCAGCAATATCACCATTGGCAATAAAATCAAGCTCTAATTCGGTTTCTCCTTCAGCCCAGAAATAGTTATTTTTCACCACCATTAACAAATCGCCTCGCTCAATCTCATTTTCTTTATATAGTATTGAACCACGAATTCCTTTATTATAAATATTTGCCCTTTTGTTCGATCGGGTAACAACTGTTGTTTCAAAAAAACCATGCTTATCGTAACACGACGAAATATTTTCAATCAGGTCGGCACCCGAAATCCTTTCAATATCGTCAAAGTTGTCCAACTCAATCGGGAAAAATCCGCGACTTCCCTTATCATCTGCAATTAAATTTCGTATTTCTGTTGCATTACTCAAAATTCCCGAGCCTTTTGCCTGCCGCACCACCTCAGTCAGTTCCACTTCTTTTACACTAAAACCATAACTTTCCAATGTATATGCTTCAAGAGCAGGACTAATACTTAAACCAACCGGTGGTAACTGGGCCGTATCTCCAACTAGTACCAAACGGCAGTTTTCGCCCGAATAAACAAACTCCAACAGATCATCGAGTACCCTGCCACTACCAAAAATGGAGTTGTCACTTAATTCATTCGAAATCATAGAAGCCTCGTCAACAATAAAATAGGTATTCTTGTATAAGTTCTTGTTCAAAACAAATTTCCCAGTTCCATCTGCTGAGGCTTTTTGCCGGTAAATTTTTTTATGAATAGTAAACGCAGGCATTCCAGAGTAACCCGACATTACTTTGGCAGCCCTTCCTGTGGGCGCCATTAAAACAGAGCGAATTTTTAATGATAGAAGCGTTTGTGTAAGAGAAAAAATCATAGTAGTTTTACCAGTACCTGCATAGCCTTTAATTAACATGATTTCGTCAGGTTCTTGAGATGTTATATATTCGGACAAAACATCGATTAAACCTACCTGGCATTTGGTTGGAGAAAAGGGCAGTTTCTCAGTTAATACGACTTTTAAATGATTTTTGATCATACTGGGTAAAATAACTTTCTGTAAAGGAAGCTAATTTATTTTTTTTTTTAAATTTGCAGGCAAACGAAAAAAAAACTTATAAAAAAATAAAAATGAGAACCGTAATTCAAATTTTACTATTCATCGCTGCTGTTGCACTTACTTACTTTATTTATCAAAGTATTCAACGACCAATTGAGTTTGGTAAAGCAAAAGATGCTCGCTATGAAGCTACAGTTGCGAAACTAAAGGATATAAGAAAAGCCCAATTGGCCTATAAAGATATTCATGGACAATTTACCGGTAGCTGGGATACACTTATTGCTTTTGTAGCCCATGACTCTGTAAGAAACGTAAAAGCTATTGGAGAATTAACTGATAGTATGATTGAAGCAAAAATCTCTGAGAAAAAAGCAATTGAACTTGGCTTAATTATTCGTGATACGGTTAGAGAAAGTGTTATTGATGCTCTTTTTGGAGGAAATTACGACGCCAACAGCTTACGTTATGTTCCGGTTCCGGGCGAACCTACTGAGTTTCATTTAGGCCAAACAATTATAACCACAGGTTCTGGCATTAAAGTTCCCGTATTTGAAGCAAAGGCACACAACAATGTAATTCTGAGAGGTCTTGACGAACAGTTGGTAATTAACTTAAATGACCAACGCCGCACCAACGACAAATACCCAGGATTACGAGTGGGATCGTTAACTGAAACAACAAACAATGCTGGTAACTGGGAGTAAACCACATGCCTGATTTTGTAGCAGAGTCTTTTAAAATAGAAGATACATTTGAATATATATTATCCATTCAGGTTAGCCTGAATGGATTTTCTTTTTCAGTACTTCGTCCAGTTGATAATACGATACTGGTATTTAAGTCCACGACGTTAAAGATTAGTAGCGATAAATTAATTGCAAGACGCTTTTCCGAATGGATGAATTCGGAAGAACTTTTACAAAAAACGTATAAAAAAACAAGGGTAATAATTTTGAGCGATAAATTTACCCTTATACCTAAATCGCTTCATAGGAATAATTTAAATGAAGAGCTTGCCCACCTTTTATTTAAAGAAGGAAGTAAGCTGCAGTTTGCTGAGAACCTGGTAGAAAAGATTAATGCCAAGTTATTATTTACTCTACCTGATGGCATTAACAAAATCATTTCTCAAACCATTGGCGAGTGCGAAATAATGCATCCCGTTAAATCGATAATTAACAACTTCCCTGAAAGCAACGAAAAAAATACCCTGGTATTACTTTTTAACAACAATACTTTATTTCTTGCACTTGGAAAAAATAAGCAACTGCTGTTGGCAAACAGTTTTACAATAAACCATTCTAACGATGTGGTGTATTATGTGCTAACGGCCTTAAAACAGCTGGAAGTACCAACACTAAATACAAAACTATTTTACGCGGGAAAATCAGTTTACGCAAACGATACTCACAAAAACCTTCAGAAATACTTTGCATCGACTAGCCTGTTTTTACCAAATAAATTTGAGCACGAATCAAAATTGTCGGAAGAACTAATTGCTGAAAATATTGCGTTATATATTTAAATTATGAGAATTGTAGGAGGAAAATATAAAGGACGGATTTTCAGGCCAAACAAAACGTTTAAGGCCCGACCAACAACCGACATTGCCAAAGAAGGACTTTTTAATATTCTTGAAAACCGATACGAATTTTCGAATAAAAATGTGCTCGACCTGTTTTCGGGGACAGGCAGCATGGGGTATGAATTCTTAAGCCGAGGGTGTGAAAAACTAACCCAGGTAGAAAACAACTTTAGCCATTATAAATTTATTCTTGATGTACTTGAAACATTAAAAGTAGAAAATGCTACCGTTTTTAAAGCCGACGTTTTTAAGTACGTAAAAAAAACACCCGAAAAGTTCAACATCATTTTTGCCGATCCGCCATTTGACTTACCACGATTTATGGAAGTACCTGATGCAATTCTGGATGCTGATATTTTAGCTCCCAACGGTTTACTCATTGTTGAACATGCCAAAGAAGTTCAGTTTACAGAGCACCCCAATTTTAAAGAAGTCAGAAAATACGGAAAAGTAAACTTTAGCTTTTTTGAAAAATAGAAAAGCATCTGCTTAATATACAGGCAAAAGTTTTTTGAAAATCAAATTAAAACAATCACTAATCGATTTTTCTCTTAATACCGCATCCAACAGGTTTTGTTTCGGCAACAGCAACTTTTTGGCCTGTGCCCAAACTCTTAATTGCATCCTTTAGATACGCCTCCTTAACTTCATTGGCACTTTTATAACTATCGTCGATAGCTCCTTTATAAACTAACCTAAAATCTGCGTCGAACAGAAAAGCATGTGGTGTAGTTTGCCCGCCAAATTCATTTGCAATTTGGCTTTCTTTATCTACCACGTAATTAAATTTGTATCCCATAACTTTTGCTTTCGCCTTCATGGCTTCAAACGAATCATCACCGTCTCTCTTTTGGTAATTCGAATTCAATACAATCATTCCAACATCATTATTATCGGCCCAGGCTTTTATGTCGTTGTAACGACCTTCCCAGCGCAAAACAAACGGACACTGATTGCACGAAAACAGCACCAACAAACCATTCTCCTTTTTCGCCTCCCTTAACGAAACACTTTCACCCGAAACACAGGTCATTTTTACATCTGTTAAAACTGCCTTATCGCCTGTTTCAAGCTTTTTATTATTATCGCTTCCATACACTGCAACCGATAATAAAACCGATAAAACAAATACTAACTTTTTCATATCTCCCTCAATTTAAATACTTCATAGTCTTTTTTTTTAACATCAAATCTTTAAAAAGGTTCGCTCAACTTAAACAAATGCAACATGCATGGGTTATTCAAAGACAAAATTTAAAACATGAAATTAAAGGACATCAGACGCGACTATAGTCAGGCCAAATTAAATGAACACAACATTTCCCCTAACCCTGTGCAACAATTCCAGGATTGGATGAATCAGGCTTTGGAAGCAAATATTCGCGATGCTACCGCCATGTCGTTGGTAACGGTTGGGAAAGATGGATTTCCACAGTCGCGTATTGTTCTGCTAAAAGATTTTGAACAGGAAGGTTTTACTTTCTTTACCAACTATCGGAGTGAGAAAGGAATGGCAATAGAAGCCAATCCAAAAATCAGTTTACATTTTTTCTGGCCTGAATTGGAACGCCAGATCAGAATTTCGGGTATAGCCTGTAAAACCAGTTTGGTGATTTCGAAAAAGTACTTTCATTCGCGGCCTCAAAAAAGTCAGATTGCCGCATCAATATCAGAGCAAAGTTCGGTGGTCCAATCGCGTGAATTTCTTGAAAATAAGTTTGCAGAATATGCTGAAGAATTAAATGGTAAAAATCCTGACTATCCTGAAAACTGGGGAGGCTACCTGGTAGAACCTGTAAAATTCGAATTTTGGCAAGGTCGCGAAAATCGTTTGCACGATCGGATTGTTTATGAAAAAACAGACGACGAATGGAAAATTAAAAGATTGGCACCTTAAATAAAATTTACAGAGACAATTACAAACACAAAAAAATCTTTGTTGTAAGTTTCGTACTTAAAAATCCAGATTTAAATTACGCTTAAGCAATGCCAGATTTGGATTTTTGTTAGCCATTTCCTGGTATCTCTCGATATCGGAATACGCCACTTTTTCGCGAACCGTCTCAGTAATTACCGTTTTTAAATTAATCTTCGCGTTATGCAATTCTTTACGCAACCACGAAACAAGTTCAGGTTTTATACTTGTCAATAATTCGTCCTGAATCCGGCTGTCAATTTCAAGAATCAGGGTATAATCTTCCTCAAGTTTTGGAAGCGCACCCAATGTTGCTTTTAGGCTCGGACGATCATCAAGACGTGGTAAATACTCTTTCCATTTTTCGATAAGCTGATCTTCAGTAAATGGTTCTATTTCATCAGCCTGCGAGAATATTTTGTGCTGTTCTATTGCCGAAAGTTGTTTCTCATCCTCTTTAAACTCGCCCTTTAAAGCCATTCTAACAGAATGAGTTCCTACTTTACGTACAGTTCTTTTGGGTTTTGCTCCCGGCTCTGTTTTTGGAGTTTTTAAAACTGCATGTTCTTTGGGAGGTGCCTGTGGGGTAGGTGCAGAAGTTTGTGTAGCAGACTGAGTTGGAATATCGATACCAGAAAAGATTGGTTCTAGAATATCATCCTCTTCTTCAGCTATTTTTTTTTTAAGGTTAGCTGCGCTATCCGAATCAATGCCAGCTCAATAAGCAAGCGTTTATTCTGACTTGTTTTGTATTTTAAATCGCAATCGTTGCCAATTTGCAACGCGTCCAGTAAAAATGCACTCTCACACGAAGCCGCCTGTGTTTTATAACGCTCTTTAATATCACCACCCACCTCAAGTAACTGAACGGTTACCGGATCCTTACAAACTAAAATATCGCGAAAATGACTGCTTAAACCGTTTATAAAATGATGCCCGTCGAAACCATGATTCAGGATATCGTTAAAAATAACCAGTACTTCGGTAACATTGTTTTTCAAAAATTCGTCAACCAGCCTAAAATAATAATCGTAGTCCAACACATTCAGGTTGGTAATTACATCCTGGTAGGTAATTTTCTTACCCGAAAAACTTACAATCTGGTCGAAAATTGAAAGAGCATCACGCATAGCACCGTCTGCTTTTTGCGCAATCACATTCAAACCTTCGCTTTCAACTTCCACTTGTTCACTTTTGGCCACATATTCCAGGTGCTCCGAAATATCGGAAACGCCAATTCGGTTAAAATCAAAAATCTGGCAACGCGATAAAATGGTTGGGATGATTTTATGCTTTTCAGTGGTAGCCAATATAAAAATGGCGTGCTTCGGCGGTTCTTCCAACGTTTTCAGAAAAGCATTAAATGCCTGCGACGATAACATGTGAACCTCATCGATGATGTACACACTGTATTTCCCCATTTGCGGGGGAACACGAACCTGGTCGGTAAGATTTCGAATATCATCAACCGAGTTGTTCGAAGCGGCATCCAATTCATGAATATTAAACGAGCGGTTGGTATTGAACGAAGTACACGATTCGCATTCGTTACAAGCTTCAGTTTCACTGGTTAGATTGGTGCAATTTATTGTTTTCGCAAAAATACGGGCGCATGTGGTTTTCCCAACCCCACGCGGACCACAAAACAAATAAGCATGAGCTAACTGGCTGCTTTTAATCGCATTTTTCAGGGTTCCTGTAATCGATGCCTGGGCAACCACCGTCTCAAACGAATCGGGTCTGTATTTTCGTGCTGATACAATAAAATTTTCCATAATCTTCTCTCACCTTTCGGTGCGCCAAAGATAATTAAATAAGCCACGATACCCAGTATTTTTTATTAACAACAATAATGGTATTTTTAAAAACTATTGATGGTTAAACGCTTACTATAATGAGAATATTCATCTTTCTGTTTATACTGTTTTTAGCATCACAGGTTTTGGGACAAAACAAAACACTGTACGATTTCTCGGCCGAAACAATTACGGGAGAAACCTTCGATTTCTCAACTTTAAAAGGTAAAAAAGTATTGATTGTAAATACGGCCTCGGAATGTATGTTGACTCCGCAGTTTAAAAAGCTGCAGGAACTATACGAAGAATACGGAGGTGATGATTTTGAAATTATTGGTTTCCCCTGTAACGATTTTGGCAAACAGGATCCGGCCGGGAACGATGTTATTTATGACTTCTGCACAAAAAAATACGGAGTTACTTTCCCAATGATGGCCAAAATCGAAATAGAAGGAGAGAATGTAGCACCAATATACAAGTGGCTGACAAGTAGTGAAGAAAACGGCGTTTTGGATGCCAATGTAACCTGGAACTTTCAAAAATTCTTAATTAATAAAAATGGCGAAGTAATTGATTTTGTGTCGCCATTTAAAGGTCCTAAAAGCAACCGGATAATCGAATGGCTTAATGAAGAAGAGTAAAACTACTTATTAAAGATTTTTCCCGGTCGTTTTTCCTGCGTTGGAACTTTCCCATGAATGTTGCCGCCGCGCCATTCGGTGCGTGTTTTTTTCTTTTTAAACTGAACAGCCTTTTTACTTTCGTTTTTAAATTCCTGTTTAAAATACTCAACGGAATAGAGTGGAACAAAAACCAAAAAGAAAACAAACAATCCTCCAATTATCCATGGTTTAGCATTTGTTGTAGTAAAAAGATGCACAAACAAAGCCACGGCTTCAACCACAATTACGCCGGGTCCTGCAATCATTAGTACTATCTTTTTTAGCCTTTTCATACTATTTATTTTAGTGCCTTTTTATACGTAGAAAGTGCTCGTTCCCGCGCTGTTTTATGATCGACTATTGCCGAAGGATAAGCAACTGTACCCAGCTCGGGTATCCATTTATGAATATATTTACCTTCCGGATCAAACTTTTTCTGTTGGGTTTCGGGATTAAAAACCCGAAAATAAGGTGCTGCGTCGCAACCACACCCCGCTGCCCATTGCCAGTTACCATTGTTGGATGCCAACTCATAATCAAGTAATTTTTCGGCAAAATAAGCTTCGCCCCAACGCCAGTCGATTAATAAATGTTTTGTAAGAAAACTCGCAACAACCATTCGCACACGGTTGTGCATAAAACCTGTGGCATTCAGTTCCCGCATTCCGGCATCAACCATCGGATAGCCCGTTTTCCCTTCGCACCAGCACTCAAAATCCCTTTCATCGTTCCGCCATTCGATAAAATCATAACGGTTCTTAAATGCCTTTTCAACTACATAAGGGAAATGCCATAAAATATCGATAAAGAAATTTCGCCAGATTAATTCCTTTAAAAAAGTTTCGGATAAGCGATGCGCCAATGCGGTTAATTCACGAATACTGATGGTTCCAAATCGTAAATGTACTCCCAGTTTTGAAGTTCCGTTTATTGACGGAATATCCCTGAATTTCTCGTAATTTTCAATTAACTGTTCATCTTTCTTTAATTCAGGAAAAACAACATTGGATGGAGAAAAGCCCAGATCCGCAAGTTCCGGCAGTTGGAATGGAGGGGTTTTAAAAAAGGCTTCCGCGAAGTTCTCGGAAGGGTATGATTCCTTTGAACTATCCTGGTAAACAGCAAGCCACTTTTTTGAATAGGGCGTATAAACCGTGTAGGGTTCGTTGTTGTTTTTGGTTATAGTACCGGGTTCAAAAATTACATGGTCGTTAAAACACTGGAACCCCACTCCCGCTCTTTCCAAGAGTTCTCCTACTTTTTTGTCCCGATCAATTCCGTATGGTTCGTAGTCCTTGTTGGTGTAAACTGTGTCAATGTCAAAGCCTTTCAATAACTCCGAAAACGTTTCTTCGGGTGTTGAATAAAAAACTTTTAACGACGATCCCTGCAGCTCAAGCTTTTCCTTTAGTTCTTTCACTTTTTTATAAATGAAATCAACCCGTGCATCCGCTTTCCGGTACAGTTTATCAAGAATTTTTGTGTCGAAAATAAAAATTGGAAGAACCGGCAAATCTGCTTTAAGTGCTCTGAACAATCCATGGTTGTCGGTTAATCGTAAATCGCGTCGAAACCAAAATACATTAACTTTTTTATTCATTTTTAGCTTGCTGAAGAACTTACTGCAGCACTAACGGCCACCGATGCTGCCACAG
The DNA here is from genome assembly GCA_026671195.1 of Draconibacterium aestuarii. GTDB lineage: Bacteria > Bacteroidota > Bacteroidia > Bacteroidales > Prolixibacteraceae > Draconibacterium > Draconibacterium aestuarii. The sequence goes on along the minus strand of JAPOHD010000013.1, from coordinate 3,599 downwards.
CCTGTGCCGCCGAAATGGCATCGGCAACTGCTGACGAAACACGATTTTCAACCATCATTTCTTTCAATTTCAATTTGGCCTGTTTCCTTTTGTGCTTGTCCGGAAACATTCTGAAAAGAAATCCGCCCGGTTCAAGAAACGATAAAAATATCAGTTCATCCTCGTTTGTTGTACCATAAAAAATCTGTCTTTCAATTTCAGTTTTCAAACGGATAAGCGCCTGTTTATTCACAAGTTCCGGCTTTCTCCATCGGAAGAACAAAAACCGTTTCGACAACACCCGAATCAAGCGCTTTTCAATCAGTCCGCTTTGCACCTCCCCCCGTATATAACGCATCGAAGAATTAAATTTGTTAATCCAATACGAGATTTTCCTGGGCGATCTGTATTTATTCATTTTCTCCAAAATAAAGCGGTGCAATTCAGTATCGGCCTTCGTTGTTAAAACCACTATCCTTTTAGCTTCAAACCGAATCTTTTTGTCGCGGTAAAGTTCCATTAACAAACTTCCCATAATAATATAATCCATTGCGGTGTACGATCTGTAAGTCAAACCGCCCTTTTCAGGATGAATTCCCAATAAATAAAGTTTCTGCGACAAAGGAATTGTGTTTTCCATTTTTTATTGAATTTGAATTTTTATTTCTTTATTCAGAATTTCCCTTTGAAGTTACAAAAGAATAAATAAATCAACTATATTTTTATGATAACAAATACAAGAAAAGGATTCGCCAGCGATAACAATTCCGGTGTTCATCCATTGGTTTTTAAAGCGATGGAAGCTGCAAACCAGGGGCATGTTGTTGGATATGGCAACGATCCGTATACGCAAAAAGCGATTTCGGTTTTTAAAGAAAAATTTGGAGAAAACACCGCAGTGTTTTTTGTTTTTAACGGAACCGGAGCAAACGTATTAAGTTTGTCGACCGTTACGCAAAGTTTCCATTCGATAATTTGTGCCGAAACCGCGCATATCCAGGAAGACGAATGTGGTGCGCCTGAAAAATTTACGGGTTGTAAACTTTTACCCATCGAACCGGTAAATGGAAAAATAACCCCGGAACTGATACGACCACATTTAAAAGGTTTCGATTTTGAACACCACTCGCAACCCAAAGTAATCTCTATTTCGCAGGTAACCGAAATGGGCACGATTTACCAACCTGATGAAATTAAAGCGCTTGCCGAACTCGCCCATAAAAACAACATGTTTTTACACATGGACGGTGCACGGATTTCGAATGCAGCCGTTGCACTCGATATGGATTTCCGCGAATTTACGGTTGACTGTGGCGTTGATATTCTGTCGTTTGGCGGCACAAAAAACGGGATGATGCTGGGCGAAGCTGTTTTGTTTTTTAACCCGGAACTTACCGGAATGACCAAATACATCAGGAAACAAAGCATGCAATTGTACTCGAAAATGCGCTTTGTGGGAGCCCAGTTTTTAGCCTACTTTGAAAACGATTTGTGGAAAGAAACTGCAAATCATTCCAATAAAATGGCAAAACTGCTGGAGCAAAAAATTTCTGAAGTCCCTGAAATAAAGATTACGCAACCGGTAAATGCCAATGGCATTTTTGCCATTGTTCCGAAAAAAATTATTGAGCCGCTGCAAAAAAAATTCTTCTTTTACGTGTGGGATGACATTAAATCGGAAGTTCGCTGGATGACTTCGTTTGATACAACCGAAGAAGAAATAACTGAGTTTGTTGAATTGATAAAAGAATTAATAAAAACCGAATTGCCATTTCACTGTTCAAATAAGGAAGAGAAACCGGATGCTTTGCGCAAGGTTCCTCTTTCTCTGACATCGAAATAACGAAGTAATAATTATGGGACTATTCCGATACTATCCGAGCAACCCGAAAAAGCTGGATCCCAAAATGGAAAAGCGGATCTTTATCCACAGTCTTCTGTTTCCACTGGCTTTTGTTTTGGTATTTTGGATCGTAGAAATCGTTGAACAAACTTCCGGGTTAAGTTTTGTCGAATTCGGTGTTTTCCCACTACACTTAGATGGTTTACAAGGCGTACTCTTCTCCCCTTTTATTCATTCCGACTTTAACCACCTTGTTTCAAACTCGGTTCCGTTTTTTATACTGCTTTTCATGCTCGTTTATTTCTACCGGCATATTTCTTACCGCATATTCTTTCAAATGTATATTATGGCGGGACTTTGTGTGTGGCTGGGTGGAAGGGAAGCCTGGCACATTGGTGCCAGTGGTGTTGTTTATGCCTTGGCAGCCTTTCATTTTGTAAGCGGAATTATCCGTAACGACGTGCGGCTTTTAACACTTTCGGCAATTGTAGTATTTCTTTACGGCGGAATGGTTTGGGGATTGTTACCCATAAGACCCGAAATTTCGTGGGAAGGACATTTGTGGGGGGCCATATCGGGAGTGGTTCTGGCGTTTTATTACCGGAAATACATGATCCGCCGCGATAAATTTGACTGGGAAGAGGAAGAAGACGATGACGAAGAAGATGATTTTACCGACAATACCGGAGCAATTTCTTTCACCGAAGCAACTTTTACTCGGGATATCGATAATAGCGATGAAAAACTGCCAAAGTAACAACCTCACATAAAATAAGACGATAACTCCCTAAACCACTACAGGTTTACATGCTACAAAACATAAATACAAATTGGCATAAGTTTATTATATGCCATAAATTGTACATTATTCTTATGTTTAACCTCGTATCCCCGATACGAACAAAATTCAAAAAACCATGTCAGACCGACAAGATTACGATGCATGTTACGATGCATTTATGGCCATTCCGGCCGAGGAAGTGAAAACACCTGATATGCCCGTTAACGTAGCCATTCAGGAAAGTGAGAACCTTTATTTATGGAGCCTCAACGACAAAGCCGGGCTAACGGGCGCAGGCCTGCCCGAAACCACTATCGATTCGTTAACGGTGCGCAACGGTGCCTGCCGCACAGCCGAGGCCATGTGGAAACGCGAACAGCATACGCCGCAGGATGCTCAAAAAGAATGGGAAGAGCGTGCTCCGGCAGCTTACGAACTACGCGACCAGTTGCTGCACACCTTCCGGTATGCCTTCCGTAACGACGAGCGCCTGTTAAAAAAAGTGAGTGACATAGCCAACGGAACGGGCGATGCCGATATGATACAGGATTTGAGCAACGCGGTTGCCCTGGGCGAAGCCAACCCCGAACCATTGGCATTAATTAATTTTGATGCTACTTTACTTCCGTTGGCAGCTACTACTGCCGACGAACTGGCAATAGTGCTGGCACAAGCCAATGGCGAAAAAGAAATCGACCACCAGGTAAAAATTATCCGCGACCGTGCCTACAACTACATGCAACAGGCTGCCAACGAAATTAAAAACTGTGGCCGCTATGTTTTCTGGAAAAACGAAGCCCGACTAAAAGGCTACCGCAATATTTATAAAAACAAACATAAAAAATCAGGCGGCAACTCAGCGAATGATAAATGAACTACCCCGCTGCAAGCAGACGGGGTATCAGAAGAGTGCCAACTGCTGAGCTTTGTGCAAAGTCTTATATTCCTTTTCGATCCCTTGTTCTCTGACATATTTGGAGATAGTGTCTTCATTGC
>JAPOHD010000012.1 GCA_026671195.1 Draconibacterium aestuarii | reverse complement strand
GTGCTCTTGTGCTTACAATCGAGTCGATTTTTGCCAGTTGTTCATCCGGGTAGGTTTCGTCTGTTTTGGCTTGTTTGGCCTTGTTGTATGCTGCAATAGCGGCATCCCAGCCTTCACGACGGAATTCGCGGTCGCCATTTGCAACGGCTTCTTCGTATGCCTTTTGTGCAGCCGAAAGTTGTGCCAGTATGGTTCCGATTTCATCAATTCGTTGTTGCGGATACGCTTCTTCTGGTTTTACATCCAAAGCAACCCGGTATTCATTTCTTGAACCTTCGTATTCTTTTTCGTTGAACAGATTGTCGGCACGTACAATGGCATCGGCATAGTTTTTATCTTTCTCCGCCTGGATGGCTGCCAAACGGGCGGCTTCGGCAGCAGCGGCTTCTTCTGCCAGTCGCGCTCTTGTGCTTACAATCGAGTCGATTTTTGCCAGCTGTTCATCCGGGTAAGTTTCGTCTGCTTTGGCTTGTTCGGCGGTGTTGTATGCGGTGATGGCTGCATCAAAACTTTCGGTTCTAAACTCACGATCCCCAAGGGCAACAGCTTCTTCATAGGCTTTTTGGGCAGCCGAAAGTTGTGCCAGTATGGTTCCGATTTCATCAATTCGCTGTTGCGGATACGTTTCTTCAGGTTTTACATCCAAAGCAACACGGTATTCATTTCTTGAACCTTCGTATTCCTTTTCGTTGAACAGATTATCGGCACGTGCAAGAGCTTCGGCATAGTTTTTATCCTTTTCCGCCTGGATGGCTGCCAAACGGGCGGCTTCGGCGGCAGCAGCTTCTTCTGCCAGTCGTGCTCTTGTGCTTACAATCGAGTCGATTTTTGCCAGCTGTTCATCCGGGTAAGTTTCGTCTGCTTTGGCTTGTTCGGCGGTGTTGTATGCGGTGATGGCTGCATCAAAACTTTCGGTTCTAAACTCACGATCCCCAAGGGCAACAGCTTCTTCATAGGCTTTTTGGGCAGCCGAAAGTTGTGCCAGTATGGTTCCGATTTCATCAATTCGCTGTTGCGGATACGTTTCTTCAGGTTTTACATCCAAAGCAACACGGTATTCATTTCTTGAACCTTCGTATTCCTTTTCGTTGAACAGATTATCGGCGCGTGCAAGGGCTTCGGCATAGTTTTTATCCTTTTCCGCCTGGATGGCTGCCAAACGGGCGGCTTCGGCGGCAGCAGCTTCTTCCTTTCGTGCTTCTTCCTCTGCTTCCTTTTGCGCCAAAAAACGTGCTTCTTCAGCGATTAAACCATCAATTTTCGTCATCATTTCCGACGGATAGGTTTCCTCCGGCTTTATTTTACCGGCATCGACAAACGTATTTTTTGCATCAGCATAGTTTTTTTGTTCGAACAAACGATCAGCCTTTGCAATGGTCTCTTGATAGTCTCTGTTTGTTTTTGCAATAACCACAAGCGCAGCATCAATTTCAGCAATTTTATCTTTCGGGTATTTTTCTTTTGGTTTTATGGCAAGGGCTTCATTGTATCTTCCTTTCGCATTTTCATACTCCGTTTTGGTTAGCAGATCGTCGGCTGCTGCAATTGTCTGGTTGTATCTCTCGTCCACACCCTGCTGCGCTATAATATTATCGATTGCTACAATTTGTTCCAAAACGTGTTTATCGGATGCGTTAATGGCAAGAGCCTTTTCGTACAAGGATTTGGCGTTGGAATAACTTTTTGATTCGAACAGTTGGTCGGCCTGTGCTACAAACTCGGCAAAGCTGCGTTCGGTGTATAATATCTGGGTAATTTCATCCACACGTTTTTTAGTACGCAACTCATTGGGGAATAAAGCAAGTGCTTGTTCGTAATTTGTTAATGCTTCCGGGTAATCTTTCTTTTTGTATGCTTTGTCTGCCTCAACAATAAACTTATCGTATGACATTTTATCAAGGATTTCCTTCATTATTTCCCGGGTTTCCTCGATTCGTCGTGTTGCTTTAATATCGCCCGGACGGTAATCCAGTGCTTTTTGGAATGCGGTTAAAGCACGGTCGTAAAATTGTTTTGTGAACTGTTTTTCACCTTCAAACATGGCATCAGTATAACTCTGTTGTTTTTCCTGATCTTGTAACTGCTCGGCCAGCAAATTATTTATTTCAGTAATTTTTGTTTTTGGATACTGCTCGTTTGGCTTTATTTCCAATGCACTGTTAAATACTCCCAAGGCCTCGTTGTACAAACGTTCTTTAATGGCCTTGTCACCCTGCGCAATCAAATCGAGATACCGTTCGTCCTGTAATTGTTTTTGCAGAAGATCAGCAATCTTTTTTAACTGACCGTTTACATATTGGTCAAATGGTTTAATTGACAAAGCCCGATCGTAAGATTTTCGGGCCTCGGAATACGCTGTCTGCACAAAAAACAAATCGCCTTCTTTCACCAATGCATCAAAACGTTCCAATTTGGCTTTATCCAGCTCTTCAGCAGCCATAATCAAACCCAGTAAATCATTTATTTCCGCAATTCGGTCTTTGGGAAACTGTTCGTTAGATAATATCTTACTGGCTGCTTTGTAGCCATCCAGTGCTGCCAGAAATTTTTCATCGCTGTATTCTTTTCCTGCCTGTTCCAGCAGTTCGTTGTACTCTTTTCGCAATTCCGCCAACTCAGCACGTGTTAATTTCGACATATAGTCAGCATTCTTATCCACCACCTCGCCCTGCAATATTGCCTGGTCGATCAATTTTTTAATCTGCGCATCATTGTAATAAAGTTCAGAAACAAAATTATCAACACTGGGGCTGTAAAATATTTTTAGTACTGTATTTTCAGAAAATGAGTTATCAATTCCGGGGATTTCAGTAAAAAGATTAATGTTTACCGGAAAAGGAGGAAATTTGGGATCGGTATTTAATACCGCTTTGGGAACAGCTGTTTCAACAATAACCTTTTGCTGAAAATTACCTTCGCGCTGAAAAATCAATTCAAATTTATGGTTCCAGTTTAATTCCACCTTATAACGACCATCATTGCCAACTCCGTAATTATCCATGCGTATTCCGTCGCGATACATTTGAATAATTGCTCCATCCGGCGAACCTTCTTCTACCGAAATATGGCCTTCAACGGCCAGCCCGTTGCTACGCTGTGCAAATCCGGTTACCGTTCCAAAAATAAATAGTAGTGCAAAAAATATCCTGATGTAAAGTATCTTCATAAATCCTCTTAAATTAAATCAAACGAAAATATAAACAATTAATTATCCGGGAACCAAAAAGATGATCAATTTTAAGACTTCTACATTTTTTTACCATTTTGAAGAAATGAAATACTGTTTATACAGATTTTCCACTCAAAAGCATTATTTTGTCGTTCTTATAAATCTTTTTGCAAAAAATGACAAAAAAACGCGAAGCTTCACTTTTTATGGCCTTGCTGCCAATTCTTATTTTAATTGCGTTATTAACCTTTAATGTACTTCTTTTTGACGACACACTTTCGGGTGCCAACCAGGTAGCACTAATGTTAGCAGCGGCTGTTGCCGGGTTAATTGCGTTTCGTTTAGGGTACCGCTGGGAAGGGATCAGCACAAAAATTGTATCTACAATAGGATCTGCAATGCCCTCTATTTTGATTTTGCTTTTAATCGGTTCGCTGGCCGGTACCTGGCTAATCAGCGGTGTTGTTCCTGCAATGATTTATTATGGACTGGACATTATAAGTCCCAGTCTATTTCTGTTTACTGCGGTGGTTGTAAGTGCGATTGTAAGTGTTGCCACCGGAAGTTCGTGGTCTACTATTGCAACCATTGGAGTTGCATTACTGGGGATTGGCAAAGCTATTGGAATTGACGAAGCGATAGTTGCCGGAGCCATTATCAGCGGGGCCTATTTTGGCGATAAAATGAGCCCGTTAAGCGACACTACTAACCTGGCACCTGCCATGGCCGGAACCGATTTATTTACACACATTAAATACATGACCTTAACCACGGTTCCTACTTTGACCATCACACTGATTATATTTTTGGTTATTGGATTTAATTACGATTTTTCTGCTGCAACTATAGATGTACAAAATGTGAAGTTGGCTATCGGCGGAACATTCAGCACAAATCCCTTATTGTTTTTAGTTCCTGTAATTTTGATTACGGTAATTGTACTCAAAGTACCTCCTCTGCCATCGTTGCTGATCGGGACATTACTTGGAGGTATTTTTGCCATTATTTTTCAACCCGATATTATTCGCCAAATTGCAGGCAATATTGAGAACTATTCAACGGCCTCGTACTATTCAGTTATGCAGGCCATGTTTGGTGATGTTAGTTTAACCACTCCCGACGAAGATGTAAATGAGCTTCTCAGTACTTCAGGTATGCAAGGAATGCTCGACACGGTTTGGCTTATTCTTTCGGCAATGATATTTGGTGGTGTAATGGAATCGGCCGGCTTGTTAAAACGAATCACACAGCCAATTATTAAATACGCTAAAAGCACCGGAAGTCTTGTAGCTTCAACGGTTACAACATGTATCTTTTTTAATACCACCGCTTCCGACCAATATATTGCGCTGGTTGTTCCGGGCCGGATGTTCAGAAAAACATACGAGGATAAAGGATTAAAACCAGAGGTGTTAAGCAGAACGCTGGAAGACAGTGGTACTATTACTTCGGTTCTTATTCCGTGGAATACTTGTGGAGCCACACAATCTAGAGTTCTGGGGGTTGATACGATGGCTTATGCTCCCTATGCGTTCTTTAACATCATCAGTCCGTTGATGACCATCCTTTTTGCCTATCTGAATATTAAAATAAGGCGTTATGAAAAAGGTGAAAAGCCCAAAAATAACTCAGAAGAATAAGCACGATACAAACACAAATTACAACCCATGAATATTTCGGGAAACTGGACATACTCTGAAGATTTTGAATACGGCAACTCGGCAGGTGAAGTTAAAATCACACAAACGGGAAATAATGTAAGTGCTGTTTTTACTTTTACCGAGAAAGTTGAAAACGATTACGAAATTGATGTAATTGAAAAAGTGCAGGGTACAATTACCGACGGAAACATATTACTCGAAAGCACAGCAGTAAAAGCCACACAAGACAACAAGGAGATTGAATATATTCCCAATACATTTGAAATTCACCGCATTTCGGGAACTAAAATAATTGGTTCCTCTTACGACCACGATAACGTGTGTGGAGTATTTGTACTCGAACGCATAAAGTAAAAGCAGAGTACACTTACGTAACAACAATCAATATTTTCCGTAAATCATTTATCAACAGGAAATAAATATTAGGTTGTTGGAAGAATTTTTCAATCATATTAAACGATCAGAAGAAACTGAGGCTTATTACCAGGCATTGTATGATGGTTTCAGAAAAAAACTACCACAAACGCTTGCTGAAATCGTGTATCAATACCTCCCCAAGTTAAAAGCTAAGGAAGATGCTGTACTAAGCTTAGGCAAAGAATATGTGCGCAGAATCTGGGAGCAGTACAACGAAGTGTATTCACTGAATAGAACAGGTGGACCGTTGATTAATCTGCAACCGGCAAGAAAACCAACCACCCGGAAAGAAGCGGAACAAAAACTCACGAAGCAGATAAAAACAATTCCGAAACAACACCACAAAATATATTCAGAAATATATTGGGATACTTACGAAGAAAAGCTGACAAGAGAAACTTATGAATATGCCATTTATGAGAAAATGAAAGAGGTGTTTACAGAATTTTACATCGACGACATTATGGAATTCGAAAGCGACTATCTACGTTATTTCGACCGCAGCATTTATTTAATGTGCTCAAACAAATATGTCGATGATGTGTATGGGTTACTATAAAACAAAACTCATATTTCAGTTTCATAAATTCCGGACACCCTAAATCACTCAAATACTACTAATTACAAACACACCACTGTCGATTGAAAAGTATAAAAAAGAGGTTGTAGAATAACAGCAACTACCTCTTTATGATAGTATGAACTTAAGTTTAAGGGTGTATAAACATTACCTCACAGATTTCTCAATCACTGTAGAATTTACCCTTCAATTTTTTCGTATCCCCACTGATCAATTGCAAAAGCCCAGTTTTCGTTTACCTTACTAATGGTTTGTTTATCGTAATCGTAGCGGGTCTTTTTGTGACCTTTCTTCTCGCCAATGTAATCTTTTATGGCTGGTGCAGCTTTCTCAAAATCCGGCAAATTCAAGGTCTTATAAATCTCAGCGGTTTGGTTAAAAGCGTCAGCTTCAAAGTCTTCAAAACGAACTTCAATAAGGTTGCCTTCCGGAATTAAAGCTTTGTCGGCTTCGTATTTATTATACAAACGTTTATACACCTCTATAATATTTTCTTCCAACTGATGGTGTGAGATATTCTGAAATTTCAACGGCTGAATGGTATTTGTAAAAAAGCTTCGGGTTGATTCGAACACCGTGTATGGATTTCGCACCAGGTAAATAAATTTTGCGTTCGGATATAATTCAATAATCTCGTTTACACGACCTGTATGCGGAGGGTTTTTCGACAAAAAGGTATTTCCGCTCGTATTGTAAAGGGCAGTTTTTACAAGTCGCTGAAACTCGCGACGAAACTCTGCCCGCTCCTTTTCCGAGATGTCATTCATCAACAAATATTTTTCGCAGTATTCCAATGTATCCTGTGGGAAAAACCAGAAATTATAGAAGCTAGCTGTGGTTAAATTACTCAGTGCAAATTCTTCTTCCTGCGGTTGATCTACATTCAACTCCATGTTATCAGTTGGGCGTTTGTCGGGCATCACACTGCCCATAACCGATTTAAACATCGCCTGCCCGAACAACATTGCACTCGAAAAAATGGTTTGATACGTTGTGTTGTAACCAAAGTTTTTGTCTTTCGAAAGCACATTGTGTACAAAGGTGGTTCCGCTACGCCAATGTCCTAAAATAAACACCGGGTCGTTCTTCATTTCCAACTGTTCCACTTTCTTTTTGTAGATTCGGTTTTCAATCGGATGGGTTACGCTCAACAATCCGCAAAGACCTTTGGTGAGCGCATATTTTGTTTGATATTCCTTATCAATTTTTTTACCCTTTGTTGCGTTTTGAAAATTGCTCCACCGACTTCCGAAAAGGGTAGTCACGGGTAGTTTATTAAAATCTAATTTTGCCATAGTTTTCTGTTTTCGTTTTGCCTTTTATAATGAATGGAAACATACAGGCATGTATGCCTCCGTTTAATATTTTGTTATTCGTAAATGAATTTTACGTTGTCGATCCAGAACTTACTCTCGGGCGACCCCTTGTATTCTCCCCCTTCGTAACTTGCTGAAAAAACCACAATAATATGCGTAACATCATCGGGGTTACTGCTCCAGCCCGACTCTAAGTACTGCACCACATCTCCTTTTGAGTTGTAAGAATAAAACGGATCCTTGTCGTCGATGAGTCCCATATACGATTCAAAGACATTGGAGTCGGTAATGTCGCCATAGTTTATCTTTAGCTGATAATCGTTTACCCAATCCGGCGTGGTTTCATCAAAACGCACCCAGCCCGTTCCAACACGCTTTTCGGTGAGGTTTCCGTCATTATCTTCTACCCTGTTTTGAAGTATTACGTATGCTTCTGCCTTATCCCGTCCGTCAATGTCGCGTACACGAAGTCCCCCGGTTGCGCGTTGACGGTTCCTCCCAACAATAGTCTTATAATCGAACTGCATGGCTGTAGGAGCATGTTCAAACGGAATACCCATTAAAGTATTTCTACGCGGAGGTTCAGGGTCAGTAATCGGGTCAACCATGCCTCCGGTAAAAATACTTCCCGATGCAATGGCTTTGACATTAACAACTCCCAGCACAACCACTTTTTTCAGGTTGGTTTCCATACGAACGCAATAGCCATCGCCACGTGGTTCATGGAAAACAGAATGATTTCCGGTAACCACGCCAACTTTTGCTTTTACATTCGACGTACTCCAGGGTGTTAGCCCCGGAATTGGATCTTCAAGTTCCTGGTATTGTTCATCCCACGGCCCCGGCTCAAAGTAATGCACGGTACTCCCTCCAATTAAGCCTGATTCTTTGAATTTTCGCGACCACCAGTGATCCATATTACTGTATATTATTTGCCCCTCAGAAGTAACAAAACCAGCGCTCATCTGCCCATGCCCTTTAAATGAAAACCAAAGGCTCAAAAAGAGGAAAAATGGGAAAATGAATAGTCGTAAATTTTTATTTTCGATGCTCATTCAGATTCAGTAAATTGTTAACTACCGCGTCCCTTTTCAAAAATCTAACCTATTTTTCCGGAATTAACTTATTTAATGATTTTCAAACATTTATTAAGTATACAAGGCAATACAGGGGAAATAATTGTTGCCAAATGTTAAAAATTGAACACGACTAAATTGCCTCGACAAATTGTGCGAAAGGCTATAAATAGATAGTAAAACGTACTGATAATACGCCAGGTAAGTTTAAATATTTTCGATCAATAGAAAGCAGTGTTGACTACTTTGCTCAAAAAGAGTTACGATATTAATATTACAAAACGATTAATTTTATTACATTTTGATTAATTTTCAATCAATAAAACTCTTGAAATCAAATGGATAAAATTATCAGAGTTGGGAAATACCTCTCTTCTATTTGTAATAACTTACATCAATTGATATCATTGCAAAAAAATCAAAAAGTATTTACAAACAAAAATTACCCGTATTTAATTACAACACATTCAAAATGAGAAATTTAATCACCCTCCTAGTACTTCCATTCTGTATACATATAGCTTTTGGACAAGAAGATACCACTTTAGTATTGAATACCTTTTTAAAAGAAAAAAGCAACAGCTCCTGGACTGATAAATTCACAATTGGTGGTTATATGCAACTTCGCAATAACGATCTATACAAAACAAATCCTGATTTAACTTCACCGCAGGGTGACAGAACCTACGGAGGTTATCATGGATTCTCGCTTAGAAGGATGCGAATGAAGATAAGTGGACAGATACATGAGAGAGTATATTTCTATTTTCAGGCCGACTTCGCTTCAGACGGTAAAAATCTTGGGCAACTTCGCGATGCATATTTTGATTATTCGCTCGATAAAGAGGGACGATTTAAACTCCGGGCCGGACAAAGTAAAGTTCCTTACGGGTTTGAAAACCTTCAATCGTCGCAAAACCGGCTGGCACCCGACCGCGATGATCCGCTTAATTCAGCTTTTAAAGATGAACGTGACCTTGGTATTGGAATTCATTATGCCACAAAAGAAGTACGCCAACGTTTTAAGGATATTTCAAAAAAAGGATTAAAAGGAACCGGAGATTATGGAATGATCAATTTCACCATGATTAATGGTCAAAAAGCCAACGAGGTTATTCCTAATGTAAAAAAAGCACCTCACATGGTACTGCGGGCAAGTTACCCTTTTCTTCTTTCAAATGGTCAGTATATCGAAGCTTCGCTTCAGGGTTATACCGGACAATATACCCCAACGAATATTTCAGACGATGTAAATGTTTTAAACAGATTTGATAATAATTTAGATCCGATTCCTGCCCTGCACCACAAATTTCGTGACGAAAGAATTGCTGCGTCATTCGTAGTTTATCCTCAGCCATTTGGTATTCAGGCAGAATATAATTTTGGGAAAGGGCCCGAATATGATGTACAAACCAATACTGTTGACACAAAATCGTTAAATGGTGGCTATTTACAGTTAATGTATATGAAAAAATACAAAGATCAGGTAGTTGTTCCTTTTGCCAGAGGTCAATTTTACGAAGGAGGAAAGAAGTTTGAGTTGGATGCCAGCTCTTATAATATGAAAGAGCTGGAACTTGGTATCGAGTGGCAACCTGTAAAAGCTTTTGAATTTACTGCCCTCTATGTATTTGGAGAACGTACTATTTTAAACTCTAAAACAGGTCCCAAGAATACCGAAAAAGGACAACTTCTTAGAATTCAGCTTCAAATTAATTACTAGTGTCGCATCACGGCTGCTCTGCCACCCCAAGTTTTGTACTTTTTTGTTTTACTCATCATAAAAGATTCACGTAGCTAAGGCTATGCTTACTTTTTCTGATTTCTTAAAATTCAAAAAACTACTTCAACTTAAGCGACATTTCAGAAATGACACGACACTAGTCGTTAATCAGTATAACAGCTCAATTAGAAAATTAGAGGTAAGTAAAGAGGTACCTTAAAAAATAAAATTTATTAAAAGACCATCGGAAGAGAGGCTGGGGTGTTAAAAAAAATGAATTAAAAATTTTGTTTTTCGGCTCATAGAACCAAAAATATACTTTTGCTGCATTTTTTAAAACAGGGAACGTTTCCCTTTGCACTTGTAAAGAATAACAACTATGAGTAATACAAAACTGCTGAGTTTAATGGTACTTCTTCTGCTTGGAGGAAGACTTTTTGCTCAGGAAAGTATAAACACAACTCCGACAACTTTTAAACGCGAAGTTGAAAATCCGGTTTTTATGCCTAAAGGACAATGGATGACCGGTGGTACATTTTCATACAAACAATTCAACCAAAACGATTTTCATTTTTTAGTTCTTGATAACTGGAATGGGCAAAACTACAACTTTAAAGTAACGCCCTATTTTATGTATGCCGTTAAAGACAATACGGGGCTAGGTGGAAAATTCTCGTACCGACGCAATTTAAAACGGATTGAATCGATGCAGATTGTGATTGACAAGACAATCATCGATATTAAAGCAACAGAAGTACTCAGCCACATGTTTTATGGAACAGCCTTTTTAAGGAGTTACCTCGGGTTGGGAGATAGCAAACGTTTCGGACTGTTTGTGGATACAGAACTGACTTACGGTATGGGGCAAGGTCGTTCAAAAAAAGGATTAAACGAAGAAATAACCGGAACATACCAAACTACGAAAGAATTTGAAATTGGTGTTGTACCGGGACTTGTTGCTTTTATAAACGATTATGTGGCATTGGAAGTTTCGGTAAATGTTCTTGGTTTAAATTTTAAAAAGACCGATCAGGAATTTAATCGTGTCGATCATGGATCGTTTACTTCGGTTAACACCGACTTCAAGTTAAATTTGTTAACCCTGAATTTTGGTGTATCCATTTATTTTTAAAACCAAATCCCAAAAATAAAATGACAAAAAGAAGCTATAAACAGCTGCTTACAGTTTGTATTCTGATTGCGTTGGGTAGCTGTATAAAGAATGACATTCCTTACCCACAAGTGTTCGGAGAGTTTCTCGCATTTGAGGTAAAAGGACAAATTGGCAATCCGATTATCGCTACCGAAGAACAAACACTTCACATTGAGTTGGAAGAAGATGTTGATCCCGGTCAACTGGAAATGGTTTCCTATACAATCACTGAGAATGCAAGTATATCGCCGGCAATTGAAACCACAATAGATATATCGGATAGTAAAAATTACACCATTACAACCTACCAGGATTATGTATGGACACTATCGGCCAGCCAAAACATTGAACGTTATTTTGTGATAGAAAATCAGGTTGGTTCCCAGGAGATTAATAGCGTCAACAAAACGGCAAAAGCTTATCTTTACAAGGAAGGTGACATTGAAAATGTAACTGTTACAAGATTTAAGCTAGCTCCCGAAGGTGCAGCTTATTAGCCCGATCCAACAACAATAAATGATTTTTCAACCCCGGCAACCATTCAGGTTAGCTATGGAAATACCGAAGAAACATGGACTCTTTCCGTAGAGTTTGGTGAGGGAACACCTGGACAAGACGACACTGATATTTTCAGGTTTTCTGTTGCAGAAGCCGTTTCCGGTTCAACAATTGCCATTACCGATGGGAAATATGCTTATGGATACATCGATATTAACGTTCCTGTTGGAACAGATTTGTCAGTTGTAAAAATTACGGATTTATCCATTAGTGAGAGTGCATCTACTTCAATCAGCACCGGCGATATTATCGATCTTACATCACCGTTTTCAGTAGAAGTGACTTCCGGCTCAAATATTACAAAAGAATGGGTAATTCGTGCCCACCAGGCTTTGGCACTTCCCAATGGAGATTTTTCAAAGTGGCACAGAAACCAATTCTATTACCCTTTTGCCGAAGGAGATGATCCTTTTTGGTTAACAGGAAATATTCGGGCGTTTGGAGTAACCAACGAATCGGTTGTTCCTGTTGATGATTCAAAAGGGGGTAAAATGGGCAGGCTGGAGACTATTGACACCGGTTTTGGAGCATTGGTTGGAATGCCAATTGCTTCCGGTTCACTATTTCTTGGCCATTTTTGTGACGGTGATAATACCCGAAAAGAAGCCAGAACAAAAGTTCGGTTCGGTCGTCCTCTTGCTGCACGCCCAAAAGCGTTAAAAGGACGGTCTAAATATGTATCGGCAATTAACGAACTGAATCCTCATGATGATTTTAACGATTTTGAAATTTCGATGAAGGCCGGCGACAATGACTATGGTCATATATGGATAAAGGTCTATTATTACGATGGTGACATTGAAGACATTTATAACGTTAAGGAAGAATGGAATCACAACCTTCACCTCCCCAAAAATGCTGAAATACTGGGCGAAGGCGAAATGCTTGTAAAAAGTGATAATCCCGATCTGTCAGAAATTAAAATTAACATTGAATACAATACTGAATATTTACATCGCTCGCCTACCCATATTGCAATTGTTGCCACATCGAGTTATTATGGAGAATTCTTTGTAGGAGGTATTGGCTCAACTTTATATGTTGATGATTTTGAATTTGAATACTAAAAATACCTGCAAAACATCACCGCGACACAACACACAAAATTGAAACCACCCAATAAATTTTCGCTACAAAAACAGGCAACATACAAGTTGCCTGTTTCTATAAATGACTAAGAATTTGGTGTAACACCATGCTATAAAAAAAGCTAAATACATAACTACTTAAGCAGTTAAAAAGTTCATTTTAATCAAATACCCCCGTTACAACCCCTTTCTTTTTTTACCGTTTCAAAAACAGATAAAACAAAAAAGCCTACAATTCGTATCACTAAAGAACTTATCTAAAACCATTGTTATGAAAGCAAAAATAAACTCACTTTCGTTTAAGATTATTATATCCTTTTACGGGCTGCTTTATTTCATTGGTTTTATTATCCCTTTATTTTCAAATTACACAAGCATTACAAGAGTCGAAATATATACCGTTCCTTTAGCATTTCTGCTTTTTACAATCGGAGCATTTTGGTGTTGGTACAACGAAAGAATTGGTGGATACATTCTTTTAGGCTGGCATCTAATAATATGGTGTTTTGCAATCTTTTTATGGCCTGATGGAGAGATGACACTTGTTTTTGCATTTCCTATACTAATTATATCAGCCTTATTAATACGCAATTGGCACAAAATTAATATCAATAGCTATTCTGATTCCATTCAACAATGGAAGCTGGTTTTACGAGTCTTGCTGATTAATTATGTAATAATCTACTGTTTAGTTGTTTTTTCGGATGTGGCGGCCAATATACTGGGAATACAATTACATAGTGATGCGACTTCAGTTAACGCCTGGAATTTTAGCCAAATGGAAACCAGCATCTTAGTTTTTGAGTTGTTGCTTTTTATGCTTGCTGCTGCCTTTAGTCTTAAATCAGAATTAGTTGCGGGATTATTATTGGTTATTTGGTATGTTTTGTTAGCTATAGCCTGCAATGCTTATCAGCGAATAGGGAATTCAGGGCCATGGACCTTGTTTTCAATTCCTATTTTTGCACAGGGACTACTTTACATTCTCATCTATTTTAGACAAAAAAAGCAAATCATATTGCTATGATCCGCGCTAAAATAAAAAGCCCTTTCAACTAAATGAAAGAGCTTTTACTGAATCGATCAGATAAAAACTTTACTTATTTTGTTAATACCTGAATTGACTTAAGGGTTTGTTTTTTAACTGGAATTGTAACTATTTGGATTTGTAATTTCATTATCGGTAAAATATTCCGACATTCTGTTTTGAGAAATAGTGCCCCAACTACCCCAAGGTCGAATGTCGGAAATTCTTAATCTCTGATTCACCTACATCTTCACCTCAATCACAGCATATTGTGACATCTTCCAAAACTCTTGTGGTGTCTCTATCTCTAACCGGGTAATTAATCCGTCTTCTTCAATTAATTTGTACGATTCAACAGGATGTTCCGAAATAAGCTTTACTTTTTTAGCATTCAGTTCAATCGAACGATCTTCGGTAATATCAACTTTAGTGAAATAATCCTGGTTAAAATTCGGAGGTATAATTTTGCTTTTCCCGACACCTAAAAAGCCACCTTCTTTTTCAATCACTCCATTGTCGGTAAGTTCTTTGGTTGTACCGTATGCAAAAAATCCTTTATTCAGTTCGTAGGTTTGCTGACCGATTACATCTTTCATTTGCGCAAGCAGTTCGTCTCTTTTCTGAATAGTATCCTGAATAGACAATACTTCATTTTGCAAACTGTCTTTTTCATAACTAACCATCGCCAGTTGTTGGCTCTGTGCTTCAAACTTAAGTTGGAACTCAGCAATTTGTTGGTTTTGCTGCTCAATTTGTTTGTTTAAACTAGCCACCTTCTTTTTAAATGAACTTAACTGATAACCTGAATTTTTAAGATCTTTCTCAAGCTTTTCAATTTTAATGCTGCTTTCTTCCAACATCGTATTCATTAATTCAATGTCTCTAACAATAGCATCTTTCTGCGAAACGGTCATTTCATCTTGGTTTAGCACCAGTTGACCACGCTTTTTGTTAATAAATGTCAGACTGCTTTCAATACTATCAAATGCGCTGATAAATTCGTTTACCATTGAATCGCGTTCCTGAACTACTGTTTCCAGTTTTGTGTTTTCTGAACTTAGCTGATTAATCGCTTTATTGTTTTTATTTACTATTAATCCGCCAATAATAACTGTCAGAAACAGTGCGCCCAACACTGCTCCAATAATAATTTTCGATGATTTTCCTTTTGTTTCCATGTTTTAAGAATTTGTATGTTATAAAATTGATTTTTGTATTATGCCACAGTAAAGGCAATTTACATTCCACAAATTCACTCAAAACACAAAACACTGATTTACATCACCTTAAAAAAAAGGACCGGGGACGGTAAATTATCATTTTGATAATTCACTCATCAATGTGATAATAAAAAAGGGATTTCGGAGACTGATTTATTCTTTTAACATCCGGTAAATGGTGGCCACTCCAATATCGAGTTTTTGAGCCACCAACTTAATGTTATTGTCGTATTTCGAGAGGTATTTATTTACAATTCTGAGATTGTATTCACGTAGACTCACTTCGTCGTTCATCACTTCAGGCAACAGGTCGTCGTTCCCCAAAATAATATTCTCTGCAGGAATTTCATCATTGTCGGTTAAAGTAACGGCCAATTCTATAATCGATCGTAATTCCCGAATGTTTCCTGGGAAAGAATAGGCTCTTAACTTGTTAACTGCCTGTGAAGAAAGCGTCTTCAACGACAATTTATTTTCGGCACAAAATGTTTTTACAAAATGTTTGGCAAGAATTAATAGATCGTTTCCACGTTCGCGAAGTGGTGGCAATTCAATGGGCAAACCGTAAATCCTGTAATACAAATCCTGTCTGAAGTTTCCGTTTTTTACCTCAAGCTGAAAATTTCGGTTGGTGGCTACAATAATCCGGCAATCCACTTTAATCGGTTTGTTGCTCCCTACCCTAACAATCTCTTTTTCCTGCAAAACACGTAGCAAACGGGTTTGTAACGAAATATCCATTTCGGCCACTTCGTCTAAAAACAGTGTACCTCCATTGGCTTCTTCAAATTTTCCCAGTCGGCGGAAATTCGCACCCGTAAATGCTCCTTTTTCGTGACCAAAGAGCTCGCTTTCAACCAGATCTTTTGGTATGGCAGCCATATTTACCGCAACAAATGGTTTTGCCGCCCGATTTGAATTGTAATGAATAGCTTTGGCAACCAGCTCTTTCCCTGTTCCGGTTTCGCCGGTTACTGCCACCGAAATATTTGTTCGGGTGGCCTTGTCAATCAGGTCGTAAATCTTTTGAGTGGCCGGACTGCTGCCAACAATTGTATTTTCGTAACTATATTTCTTTTTAACCTCTTTTCGAAGGCTTACAATTTCCTTTTTAAGTTTGTCGCCTTTCCTGATGTTGTTCACCGTATTTAGTAAGCGCTCCCGTATCTCATTCGATTTTACAATGTAATCGTAAGCCCCGTATTTTAAGAGTTCTACAACAACATCAATATCATTTTGTTCCGAAATAAGAATTACCTGGATATCTTCGTTTACAGCCTTAATTTTCTTTAAAACCTCCAGACCTTTCATATCGGGCAAACGATAATCCAGGGTTACCACATCGGGTTCTTTATCCAAACTATCCAGACAATCTTTTCCGTTTGTAAACGAAACAATCTGATAATCCGGATTCAACGACAATTGATGAACCAAAAGACGATTGTACCATTCGTTGTCTTCAACTACAAATATCAGATAAGGTTTCTCGTTCATATTATTCTATATCGAAATTGTATTCTATTAAGTAAATAGTTCCCTCAACCTGCTACGGAATCTTCGATGTGATACAAAATTACATTGAATTATTTACAGTCGACAGAAATACAACAATTAATCGTTAGAAACAAATCGGAAGATTATCAAAATGAAAACACAGTTTAAACTTTAAATCTAAAATGTATCTGACTCAAGAATTGCCGAAAGTGATTGATTTATGTTCTCCACTTTCTCCTCAATTGATAAAACAAGTTGATGGATTTTATGAGACGTTTCTGTACTTCCCGATGTTTTTTCCAGTTGTTTTAATTCTGTGTATAAATCATCGGCTTTTATGTGTTTACAGGGCGACGCCATTTTATGCGCTTCTTCCGAAATTTGCTGCCAATTTTCTGTCTCCAGCGCAAGTTTAATGTTTTCTAACCCGATTTTTGTTGAACGAATAAATACATTTATCATTTCTTTCATAAAACCTCGATCGCCATTGGTAAGCCGTTCCAGTTCTTTCAGATCGAATCCTGGCTTTTCGGAACGATTGTTTTGTTCACTTTCTATCGACAACCTGATAATATCCAAAAGTTCGGCTTCGGCAAATGGTTTCGAAAGGAAATAACCGATCCCCGCCTTTTTACACTTTTCTTTTTCTGCTTCGCTGTTTATGGTTGCCAATGCGATAATGTTCGAATCCGGTTTCTTTTCAGTTATTAATTTCGAAGCCTCAATTCCATTTAAATCGGGCATTCGCAAATCCATTAATATCAAATCGAAATCCTGTTCCAGTGCCCGATCCACTGCTTCTTTGCCATTCTTTGCATCGGTATAATTTTCAAGTCCCCATTTTTCAAAAATCACATGTAGTAAATACCGGTTGTACTCATCGTCGTCAACGCCCAAAATTCTCAAATTCTTCACTTGCACTGGAACAAATATATCCTCTTGTTTAGTTTGTTCTATTTTTTCGGGATTGCCCAATTTATATGGAATATAAAACGACACGTTTGTACCTTTCGACAATTCACTGGTTATCGAAATCTCACCTTTTTGTAACTCAACCAGTTTTTTTACAATCGACAGCCCCAGCCCGGTACCGCTAAATTTCCGTGTATAATCCGATTCAATTTGAACAAAATCGTCAAATATCAGTTCCAGGTTTTCTTCGGAAATTCCAATTCCTGTATCGTTAATCTGAAATATTAAACTAACCAGGTTATTGCTAATTTGATTTGAATGGGCAGTGAGAGTAACATTTCCGCTTTCTGTAAATTTTATGGCGTTCCCAATAATATTAATTAATACCTGTTTTAAGCGAAACGGATCTCCGAGCAAGGCAGCGGGCAGTTCATTTTTACAATTATAAACCAGATCAATACGTTTTGCTGAAGCCTCCGGTTTAAGCAGGGCCAAAATTTCATTAATAATCTGTTCCGGAGAAAAATCGGTGGTTGTAATCTTTAATTTATTGGCCTGTATTTTTGAAAAATCCAGGGTATCGTTTACGACTTCCTTTAAATGTTTTGAAGATTTTAAAAGAATACCCAGCTTTTCATTTACTTTTTCATCTTTGTTCTCTTTCAACAATTGTTCGGTTAAACCATAAATAGCATTTACCGGTGTTCTCATCTCGTGGCTAACATTAGCCATAAAAGCTTCTTTTGCCTGCGCCAGTTTTTCAACTCCATGTTTTGCATCGCTTAATACTTTCTGGACCTTTCTCGATTTCTGCAAATACCTTACGAACAACAACAAAACAACAAACAAAAGAATAACTGCAACTACAGAAAAAGCAGATAATCGTTTGTAAATAATTGTTGCCAGCCTGTCGGCTTCATTTTTCTTTTCAATTAAATTGTCACGTTCTGCCTTTTCAATTTCTGAAATAAGAGCATTCAGCTTTTCGGTAACCCGAATATTTTGTTCTATCAACAGTAATTCGCGCCTGTTCTTTCTTTTTTCCTGCAGTATCAGTCCGGTTTGAAGCGATTCAATCTCGCTTCTTATTTCCTCGTTTTCAACCGTTCTCTCCACATAATTTGTATCAATTCGGATGGTTGCAGAGTCTTTCTTCCCAAATATCTTTTTAAATAATCCTTTCTTTTTAGGTGGCTCCACCAGAACTTCAACTTTTACTGTATCTATTTCCTTTTTTTCCAACATGGAATAGAGTTCTTCAAATTGAGGTTGCGCATTGGTTTTAACCGTATTAATTTGTTTAATTTCCTCCCATATTTCCAATTTTGCTTGTGCCAGATACTTTACAGAATCAATCAAATATGCATCTGCTTTATCTTTATCTTTTAACTCCGACAAAAGTTGAATACTGCTATTTAAACGTTCGTTTACCCGCTTATAATTTTCTAAATTTGATTTACTGTTGGTTAATGAATAGATCTGAACATTGTTTTCAATCTCAAGCAGATCTAATGAAATATTCTTGATAACAATTAGCTTGAAATCAGTACTGGCTTCCTCGTGAATAGAATCCACAATTTGCGTTAAACTTCGGTGTACGAGAAAGCCAGAAATCCCAACTGCCAGTACAATAAGTATGGCAAATAAAATAATGTTTGTTTCAATTCCTGACCTCTTCATAAAAGACTTTAATCTTCATTCGGCTAATAGTAATACATGGATATGCAGAAAATGTTGCACCAAATTAAATCGAGGGCAAATTACAAAATAATCTATGCTTTTCAGTAATTGTATTTTGTTTGGTAGCAAAGGCCAGAATTTTATATGTACTAGTCTATCCTATTTCAGATTCTTTTGGGCAATGTATATGGACTTCGGTATTCTTTCGAAAACATACGATTGGCCTCGTCGTCGTTAATAATCCTGAAGTTTTCAGTATCAATATCCAGGGTGCGGCCAAGTCTGTAAGAAATATTTGCCAGATGAATTAAAGCACACGAATAAAATCCTTCTTCAATTGGTGCTGTTAGTTTTGAAGGATCATCCGCGCGAATTGCGTCAACAAAATTCTGGTAGTGGTTGCCGTAACCTTTACCCGATTCTCCCGGTTCTCTTTCTTTCCCCATGTAAGTTTGCCAACCTTCAACATCTTTTAGCATGTAGCCTTTTGAGCCAAAGAACAAGTTACCAACAGTATTTGCACTACTTGTCATATACGAGTTATTCAGGCTTTCTCTGTTCCCCAAATTCCCTTCGGGATATGACATCCAGTGCCTGACTTCAAATTGGAGTATTTTCTTCTTTTGTCCACCACCCTGAGGATTCGGAAATTCAAATACTGCCATTAAAGTATTTGGTGTTTCCTGATCATCGTTGAACATTAAATGTCCTCCAACCGCACTAACTTTCGACGGAATTTTAACACCTAGTCCCCAACGTGCCACATCCATTTCATGTACGCCCTGATTCCCCATATCGCCATTCCCATAATCCCAGAACCAATGCCAATTATAATGAAACCGGTTTCTGTTAAACGGTTTTTCGGGTGCCGGCCCCTGCCACATATCATAGTTAACCCCGCTCATGTATTCCTTAGTAAAAGGTCCGATCCATGAGTTACTGTTTATCGTATTTGCATACCTTTCATTCTCTTTCATGTAACCGTCAGGATAGCTACCAATTGAATCTCTCCATTTGTAACAGATCCCTTTTGCAAGGTAAACTTCACCCAATTTACCATTGCTCATAAATTGCACTGCTGACTGAGCTGAAGGATTGCTTCGCTGTTCCGCTCCATCCTGAACTACTTTTCTGTATTTTTTAGCCACTTCTATCAGCATTTTCCCTTCCTCGATGGTATGACAGGAAGGTTTTTCTATACTGGCATGTTTTCCTGCCTGAATTGCCCATATACCTGCCAAAGAATGCCAGTGGTTTGGAGTAACAACCGATACTGCATCAACTGTTTTATCTTCGAAAAGTTTTCGCATATCGTTGTATAATTCGGGCTCTTTCAGATTTTTATCAGTAAAATGCTTTTTCACTCTTTCTGCAAAAAGGTTCTCGTCCACATCGCATAGAGCAGTAACTTCCACATTATTTAAAGCCTGATATGCCTGAATATGAGACTGTCCCATTCCACGAATACCAATAACAGCTAAGTTTACCCGGTCGTTAGCTCCTTTCCATCGTGAATTAGGAAAAATTACAGGCATAGTTCCCAGAGCAACACCACTTTTTGTGGTCATTTCTATAAATTTTCGTCTTTCCATTTTATTTCGATTTATTTGGTTCTAATTTATTTTTCGACTGGTATATTCCAAATTGGTTCAATGTATCTAACATAGCTACAATATTTTGCGGAGGTACTTCGGCCTGAATATTATGCACCGTGCTAAACACAAAACCTCCACCCGGCGCCAGTGCGTCTATATTACGTTTTACATGGTCTTTTACCTGCTCCGGAGTTCCCGATGGCAAAATATGTTGTGTGTCCACTCCCCCGCCCCAAAATACGATATCTTTACCAAAATCCTTTTTTAACTGAATCGGTTCCATTCCGGCGGCTGTAATATGTATCGGATTTAATATATCAACTCCCGTTTCAATAAGATCAGGAATGATGGGACGCACATTCCCGCACGAATGAAACATTATTTTTAAATCAGGACGTTTGTCTTTAATAAACTTTAGAACTCTGGTAAAATGCGGCAGATAATACTCCCGAAACTGCTCAGGGGCAATCAATTGCGATTGTTGCGTGCCGTAATCATCGCCTTCGCCAACAATATCAACCACATCGCCAATTTCGGTTAAGGCTGCATCCCAAAATTCAATTTTTAAATCGGCTAATTTTCCCACCAGTTTATCCGAGTTTTCAGCAAAAAGAAACGGATCGAGCATGGCATTTTCCATTCCTCTCGCACGCTGGTGCATTTCAAATAAACCTGCGCAAAGTCCTTTGGTAAAAACAGCTTTGCCATTTTCGTTATATTGAATCGCTTTCTCCCGTAAACCGTCAAAGCGTTTCAAATTTCCGGCTTCGGGCCAGGTGCCTTTTCCCACAACTCCGTTTTCCGAAAAATCGACTTCAGCCATCGGACTTTTTACCAGCGAAAACCAAAATCCCTTTTTGGGGAAATGGTGTGTAAAATTCCACTCGTCAACATACTCAAAATAATTGCCGCGATCTTTCAATCTAGCATACACATCCCAATTGTGGCTGGTTAATGGAAATACTCCACGAACATCAGCATCAAGCTCATTTAAAACTTTTTCAGAAGGAACTACAATTTGCTGAATAACATCGGACCAGATTGGTTCTTCCGCAGCTTTTCCTTTAAATTTTAAATAATTCTGATACGCGGTATTTGTAATTCCGGTCCAGGTAGTGGCAGCCAAATCGTATGGTACCCGATCGGCCTCTTCAAAATTAAGTGCTTTTTTTATTCTTTCTCTTGAATTCATTTTAAAGGTTAATCGGTTTTTATTGACACAGGTTTCATTTTGGGCGATACAAGGTGAATAACAAGCAGGCCAAGCAAATACCCAAAGGCAGCTATTACAAAAGGAAATACATAGCCCTCCGTTCCGGCTTCGTTTAAAGCATAGCCAATAAGAAGCGCAGTAATCATGCCCATTATAGAACTTACGGTGGTTGAAAATCCAATTACCGATCCAACAACTTTCTTGGGAAACAAATCGGATGCAACCGTAAATATATTTGCCGACCACGAGTTATGCGCAGCTGCAGCCAAAGCAATTAAACCAACACAGACAGGTAACGAATCGATAAACGGAACAAACATAACCGGTAGGACCAGTAAAGCAGTTCCCAGCATTGTTATTTTACGAGCAAAATTGGTTGATTTTCCAATTTTTAATAGATAAGATGAGACAGCACCACCGGCCATTCCTCCTGCCCAGGCAAGCACGTAAATAATTATAAGCGGAAGTGCCAGTCCTTTCAATTCAACTCCGAACTGAGCATTTAAAAATTTGGCACCCCAAAATAGATAAAAATACCAAACAGGATCAGCAAATAATTTCCCAAGTGCAACTGCCCAGGTTTGCCTGTATTTTACCAATTGCTTCCACGGAACTTTTACTTTTTCAAGTTCCTCTGAATCGCTGCATATATAATCCCGCTCGGCATCGTTTACAAATCGGCTTTCTTTGGGCGAACGGAATAAAATCAGCCAAAATATCAACCAGGTAGCACTGAGTACCATCGACAGAACAAAAACATAACGCCACGATACGAAAAAGTATAAAACAACCGGAATTAAAAGCGGCGCAATTACCTGACCGATGTTTGAACCTCCATTAAAAACTCCGGTAGCATAAGCTCTGTCTTTTTGAGGAAACCATTCAGCCACAGTTTTAATACTGGCCGGAAAATTTGCAGACTGCCCAATTCCCAATCCCAAACGGGCAATGGCAAAACCAATCCAGCTTTTTGCGAAAGAGTGTGACAAACTTGCAAACGCCCAAACAATTACTGCCAACGAAAAGCCAAGACGCGTACCCAACCGATCGATCAGCAAACCAATAAATAGCGGTCCGATTGCATAAGTAAGTTGAAATGCAAATACAACGTAACCATACTCCTGCTCGCTCCAACCAATTTCGTTTGAAATATAAGGGGCTAAAATTCCTAATATTACACGGTCGAAATAAACAATGGTTGTGGAATAAAAAAGGAGGGCTACAATAACCCAGCGAAAATTTGATTTTTTAGTTTTTGTCATCACAGTTCCCTGATAAAAAGGTTTTTAAAATACATTACACTTCCATGATCCTGTATAAGAATGTGTCCTTTTTTTGCTTCACCAAAACCAGGATACATTGAAAATTTGCTATTCGCAACTTTTTCTTTAAAATCAGCAGAACCTCTTTCATATTCCAGAATTTCAACCCCGTTCAACCAGTGTTCAACATGGTTGTTTTTACTCACAATCCGGCTGGTATTCCATTCGTCCAAAGGATTAATTTTTCTGTTTTTTGCCGGGTAAATCTCGTACAACGCACCAAGCGTATGAAAATCCCCGGATTGCATTTTTCCGTTTAACATCCACTCATGATTATTATCATCGAGCATCTGGTACTCAAGGCCAATTCCCGACTTTTTACTATCCGACAGTTCTTCAAGAACGTAATATTTTACACCGCTGTTGCCACCTTTGCTTTCCATTTTCCAGTCCCACTGAAATTCAAAGTCGGCATACTTTTTCTTTGTAATTAAAGCACCACCGGCTTCATCATTACCTGGTTGCAGGGTTTTCATGCAACCATTCTCAACGGTCCAACCTTTAAAAACATTTTCGTTTTTATGTAAGCCACGAAAACTATTCAGGTTTGTACCATCAAAAAGTAATTTCCAGCCTTCCTTTTTTTGTTCCTCGCTTAATTTGTTCTGCGAAAAAACCGGAACTATTGTACACACCATTAATAACGATAAGATCAGTTTCTTCATATTACAATGAGTTTCGTTCGATAAATTGTATGGGTATAATTTTATGTATTGTTTTTTGCTCTTTTATAAAAGAGGCCATTTCATTTGCCATCATCTCAAAATTACACGACACGACGGAGATTCCATCGCGAATCACTTGTTTTAAAGGCGTTTCGTTATACGACAAAACGCCAACTTCTTTTCCAGGAATCCAGTTTCGGACTTTGCACACATTTAATACCCTGATAAGATCGTTGTCGTTAATCAGAAAGTAAGCCTCTCCCTTTTTTATTTCAACATCTTTGAACGAATGCACCACCGTGTTCTCTATCAAAAATTCATCGCAAAATTTCAGAAAGCCCTGTTTTAAGGTCTCAGAATGACCTGCATTTTCAGGAAAACTCAAGTTGATCTTTTGGTATTTTCGAACTTGGTTTTTAGCCTCACAAAGTGCCTTATAAGTTCCTTCATAAAAATCCTGTATAATGTAATTATAACTGTCGTCCAGCCGGTCTTTTCGTGAAACCAGCAATACTTTATAAGCAGGAATTCGGGCAACAACACTTCTTATTCGTGGATGATTAAAAGATGAAATAATTACCAGATCGTAGTCGGCAACGCTACGATTAATAATCAGTTCAAGAACCTTGATATTATAATGATGAAAAAATATTTCTATATCGCAGTAACCACTCACTTTTGCATAAAAATTGTTGTAAAGAATTTCCCAGTGCCCATCGAAACTATGGATAACAAGCAACACCTTTAGTTTTGAATTTGGCTTTTTGTTGATCACAAAAAATCCGGTTTTTGGTTTTGATTCAATTACTCCCTGACCTTTTAACTTCTCGTAGGCGCGAACAACTGTTTTACGAGCCACACCATACTTTTGAGCAGTAATATTGATACTGGGTATGGTCTGTCCGGGAACAATTTTGCCCAAACGAACAGATTCGGTTATCGACGCAATTATCTGTTCAGATTTAGAAAGTGATTCTTTTTTCCGGTTCATCGGTTTTTAGTTCTGTAATTAAACTGTACTACAGCCATCAATCTGTACTACCCTATCATACCTCTTAAATCTATGTTTTATTGCCATTTAAAACAACACAGCACAACAATTTATAATCAGTTCAAACAACAAAATTTTACTTTTTCCTTAAAATCAATATAATAAATTACTTTTGTCCCCCGAAAGCCACATTTTATTAAAACGTTATTCAGGAACGATTAATAATAAACAAAATCGTTATATGAGTTCTATCGACTATAATTCAAACTGGCGCAAAGTGGCGTCAACCATTTACAAAAAACCAACCGACTCTAAAATCTACGGTACTGTAGAATTAGATGTAACTGATCTGGAGAAATATATTTCTGAGAAAAGGAAGGAAGGTATTAAAA
Source organism: Draconibacterium aestuarii (assembly GCA_026671195.1). GTDB lineage: Bacteria > Bacteroidota > Bacteroidia > Bacteroidales > Prolixibacteraceae > Draconibacterium > Draconibacterium aestuarii. Next base: position 241,929 of record JAPOHD010000012.1, on the reverse strand, counting down.
CTACGCTGACATACATTTTAACGCTGATTGTCGGGCGGGCAATACGCCAGGATGTACCAGAACTGAATACCTATGTAAAAAGAGGTAAAATAAAACAACGCAATCAGGTTGATGCCACCGTTAGTGTTTTATTACCTGGTGGAGAAATGGGATCGGTTAAAGTTGAGAACGCCGATCAACTCACCATAAAAGAAATTACAGATAAGATTGCAGGAAGAATCCGTGATTCCAGAAAAGGCACCGAAAATGATACTATGCAATCTAAAAGTATGCTAGCTTCTTTTCCCTGGCCGTTCAGAACATGGCTTTTCAAATTATATCGTACCATAACTATTCACTGGGGTATTTCGTTACCAGGAGTTGGTCTCGATTCAAATAGTTTTGGTTCATACGTAATGTCGAATATTGGAACAGTGGGCCTTGATACCGGTTATGGCTCGTTGTTGCCATCATCAAATGTTTCGTTTGTAATGGTACTTGGTAATGTTGTAAAAAAGCCAGCTGTTGTTAACGATGAGATTGTTCCCAGAAGATTGATGCTGCTGGCAGCTACACTCGATCATCGTGTTGTTGATGGTTCACATGGAGGAAGAATGTTCAGAACAATAAAATACCTGATTAAACATCCTGAAATTTTAGAAACTCCACCCGATTCTTCCAAAGCTGCATTTCAGTAAATCTGCACAATTTCTGTTGCAAAACATATTGTGTAAAAATTTTCCGTGTACGAACACGATAATAAAAAAAAATCTGTAGTTTTACGTACTATTAATCTCTCAGATTAATTACAAACAATTAAAATACAGAACATTATCGAACTAAATAAGCAAATACGGATAAAGGATATCGCTGAAAAAGCGAAAGTTTCCATCGGCACAGTTGACAGGGTTTTACACAATCGGGGTGAGGTAGCAGAATCTACACGGAAAAAAATTCTATCGATTATTGAAGAACTGAATTACCAACCCAATATTCTGGCCAGTACGTTGGCATCAAAAAAATCGGCCATTTTTGCCACTCTTTTTCCAAAACCACCTTCAAAAGATGGCTATTGGAACAAACCTCTTAAAGGAGTAGAAAAACGAATCTCAGAATTAGGACAATACGGCGTTCAAATAAAATCTTTTACATTTAACCAAACCGATTCTAAAAGTTTTGTTCGCGAAGCTGAACGAATTTTGGAGTTGCATCCGGATGGTGTGGTTTTGGCTCCTTTCTTTAGAAAAGAATCACTGGCATTTATTGAAGCGCTTAAAAAATTGGAAATCCCCTTTGTTTTTATTGATTCTGAAATAAAACATGCCGGGCAGGTGAGTTATATCGGTCAGGATTCGTATCAAAGTGGTTTGGTATCTGGTAAACTGCTTGATTTACTTGTTCAGAAAGGAAATATACTGGTAGTACACTTTGCCAAAGAAATGGACAATCAGAACCACCTTGTTCAGCGGGAGCGAGGTTTTTACGACTGGTATAAGAAAAAAGAAAACAATGTTCACCAGCTGTTTACAACCGATGTTCCCGATACCGAAGATCCCAATTGGATGAATAAAATTGAGACTAAAATTAAGGAAAACAACATCACCGGAATTTTTGTGACCAACTCAAAAGTATTTCATATCTGTAAATTACTCGAACGATTAAAGATGCCCCATATTAAAGTTATTGGACATGACTTACTAAAGGAAAATCGTGAATGTCTGAGAAATAATCTGGTGCAATTTCTAATCTGCCAACGACCAGAGGAACAAGGATATAAATCGGTTAATAAATTATTTAGAAGTGTGGTTCAGAAACGTCAGGTTGCAAAAAAGAGTTATACTTCGATCGACATTGTTACAAAAGAAAATGTAGAATATTATAAAGAATTTAAATAAATCAAATGGAACCATTATCATTCAGCGACTTAAAAAATAAAGTCTGTGTAATTACCGGCGGAGCGGGTGTTTTAGGAACCGCCATGGTTAAAGCCATCGCTTCAGTTGGAACTAAAATAGCCATTGCCGATATCAATAAAGAAGTGGCAGATAAAGTAGCTGCAGAAATCGCAGCAGAATCGGGTGCTGAAGTTATTGGTATTGAAGCCAATGTACTCGATAAAGCTTCACTAGAAAAGGCCAAAGTTGAAATTAACGAGAAGCTTGGCGAAATCGATATTCTTATAAACGGTGCGGGAGGAAACAGTCCACAAGCTACTACCAAAGTGGAAGTTATGACTGAAGAAAACATGGATAAACTGGAAGATACTTTCTATGGATTAGAAATGGAAGGTTTTGATAAAGTTTTTGCCTTGAACTTTAAAGGTACTTTGTTACCAACAATGGTTTTCACCACCGACATGCTTAAAAACAAAAAGGGAGTTGTGTTAAATGTATCGTCGATGAACTCGTACAAGCCATTAACAAAAATTCCGGCTTATTCAGCTGCCAAAGCTTCTATAAATAATTTCACCGAATGGCTGTCGGTTCATTTAGCGAAAGTTGGGATTCGTGTAAATGCCATTGCTCCAGGATTCTTTATCACTCATCAAAACCGTTTTTTGGTTATGGATGAAAAAACCGGCAATTACAGCCCTCGCGGACAGAAAATTGTAGACAACACACCTATGGGAAAATTTGGAGAACCTGAAGATTTACAAGGAGCTACCCTGTTCCTTATTTCTGATGTTTCCAATTTTATTACAGGAATTGTAATTCCTGTTGACGGTGGTTACAGCGCTTTTGGTGGTGTTTAAGGCAATTAGATCAAAACCAAAACAATAGTATAATTCGTTGTTAGTTATTACATTAACACAAAGCCGGAAAATTCAAAATTTCGGCTTTTTAAAATCGAATTACCGTTAGCGTAAACGAAACTTCTTTTCAACCAGATAGGAATACAAAAATGGTTCAAAACAGTTTACTCTTTACTACGACATTTAAAATTAGTTCTAACAACAATAGTACAAGTAGAGCTGGTCATTATTAATAAAAACTAAATTTTACCTATTTACGTAGTATCAACAAAACAAATTGAGTTGTAACAGAAATAGTAGCGGAATTTCTCTAAATTGTATAATACAAGATTGTACAATTAAAAATAGAAAATAAAAAAACAATAACACTTGCCTTGCTACTCGAATAAGCAAGCTGATAAAAACTTAAAAAATATGCATATCGAACTCAAGCAAAATTGCAAATACGCCATGCTGGTTCCAACCAGTATGGGCACCAGGATTACTCCCGAAAACGGCCAACCGGTGCACTCAAGCGACAAATTTACTTTATATGCCACCAGTGCTGAAACCAATGTGGCCAGCATTTCGTCGTACCTGGGTTTACCGGTAAAAGTATTAACCACTTTTGTAAAAAGCAGCCCAATTGCACAATTCATAAAAAGTAATTTAAAAGCACGCCACATGGACTATGAAGGTCCTGAAGTGGAGCAAGGCGATCCTTGGGGGTATCGTCATCAGATTAACATTGCCGACAGTGGTTATGGTTCGCGAGGTCCGCGTGTTTTTAACGACCGTGCAGGCGAAGTAGGGCGAACTTTAAATGCAAAAGATTTTGATCTGGAACGGATTTTTAGTGAAGAAGGTGTTCAAATCGTACATCTTTCCGGTTTAATTGCCGCACTTTCACCAGAAACCACACAGTTCTGCCTTGGAATTGCCAGGGCTGCAAAAAAGTATGGTACAAAAATTTCGTTTGATTTAAATCACAGAGCTTCGTTTTGGAAAGGTCGTGAAGAACAATTAAGAAAAGATTTCACAGAGATTGCTTCTGTATCCGATATTTTGATTGGTAACGAAGAAGATTTCCAGCTTTGTTTTGGAATTGAAGGCCCCGAAGCTGGTGGCGAAGGTCTAAAAGCAAAAATTGAAGGTTTTAAAGGATTAATAAACCGTGTAAAAGAAGCATTTCCAAATGCTTCGGTATTTGCCACTACACTGCGCGAAGTAATCAGCGTAAACGAACATCTATGGGGCGCCATTATGTTGGAAGGTGAAAACTGGCATGTGGTTGAACCACGAAGAATCACCGTTCTTGATCGTATTGGTGGCGGCGATGGTTTTGTGGGCGGAATGCTTTACGGAATTCTGAAAAACTGGGATGCCGAAAAATGGCCTCAATTTGGATGGGCAACCGGAGCAATGGCAACAACTTTCTTAACCGACTATGCTCAGCCTGCAGACGAAGAACAGGTTTGGAGTATTTGGGGTGGAAATGCACGTGTGAAGAGATAATAATCTATTGAAGACTGTGTGTCTATTGCGGTTTAATACCGCTTAGACACAGCAAGTCACATTCGTCTAAAAGATTTTGATATGATATATTTTGAAAAAGGATCAATTGATACTTCCCTGTCAGGAGAAGACCTGAAAAAAGGACTTTTTGAAGCACTGGAAAAAATGAGCGATATACAAAAAGTTCTGGCTATTCCGCCTGATTACACACGCCTCCCCTCTCGTGCCGGAGAACTTACAGAATTTGCGTGGGAATATTACCGGGAGAAACTCACCGACGTACTTCCTGCACTTGGCACACACACTCCCATGACTATGGAGCAAATTAGTCACATGTTTGGCAAAATGCCAACCGATTTGATTCGCGAACACGATTGGAGGAATGATGTAATCACTTTAGGAACTGTTCCTGCTGAGTTTGTCAAAGAAGTATCGGAAGGTGCCTGCGATTATACATGGCCCGCCCAGGTTAATAAACTCCTGATTGAAGGAAATTTCGACCTTATTCTTTCCATTGGTCAGGTTGTACCGCACGAAGTAGTGGGAATGGCCAATTACAATAAAAATATTTTTGTTGGTACAGGTGGAACCGAAGGCATTAACAAAAGTCATTATATTGGTGCGGCCTATGGTATGGAAAAAATGATGGGACGTGCCGATACCCCTGTACGAAAAGTATTTAATTATGCATCAGAAAACTTTTCAAACCACTTACCAATCGTTTATGTGCAAACTGTTGTTGGACTGAACAAGCAAGGCAAATTACAAACCTACGGACTTTTTATTGGAGATGATTTTGAAGTTTTCGACAAAGCGGCTAAACTATCGTTGCTAGTAAATTTTGAAATGGTTGATAAGCCCATTAAAAAGGCAGTAGTTTGGCTCGATCCAACCGAATTTAAAAGTACCTGGTTGGGCAACAAAAGTATTTACCGCACACGTATGGCCCTGGCCGATGATGGTGAACTCATTGTACTGGCACCCGCTTTAAAAGAATTTGGCGAAGACAAACAAATCGATAAATTAATTCGAAAATACGGCTATTTCGGAACACCACATACTTTAAAAATGGTGAGCAAAAATGAAGAGTTACAAAACAATCTGGGAGCTGCAGCCCATCTAATTCATGGTTCTTCTGAAGGTCGTTTCAGTATCACGTATTGTCCGGGTAAAGGAGAAGAAAACCTCACTCAGCAGGAAATTGAAAGTGTAGGATTTAAGTATGCCGATTTTGATGAAATGACCGCAAAATACAATCCAGAAAAACTAAAAGACGGTTATAATACATTGAATGACGGTGAAGAAATTTTCTATATTTCCAATCCGGCAATCGGACTTTGGGCTTTTAAGGATAGGTTCGAATATTAGGGAAAATGCCGGTTACAGGTAATTAGGACGATTCTGTTTTAGTATGTAAAGAACTACTTACGCTTTTTGTAAATAATACAAGCTTAAATTAGTAAAAATTGAAAATTGATAAAAAGAATACTATTAATTGGGGAATAATAGGAGTCGGCGATGTTACTGAGGTAAAAAGCGGACCAGCCTTTTACAAAAGCAACAACTCTAAATTAGTGGCTGTTATGCGTCGAAACGCTCAAAAAGCAGCCGATTACGCCAAACGTCACAATATCTTTAAATGGTATTCAAATGCTTCCGAGTTAATAAACGATCCGGATGTAGATGCAGTTTACATTGCCACTCCACCCGATTCGCACGCCAGTTATGCCATTGAAACCATGCAAGCAGGTAAACCGGTTTATGTGGAAAAACCAATGGCAAGGTCGTATGCAGAATGTGTAGAAATGCTAAAAGTTTCGAAAGAAACAGGCATGCCTTTATGGGTAGCTTATTACCGGCGAACTTTACCTGCATTTTTAAAAGTTAAAGAGTTGCTGGAAGCGGGTGTTATTGGCAAACCATTAATGGTGAATATTAAATTGTACAAACAGGCAAACGAAAGAAACCAAACTCCTGAAGAAATGCACTGGCATGTTTTCCCTGAAATTTCGGGTGCTGGTCATTTTTTTGATTTGGCTTCGCATCAGCTGGATTACCTCGACTTTATTTTTGAAGAAGTTGTAAAAGTAAAAGGAAATGCTTCTAATGTAGCAGCACTTTACCCTGCTGAAGATACCGTTTCCGGAACATGGGAACACAAATCAGGAGTGATTGGAACAGGCAGCTGGTGTTTTGTGGTGGATAAAAATTCGGAAGAAGATTATATACAAATTATCGGAGAAAAAGGCGAAATTTGCTTGCCCTGTTTCATACCGGGAAATGTAAAGCTTAAAACAGATGATGGAATAACGGAATTGAAATTTCAGAATCCGGAACACATTTCACAAAATCTGGTGCAACAAGTTGTTGATGAATTAAGAGGAAATGGGAAATGTATAAGTACCGGTGAATCGGCTGCCCGAACAAGTTGGGTACTTGATGAGATGGTGAAGGATTATTATAAAGACCAGCGACTGTAATCTATTTAGGCGAATTGAAATAGAATAGACTAATGAAAATTGTAATTGATAACAAAATACCTTATATAAAAGGAGCTTTGGAGCCTTTTGCCGAAGTGGTTTATCTTCCGGGAAGTGACACAACCAACGAAATTGTAAAGGATGCTGATGCAATAATCACGCGTACCAGGACAATTTGTAACAGCAGTTTACTTGCTGGCTCGAAGGTAAAATATATTGCTACGGCTACCATTGGTTTCGACCACATTGATACTGATTATTGCGAAAGAGCTGGAATTAAATGGACGAATGCACCGGGGTGTAATGCCGAAAGTGTAAACCAGTATATTGCCTCTGCCCTTTTCTCATGGTCAATGCGCAAACGTAAAGATTTGGAGGGATTAACAATTGGTGTGGTCGGTGTTGGAAACGTTGGATCAAAAGTAGCAAGAACCTGTGAGATTCTGGGAATGAACGTTTTGCTGAATGATCCTCCACGAGAACGTATCGAAGGACCGGAGAAATTTGTTTCGTTGCAAACCATTCAAAAAGAAGCTGATATTATTACCTTTCACGTACCTTTAAATATGACAGGTACTGACGCGACTTTTCATATGGTAGACGAAGAATTTCTCCAAAATCTGAATAAAAAGCCGCTGATTATAAATTCGTGCCGGGGAGAAGTTGTTGATACAGAATCGATTTACAACGCTATTGAGGCCAGTGATATTGCTGGATTTATTGTTGATTGTTGGGAAGACGAACCCGAAATAAATCTTGATTTATTAAATCAAACAGATTACGGCACACCTCACATTGCAGGTTATTCAAAAGATGGAAAAGCCAACGGTACAAAAATGAGCATTCAGGCAATCAGCAAATTTTTCAATCTGGGAATAAATAATTGGGAACCTTCGGGTATTGAACTTCCGGAGAATACCGTAATTGAGATTGACGGGAATCAACGACGTGAATATTCGATTCTTGCCGAAGCAATTCTTTCAACATACGACATTGAAAACGATGATGAAGCATTAAAAGACACGCCACACCTTTTCGAACAGCTTAGAGGCGATTATCCCGTACGACGAGAATTTCATACGTTCACCATAAAAGCAAGAAATATTGAAGAAAAGACTTTGGAAAAATTGAAAGCTCTTGGATTTTCTATCTCAACCTAGTCGTTATTTACATGCAGGCACTATTTATCAGATGATTTAGCAAAGATTCCTTCATTGGCGGCACAGACAATTAAAAATTTAAAAATTATAATGAAAAATAAAATGAAAAAATTAGCAGACATTGGTTTAATCGGGTTAGCCGTTATGGGCGAAAACCTGGTATTAAACATGGAGAGTAAAGGTTTTACTGTAGCTGTATTTAACCGTACAGTAGAAAAAGTTGATGCGTTTGTAAATGGGCGTGGAGCAGATAAAAACTTCATCGGTGCCCATTCAATCGAAGAACTTTGCGCTTCGTTAGAGAAACCGCGAAAAGTAATGATGTTAGTAAAAGCCGGTAAGCCGGTTGATGATTTTATTGACCTCGTAATTCCTCATCTGGAACCGGGAGATATTATTATTGATGGTGGTAATTCACATTTTCCTGACACCATTCGTCGTACCAAATATGTTGAGAGTAAAGGGTTATTGTACATCGGTACCGGAGTTTCGGGTGGCGAAGAAGGTGCACTTTTAGGACCATCCATTATGCCCGGTGGATCGGCAAAAGCGTGGCCGGCAGTTAAAGAAATTTTCCAGGCAGTTTCGGCAAAGGTAGAAGATGGTTCGCCATGCTGCGAGTGGGTTGGAACCGATGGTGCAGGCCACTTTGTTAAAATGGTACACAATGGAATTGAGTATGGCGACATGCAAATAATTACCGAAGCTTATCAGTTGATGAAAGAATTGATGGGAATGAATAACGACGAAATGCACCAGGTTTTCAAAAAATGGAACGAAGGCATTTTGGACAGTTACTTAATTGAAATTACCCGCGATATTTTAGGTTACAAAGATGAAAATGGTGAAGAGACCGTTGAAATGATCCTTGATACGGCCGGACAAAAAGGAACCGGAAAATGGACAGGAATTTCTGCGCTTGATTTGGGCATTCCTTTGACACTAATTGGCGAGTCGGTTTTTGCACGCTGCTTATCGGCGCAAAAAGATTTACGAGTTGAAGCTGCCAAAGTAATCAACGGCCCAAAAGCTGAGTTCACAGGTGATAAACAACAATTTATCGACGATATTGAAAGTGCACTGTTAGGCGCAAAAATTATTTCGTACGCACAAGGCTACAATTTAATGATGGAGGCTGCGAAGGAATACAACTGGGATTTAAACTATGGAGATATCGCGTTGATGTGGCGCGGAGGCTGTATCATCCGCTCTGTATTTTTAGGCGACATTAAAAAGGCTTTTGATAAAAATACTGAATTGCCAAACTTATTACTCGACCCATTCTTTAAAGAAAAAGTTGAAGAGGCTCAGGCTGGTTGGAGAAGAGTTTGTGCAACTGCCCTTACAAATGGAGTTCCTGTTCCGGCATTAACTTCGGCACTTTGTTATTTCGACGGTTTCCGCAGCGAACGTTTGCCAGCTAATTTGCTGCAAGCACAACGTGACTATTTTGGTGCGCACACTTACGAAAGAATTGACAAACCACGGGGTGAATTTTTCCATACCAACTGGACCGGACGTGGTGGCGATACAGCATCGTCAACATACAATGTGTAATAAAAAAGAGTTAGCAAAATAGGTTAGCTCCTTACTAACCTGTTAAATAATAAAGAACCGTTTCCTGTAGATTAAAATATAGTAAACGGTTCTTTTTTTATTTGTATCTCAGGTAACTCCAAATGAATTCTTCCTATTTTAGTGATATGATTCATTTCGAAAACATTAGCCTTTCCTTTTCCGAAAAAATAATTTTCGATAATCTGACCATCACTATTAATCAAGGCGAAAAAATTTGCCTAAGCGGTCCTTCCGGAAGAGGTAAATCAACGCTTTTAAACCTTTTGCAAGGATATGTTTTACCCAATAAAGGGAAAATTATTATAAATGGGAAAGTACTTAATGATTCAACAATTAGAGAAATCAGAAAACAGATAATTTCTATTCCACAGAATATTAATCTTCCTGTAAAAAATGGAATGGAGTTGGTTGAATTGTTAGAAATCTCGCAAAACTTACACGCAATTAAAGAATACAATCAAAAACTTGATTTAGAATCTGATATTCTAATAAAAGATTTTGCAAAAATTAGTGGAGGTCAGAAACAACGACTTTTGATTTCAATTTGTTTGAGCCAGCCAAAAGATATTATTTTAATGGACGAACCCACCTCGTCACTTGATGACAAATCAATTGAACTTCTTATAAATGTTATCGGTGAGTTAAAAGGTAGAACTATTATTTCTGCATCGCACAATCAACTCTGGGCTAAAAGTTCTGATAAAATTATTGAACTATGAATGCAATAATCGACATCAATATTTGGGAACTGGCTATGGGATTTCTGCTGTTAATTTTTCCAATGGCCTTTTTCTATTATTTCCGGATCCGAATGGAAAAAGATGTGTTGATTAACGTTGTTCGAATGGCCGTACAACTTTTTTTAGTGGCACTTTACCTCGAATTCATTTTCACATTAAATAATGCATGGGTCAATAGTTTATGGGTGCTTTTAATGATAATTGTGGGTGTATTTACAATAACCAGGCGAGTATCGCTAAACCGAAAGTATTTTATTGTTCCTTTTTTTATTGCGGGTTTAACTTCAATTCTTATTATTGATACATTTTGCCTCGGATTTATACTTAAGCTTGATTATGTTTTCGATGCCAGGTATTTTATCCCCATTACAGGTATGGTTCTCGGAAATGCTCTCAACCATAACATTGTTGGGTTAAACAGATACTTCACCAGCCTCACTGAGAAAAGAGAGCTCTATCAATTTTTACTTACCAACACCGCAAACAGTAAAATTGCGATACGACCTTTTATAGAAGATGCTGCCAGAGCTGCTTTAAACCCAATGATTGCTAACATGTCGGTTATTGGCCTGGTTACACTTCCGGGAATGATGACCGGACAGATTCTGGGAGGAAGCCCACCTGCTGTTGCCATTAAATATCAGGTAATGATAATGGTAGCTATATTTGTAGGGTGTACCATCAATATCTTTTTTAGCATTATTCTCTCGAACCGCTTTATATTTGATGCATATGGAAATTTCAAGCAAAATTTAATTCAGCAAAAGAAAAAACAACTTCAAAAAAAATAAAGCATTTCTTCTGCTACAAATCAATCATAGCTTTAATAGCTCCGTCTTTATACCCTTCAACAATATCAAAGGCAACACTACTTTCTTCCAGTGTAAAGGTGTGAGTTACCATTTTTTCCACATCTATTTTACCCGAGACTACCTGTTCAATGGCCTCCTCAACACAATGATTTTGGCGACGCACATTTATTACCATCAACTCTTTTCTTCGCATTTGATCCATGTCGAAAATATATTGTGCATCCGGAGGAATTCCAACCAACACCAGTTTTCCACCCGGCTTTAAAATATTTATGGCATTTGTTATTGCTTCCTGCTCTCCGCTTGCTTCGAAAACCACATCAAGCAATAATCCTTCCTGTTTCGCAATTTCATTCTCCACATTTTCAGTATCAGGATTAATCAGGTATTTTGCACCAACCTCTTTGGCTTTCTCCAGACGATAATCCAAAGGTTCTATCATCCCGATATTGGTAATTCCATCGGCTAACAACTTCATTAATACACTTAAACCAATGGGACCTGCACCAAAAATACCCACTGAAGAATTTGTACTTTTAATTTGCGCCAGTTTCACGGTATAAACACCAATTGATAACGGTTCAATTAAAGCTGCTTGTACAGGATTCAATTTTCCGTTTACCGGGAAACAGGTAAAATCGGGCATCACAATATAATCCGACAAACACCCATCCAATTGTCCGGGGCAACCCAAAAATTTATTTTTACGACAGGTATGAGGTCTGCCTGCCAAACACTGGTCGCACTCGCCGCAATGTACCGATGGATCAACCACAACCAAATCGCCTACTTTAACATTCGTTACTCCCGCCCCTGTTTCTTCAATTACTCCGGAACACTCGTGGCCAACCGGAAAAGGATACTCCACCACCTGACTCCCTATCTTTCCTTCAGCATAGTAGTGTATATCTGATCCACAAACACCAATAGAACTGAGTTTTATTTTCACCTCATTTTCGTTTTTTATTTCAGGAACGGCGGAATCAACAAGTTCCATTTCTCTGATACCGGTAAGTACAACTTTTCTCATGTTTATTTATCTTATTTTTCAAAAGTATACTTTTCCCGGGAATAAGTATGCTGAACTATCCTGTAAACAAGTGGAATAAACTTCATGATATTTGTCATAAGAATTAATTTGCTAGTAATATGAAGATTCTCATAAAATTTTAGAAATAAAATAGAAATATTTTATAACATATTTGCCATGTCGTTCTTTCTAGATACCAAACACTTAGCAGTAATAATTCTTTATCTTTTAACATATATTAATAAATATTTAAAAATGATTAACATTTAAGTCAATTTTATGTTATCTTAGCCGTGCTTTAATAAAGAAATGAATTAGAGACTTATCAAAAACTGCCTTTTCTCAGTTAGACTAATAAGTTTTCTGATCTAACTAAACTAGACTATGAACAATCGGGTTATCAATAGAAGATAACCCGTTTTTTTTGCTTTAGATTTTAAACCAATTTGATATTTGGACCCAAATTATGGGGTTACTAATTTCTTTAGATTTTTCCGAAAACGCAGATAGAATAAGATTCCTGCAATACTCAGTCCCACAAGAAAGCCAATCCAGATGCCCTGCGGTCCAACATTCAGCGGAAAAGCAAAGATATAGCTTGTGGGAATACCTACCAGTAAATAAGCAATAAAGGCGATAAACATTGGAAACGTAACGTCAGCCATTCCTCGAAGCGTGCTGAGCATAATTACTTGTAATCCATCGAAAAGTTGAAAAATAGCTGCTACAATTAACAAACCTGCGGAAATTTCAATCACCTCAACATCTGTAGTAAAAAGATAGGGCAATATATTTCGTGCCAAAATAAATATAAGTGCTGTACCTGTCATGAACATCAATACCAAATGCGTAGATGCATACGATGCCCTTCGCAAGGATATATAATCTTTTATACCCATTTGATGACTTACCCGAATTGTGTTGGCTTGTGAAACTCCCAAAGCAATCATATAACTAAACGTAGCCAAGCCCAAAGCTACCTGATGCGCTGCAAGCTGAGTTTCGCCTAACCAGCCCATCATTACTGCCCCAATTGCAAAGGCACTTACTTCTACAATTAACTGAAATCCAATAGGTAAACCAATCTTTAGCAGCGATAGTACATGTTTTTTTACCATAGGTTGATAATGCGCCAATACAAAATATCTTCGGTAGCGTGAATTGCGCAGAACATAAAAGCTGAAAAGCAGCGGCATAATAATACGCGAGACCAGTGTTCCAATTCCGGCACCATTTAGTCCCATAGCTGGCATTCCCAATTTCCCAAAAATGAACACATAATTTACAAACACATTCACAACATTGGCAGTTAGAGTAATTTGCATAGCCATTTTTGTATTTCCCAAACCTTCGAAAAATTGTTTAAAAGTAAAGAACAACATAAAAGGAAGATAAGAAGCACACAACAATAAATAGTACGTTTTAGCCAAACTCAAAACTTCGGCAGGTTGTCCCATTAGCGGTAAAAGAAAATACACACTAAACATGATAATGGATAATCCCATACTGGCAATCAAATGCGAGAAAACTCCATTTTTTAACCAAACAATGGCTTTATGCAAGTCTCCATTTCCGTAGGCTTTTCCTACGAGTGGAGTAAGTCCAAACGTAATTCCCATTCCAAAAACCATCCCAATCATAAATACACTATTGGCAAAAGCAGCAGCAGCTAACTCGGTGGTTCCTACATGCCCCACCATCATATTATCGACCAACGAAACTGTAACCTGCCCGATTTGCGACAATACAATTGGTAATGCCAAAGCAAGGTTACGCTTGTAAAAAGGAATATACTGTTGAAATTTCACGGCGACAAAGATAAACTTTTGTTACAAAGAGAACCAGTAACTTAGTTTTATCATAAATGCGTTCTCCGATTTTGCTTTTTTTATGCCTTTTAACGCATCAAAAATCGATGTACTATATTCATCGGGATATTGCCAGCGGTTGTTTGTCCAAACAAAATAAAGCGTTGAACCTGTTTTATATTCCCAGCGCGCCACAAAATTGGAACGAAATTCCTGAAATGTAAAATCGAAACTTCCTTCATCATTAAAATCATGATAAACATTATTGTTTTCATCCATCAACAAACCACCGTCAACCGTAAGATCTTCGTAGCGCTCTGTAAGGTCGTATGATTTTGAATCAACCACTTTTCTATAATCCAGAAACTGTCCGGTTGATACATAAGGACTGCCATAATACTGAAGGGAAAGCTCTGGCGTAATAAAGTATTCGGCCCTTAATGTGGTATAAAAGGTTTGTCTATCAAGCAATCCAACCACATATTTGCGTTTGTTATCTATGCTTTTGTAACGTAAAAACTGATTATTGTTGTTCTCATTAGCAAATACCGATTCAGTTGATAATAAAAATCTATTACTAACTTGCCAGTTAACCAAAAAAGAATAACTATCCTCTTTACTTATATTGTCATCGTTTCTGATATAATTTTTGTTGAGGGCAAGCATCAGGTTTTTTTGCGAATTGGTCTGTAAGGACACCCTCACTGTATTTGTTCCATCAATACGTAACGAAGGTCCTCCGCGAAGTTCACGTGTATTAATTTCGTTAAAAACACGATCAACTAAAAAATTAAACCTCCAGTAATTCTTAAACCGTATTTTTATATATACATCCATATCGTCCCATATGTTTTCTCCCCCATAACTCCATTTGTGCCCCTGACTTAATTTTACAGAGTAGTTCAACAATATTCCTCGTGGTTTATTTACGCGATATTGTACATCAAAATCCTCAGCGATATAATCAGCCTGTCGCAAATAACCTACATCGTTCAGATCAACGCCGGGCGAACGCCATTCCAACTCGCCACTATAAACAAACTTGCCACTGCGTTTTCCTCCTGCAACTTCACCACCCCAACCACTCAAGTTGGTTTTTGTTGGATCGTACTCCAGATGATCAGCATCTTCGCGTTGATAATAGTGTCTCGAATTTCGTTGAAGGCGCGCAATTGAAGTTTCGCTGCCATTAATATTCGATACAAAACTTTTTGCAGCAACGTAATATTTTCGATTTTGCCAGTTGTGCTCAAAGTCTAGTCCTCCAACCAACGAATTACCTGTTAAAAATTCCAGATTTTCATCTTTTATATTTCTTATTGTAGAAGTAAATATCCCTCCCAAAACAGTACTTCCATTATTTAAATCCTGTTTAACTCTACCAATTGTATAATTAGTAAAGGGCTCAACCGCTTCTGTAATCTTATCATTGGCAGTTGTTATTGTTGCCTCCTCGCGGGCGGTAACACTATTTACAAATCCCACAGACAAGCCTTTTCTGTTTTTACCTGTAAGCTTTAAAGCATTAATTATGGTTGTATTGTCGGGCGTCGACATATTTTCGCCATCCTCTTCAGAATAATCAGGTTCAAAGCTCGGTGCGTGCCCAATTCTTCGGGTATAAAACAACATGTCATTCCCTGAGTTGTATTCTAAAATGCTGTTTCCTTCCAAAAAGAAGGGGCGTTTTTCATCGTAAAAAATTTCATACGAAGTTAGGTTCAGTTCCGACGGATCAGCTTCAACCTGTCCAAAATCGGGATTAAAAGTATAATCCAGCGTAAAATTCGATGTCACCCCAATTTTCCCGTCAACACCAAATCCATTCTTCCACTTATCGCTTGCTTCCGGAAGATATTTGGCACTGCCATAAGGCATCACCTCAAAATTCCTTTTATACGGAATATCTTTTATACCCCTTAACTCTCCAAAAATATAAACCATAGCCGGCGCATCAATCGGAATCAATTTCCACTGGCTTTCTTCACTCAACCGATAAATGTATCGCCAAATGTGCATGCCCCAGATATGCTCTTCTTTGTTTGCAAAACGAATTTGAGTGAAGGGAACTCTCATTTCTGCATACCATGCCGAATCGCCAACCGAGGTTTTACCGTCCCAAACCGCATTCCAGTTAAAATCCCAGCCATATTCTCCCATGTGCATTAAATCTACCTTTTGCCCGGCAGAAGTAAGATTAAACTCAAAAGCTGTTTGTTTATCGTTGTACGAATCTAAAGCAATACCGGCAATATCTCCAACCGTATAATCATCGCGTGGCCCAAGCAACGGACTCATTTTCTCAGGTTCGTTATCGTATGCAACAATGGCGAAATACAAATACTTATCGTCATAAAGAATTTTGATTTCTGTTTCTTGAGACGGAGGTTTAGCCTGGCGGGGTTGCTGCTGAATAAATCCGCCATCCCAGTATCCTACTTTTTGCCAACACTCGTCATCAAGCTTTCCATCAATTTTTGGAACAAGCTCGGTGCGGGTAGCATAATAAGCGCGTTTCATGCTGGCATAATGATTCACCAATGAATCATCAGACAAGGAATAATCCAAATCCTGAGCATACAAATTAAACAGACACACCCCAAAAAACAGGGTTAAATAAATTTTATGTAGCATGGTTGGTTAAAATAATGAGACCTAAAATAGAATCTTTTAGCTTAACAAAAAATTTTTTACGGAATTAAATTAAAAAATAGAACAAGAGCTTTGTATTTTCTAATAATTTCATTTTTATTCGAGTCATTTCATATCAATTCACATTTATTAACACATTTTCATTTGCCAATTACCCCTGCAAAGGTAAATTCGTCGATCAACCTTTTTTAGACTTTAAACAATTTTCCGAAAACCGAGTTATTTATACAGATTTTAAGACGGCTTAAACTTTTATTGAATTGAAAATTGTATGAAGAAAATCAAAAAGATTCTGATCGCAAACCGCGGTGAAATTGCCATTCGTGTTATGCGAACGTGTAGGGAACTGGACATAGAAACTGTGGCTATCTATTCTGAAGCCGACCGGACTTCTCTTCATGTAAGATATGCACATGAAGCCTATTACGTTGGCAAGGCACCTTCTTCAGAGAGTTATTTAAACATCGACAAAATTATTGAAATTGCGAAGCGCAGTAATGCTGATGCCATTCATCCAGGTTATGGTTTTCTGTCGGAAAATGCTGTATTTGCAACAAGATGTGAACAGGAAGGTATAATATTTATTGGTCCTTCTCCTGAAGTTATTGTGCGCATGGGCGATAAGATAAAGGCGCGCGAAGCAATGACAGCAGCAGGAATTCCGGTAGTTCCCGGAACTGATGGAGAAATTGAAACCGAAGAGGAAGTACTGGCAGTAATTGAAGAAATCGGGTTGCCCGTAATGATTAAGGCATCGGCAGGTGGCGGAGGTAAAGGAATGCGGCTGGTAAAAAAGCACTCCGAAGTAGTGTCTGCTGTACGGGCAGCACGTTCTGAGGCAAAATCGGCATTTGGCAACGATGCGGTTTACATTGAAAAATATATTACTTCGCCACACCACATCGAGTTTCAGATAATGGCAGACCAACATGGCAATACAGTACATTTATTCGAACGCGAATGCTCTGTTCAACGCCGGCATCAGAAAATGATTGAAGAAACGCCATCTCCTTTAATGACTGCCGAACTGCGTGAAAAAATGGGAAATGCTGCAGTTGAGGCTGCCAAAGCAGTTAATTATTATGGGGCAGGTACTATCGAATTTTTGGTTGATAATGAACTGAATTACTACTTTTTGGAAATGAATACACGTTTGCAGGTAGAGCACCCAATTACAGAACGTGTAACCGGAATTGACCTGGTAAAACAACAAATATATGTTGCCGAAGGTAGGGAACTGGCTTTTAAACAAGAAGATTTAAAGCAAAAGGGACATGCCATTGAATGCCGTGTTTATGCTGAAGATCCAGACAATAATTTTATGCCTTGCGCCGGGAAAGTATATAAAATTTCCACTCCACTGGGACTTGGAGTCCGTACCGACGGATATGTTTACGAGGGGTATGAGATTCCTATTTACTACGATCCAATGATTTCGAAACTTATTGTTTGGGGTAAAACAAGAAACGAAGCCATAGCCCGCATGCGACGTGCGCTTTACGAATATAAAATTACAGGCGTAAAGACTTCAATAAAAATGTTGGAACGTGTAATGAACAATGAAAATTTTATTTCAGGAAATTACGACACCCATTTTATTGAAAAAAATGAGGAACAGCTCCTTTCAAAAGCTCCGAAAAAAGATCCAATTGATATGGTAATTATCGCAACACTGATCGATTATCTTGATAAAATTGGAAGTACAGAAGCAAACACGAAAGAATTTACTCCGGCACAAAGTCGTTGGAAAAAAATTCCTTACGTAAATCATTTTTAAGAAAAGATTATGGCAATAGAAATAAAAATAGGTGACAGGATAGCTTGGGTTAACCTGCTAAAACAAGATGGGAATATTCTGGAAGTGGATGTAGACGGAAAAGTTTACGAGGTAGATTTAATGCATACTGCCGACGGAACATTTTCAATTTTGGAAAATGGTCACTCCTATAATATTGAACTAGTCCCCGAAGCTGAACCCAAAAAATACACAGCCTACACGCTTTATGACACTTTCGATGTTCAAGTAATTGATGCAGAAGCCAGGTATTTACGAAACCGAAATGCGAATGGAGCATCATCAGTCGAGAATAAAGTAACCTCGCCAATGCCTGGCAAGGTTGTTAAAGTTTTGGTTAGCGAAGGTGATGTAGTAAAAGAAGGCGAAACCGTTGTAATCATTTCAGCCATGAAAATGGAAAGTGAATACAAAGCGCCCAAAGATGGAGTCGTTAAAAAAGTGTATGTAAAAGACGAAGACACCATAGACGGTAACCAACTATTAATTGAACTCGACTAAAGCAAAATATTTATATGAATCTACAAGACAAATACCGCCAACTGGAAGAATTTAACGCCAAAGCTGAAGAAGGTGGCGGAAAAGCAAGAAATGAGAAACAACATGCTGCCGGAAAAAAAACGGCACGGGAAAGAATAAACCAACTGATCGATTCGGGCACGTTTAACGAAATAGATAAATTAATGACCCACCGGAATTACGATTTCGGGATGGAGACCCAAAAAGTATTAGGAGATGGACTCATATCCGGTTATGGAAAAGTAAACGGACGATTGGTTTATGTTTTTGCTCAAGACTTTACGGTTTTTGGTGGTTCGTTAAGCCGCGCCAATGCCGATAAAATTGTAAAAATTCAGGAGCTGGCTCTAAAAATGGGAGCACCGGTAATTGGCTTAAACGATTCGGGTGGTGCACGTATTCAGGAAGGTGTAGAGAGTTTGGCGGGTTATGCCGACATTTTTTACAACAATGTAATTTCTTCGGGGGTAATTCCCCAAATTTCAGCAATACTTGGCCCATGTGCCGGTGGAGCCGTATACTCCCCTGCCCTTACCGATTTCATTTTTATGGTGAATGAGAAAAGCCACATGTTTGTTACCGGCCCTGAAGTAATAAAAACCGTTACACACGAAGACGTTACAAAAGAAGAATTGGGCGGAGCAAATACGCACAATGCCAAAAGTGGTGTGGCTCATTTTAATGGCAGCGACGAGGACCAAACCCTTATGATGATTCGCGAGCTGTTAAGCTTTTTGCCATCAAACAATCTGGAAGATCCACCGGTAAAACCAACTGTCGATCCTTCCGATCGTATGGAAGAAAGTTTACAAGAGATTGTTCCTGCCGATCCGAACAAACCATACGACATGCACGACATTATTCAAAATGTGATTGACAACAAACACTTTTTGGAAGTACAACAACAATATGCACAAAATATTATTGTCGGTTTTGCACGTTTTGCAGGAAAACCAGTTGGAATTGTTGCCAACCAACCTGCGCATCTGGCCGGAGTATTAGACATAAACTCTTCGGTAAAAGCTGCTCGATTTGTTCGTTTTTGCGATGCATTTAATTTGCCACTTATTACGTTTGTCGATGTTCCGGGATTTTTACCGGGTACGAGCCAGGAATTTGGCGGTATAATTAAACACGGTGCAAAACTGTTGTACGCATTTGCAGAGGCCACAGTACCTAAAATTACGGTTATTACGCGCAAAGCCTACGGTGGAGCCTACGATGTAATGTCGAGTAAACACATTGGTGCCGACGTAAATCTGGCTTATCCTACGTCCGAAATTGCGGTTATGGGACCCGAAGGAGCCATTAACATCATTCACCGAAACGGATTAAGCCCGGAGGAAAGAGCAAAGGCTGTTGACGATTACCGCGAAAAATTTGCCAATCCGTATAAAGCAGCATCGCTGGGTTATATCGACGAAATTATTAATCCTCGTGATACACGTAAAAAAATTATCGATGCTTTGGATATGACACAAAACAAACGCAAGTCGAATCCACCTAAAAAGCACGGAAATATTCCTTTGTAAAAAGATAAACTGAGAAGAGATTGATAGGAGATTGATGGTAGTACTTAAATCAATCTTCATCGATCTCTTTTTGATAGCTGTCGGACCAGATGTTATTTCGAATCTGAGGTACGAAGATGAGAATTCTGTAACTTGAAAAAGATTTCTCCTCCTAAGTCGTCGAAATGACAACTTGTTTTTCCCAAAAACGTTAACAAAGCCTGAACTCCTATAAAAAACATGCAAAGTGTTTGATAAATAACAATTTATTTCTACTTTTGCGCGTCCAAAATATTGGATATTAATATTTAATAAATTAAAAATTAGACGATTATGTTGAATCAGTACGAAACCGTTTTCATTTGTACTCCCGTTTTATCTGAGCCACAGGTAAAGGAAGCGGTAAACAAATTCAAGGACATCATCGCCAGCAACGGAGGTGAATTGATCCACGAAGAAGATTGGGGCATGAAAAAACTGGCTTACCCAATTCAAAAAAAATCTACTGGCTTTTATCATTTGTTTGAGTTTAAAGCCGATCCTGCATTCATTACTAAAATGGAGACTGACTTCCGTCGTGACGAGCGAGTTATTCGTTTCATGACAGTGAAACTTGACAAATATGCTGCGGCATATAGCGAAAAGAGAAGAAATCTTCGTAAAGCAAAAACAGAAAAAAAGGAGGCGTAAATCATGGCACAAGCAAGTGAAATCAGATACCTGACTCCACCGTCAGTAGAGATCAAAAAGAAAAAGTATTGCCGTTTCAAGAAAAACGGAATCAAATACGTTGATTACAAAGACCCAGAGTTTTTGAAGAAATTCCTGAACGAGCAAGGTAAAATTTTACCTCGTCGTATTACCGGAACTTCGTTAAAGTACCAGCGCAAAGTTGGCCAGGCCGTTAAACGTGCCCGTCAGGTTGCATTGCTACCATTTGTAACCGATATGATGAAATAAAAGGAGGACTTGAAATGGAAATTATATTAACACAAGACGTAGAACGTTTAGGAAGCAAAGACGACATTGTAACAGTAAAAGACGGTTACGGTCGTAACTTTTTAATTCCTTCGAAAAAAGCAATTGTTGCTACTGTATCGGCTAAAAAAGTTTTGGCTGAGAACATCAGACAACGCGCTCACAAAGAAGCTAAGTTGAAAGATGCAGCTACTAAAATTGCAGAGCAAATTGTAAACAAGAAAATCACTATTGGTGCTAAAACCAGTACTTCGGGCAAAATATTTGGTTCGGTTAACACCATCCAATTGGCTGAAGCTATTAACAAAAAAGGATTTGAAATCGACCGCAAGCAGATTTCTATTCCTGAGGATAGCATTAAAGAAGTGGGTACACACACTGCAAAAATTAAACTACACAAAGAAGTTGTGGTTGAAATTGAATTTGAAGTTGTTGCTGAATAATATTTAGTAGCAAACACAATACTAAAACGACTTAAAAGGGTTTCCGGTTTCGGAAGCCCTTTTATTTTTTATATCTCTATTACCGGTTCCGATAATCCGGTCTGCTCTTTTAAGGTTTTAACCAAACACGCAAACAACCAGCCTTGTGTCCAACTTTTTTTGTCAGTCAGATTTTTGTTTGTAAACGATTTTAGCAAACCGTTCAATACCTGCAGTTCCTGTTCAACAAATTCTTTAATGAAAGCATTACAAGTACCACAACCCTCAAAATTATCCAAGGCTTGCAATTTCCCTACTGCCCGTAAAAGGTTGTCGAAATTGCCGGGGAAAGCATAATGACAAATATCCATACGACAAACCTGAAACTCCAGGTCTTTGTATTTATCGTCCTGCTTCATCTCCTCATACAGTTTCCAGTCCCAGGTTAACCGGGCAAGCAAAAGGCGCACCAGCCTTATTTTCATCTCATCCTTCACTCCCAAATAATTGGCAACCTGCTTCACAAGTTTTTTATCAGATTGTTTGGGAAGATTTTTTGAAGTGATATGCCCCAACCAATGTTTAATGGCCCATACATATTGTTGCCCCAAAAGGCTTTTCCCGGTAGAATCTTTTTCCCAAACAGTTTCGCCATGTTGTATATGGTAGCGACCTATAGTATCGGGAGTAACCAATGGTTCAAGTTTCAGTATTGATTCTTTTATTTTTTGGAGATGCTTTTGATATTTAAAATGACAAATTTCGAAACGTGTAATCAGTTCACGTATTTTATACACACCGTCAGGAATTCCCCCCAATTGTGCCTCAAATGCATCAATCTTAAGTAGCTCAGGATCGTTTGCAGAAGCTTCTATGTTCGACCAGTAATCCACGGTTATTCATCTCCATACAATTACAAAGCTTGTAACGAAAAATGGCAGGTTGTTGTTACCCTGTTCAATCTTTTTTTGATGTTCTTTCCCTCCTGTTAGAAGTAACGTTAGAATGGATGCCGACGGTTGTCGCAAAGCAAATGAATCATCAATTTTCATATCGACAGCCGTCGTGATGCAGATAAATCATCAGGATTGTTGTCGACAGCGGTCGTGAACAAAATAAATCGCCATTTTTAATGCCGACAGTTGTCGTAAAGCAAATGAATCATCAATTTATATGTCGACAGCCGTCGCGATGCAAATAAATCATCAGGATTGTTGTCGACAGCGGTCGCGAACAAAATAAATCGTCAATTTTAGTGTCGACAGTTGTCGGAAAGAAAATGAATCATCAATTTTTATATCGACAGCCGTCGTAATGCAAATAAATCATCAGGATTGTTGTCGACAGCGGTCGCGAACAAAATAAATCGTCAATTTTAATGCCGACAGTTGTCGGAAAGAAAATGAATCATCAATTTTTATATCGACAGCCGTCGTAATGCAAATAAATCATCAGGATTGTTGTCGACAACCGTCGGAAAGGAAATAAACTTTCAGGATTGCCCTTGGAATATTACACAAGCTATTTAAGAATAAAATTCGAATCAAATACGCGCTTATTTCACCGCAATGGTTTCAATCTCAACCAACACTCCAAGCGGTAATTCTTTTACAGCAAATGCAGCACGTGCAGGAGGATTCTCTTTATAGAATTCACCATATACTTCGTTCATGGCTTTAAAATTGGCCATATCGCTTAACAGGCAGGTCGATTTAACAACATCGGTAAACAAATAACCAGCTTCGCTTAAAATCGCCTTAATATTTTGCATCACCTGCAGCGTTTGTTCTTTTATACCGCCTTCCACAACTGTCATGGTTTTAGGCACCAAAGGTACCTGCCCCGAAATATATAATGTACCGTTTACTTCCACAGCCTGACTATACGGGCCAATTGCTGCTGGTGCATTTGTTGTAGCAATAATCTTTTTCATCTCTATAGAATTTTGAAATTAAACTGCGTGTGCTGAATGCCGTTCGTTTTTTTAGAAAGTCATACTATCGTAATGACTTTTTTGTTTCTGAATTTTCAGATCCTGTAACATTGATGACGAGGCACTGATAGTAAAGCTATAACTTTTTCTAAATCCGAACGGAACAAAGTTGAATGCCATATTCCAGCAATGCAAATCGCGTGTTAAATTAAACGAGGTAAACGAAAACTCCATGGCCTGAATATCGAAGTTGGTATTAGCACTTAGTTTCCACTTTTCAGTGATACTTAAATTACCTCTCATTCCAAGTGTTTGAGTCACTCGTCCGTTTGGATACGATTTGGTTGCACCGGTATAGTTAAGGCTATAATCAAAACCAAAATCCCAGGGCATGCTAAAATCAGCGTAATTATCGAAAACAGGCAGTACCGGAGCATCTTCCAACATTTCATCCACACCCGGGCCGGTAGGTTTGTTATCGCCTCCACCTTTAGCGTCCTTTTTCTTATCCTTCGATCTGAAATTCATTCCAAACGATAAATTAGCACGTGTTACACGCCCCAGTTTTCCAATTCCGCTACGCTCGTTCCAGGCATATTTATGAATTCTTCGGTAGTCTTCGTCTACCATATACGGATCGAGTGTAGTTCCCATATTAATGCTCACGCCGGCAACTGTAGTGCGGGCCCGAATATTAAACGGAGCCAGGTTTAACGAGTCGGCAATCAGGTTGTAAGAGGATGAAATACTCAGGTTATCAATCAGTTTCACCTTTTTATATTTTTGCTCGCTATCTGTTTTGGTCGAATCGCGGGTATCCAGCATTTTCATTTCAAGGTTGTTGGTTAACGAGAACGAAATGGCACCTGATTCTCCCCTTCCCGGCGACCCTCCGTAAATTCCCCCCAGGTTGGTGTCGTAATAATGGGTTGTTGAATCGCGATGAACTTCCTGCCAGTATCCAAATTTATCCTGTCCGAAATCAGGCCTGTAGCTAAAACCAACAGAAGGAGTCATTTTATGCCTGATCCCCTTAATTTTTGAATTCGGATTTCGGGGCAGATACATTCCGTAAATGTTGGTCGACGAACTTATACTGTAGGCATAATCGTACACACGGTTTAATCCGGTTATGGTATCTACCCTAATATCGCTCGGAATTCCGGATGGATTATTCTCGTAATCGGCACCTTCTTCGAACGTATAATTATATTGTTTAAAGTACCATTTTTCGTTATAGCTAATACCCGGGCTAAAGTTCACGTATTTAAACAGGTTAAAACTCGGAAACGAAATAGGGACATTGTGTTTTATACCGTTTTTCCAGTCGGTTGCAAACGAACTACTCAGTATTTCGTCCTCTTTTGCTGTAATCGAGTTTTTTAAATTACCTGTATAATTAATACCAAACTTCTCGTAAAATTTTATTTTCCCACTTCTGTTTTTCGGGCGGAACGGATACACTTTAGCCATACTAAAGGTCATTTCAGGTAACGACAACGACATGGTACTGTCTTTTGTGTTTTGCGAATGACGCAGGTTCATCGACATATTAAAAGGAGTATTTTCAAATCTCTTCGAATAAGAAATACTCGACGATTTTGTGGTTGTCAGATAATCGTTTGTGTTGTATGCATTTTGCTTGTCGTAACCGCTCGACGATAAGTTCACACTGGCCGAAAAAGTACTGTTGGGATTTGCTTTTGCATCCTGCGAGTGCGACCACATTAATTTATACTGTTTCGATCTGGAATAGGTATCCAGTCCTTCCTCTCCATACTTGTTAATGGCATAATCGAAACCAAAGTTTCCGTTAAACTTATACCGTTTTCGGTAATTTGTTTTTATGTGTGTACCCCACGATCCTTTTGAATAAATATCTCCCGTAACAGCAAGATCGAAGTAATCACTTGCTGCCCAATAATACCCTCCTTCGCGCAAAAAGAATCCACGGTTTTGTTCTTCACCATATTTTGGAATTAAAATACCCGAAGAGTACGATGGCGAATTCGGAAAATAACCAAACGGTATTAACGGAAAGTAGATTGGAAAATCTTCCAGCACCATATATGCCGGGCCGGTAATAATTTTTTTATTCGCAATTACTTTGGCTTTGGTCATTTGCAAATAGAAGTGCGGATGATCTGCATCGCACGTTGTATATTTTGCCTTTTCTGTAATAAATACATCTTTCCCAATTTTTTTGGTACGATCACTGTGAATATAACCTTCCCCTTGTTGCGAAACAACTTTGGTAATAAAAGCCTTTTGCGAATTAAAGTTATACCGCATAGTTTCCGATTCGTATTCTTCCGATCCCTGTTTAAACAGTGGCTTTTGGGAAAGTTCCCCGATCGAATCGGCTATTCCCTCAGCATAAATCTCTTTGGTTTCCAAATCCAATTCAATATAATATGCTGTAAGTTCAATATCCTGGTAGTTCACCGTGGCATCGTTGTACAAATATACTTTCTGTCCATCGATGGAAACGATCATTGAATCGGCTGCATTGTAGGTTATCGGATCATCCAGAAATGGATCGTTCACCGTATCGACAGCAAATACCGAATCAGTACGCATACTGTCCTGATAGGTTTCAAACACGAGAGTTGTATCCATTTCTCCTGCAGGAACAATTGAAGCATCAATTGTTGCCTTCATTTCATCTGCTATGGTTATCGTTGGTTCCTGACCAAATAATAGAAAAGGAAAAACAACAACTATATATGTTAAGATTATCTTGTACAAAATATTTTATGAGTTTCAACCTTACACTGGCTCGACAAAAATAGAAATATGGGCTTTACTATTGCACTAATAAATGTAAAATCTTTCTAATATTTATATTTTTACGATATTAACCTGTATATATGGATATTTGGCACCAAAAATAAATGCAATAAATATAATAATGAAACTATTTGGTGTGTTTATATAAGGTATTTAGAAGTACAAAGCGAAAATGAACAGAAGAATTATTTACTCATCATTGTTAACAATCACCTTTATTATGGGGTATCTGGCGGGGCAGTGTATTCCAGAGAGGCCTGCTAAAAAAGATAACTCAAAAATTTCGGTAGTGGTGATTGATCCCGGACACGGAGGGAAGGATTTTGGTGCGTCTGTTGGAAACGCCCGTGAAAAAGATATTGTTCTGGACATTGCGTTAAAACTGGGGAACGACATAAAAAGCAACTTTCCCGACATTAAGGTGGTATACACGCGCAGCAACGACATATTTATTCCTTTACATAAACGAGCAGAAATTGCCAATAAAAACGAAGCCGACCTTTTTATTTCCATTCATGTGAATGCAGTAGATGTTAAATCAGTTCAGGGAACAGAAACATTTGTTTTGGGACTTCACCGTAACAACGACAACCTGGAGGTGGCAAAAAAAGAAAACGCCGTTATTTTACTGGAAGACGATTACAATACAACCTACGAAGGATTTGATCCGAATCAACCAGAGTCGTATATCATGTTTGAAACCATGCAGGAAGAATTTCAGGAACAAAGTGTGATGTTTGCTTCGAATATACAAAACCAGTTTCGCAACTATGCAAAACGTATTGACAGAAGTGTAAAAATGGCAGGATTCCTGGTACTACGAAGAACTACCATGCCCAGCGTACTTATCGAAACCGGTTTTTTAAGCCATACCAACGAAAGAAATTATCTGCAAAGCGATACAGGAAAAACAAATCTGGCTCTGGCCATTTACCAGGCATTTACCGTGTACAAAAGCGAAATTGAAGAAAAAAGTAAATTCATTTTGGTAACCAACGAAAATCCAGTACCCGTAATTGAAAAAAACACAATTGAAGCCAGCGTTCAACCTTTACAAATTAAAACAGAAATAAACGAAACGGAAAATCCTACCAATATTGAGCCACCCAAACCGAATCCTGAGCTATATTTTTCGGTACAAATTATGGCCTTAAAAAAGAAACTGGAGCCTACTCCGGATAACTTTAAAGGCGAAAAAGATATTTTTCGGATTGATGCAGGGAATATCAGCCGATATTATTCAGGCAAATTCGATTCGCTGGAAAAAGCCGATGACGAGAAAAAAAGAATCAGTAATAAATTTGAAAATTCTTTTGTTGTCGCATTCGAAAACCAGAAGTTAATTTCTGTAAAAAACATAATGAAGAAAAGGTAAAAAAAAGGCTGAATTATCTACTTTTACATTAAAAATTGTATTTTTCGACAATGAGATTATCAAAATTCACTCGACTCGGACTTTTAATCGTATTTTCTCTAACTGTATTAATATGGGGCTTAAGCTACCTTAAAGGAAATGATATTTTCAAAAGAAGTGATTACTATCACGTGGTTTATAACCGGATAGACGGATTGGCAAAATCGGCCAAGGTGACACTAAACGGATTCCAGGTAGGCCAGGTTAGCAATATTAACTTTGCCCCCGACAATAGTGGCCGGCTGATTGTTACATTTTCTGTGAATTCCGATTTTCGAATTCCACGCAATTCTGTCGCTCAAATTGTAAGCAGCGACATAATGGGAACACGTGCCATAAAAATTAATTTCAGCAACGAAAAAAATTTTTACCTGAGTAACGACACCATTCCCGGTGAAGTTGAACAAGATTTAAAAGAACAGGTGAGTATGCAGGTGCTTCCTTTAAAATCGAAAGCAGAAGAATTGCTGAGTACAGTTGATTCGGCAATAACCGTGCTGACAGTAATATTAAATGAAGATGCCCGTGATAATCTAACTGCCAGTTTTAGGAGCTTTAATAAAACCATGGATAATATGGAGGCAACCACCGCAGAACTCCAGGATTTAATGACCACACAAAAAGATACTATAAAAAGTATTTTCTCGAACACAAACCAACTTACAACAGTATTAAAAGCCAACGCCCACAATCTGGATAACATTATGCAGAATTTAAGTGCTTTTAGTGATACATTATCTAATATATCTGTTTCGCCAATGCTTGAAAACCTAACCGAAGCTTCGAACCAAATTATTCTGATCCTCGAAAAACTAAACAACGACGAAGGAACAGCGGGTTTACTTTTAAACGATCCGGAATTATATAACTCAATTAATTCACTGGCAGAAAATATGGCCTTTCTGATTGCCGATATGCAA
The DNA here is from genome assembly GCA_026671195.1 of Draconibacterium aestuarii. Lineage (GTDB taxonomy): Bacteria > Bacteroidota > Bacteroidia > Bacteroidales > Prolixibacteraceae > Draconibacterium > Draconibacterium aestuarii. Next base: position 213,162 of record JAPOHD010000012.1, on the reverse strand, counting down.
CAAAATCCAAAACGTTATCTTAAATTCTCAGCCATGGATTTTGGGAAAGAAGTTTACATTAATACAAAAGACGATGCATCGGACAAAAACATCATCTTTAAAGTACATCTTGTTTCATCCAAAACAAAAGTTGATACAAAGAGTGATGTGTTTTTTAATTTAAAAGATGTAGAAGAATATTTATCCAATGGTGTGTATTCATACTTAATTGGATCAACCAGTCTCTATTCTGAAATTGAAGAATTACACCAATCAATAAGGAAACAATTTCCTGAATCAAGTATAGTCGCATTTAAAAACGGACGGTTGATAAAATTAGAAAAAGCATTAAAATCCATCAGGTAATTAATACCTAATGATAGATAATTACACCCATTAAAACGAATAGCCCAACCACTACCTACCAGTTATTGCCTTACGTATCAAGGCATTGAAGACAACGTTCTGACTGTGAGCCACTTAAAAATATTACAAAAAAATCACGTGTTAAACAGCTGAAAAAGAAACCACTAAGAAAATAAAGATATTAACAATAGTTTGGTGATTTTTTTTTTCACTTTTTTTTCGCAAATTTTGTTCTCGGAATACCACTAGGAAATTTTTGTAGAACCTCGATTATCCAGCAATTTTAAATGAGTAACGAATACAAATCTGCATGGGAAAAATGCCTCAACGTTATCAGAGATAACGTTCCTAACAGCAGCTTTAAAACTTGGTTTGAACCAATAGAACCGGTTAAATTAGAAAACAAAGTATTAACAATTCAAGTGCCAAGCGCTTTCTTCTATGAATATCTGGAAGAACAGTTTATCGACATTTTGCGAAAAACTCTACGTATGGTTTTAGGCGCCGGAGCAAAACTTGAATACAATGTAGTTCTTAGCAATAAGAATAGTAGTGAACCATACACGGTTAGTTATCCGACAAATAACAACAACAAAATTCAAAATAAGCCTTTAACGGTGCCTTTTAGAGCTGAAGAAAAGGCCACCATTAAAAACCCGTTTATTATTCCGGGAATTCAAAAGTTACAAATCGATCCACAATTAAAACCAGACAATACGTTTGAGAATTATGTGGAAGGCGATTGTAATCGTCTGGCCAGAAGTGCCGGTTATGCTGTTTCGCAAAATCCGGGTGGAACTGCTTTTAATCCCTTAATGATATACGGAAACTCCGGACTGGGGAAAACGCATCTTTCGCAGGCAATTGGGATCGAAGTTAAAGAACGTTTCCCTGACAAGGTTGTATTATATGTAAATGCAAATAAGTTTCAAACTCAGTTTACTGAAGCTACGCGTAATAATAATCGTAATGATTTTTTGCATTTCTACCAGATGGTAGATGTGCTGATACTAGACGATGTACATGAATTTGCCGGAAAAGAAAAAACTCAGGAGACGTTTTTCCATATCTTCAATCATTTGCATCAAATGGGCAAGCAGCTGATTCTAACATCAGACAAACCGCCTATCGAATTGAAAGGAATGGAGCAAAGGTTGTTATCGCGTTTCAAATGGGGATTAACAGCAGACTTGCAAACGCCTGATTTTGAAACACGCATGGAAATTCTGCGTCGTAAAGTATATAAAGACGGAATTTCACTTTCTGATGAAGTATTGGAATATATTGCATCACACGTAACCAATAATGTGCGCGAACTGGAAGGTGCACTCGTTTCCTTATTGGCACAGTCGATGTTGAACAAACGTGAAATAACGCTTGAACTGGCAGCCAAGTTGATAACTAAGTTGGTTAAAAACTCAAAACGCGAACTTTCGATCGAATACATTTCAAAAGTAGTTTGCGATTACTTTAGCATGCCGGTTGATGCGCTTCAGGCAAAAACACGTAAACGCGAAATTGTACAGGCACGCCAGATTGCCATGTACTTCTCAAAAAGTTTAACGAAATATTCGCTCGCCAGCATTGGCGCACAAATTGGAAGTAAAGATCATGCAACTGTATTACACGCTTGCAAAACGGTAAACAACTTAAAAGATACCGACAAAAACTTCAGGCAATTTGTAGAAGACATAGAAAAGAAATTAAAAATGTAATATAAAGGCAGACCTGTAAAGTCTGCCTTTTTTATGCAATAATATGGCACATCTTATTTTCAGTATCCTTTCGTCCACGATGATTTATGTGACATTCCGGATTGCAAAAAATTACAATTGTAAACTTTCTACTTTAATCACATACAATTACCTGACTGCAACAATATTAGGGCTTATGTTGTTCCATCCGTTCAAAACCGGATTAGTGGAAAGCTCAATCCATTGGCTACCTTTTGGAATCATTCTCGGAATACTGTTTATTCTAATGTTTTATTTAATTGGCCATTCATCACAGAAAGCAGGAATTACAGTAACCACGCTTGCCAACAAATTATCGTTGGTATTTCCTGTACTTTTTTCGCTTATTTATTTTAACGAACACATTTCAACATTAAAATATATCGGTTTAGGAACTGCTACAATTGCAGTTTTATTAACGGTTTACAAGAAAAACGTAAAAAAAACGAACCTGTTATTCGTTATTCTTCCCTTGCTGATCTTTTTGGGAAGCGGTTTGGTCGATTCCATAGTTAAATACGTTCAGGCAGTAAAAATTTCTGAAAACGAAGTAACACTTTACACCACCGTAGTATTTTTTGTGGCCTTTTTATGTGGAATTTTCTTCTCAGCATTCACAAAAAGTAAAAAGTTTAATTTTCAAACTCCTACCCTACTATTAGGTATTTTGCTGGGTGTTGCCAACTTCGGATCGCTCTATTTTTTCATGAACGCCTTAAATAAAACCCATATGGATAGTTCGCTTGTTTTTGCACTTAATAACATGTCGATTGTTGCCTTTACCACACTTTTAGGCACTTTACTTTTTAATGAAAAGCTGAATAAGATTAACTTTGCGGGCATTGTTTTGGCAATACTCAGCCTCTATTTATTACTGTAATGAACGACGTATACAAAACCATAGAAAAAGAGAGTACCGGTTACTTTAAAGACAAAGGCAGCAAATTTTATTCGTATGCCTATCCTCTATCAAACGAATACGAGGTTAAAGACATAATTACGAAACTAAAAAAAGAACACCACAGCGCCCGTCATCACTGTTATGCATGGCGATTGGGCACCGAAGAAATAAAGACACGCGCAAATGACGATGGCGAACCATCATCAACGGCAGGAAAACCAATTCTGGGACAGTTACAAAGTTACGAAGTAACAAATATACTGGTAGTTGTTGTCCGTTATTTTGGGGGAACTTTGCTTGGTGTTAGCGGACTAATTAACGCCTACAAAAATTCCACAATCGAAGCTTTAAACAACGCAGAAATCATATCAAAACTTATAGAAAATACTTTCGAACTTCAGTTTGGTTATGATGTATTAAATGCGGTTATGCAAATTTCAAAACAAGAGGCAATAAACATTATTAACACCAATTTTCAAGAAGATTGTAAGTTAACTTTTACTATCCGAAGAACAGAAGCCTCAAAAGTACAGGCCATTTTTGAAGACCTGTATGGAGTAAAAATTAAAAGACTAAATTAGGCTTGGTAGTGTTAATAAAAAGCTAATAAGTAGGATGGCTATTTTTCAAGATAAATTAGTGAAACAAGTTATTTTTGAAATCATGATGCAATGCGTGATATTCCAATCCAGTATTCTTCGTATAGGTTGTAATAACCTAATAAAGAAGGTTCTATTTTCTGAAAATTGCATCTTACAGTTTTTTAAAGCAATCGCATTTTCTGAAAAAAACAAATACTTTTTTTTCTATCTATTGAAAACCAACATTTATTTCAAAAAAATGTTGGTTTTCTTTTTTTATGACATTCAAATTCTACAAATCAATATTTAAGGCAATGAAGAAGGATTTAATTTCGATTACAGATTTCACAAAAGAAGAATATCTGAGAATTATGGAACTGGCTGCTGATTTTGAAACAAATCCAAACCAGGAACTCTTAAAGGGGAAAGTAGTTGCGTCCCTTTTTTTTGAGCCATCAACACGAACACGTTTAAGTTTCGAAACAGCCATCAGTCGTTTGGGGGGACGAATAGTTGGTTTTGCCGATCCGGGTAGTTCGAGCGCAACAAAAGGCGAGACTTTACACGACACTATAAAAATGGTGAGCAACTATGCCGACCTCATTGTAATGCGACATCCTCTCGAAGGTGCAGCACGTTATGCTGCTGAGGTTTCCAGCGTTCCGGTAATTAATGCAGGCGACGGCGCTAACCAGCATCCAACACAAACCCTGCTCGATTTATATTCTATTTTAAAAACACAAGGAACACTCGACAACCTGAATCTGTTTATGGTGGGCGACCTGAAATACGGACGAACTGTACACTCGCTGCTTCAAGCTATGTCTGAATTTGAAAACCCGATATTTAACTTTATTTCTCCACAGGTTCTGCAAATGCCACGCGCCTATAAACATCACCTCGAAGAGAAAGGAATTCGCTATTTCGAACATGAAGAATTCACCGACATTATTTCCGAAGCCGATATTATTTATATGACCCGTGTTCAAAAAGAACGTTTCTCTGATCCGATGGAATACGAAAAGGTAAGGAACATTTATATCCTAAAAAATTCAATGCTTGAAAATACCAAACCCAACGTAAGAATTTTACACCCACTGCCACGTGTAAACGAAATTAGCACCGATGTTGACAACAACGAAAAAGCCTACTATTTTGAACAGGCACTGAACGGGATGTATACACGCGAAGCAATTATTGCCCATGTTATGAACCTTAAATAATTATTACGATGAACGAGAATAGCAAAAAGAAATTAAAACTGAAAGTTAGTGCTATTAAAGATGGCACTGTTATCGACCATATTCCTGCCAAAAACTTATTTAAGGTAATTTCAATTCTAAAATTGGATAAAATTGAAAACCAGATAACATTCGGCACCAATCTTGACAGTAAAAAACTGGGTGCCAAAGCAATTATTAAAGTTTCTGATAAGTTTTTTGAAGATGATGAGATCAATAAAATTGCAATGATTGCACCACACGCAAAACTGAATATCATTAAGGATTACGATGTGGTTGAAAAGAAAATTGTAGTTATTCCCGACAAAATAGTGGGTATTGCGAAGTGTTTTAATCCGAAATGTATTACGAACAACGAAATAGTAACCACTTGTTTTAAAGTAATATCGGAAGCACCCATTGCATTAAAATGCAAATACTGCGAAAAAATCACTGCCGACGACGAAATTGTGGTACTCTAACAAAATAACGATTTAAGGTAAATCCGCCTATTCGAAATGACGAAAAGGCGGATTTTTTTATATCTTTGGCGCACCAAATTAGCCCAGTTGGTGGAATTGGTAGACACGCTAGTTTCAGGGACTAGTGCTCGCAAGGGCGTGAAGGTTCGAGTCCTTTACTGGGCACCATTTTAGATATTAAAAAATAGCAAAAGCGCTTAAATCATTGATTTTAAGCGCTTTTCTTTTTTAGTGAAATACCCAAAAAGGTCATATATAGCCTTATTTGGAGGGACCACAGAGGGACCATAGCAAATTTCACAATTCCATGGTCCCTCAAAACTCTATAATTAACTGATTTTTAACATTTTATTTGGTTCTTTTTGGTGCTTTTTACTGTTTTCATTTTACTCAATATTCAGTAGTTTTAAGCATCAACCGGAATCATTTATTAACAATTAAAAAGGAGGTAATTATGAGAGTTATTATGCATTTTTATCCTCGAAAATCGAGGTTAAATGATGATGGTCAGCTGCCCATCTATGTTAGATTCACGGTTAAATCAAAACGAGTAGATCTTTCCACCGGATTGTTTATTCAGCCCAAACATTGGAGTGAAGCAAAAGGAAGAGTTAAAGACCGCGCTCCTAATGCGTATACTGCCAATGAGAGACTTGACAAGTTAAAAACGGAGATCCAGGATTATTACAATCAATTGAGGTCATCCGGAGAAGATTTCTCCGTTAGTACAATAAAGGACTACCTATTGGAGGTTGATAATAAGACAGGTGTACTGGAAGTTTTTGACTATTACCTGGAGAGTATGGTTGCCAAAACTGGTGGTTATTCGAAAGAAACCTACAAACACTATAAATCATCGAGAAAAAGACTGGCAACTTTTATCAAGGATCATTATAAGAAAAACGATTATCCTGTACAGACGATCAAATTTGGTTTTCTTGATGCATTTGATATTTATCTTAAACGAAAATATAAAGTGCATCAGAACACCGCATGGAACTATCATAAACATTTAAGAAGAGTTCTTAATCTGGCTATATCCATGGAGCATATTTCAATTAATCCATATAAAAAATATAAGGTTGGTTTAGCTCCCACCCAACGAGAAATCCTTACTTCCGACGAACTTGATCGGTTAGAACAAAAGAAGATACAGATTAAAAGATTAGACATTGTACGCGATATATTCGTTTTTGCATGTTACACCGGTCTCTCCTATTCTGATATTTATAAATTGAATAAAAGTCACCTGCATAAAGGTATAGACAAAAAGGACTGGATAATTATCGACAGAACAAAGACCAGTACTCGGTGCCGAATTCCATTGCTTCCCAAGGCAAAGGAATTATTAGATAAATATTCAAAATACCCTACAAACGAAAATAACGGAAAGTTACTTCCGGTTCTAACCAATCAAAAGATGAACAGTTACCTCAAAGAGCTTGGCGATATCTGCGGAATCAATAAGGATATCACAATGCATATAGCCAGGCATACTTTTGCTACTTCTGTTACATTGGCAAATGGCGTTCCGATTGAAACTGTTTCTAAAATTCTTGGACACACCTCCTTGAAAACGACGCAGATTTATGCCAAAGTTTTGGATCAGAAAATCTCAGTAGATATGGATATGCTACAAACGAAACTTAGTGAAAAGAAGAAGGCGATATGATGATTAACATTTCAATGTCCGTTGCCTAATAGTAATGGACATTGTTTTTAAAATCATCTTCATATTCCCTTAAAGATCTTAATTCGAAGAATTAATCAAGCTTTTAATCGACAGATTAAAAGTCCTTGCCGGAAAGGCACGAGGGATTTTGTGAAACAAAATCACATCTTGCCAACCTCTCCCCCACCAACTAAGTCATTCACTTGGGACTAAGTATATGAGAACAGGCTCTATTGATTTTATTTTGTAAAATAAAATATCCCCAAAAGAGAAGAAAAAAAGAAAAAAAAGAAAAGAAAGTCTCAGACTTGCCATCCGGGGTTAAATACAAGGCTGCCCTGAAAACTAATATTCGTTCCGCTCAGATTTCAATTTATAAAATCAGGGCATTTACTTTAGCCTTGTATTTAAATCTGGGTCGGATGGTGCGTAGGATGGCTAACTTTGGCTTTCTTTTTTTGTTTTCCATCTTTCAAATTTATAATACTACAATAACACGCAAGGCGAGCAGGCTAAAGGGAAGTACAGTCCTGCCGTGAAACAAAGGGGCTGTTCTTTCCGTGCGGTGCCTAAGGCTTTTCAAATATAAAGACAAAACAACGCCGGTTCCATGAAGTATGAACGAATGGAGGTGAATTAAAGACTGCGAGTGTGAGATGCCGTGGCATAGGGAAATTTATAAAACTTTTAATAGCTCTTTTTTTCGTGGGTAGAAAGGTTTACTTTCTCGAATAACATCGCACTTCTTGTCGCAGTTCTAATCGCAGTTCCTGTATCACTTCCTATCGCACTTCCTGTATCAAATTTGATACAGGAAACTTTCAAGTCGGTACGTGTCAGATGCATAACCTCTTACTCAAATATGAGGAACAGGTTTCTGAAACCTTTTATTTCTTCGCTGAAACAAGGCAAAAAATAAACTGATATAATATGGCTTAATTCTAGTGTATTCATTGAACTGTTCAAACAAACCAATTTGGTATTTGATGCAGCGTTCCATGAAGGTATGATATTCCTGCGAGAATGATCTGCAATTTCGTCAATCTCTTATAGCAAGAAGTTTAGCGGCCAAAATCCCAAGTTCTATTAAATTATCGCTCATTCGATATTTTTAGCAATGTAAGTCTCGCTCCTCTTGCCGGAATCAGAAATAGTCTAAACAATAATTGTTTTATTTTCTATATTAGTTCTGTTTATGCTTTAATCGTTGGCAATAATCGACTATTTAGTCTTTTGATTTTATGTATTCAACTACAGCCGTGTGTCCGTTTGAACTGGCAAAATCCAATGAAGATTCGCCATCAACATCGACCATGTCAAGATCGGCACCATAAGCAATTAGTGTTTTTAAAACATCGAGCTGACCTTCAGCAGCTGCCATCATCGCAGCAGTCCAATTTTCTTCTTTCTCTATCAAATTTGGTTCTGCCCCAGCCTCTAATAATGTTATAACAGTTTTTACAAATGGGCCCGTTGAAGCATACATTAGGGCCGTTCGATCAATCTCGTCTGTTGAATTAACCTTTGCTCCCTGATTAATCAGAAGTTTTACGATCTCAGTATTTCCGTTGTATGCAGCCAACATTAATGCCGTTCTTTTATTTTCATCAACAGAATTAGTATCAAATCCCTTGTCCAGAGCATTTTGTACAATTTGTATATTTCCGTCTAGTGAGGCCTGAAAAATTAATGTTTTGTCGAAGGAAATTTCTTCGTTCTTCTTTAACACAGCCTCATTCTCAAATTCGTTTTGTTTCGTTTTGTTTTGTGTTTTTGCTCCACATGATGATATTAAAAGGCCTGAAATCAATATTACTGCTACTATCTTCAATTTGCTCATATTTTTAAGGTGATTTTTATGCAGGATTATATCGCCATAAATACTGTTGATTTTTTAGGCAAGCCGATTTATGCGAATATAGAGATAATTAAAAAAAATCGAAATGGGCTTTGCTTTCAATGGCAACCTAGTCATACAATAACAATAGGCTACCAAAACTGTTAATATTATAAAAATATACTTTGCACTGTTTCTTTTATGTAATTCTATGTAAAACTACTTGAACAAAACAAAATCAGTCCTTTGTCACTTTACTACCCCACCAATTATTACCAGGTTCAAAGTCTTTTGATAAAAAGAGCATTCGTTCCTGTTCCAATTGCGGAAGTCTTCTGTTTTTCATATCCTTATATCGTTGTTTTGCTTTTTCGGGGTCAAAGTCAGGATCTTTTTCAGGAAATATGGCATTTACACTTTCCAAATAATCAAACAGCCGGGCTTTCAGTTCTTTAACCTTTAAGCGATTCTCTTCTGCAATATTATGCTGTTCCTCCAAATCTGTTCTTAAATTATATAGTTCATCTTTATCATTCTCATAATAATGAATCAACTTCCAATCCCCCAGGCGAATGATTGAACTTGGGTCCCCTCCCTGGTTGCCATAGTGAGGATAATGCCAAATCAAAGGTCTTTCAGGAACAACCTGACCTTTTAAAACAGGCAACAGACTTATTCCGTCCTGGTGATCGTTCGGACGTAAATCAGCACGGGCAAGATCGAGAATGGTCGGATAGAAATCGGTTCCGGATACCGGCACATCTGATCTTTCGCCGTTTGTCATTCCTGGAACTTTTATGATATAGGGTTCCCGAATACCACCTTCAAATTGATAACCTTTCCCACCCCGAAGTGGCAAATTTGATGTTGAAAAAGCGTCACCGGAAGCAACGCCACCATTATCTGATGTAAAAATTACGATTGTGTTTTTATCGAGTCCTAATTCTTTTAAAGAATTCAGCACAAGCCCAACAGCATCATCCATTGTTTCAACCAAACCTGCATAGATGGGATTATCCTGCACTTGTCGTATCGGAAGTCGTGCAGCCATTTTATATCCAGAATTTACAATGCCGGTTTCTTCAGCCTTTTTCCGGTATTTTGCCCATTTATCCTGAGTTGTCTGAATAGGACCATGAACCGCATAGAACGACAGATAAGCAAAAAAGGCTGTATCTTTATTTTCTTCAAGAAACTTTACCGTTTCTTTGGCTAAGCGCGTTGATAGGTTTTCTCCATCCGGACCACTTTCTAAATTCGGATTAGTCCAGGGCGCATAATATCCCCCCTTTGGGCCTCCAGAGTCCCAGCCGCCTTTATTTATATCAAAACCATGATCTTCAGGCCAGGAACCTTTTTTACCAAGATGCCATTTACCTGCAAAAAAAGTTTTATACCCGACTTCTTTTAAAGCCTCCGGAAGCGTGGTATATTCTGCTGCCAAATTAAGCTTATATTCCGCCGGAAGGAGCTTATTATTATGACCAGATTTTCTCCAGTCCTGACCGGTTCTGGCTCCTATCCAATCAGTAATACCATGCCTGGCAGGAAACTTTCCCGTCATTATACTTGCCCTTGATGGGCTGCATACCTGACAAGCAGCGTAACCATTGGTAAACACAGTCCCTTCATCTGCAATTTTATCGATGTTTGGTGTTTCGTAATATTTACTTCCGGCGAAGCTTAGATCATGGTATCCCAAATCATCGGCCAGGATAAAAACAACGTTTGGTCGATCTTTTGTGGTACTTTTTTCATTACCATATGAAGTAATCACAAAGATTAATGTCACTAATATTGAAAAGATGATCTTATTATTCATTATAAAATGTTTTAGTTCTATCATATTAAATTCTTCGCTAAATTGTTGTCATACCTTGCTACCAAATCGTAAAAATCAATTTATAACATCGGATAAGTTTTAGGATGCATTGGTGAAACGATTTCATAATCTATTGAAGACAAACCTGCGAACCTGCCAATCATTACTGCTTATTCAAGTACGCAAAAGACTGATCGTCGCTTATTACAAAAAGGACTTTCGGTTGCTGTGCAAAAACAGATTGGTACAACAATATGCTTAACGAAACGGAAAACAGAAGCTTCATTTCTTTTAATACGGAATGCATCATTTTTTCTATTGCTTCATGCAAATTTTGTTGATTAATACTTTTCTGTTTCATTTCGGGCCGGATAGAAAATATCAACATTTCACTTTTTTGCAGGTGGATTATCGATCTGCTCATAATGGCAACAAGATTCATCTTAGTATCCATCAGCTCCAGCCCCTGAAACTATCAGGAACCGGAGACAGATGGATTTTCATTTCAGGTTACAATGCACCCTTTCAAAATACTACTTGCTCTGCCCCTGTGCAATTCGTAAGTAGATTTGAATCTTTGGTTATTTACTTCATTAGTACAATACTGAAACTATAATTGTAAGCTTTATCGGCATAGTACATATAAGGTTTGTGAGGTTTCGCCCCCCAACTGGTATCACCGCCAACGCCCATCATTTTATGGTCGATATGTAGTTCAACAAAATCGCCTTCTTCAGCATCAAGTGGTGTACGAAGTATTTTTTCCAGGCCTTCATCCAAAGCAGAGGTTGAATAGTGTAAGGCATTAAATTCAATTGGCTCGTTGTTGGCAACAATTTTAAAACCAAGTCCGGTATGGTTATTCAGACTTAACCAGCGAACATCTGTTTTATGTCCGTTTTCCTGCGGACGACCGTAAGCAAAATACTGGTCGGCAACTTTCGATTGGTACAATCCAACAAATGCAGCGGTATTACGGTCAATGTAGTTTTCCCAGGGGCCGCGTCCATAGTATTCCAGGTTATCCATCGCCTTTGGAAGTTGCATCACCATCCCGATTCGCGGAATTTCGTGCAAATCCTTTTTATCGGCTTTAAAACTAAAATTTACATCAATCTGCCCGTTTCCTGAAACCAAATATTTTATTTGAATAGTACCTTCAATGGCAGGCAGCGAGTGAACGGTGCTAACCTCAACCGCATCATCTGAAATCTGCTTTTCTTCAATCGATTCCAGCTTCGAACCGCTTACGGCTTCTTTCCAAACCAAACACCGTTTTTGCATTTTGTTACCGAAATCATTATCGGTAGGTGCTCGCCAAAAGTCAGGAGTTAAAGGACTTTCAATCATTTCCCAACCATTTATAACATATGAATTCAGCGCTCCGCTTTTTTTCGAAAAACTGATTTCGAAATTATTTCCAACAAGGCTAATTTTACTGTTGGAATTATTTACTGTCAGGTTTTTACTAACTTCCGGTACAGGTTTTAACAACTCTGCACCTTTTAACTTAAACTGTTCGTTTGCAATTACATGACCAAAAGGCACCAACTCCGAGTAAGCGGCTTCTAAAGCATAAACATTTACAAAATATTCGTTCCCCGGGGTCAACTGTCCGTAGTCGATGGTAAAGGTTTTACTGCTTTGAGGAGCAATAGCGCCTGGGCTGAAAGTTCCTATTTTTACCACTTTACCATTTTCCAGTAATTCCCATTTAATACTACAATCTGACAAATCGGTGAAAAAGCGTTTGTTTTCAATTGTAAATTCCCCGTTCTGAATGTCAGGTGCTCTAAACCCAATATTCTGATATACTTTCTTTACTTCGTATAAACCGGGATGTGGTGTGCGATCAGGATTAACAACTCCATTCAAACAGAAATTATTTGTATGCGGCTGCCCTTTCGGTTCAAAATGTCCACCATAAGCCCAGTATTTGTTCCCATTCTCGTCGTAATCTACAATTCCCTGGTCAACCCAGTCCCAGATAAAACCTCCCTGCACCTGACGATTTGAGTCTACCAAATCCCAGTATTCCTGAAAGTTACCGGTACTGTTGCCCATGGCATGTGCATATTCGCACCAAATAAAAGGACGTTCAGGATCGCTTCCAATCCAGTCTTTTTTAATGCTTTCAATCCGTCGATACATGTCACCCTGAATATCGGTATGTCGTTCCGTTACGGAAGTTTGTTTTTCTGCACGCTCATAATGAACGGGACGGTTTCCGTCCAGGGCGTAAATTGATTCGTAAGCAGCCAGAAAATTAGGTCCGGTACCAGCTTCATTCCCCATACTCCAAACAATTACTGATGGATGGTTTTTATCACGTTCAACCATGTTTACACACCGTGCAACATGTGCAGCTTCCCATTCCGGTTTATTCGCTAAAGTCTCATCTGGGTTGTAGCCATAATCATGAGATTCAATATTCGCCTCGTCGTAAACATAAATTCCATACTTATCGCATAACTCGTACCATTTCGGATCATTCGGATAATGACTTGTCCGAACAGCGTTAACATTAAATTGCTTCATTACCCGGATATCTTCAATCATCGATTCCTCGCTGACCACATGGCCAAAATATTCGTCGTGTTCGTGCCGGTTTACCCCTTTTATTAAAATTGGCTGCCCGTTTACCAGTAGTTGTCCGTTTTTAATTTCGGTGGTTCTGAATCCTACATTTACGGCTGTTGCTTCCTCTAAATCGCCGTTTGAATTATACAACGAAACTGCCAGTTGATAAAGATTTGGCTGCTCTGCCGACCATTTTTTTACTGCAGGCACTTTTCCTGAAAAAGAAAGTAATGTAATTCTCTTTTGAGAAATTGATACCTGTTCTGATTCTTCTTCTAATACAACTTGATTATCAGCATCCAGCAGCTGGTATTTTACGTAGTAGTTTTTTGCCGATTTTTTCGATTGATTTTTGAGTTCAACATTTAATTCAAAAACACCATCTTCGTATTGATCGTCCAGCAATGCTTTTGCAAAAACATCACGAATAAAAGTTTTGGGGCGTGCAAACAAGTACACATCACGCTGAATGCCTGATAAACGCCAGAAATCCTGATCTTCCAGGTAACTTCCATCGGTAAACTGAAATACCTGAACTGCCAATTTATTTTCTCCTTCTTTTAAATACGGTGTAAGGTTAAACTCTGCCGGAAGTTTTGAATCCTGGTTATAACCCACTTGTTCTCCATTCAACCAGATGTAATAGCCTGATTTTACAGCACCAAGCTGAATATAAACTTCACGACCGTCCCAACTTTCAGGTAAATCAAAAAAAGTTACATACGAGCCAACCGGACTGTAAGAATCTTCAATAAGTGGCTGATTCTTTGTAAAAGGATATTCTACATTTGTATAGTTCGGAAATCCGTAACCATACAACTCCCAATTGCCGGGTACCGGAATCTCAGCCCAGGAGGACACGTCAAAATCCGCTTTGTAAAAATCCAAAGGACGTTCAGATGTTTTTTCAACATAGCTGAATTTCCATTTTCCGTTCAGGCATTCGATATATTCAGCTGATGAAATGTTATTTTTCAATGCTTTTTCAATGGAAGAATAGGGATAAAAAGTTGCTCTTGCCTTTTCCCTGTTCCTTTGAAAAACTTGCGGATTCTCCCAAACATTCTGGGCAAAAGTGCCAGTGACCAATGCAAATAGCGGTAAAATTATTAAGATTAGTTTTCTCATGTTCGTCGTCCAATTTTATTTGTAATTTATTTTAGTTTTTATTCGACAAATACTCTTTCAACTGTGCCGGATCTTTTACTCTCACCTCACGGTTATTCATCAAATCCTGGTGTATCATCCATGTAATCGTATCCCAGGTGTGTCCTTCCGTCCAAAGTGGATCCATTAATTCTTTTTCCCATTCGCTTAATTTGGTTTCCAATTCATTTAGCTTTTCCAGGTTCTTATCTACCAGATTATTGGTTTCGCTAATATCCTCAGACAAGTTGTACATTACTGAAGGCAGTTGTTCAACACGTATTAATTTATGATCGTTAATTCTTGCAGCAGCTTTTTGGTCTTTTCGCCAAAACAATTCGGAATGCGGCTCCCCTTCTGTTTCCCCTGTCAAATAAGGAAGCAAAGAAACCCCATCAAGTCCTTCGCATTGTTCCAAAATACCGGCTGCATCTGCCGAAGTGGCAAAAATATCCATAGATGAACTCAAACCATCGAATTCTCTACCTCCCTTTAATTTTGAGGCCCAGGTAGCAAAAAAGGCCACACGAAGTCCGCCTTCGAATTCATTTCCCTTCCATCCTTTTAAGGGCAAACAGGATGATTGGTTATTATGCGCTCCGCCATTGTCGCTCAGGAAGAAGATTAATGTATTGTCCAACAGCTTTTCTTGTTCCAGCTTGTCAACAATATTACCAACCGCCCTGTCAAGCGCCCAGGTCATTGCGGCCAGTTGCTGACGCGGATGACCTTCAAACTTTTTCAAGTCCTCCTCAGTAGCTTCCATAGGTGTGTGTACAGCATTCGGAGCCCAGTAAATAAAAAAAGGATTGTCTTTATTCCGGTCGATAAAATCCACAGCTTTCTCGCCAAGCCGATCGGTTAAATAGCCATCGAATGTAACGTGTGTCGTATTCTCGGTAATGGCACGTGTGTTTCCTTCAACATCCTGTCTTGGATTTGGGAAATAGCTTCTGCCTCCGGCCAAAAATCCCCAGTAATAGTCGAATCCCCGTTCGGTTGGCCGATATCCGGGTTTTGCCCCCAAATGCCATTTTCCAAATGCAGCAGTTGTGTAGCCTGCTTTTTTTAAAGTTGCAGCGATAGTTTGTTCTTTTGAATCGAGAACTGCACCATCTCCCGGATTACACTCAAAACCAAAGCGTTGCTGATAACGTCCGGTAATCAACCCGGCACGTGAAGGTCCGCAAACCGAAGCAGAAACATGTGCATCAGTAAATACCACGCCCCTGGAAGCCAGGTTATCGATATTTGGAGTTTGAAGATCTTCACATCCCATAAAACCAAAATCGGCATAACCGGCATCATCCACTAGCAAAACGATTATATTGGGTTTCCCGTTCTGATTCGTTTTACATGAGCTGGTTGTTAAAGCAGCAATAATCAATAAAAGCCAGATGGCTCGGCCTACAAAAAATTTATTGTTCATTGTCCTTATATTTCTATGAGTTTGATACTCATTAATTTCATTATTAATCAAGGTGATATTTTTACCTTAAATTATTTCTACAGATGTTTTTCCGCTGTTACCGAATAATCAATAAAATCAGAATGTAATTTTTCACTCACCCAGGGATCCTGAGATAATTTCAGCCAGTAGCCGAGCTCCTCTCTCAACATCTGCTGATCCTCCGCAGACAACATATCGAATTTGAGATTCGCCTGTTGATAGGGATCACTCAAATTATCGAATAAGGTTGTACTGCCATCACCATATACTGTAAAAGTGTATTTATTTGTACGTAATCCCTTTTTATTGCCTTCTATTGAAATGAACGGAGTAGAGACAGGTCTGTCTACTGTTTCGGTTTGATCATTTTTAATTGTGGCAGAATAATCTGTTCCAAGAACCTGTTCCGGAATTAAATGATCCAAGCCCATTAAACCCAGAAATGTTGGATAAAGATCAGTGGTTCCTATAAGAAGATCATCGAGTTTGTGCTTCAAAACGCCTTTGTAACGGATAATTAAAGGTACACCAAAAGCTTCCTCATATTCACAGTTTTTTTGCATTCTGTCGTGGCTGCCAAGCATCTCGCCATGGTCTGAAGTAAAAACAACCAGCGTATTATCTGCCATACCCAGTGAATCGAGTGTGTGAATAACCTGACCGATATATTTATCGGTTGAAGTTACATTGGCATAATAAACCCTGGCGTTCAAATCGGAAGCTTTATCTGTTCGGTTGGGTCGGTTAAAAAGTTGGTCGTGCGACATGTTTTCATATAGTTCGTACGATTCCTTTTCACAATCGGCTAATTTATTGTATGGTGGATGCGGTGGGTTTAGCGACCAGGTGATACAAAAAGGTTTGTCTGAGTCACGTTGATTACGATTATTTTTAAGATAATCGATAATTGTTCGGGCCTCATGTTTTGATGAAAATTCCATGGACTTGTACATTTCCCTATCGCTTTTTCCTCCAACGACATCCGGATCATTGGAATAAACATAGTGCTCAAAATGGTTGTCTTTAAGCACCTGGTACCAATATTCAACACTGTGCCTGTCCGGACCCGGTGGAATATAGATATCAAATTTATTTGGCATCTCTCCACCGGGAGCTTCTGTCGTTCCAATATAATTGGCATCCTGATCGAAAACGTTGGTTGGTTTAATCCAATGACACTTTCCAAAGTAGGCCGTATTGTAGCCGTTATCATAAAGAACATCGGTAAAACATGCCAAATCTTCTTTAAGATCGGTATCAGAATTTAAATGACAATTTTTCCAAATTCCGTTTTGCATTGGGAAAGTACCGCTTAAGAGCATGGCCCGGTGAGGACTACAAACCGGGTGAGTGCTCATTGCCTGCGTAAAAACTACTCCCTCCGCTGCAAGATTGTTCAGATTTGGAGTAAATACCGGATCGCTGACACCATTTATAACTCCCTTGTATTCGGGCTGCTGCCAAAATTCCATTGACTGCCTTCGGTGTTCATCAGTGAAAATAATCAACAGATTGGGTTGTTTTTGAGCTGACTTTTGAGCCTGGTTACATGCTGAAAAAGTAATCAGCAATAGTAACAAGAAGGAACCTAGCTTATTCATTATTCCGAAATATTTAGTGTCTTTTCCTTTCTGGTGTAAATATGCTCAGATCCCACTCGTTACGCCAGTGTATTTCCATTTTACCTTTTTCTGTAATCGTAATAGGTAAAAATACGTATTCCGATTTTGGACTGCCACCACCATTCCATCTGTCACCCATGTATAAAAAGGCATCTTTATAACCGGGGATTTTAAAAATAAAACAGGGTTGCGAGTTAAAAGAGTTGTTACCGGCATCGCCAATAAACGGAATTCCCTGACTGGTGTATGGCCCCATAATCGATGAAGCTGTATAATACGTTCCCGGATTGGGCGTCCATCCCGAACACTGGCTTGTTAAAAGATAATAGGTTCCATCCTTTTTCAAAATACCAGGCCCTTCACAATGAGCTTCAATGTCCACATCGTTGGTTGTTGTACTCAGGTAATCTTCCGATAATTCAACCATTCTGATTGTTAGATTTACATGATCAGCGGCATAACCAATGTAGGCTTTCTTTGTATCCGGTTCGAAATACATACCGATATCACGCGACTCATGACCATTCGGACGGTAGTGATCCTGAAGGACAAAAGGCCCTGTCGGACTATCGCTAATAGCAATACCCAGTTCTGCAATGCCATAACCCCGACCATTCAGAGTACCATCGTAATGAAACCACATCACATATCTTTTGTTGACTTCATCGTAAACAACTTTAGGACGTTCGAAAACCTGAATATCTCCTTTTTCAATTACAACCCCCTCTTTTTTCCAATTGTACAGGTCGGTTGATGAGTAACAGGATGCCCCCCTTGGTTGCCCACGGTGTTCACCATACCAGTAAAAAGTTTTTAAATGCTCAACATAAAGGATGTTCCCTCCATGACAATCAATGTGAACACCATCGGTATCCAACCATTCGCCTCCGGTTTTAAACGATGTATATTTATGCAGTTCCTGGGAACGGGCAGGAATTATCGCTGTACTTACAATAATTACGAGTGCGAAAAGCTTTAACGCAAAAAGTGATACTATTTCTTTCATTTGATTTTTGTGTAATTTAATTTCGGTTTATAGTTCATTGTTTTAAAACGACTGATTCTACCCCAAAAAGAAGCAAGTTACTGGTTCAAACTTTCCGTGTATCTGGCTGTATCCAATCCAACCACCTCAATTGGTCCATTTTGGTGTTTGAAGCTTTGATTCCCGCGTATTGAGTTTCTCTATCAATAGAATTTTTTATCTCAGAAAACTGTGCCGACAAATCGTTTTTCTCCGACAGATCTTCGCGCAAATTATAAAACTCATAATCACCGTCTCTTGGTTTCACAACTTTCCAGTCGTATAGCAATCTATCAAAATAATTGCTCAATTATAATCGGAATTAATTTTTGCTTAATCAGCTTAGGAGATATCATCTGGAAAAGTTGGAATTACAACAATAAAAACAAGTTGAATAAATATATTACTTTTCAAATTGGTTCCTTTGTTAATGACCTGAGAGCACCTATAACACCAAGCCATTAGTTATCAAATGATTAACACGTGTTTTTTGGATTATATAAAGACATTTCATAACACTTTCCCAAACTCAATAAAACCCGACGAAAAAACATTTTGGGAATGATCTAAACGATCAAACCCAAAGTGTTTTCTCATTCATTAGCTATTCATTATACAATGACTAAATAAGCAGGTCGAAACTGAACACTAATTGTATCCCGGGTTTTGTACTAAATTAGGATTGTTATCTATTTGCTGTTGAGGTATTGGATATAAATTCATATAGTCTTTTGCAGGCCATCCTCTTGCAATGGCATTAGAAACAAACTTACCATGCCTAATAAGGTCGTCCCTTCTGGCTTGTTCCGTGTAAAGCTCTCTACCACGTTCTGCTAATAAAAAGTCCCTTAAAGATTCTTTATTTGGGTAATCACCTAATGCAATTGGTGTCGCTTTGGCTCGGTTCCTTACTTGATTAATAAGTTCGATAGCCTCTTGGGTAGGGCCATTTAATTCATTTAATGCCTCAGCTCGGGATAAAATGATATCTGCCAAACGTATTAGAGGAATATCATTCCCATGTTGCGTATTCACAGCATCAGGATCAGGAACATATTTAAAACTTCGTGCATCATTTAGGGCAGCTCCAGTCTCAGGATCTCTAAGCATATATTTTACCTCGGTAGAATTATTCGGAATATGCTCTGTAAGGAAGAGTTTTCTTCTCTCATCTTGTAGTTCAAAAGTTTCAACAAACGCCGTCCAGGTTCTAAATTGAGCTCCATAATTAGTCCAGTTAGGTAATACTCTATATCTCTGCGGAAACGCATGTGCCATGTATATATTCACTTGATTAGAGCCCACTTTGCATTCGGTTCTTAAAATAAACTCATTATTATTTTCACCCTCAATGGTAAATAGTTTTGTATAATCTGGGTATAGTGTGTAACCTAAGCCCAAAACAGTATTCGCAGCATCTGCGGCTTTTTGCCATTCTTTATTGCTTAGATAAAATTTGCATAAAGCAGCATATGCATTTCCTTTGTTTGCTCTACTACTAAAACCTCCGGCAGCTAATGTAGATGCTGCAAATTGGAGATCTGCTTCTACATAAGCCCTGTACTCCTCTTCTGTCGCTCTAAGGCTTGATTTACCGATAGCTTCAATCTCATCTAAACTAGCACCTACAGGAATCTCGATAATGGGTGTTGGCCCAAAAAAGCCGTGCAGGTAAAAATAACTGTACCCTCTAATAAATCGACATTCGGCTACTATTTTATCAATTACGGCTTGGTCTGTTGAAGTTAATGTTGCAGTAACATTTATAACATTATTTGCTCTTGATATAGCTTGGTACATCTGATTCCAAAGACTATTAATGTATGGTATACCAGAATTCCAGTTAAATTCCTGTACTGGTTTTAATTGACTTGCAAGGCCTCCGTCTGTTTCAAAAGAAATGTCTGTTACAAATTCACTCAAAATGTAATAATAATCTCTGGCCTGAAATCCAGTGATGGTTGACCCGGAATAAACTCCAGTTAACAACGCATCAACACCTGATTGAGTTGCCAGAAAAGCATCTGGATCATATTCTGTATATACTTCTTCTTCCAAGAAATTGCTACAACTAAAATTTGATAATAACAATACCGTGAATATTATCAAAAAGTTGGTCTTTAAAATATATTTTTTCATGATTTTTACTTTTTTAGAATTTAATATTTAATCCTAACCTAAAGGTACGCGCGATAGGGTAACTATTATACGATTTTGATTCTAAACTATCTCCATAAATACTACCTTCCGGATCATAACCAATAAAATCTGTCCATGTAACAAGATTATCCCCTGAAATATAAATGCTTAAATCTGAAAACAATTTATTAGTAGTTAATGGTACCTTATAAGTCAGCGTCACATTTTTCAACCGCACATATGAAACATCCCGAACATCCAAAGAATTAACTACTTGCTGTCCTCCATAAAGTGAGAAATTTTGTCCGGAAGGGATACTGGTATTTGGATTGTCTGGTGTCCATCTATCAAAATAATAACTGGAAAACGCATTGCCATAGAGGTTTTGCGGATAAATGGTTTCTGCAACGTATGCATCAAATGTTTCGGCTCCCTGAGAACCGTTGATAAACACATCCAAAGTAAAATTTTTATAACTAAATTCATTACGGAGCCCAAATGTATAATCCGGAAATGGAGAGCCTAAAATGGTTCTATCATCTGCATTAATTTTACCATCGGGTACACCATCCGGACCACTAATGTCTCTAAAACGTGGCATGCCAGGTTGAAAATTTTCTGCTGGAGTTGGAGAATTTGCTATATCATCTCCCTCCTGGAAAAGGCCATCTACAATATATCCATAATATGACCGGAGTGCGGCTCCTTCTTTTACAACCCAATAAGTTCCTCCATTATTAAAAGCATAGCCTCCTAGTAATTCTTGTTGAAAGTCAGGTAAATCGGTCACTTCATTTTTAAGGTAAGATACCGTTAATGACGTATTCCATTTAAAATTACCCGTAAAATTCCTGGTGTTCAAAGTAAAGTCTATACCAGAATTTGTTACCTCTCCAATATTGGTTCTTACATTTGTAAAACCTACAACAGAAGGCAGTGGTTTATTAAATAATTGATCCACTGTTATTCTTTTAAAATAATCTACTGAACCATTAATCCGGTTATTAACAAATCCATAATCCAACCCGATGTTGATTTCTGAAGTTGTTTCCCATGTTAAATTTGGATTAGCCAATCGTGGTGGAACTACTCCCTGTGCAATAACATCTCCAAAAACTGAGTTTCCTCCCGGTACTAAAGTTGTTCTGGTTTCAAAGTTATTGATACCTTGATTACCTAACTGTCCATAACCCACTCTAAATTTCAAGTCGTATATCCATTCTGTATCTGTTAAAAATTCTTCATTAGATATACGCCATCCGAAAGAGGCCGAAGGAAAGTATGCATATTTGTTGCCTTTAGCAAAACGAGAAGATCCATCAACTCTTAATGTTGCTGTTAAAAGATACCTATCATCATATCCATAAGTTACACGTCCTAAAAAACCATTTAGCTGGTTTACATTTCTACTACTGGATACATTATCACCTAATTCACTATCACCACTTTGTAATGCATTGGTAGCTAAAACATCTGAAAGAAACCCTCTTGAACTGGCACCAACATTTCTTGAATCAAATTTTTCCCATGTGGCTCCACCTAAAATAGAAAAATCATGTTTTTCGTTAAAATTCTTTTCATATTTTAATAAGGTTTCAACCAACCAATGGGTAGATTCACCAGCATTAATGTTAGCGACGCCGCCAGCACCTAAACCACCTAATGTTAATCTATTAGTATACCTGTCACGACGGCTATTATTGTCTTCTGCTGCCAGGTTAAGAGTGGCTACTAAATTGTCAACAATTTCGTAATCTGATCTTAAAAACGAATAAAATCTTCTATACACTGTGACATCAGAACGACCTACAATGTCTGTGTACGGAGCATCTGTATTATTGTAAGAATCAATATAATAACGCCCTGTTGCTGGATCGATACCCGTAGGAACTGCGGGAGACATCCTTAAAGCACTCTGAAACAACCCTCCATCTGCCGTTGGATTATTAAGACTACTTACTGTTTGGTTCGTATAATTAATCCCAAAATTAACGGTAAGGTGTTCAATAGGTTTTGAAGTAATGTTACTCCTTACATTATATTTTTTAGTATCTGATCCAAGAACAATACCATCCTGATCAAAATAATTCACGCCAAAATAATAGGTACTGCCATTATCAGCCCCACCAGAAATTCCTATTTGATGGTTTTGCACAGTTGCCTTTCTTGTGATTTCTTTTTGCCAGTTTGTTCCCTGACCTGCATTAGCGATATCACTGTCACTAAATGCTGGCGCTCTATTAGCCCAATCCAATCGTAGGTTAACAAATTCCATGTAATCCTTTGCACCCAAAACATCAATTAAATTCGCTGGTTCCTGAATTCCGGCATACGCATTATATGTAAATACTGGTTTTCCTTTTTTTCCCTTTTTAGTGGTAACAAGAACGACACCATTAGCTGCACGGGTTCCATAAATTGAGGCTGCAGAAGCATCTTTTAAAATCTCGATACTTTCAATATCACCCGGGCTTAAAGATGATGGTGATATGCCCGGAATACCATCAACTACGTACAAAACAGCATTACTACTGTTAATAGAACCTGCCCCTCTAATCCTTATTGAAGGGCTAGCTCCTGGGGCAGAGTTTGTTTGGCTTACGACAACTCCCGCAGCAGTACCTTTTAGTAGCTCAATGGCATTTGAGTTTGCCCCGGGGGTAAAATCTTCCGCTTTAACCGTGACAACAGATCCGGTAAGATCTTTCCTTTTCTGGGTGCCATACCCTACAGCAACAATTTCCTCAATTCCAATTGTTTCTGCTACCATGTTAACAATAATACTGGTTTTACCCGATACAACAATTTCCTGAGTTTTCATACCCACAAAAGAGAATACCAGTGTGCCTTCGTTGGGAACATTAGAGATTGAGTAGTTCCCCTCAACATTGGTAGTGGTACCGTTGACAGTGCCTTTAACCACAACAGTTACACCGGGAAGAGGTTGCCCGCTTTCATCGGTAACAGTCCCGGTAATAACGTTTTGCTGAGCCCATGCAGAAGCAACTAAAAAAAATGTCGCTATTATAAAGCACAATTTTTTACATAAAGTTCGATTTGTTTGTCTCATTAGATTTCATTTAGTTAATAATTAATATGATTAAAAAAATTACAATTGCAATCAATAGAATATACAATAGGAAGTTAATTGTGCGGTAATTAAAGATCCGCAATAAGAATGATTTCCATTCAGTCATAAGTTCTGGTATACTTAATTTCTTCTTTAGGCAAAGTTGAAGAATTATCACTTCAGTACAGGGATATATTTGGGTTAATAAAGGGGAAGAAATGGTTCAGAACACAGAAAATGGATGGTTCAACAAAAGGGGGCAATCAGTCCAGATACCTCTATAAAAATCTGAATATCACTATTTTAATTCATTCAATTTATTCCTATAATCCGAAGGCGTGCAACCAAACTGTTTTTGAAATATCGAACGGAAGTATTTTGCATCACTAAAACCAACTGAATAAGCAATCTCGGTTATAGTGAGTTCTTTGTCGGCCAGGAGTTGAACAGCACGTTTTAATCGAATTGACCGAATAAACTCGCCAATGGACATATCACTTAATTCTTTCAGTTTACGATAAAAAGATGTTCGGCTCATGTTCATTTTTTGACTTATAGTATGCGAGGTAAAATTTAAGTTTTGCAGGTTAGCTTCAATTATTGCAATAGTTTTATCAAGAAATACTTCATCCGATGATGAGATTTCAAGTGCTGATGGTTCCAAACGGACTATTTTGGTGTATTGCTCCTTTAGTTTTTTCCTGCTTTCAAGCATATTCTTAACTTTTTCCAACAAAAGATTTGGGTCGAAAGGTTTTGAAATAAAATCGTCGGCTCCTGATTTTGTTCCCAGCAAATTAAATTGTTCATCACTTTTTGCCGTGAGAAAGATAAATGGGATGGTTGTGGTGTCTTTGTTTTCTCTGATCTTTTTACAAAATTCAAAACCATCAACATTAGGCATCATAATATCTGAAATAATTAGTTGTGGTTTTTTGTCTCTTGCAATTTCAAATCCTTCGTTGCCATCAAAACCAAATTCTACATTATAGTATGGTTCCAAAAGATCAACCAGATAATTGTTTAGATCCGGATTGTCCTCTACAACAAGAACACAATCTCTGGATACTATCTCGGATTTTTGACGAACAGGTAGTCTGTTCACAACAATTTGATCCTGAATAACAAAATTCGATTTTTCAATTTTCAGTTCATGCATTTCTTCGGGCTTTAAATGACTTGAGCCTTTTTGAAACGAGATATTAAATTCGGTTTTTATATTTGGTTCACTTTTAACTGAAATTGTACCCTTGTGAAGTTCTATAAATCGTTTAGCAAGTGCAAGACCAATTCCGGAACTGCCTTCACCTTCTACTTTTTCAATCCTGTAAAAACGGTCGAATATCTTGTCTATCTCATAATCAGGAATACCTGAACCATTGTCTGAAACACTCAAAAGCACCGTTTCTTCAGTATGAGAAAGCTGTACTCCAATCGTCCCGTTTTCGTGAATATGTTTAAATGCATTTGATACTAAATTATTAATAACAATTTCTACTTTGTCGCGATCTATCCAGATATCCTCATTGTCCGGATCGATGGTTAATTTAAAATTTATTCTATTTATTTTAGCCAGTTCAAAAAACGGGTGACATACTTCTGCAACAAATTTGTTAATATTTGTGAAACTTGTTGCCAGTTTCATATTTCCTGACTCTACTTTCCTGAAATCGAGTAACTGATTCACTAATTTCATTAAACGGAGTGAATTATTCAGAGCTATTTCGACTTTATTTTGGATTTCAGCCGGAAGTGGGTAATATTCTTTTTTTGTCAATAATTCTTTTAGGGGCGCCAAAATTAGTGTTAGTGGAGTGCGAAACTCATGTGAAATGTTTGTAAAAAACCTCAATTTCATTTCATTCAACTTCAGATCCTGTTTGTGCAATATCTTTTCCAATTTTAAATTATTGGCTAACTTCACTTGCCTTATCGCATTCCAACGAATTAAAGATGCCAGTCCGATGATGAGCAATGTGTATATAATAAGAGCATACCATGATTTCCATGGGGCAGTCTTTATATAGATTGTTAGGGAATTTCCTTCCAAATTCCACACATTATTGTTATTCGATCCTCTAACTTTGAAAATATAGGTACCTGGTTTTAACCCGATATACGTGACCGATCTTTTTGATCCTACGTATATCCAATCACTATCATAACCTTCCAATTTATAGGCATACTGGTTTCGCTCAGGGGCATTGAAATTTAATGCAGCATACTCGATTGTAAATTCATTTTCCTGATAGGTGAGATAAATTTCAGGGTTTGAATTTATGGGTTTCTCATAAAGCCTCCTTCCATTTACTTTTTCCATCGGAAAGACTTCCTTATCATATATCTTTAGCCTCGTAAATACAACAGGTGGAATCGTCTCATTAATTACTATTTCATTCGGTTTAAAATAATTATACCCCATGTTGCCACCAAAGTACATAGTACCGTCAGCTGCCATATAACCCTTATCTTCGCTATACATCATTCCCTGCAAACCATCGGTTTTATCGAAAGAGAAAATCTGATTATTTTCGATGTTTAATTTTGCCAGACCCGAATTTGTGCTCACCCAGAGATCCTTGTTATCGGGCGATAAAATTCCATGTATAAAATCGTCAGGAAGGCCGTCCTCAAGATAATAATGCCTTACCATGAATTTACCATTTTTAGCTTGCGTGAGCCTATTTAATCCACTTGGGGTACCTATCCAAAATACACTATCGCTGGTTTGGTGCCAGCAATAAATAATATCGCTTGTTAACTTGGCATCATCATCAAAATTGATATCCAAAATCTTTTGGATGGTTTTATCGAAAAAATAAACCCCTTTGTATGTACCCAACCAAATACGTCCGCTCAAATCCTCTTTAATAAAGTTAATCCTTTCGTTTTTCAATACAGGGCTATTATCGGGTCTTATATTTACCAATTCCCGTGAACCAATAAAATAATTTGAGATATAAAACAATCCATTTTGCTGGCTACCAACTAACAAACTATTATCCACTTTTAAGAAAGATGTGAGTTTTTTGATGCCAAAAATGTTTTTATCCTGAATAGGTCTCAACATGCTTTTTTTCTCAGTCAAATCAAGTTCGTAGCTATCTTGTCCGGTGCCAATCCACAGAATATGCTCAGAAAAGTGTTTGACAAACCTTATGATAGATGTAGAACTACCAGACCTGGAAAATGGGACTAAATCAAATTTTTTATTGTCAGAAGTTTTGTATAATCCTCCTCCACGTGTTCCCACGTACAAAACGCCATCAGGCGATTTATAAAAAGCACTTATGTGAAAATTTTTTAGTCCGCAATCGGGATTACTGTTGACTGAAACTACCCCAAATGGCTGGCTGCTCCCAATACGTACAATCCCTCCTGCATCCGTTGCTATCCATATATTATGATCCCGATCTTCATAAATATCCAGAATAATATCAAAATCTGTATTCTGACTACCCATTTGTTTGGGTTTGATTTCCACTCTGGAAAATGTTTCATTTTTCTGGTCGAAAAGAAATAAACCACCATTCCAGCTACCAACCCACATGCGTCCCTGGCTATCGAGTAATAATGTATAGGTGTTATCCTGTGAACTTATTACGGGATTAATCTTGTGGCTTTTGATTTTAAAGCTCCCTTTATCTACTGACATTAATCCACCTTCCCAGGCTGTAACCCATAATAGGTCGTTGGAAGAATCAGAAATTGATTCTGTATAATTCAGACGTCCACCTGGACTAACCTCCACCTGACTATAATCTTTCAGATTCATGCGTAAGAATGCACCATTTGTTGATAGCCAGGCAAATTTTTCGCCATCAACTAAAATGTGGTTCACCTGAGATTCAGTAAGTAAATGCTGCAGGGTATCATTTATAAAATCAAGAATATAGAGTCCATCCGACCAGGTACCTACCAATATATTACCATCCTTTGTTTCGGCAATGCTAACAATTCTATCACAATTAAAAGCTTGTTTGTTCTTTCCGAACTCTGTTATACGCGTAAATGTTTTGGTGTGTATATCATAAAAATTTAATCCACCAGATTTTGTTCCTATCCACAAATTTCCTTTTGAGTCTTCAATCAATGTTTCAATGGATGGATTTGACAAGTGATTCTTTACACTCGCTTTAGATTTATAATGAATGAACTCGTAACCATCGTAACGATTTAAACCGCCACGGGTGCCGAACCACATAAATCCATTTTTATCCTGGATAATTCTTGTAACTTCATTTTGGGAAAGACCATCTTCACCTGACAGATACGTAATATTAAAATCATTGGCTCGGCCAATAAAATTGGATATGAGGATTAGCAAGCACAGTATGTATAAATCAAGTCTGTTCAATTGCTAATTTTTTTTGTAAAAATATAAATCCTAAACAAAGCGAGGCCAGAAATTGATTAGATTTTTTATCCTGAAACAGGATCAAAATTAATAGTAAAAATTAATTTCTGCCTCATAAGAATAATTGTAGTAAGTACATTATAATTTCAATCCCAACGCTATATTCTGATCTTTTAATTTCTAATCATTTGAAAGATTGTCTCTAAAAATACATTTATCAATGCCTTAGCCAAAAAGAAATAAAAAAGAAAAAGAATTAAGCTCGATTTCATCTGTTTGAAATTTTCATGATTATTGGAGCTTATCTTTCGCTTTATAATTTTGAATTACACCGCCATAAGGAAAGCCATCCGTATCAGCACGCTGCGTTTCAAAAATGTTTCTCATTTTCTGAATCATTTCAGGATGTTCGTCGGCCACATTGTTCGTTTCCGAAATATCTGTATCGAGATTATAAAGTTCAATTTCATTCGATAATCCATATCGAACACCTTTCCATTTTCCGATACGTGCAGCTTGCCTGAAACCGCCATCAGGCATTTTCCGGCTCCAGCCATCGAGCTGAAACTCCCAGTTTAAAAAGTCCTGCTCCTTTTGATTTTCACCGGTAAGTAGAGGTAATATCGAGGTTCCGTTAGATTGGGCAGGAACATTAATTCCGGCAATCTCCGCAAAAGTTGGCATCAAATCCTGAAATCCGCTGATATAATTTGTGGTCGTTTCCGGAAGAATTTTTCCTTTCCAAAATGCAATCATCGGCACACGAATACCTCCTTCATACAAATCTCGTTTAATGCCTTTTAATTCTCCATTACTGTTAAAAAATTCAGGATCGTGCCCCCTTCCTTCTCTGTGAGGACCATTATCGCTGGTAAAAACTACAAGGGTATTATCGAGTTTACCCATTTCTTCCAGTTTATTCAAAAGCCTTCCTACCTGCTTGTCCAACAAAGTGATTTTTGCTGCATGCAAACGTTCTGCAGCAGGCCATCCCTTTTCTGAATAAATTTCTTTGTTACCAATTTCATATTCGTGCCCATGAGGAGCTCTGAATGACATAAACAAAAAGAAGGGTTTGTCCTTTTGGATTTTATCAAGGTACCCGAAAGCTAAATTTGTTCTGAAATCATCTT
Source organism: Draconibacterium aestuarii (assembly GCA_026671195.1). GTDB lineage: Bacteria > Bacteroidota > Bacteroidia > Bacteroidales > Prolixibacteraceae > Draconibacterium > Draconibacterium aestuarii. Next base: position 184,048 of record JAPOHD010000012.1, on the reverse strand, counting down.
TACATTCCCATTCATTAATATGGTAATAAACCGAGTCTTGCTTCCCATTTATCCAATGCATTTGTTCATCGTATTGTTTTCCTCCAAAACGTGATCCCCATTGTTCCTGAACAGCATAATCAAATCCCCGGTTAGAGGCCCAGGTTGAAATATCTGTGGGATCATCGAGATGCCATTTCCCAATAAAGGCTGTTTGATACCCGGCAGATTTCAACATTTCTCCCAAAGTCAATTCATCCTTTTTCAGGGCCACACGCATCCAGCGATCGTCACTAAAACTTCCACTGTTCCCCCGAACCGTATTGTACGAAGAAGATTTACCGGTCATCAAAACCGCGCGTGACGGAGAACACACTGCATTTCCTGCATAAAAGTCGGTAAAGCGCAATCCATTTTTAGCCAGTTTATCCAGCTCCGGTGTTTGTATCACCTCTTGTCCGTAACAACCTAATTCGCCAAAACCAAGGTCATCGGCAAGAAGAAAAAGGATATTGGGCTTTTTAGGTTCATTATCCTTTTTTTTCTGATTTGTACATGCCGTAAAAATCAAGAAAAGAATTACAAGGTATTGACTAATTGATTTCATTAACAGATATTTTTATTAATTCTACCTTCATAACTATTTCTGTATGCCATTTTTGTTAGAAGATGTGTCTGTAGGCAGACCTATTATTTTCTGTAGTTGTAAATCCTCCACTTCGATACCAGGATCGAAGTGATTTGATTGCATATATTCCAATACACTCTTCCTAAACTGATTCACAACAGGGCTGGTACTGGTATCATTCCGAATATCGATGGAAGACACCAAAATTTTGCCTTTTCCGATTTTTGCTTCAAAAACAACTCCTAACTTTCGGTTTTGGTGGTAATCGTCGATTAATTGAACGATTGGCAACAAATTTTTTGGAAGGTCGTCGAGTATCATCGGACGGGTTTTTACCAATAAATCGTACCAATGCCAGTTGGAATAAAAATCGGTAGGAAACTGATTAAACAATTCATGTTTCGGATTTACCAGTATACCCATTGTTGATGATTCGCCAACATTTGTCCAGGGAACATTCCAATATATAGTACTGAAACATGGAGGTAAATTGCCTTTTATGTTTTTCTCATCCGGCACCAATAAAACCTTTTTTCCTGCTTTGGCTTTTGAAATGGCTTCGTTCAGTTCCGCTGTAATTAAAATCTCTTTCGCGTCAACATTTGAAATCTTGTCAGGAAATACCCAGAAATCCCAGTCGTTTATGTAAGACGTACCTTCTATCTGAATTTCAAGATTATATTTTGCAGGCGACTGAAATGACGACAAATCAACGTTTATATCTTCCAGGTGAATACCATTCCCGAGGTTTACTATTGGTCTTATAAACTCACCGCTATATACCACCAACCCTTCTGCATTTTTGATGATCCATTTAAAACGGGCATCTTTCAATTCGGTATTCGAAAAATTCGCGATTTCAAAACTGCCTGTAAACTGTTCGTTATTCTGCCAGACCCGTTTCTTCATTCGGAATAATGGAACCACATCATTACAGAAACGTTTAAACTGAGAAGCAGTAACATATTCCTTACTGTTCCAGTAGGCATCTACAACACCAACCAATGCTGCACCTTGTCCGGGAAAGTCATTTAAAGAAAGCAGATGGAAACCGCCCATCCCCGGTGTTCTCAAATGAGATTCAATTTCTTCCTTAAACAATTGAACCTGCCATTTCCCGGAAGCCTGAATAAAATTATCTACTTGTTCCAACAATCCATTTTCTTTAAGCTGATCTTCTGCAATATCAAGATAAGAAGGAAATAATAAACCCTTATAATTTTTTCGGCGTCCTAAATCGGGATAGGTACAACGTTGTACGGTTTCGTGAGCAATTAAAGGTTTGCCATATAAGTTTGTTGGTTTTCGGTAATCAATGTTGGTTGACGGCTCTAGCGTATTCAGGTAATTATTTTGTGGTACCGGGGGCCACCCTTCCTGGTATCTTAACCTCAGCGAATCGTTTCGGTGCCTGTTCTTCCCTTTTTTGGGATATGCAAGAGCAATCGAATAATCTGCTCCGTCAGTAATATTTGCATTTGCTGCACCGGTATATAATCTTCGGCTATCTTTTTTCCATTCGGCAAAAAGTTCCTCCATAAACTCAGTAGGAACACCAGCTTCGTTTCCATACCCAAAAAACACAAACGACGGGTGATTGCCATACTCCGTCAAAATCCGTCTGGCCTCATCACGAATAAAATCTTTTTGATCCTGCGTAGCTGCCCAAACCCAAACCACATTCTCTGCCTGAAGGTACATCCCTTCAATATCAGCTGCTGTAAAAGCAACTTCTGGTGGACACCAGGAATGAAACCGAACCGTATTAATTCCATACTCCTTCTGCTTGCGGTAAATTTTTCGCCACGATTCCACATCCATATCCGGATAACCTGTATCTGGGAACACACAACAATCGAGGTTGCCACGAACAAACATTGGACGCCCGTTAATTTTAAACAATGTGTCGTCTGTCTCAATGTCTCTGCAACCAAAGGTGGTTTCTTTCTGCGCGAGAATTTGGTCGTCATCAATAAGGCTTAACTTTAAATGGTAAAGATTGGGCTTATATTCATCCCACAAATAAATCTCTTCACCCAGTTGAAGTTTCAATTCCTTATCACATTTCCCTTCCGAAAGATTAATCTCAAACTCCTGAACCGGAAATACACCATTTTGATCGGAGTTATAAAGTGTAATCTCAGCCCTTATTCTACCTTTTAATTCTTTACCAGAATTATTTTCAAAAGTTATCAGAGTTTTTGCTGTTTTATCTTTTACCGATGGAAGAACATCAACTTGCTTAATCTCATGTAAAGCCTTTGGCTTTAAACTTATTTTCCCGATAATTCCGTTCCAGTTGGTTTGTGTATGATCGGAAATACTATGTGCGTTTACCCCCACATCTATTTTTATCGAATTGTCGACTAATACTACGAGTGAATGCTTTCCTTCTTTTAGGTTCTTTAATGTATAACGGTGGGGCGCAGAAAGGCTGTTGTTAGTACCTATCTTTTTCCCATCAAGCCACACTGTGGTTTCCCAGTGACAACGTTCAAACAAAAGATCGAAATCATTTTCTGCATCATTTTCTGAAATTTCAAATTCCTTTTGATACCATGCCCACCCGATGTAATGTTTTTTGGCTTGCAACCAATACGGAAATTTGAAATTATCAGACGATTTATATTTGTCGTATTTAGGATGAGTGAACCAACTGTCGTAATCTGTTGCGTTAACGCTTTGTTGGGTAACCCATGGTGTATTAACATCTATATCATTGCCAAATCCCTGGTTTTGAAGAGAACCCGGCAAAACAATGCTTTCCTCAAAAGTTGCATTAAACCAACTTTCTGTAATCCCTTCCTTTTCAGGATCGAGCTTAAATTGCCATTTGCCTGTGAGATCTTCCTGTGCATAAGAAAGAGTGAAAGAGGCACACACGAGATAAAGGCTTAAAAGGTATAATGGAATCTTATTCATTTTTATCTTTTCAAATGGTTCGTTTTTATTCGCTTGTATTAATTCATTTTTATCTCTTAAGAAACATCACTTGTCAATTTAAAATTCATTTTCAGACTGTAGATAATACAGCTTCTATTTAGCCAAGCTCTGTTTCTGATAGCGGTTGACTTTTTAAGCCATCAACTGCATTTTTAATTTGCGCAACCTTACTGGCACCAATTAACACAGAGGTAACTCTATTATCCTTTAGTAACCAGTTAATAGCCATTTGAGCCAGCGTATCACCCCGGTCAACAGCCATTTTGTTGGGCACTTACAACAGTTGATATCAGCACGGTGAGAATAAAAAAATAAACTTATAACTACGCATATTTTACTTGTGTTGCTTTACTTTAAAAACAGACTTTCAATTTCATTTAAGGGAAGTTCTGTTTGCGGATCAAACTTTTCTCCGCTCATATAGCTTTTCAGGCTGTATAATAACTGTCGTGCTTCAGGACGAGTCTCAAGGTCTGATTGCAAATCAACTCCGGTCATTACCAGTTTGCCTTTGCCAACTTTCGCTTCAAAAATCAGTGCCAGGTTTCTGTTGGTCACCCAATCGTCGATGATTCGAACAATAGGCTCCGGCTTATTCTCAAAATCTTCGAGCGAAATTGCATTCGAGTGGCTCATGGCATCCCACCATTGCCAGTTGGAATGGTACTCGGTCGGGAAATCAGCCAATGCCTGATGTTCGGGATCACACAAAATTCCCAGGGTATGTGGTTTTTGTCCGTTGGTCCATGCGGTATTCCAAAAAATACTGGAGAAACCAACTGCAACTTCGCCACCTTTACCTTCTTTTATGCTTCCTTTTTTTGTTGTCAGTAAAACTTTGCCACCTTTTTCCAAAGTTGCAATAGCCGCTTTGTTTAAGCTTGAAACAACCAAAATATCATCTTCAATTTTTGGTAACTCAGCCGGATAAACCCAAAAATCCCACGTATTTATAAATCCGGCAATAGTAAGCTGTAATTGATACTTTGCAGCAGATTCAACATCAAAGTCCTCGCTGATTGAACCTATTTTTTGGCAATTGCCCCAGCTTATATCTGTTTCAGTTAATTGACCTTTTTTAACTACATCCCCTTTCGCGTCAACAATTTGCCACGAAGGAACAACCAATTGAAGTTCCTTTTCGCCGTAATGTGCCACTTCAATTTCGCATTCAACTTTTTCATCGCTCGTGAAAATCATTTTTTTGAACCTTGCCAGCGGAACTGTTTCGTTGCAGAATTGTCTGAATTCTTCGGGCGAGATGTATCCTTTTTCATCCCAAAACGGATCGAGCACGCCTACCAATGCGGTACCCTGCCCCGGAAAATCGTGCAGGTCGAGTAACTGAAAACCACCAAAGCCTTTGGTTCGAAAAGCAGCCTCAATATCAGCTTTGTAACATAAGGCCTGCAATTTCCCCGAAGCTTTTAGAAAACTATCGGCAAGATCGAGCATTCCATGTGCTTCGAGACTTCGCTTGAAAATTTTGAAATTGGTAGCTTTTAAAACACCATCGTATTTTGGTATTTCCTTAAAATTGGGATATACGCACCACTGCCCTATTTCATGGCTTACCATCGGTGCGGTTAATTTTGCCACAGTTTTCTCCCAGTCGTAATCACTGCGTGGCGCCTGACTGTTAATGATACTGTTCAGGTTTTGATTCCAGCCCTGGATACGTGTACCACTGTGAACATTGTGGTAATCGTTTTCGGGAATAATCGGCCACCCGGCAGCAGTAGTGTAAACTCTGCGCGTATCCTTTGCTTTCCAGTATTTTACAAAATTTGTTAGGTACTCCCGATGTTTTTTGCCGCTTGGTTCATTTCCATAAGGCATCATACAAAACGATGGATGGTTGCCATATTCTGCGACCATTCTTTCACTCTCGTCGTAAATCCATTTATCGATTGGAGCACCATCGCCAACAGTTGCCCATGCCGAAGCTTCAACCTGGTAATAAAATCCCAATTTATCGGCGGCTTCGAAGGCAGCTTTTGGCGGGCACCATGAATGAAAACGAATATGATTCAGACCGTGCGCCTTACAAATTTCTATGATTCGTTCCCATGACTTGATATCGGTTGGCGGGAAACCTGTTTTTGGGGAAATGGCACATTCAAGCGTACCCCTTAAAAATACCGGACGATTGTTGATTACAAAACTTTTTCCTTCAGTAAGGAAATCACGCATTCCAAAAATCTCGGAGTGTTCGTCTTTGTAACTTTTCGATTGAAGCTCAACTGTAAGTTCATATAAATTCGGGTTAAATTCATCCCACAAAAGAACGTCTTCGCCCATCGGGTAATTAACCGTGATTATTTTTGACGCGCTGTTTACCTCGAAATCAGAACTAATTTCCTTTAATTTCTGAGGAGACTCTACCGATGCGCTTTTAGCGGAAAGCTTTAGCTTACCGGTTTGTGCGCCACCTGTTTTGTTTTTTATCCCAATTTCTACCCGTACACTTTTATTCTTTACATCAGGGAAAATCTGAACGCCGGCAACCGACAAAGCATCTTTTCGAATTAACTTTATATCGCCAATAATCCCGTTCCAGTTGCTTTGCGTATTATCGCTTACACTGTGCGCATCATCACCAACTTTTATCTCTTTTACCCGGTTATCAACACAAATTGTAATCCTGTTTTTACCCGGCTTAAGCTCCGAACCAATATTGTAACGATGCGGAACTCCCAACGCATTATTCATTCCAATATAATCGGAGTTTACCCAGACATTGGTTTCCCAGTGACACCGCTCTAAATACAATTCAACATCCTGTCCTTCCCAGTTTTCAGGGATTTCAATTTCCTTTTGGTACCAGGCGGCACCTGTATAATAGTAATCAGCTATCAACCAAAAGGGATACAAAAACTCATCATCGCTTAAATAAGGTTTATAATTTGGATCGTCGTACCACGATTTTCCATTGGCATACTCCTTCCATGAATTACCAGTGAATTTTGTGTCGTAACCCACCGGATTGCCTTTAGCATTCGAGGTCATTGAACCGGGCAGAACAATGGTATCTGATAAATCTTTGGCGAACCATTTATCGTTTACTCCCGCATCTTGTTCGTCTATACTATAATTCCATACACCGGATAAATCCAACTCTGATTGCTCTGGTGTAGAACAACTTATTGCAGCAATGGCAATAGTGAGCAACAATCCTGTTCTTATTAATCTAAAGTGCGCGATAAACTTCTTCATTGTTCTGATATTTGTAATCTATTTTATAGTACCTGATTTCGATTTTTTAAAAAAAAAGCTATTGATTGATCGTCATGTTTGCTTTGTACTCTGGTAAAACTTCGATGTCACCAACATTTAAAATCCGTTTTTGAGTGCCATCACCAAATAGCTTTTCCTGGTCCAAATCGATCATGTATTCCGCATCTTTCTGAAGTGGATGAAAGAAAAACTGCAAATTGCCCGGCTTTAAATCAAAACCAAATTTGCGTAGCCCAATTTCCCAGGGTAAGCCATAATAAAAATGGTCGGCAACCAATTTCCCATCGATAAAAGCCATCGATCGATCTCCAATATAATTCACCTTCAGGAAAACATCGTTTAAACCTGAAAGACTTTCCTTATCAACCTGAACCGTTGCATGCCTGTCGTCGCTTCGCATAATTTCTATGGCTGGCTTTACCTCATTAAATTCAAAATTATACGATGACATGTTTTCTGCAATAGGCTTCATTTTAGCAATCTTTGCACCGCTTACATTGGGAATTTCTATAACCACAGGATAAAATGATAGAGCCACATTTGTTTCATTGGTACTGAAAATATTGAACGTTCCAAGATTATCGGTAACAGTTGCGTCGGTAAATAGCAGTTGATTATCAAAAAGCCAGGCCTGGTTAGCCATATCACGCGGAACAATCAGGAAGTTTACAGTTTTGCCATCAGCCTTTTTGAAACTGAAACTGAAAATTTCGGAATCGGATGTTATTTTATCTCCTGAACTGCCTTTACTTCTTTTGCAGCCCGTCATTTCAATTTTATTGTCCAGTTTCGAAAACACAATTTCCGGTTTTATTCCGTCAACCGTAAAAAACACATGATATTCATTCCCTTTATTTTCAAAGGAAGTAAGAGGCTGAACGGTTGCGTAGCTGATATTGGCACCACCAAGAACCAGATTGAATGGCATGATAATACTTTCGTCTTCCTTCATTGTAAATCCACCTTCAGCAGGAATGCGGATGGTAGCATTTGCTGTTTTTATGGAGACACTCAAGTCTGTTAAATCCGAATTTTCGATATGATCCTGATAATTGTGCATAAAAACAAAGCCGCTGTTGTTTTTTGCCCTCACTGCATAGCGCAATATCTCGGTGTTCTCTTTTTCAATTTGCCGGTTGGTTTCGGGAAGAATAGTTACCATTGGAGCCAGTTTTTCGCCGTACGAATGTAAAAACAAGTGTAAGGTTTTGAGGTAGGCGTACGAAGGCCTGACTTGCCCAAACTCGCCGATCGGTGCCTGAAAATCGTAATTTATCTTTGGAAGGCCACCCACTTCTTCGCTGTAGAATACATTGTCGATTTGTGGTGTTGAGCCGCCATGAAACATATAGTAACCTATTCCGTTTGAACCACTTCCAAGTATACGAACAATTAGAGGTACATGACTTTCATAGGGTACTTCCGGACGGCGGGAGTTTGTTATCATTATACCGCTTCCTAATTCAGCGGAAATAGAAGGATAATCTTCAGGCGAGTAACTTACAGGCGAGTAATCCGGATTTTTGTGAATGTCCTTAAAAAGGTAAAAATTGGACGGCACACAATTGGTCCAGGTTGGATAAGTATAGGCCGCCATAACCGGAATACTTCCGTTTTCAACAATTGAAGCATTTCCCCAACCTGTTGCGTTATAAATCGGAACATCGAGGCCGGCTTCTTTTGCCAAACGCTTTAACGTATTCATGTGGTTTTTACCATAACTGGCAAATCTGTTATCAATTCCGGTTCCTACCCCAGCCTGCGTTATTTCCTTATCGCGGCGTGCTGAAGTGTATTCCCTGGGACTCCCGGGATAATGCAAACCCCACGAAGCGGCAGAATGCTGAAATTCGTTTTCAAGCTGAATCCCGATGATTTTACCGCCATCTTTAAACAACATCCCCTGTAACTGTTTGCCGATGTTTTGATACAGGCGATCAACGTAAAACAGATATTCCGGATCGTTGGAGCGGACATCGAAATTCTGCCCGTACAGCCAGTCGGGTAAACCACCGTTTCGTATTTCGCCGTGGCAAAACGGCCCTATGCGAACAATGACATAAACATCATGTTTCTCGCACAGCTCAATAAAACGCCTCAGGTTTAAATCGCCCGCCCAATCAAAAACACCCTTTTCGCGCTCGTGCATGTTCCAGAAAACATAGGTTGCAATCACATTTAATCCGGCCGCTTTCATTTTTAATATCGATTCCTCCCAATACTGATTGGGATAACGCGAAAAATGAAACTCGCCAACAATGGGGAAAAATGGTTTTTGGTTTAATTCGATGTAACGATTGTTCACCGAAATTGAATCTCCGCGTGGATTACTTCCACCCAAATCCAGATGACCGGTTTTAATGCTGTTATCCTGCGAGCGAATATCAATTTCATAATTTTTTTGCGCCCATAATGCTGGCAGGCTCAAACAGAAAACCAGAACCAAAAGTATAACTCGTTTCATCTCATTAAAATTGTTTACTTCATTTGTATTCGATGGAACTCTCGACGAATTTTAATTCTTCTTATTTGTGAATTTGAAGAATAAAAATTCATGTTCGTTTCATATACACTTTTCTAAAAAATTCAATACACCGCTGCTTCGGTGTTTTACGTTTCATTATAGTTCACTAAAAAGTTCTTCTATAATCTCCTGTGCCGCAACCTGGTGACCCAGCTCGTTCGGATGGTTATTCTGACTCATGTATTCTGCCAGGTCTTCACCATCCTGCTTTAGTTTTTTAAATTGCGAATACACATCGATCACCGGGATATGATTTTCTTTCCCCAGCTTTTTAATCATTTTTGCATACCCGGCAAGCGGCGCATTTTCATCCAGTATATCTTCTTTTAGATCGGGTGTTGGCGTAAGCAGCACCAATTTAATATCGGCTTCCAAAGCTTCTTTTATCATCGATCGCCAGGCCACTTCTGCCCGTTCAAGCCCGATACTTCTGTCGTTTAAGGCGTAATCGATAAAAAGCAAGTCGGGTTTCATACAGAGTACATCATTTTTAAAACGTTTCGCACCCTGCTCGGCCTGCTCGCCGCCAATGGAGGTTGTTATGCAATTAATTACCGCATATTGGTAGCTATCGGTTAGAAATTTCAGGAATAAATGTGGATAGGCTGCCAATGAATTTACACGCCCCTCCTTGAAATAACCTGACGGAACACTGTGCCCGTGAAACACCACATTAACAGTCCTGTTATTGGGCCATTTTAGCTTCAACTCTGTTTTTAATTCGGCCAGGTAATCTTTTTCGTTGGCCGTTTGTTGTGCTGATGATTTTTCGGAATACACAGAAACCAACGACAAAAACACAACTAATCCTGTTATCAATATCTTCATATTATTACTATTTACTACGAATTACGAGATTGTTTTACCTTTCGTGTTCTGAATCGTTGGGAACTAAGTTTAGTATCCCCATAAAATCCAGACATGCTGCTTTAACATTGTAATTTCTTCCAGGCATTTGGTAAACCTTTTTTATAGTTTCAATAAAAGGCTCTTTATTTTCCACGTACAACAAATGGTTAATCGCCATTAAGGCAATGTCCATGTTTTCACTTTCACAATATTCTTTTAGCTTATTTTCGGCTGCGTTATTATCGAAATTCTGATAAGCAATTGCTGCTGCCGTAGCTCCCACAGGTGGGTATTCATCGTCCATCATTTGGATAATTTCAGCATCGAAATCTTTCAAAAATTCCCGCGGCTGAGAATGCAAACCGGTTATGGCCCAGTATCGGATAATTTTATTTCCGTTGCTTAACAAGGCAACCTGTTTTTGGGCAACTTCCTTGCTCCTGTGGCCTGAAAGCGATGCTGCTGCATAAATCTCTTTAATCGGATATTTATTGTTATCCAAACGATATTCGTAAGCTGTTCCATTTTTTGAGATCAGTCCAATTTCATATTCCGGAAGAAAATGAGCATCGCGTGTTTTTAGTATGTTTTTATCCAACTGCTTACGCATCCGGCTTAAAACATTTTTGTAATTCGGATCTTTCACCAGGTTTCTGGTTTCCCAAATATCATTTTCAATATCAAAAAGAAACTCGGCAGGACGCTCTTCTAAAATACTTTCTTGCAGACTGTTTAATCGCTTATCCTGAAAATCACGACGTATTACGTTAGTAATATCTGCAATATCGACATACCGGATGTAACGCAATTGTGGCATATAGGGCATAAAGTTTCGGGAATAAATGTATTTCCCGTCGGTAATGCTTCGCACCATGTCGGGGCCATTGTCTGCCCGGTCGGAGGAAAGCGCAAGAAACTCAACCGGCTTCGACCGCTCTTTTCCCATTAACACCCGACCCTTCAGATAGTCAGGCCGTTCCCCACCCGCCAAACTTATTAAAGTTGGAGCCAGGTCTTCAAAGTCAATTAATTCGTCGCTCACCACTCCCGCAGTTCCCCAGGGAGAAAGGTGTTTATACATTTCGGGGAACCAGATTATAAATGGTACACGATATCCAAGATTGATTCCATTGGTTTTGCCTCTGGGAATGCCTTCACCATGGTCAGCATAACAGAAAATAATTGTACTGTCGCGCAGCTTGTCTTTATCAAGTTTTGCCAATAAATCGCCAATCCGATTGTCGGTTAATTTTATTGAATTATAAACACGCGCAAAGTGTTTTCTCATTTCAGGAGTATCCCGGTAAAACGGCGGCATATCGAAAGCATCTTCTGCAATCCGGTCTTTTTCCGGTAGCTGTTCCCACACATTTTTCAGGTACCATTCGTAAGAATTGGTCATTGTGCGCGACTGGTGCGAATCGTTGAAATTAAAAACAGCAAAAAAGGGTTGTCCGGATTGCCGGTTCCACCAACCCGCTTTATTCGAGCTTTCGTTCCAGGCCTCCTGGGTAAATTGTTTTTCATTTCCAACGTTGTAATCTGTTTTAAAGTTATTACTTACGTAATATCCCTGTTTTTGCATGTAATACGGAAACCCGTGGATAAAATCAGGGATCGAATAATTACTTCGATGATTTCCGGTACCCATGGCATAAGTCCGAACCCCGGTTATTATTGTGCTTCTACTGGGAGAACAAACTGTTCCGGTAGAAAATGCATTACTAAACCGGATTCCTTCTTCTGCCAGTTTATCGATTACAGGTGTACTGGCATTTTCATCTCCGTAGCACCCTATAAACTGAGGCGATGTATCTTCGATAGTTATCCAAAGAATATTTGGTTTTTGTTGCCCCAAAACGACAAAAGAACTCAAAGATAAAATCAGGGCAAGGCTAATCGTTATTAATCTGTTTTTCTTCATCGTATTATCGTTGATCATTTTATTGTTTTTCGCTTGTAATAATCTCCATTCTAATCTTCATAAATATCCGAAGCCTTAAATTGCTTTTGTGCCGTATTGTTAGCAAAAATAAGCTCATCGATAGTCACAGAACCGGAAGGATCAAATGCTGCACTTTCCATGTATTTTAACAGACTCGAGCGTAACTGACGTGCCACGGGACGCTCATCGAGATTATTCATTAAATCGATGGAAGAATAAACCAGTTTGCCCTCTCCTACTTTTGTTTCGAAAACATTAGTAAGATGGTGGTTCGTTACAAAATTGTCGATTACCCGTACGATTGGCGTTACGTCCATTTTATCTACAATCAATGATTTAGATCTGATACACAAATCCCACCATTGCCAGTCAGTATATTCATCGGTTGGAAAATCGTTAAAAGCAGCATGATCTTCATCCATCAACAAGCCCATTGAACTTGGCTGATTCGGGAAATGAACCGGGCTCCAGAACACGGGCACAAAACGGCCGTCAATTCCTTTCAGCTTTTTATAATCAGGATTTAGCAGCACTGTGTTTCCTTGCTCTAATTCCTGCTTAGCTTGCTGTAACGAGGCTGTTACAACTACTTTATCAGAGTTAACTTTTACCTCTTTCGGATACACCCAAACCGGCCAGCTGTTTTTATAATCAGTACCTTTTAATGCTACATTGATCATTAACTTTTCAGCTTTATCAGCATTAACCTTAAACTCAATATTGCCCAGATTACCATTGTTACCCAATTGTAAATCGATATTGTTCTCAGTTCCCGAATGCACAGTTTCGCCGGCTTCGTTAGTAATTGACCAATCCAGCGTTTGTCCGCTCATTTCCTTAAAGAAATTGGCAACCTCTAATGAAGCCTTAAAAGTTTCACCATTTTCATAAACTGCTTTTTCGAAACGAATGAGTGGTACCAGTTCAGAATTAAACTGTCTGAATTCATCAGCACTAATAACACCTTTCGATTCCCAGAAAGCATTCAATAAACCAACCAATGCGGTTCCCTGCCCCGGAAAATCCTGCAACTGCAGTAATTGGAATCCATCGAAAGCCGGAGTTTTCAGGGCACGCTCAATTTCTTCTTTGTAAAGAATGGCCGCCAGTTTTCCTGATGCATAAGTGAGTTTATCTGCCATATTCAGCAAACCGTTTGCCTCCAAACTATTACGAATGGCCATAAAGTTAAGCGGCTTCAATACACCTGTGTATTTCTCAATCTCGGTCATATCCGGATAAACCGAGTATTGTCCAATTTCATGTGAAATTAACGGAACCGGTACATGTTCGCTGTTAGCTGTATAATCCTCGTCGAAATTGGGCGACTGTGCATTAAAAATCCCTTGTCCGCGTATCCAACCTTTATCAGTTCTTTGGGTAACAAAGTAATCATCCTCCGGTTGGGCAACAACACCCAAAGGTTTTTGAAACGAAAAACAAGTAGTCATGTATAAATGACGTGAGTCTTTTTTTCTTAAATCTGCAACGGTAGTATTCATCAAGCTGGCATCGCCCTGCAACTCATTCCCCAATGCCATTAAAACAAACGACGGGTGATTGCCATATTCAGTCAAAACTTTATCGGATTCGTCTAATAAAAAATTCGTTGTTTTTTGGTCTTCACCAAAGTGTAAGCTCCAGTGTGGCAGCTCTACCTGGAAATAAAACCCGGCTTCGTCAGCTGCTTCGAAAGCTGCTTTTGGCGGACACCACGAATGAAAGCGTAAATGATTCAAACCATAAGCTTTCGCCTGTGAAATGAGTTGATTCCATCCGGTTTTATCCATCGGCGGATGACCTGTTAACGGAAATATCGCACACTCCAGGTTTCCTCGCAAAAAGATACGTTTACCGTTTAATTCCAACACGCCGTCGTTATTCCGAATCTCCCTAAATCCAAAACGAACAGTTGTTGTATCAATGCCCATTTCATTTTCAGCAATAATCTTGAAATCATATAAATTAGGGTTAAACTCATCCCAGTATTTTATTGCTTCTGGTTTCATAATTTCTATCAGTGAAACATCACTTGGAATTTTATCCTCAACAATTACTTCTCCACCGGCGTAAGAAATCACATACTTCAAATTTGCTTCAACAGCTTTATGATTTTGAAAAACCGCCCGAATCCAATTTGCCTGGACATTTGTTTCAACCTGAATATTTTCAATCTTTTTTATCGCGGATGCAACCAGCTTAATATCTCCAATTATTCCATTCCACTTTATTTGCGTATGATTGGTATAGGCATGCGCCATATCCTGATTTACAGGATCGGGATACTTGTCCCCCTGAACATTTATCAGTGGATAGAAATTGGAATTATCAATACGAATGGTAATAGTATGTTTTCCGGGTGTAAGCACTTCACTCAGGTCGTACCGGTGTGGTGCAATTAAACTTTCACGTCTTCCAATCGGAAGTCCATCAACAAATACCTTCGATTCCCAAATTATTCTTTCCAGTTCCAAATCAATGTTTTTACCCTTCCAATTGGCAGGTATATTAACCTCTTTCCGGTACCAGGCAGCGCCAATGTACTGGTGTTTGCGGGTTAGCCCCCACATTACGCTGTTGTCCATAACCGGCAGCTGGGTATTTTCTTTCCCAAGACCGGCATCATCCAAAGTTCCGGGTAATTGGATTGTGCTTCCTTGCAAATTTTGTTCCGCCCACCCCTCTTCAATACCAACGTTTAAAGAATCAAGTACAACGCTCCATTCTCCCTCCAGGCTAATCTCATTAACCTGAGTTTTTGAGCAACTTGCAAATCCCGCGGCCACAATTAATACTAAAAAACGATATACCAATTTCATATAAAATCTCCTTTCAAATTATCACGCAACTTCAGCAGTAAGCTGTTCCAACAAATCTTTTGAACCCACATGCATCGAATTCAGCTTCAATACATCTTTCAGGTTATCTATCGCATCGCCATACGATCCTAAACCAACATGTGCAATCGCAATCAGGTATTTTGCATCGATGGTATTTCGTTTCTGGATATCATCTTCGAACACCAGTAGCAGTGGCAACGATGTTGCAAAATAGTCAATCTGAGCTTTATCGTTCAATTTGGCTTCACCAAATTTTCTTATATCAGCCAATAGATTCTGTGCCTCAACTTTTTTGCCCAGCTCGTTGAGCGACAAGGCTTTGTAGTACGACAACTCAGAATAAGCACTCACAGCCATATCGATAAAGTCGCCTTCTTCGTTTTTACTTTCAAGGAAATGTGCCCTGGCTTCTTCTGTTTTCCCAAGCGCTTTCAGTGCCATTCCTTTCCAGTAATTAATGTGTGCAACTGCTTGAAGCGGATGGTATTTTTCACCCAGATTATCAGGTGTATTCACTGATTTATTGAAGTACTCCAAAGCAGATTCAGCATCTCCGTTTTGCAAGGCCTGTTGTCCTAGCTTTAAGCAAGCGAAAGTAAACTGTCTTAAAACCTGACCTTCTCCTCCTTCCCATGGGTGAAAATCGCGGTTTTCAAGCAGGTTTAATGCCTTATCGTATTCACCGTTAAAATTGTACAGCGCTGCCAGTTCTACCGAGAAATCATCGCGGGTTGTTATCTGGTCTTTAATCGGCAACAAATCTTCCAATCGTTGTTTAGGATCGTCGTTCAGCTTTTTACGCAACTGGTCGAATTCGTAACCAATACGCATATCGTTTGGAGCCAGTTCCAGAGCCTTAAGGAAGGCTTCTCTTGCTTTTTCGCCATCTTCAAAAGTATTCCAGTAGGCGATTCCAAGATTGCGGTAGAGTGTTCCGTAGTCACAATTGGCTTCAGCTGCTTTTTCCCACACACCTATTGCTTCTTTATGTCTTTTCAGGTTGAAATAATAATTTCCCAAACCAAATGCTGCAATTGTATTTTCCGGATCAACTTGTAATGCCCATTCCAACACCAATTGTTCGTATAAACGCGATGGAAAAACATAGTCGTAAGACGCTGACTTTGTTTTTTCCAGAACCTCAGCGGATTTGGTGTTTTCGCCGTTCAATTCGTAGATCCAGGCCAAAACAAACTCGGTCATCACTGTTTTTGCCATTGGATTTGGAACAGCACACTCAGGAACTTCATTTTTATGATGTAACTCAATTAGATTAATAGCTTCCTGGTAAAAACCGGCTTCGGCATAATCAAAAGCGATATCAATTATGGTTTGTGCATCGTTTCTTGATGATTCGATAAACTCATCGTAGTTACCCGACAAGCTTGTCCTTTCAAATTTTGCCCATTGGTCAAGCGCATCAGTTTTAAACAATTCTGTCAGTACAGTTTCTGCAGTTGCTTTTTCACCCTTATTTTTCAGAACTACAGCTTTTAAAATGTATGCTTTGTTATTCTGACGGTTCGTATCTAAGGATGCCTCCAAATGCTCCAAAGCGGTTTCATAATCCGACTTCAAACAATCGAGCGTAGCCAGCTGATAATAGGCAGCCGAACGCCACTCGAAGTTCCAGGTCGATTTGTAGAACAATCCGTAAGCTTCATCTTTTCGGCCCTGTAAAGAACAGGCTAAACCACAGAAGTAATGCGCCTCGCCAGATGCCGGGTTTGGATGATAAGTGGTCATAATATCAATGGCTGTTCTGGAGTTCTTTTCAGCTTCATCGAACTTGCCGTTTTTAAGCTTAACGCGGCCTAAAGCAATGTATGATTTGTAACTCTTCGGATCTTTTCTGATGGCTTCTATCCAATAAGGTTCCGGG
Organism: Draconibacterium aestuarii; assembly: GCA_026671195.1. Taxonomy (GTDB): domain Bacteria; phylum Bacteroidota; class Bacteroidia; order Bacteroidales; family Prolixibacteraceae; genus Draconibacterium; species Draconibacterium aestuarii. The sequence continues at coordinate 167,221 of JAPOHD010000012.1, read as the reverse complement.
TAACGAGTCGGATGACGATACAATTCCAGGTGTTCGCCAATCAATTCCAACTCGTTGGCACTTTCAATTTCGGTGGGTTGTTTTGGCTCGAATGCCACCTTGCGGTTTCGTTCTTTGCTAAATTCGCGATAATGATAAGCGATTAATTCTTTCCCTTTTGAGTCAAGCACAATTAACGAAACTGAATTCTCCTGTCCTGCCTCAATTTGCATTGAAGTATCTTTCCAGGGCTTTTCAGGTGATATCGTTTGTTTTTCGAAAACTTTCTTCTCGTTTCCAATAATTAGAATGAATTGAAGGTTTTCGAATTTACGGCTGCCGGCAACGCCCAAGTCCAATCTGTTTTCTTGCTGAATCTCAAGACGGATAGCCAAATCTTTATTGGCATTTTGTACCGGTCCCAGATTTTTATAGCTCCACCAAAATTGCGAAAAGGTTTTTGTCTCGTATGGAAGCAGATAAGTAAAATCGGGCTGATTATCGGTATAAACACCTGCCATCAACTCGAAATAGGGTCCGCCTTCGTCGGTCAGTTCACGGTCCCATGCGCGACCAAAATCTTCACTTCCCCAGGTCCATTGTTTTTTACCCGGAGCAATATGTCGATTCGCTACGTGAATAAATCCGCCATCGGCTTTAAAATCGTAGCCTCCAAAAAAATCGAATTTTGTATCGCATACCATGTAACTGGTAGGCACCGGAATATTATCGTAGTTACGCAGATCGTTTTTACCCGGTCTTTCGTGGTAAGGAATTCCGTAATAATCGTTTTCAGCAAAAGGGAAACTGCTTTGTGCCCGTACTGCATGATCGGCCACATAGTGTACATCGGGCGGGAAAAAGCTTTGGTAATCCTTATGCACCTCAACGGCTACGTTTGCCCACCACAAAAAGGTTTGTGTTAACGGCGTGCGGTTAAAGAGGCGACCGCGTAGTTCAATTAACGCACTTTCGGGACGGAGACGAATTCCGTGCATGCCTTTGAGGCGGTACATTGGGTCGTATTCCGACATCCAGATTGTTCTCGCTCCATCGGCTTCTTCTTCAATATATACATCGGTTGGCAAATAAGTTCCCGGGCGGTGGTGCTGTGGCCAGTTAAACTCTACCCCTCCGCTAATCCACGGACCGGCTAAACCAACAAGCGCAGGTTTTATCACCTTCTGCTGGTAGAAAAAGTTGTAATTTTTATTGGTTTTATCTTGCGCTTCAAATATTCGTCCACCGATTTCGGGCAACATTACCAGTTTCACAAAGTCGTTTTCAAGTGTTGCTGCCTGGTAATTCTTATCCACTTTATGATCGTAAACCTTATCGATAAACGGAACCGGGTAAACTTTTCCCGATGACCCCTGGTAAACTCTTTTTTCAAAGAATACGGGATTAATTTCTGATTTTCCCAGTTCGTAGGTTGGGATTACCAGGTTTTGTTTATGAGCTTTTACTTGCTTCATCTTCTATTCTTTTTCTCTATTAATGAAATCTCAATTCTCATTAGTTCAAAATTTCCTCTTCAATTTCTTCCAGTGATTTACCTTTTGTTTCCGGGAGCTTTTTGAATATGAACAGCAGGCCGGCAGCACAGATTAGTCCGTATAACCAAAATGTACCTGAGGCGCCAAATGCTGAATTTAGCAACGGGAATGTGTAGGTTAGAAAGAAACTTGCAATCCACAACGATGCTGTGGCGAACGACATGGCTGCACCACGAATCCGGTTCGGGAATATTTCCGAAAGTACTACCCAGGTAACCGGTGCCAACGACATGGCATAACAGGCAATTCCCAAAACCACCAGGAGTAACAAAGGCCAGCCTGTAACATGGAAATAATATCCGGCCCCCATTAAAGCATAAATTCCGGCCAGCCCGGCTGCACCAATTATCATCAACATTCTACGACCTAATTTGTCAACGGTATAAATGGCCACGAACGTGAAAACAAGGTTTACACTTCCGGTAACCACAATATTGAAGAGCGTATCGGAAACTCCATAACCGGCAGCTGCAAATACTTCCTGTGCATAATTGAAAATAACGTTAATACCGCACCATTGCTGAAAAGCGGCTATAACAATGCCTATTAACAATATCTTCCGCATGCCCGGGGAATTCAGGAATTTTAAATTCACCCTACCTGCATCGTGTACCAGGTTTTCGTGAATGCTTTTGTATTCTTTTTGGGCGTATTCTTCACCACCAATTTTTGCAAGAATACTCAGCACTTTATTTTCATTGCCATTTTTAGCCAACCATCTTGGGCTTTCAGGCACAATAAACATTAATAGAAAAAATGCTCCTGCCGGTAAAGTCTCGGCCCAAAACATCCAGCGCCAAGCCATTTGGCCGTTCCACGACGCCAGAATCTCGGCAGCAGTTGCACTTTCCGAGACAGGTTGAGCAATTTGCCAGTTGGCAATCTGAGCTCCAAGAATCCCGATTACAATGGTCAGCTGGTTCAATGAAACAAACTTCCCACGCATTGCTGCCGGCGATACTTCGGCAATGTACATTGGCGATAAATTGGACGCCAGTCCAATGCCTACACCACCCAAAATGCGGTAAATAATAAATGGAGTGAAGTTGTTTGCTGCTCCCGTTCCTATTGCAGAGAGTGTAAACAGAAAAGCTGAAAATATGAGTAGTTTTTTTCGTCCCAATCTATCGCTAAAAGCGCCTGACGTTAAAGCACCAATCAAACATCCGAGCAGTGCGCTACTCATTGCCCATCCCTGCAAAAAAGGACTTTGGCTGATATTAAAAAACTGCTCGTAAAACGGTTTGGCACCGCCAATTACTACCCAATCATATCCAAACAAAAGACCTCCCATGGCCGACACCATTGAGATCGTGAATATGTACTTTGTGTTTAATTTTTGCATTGTATTCTTAATTATTCAAATCATTTCTAATTAATCGTAAAACTAAATGTATAAATCTCAATAAAAAATGGATTATAATCTTTATTTTTGGACGATTCGATTATCATCACTTATACTTTCGAAAAGATTATGCTCGCTCTAAGAAAAACTATATACTACTATATTTCAAACACTTTAAGCAAATTAAAAATAAATTAAAGCATATGCCAAAATTATAAACGGCTAGCAATTATTTACATTTCGATTCTTTTTCACAAAATGAAAAAACATACTATCACTAAGAAACCGGAGTTAGTTAAGAAGGATCGCTTTTTTGGCGACAGAAGTGTTGTTTTATCGAAAAAGCAACTCAAATCCATAAAGATCAATCCAATAATAAACGATTTGTACATTAGTGATATTGGTTTTTATCCCAATGCAAAGAACCATTTCAGAATCAGAAGAAAGGGTATCGAAGAGCACATTTTGATGTACTGTGTAGACGGATCGGGGTTTATTCAAATTTCGGATACAGTATTTCAACTTCTGCCAAATTCTTTCTTTATAATTCCTGCTGACAGCGCACATAAATACTGGTCTTCAGAAAACCTTCCCTGGTCAATTTACTGGTTACATTTTGGGGGTGAACGCAGTTATTATTTTAAAAGTTTTTTCGACAGGATTATTAATATTGAGCAATCAAACCGATCCAGAATCGATGATCGTCTGCAACTTTTTAATGAAATTCTTACAGCTCTTGAATCAGGTTTTTCTATTGAAAACATCAATTATGCTAACATGTGCCTAAACAGTTTATTGGCTTCATTTTTCTATATCGAAACATTTAGGTTGGTAAAGGGTTTTCATAGTCCGAATAAAGTAGATCAATCGATCATCTACATGCAAAAAAACATAAATAAATCATTAACCATCAAGGATTTGGCCAACAATGTTCAACTTTCAGAATCACACTTTTCAAAAATATTCAGAAACAAAACAGGCTCTTCACCTTTAGATTATTTTATTAACTTAAAAATGCAGGAAGCAATCCGACTGTTAATCAACCAGTCACTAAAAATTAAGGAAGTAGCCTTTAAACTAGGCTATAGTGATCCTTATTACTTTACACGCATTTTCTCGAAACACATAGGCTCAAGCCCCGGAACCTTTGTAAAAACAAGTAATCCCCAATCTTAATTTCTATTTTTTTAGTCAACAAATATGATTATTTGGCAAAAGTTTAATTCTGTGTTTCTGTGTATCAGCTGGTACGCTATCGCTTTTAGCACAGGCACAAAACGCCGCCACCGCAAGAACGATGTTCCTAAAATTCTCAACCGCATTTTCTTTATTTCAGCGAAGCGGCATACATAATCAGATATTTCCTAAATTAGGTGAGGTGATACCTTCTCTCGCATACATCGATTTGAACAGAATAAATTAATAAACCTAATCACAAATTTTTGAGTTCGTTACCTGCCCATAAGTTACTTACCGACAAATCCACTGCTTTTTGCAAATCATTCTTAGCTTGCTCCTTTATCCCAAGGCCTTTGTACCCCAGACCTCTTAATGTATAGGCGCTCGATTTTCGTTTCCTTTCATCGTCGCGTTCACCAAAAATCGCAAATAAATTACCTGTATTTTCATTGTCCGGATCGATCTGTTTCTCTCCTTCCGCAACAAGTGACTCAAAAATCTCATTAGCTTTTTTATTGTTTTTAAGTTTTTGATAACTCAAACCTTTGTAATAATATCCAGAAAAATAACCGATAAGGAAATTGACTATCAAATCAAATGATGTACTATTCTCTTATCACAAATGAAAAACCAGCTATTCTATCCTGTGTAAATCTTCAGCCTAATTTGGACACGTTGGTATAAAAATTAAGAGATACATTTCTTAATTTACTCACCATTAAAAAGTTCAAAAATGACTGTGAAAAAGCAAAGTGCTGAAGCTAAGATTAAAGAGATTAAGAGACACACCAGAAAGAAGTATTCAGCAGAGGAAAAAATCAGGATTGTAATTGAAGGACTGAGAGGAGAAGAAAGTATTGCTGGCCTATGTCGCCGAGAAGGGATTAATGCCAACCTATACTACAAATGGAGCAAGGATTTTATGGAGGCTGGCAAAAGCCGTTTAGCAGGCGATGTCAAGCGTGAAGCCAACTCTGTTGAAGTACATGATCTAAAAAAACGAAAACACTGACTTAAAGCTGCTTGTTGCAGAGCAAAGTCTTCATATCAGGGCACTTAAAAAAAGTGCAATTGGTTCCGAACAAACTATAGGTTTATGAAACATAGCACTGGCGAAAAAATGGAAATTATCCGCATTGTCCAGGATTCAGAACTTGGTGTAAAACGAACGCTGGAGGAACTGGGTATTAGCCGTCGCACATTCTATGAATGGTACAAACGCTACAAGGAAGATGGTTATGAAGGTTTAAAACCGAAGCAGTCCAACAGAAAAACATTCTGGAACAAAATACCTGATGCAGAAAAGAAGAAGGTAGTAAAAACTGCACTTGACCAAACCGAATTGTCGCCAAGAGAGCTGGCCTATCACATCACAGATAAACAAGGATGGTTTATTCGCGAATCGAGTGTTTACAGGATTCTGAAAGAGCACGGATTAATAACCAGTCCGGCCTGGATTGTAATGGCTGCGGCTGATGAGTTTAAAGACAAAACCAAGCACGTTCATCAACAATGGCAGACCGATTTTACGTACTTTAAAGTAATAAACTGGGGTTGGTACTACTTGTCCACTATTATGGACGATTACTCCCGTTATATCATTACCTCGGAGCTTTCTACTAATATGGAAACAACCGATACTAAACGGATTGTCAATGAAGCATTGATGAAAACAGGCCTGGATAAGGATAGCTGACCAAGGCTTTTATCAGATAATGGTTCCTGCTACGTTTCCAATGAGTTCCAAAAATTCATTAAAGACAGCAAAATGGGACACGTTCGAGGAGCCCCATACCATCCGCAAACTCTGGGTTAGATTGAACGTTATCACCGCTCAATGAAAAATGTAGTTAAACTGGAGAACTATTACTTTCCTGATGATTTGAGGACCAATATTGAAGCGTTTGTGGATTATTAAAACAATCATCGTTATCACGAATCATTGCAAAATGTAACGCCTGCCGATGTTTATTTTGGACGGGCTAAAGAAGTTTTGAATCGTAGAAAAGAGATAAAATTTGAAACCATAAATGAAAGGAGGAGAATGAATAGAAAGTCAGCTTAAACTGCCATTGAAATATCGATAACTTTCTTAACGCGACGCTAAAAGTTAACAACATTTCAACAGCAAAATAAAAATTATCATAATTGTTAATTTTAAATGTAAAAAGTATCTCTTAAGTTTATAGAAAAATTTGTCCAATAGATTCTGACATTAAACACCCGATAATCCACGAAGAAGATAAAAAGATGGGAGTTATTGTTACAACTTCAGGTTTTCAACATATCTCACCAAATCAACCCTATCCTCCTACGGGACATCCGGAAACACACAGTTTCCATTATCAAAGAGGAAGAATACTGAATGAATACCAACTTGTTTACATCACCCGAGGGAATGGTATTTTCTCATCAGATGACGTACAAGAAATCAGCTTAAAAGAAGGTACAATAATCACACTGTTCCCAGGAGTTTAGCATACATACCGACCTTCTCCCGAAACTGGCTGGGAAGTATACTGGATTGGTTTTAAGGAGAATTCTATAAAGAGTATTACTGCCGCAGACCTTTTAAATAAAGAACAACCTTTTTATATGGTTGGTTACAACGAAGCTTACATTCAATTATTTCAAAAAATACTTGAATATATAAAACGAGAAGAGCCTGGATCCCAAGCATTATTGGGAGGAAATGTAATGCATTTGCTAGGATACTTGCATCATTTTCGGAAAAATGAAGAATTTTCAAATAAGACTAACACGATGAGACTTATTAATAGAGCCAAACTAATTATGCGCGAGCATATTTTTTCTCCCATCAACCCAGAAGAGATCGCGGAAGAACTGAATATCAGTTATTCATGGTTTAGAAGAACCTTTAAAGAGTATACAGGTTTCTCTCCTGCTCAATTTATCATTCAGCTTAAAATACAAAAAGCCAAAGCGCTACTATCACAAACGAATGATTCTATCAAACAAATAGCCTTGCAATTCAATTTCGAATATATCGGTTACTTTTCTGTTTTTTTTTAACGGGAAACGGGGCATAGCCCACTTTCTTATCGCAGCTTAAGCAGAAAAGAGAGAAGCAATTTAAAAACAGACTAATGAATCTATTAGAGAATGGACCCTAGTAAACAACTGATATAAAAGCATTAATGGGATCAGGTTCGAACACTAGTATCACGCTAATATATTTTATAAAATTTAGTATATTTAAGGGATTTTTGAATAATAAGACAACAGATATTTATAGAGTTACCCAAAAGGGACCAATAGAAAATAGGCTAGATAAATCACTGACAATTAGCGCATTACAAAACAAATCGTGCTCCTTTACTGGGCACCAAAGAACAAAGTTAAACCAGTGTAATTCATTCAATTATGCTGGTTTTTGTTTTCAGTCATACCCTGCCCCATACCCTTAAAATAGATTTGAGCTTATTTTCAGTACTCATCTCCACTGCTCTATCACTATAAGCAAAGATTTTAGAAAAATTACTTCGATGCAAAGATATTTTCCTACCTTATCAGAACAGCCTTGATAATAATATTACCTAATATTCGACAGATACGTTTTAGCAAGCGACTACAAAAGAATACAAGCCAAATTAGACATAGCATCCTTGCCGGAAGAAGAAGAATATGTTCCATCGTATAATATTGCTCCTGGCTCTCCTGCATACGTTCTTATACCTGGATCAAACGTTAACACGGACAACCTTAATGTGCCCCCGGCGTTGAGAGCGTATTTTGAAGAAAGGAAACCAACCAAAGTTATTCGCTCTTTTACTTTTGGTTTGCAAGGAGTGAAAAAGAACATTGTACATTTTATCCGTACCGAAGGAAATCGCTACCAGTGCAACGATTCACATTATACGGGATCGATAGCAATATTTATTAAACCTCAGTATAAAAGAGTAATCAGGGAACAACGGTGCCTGGTTTTGGCTGATGCCTTTATTGATGGTATTGAAAAGGAGCCTTACCTGGTTTATTTAAAGGACAAGAAACGACCTTTCGGCTTCTTTGGGCTGTGGAATAAAACTACTGATGCTGATGAGAAGGAAGTAGGTTCGTTCGGGATACTTACTACCTTAGCCAATCCTTTGATCAGGAAGCTGGGAAATGACAGGATGCCAGTTATCATCCCAGGGCATCGCAAAAGGCGTTGGCTATCGACATCAAACAGCCTGTGGCAGATTCTTGATATGCTAAACCCGTACTCGGCAAGCCTGATGAATGCATACCCGATCACGGACAAAATCAGCGATGTTGCCAATAATGATCTAACGGTAATTCAGCCAGTAGGGAATTGTATTTACGATGAACGGCTTGATCTTCCTACTCGTAAACGAGTAAGGTATTATGGGGAAGCGATGGATTCTCCTACTATGGGAGAGGTTGCTAAGATGAGTAGCTGGAACTTATACAGGTACTACTTCTTTCGGATTAACACCTCGTACTTTTTTAAACATCTGCGAAAACTTAGACAGATTTTGATAACCAAGATCGTAACCAACTTCCATTACGGAATACTTACCGGTTTTAAGTCGGCGATAAGCTTCGTCCATTCTTGCATGTGTGTAAAATTGCCCAAGAGAGCAATCAAATAAGGATTTAAAATCACGTTTAAGTTTTGATATACTAATGCCAAATTGCAGGCAAATAGCATCCATATTTATTTTCTGGTCGAGGTTGTTTAGTACGTAATTTTTAATTTCCAGAAGGCGGTTATAATCGTCAACATGCAGACCATGCAAATCCTTTGCATCTAATCGCTTTTTTATTAAGCTCATTAATAAAGTAAACAGTTCAAGACCACGACCTATAACGAGGGCCTTACTTCCAAAATCAACATTTTCGTAAAAAAATAAGTCGTCTATCATATTCTCCACTTCAGGACTTATATGCGTATGATAAGCTTTAGGTTCATTGTCGGCGAAAAGAGATGATAGCAAAGGTATGGCTTCCGGAATAACTTTTTCTACTGCTGCTTTTGAGAATTTAATATTTACTGATCGTAAATTCATTTGCGGACTATATGAAGAGTCAAGAGTAAAAAGTCCGTTATGCAAAAAAATACCCAATGAAGAACCGGCTTCAGCATATTGTTGTTGATTTTGATATTGCATGTAAATATTACCTTCTTTGATAAGTGTGAGATAAAAAATATCAGCACGGTTATCAGGCAACCGTTTTACCAATGTTGAATTCTCAAATACGACTTGAAGTAAAAACAATTCAAATTCTTCAAGAATATTGTAAAATGCTAAATGAATATGGCTGGAACCTTTCCTGAAATCGTAGATATTCCCTGAGTTTGTTCCTGTAAAATACTGTTCCAATGCATTCAGAATTTTTTGCAGGCTTCCTTCCTGAATGTTTATTATTTGCTCTGATGATTCTTCCATTTGTAAGTATCCTATTATTGAAAGTTATAGAGCTAATATAACAATTTTAAAGTAGCCTCCCACGGCTTTGTTTTGTCGTTTTCACAAGATGTTAAAATTTTCGTACTGAACACATTTACAACTAAAATTAATCCATTGGATAGCTATTGAACTCATCGTGGTTCTTTTTGGGCCATCAGGGATTTTGGCTGGGCTATTTTGAGCAGTACAGGAGGATGTAAACCCACATCTTTGCATAAGTAATAACAATTAAAATATTAAGTCATGAAAACATTAATAGGAATAACTCTGGCAACAATGCTTTCTGTAGGTGTTCATGCATCACCACAAAATGCCGGGGGCAAAGAAACAAATCGCATGGAACAAGAAATTTCAGTAGAAATACTGGATTCATCACCTGAATTTAAATCAGGCGAAAATGGAACAATTAAAATGAGCAGTGCTTTTATTACTCAGCAAAATGATTCATCAGAAGAGCTTTTTGGCTCATTTTGGGCAGAACTTGAACTGAAAAGAGGTGGCTCAAACGAAGAATACGAAGTTGAAGACTGGAATGTGATTGACATCCGAATGGTTGAAGATTTATCGCCTGAAGATAAAGCACAAATAGAAAAAACTATTAACAAAAAGTTAGAAACATTTTTTGATGAAATCCCGAAAAGTAAAATTGATGAAGTATTGAAATCTTCAGATAATTCCATCGATACAGAGCTGAACAATGAAGCTCCACCCGTTATATACAGCAATAATCCTTCAGCATTAGTTGTTGTAGATGGAGAACCTTATTACGAAGAACTTGACAAGAGATATTCGAAGGTTTCGAATGCTGCAGCTTTTATTATTAAAGACAATAAAAATGACCTACACTACATGTATGGTGGTGGCCTTTGGTTTTCGTCAGAAAATACACTCAGCGGATGGGAATACACAGATAACGTGCCTAGTGGCACTAAACGAGTAGTAAAAAAACATGCACCTGACTTATATGACAGTATGCAAAATGAGCAAGTTCAGGCAAAAATCGTTCCTGATATAATTGTAACTACCGAACCCTCCGTTCTTATATCAACGGAAGGCTCTCCTAAATATGTACTCATTCCTAATACAAACCTCGTTTTTGTAGAAAATTCTAATGCAGAACTGTTCAGGGATTTAAATACCAATAACTTTTACTCTCTGTTTTCGGGTAGATGGTTTGTATCGGATAAACTGGAAGGAAAATGGCAATATGTAGCGCCAGATGATTTACCTGAGGATTTTGCTAAAATTCCGGAAGATCACAAAAAAAGCAGTGTACTGGTAAGTGTACCTGGAACTAAAGCCGCTGTAGATGCGGTTCGAGATGCCCAAATACCTCAAATTACAAAGAAAGATATCTCTACAACGCTGGATAAAAAGATAGAATATAATGGAAATCCTGAATTTGCAGAAATTGAGGGAACCCCATTAAAATATGCTGTAAATACTTCGAGCGCGATACTATTGTGGAATAATAAATATTATTTAGTAGATGATGCAGTATGGTACTCTTCATCAACACCTAATGGTCCGTGGCAAATAGCCACTCAACGTCCGGAAGGTGTTGAAAATATTCCTGCCGACAATCCCCTCTATAACATTAAACATGTATATGTTTATAAGAATACTGACAGAACAGTTTACACGGGCTATACATCAGGCTATACAGGATCATACATTAATGGACCAACGATAGTATTTGGAACCGGATTCCACTACCGCGGTTGGTATGGACATTACTATCATCACCCAATGACCTATGTATCTGGATTTTTCTACGATTCTTTCTATGGCTGGGTTCCTGTATATTCACCCTGGTATAGTTCTTCGTTTTATTGGCACTGGAACTGGCGCTGGAATTGGTATGGCTACAGACCTCCTATGTATCGTCCGCCATACCATCAGCCACCACATCACAAACCTCCGCATCATCGTCCGCCATATGGGCAACGGCCAGATCGCCCCATTGACAGACCAAGTCGGCCAGGACAACCATCTATCTTACCGATAGAAGAAGGTACTCGACCAAGCCGCCCGGTAACAAGACCATCTCGCCCTTCTGTTACGCCAGAACGGCCAAATGTGCGACCGACCCGGCCGGCTACAAGACCGGTTCAACCGAGTGTACGACCTTCACGCCCCGTCACCAGGCCGAGTCAACCAGCAATGCGTCCGTCAAGGCCATCACTGCCAGCGGCACGACCAATGCCTAGTTCGGCACGAATGAGATGATAAGAATAAAACATGTTTAGGATAAGTTTTTCACGAAATGAGAAAAACACATTAAATAAGAGATTATCAATTACAATTGTTTGTTATTACGCTAGTTTTAAATGAGGGGCAGTCCATCCTGGGCTGTCTCTCTTTATTTCACCTTATATCCTTAAAATTATAAAGCAAATAACACTTTAAATGATGAGCTAAAAGGGATAACGAATGAACCATAACGGCCTGACCCACAAGGTATTTACACCTAAATTTGTATCAGTAATAACATTAATAAACAAATAGATATGAAAAGAAGTAATCAAAACATTTTTATGCCATTTACACTATTCGAAAGTCCTGTATTGCAACGAGTATCAAACAATAGAAAAATGTCACTTGTGGCAACTTTTTCAAATTAGAACAGGAAAGAAGAAAACATGCATTACTACCAAGGAGGTTCTTTACAAGAAGAAAATTTCGATTTTTACACCACCTACGATCTTGATGCAGAGAAAGCTGCTGTGGCAGATAAAATTAGTAATAGTCCCAAATTCAATTTCGATACTACAAATATATATTATACAGCACTGGAATCTGTAATTAACAATGAATATCCAATTATCTCAACACACTGGGCCGAAATCGCAGACTTTAATTTATTAAATGAACAGAAACATGAAAAGAAAGAACCACCTGTAATTATTAATAAAACTAAGGTTGATTACGATATAGATTATAAACCCTTATTATGGTTTAACTGATCATTATTCAGTTGTTAGATAAGGGGAAAGGCTAAAGCTCAGACGTTTAGCTTTTTCCCTTTTTTTATCCCTAAGCATAAACATCTTACTAGCGAATAACTTACACTTGGCAACACGCTGTTAGCTTGTCCACAAGGGCACTGAATTCTAATTCAGTCTATTTACAACTCCACCCCTACCTTAACTATGTATTATGAGGACTCATTCATCGATTTAATCTTTAATGATTTCTCACGCACCTTTAAGCCAATTTCCCAGGCTCTTTTAGCCTCGGGAGAAGTAATGTCTAATTCAGGCACTGGCATAGGCTTTTCATCAGCATCGATGGCAACGAAGATCAGATGCGCATTGGTGCATGTTTCATCCAGCTGAGTGTTGCGGTTAAACCGTTGAACAATAACGCGAATAACCATAGAACTATGCCCTGTATAAACCACCTGACTAACAAACTTCAAAGTATCACCAATATGTACTGGAAGATTAAATTGAACCGTTTCTACAGAAGCAGTTACACAATGATGAGCATTCGAAGCATAACGACCAGCTGTAATACCTGCGGTCACGTCCATGATTTCCATTATACGACCACCAAACATATTTCCAGTTGGATTGGCATCGTTAGGAAATACCTGTCTGTGACTAACAATAATTTCAGCACTCTTTTTTTCCATTACTTTTTTTTACAATTTTAAAGGTTATTCATATACCATCACGATATCATCAATGATTAGCTTACTACCAATAGCTCCGGCGAAATTAGCCCCATCAAAACTGGAGGAGGCGACAAAGGTAATGTGAGTTGGTAATATAAATTGAGCCGAGTCTGCACTGACAAATCCATGATCCAACGGAAACATATATTCAGGGAAGTTATCATCAAGCTCTCCGTATGTAAAAACTACTTCCTTATTTGTTAATTCATCCTGAGTTTGATCACTTCGGAACCAGGCTGTCGCCAGCCGTTCTGTTTTACCACCTAACCTTACCTCGAGCAGTACATAAATATCACAGGCATCTCCATACGATAACACATTTCCTTGCTTGTCTTTATTTACATCTCCAGGCTGATAACTATATTTAAATTGTATTTTTATCGGTCGCCCTACGAAAGGAGTTCCAAAATCAATAGCAGCCTGAGGATTGGACGGATCTATTTTTTCAGAATCAAACACTCCGGTATAAATAGAACCTGCCGATATGGGGGCACCGAAGGTCCCTGCCAGTTTCCCATTATCAAGTGTTTCGAGATGTGCTGCAAGGTTACCACTTCCCATATCGTACGGAATCGTTGCCAGCTTATTCAGTATTTGTGTACCCGGATTACCTGTTCTCCAAATGGTGGTTGCAGCATCTGCTCCAGGCTCAAAATAACCCGATGACGTTTTGTACCATTCATTTAAATCCCAGTTATCGAGCTGTGGTGTCGCTGAAGCAACAAACGATTTAACGGTCCAATTATGGATTGTACCATCTTCTGCGGTAACAAGAATTGTAGCGTCATCGCTCAAATCCAATTTATCTCCAACTGAGACATCAGCCTGAGCAAAAGTTGATATTTCAAAGATTACGATACTTACTTCTGTTAAATCTACCCCCGCAGGGATCTCAACAGTAATCAGTTTTAAAGTATTGTCAATCGTTGCATATCCTGACTGATTACTCACCATAAACTGTTTGATATTCCCATATGATGATTTTCCAAAATAATCTTCATTAACACAAGAAAATAATAGGGTCAATATAAATAGTGAAAGATAGATCCGTTTCATTTCTCTCGAATTTAAGTTTGAATTTTATTCCTATTTATGATTACAATTCACATTCAATTAAAACACTAATATTGATATATCTATCTACGTAAACCTTCGCCAAAGTAATAGGCTAAACCTAGCTGAAGGGATAAAATGTCGATTTCAAAGTTTACATTTTGACGAATTTGAGTTGATTCTTCAATACCATTAATTTTTCTTTTTGCTGCATTGAGTTCGTAACCCAACAGATCCAATTGCACCTCAAATGCAAAATTTTCCATTGCAAAAAATGTTAAACCGGGACTTACCCCCAACCTGAAATTAAAGTTGTCGGTATAAATCCGTTCAATTTCATCCATATTCTTGGTAGTAGTATTCAATTCATTACTTACACCAAATGTAATACCGAATTGTGCAAAAAAACTCAACCTTTCATTAGAGGTCAATGGTACAGAAGATCTGAAATTTGGAGTAAAAGCGAATCCACGAGAAATTGAATTTGAACTTACTGTGTCCGGATCTTGAAATATGATCCCATCAAAGCGATTGTTGAAATAGTTAAAGTTAATCCCAACCATCCCATAATCACCTGTGTAATATCCGCCTTTTAAATGGATATCATAATTGAGTCGTTCTCCATCCAATATTTTTTGAATGATATAGTCGGTGTTTTCCAGCTTTTTATCCTCTATATTAAAGTCAACTCCGATATAAATATTTTTCTTTTTAAATGGATGAAAATTACCATTGTAGTAACTGGAAAGTAATTCATAAGGAGTATACGTACTGTCAACTTTGGCTTCTTTCTGTTGAGCCGACACGAGGCATGGATAAAGAAGAAGCAGAAGCCCCAAAAGAGAAATGTATTTCATAGCTATCATTCTTTATATTTATATATTTCGACCTGTAATTCGCATTGTCCGATTAATATTATCGGTACAATAGTTAAAAAAGAGAACTGGCTTCAGTCTTTTACTGTTGCCACCTCAACGTATAGTTACTTTGAAAGCTCTCTTTAATTGAAACTTTGAGAAACATTATTTATTAGAACGTACAGGTTCTTTGAAAACATAATTATAACCTGCCTGACGTAAAGCATCCGCCTCATTATAAAATATAATAGTCTTCTTTATTTTACCATCCTTAACCAGAAAGATCTGGTTGGCCCATATTTTTGTTTCGTCACCTTTTTGCTGGAATTTTAATGTTAAAGTTCCCCAACTTGAGATCCATTGCCCGCCATCTTTTGCTTCTACATTTGATACTCCAACAGTCTCTTCAACATTCATCGCAACTTTCTCGTACATAAAATCCAGGTTGTGCTCCCAAATCAGTAACGCGTCATCTTTATTTATTGAATCACTCAACGACGGACCGTATCCAACATAATCGTCAGCTAAAACCGATTTAATTGCATTGATGTCATGATCCTCAAAAGCCTTCTGGAACGTCTCTACAATTTCCAAATTTTCATGATTGGATTGATTCTGATTCGTACAGGAAATTATCACGACACAAAACAGAATGATTAAGATGTAATTTAATTTTCTCATACTTTAATATTTAAGATTATACGTTTTCTCCATATACAAACATTGTATCCTCCTTCTGAATAAATGGCAAAAGTCCTTTTGAGAACCTTTTATTGCTCATATTTCGAAATCTCAGCATCCAGAATCGAATAACCGGTTGAAATATTATCAGACCCATCGACTAAAAAAAGTAAAGAGGTTTTGTCTTCTAACTGCATATGGCCTTTTATTGTTGCTGCTTCAAAACGAGAATTAACCTCATAACCTTTTTCCGATGTTAAGTAAACAATTTGGTTTTTGGGAGGTGGCGGAGTATGTATACAAGCACCTACCCAAGGCACCAGCAAAAATTCGGTTGTTTTATTATCTACATAATTTAAAGGTAGCAAATAACCAGAGATGCTTATTTCGGTACTGTCAAGTTCATAGTTTACTGTTTCTGCCTTTTCTTTGCGCAACTCGGTAATTTTGGTCCGCAAACTTAACAGACTGTCAATATTTACGCTCTCAGCAATTAATACCTGTTCCAGACTATCAATTTTAGTTTGTTTTTTTATCCTCGAATCAGTATCGATTGGTGCAACTTTTTCCCTGTATTTTGCGATCTGACTTAAACTGTGCAACTGTTCAGTTGATAATCTTGTAAAGGGATCATCAAATTCTACTTTTGGCGCAAGGTCGTACCATGATAGTTCCTTAAAATCCTGCGCCTTGCCTACAAGGCCTGTTATTACCAAAAAAAATATTCCAATTAATTTCATATTTACGTTTTTATTTTTTGACGGTAAGTCCATCCGACATTGATTTTTTATACGATTGATAAGCAGGTAGTATACCCACCAAAGTGCCCAGAAGTAAAATGCTAAGCAACAAAAGCAGTTCGTTTATGGTGAACCATTCCATCGGGATCATTAGTCCTAATTTTTCAGCCACAAGGTTTTTACTCAGTATCGCCACCGCTTGTAATATTATTATTCCACTAAGTATCCCGCTTAAAATTACCGCAATGGTTTCGATTAGGATCAATCCAAAAATATGTTTGGGTTTTGCTCCTGCCGAACGTAAAATGGCCATCTCGCGTCTTCGATCATTTAAGCTGGTAATTAAAGTGGCCAGAATTCCTCCGAGCGCGACAATTAAAACCAAAACAGAAATAACCATCAGCATTTTTTCAACGGGACGAACAATGTTCCAAAGTTCAGTTAAAGTAACCACAGGCATAATTGCCGTTAAAGGTTCAATTTTATAATTATTTATTTTACGTTGAACAGCCAGTATATCTGCAGGATTTTTAAGTCCCATAAAAAACCCGGTAATAGAATTGGGTTCTTCCTCTTGATGATGATGTCCCTCGTGACTATTTAAGACATCTTCAAAAACATCGTGTTCTTCTTCCTCTTGCCCGTAAAAATGCGAATGTATAGCATCCATGGCAAACAGCGAAACAAAAACGGTTTGGTCAACCGGAGTACCGGTAGAACCCAATATCCCCGTTACCACAAACTGTTCATCATCGTGTTTCATAAATTCTTCTTTCCCCATGCCATGCGTTACCACCACATTGTCGCCAACTTCATAACCCAGTTCCTTTGCCACTTTTGATCCAAGAACACAATTCATTTCCTCAATATTTGTGCTTCCTGTTTTTGGTTGAACAGCAAGGTTATGACCGTATTTATAATGGGCGAAAAAGTCAGCAGTCGTTCCCAACACTGGAAATCCTTTATGCGAATCACCCAGCGAAAGAGGAATACCCCACGACACTTCAGGCGAGGAAGAAATAGCTTCATAACTTTCCCAACTGACATTCTGATTGGTGTAACCAATATGAAAAACGGTAGTTAACAACAATGAAATATTTCCGGTTCTGGCTCCCACCACCAGGTCGGTTCCCGAAATGGTGCTGGTAAAGCTATCGTGAATTCCCGAACGGATACGTTCAACCCCGAGTAATAAAATTACGCTTAAAGAGATGGAGAGAATGCTGAGTAATAGTGCGGCTTTCCGATAGCGGATACTTTTTAGTGCAAGCTTTAAAATGAATTTCATTTTGCACCTCCCTTGCTTTTTTGTTCGGTATAAACAATTTCGCCGTTTTCAAGGCGCGCACTTTTATCAAAAAGATGCGAAAATTTGGCATCGTGGCTCACAAAAATCAGTGTTGTTTCGTTAGCGGAACATTCTGCCAAAAGCAAACGAATAAAGGTTTGTTGTGCTTTCTCATCCAACGAAGAAGTGGGTTCGTCGGCAATTATAATCTCCGGGTTTCCGATAAGGGCTCGGCAGGCCGCAACACGTTGTTGTTGACCAACACTTAATTCGGTTACCGGTTTATGCAAAACATCTTTACCGGCCAACCCAACATGTTTGAGCAAGCGAATGGCTTCATTTTTTGCATTGTTACCTGATGCAAAAGCATTATTTCTGTGCTTTGAAAATTGGCAGGGCAAGGTAACATTTTCGATTACCGATAGGTAAGGAACCAGGTTAAACAATTGAAAAATATATCCTATATGCTTGGCACGGAATTCGTCGCGTTCATGTGTCTTCATTTTATTTATTGGCTGCCCCAGCAACTCAATAAGCCCTTTTTGCGGCGCGTTTATTCCTGCCAGCAGGCTTAATAACGAGGTTTTTCCGCTACCGCTTTCTCCCTGCAAAAAGAATCGTTTCCCTTTTTCAATCTTAAGGTGGTCTATTTTCAGAAGTGCGTCTACCTGCCCTTTCCATTTAAACTCCAGGTCTTTTATTTCTATCTGCTTCATAAAATTGGTTCTAACACGGTATTAAAATAACTAAAAAGAGGTTCCAACTGAAATATACCAGGCAAAATCCTCGTTACTCCACGCCGTGTCAACGCCAAGCCTTATTCCAAATAGTTTTTTTAAAGTATATCGTATCCCCCCCCCATAATTGTATATCCATTCTGCATCATTAAAATTCGAAAAATCATTCATCGCCTTTGCAGTTCCCACAAAACCAAGTACCGACAAATCTTTATAAAAAGCCCATCTCCATTGCGTTTCCGTTAAAATCACATTGTCTCCCTGGTAGCGCATAGCAGGAACACCTCGTAAATCGATGTAAGGAATAGCATAAAACGGCGCATTACTTTCAATAAATTCTCCTTCGAAACGTATGGCGCCATATAGCTTAGGTACTGGCTGAAAATAGTACTTAGCATAAGCTTCCGATTTTAGAAAATTTTCATCACCCCCAAAAAAAGTGGCGTTATAATCGAGATATAAACCTACATCAAAGCCCCTATCCGGCGAAAAGGTATTTTTGACATTTTTAAAGCTGAATACTACACCCATTAAGCCCAATTTAGAGCTACCGGTTATACTGTTGATTAAAGAGTCCAAACCGGGATTACTTGTAGATATATCCGGGTGACTCACGGTTTTAGAGAAAATATACCGTGGCCCCAAAAACAAGTTAGTCTCGCCCAGCCGGAATAATAATTTATGCGCTGTACCCCACATATCCATTCGAACCTTAAGCGGAATGGTTACAGATAAAAACTCTCTGTAAAAGGCAATGTTAACTCTTGAATCGATCACTCCTCCTGTATATCGGATGTGGTCGTTGAGAAAGGTTCCCGAATGTGCCACTCCATATAACCACGACTTGTTCATGGTCATTCCTCCAAAAATACCCGTAACGGTTGCAGGTGTATCTTTTCTATAACTGCGTTTGTTTGAATGCAGATACCCAAGTGCCACACCACCTCCAAACCCACCAAGCGCAGGTTCGGTAACTATAATTGGAATTGGGAGTATGCCTTTTTGTTGATTGCTAAGCCTGCTTGTATCCGATTTGTCGTAGTACAGCTCATCCATCATTTTATTCATTTTCCGAATGCTTTGTCCCGGACGTTGAGCGTATGTTAAGAATGTAAGGTTCAGCAAAAAAAATAGTAGTAACAGAATTTTCTGAAGACCAGTAAAACAAATGCCCCCCGACCTTTGAGAAAAGATGTTGTTTGTATTTATTTGAATGTGAAAATTCATTTATTTTGCTTTAGACTACTTTTTATTAAAGCGTAAGCCCTTGTAAATAATTTTTACCTCTGAAACCAAAACGATAAGTAACTCCGAAAGTAAACTGATTACGGCTACCTAAAAAGCTGTACATACTTGTAAACTGGTAACGTTTGTTATGCTGGTAGTTAAATCCAACCGTCATACTCCACGGATAGTGTAATTTTTTATTAAAGGTGTAATGTAGATTCGTTCCCCCCGTATTATTTAACCAAGAGTCTAAGCCCTGATATAGTCCACCTAAAATCTCCTGCTCCCTGCCCGGAAGACCAAAATACCAATCATCTAATTGTTCGCTTACCCGAGCTTTGTCCCCGGGCGTAATACCTGCCACTTTTTCTAAATCTGCCATCCCCGTACTTGCTTTATTCAGCTTTAGGTATTGTCCTCCGGCAAGTACCACAAAGTTACGGTAGGGCGTATTTTTGAAACGAATCATGTGTCCTAACCTTGCACCAATTACATTGGTTTTTGAGGGTTTATCGGTGTTGGCAGTCCAGGTAAAAACCTGTGTAAAATCGCCGTTAACAACAATTGGCCCCATACCAGCCGCCGCAACTACATTCCAACCTAAGGATGTACCTTGTGAATGAGCCACAAAACTGGCTTCGAAAGGCAAACCTAAATCAACATTCGTGTCAGCATTTATGCGGCCTCCAAGTATTGAAAAATTAACAAAGGGAAGCAACCAAAAATCGTAACGTACAGAAATGGCATTAACATTTGCCTGTATTTTACTAAACCGGGCAAATCCATCAATTGGTGTTAAATTATTAGGATCAAATCCTACATGCACATCACTCAGGGTTAGGTATTGTTGAGAATAGGCATAGTTTACCATGACCCCGTTTGGATAGGGCAAGTCGAAACCAAGCTTCTTCAGTTTTGCCCCCATTAGAGGCCAATGCCAACGGTAAGGCGTACGTTTTAAACTATCAGTGTATTGTTGATATACATCGTTGAGGTTTCTATGGGGGACAGCACCTTGGCCGTTTGCACGCGTAGCAAAAAGCCCAAAAATTAATGTTATTGTAAAAATGGCTAGGTATTTATTCATGACGCAGGATTATTGTAGCTTCTTTAAAATTGTTTACGATTTTCACTTCTTCCCAAGATGCATTATAAATTAACACAGCAATGAGAGTTGATGCTCTTTCTTCAGTAAGAATATCTTCAAAAATTCCTGTGTTTAGAATTGCATCTATCAGGCTTTGAGCAATTTCTTCAGTGTCTGAATCCGAGATTGCTGTTAAAACAGGCAATAGTATTTGTTCCAGATTTTCTTGATTTATGATGCCATTAATAAGGTCGGATTCCAAAAGTTTTACGGCGATAAAATTGGCTACTGCCTCGGCATTAATTTCGGTAAATGCTTTCAGAATTGGGTAAATCAGATTGTTCAAAGCCTCCGGCGTTACTGATTCGCTAATAAAACCATTTAAGGCTTTGGCAATTTTAAAGGCGGTAAACTCAGGATTTATATTTTCAAAAATTGGCCCAAACAATTGTTTTAAATTTTCAATAATTTCCGGTGCCAGTTTCTCTTCGAGGTTCACCAACCAGCTTGCTATCTTTTCGCCAACCATCTCGGCATCGATGGTTTGCAGGTATTTTATGGCAGAGCTAAATGTATTGTTCAACAATTCGGTTGTGATGAAGTTATCCAACACGATATTGGCTACACCCTGGGCAGCTTTTTCAGGGCCACCTGCCAAACCAATGGCCGGCTTGGCGGCAATAAAAATCGTTTTAATCGAGCTGTTTAAATTTTCGTAGTCAGGTGTCAAGTTCAGGTCGGGGAAGGTTTCATTTATTTTGCCTACCAACACCTTGATTGATTCCGTAGCCTGGTCTGCCAGCTCACCCATTTTGAGTATCGAAGTTTCATCAATTTTTTGGGTAAACGGCAATAGTAACGAAACCAAAGCATCTTCGTTTATCCATAAATCCTGAACAATATTGGTGAGTTTTGCCGATATTTCGGCTACCTGCTCATCGTTTAACATGGTAAAATCGGTCCAGGCATTTGATATTATGGTTTGCAGATTATCCTGGTTAAAAACCGTAAAAAACAGTTGTACAATAAGCTGGGCAATTTGCTCAGAACTTTGTTCGGGATTCGAAACCAGATTATCAAGATACGGAAGTACGAAATCATAAATATTTTCAACACTAAGTGATTCGTTGATTTTTAAGGCAATGGCGGTCGACATTTGCTGCGCCACGGCTTCGGCATCAATGCCGGTAATTTTCTCCAGTTCTTCTTTTAGGATTTCCGTAAGTTTTGTCTCCCAATCGATGGACTGAAGTGCCATTAAGATTTCTTCAGCCAAATATTTCGAAGCTTCATCGGGATTGATGTCATTAATAAAATCAAGTTTCCCCGAAATCATATCTACAAGTGCGTTATTAATAATTTCGTGAAGCGCTTCGTTATTATAAAGTATCGATGTAATAATATCTGCCAATTTATCTGGCGATTGATTTGAAATACGATCGATAAGTTTTTCGTTGATATCCGAGATTAAGGATGCAGCCTCATTTTCGGTAACGGTAAGCAACAACTGGTTTTCATCGGAATAGTAAAAATACTTGTAATGCAGCGTGACTTTGTTGTTTTTAATCCGCAATGATTGGTCGTTAATCACAAAATAGCTGGCAATGTGTTCGTCGTCTGTTTTCAGCCATTGTGTTTCCTCATTTAAAGGAACAATTTTACCATCAGGCGTAAATTCTACAATCATTTTTCGCATTTCGGAAGCATCAAAAACCATATCATCCAGATCGAATATCCCGGCCATACTCAAAGAATCGGCCAGGTTCCACAATATGGGAGGAGGGATGTCTTCATCTTTTAGTTCAATGCTAAAATCATCAACATGCCATTGATTGGCATGTAATAGTGCTTTGGTTTGGTTAACCGATTCTACTAAAGGGTCCATGGGTTGCTCACAGGAAACAAAAACCAGCACCACCGTTAACAACATTAAACTTAATTTCTTTATCATAACTCTATCTAATTAATATTCATTCTTTTTCACATTCTTCTCCTACCACGAACTTCCGAAAACAATATAGAAGGCAAAATCTTTTCCATTCCCCATGGCAAAATCCACTCCTGAATGAAGGCCCAGCAAACGCGCCAGTTTATAACGTATTCCGCTACCTACGGTATAAGTAAAATCAATGTGGCTAAAGGTGTCCAAATCTTTAAATGCTTTGCCTACCCCGGTAAAACCAACCACCGACCAGCGTCTGTAAAAATTATACCGCCATTCTGTTTCTGCCACAAGCACATTGTCGCTTTGGTAGCGCATGGCCGGAATTCCCCTTAACGACACAAAAGGATAAGCGTAAAAAGGTCCTTCACCCAGCATGTAACTCCCATTAAAACGCCAGCCAGAGAAAACTTTTGAACCGATAGGTAAATAGCCATAAAAATCGGTTTTAAGTGTGCTGTATGTATCATCGGATCCCAACCATTTAGCCGAATGACTGATAGACAACTCGGAATTAATACCTTTTGTTGGTGTGAAATTATTGTCGCGGCTATCGTAAACAAGCATGGGTTTAATGGTGCTTATTACCGAATTACTATTAAGCCGGCTTAATATTAAATTCACCAAAGGCTTCCCGGGTATGGTGTCAAACGACACATTGCTTTTAAAGTACATATAAGCCAAGCCTGCATAAAATTTCGACTCAGCAATTCGGAGCTCTGCCTCTTGAAAGACGCCCCACGAGTTTAGCTTTACAGTTACCGGATTCTTGCTCAACAATTCACTGTCATTTCCATAATAATCGTAACGAACTTTGGGAAGAAAAAATGCAGTAGTAGTACGAACACGGTTTTCTCCAAAAATATGGGTGTGAAATGCAGCTGCTCCCCATGTTTTGTTTTGCGTACCTAAACCGGCAACACCGGTCAGATTAGGAGCTACATAGCTATTGTATTTCTTCTTACGATTATGAAAATAGATAAGTGCTACACCTCCCCCGTATCCCACTGCCGGTTCTGTAATGATAATCGGCACGGGCATAACGCCTTTAAAATCAATGAGATACGAACTTAAATCAATGGCATTGTCTTCCGGGTCGCGCAACGAGAACTTCTTTTTATTTTTTTCTGTAGCGGTAGAATCGCTTTGCGCATGCGAACATACACCAGAAAATAAAAATAGGAATAAGAGAAAATATTTATACATGTATGTTCTGTTTAAGCATTGCCGTATAAAACAGACGACATCTGCAGTTACGATTTTATGCGTTTGTTTAAAAATACTCATTATTTACAAGATTTCCCATAACAATACGACCATTATTTAAAACCGTTCTAAACAATTTTATTCTATTTACCAGCTGCACCTCCATCATCAATTGTGATGGTTGTGATAGTATGTTGTTTCTTCCAATCCTCGGCGGTAATGGGCACATATCTACTTTTGTCGGTTGGCTCATAACGAATTGGCTGACCAGCCCATATTTTCTGAAACTTATTTTCTTTCACCACCATTTGGCCATTCACAATCACATAGGGTATACCCGTAGTTGGTAATCCTTGCGAACCACTTTTGTAAGTAGAATTATCGGTAACGTTTTTAGCGTCAAAAATTACAATATCTGCTACCATACCTTCTTGCATACGACCTCTTTTCTGCATGGCTTCTATACCCGCATCTCCGAGATGTTTGGCTGACCAGTATGATAATTGTGATAAAGTAAACATTAAAGGCACACCTTCTTCTCGTGCTAACCTTAATACTGTACCTCTTGTTCCGGCAGTCCTGGGGTGTCCCTGGTATTCTTCGTAGGGTACATCCCACGAATCAATTCCTCTTCCTGAAAAAATAGCATCTGAAGCAGCTGTCATATGTGGCATACGCAAGAAATTAGGCATCCACTTTTTACGGTCGGGACTAAATATTACCATTAATCTGCTTGGATCTTCTTTTCTGGTTTTAAGGAATTCCTCCTGAGTCAGGAACTTATCATCTACCGGATCATACATGGTCTCTTCGTAAACCAAACCAAAAACATTTTTGTACAATTCGGGCTCAAAAAAACTTGACGAAATGGAAGTGGAAGCAGCCTCGTATGGATAATACTCTGACCATACATTGTACCCCTGCTTACGCGCCTTTTGGAGTTTTTCTTCGTTTTCCCACCAACCAAATTCGTTGTTGTGCGCAACAATAAGCGGTGCATTCAAACTAAGTGCATTGGCTAGGATTTCATCTGTACCTAATGATCCCTGTGGATGACTCGGATTGGCATGAAATCGAACATGAGCCTCTGATAAACGACCATATTTAGCAGCCAATTCCTGGCACTTATACATCTCAAATGTTGTCACTCCTTTTACCATATAACCCACAGTAGAGCAAAAACCGAGAGCTCCTTCCTGATAACCCTCATCCATAATTTTTAAGATTTCATTAAGATGTTCCGCATCACTTTCGGTATCCTGCCAACCGCATACTCCATCTTCACAAGCCTCAGCTCTGTATTCCCCAAGGAATCCGGGGCAATCCGCCCATTCCGGCATATCCACTTCCGGATCATGAACCAGAATACGCACTCCTTCATGACTTACGCCTGTTCCATAATTTATTGGCCAGGCACCTTCTTTTGCTTTGTACCAGGCTTCCACTCCGGTAGCACCAATTTCCAAATCCATACCAGAAGTGATGCCATCACGTGCTGCCATCTTCATCGACAAACCGTCTAAGGCATGAAAATGTGTATCAATGAAGCCGGGAGCAACAACCAGTCCGCTTGCATCAATGGTTTCCTTTCCTTCAATTTTCTTTGAAGTAATGATTGCAATATTGCCATCATTCACACCTACATTGAGAACTTGATCCAGCATCGTTTCCGGATCCATAACCCGTCCATTAAGAATTACAAGATCATAATCTTGTGCAAATAAAGTCCCACCGAACAAAAAAGCCAATATTACAAACAAAGTTAATCTGAACACCTTTTGCAAAAAAACATCAATTGATTTCATAAGTATTGTTTTAAAATTTTGAAAACTAAATAAACACTCTTGCCCTTAAGCCAAAGAGGGTAGTGAAATTATCCTTTGAGTTAAAAGCGGGGTTTCCAATTAACTGAATATTCGGCGTAAGCTCAGAATGGTGCGTTACCTGCCATTTGAAAAATATTTCTGAGCTATGTTGATCTTTCAAACCATCACCAAATATGCCCGGATTTGGCCGGTTCCAGTTAAATCCAATACCGAATGTATTTGGGCCGGCAATATTGTATGAATATCCTACGCTTACAGAGCCTTTATAAAATGCTCCTCCCTCGTTTGCATATCCTCCTCTGATAAATGGCAGGTGTTTCTCTCCGATTCCCCAACTAACAGATCCGGCTATACCCCACCCACTCGGTATTCCTGTTCCTGTTTGTTTGTCCACCTGCCAAAATGTAAGGTGAGCATTCTTAAAGAATACATATTCTAAACCCGGGGTATAGCCCAGCTCTAAAGTTTTTACAGTTTCGAACTTGTTAAAAAAAGTATCAAAACCTTTCCAAAACTCGGTAGCTTTTCCATTTATGTCGGTAAAGCTGCCCACCACATATACCTGCTTTGTCAGCCATGCACTTACCATCAGCCCCAAAGAGCCACCCGGATAACCACCTCCAATTGTTACGGAACCTGTGGCAAATACCATGTTATTAAAACTCGACCAGGGACTCGCAGCGGCATGTATGTCGGTCCAGTCAGTCATATCCACAAACCCGGCATAAACAACTACTTTATTAGTGCCAAAGGTTTGACGCCAATAAAGGTTTGTAACTCTGAATTTATCGTCGTTATATACAGATTGTATCAATCCGGCGTAACCAACATCAAGAATTCCATATTCTCTGAGTGGATTTTCGGTATATTTATGGCGGTGTTCCAGATTAAATACTAAGCCCCCTTGAAACGGAGTACCTCGTCGTACAAAGTCCCATTTCCCATAGAGTCGCAATACGCCACTGGCTCCAATGTTGTTACCGATGGCTTTTGTAACCCCCATAATTTGTGAGTTATAATCCAGATTTGCCTTGAATCCGGTTTTGTCGTAAAAACGGTCCTTTGCTGCATCGAGGCTATCGAGAAAATACCATCCTACTTTGGCTTTTCTGGAAATTATATCCGATTTCATTTGATTACCTACTGAAGAAGGACCGGCAATATCGTTGGTTTCTCGTTGCTTCTGTTCCTGTCCGTACACCAGTACTGTGGACAAAAGAAAAGCAAAGGAAAGAACCAGAATCTTTTGTTTTCTCATACGCTTAGTTTAAAGTATTCCTACTGTCCCTCTTTTCTAGTATTAATTTATATAAAGTTTTATGTCGGCATTCTTCATAGCATAACCTGATGTTATTGGACTTCGTCCATCAACCAAATACAAATCACTTACCTTTGTATTGGTAGTTATAGTGCCCTTTACCGTAACTGCCTGAAAGGGTTGAGTGGGTTTTACCGGCTCAGCCAATTCAAGATAAATAATTTGATTTTTGGGTGGTGGTGGTGTATGTATGCAGGCTCCAACCCAGGGAACCAACAAAAACTCGGACACCTTCTCGTCTACCAAATTAAGTGGCAATATGTAGCCGTTTATAGCTACATTTTGTTGGTTAAATCTGTTATTAACCATTTCTACTTTTTTTTGCCTTAGTAATTCAATCTCATGTCGCCGTGCTAAAAGCCCATCGATATCCACATTTTCATCCTCTAATAGTTTTTCAATACTATCGTTTTTAGCCTGTTCCATATCAGTAATTTCTATGTTTGGTAGCGCTTTCATATCACGAAATCTGGCAACGCGTGCAAGTTTTACCAATTGACTTCTGCTCAATTTTGTAAAAGGATCATCAAATTCAATTTTTCGCACCAGATCTTCCCATAAAATCTCCTTACAGTCCTGAGCGTTTACCAGGCTATACAAGCTCAATGCGATTATGGTAAAAACAATTCTCATAGTTTATTTAATTGCATAAATTTGTTTCTTTCTCGCACATGATTTAATTCAATAAGGGACCTCAATAAATTATGTGGTTATTTTTAATGAAATCCTTTTTAAGAAATTGAGGTGTAAATATTATTATTCCAATTTCAAAGCCAGCGGCTTGGCTACCGTCGAAGCAGGCTCCGTAAGATATCGCCGGGATGATATAATCGTTAGGTTCCCATCTTAGTCCAATTTTATACTCCGGTTTTGAGTAGGCCTTGCCTTCGGTTCCATAAGCCTCGACAACAATCGCTGTTTCGGGAACAATTTTATAGATGGCCAATCGTGTTGACCAGGTAAAACCCCAAGCTGTTTCATTGTTATTTCCGTGGTCAAAATCGACCATAGCTCCAGGCATTATATCCCACGAAATGGCATTTTGAAATAAAGGGAAGGTCACCGGAACTGAGGTCCAGTAATTTTTGTGAAATGCCGAATAGCCGGTTTTATTATAATATCCAGGAGATTTACCAATTCCCAGAAAAACTGCACCTCCCCCAGTGTTGCTGCTATTTACCCAAAACATATACTTCGCGAAAACATTGGTGCTAAAATGTTGAGGTGAACTAATTTTTTCGTCTTCCCAAAACATTGCAGTTGAAAAATTCAGCTCAAACCTGGGGAGTAAACTGAAAGTGGCATACATGGCTGAATTACGTTCGCCGGCTGACAAAACAAAAGTACCAGTACCATGAGGCATGGTGAGGTAATTATCGCAATTAAATTGTTGTGCAGATACGCTATTCCCTGTCAGTACAGGGATTGAAGCAAAAATAAAAACTGCCAGTTGTTTCAACCGTTTTAAGTTCATATTTTAATTATCCTATTCATTATTAAATAATACTCAGTACCACAACTTTCAAACCTGCCAGCCAGCGATGCATTTTCAAATGGCTAAAACGCATATTTTACCATTACCTGAAGTCTGGATGCATTTCCTTTGGAGTTCTCAAGCGTATGTACCTTCCCCCAGGCATACTCAATACCTGCTGTAGCTTTGGGATCGATTTGCCAGATAAGGTTAAAATGCCCCATGCCTCCTTTTTCTAAAGCATCTTCAGGACGATAGGTTAAATCTCCTCTTTTTAAGTAGGCATACGCAATATTGGTGGAAACGGATTTAGACAATTGGTATCCTCCTCCGATAGCGAGTGTAATTGCATCTTCCAAGTATAGTTCACCGTCAGGTAATAAAACTGCTCCCTGATCTGTACCACCAAAAACAAGAATTTGGCTAATCATACCTACATTATAAGAACTATGCCAGGTAGCAAACAACCGATTCGTGAAAAATTGTCGCCCATTGAAAACCACTCCCCAACCTAAAGCTGTGGCATCCGGACCTTGTTTTCTTCCATCCCATCGTAATTGTTCAGCCTGAGCTCCCAACATAAGCATTCCATTGTCACGCTCATTGCTTAACCTAATTGAAAAAAGTGGTAGTGTTGGCATCTTTGCACCTGCATCGTTATCAGGGGCATATATTCCACTAAGTCCGGGCATTTCTAATGCAAAACTATACTGCCAGTGCTTTTTAAAATATTTCTCGTAACGTACCTGTACAGATCTACCTCCAAACAATGCATCGCCAGCAGAAAAGTCCATAATAAACGGGAATACCCGCAAATCGGATAAATTTGTCCAGGTTTGCCCTACAAGTACATTCCCATATTTTACAAAGGCATGACGCATACGTGGCTGGGCTGCACTGAGCGATTCGTCAAAGAAATCAAATTCAATAAAAAACTTTAAAGGCCTGCCCAATTCAGTGGTACGCCTTATGTCTATATTAAACCGGGTTTCACGCACATGCATGTTAAAGAATGGCCCGGCATTAGCAGCTTCAGTTCCATCAACAGGTATTTGACCAATTAACAACTGGTTTCTGCTTCCTGCACCGTTAAAATCATAAAGGGCATCTAATCGAAAATAACCACCAATTTTCATATATAAATCTGTTCCGGGCAAATTCCATGCTCCCGGAAAATTTTTGGTTAACAAACTGTCTTCCGGACTACCTCTCAATTTTGAGTAATTATCCTGTGCAACAGCTGATTGCAACATAAAAAGCACTCCTAATAAGATTTGAAAAAAGTACTTACATAAATGTTTTTTATTAGATTTCATTTTATAGATCTTATGTTATTAGAATCATTTTAATGCGTTGATTTATCACTCTTACCAAGGCAAAGGAATAACCGGTGCAATTTGCACACGAACCTGGTGTTGCGGGCCAAAAGCATCTGGTCTCGCCAGGTAGTACCAGTACTGAACACTAAGTTTTACAGGTAATTTCCCAAACCGGGTCACTTTATTAACACCCGTTCCAACAGGAAATGTAAAGCGGCTTCCTTTTTCTGCTTTATGATTATAGGCAAAAGTCGGTTGCCCGGTAATTTGCCAGGCATTTTTTAAATTGACAACATAAAAATATTGTCCTGCTGTTACACTCGCCGTTTGCTTATTGGCAGTTGAAATCCAGTATTGATCTGGAGTTGCTGCAAGGACTACGTCATCTTCAGGAGTATAACTATTTACGCTCCAGGCATGGTTGAACATTACACCCAAAACCCCCCAGTTAAACATCTGTGCCACCATAAACTCAGGGCCAACTGTTGTAAATTTCGAACGCAATTGTTTGTTCGTGGCCGTAGGAAACCCACCAAATACGCCAACAATGGTAATAGTTTTTGAAGGCCACGTTTTTCCAACCGCAACATCGGCGCTAATATTTCCTAAGTTAACTCCTTTATTCTCGAAACCATTATCACCAAATACCGGTTGGCTTAAATAGATTGGTATTAAAGGTCGCACAAATAAATTCACCCCTTCGGATAAAGGAATAGGTAAACTGGGTTGAAAATTGAGCAAAAATCCGTTTTGGCTTGAAGCACCAGGCAAATCACCATTGTAGTGAATATAGTCAATGGGAAAAGCCATGGTTCCAAGCGTTGTATTCGGGTTCGATAACTCTTTCGCGATTTCAGCTTCGCTTTTGGGAGCCGATTCATCTTCTTGTGCATTTGTAGATAAGCTAAATATGCAAAGTTGCATGCACAGCAGCAGTGATATCGTGTAAAGTTTTTTCATAGATTCGTGTTTTTAGAGTATTATTCATTTTTATCCAACGCTAAAGCTGCAGCTCTTATAAACCCAATTGGAAGGTTAGGCGCAAGCGATGCGCTAAAGTAAACTCCAACAAACTCACGCTTCGGATCGATATAGATGCCCTGGTTATTATGTCCTAATTTGCAAAAGGCACCATCTTCCCACAAGAAATCAAACTGTGCGCCACCACCGTAAAAATCCTGGGTTCCGAGGTATGTATAGGCCGTTTTACCTACGGCACTTTCATAGAGTATATCATAGGGCACCATAATGTCGAACATATATTCCGCAAGCTTTGGAGAGGCTACTTCCTTACCTGTAATTTTCTTGAAGGTTGGAGTGAAAAGAAGACCAAACCTGCCCATGTCTTCCAATGTGGAGTTCATAGCGGTAGCAGCATGAATACTTCCATCGGGAAACAAGTTTGCCACCATTTCTCCGGTACCCGCATACTGAAGGAATCGTTCGTAGAGGTAATCAACAAATTTCTTACCCGTAACGTTTTCGATGGCAATACTTAAAACCTGAGTATTCAGGCTGGCATACTGATACTTGGTATAAGGCTCCGCAATCTTTTCTGCTTCCCGGATAACCTCAATCCAGTCCTCTTTTTTTCCATTGTAGTAGTCTCCGAACGATGCCTTATAATACCGCTGTTCCATGGTGCCTGATTTATACATGTTGCCGGCTATATCATCTAAATTAAGCCCTGTAGTCATGGTAAGTACAGACCGAACAGGAACATTATCCCATGCACTCCCCTTGAGTCTTGGAACATATTTAGTAATGGGTGCCTCAGAATCTACTTTGCCACTCTGAATCAGGTCGAGCATCAATGTCCCCGAAAGTGCCTTTGTTACCGACATCCACAGATGTTTGTCCTTGGGGCGCATGCCGGGATACTCTTCGTACACAACATTGCCTTTATGAATCATCATGATGCCCTGAAGTTTGGATTCAGGAGAATCAATAAATTCTTTTAGGCTTGGGAATGAATTACCTTCAACATCCGAGTATGTAAGGTTATCCAATTCCGGATTTAATACTCTTGGCAATTCGAATGTGTTCTTAGATGCCGGCACAACCGCACTCGGAAGAAATTCCCACATAAAGTTAAAATAGTACAAGGCATCATCCTCAGCTGTTTCCTTATGATCCAATGCATCTACCGAGAAGTGTCGGAACGAGAATAAATCTTTAGCTCTCCGAACAAGATGTATGGGATACCCTTCTTCCAACAGCTTTTTATGCTCCGCAACAGTAAGTGATGACTTTTCACCTGCATATTTAGCAGCCATTTCATCATTGGTTGAAATATCTTCGGTCTTATTATTTTCGACCTGCGAGCAGGCATTCAAAATTATCGCGATTGTTAAGACTAATAAAAATCTTAGTTTATTATTTATAATCATATTCTAATAATTAACAGATGTAATTAACTATCAATCAAAATTTTATTCTGATATAGTATTCTTATACACCTTGCCGTCCTTCATTACCATTACAAAATTCTTAGCCGGGTCTCCCACCAATTCAAGGTTCTCAAGCGGATTTCCATCTACCATAATCAAATCGGCATACGCGCCTTCTTTTACCACCCCAAGTGGTCCTTCCTGGTAAGGGTGGCGGGGGCCACTCATTTCCAAAAGGCGAGCATTTTCAGAAGTATATATTTTCAAAGCTTCATAAGGCGTAAACCATTTTCCCAGACGAACTACGTATTCGCTTTGTTGGTCTGCAGTCTCAGCACTAAAAAGATGGTCTTTACCAACAGCAAGATTGACACCTACTTTTTTTGCTGTACGAAATACGTAATCGATGCCTTCAATAATTTGCTCAAACTTGGCCTGACTGATTGGATCATCCCATTTCATGTCTTCTAAGGCAACAGGCTGTAAACTAATCCAAGCTCCCTTTTCTTTCATTAACTTTAAGGTGGCTTCCGAAGCGAAAAATCCATGCTCAATACACATCACCCCGTTTTCAACGGACGACCGAACTCCTTCGTCGGTATATACATGCGAATGCACGTAAGTGTTGTAGTTAGTGGCTTCCTCAACGGCCGCTTTCACTTCACTTGCCGAGTATTCACTCACATCTAAAGGGTCGTATAAAGAAGCAACACCTCCACCTGTACAAATTTTAATTTGCGTAGCACCATACTTCAGAATGTCGCGTGTTCGAAGCTGAACTTCTGCAACTCCATCCGAAGTCATTGCCATCATATTCCTTTCCCAATAGTTGAGGAATCGTTTATCTTTTGGCGTATCCAGTCTATCATTGTAGTCAGCATGACCGGAATTTGGACTCATAAATGGTCCCGAAGGAAGAATGCGGTGTCCCGGATATTCACCTGAATCAATTAGTTTTTTGATAGCAAACGGATTTCCACCCGGATCTCTAACTGTCGTGAATCCTCGCAATAAGGTTTCTTCAGCCCCTGTGATGCTACGAATGGCCACTTCTGGCATATCGCCTTGATTTAGAAATAGAACCGGTGCAGGAGTGTAAGCATAAGTTGTATGCCAATGCGCATCGATAAGCCCTGGCATTAATGTACGACCTGCACCATCGATAACGTTAACATTAACTTCTTTCTTTTCATTTTTTTCGGGCTCGTATACCATAACAACCTGATCTCCTGAGGTAGAAAAATCATTGAGGTATCCTCCTGGTCTTTCCTTTAAGCCTCCTGTTTTTACATCAATTTCGTAAGATTTTGCTATCTTAATATCCTTTTCGATTTTCTTGATCAGGTTTTTTACCACCAAAACATCATAACCTTCCAGTAGTTGTTCATTTACACCATCAAAGATGTTGACGTTTTTGATTAAGGTAACTTGTTCATTCTGAGCATTTGCTATAAAACCTGTTGCAAAAAACAGGATAACAAGAGTTAACAGACTTCTTAATTTTTTCATAACATTTTGATTTTTAAGTTTGATTATTTCAGTGTGTTCTTATATACCTTGCCATCCTTCATTATTACCACAAAGTTCTTTTCCGGATCGGCCACTAAACTCAAATCTTCCAGTGGATTGCCATCTACAATAATTAAGTCGGCATAAGCGCCTTCTGTTATTTCACCCAAAGGACCTTCCTTGTACGGATGTCGCGGACCAGATAACTCCATCAGTTCGGCATTCTCTGATGTTGCCATTTTCAACGCCTCATAAGGAGTAAACCAACGATCGAGCTTGGATAGTAACTTACCCTGCTTGGCAGTAGCCTCTGCACTCATAAAAAGATCCGTTCCAAAGGCCATTTTTACACCCATTTCTTTGGCTAAACGATATACTGTTTCGGTTCCTTTTGTTACTTCTACGAACTTCTTGTTCGACTCCGGATTTGGAAACGTTTCTGCGTCTTCATCGTTTAATATAGGTTGGATACTCAACCAAACATCGTTATCCTTCATCATCTGCATGGTTTCCCGACCAATGAGCATACCATGTTCAATACTTTTAATTCCTGCTTTTACTGCGGTTTGAACTGCATCATCTGTAAAGATGTGCGCACCTACATAGCTATTGTAACTGTTAGCAACATCAACAACGGCTTTCATTTCTTCAAGCGAATACTGGCGCACATCGATTGGGTCATAGCTGGAAGCAACTCCACCACCGCCGGCAATTTTAACCTGGGTTGCACCCAACATAAATGCTTCGCGAGCCCGCTTCCGAACTTCGGTGGTACCATCAGCTACTGCGTTAATCGCCACTCGTTCCCAATAATCTATTAGACCGGACCTATTAGGTACTTGATTAGGCAAACGATAGTCGAAGTGCCCTCCTGTTTGGCTTATCATTGGTCCGGCAGGAAGTATACGCGGTCCTTCAACCACTCCGGCATCGATTAGTTTTTTGAGACTAAATGTATTGCCACCCATGTCTCTAACAGTAGTAAATCCTCGCAGTAATGTATGAGGAGCAGCCTTGGACATTCGAATTCCCACCTCAAATGCGTCACCTGTCATTATTGAACTCATTGGCAGTTCCGCCAGAGCCATGTGCCAGTGGGCATCGATTAAGCCAGGGATTAAAGTGCGGCCTTCTCCATCGATAACGTTCACTGATACCTGTTTTGTCACATTCTGTTCGGGTTCGTAAACCATTACAGCATTTTTTTCTCCATAGGGCGAGAGATCAGTAAGGTATCCTCCGGTCATGGCTTTGTATCCACCGGTTTTTACATCAATCTCATAATTTTTGGCAATTTTGATGTCTTTGTCGATTTTTTTAATCAGGTTTTTCACCACCAAAACATCATAACCTTCCAGTAGTTTTTCGTTTACACCATCGAAAATATTGACGTTGGTAATTAAGGTTACTTCTTCATTCTGTGCATTTGCTATAAAACCTGTTGCAAAAAACAGGATAATAACAGTTAACATACTTTTTAGCTTTTTCATAACATTTTGATTTATTAATTCGATTATTTCAGTGTATTCTTATATATCTTACCGTCCTTCATGATTACCACAAAGTTCTTTTCCGGATCGGCTACTAAATCTAAGTTCTCGAGCGGATTGCCGTCGACCAGGAGCAAATCTGCCAAAGCACCCTCCTTGATCACGCCATTCTCACCGGGATATGGATCTCTGGGTCCACACATCTTGAAGAGCTCGTAATTGGTACTGGTTGCCATTTTCAAAATCTCCCATGGCTCATACCACCTTGTGAGTTTTGCCATCGACTTCCCCTGTTTGGCCGCAATCGCCGCACCATTTTGCAAATCAGTGCCAAAGGCGACCTTCAGATCATACTTTTTGGCCAAACTGTAGGCTTTCTCGGTGCCTTCAGTCATTGTTAAGAATTTCTGTTGTTCGAAAGATCCTTCCGGAAATGGAATTCTGTCTTCATCATTCAGCAAGGGTTGCAGGCAAAGCCATGCGTCTTTTTCCTTGATCAGTTTTGCTGTCTCTTCAGTTATCATCTGTCCGTGCTCAATACATTGCACTCCTGCATCCAAGGCTCCACGGACCGCGACATCTGAATAGGCATGCACGCACACATAGGTATTCCAGGTAGCTGCCGTTTCCACTGCAGCCTTCATTTCACCCAGCGTATATTGCCTTACATCCAGAGGGTCACTAAGTGAAGCCACACCTCCACCTGCCATAACCTTGATCTGAGTGGCGCCTCTCATTAAATTCTCACGCACCCGCCTCTGCACCTGGGGAACACCATCTGCAATGAGTGTCCAGCCCATGATTTCCTGATCGAGAAGTTCTCTTCCGTCTTTTCTTGTCATCACGGTTGGAAAGCGGAAATCACCATGGCCGGAGGTCTGTGTTATATAAGCACCTGAAGCATAAATTCTTGGCCCCACACATCTTCCCTCGTCAATCATCTTCTTGATTCCAAAAACCGGACCTCCAACATCCCGAACAGTTGTAAAACCCCGCATCAGCGTTGCTTCGGCGGCTTCTGCCCCCACCAGTGTCAGATAGCCAATGTCATTCACAAGGATTTGCATACTTGCAATATGGGCATGCATTGTATGCCAATGCGCATCGGTAAGCCCGGGCATCAGCGTTTTGCCTGCGGCATCGATAATTGTGGAATTCTCGTCTTGAGTAATCATGATTCCCGATGCAATCTGCACGATCTTGTTACCCCGAATGAGAACATCTTTTCCTTCGACCAACTTATTCGTTCCATCGAAAATTTTGGCATTGGTAATTAAGGTAACTTTCTCATCTTGCGCATGAGCTATTAAAGTCACCGCTACCAGCATGATTGTGACAAAAATTAAATTTGCTGCTTTTTTCATTGTTAGCTATTAATAATCTATTACATACTGATGTATTCTTAAACCAGTTATTCTAAGGTGTTTTTGTAAACCTTCCCGTCTTTCATAATCAGCACGAAGTTTTTACCCGGATCTCCTACCAATTCCAGGTTTTTAAGAGGATTGCCATCTACAATGATTAAATCGGCATAAGCACCTTCTTTAACTACTCCTAGTGGCCCTTCCTGATATGGAAGTCTGGGGCCTGATAACTGTAGTAAGCGAGCATTTTCAGAGGTTGCTATTTTTAAGGCCTCATAGGGTGTAAACCATTCTCCCAGTCTTACCAAATAATCGCTCTGTTGATGTGCTTTTGAGGCATCCATGAGTTGGTCGGTTCCAAAAGCAAGGTTAACACCCACTTCTTTTGCCATTGGGTACAGTGCCGCTACAGCATCGGTTACTTGTTTGTATTTGGCAGCACTTATTGGGTTAGCCCATACCATATCTTCTTCTTTCATGGGTTGAGGACTTAACCAGGCATCTTTTTCTTTCATTAATTCCAAGGTTTCTTTTGTAGCAAAAAAACCATGCTCAATAGACATCACTCCGGCTTCTACCGAGGTGCGAACCCCTTTATCTGTCATTACGTGTGAGGCCACATAAGTATTGTAGTTTGTGGCTTCTTCCACAGCAGCTTTTACCTCGGCAATCGAGTATTCACTAACATCCAGAGGGTCATATAATGAAGATACTCCACCACCGGTACATATCTTAATTTGAGAAGCACCGTATTTTAAAATATCGCGGGCGCGTAGCTGAACTTCAGCAACTCCGTCAGAAGTCATTGACATCATATTTCGTTCCCAATAGTTGAGGAAACGTTTGTCTCTGGGTGTTTCTGTTGGAACATCATAATGATCGGCATGACCGGCAGTAGGGCTCATAAATGGGCCGGCAGGTACAATACGATGCCCCGGATATTTCCCCGAATCAATAAGTTTTTTAATTGCGAATGGATTACCTCCCATATCTCTAACCGTGGTAAATCCGCGTAACAGTGTTTCTTCGGCGGCCGTCATACTCAGAATGGCCACTTCGGGCATATCACCCTGGTTCAGTAAAAGAATTTGGGCCGGCGTTGATGCATAGGTTGTATGCCAGTGGGCATCGATTAAGCCTGGAATTAAAGTCCGGCCTCCTCCATCAATAACTTTTACCGTTACTTCTTTTTTAACATCTTTTTTAGGTTCGTACACCATTACAGTCTGATCTCCGGATACTGAAAGGTCATTGGCATGTGCACCCGGCATCACTTTTAAGCCACCGGTTTTTACATCAATTTCATATGAACTCGCAATTTTGATATCCTTATCGATTTTTTTAATCAAGTTTTTAACGACAAGAACATCATAGCCTTCCAGTAATTTCTCGTTTTCACCATCGAAAATATTAACGTTGGTAATTAGTGTTACCGTTTCTTCATCTTGCGAATAAGCTGTAAAACTCAATGCTACCAGCACAATTGCTGTTAAAAAGAAGTTTGCTGTTTTTTTCATTTTTGGGTTATTATTAATTTATTTATTAACTATATAATTTTCATATTGACTAAGTAGAATATGAATGTTCGGTCATATGTTCACTAAACAAATAGGATACAATTTCAATATGTTAAAAAAGTTACAACCTTTTTTTATAAAATCCTAGATGTAAAAAATGTTTTTATGGTTTTGTAATCTGTTTCCAACCGTTCAAAATTTACTTAGTTCTTTGTCTTCTATTGTCCAAATTTCTGAATTATATTATTTTAGGAGTTTACTTATTGTTCCCAACATTTAACCTATTGTTCCAATCTGTATATCTTGCGATATTCCTGCGGACTTAAACCAACTTCGGCTCTAAAAATTCGAGAGAAATAGGGAAGACTGTCAATTCCTATTTCCGATGCAACCTGAGTGATATTTAGATAGGTTTCACGCAAAAGCTGACAGGCTTTTTTAATGCGAACGAACCTTATATAATGAGAAGTTGATCGATTGGTGAATGATTTTAATTTGATGTGTAACTGAGTTCGGCTAATGCCTACCTTTTTACACAACATACGAACGCCAAATCCTTCTACTTTCATATTTTCAATAATGGCCTTACGTATTAGCTTAACAAATTCTTCATTATACTTTTCTGAACGAATTTCGTTTGCCCTTTTACTACTCCGATACTTTAAATTCTTTTGATCCTGACTATTAATACGAACTTGCTTATGAATGATCAATTGCCAATCAATATGAACAAATAATTTATTGAAGGATTCATTTAATTGTATCTGTAATACTTCGAAACAAGTAGCAAAATCCGTTTTTACATTGTATAAAACCATGTAAAAGTTAGCCGGCTTAAACAGCATATTTTTAAGAATTATCATTTCGCTGTTTTTGTTAGGTTCTTATTATCGATTAGTGTTATACAAATGTACAAGAGGCTATATAGAAGGCATTTAATCTATTGTTCCATATGTTTAACCTATTGTTTAATGTATGTTTCTTGCGGTGTTTTTTAGCAAAAAACCAGAACGTTCGGCAAGAATTATTGGAAAACGGGGAAGACTTTCGTCGTTCCACGCATACAACTATGAAAGTCCTCAAACCATGTTTTCCACTATTCCTGTACAATGCGTTTTATAATCTTCCCACGATTTGATAAAATGTTATCCCGCGGCAACAAATTCCTCTATAACACCAAGATCCGTCAGCCCCCAAATCACTAACTGAATTGCCAATGCGGCAAGTAGCAAACCCACAACAACAGACACCACTTTTAACGCTGCAGGGCCTATTAATTTCAGGATTTTATGGGCACCCAGCAAAAAAACGAAGTTGAAGGCCATTAAGCCCAATATTGTTCCAACAACCATTAGCATGTCACTGGTATTTGGGTCGGCCGCGGCAAAAGTTGTAACCGCTACAAGCCCCTGGGGTGTTGCCATTAAAGGCAAAGCCAGCGGGTATACCGAAATGTTTGTTGATGGTCCGGAATCGATGCCGTTGTCTTCTTTCTTATCACCGCCTATTATCATTTCCAGAGCATACAATAGTAATATTAAACCTCCGGCCATTTTTAATGCAGGAATTGATACATGAAAGGCACTGAGCAAAAATTCGCCGGCTAATACAAAAAGTATGGCTACAATGCTTGCCGTTATTACAGTTCGCAGAGCCACTTTTCGTCGAAAACTGGCATCGGACTTTGCTGTTAAAGTAACGTACACAATGGCAGGTTTAAGCGGCCCCATGGTTATAAAAAGAA
This sequence comes from Draconibacterium aestuarii, assembly GCA_026671195.1. Taxonomy (GTDB): domain Bacteria; phylum Bacteroidota; class Bacteroidia; order Bacteroidales; family Prolixibacteraceae; genus Draconibacterium; species Draconibacterium aestuarii. The sequence goes on along the minus strand of JAPOHD010000012.1, from coordinate 127,279 downwards.
TCATAAATACATCCAAAAATTTTACTGTCATTTTTATTTCTCCTTTCTCGTTGTTTGTTTTAATTCAAATTCGGGCGTCGCAATTAATCGCTGGAAGCATCGCGAGCACCAGGTTTTAATAAAAAACTTAGAAAATTTCACAGGGCCTTTCATTAAATCTTATTGAATTCTCCGAAAATGGCTGTTCTGCAAAATTTTCTAAAGCTGTTTCAATTTTTGCTCAAAACCTTTAATGAGCTTTGCACATTTGAGCTGGACGCCTTTCGGAATACACTTATTTTTATTTGTAATTACCAAATGCATCCATATGCTCTGCATATGTACTGCAGAATTAAGGATTCCTCTTTTCCACAAAAAGAATGTGCTCGGCATAGCACACGCATTCACCTTTTTGGTTGAGTGTTGTCTTCGCTTCCGTAATCAAGCCATGTGTTGGACGCTTGGGATGCTCTTCTTTGCTGATAACCTTTGTTTCAACTTTAATTGTATCACCTGCGAACACATTGTTCGGATAACGAATTTTGTTATACCCGTATGACATTGCGTGTGGATTCAGTTTTTCACCCAGAAAAGTAAGACCAGTACTAATACTAAAGGTTCCGTTACCATGCATTATGGGCTTTTTAAAGGGTTGACCTTTACACCATTCTGCATCTGTATGATGGGGCATCCAGTCGCCTGAGTGCATAGCATGCATCACAATATCGGTTTCAGTGATCGTCCTAGCTGGTGTCATTTTGGTTTCACCTATCTCAAAATCCTCGTAAAATTTTGCTTCTTCTTTCATAATAATTTTAATTTTTCAGATTACTATTTGTTTTTATTTTGGGGATTAACATCGAAAGGAACAGTACTATTTAGCTTTCCAGTTTGGAGCGCGTTTTTCAGCAAAAGCCAGGGCACCTTCTTTGGAGTCTTCGGTTCGCATCAGCCAGTCAAAATACTCTTTTTCAAGTCTCACTGCCTGAGTTAATGGCATATCAAGCCCCTGCATAACCACAGCCTTCATTTTCTGCACTGCAAGCGGAGCACTTTTAATAATCTCTCCGGCAATTTTTTCGCAGGTTTCCATCAATTTATCGGCTTGCACCACATGGTTTACCAGACCAATACGATAAGCTTCCTGTGCATCGACACGGCCACCGGTGTACAACAATTCAAGTGCACTACCTAATGGAATTACACGAGGTAAACGTTGAGTTCCATAACCGCCCGGTATCCAGCCAAGACGAACTTCACCAGAGCCAAAGTGGGCATCTTCAGTACTTACTCTAATATCACAGGCTAATGCCTGTTCCAGTCCGCCACCATTGCAATGACCATGAACAGCGGCAATAACGGGCTTGGTCAGGTTTAACATGCGTGGGTACAAACGATCTACAAATCCATCGGCCTCGGGCGACTTCACCCATTTAACATCGGTACCAACACAAAATGCACGACCTTCTCCACTTACAATTCCTACTCTTAAATTAGGATCATTTTCAAGCTCTTCCCATGCATCAGCAATAGCATTATAGGTATCGCCATCACAGGCATTCAAAACATCAGGGCGGTTAATTTTTACGTAGATTATACCACCTTTTTTTTCAACAATTACTTTTTCCATTTCTCTTTCTTTTTATTATTTAACTTTATAATTCAATCGATTATCTTATTCTTTAATTATAGATTTTCTGAAAACTGCCCCTGGCCCAGTTAACCATTTTAATATTTCTGATAATTGGGTTTACGCTTTTCTGCAAAGGCTGTCATCCCCTCTTTTTGATCAGATGTACTGAACAGCCCGTGGAAAAGTCGACGTGCCACTTTCAGTGCAGAAATAAGAGGAGTTTCTGCCTGTTGATTTACAGATTCCTTACCGGCCAAAACTGCTAATCGTGGATTGTTGGCAATGGTAGTTGCAACCTTAAGTGCTTCATCCATCAGCTTACCATCTTCCACAACCTTTGTAATCATACCTATTCGCTCAGCTTCTTCGGCACTAAAAGGTTTACCTGTCAATACATAATACATTGCTTTTGCTTTTCCAACAGCAGCAGCCAAACGGGCAGGCCCACCTCCTCCGGGGATAACACCTAATGTGACTTCAGTCAAGCCAAATTTCGCTGTTGTATCTGCAATAATCACATCACACATTAACGATATTTCGGTGCCACCTCCAAAAGCATAACCTCTCACCGCTGCAATAACAGGCTTACGTAATTCTGCAACTTTATCCATATACGCTGCCAGGTCGGTACGATAAGCACTCTCAAAATCCTGTGATGCGATCCACTTTAGGTCGGCTCCGGCACAAAACGCCTTTTCACCACCGGCAAGGATCATACAACCAATACTGTCATCAGCATCAAATTCCATTAAAGCATCGGTAACTTCTGTTTCCACTTGCTCGTTAAGCGCATTTAATGCCTCGGGGCGATTGAAGGTTACGATTCCAACGTTTCCTTTACGCTCGGTTTTCATATACTTGTACTCTTTCATCTTATATCTTTCTATATTTTTAAAACTTTAATCTTTAACCATTTACTTCCCCGGAGGCTGGTGCTATCCACTCACAATTGCACTCCAATTACCGGATCAATAATCATATTTTTGTTACTCTTATTTATCGAAAAGACCAGAAGTTGCTATCGGACGTGCAAAGCGGTGAGCAGAGAGGTCTTCGTTGTTCACATTAAAGTAAACTATAACCAAATCCTTCGATGGTGACACGTATAGTCCCTGTCCCATCAATCCAAATTTCATCAAGTCTCCATCGGGCCATACAAGATCCCACTGTCGACTGTTGGCTATGAAATCATCTACCCCAACGCGATCAGCAAACACAGGACCATCGAACCCTGCCATTATGAAATCATGCGTTCTAACTTCATCATAGATACGATCAAGTATCTCGTCTGAAACTACTTTTTCAGTAGCTATTTTATTCCAGCTTGGTGTGTAAAGCATACCAAAGCGGGCAAAATCTCTAAGGTTACTTGAAACTAAACCGTGCGCTGCTGCAATTCCGTCAGGTGTTAGGTGCACTTGTAATACTCCTTCAGCACCAACTTTAGACCAAACACGACGATCGAAAATCTGTGCCCAGCGGTCTCCTTCCACAGCCTCGGCCAAGAGCACCAACATTTGTGTAAGTCCGGAAGCATAATTGAATGCCAAACCGGGTTCGTCCTTCTTTGGTGTACTTCGTAGCACATCCCGCAACAGCTCTACCCCCCTGGTTTCATTCTCAAATCCAAATTCTGATTCATAAACCCTGCGTGCAATGTTGTCAGGATCGAAGCGGGATTCGGTAGTATCCTCGATATCCATACCGCTGGCCATATCCATGACATCGCGTACGGTAACATGGTCCCAATCAGTGCCTTTAAAATCGGTAATATATTTCGAGATGGGTGCGTTCTCATCGATAAGGCCTTCACTAATCATTTGATCGATAATTAGACTAGCTGTAGGTTTTGAGCATGACATCCACAAATGATGATCTTCGGGTCGTAATCGTGGATATTTTTCATATACAATTTTGCCTTTATGAATCACAAGAAAAGCCTGGGCAAATTCTGCTTTCTCGAGGAATTGATCCAAAGTCAACGTGCCTTTTAACTTGCTAACTTCCATCATTTCGGCTTTGATAGATCCAACTTCCGGCATTGGCTTACTTTTCAGCGGCATAACACCCGGACGTGAAGGTAGTATGGCGGTAGGCAAGAATTCGGATACACGTACATTAAAATACGCAGAAATGTCGCCACCAGTGAATAATTCGTTATAACCGGCCTCACGTGTCTTTTTTTCAAGTTCCATCGGAAAACCATCTTTGAACTCCTTTAATGGCGTATGTTCTTGCGCAGCTACTTGCATTACAGAAATCAAAACAGCTATTAGCAGGAACAGAGAGGTCTTTATCAATTTATTGATATTCATTTTATTGTCTTCTTTTTTTGTTTTCATAAACTTATTTTTCGATACTACTTTATTCTAATTTATATTACCTTTTATCTTCTTTCTTCTTTTTGTAAAAGCATTATATGTATATCTTGGGCAATCAACATTTTTATTTGTTCTTTAGTCGGATTCGATAGATGGCAGTTGATCCCTTAGTTTGTTCTTTGCAATTCGATCGAGCGTTGAACGAGGAAAGTCGTTAACGATGTGCACCGATCTTGGTACTTTGAAGTCGGCGAGTTCCTCTCTGCAGAGAGCCATAACTTTGTTCTTTACTTCCTCTTCTGTGAGCACCTTTCCAGCCTCGTTTAATGAAATAAACGCGGCGGGAACATCTCCCAACATATAGTGTTTCTGGGCAACAACAGCACTTTCCATCACCAAACCGCTATCGTTAATAGCAATTTCAATTTCCCGTGCTGCCACATTTTCTCCGCCCACACGAAGCATGTCTTTGTCGCGATTAACAAAGTACATCCAGCCATTCTCATCAATACGAACTACATCTCCAGTGTCTAAGGCACCATTTTCGTCAAATGCCTTTTGCGTTTCTTCCGGGTGTTTATAGTACTCTTTGAAGAGTGATACTCCTCTTTCTCCGTGGATAAACAGCAGGCCTTCCTCTCCAGGTCCGGCCTGAGAGCCATCTTTCTTACGAACTTCTACTCCATATAGTGGTGATGGTCGTCCCATTGTTCCGGCTGGCCCCGGATGATCAGGATCAGTTACAATACTGGAAGCGACTGTTTCAGTCATTCCCCAGAGTGCCATGGTTTGAACTCCGAATTCTTTTTCGGCTTCCGGCAAGCGTTCCAATCCCATCATTATCCGAACATTGTGTTTCGGCACGGGTCTTCCTTTCAAAGCTTTAAAAGCAAAAGGAATCATCGACACCCAGGTTACACCATGTTTCGCACAGGTATTCCAAAACCGTGAGGCTGAGAACTTAGGATGCACTACAACACTACCTCCCGACCAAAGGGCGGTGAGCAAAGTGATCTGGGCATTGGCATGAAACAGTGGCATAGAAATCAGTGTGACATCTTCTCTCCTTAGCCGCATGTTCATTGCCATGGATTTACCCCCCCAAAGGGCATTGGCATTTGTCCACACTGTAGGTTTTGGACGCGATGTAGTTCCTGATGTGAATTGTACGGCAAAGTTCCGTTCCGGATCTGTTGGTAATGCTGGAAGGGAATCATTAGAAAAAATATCAGCGAAAGATTCGAATTCCAGTCCCTTAACTTCGTCACCGGTGATTGGTTCACCGGTGACAATTAGCTTAGTATCTTCACCACAGGCTTCGCGTACCATTTTTGCATAACCGGGCTGAGCAATGGCGCAAACAGGCTCCATAACTTCAGCAAAATACTTAACGTTATCGGCTACAGAACGGGTGTTGATTGTAACCGGAACAGCGCCGACATAGGCACAGCCAAACCAGGCCGTTAGAAAATAAGGAGAATTATCTGAATGAATAAGAACGAAATCCCCTGCCCTGACGCCCCGGGCATGTAATCCTGAAGCAAATTGTTTAGCATAACCCGCCATTTCGGCATAACTCCAGTGACGCTCAGCCCCCTCGAACGGAGCCCAAACAACAAAGGTTTTATCAGGCTGCCTTTCAACCCACTGCTCAAGAAGCCAAATTACATCCATGTCGCGAAACGCATCTAGTTTAGAAAATTTGTTTTCGTTCTTTTTCATCAGATTCTTTCCTTTTTATTACTCTATTAGATTATTACTCTTCTTTTTACTCTCCAGGATTTCTCCTTTTTGCATATAGTATGTGCTCAACAAAAGCGACTGTTTCTCCCCGCTGGTTTGTGGTAGTCTCTGTTTGGGTTAACAAACCATGTGTTTTATGCTTTGGATGAGGCTTCTTGTCAGTGATTTTCACCTCTGTTTTGATGGTGTCGCCTGCATAAACAGAGGCGGGATACCTGATTTTGTTGTAACCATAAGCCATGATGTTTGGGTTTGGTTTTTCAGCCTGAAAAATTAACCCGGTACTCACGCAGAAGGTCAGGTTTCCGTGTGCAATGCGGTGCTTAATTGGTTGCGACTTGGCGAATTCCTCGTCAGTATGATGAGGTTGCCAGTCGCCCGAATGCATGGCATGGATCACAATATCAGTTTCAGTAATGGTTCTGCCGGCAGTCATATAAGATTCGCCTATTTCAAAGTCTTCGTAAAATTTATCTTCTTCTTTCATAACATTATGTTTTTTTAAAATTTAAAATTCTTCTTTGTAAATGTTTTAATTCCTAAATAATCAGTTGGTTCGGAGGCGCTATAAACGCCTCCGAAAATATTTCTCACTTTTATTACTTGCGGGGCAAACCGATTACACGAGCTTCTGCCAATGCTTTAAGTTCTTCCTCGGTGTATCCCAGAGCTGTTAGTTGAGATATGGTGTGCTCACCGACTTCTGGTGCTTTTTGCGGTTTTACTTTTTCCATACCTACCACCTGAATAGGGCTATCAATGGTGCGGTGTCCGCCTGACCCTTCTACTTCTGGGAAACAGCCGTTGGCGATCATGTGCTCGTCGCGCGTGCACTCTTCTGTTGTTTGAAGGACACTGAAGTTTACCCTGAATTTTTTGAGTCTTTCTTTGACGACGGAAAGCTCATGCTGTCCGACGATCTTATCCATCTCCTCAAACAACTCACTGGCATTCTTTGCCCTCAATTCCACCGTTGCGAAGCGCGGATCTCCTTTCAGGTGATCGGCTCCAAAGGCATCACGAAGATTATCTACGTTATTAGGGTTGAGCTCAACGATAATGACATAGCGGTTGTCCTTAGTCTTAAACATACCCCCACTCACCGGGTTTGGCCATTCGGTACGATGGAACTTCTGCATGGGCGGCGCTCCAACGAGTGCTGCCTGAACCATGCTTGAATTCGCCCAAATTCCGTTGTTCAACAGCGAAGTAGCTACAAAAGAGCCTTCGCCTGTACGTTGCTTATGGAAGAGACCGGTCATCACAGCACCAAATAATGCGGTTGCCGTATTCAAATCTCCCAATCCCACTGGAGCCGCAACAGGATCACCGTCCTTCGGACGAAGTTCTTCGGCTATACCACAACGCGCATACCAGGCGGTCATATCGAAACCAGGTGCATCCTTGTCAGGACCTTCCAGGCCAAAGCCGTCGATCCAGGCATAAACTACATTGGGGTTGATCGCTTTGATATCATCGTAGGTGTGCTTGAGCTCCTGCTGCACCTTGCGTGGTGAGTTGGTCAGAAAGACATCTGCGTCTGCCGCAAGTTTGTGTAGTGCTTCTTGCGCTTCTGGCGCTTTGAGATTCAATGCAACAGATTTCTTTGTGCGGTTCTGAATGAACGTGGTGTAAGGAACTTTACTCGGGGGCATGCCCGGGACCATGTTTCCATATCTCCACATATCACCCTGTGGTGGTTCTACTTTGATTACTTCTGCACCGAGATCGGCAAGAATTACGGTGGCCGATGGGGCCGCTGCCATTGAGGCTACTTCAACTACTTTGATTCCTTCTAATACTTTTTTCATTTTTCTTTTCTCCTTTTATTATTTTGATTAAACTTTAATAATTATTAGTGTGCTACTTTGTTATTCATTCATTAGTGCTTTAACTGAAAGAATTCCGTAGCGAATTTCATTCAGGTGATTCAGTAGTCCAATGAGTGCTGATTGATCAGGTAACCAACCAATCAGGTTGATTTCCCCTTTCCCATTTTCACGGATTTGCATATCATCGATGGAATCCAACAAGGCCAGAGTAATTTTGCCTTGGAGTATTATATGATATACACATGCCTGTGAATACACTTTTTTGATACTATTTTTTATCGTTTGTTTCATGGAGGCAAAGTACCGGTAAAAAGGTATTACAGCACATCATACCAAAGTCGTAAAAAGGTATGATTTAAGCTTTTGGGGAATAAAAAGTTGAAAAATTGCGAATTTCTGAAAGGGTGCACTAATAATACATAAAATACTAGCTATGTGTACGTTATATAAATATCCAGCTAAAAAAAGGAGGTAATTTCAATGTTACGTATTATATTTTACAAATATTTCGGGTAATTTTATTTGCATATTTAAACTTGCTTAATTACCATCTGAAATTTCTGCCTTTAAGCAACCCTTTATTAAGGCAACGAGTAGTGCACCAAATTCCTTGCTTGTAAAAAATTTAGTACCAATATGTATAGCCGCTTTCTTTAAAAAAGGATTTGGCCTTACACTTTCGAGAACGATATTAAAAGAAATCCTAATCGGTATTCTGCACCATTCTTATCATTGATGTACGGTTACGAACATTAAGTTTTCCGTAGATGTTTGTGAGATGGCTTTTTACGGTAGTAGTGGAAATGTGTAATTGGTCGGCGATTTCTTTGTTTCGCAGCCCACTGCATATCAATTTTACAATTTCCTGCTCACGTCTTGTCAGTTCCTCATGGCCATTGCCTCTGTTTTTGGAAAACACCTGAAGTTTTGTGAGTTTTTTTGGTTTTGCAGAAATAATATGTTGCAGATTCAGAGGGACATCATCAAGCCCTTCGAATAAATTGGGAGCCACTATCATAAATTCTCTGAACGGTCTGGTTATTCGCTGTATGTCGTAAACGTCAAATGCTTTCTTCAAAAATATACTTACCTGATTCTCATCTTTTAGACGTTTCCAGGCTAAAGCCTTTAACAACAGTATATCAATATCATTATAAGAATTGTAAACACTGTGAACCAGGGTTTCAAACGAATCCAATAAATTCAATCCTTGTTGCAATTCTTCGCTGTTACCATAAGTAATCAGTATCCGAATCCGGGTTAATGGCGGAACCTCAATAGACATCAACGGATCCACCGCATTCATGTCTAATTCCAATTTTTCGTTTGCCCAGACCAGAGCTTTTTGCTGTTCGCCCATTAGCCAATATACTCTCATTTGCGCAGATTTAAACATATGGGAGAAAAGTCCACCTTTAATTTGTTTCTGCTTAGTTTCCATGTTCTTTAAGGCTTCTACCGCTGCATCAACATCATTGGAAATAATATAACAGAGGCATAAACCGGCATAACAATCCATATAAGCCCGCCAATCCACTGCTCCCTCATAGTCATGTGCTTTTAGCAAGGAATCAACAACTTTGGGAGAATCAAAATTTTGAAAATCTATATTTGCAGCCAAATATATACTCCATGCCTCCATATAGCGGAAAGTATTTCGGACAATGTAGTTAAAACGTTGACTTACATTCTTCGCCTCAACAAACTTGCCAGATAAAAGCAGAACAAAGAGCCTGGAAGAATACGAACGCAGGTGCATGACTTCCCCCGGATCATAAGCTTTTTCAGTTTCTTCCAGCATTTTTATCGCTTCTTTTGATTTTCCCAGCATCTGCATGCAAAACGCCATAACCATTTCCCGTCTGGCTCCTAACATCTCACCATCCTCATAAAGCCCTATCGATTTCTCGGCATATTTTAGCGCTTTGTCTGGTGAAGAATGAAAGAATAGCGCATGAAAACTCAAATGGAAGTAATATTCCGATGTTTCCAAATCGCTCGCACCTTTTTTAATTACATGCTCCAGCAAAAATATCGCTTGATGAGTCTCCGATAGATTCCAATAATTTTCAAGTACCCAAACATAGGCGATTAATATGGATGGTTTTGACTTAATCAAATTATCAGGCAATTGATCCAGCCACGCTTTTACCCTCCACCATTGTCCCCGGTTAAAAGCTTCTCTTCGATGTTGAGTAACAAGAGCACTGGCCGTTTCTAAATCTCCTTTTCGAAGAACGTATGCAATGGCTTCTTCAATATAACCATTGCTGGCAAACCATTCGCTAATATATAACAAGGCATTGTCGTTATTAATGGTAGTTAATTTTTTTAGCTGCCTGCGAAGTACTCTACTGAATAAATGGTGAAAACGATACCACTCGTTCAAATTATCTTCTGCAATAAGAAAAAGATTGTACTCCTTTAATTTTGCAATAAAATCCTGTACATTAACCGTTTGTGTTAGGTATTTATGAAACAATCCTTCCAGAATTTCTTCGTTAAAGCGCTCACAAATACTTGCCAACAGAAGCGGCTCTGTAAAACTTTCGGGTAACTGTGGCAGATACTCTCCGAGTAAAAAATCCATATCTGTTAGCACATTGGCGGTTAATATATTATCAAGATTTTGTTTACCTGTACTATTTATTTGAAGTAACATAGAAATTCCCAAAATCCAGCCCTCTGACTTTTCCAACACAAGAGAACTGTTTTCTGATAATTCGCTTTCGTTGTTTTTTATCAGGTTGTCAAACTCTTGCGAATCGATGATAAGATCTGCAATTCTCACCTCTGCAAGCCTTCCGTATAATCGATGCTGATTTAATTTTAGAGGAGGATCGAAACGCGTAATAACGATAAGTTGCTTCGTAACAGGGCAAAAGTTCAACAGATAATTGATAAGTTCGTGAATGTCGGGATTTTGAATTTTATGGTAATCATCCAGCACCATTATTCCAGGTCCCATATTTTCACTGAGGTAATTGCAAACCTTTTCTGCAATCGCATGTGTGCTTAAAACCGAAGATGACTCTACAAAGTCTTGAACTTTTTGTTCATCCAAAGAACGAAAACTACTAAGTGCCAGGGCAAAATATTCAAGAAAAACAGTAAAATTATTGAAGATATGATCTACCGAAAGCCAAGCATAGGGTTTTTCTTGTAATTCAAGCCATTGACTAACAGCCGTTGATTTACCATATCCTGCCGGCGCAGACACCAGAATCAGCGGTTTCTCAGAATTCTGATTCAACAAATCTACAATCCGCTTTCTCGGAATAATATTGGAAGTAATGGTTGGTTTATGAAACCGGGTTTTTAAAATAGTCATTACAAGATGATAAAATATTGTTTCGAATAAAGGAGTGAATTTTAAAACCAAGTATTACTAAGAGACAATGAAAAGCCATTATTCTTTTATTAGGAAGTATCATTTACAGTCGAGTAATTCATTTACCAACAGGCATCAATTAACCCGGACTATATTGACATTTAACGTGCATAAATAATCGCACTGGTTACTCTATTTTCAGAAATTTCTTCGATGACCCTAATATTGGAGATATGAGTTCTCGGTTCCTTATCTTGTGTAAGTTCCAAAACACCTGATAATCCAAAATGATTGTTGCCGAAATAACATTTGTTTTTATTTTCATTGTTGGGTAATTAAGATTTAATTTTCGGTATTCTTTATTGTACTTTATTAAACTGTGTTTGTTTATCCGCCTTAAGCTATAAATTCTCACACATCCGTTTTCATTTCAGTTGAAGAAGTTACAAAATACAACAATACAAATCAATAAAAAACTATAATTTCAATGTTAACATTAGTCATTATATTTTAATTTAACAGCCATGTTTACAACATCTTCAAATACTTTAATTGTTTCAAATGTCCAATATTAAATTTTAGGGAGATTAACTTATTGTTCTGAATATTTAACCTATTGTTCCTGTTAGTTTTTATTTAGATAGTTATGTGAGTCCAGACCTACTTCTGCTTTTTAGCTCCCTGAATAATATGGCAAACTATCGATACCTGTTTTCAGTCCAACCTGTTCTATGTTTATACTATTTTTATTTGGGGTTGTTTATTCAAGGAGAAAATAGAATAGCATGGTACTCTAGTGGTATTTCTCGCGGTATTTATTTGGAGAAAGTCCGGTATGTTCCGTAAAAATTCTTGAAAAATACGGAAGACTCTCAATGCCTACCTCAAATGCAATCTGGCTGATATTTAGTTCCGATTCCTGTAATAGCTGACATGCTCTTTCAATCCTGGTCAAACGTATAAAATGCGAGGTAGATCTACCAGTAAGCGATTTGAGTTTATTGTGTAACTGCGTTCGACTCATAAGCAGTATCTTACATAGTTCTGGCACTCCGAAGTTTTCCTGGTCCATATTTTCAAGAATGGCTTCACGCACACGTATTACAAATTGATCTTCCTGTTGAATGGCAATGACCTCGCTAGGCTCCAAGTTTTCGGTGTTCGCGTAGCGCTGTTGCAATTTAATTCGTAACTGCAACAGATTTTGAAGCTGAATCTCCAACTCCATTTCATTAAAAGGCTTTGCCAAATATGCATCAGCACCTCGTTGTAAACCAAGTATTCGAGAGTCCAGGTCGGCTTTGGCCGTAAGCAAAACAATTGGAATATGACTCGTTTTAATATCTGTTTTCAGTGTATCACAGAGGCTAAAACCATCTACTTTGGGCATCATTACATCACTAATAATAATATCAGGAACATTTTCGATGGCTACATCTATTCCCTCTTGTCCATTGGCGGCGTAAAGCAGATGGTATTTTTCGTCCAGACAATGAAACAAATATTCTGCTACATCGCGATTGTCTTCTACAATCAATAAAGTAGGTAAATCTTTACCTTTCGCTTTTGTTTCAGCTCTTTGATTGGTAAATTCCTCGTCGTATTCAATAACCGGAACATTTGCTATCGACCTATCTTTTTCCAATGCTGCATTTTGAGTGTAAGGAAGTTGAACTTTAAAAGTAGTTCCTTCATTAATTTTACTTTCAACACTAATTTCTCCTCCTAAAAGTTTTACCAGTTCCTGAACCAAAGCAAGGCCTATGCCTGTGCCACTTCCTGTTCTACTTAATTCATCATCAACCTGGTAAAAGCGGTCGAAAATATGTGGTAATTTCTTTTCCGGAATTCCAATTCCCGTATCAGACACAGAGATTTGGAAAATAGGTTTATCAATATTCGTTTGAGTTTCAAACTCAATTTTCACCTCTCCATTAACGGGTGTAAATTTAATTGCATTAGTAAGCAAATTTGATACAATTTGGAGTAGTTTCTTCGAATCGTAATCTAACACAAGTTTCTCAATTTGTGGTTCGAACTTCAACAACACTCCTCTATCATCGGCAAAAGAATGCAAGGATTCTATGATGTTGCGCATAAAAGCAACGACATCTCCTCTTATTAATTCGGGTTCAAGACCAACTGACTGTAGTTTCCTTAGTTCCAGAATCTGGTTAACCAGTTGCAGAACGACCTTGGCATTTCTATGGATGAGTCCTTTGATTCTTGGCTGTTCTTTAATTTGCCCGGCCAAACCCAGGATAACAGTAAGTGGCGTACGAAATTCATGTGAAATATTGGTAAAAAAACGTGATTTAGCCTGGTCGAGTTCCTTAAGTTTTTCGGCTTGTTGCTCAATAATTGCTTTGTCTATTTGAATTTGCAACGTTCGCCGCTCTACCTCCAATTCGAGACGGGCTTTCTCCGAAATAATTCTTCTAATCCATATAAAAGCAATAATGAAAACAGTGAATGCACTCAACATATAAAACCACCAGGTGCGATAGAATAAATCATGCACGTTTATTGGTATTTCCAACGGAGCATCAACTTGAATTGAATGCTCATCGGCACCACGAACCTGAACGATGAATTCACCCGGAGGCAGGTTGTTGATCGTAACCTGTGATTCAGCTCCCAGGTTAATCCAGTCAATTGACGTATCCTGTTCATTCGACCCGGAAAAGGGAACCATACGGTAACTGAATGTTTGCTCCTGCAGGTTTTTATAACTTGAAATTGCAAAATCAAGGTTTATATAGTTGTGAGCAGCCGGAATTTGAAGAAAATCAGTGATATTGTACGAACCCTGTCTCACAACATCCTCTTTTTTCTTATTGTCGTAATATTTTAATCCGGTTAAATAGATTTTCTCACTTTCCCTTTTGGTGAGCGTTTGAAGAATGTGGTTTGGATGCAAAATATTAAGACAAGCGTCACTTCCAAAAACCATTCTTCCATCGTATAACTTCACACAGGAGTTCTCGTTAAACTGGTTGCTGCATAAACCATCCGATTCCTTTAAATAAAACAATATCTTTCCTTCCGGATTTAATACCGTAATTCCATTGGAGGTGGAAACCCATCTGTTCAACTGATCGTCACAGAGAATGCCTGCAACTGTGTTGTTGGACAACCCGCTTGAAATGGTAATTTGCCTGACAGAATTATTTGATTTGTTAAGAATAAATATTCCGGAATTTCCACTGCCTAACCACAGTAAACTGTCAGCAGCTTCATTAATGCAGATAATATTGGCGTTTTTTAAGTTCTCATCCTGATTATAGGGCTGTACCTTGCCGCTTTTGAAATCTATCTGCCACAACCCGTTCTGGGCGCCAATCCATAAAATACTGTCTTCAGGCTGATAAATGTCATTCACTTTTGCGCCCACAGTAAACGGAACATCTTCATAGACGAAAGGACGCATCGTTTTAGTTTCGATATTGAAAATATGAAGATCTCCAATATTTGTATAATCACCATTGTCCTCAAACAATGCAACCTCTATATCATTAATAAAAGCGAATTTTTCAAAGACTATTTCGGTAGGAATATGATCGGTGGTATCTCTAACCGGATCGTACCACTGCAAACCTGTGCGATTTACTAAATTAAAACGTGCCGACATCCAGATTTTCCCGTTCCTTTGAACAACTGAAGAATAAGCCCTTGTTTGAATATGATACCCGTTATTAATAAGCCGGCCGGAATTAGGCCTGTGAGTCCCTTTTTCGTGGATTACCAGAACTCCATGGCTTGAATTAGGTTCCAGAGTTTCGTTTAACTGTCTTAACCGGAATACTTGTGGAATTGAATTGATCAATAAATTTGTGCTGTCTAATTGCAGCATAGAACGCAATTTGTAATTTTCAGAGTAGTTAATTGTCTTTATTTCCAAATCAGGATATAAACTCAACAATTTCATCCCCTTTTCAGTCAATGTAGAACCGATTTCCCGACTAAAATCAGTACTAAAAAATTTTCCTTGATACCAGAAATCGGTATAAGTGGTTGTATCAACCATTTTACGAAGAAGCGAAGTGTAGTTGAACCAATTCCCTTTCTTATCCATCAATACAGCCTGCAGGTTGTTGATTTTTTTGATAGGTATCCACGGATCAAAATAACCTGATACTATAAAAAGGTTGTTTTTTAAATCTTTGGCAAAATACACGTCAAGAATTGGATTTTCTCCACCATCCTTAAGCATTAAAGTATTGAGTTGGATTTCAACACTTAGCTTATGAGAGTTATTGTTTAGGTTGAAAAAGCCATTTTGCTGTCCAAGGTACAACAGCAGCTCATCGTTATTTTTGTCAATTATTTTCCAAACAAATTCTTTGTTATGAAACTGAGGCACATCGTTTTCATTTTTTTGTATAAGTGGAATATTTTCAAATTCACTCCAGGGGGTATAAGATAAGGTCTTTTTAACAAGGTTAAGTTTAACCAATCCTTTTCGTTCATGAAAGAACCAGGCCCAATCGTCTTTAATCTCAAAAGGGTATGTCAATGAACCTGGAATTGTTGCTATATTTTTAGGATCATCATAATGAAGTTGTATGGGATCATCAAAATGAAGTTGTATGGATGCAATATCTTCTTTGGTGTCCTGATAAAACCGGGATACAGTGTAGGTATTAATTTCCTCATTCAATAGAAGTGCCAGAAAACCTCCCTTTGGATCGGAAACCATATTTAAAAGCGTTAAACCATTTTCAAGCTTGAAAAAGAATTGTTCCTGTGTGTCGGGATGCCAGTAAAAAAGGATATTGTTTTCTCGATTTGCACCATAGAGAAATCCATCTGGTGTGAGTCCCAAAAGATACCAGCACTGGACCACATTTTCTTCAGTAAACCAATTGGATTTAAATTCATAAAAAAAACTCTGTGTACCGTCATATTCAAAAAAAGACAGTCGTAAATCTTTCGCATCCTCAACATTCGGATTAATCCACATCCTACCCTTACTGTCAACAAAAACCTGGTCAATATGTAGTGTTGCAAACCCATAGCTTAGCATATCCAATTCTGAATATTTATCAGACGGAGATACTGAAAACGATATGATATTGTTTCCGTAACTTAATATTGGTAAACCCAATAAAACAATAGCTACTAAAAGTAGAAGTTTGATATTTCGAATTTGAAATTTCATCCTGTTGTTAATCTGGTATTAAAAGAATAAAAGTAAAATAAATGCTTAAAAAAAACATTTCAATTCAGTTAAAACCAGTGAATAGATACACAGGCATATCTTCTAAATATGGGATTAAATTTGAGTTCAATGGTATTTTTTGTTTGCCAATACTTTTTAACTTTGCTTCTGAACTTCTAAATTGGTCGTTTTGACTAACAGAGGCAGATTAGAAAAAAAAGAAATGGCAATCGACGATTATTTCAGTATTTTTTTATTGTTCGGAGCAGTGATATCGTTGCTATTTTCCTTTTTCCTCCTATTTTATCCCAACCGTTTTTATGCAAACAAGGTTTTAGGATTTCTTATATTCTCATGGGCTGTTACCGTATTTACCTACATGGTTCAATCATCTGATTTCCTTTTGAGATTTCCTCATTTTTATGCATTACTTGATGTATTTGTGCTGCTGTTCTTTCCGGTGATGTACATATATATTCGAACTTATTTATATACTGACGCCAGAAAGATTCGGAAGAACGTGGTGCATTTTATACCGGGGATTTTGTATTTAATAATTTTTACTCCCTTCTTTATTCAGGATACAGAGACGAAAATAAGAATGATTCAGAACGATCTGCCGGGCTGGTTCCGTCCTCTGCAGAATGTGTTCAATCTTGTTATCATTTTTCAGGGAATTTTTTATACAATTCTATCCTTGCGAAAATTGCATCATTTTCAGTATTTCAGAGAGTCACGGCTTACAAAATTTCAACTGGAATCTTTAAAGTGGCTGCGCTTATTTGTAATCATAAACGTTATCTTGTGGACAATCGGAACCGCTGGTGTTTTTCTTGAAATATCAGGGATTAATATTCCCATCGATTTATTTGCACTTTTTTACCTCTGCCTAACGTTGCTGACACTTGTATTAGGTGTATTTACCATCAGGCGTCCCGAGTTTTTCTCTGAAGAAGAAGATATATTAAAATTTGCATTTAAATCAGGCAGTTCCAGTACTGATAAAAAAACTGTTACACAAGAAAAGGAACTATTATTAAAATACCTGGAAGATGAGAAGCCCTATTTAAAACCTGACCTTAAGATGCAGGATATGGTTGAAGCCACGGGACTGTCTTACAAAAGAATCTCTGAATTATTTAATAACGAGCTAAAAAAATCGTTTTTTGATATGGTAAATGAATACCGGTTTCAAACAGCATTAAATCTTATTCGCGAAGGTTACCATAAAAAACATACACTTCCCTATTTGGCGGAACAAGCCGGATTTAATTCGAAAACAACTTTTAACCGGACATTCAAAAAATATACCGGGCAAACCCCAACCGAATACATTCAACAAAACAATTTGTAAGCCGAGATAAAAAACACACTTTTGGGCAATCCCTTTCTGAATTTTACAATCCCTAAAATTAAGCAATGGTATAATTCAGGTCATTTACAAATATTCTTCTTATTTAATTTCCTTTAAATTGATGCAGGTTAACCTATTTCCGGGCTTTCAATCAACAGCACGAGCTTATTTACATGAATATATGATACTTAGCAGATCATTTTCTGAATAATAAAAATCAGGTGTGCCAATAAATTCCGTCTCATTGCAGGCATTGACACAGCAAAACCGCCATTGTTTCATCAAATAAAACAATTGCTTATACCATTGTGCACAAGTATCGGAAAATTCAAAAACTTAACATTTTAATATTAAAATTATGAAAAAAAAGCTTCTATCGATTGCATTCGTGGCTGCTCTGGCCATTTTAGGAGGTTGTGTTGGAGACGACATCGACGACTTACAAAACCAGATTGACGACCTCAACAGTAAAGTTGATGATCTGGAACAAACTCAACTCGAAAACCTGCTTAACCAAATCGCTGCATTGCAGGCTTCAATTACAAACCTGCAGAACAAAGACACTGAATTAAGCGATCAGCTGGACGAACAATACAACTCATTATTGAATAACTTGAGTTTATTGGAAGAAGAAGTAAATAACAATGCTTCGGCCGTTTATTACGGAAACCTTTTGACCGATGCAGATTTTGCTGCAGTTCTTGAACAAGGTGCAACTATTGTAACCGGTAAAGCACAGCCTGTTACTTCGGCTCATATCAGTGCTATGGCCAACATTAAATTAATTGGCGGCGACTTACTGGTTACCGGTACAGAGACCATAGCATTAGATATGCTACAGTCGGTAGGTGGAAGTTTAACGGTTACCGGTATTTCAACTGCCGATGTTTCAGTATCGTTGCCTGCCCTTGCATCAGTTGGACAAGATGTAAAAGTAGTTGGAAACAGTGGTTTGTCAGCATTCTCTGCCGATGCATTGATATTGATCAACAATGATCTGAACATCACCGCCAACGAATTGTTAAACTCAGTTTCACTTTCTATGTTAGATCAGGTGGCTAATGTAAACATTAACGGATACGTAGAGAGTTCATATGGTGCAGGACCACTTGCGAGCATCGATCTGTCGTATACTGATGTATTGGGCGATGTTGCAGTACAATATCTAAGCGGTGGCCAATTAACTGTTGGTAACGTTGGTGGAAGTTTCGCATGCGAAAATACATCGCTAGCATCAATCGACGTAGCCTCGGCAGTTATCGGTGGCGATTTTGTAGTTTCTTACAATAATGCACTCGAAACACTTGATGTTACTGACATTACTACTATCGAAGGAAATCTTACTATTCAATCAAACGGCCCTTCATCAACCGGAGGTTGGAGTTCTGAAAAATCTGCTTCATCAGCAGCCACATTCGATGTTTTCCCGGCTTTTGATGCACTTGAAACCATCGGAGGAGATGTAGTTATTGAGAGCAATACATCTACCTCTATTGAAGCATTTAACAATGTAACCACTTTTACCGGTTCCAGCATTTCTTTTGGTTCTAACGGTAATTTCCAATTGACTGTTTTAAATGTATTCAATAAACTCGAAACCGCAGGTGCCTCATCATGGAATCATGTAAATATTAGTATTTTTCAAAACCTTGAATGGTTTGATGCATTTAAAATGCTTACCAAAGCAGGTGATATTAGCCTGAATTTATCACGTACTCAGGACCCAAATACCTGGGAGCAGGGAACAACCTTGCGTGTTGACGGATTTGACGCAATGACTGAGGCTAAGTCGCTTTCTCTTTACAGCCCGGCGGTTACGCAGTTTAATGCTTTTGGAGCACTTAACCATATCAGCGGGTATGCTACAGATTTAAAAGTTGAAATGTTTGCAGATACAAGTGTTGGTATGTGTAGCATGGAACCATTCTTTACCATCATTAAAGATAATCCAACAAAATACAACGTAATATTTAATGCCGGCTGGAACAATCCAATCGACACAAATACTGCAATTGATCAGCTGTTAGCACCTTGTTCGAATTAATTTTTCATAGAATACTCACTCATTCCTGCATCCTGTAAAAGGGGTGCAGGAATTTTCTTCTTTCAATCGGAATTATACAATCCTATATTCTTGTTGCCAATTAGCAGCTACAAATTTTGCGACAATGCATACCGCTTTCCGAGTATAGAATTGCAAAAAAAAAGAAAATGAAACGACTTTTAAGTATATTGATTGTACTTGTAGTGTTTGCGGGCTTTGCCTCTGCACAAAACATTACAGTAATCGGAACGGTCACCGACAGCAATGGGGAAACACTTCCCGGAGTAAATATCCTTATCGAAGGTACAAGTACCGGAGCCATAACAAATATGGAAGGTTTTTATACCCTCGAATCAGGACCGGAAGCGACTCTGGTATTCTCGTTTATCGGGATGACAACCGTTAAAGAGCCTGTGAACGGGCGTACTGTAATTAACGTTACACTTTCCGACGACAGCCACGAATTGGAAGACATAATGGTTGTTGCCTACGGAACAACCACAAAAGAGGCCTATACAGGTGCAGCAGAAGTGGTTGACAATGAAATAATCGAGAACAGGCCGGTAACATCTTTCGAAAAAGCGTTACAAGGAACTACTGCCGGATTGATGGTAAGCAGCAGTTCAGGTCAACCCGGAACATCAGCAACCGTACGGATCAGGGGAATTGGATCGCTTAGCGCCAACAGTTCTCCCTTATACGTGATTGATAATGTACCAATGGCTAATGCCTTAAACGACATAAATCCCAACGATATTGAAAGTATAACGGTATTAAAGGATGCCGCAGCTGCATCGCTTTATGGTTCAAGGGCGGCCAATGGTGTTATTATAATAACAACAAAAAACGGTAGTGCCGGAGAAACACGAATCTCTTTTAATGCCCAGGTGGGAGTTGCATCCCGAATATCGGATGGTTACAATTTGATGAATTCAACCGAATTTTACCAACACTCCTGGCAAGGACTCTACAATGCAGCACTGCTGGATGGCAAAACTACTGCTGAAGCTAAAATCTATGCCCATGACAATGTAGAAGATATTGTTGGGTTTAATCCTTTCGGGGTGGATGATCCCTTGGATAATGATGGCATTCTGAAACCGGGCACAAAAGTAATAACCAATACCAACTGGAGGGATGAAGTTTATAAAACCGGAATTATTCAAAACTACAATCTAAACGTTTCGGGTGGTAATGATGCCACCAAAGTATATTTCTCATTGGGATATCTTAACGATAATGGAACCACATTAAGTTCAGATTATACCCGTTACACTGCAAAAGTTAATGTTTCGCACAAGGTGAACAGTTTTATAACTGCCGGTATTAATAACCACCTGGCTTATTCTGAAACCAATGCACCTCCGGGCGGCACACAAGGTGCGAACCCGGTCCGCTCTGCTGAAATTATTAACGCAGCATCGCCGGTATATAATAACGACGGAAGTTATAACTGGGAAAATACTGCTTCATTTGATTTTAACCCTGTTGGTTTGGCAGAACTCGACCTGTACGAATACAAAGGTAAAAGGGCAATGACCAATGCCTTTATTAATTTTGATATTTTGCCTTCCCTCAAGTTCCGGACAACCGGAGCAATCGACTATGGTAGCGATAAAGGAGTAAACTACTACAACCCGTTCCACGGTAATGGTGCCGGTGTAAACGGAAGAAGCTCAATGTCGAATACCGAAAACCTTGCCTGGAATATCTCCAATATTCTTACCTGGTCAAGAACAAAAAATGAATCAAATATTGAAGTGCTTGCCGGACAGGAAGCCCACGGTGAATCCTACTCCGTTTTATCGGCGGGAGTTACCGATTTTTCAATAGCCGGGTACCCGGATCTTGACTGGGGCGCAAAACCTGAAACTCCCGGAAGCTATACCTCCGAGTGGAATATGATCTCCTACCTGTCGCAAGTAAAATACAATTACGGAGGCCGTTACTATTTAAGCGGAAGTTTACGGGAAGACGGAAGTTCGCGATTTGGTAAAAACAATAAATACGGTTTGTTCTACTCCCTGGGTGCCAGTTGGCGGCTTTCCGAAGAAAGCTGGATGCAACAGGTAAATTGGCTTGATAATCTTAAACTCAGGGGAAGTTATGGAACATCAGGAAATAACAATCTTGGTAACTATGCTTCGCTGGGGCTTTACGGAAGTGGGGCAAATTATGGAGGGTTTCCCGGCTTAAGGCCCGTACAACTGGCGAACAGCGATTTGAGTTGGGAAAAAATATCCAGTTTAGACATCGCCTTAGAATCCAGGTTCTTTAACCGTCTGGACGCGAACCTGGATTTTTACATCAAAGAATCTGATGGCCTGCTGTTTTCAAAACCATTATCTGCAGGAACCGGATTTGGCTCTATTTTAACCAATCTCGGAGCAATGAAAAATACAGGTTTCGAAGCTACGGTGAGTTACGATGCAGTTAAACGCACCAACTTTAAATATACGGTTGGCTTGAATATTTCAACCAATAAAAACACCATTTTGAGTTTAACAACCGATAAAATCGTGTCCGGTACAAAGTTAATGGAAGAAGGCGCAAGCATTTACCAGTTTTATATGATTGAGTGGGCAGGTGTTAATCCCGATAACGGAAAACCGATGTGGTTTGTAAACGCCGAATCGGATGATGACGAATCTTCTGACATCCCTGATTCAGCCTACGATGATCCATTGGAAACAGGACGTAAAGTAACCAGTGAATACGCAGATGCAGAGCGAGTAAGGTTAGGCACCTCACTCCCTGATTATTTTGGAGGATTAACCAACAACCTTGAATATAAAAACTTCGATTTGAACTTCTATTTCTACTTCAGTGTTGGCGGACGTGTTTACAATAACGATTATGCCACCAATATGCACGATGGTACCCAGCCCGGAGCAAACCTGTCAACCGATGCATTAAATGCCTGGACACCGGACAACCGATATACCGACGTACCACGATATGTAACCAATAGCACCGATCAGGGCAGGCAGCTTTCGTCTCGTTTCCTGGAAGATGCCTCTTACCTGCGTTTGAAAAACATTTCGCTGGGGTACAACCTTCCCGAAAATTTGTATTCAAGATTAAAACTGCAAGGTTTGCGTGTATTCGTTTCAGGTGAAAATATGCTAACCTTTTCAAAATTTAAAGGATTTGATCCAGAAGGAGCATTAAACGGAACAACAAGTAATTCGATTCCAGGAGTTAAGGTAGTCACCATGGGACTGAAATTAGATTTATAATTTTTGCTAAAAATGAAGAACATGACTTTAAAATATATAAAAATCAGCCTGGCTGTGGCATTGGTATTTGCCATTACTTCCTGCAGCGACGATTACCTCAACCTTGATCCAAGTACCTCGATACCTGAAGAACAGGTATTCAGTAGTTTTGAGAGTGCAAACTCGGCGCTTGTAGGAGCCTACGACCAATTAAGTAAATACACTTTTGATGGCTTATTTGTACCTATTATGTCGGACATTATTGGCGAAGATGTGATGATAAACTCAGTAGATAACTGGAACTGGTTTGTGTCAGTTTATCAGTTAAATATTCTTCCGAGTTACATTTTTGCCGATGATCCCTGGTGGCAGGGTTATAAAGTAATTGCTAATGCCAACAGGATTATCGAAAACGCACCACTTATTCCTGATGTTTCTGAAGAGCAAGTAAATCAACTACTTGGTGGAGCAAAGGCACTTCGGGCGTATGTAATGTTAAAGCTGGTTGAAATGTATGCCCCTGCTTATTCCGGTAATCCGGAAGCGCCGTCGATTATGTTGGTAACCAAAACACTTTCGGCCGATGATGAGAGTTTACCACGCGCTCCGCTTTCAGAAGTGTACGAACAAATTGAAAAAGACCTGATTTCGGCCATCAGCCTTCTGGAGGAAAACGATGACAAAGGATTTCTTGATAAAAAAGGAGCGCAAGCCGTTTTAGCCAGGGCCTATTTAAATACAGAACAATGGGAAAAAGCCCGCGATATGGCCATTGCCGCATACACGGATTTGGATTTAGCTACCGGCACCGAATTATTATCGGGTTTCAATTATCGTAATTCAGAAACGATTTTTACAGTTGCTTTTACACCTGAAGACAACAATGTTTACAATAGCATCCCATCTTTCTACTATCCGGTTTCAGGCTATAGCTCAATGAGAGCCAACAAAGATTTTGTAGATCTCTACTCCACCTCGGATATTAGAGGATACTTTTTTCTGCTTGAGCCACTAATTGATCCCAACCGCTATCTGATCCTGAAATTTACGCACAACCAATTGGTAGGAAATGCCGAACGTATCAGCATCAGAGCATCTGAAATGTACCTGATTGAAGCCGAATGTGAAGCTCATCTTGGCAACTACGACAACGCACAGGATGCACTTTTTGCCATTCAGGAAAGAGCAAATCCGATTGCGCGAAAGAGTACTTCAACCGGCCAGGCATTGATAGATGAGATTCTGTTGGAACGCCGAAAAGAATTATTTGGCGAAGGATTCCGATGGAACGATATTAAACGTACACAAGGACGGTTTACAAGAGAAGGCGACCACTGGGTGAAATTTGATTTTGGCCCGGAAGATGAAGATTATTACCGTCTTACATTTCCAATTCCTCAGTCTGAGCTGGATGCCAATTCAAACATTTCAGAATCAGATCAAAACACGGGTTATTAGTAGGATTTGAAAAATGAATCGCATGAAATATAAAACGATTAAATATATACTGTTTTTTGCAGCAATGATTATTGCCTTTTCCGGCTGTAATAAGGATGAGGATGTGATTGTTGTTCTGAATCCCATGCCGGGATCCGATTTTCTCGATATTGAAAACGATGGGTATGTGGTAAGGCTAAATGCCGAACCTGCTCCCGAAGGACAAAGCGGAACCTGGCGCATATACATTGGCGAAAACGGACGATTTGACGACGTAAACGATCCCGAATCCAACTTTTACGGAGAACCCGGCGAGAAATATGTACTCGGCTGGGAACTGAGCCAGAGAGACGAATACAAAGCCGCAACCATCGACGTAACATTTAAACCTCTTAATCCGGTAATTCTAAATACACCTCAGGATACCTTGTTTAATAACATATCGCTTTACCTGAAAGCAGAAGAGCCCAGGTTTGGAGCAAGCGGAGAATGGGAGATTATAAATGGTAAGGATGGCGGGATAGTAGATGCCACCAGTGCTAAAGCTCAGTTTATTGGTACACCGTTTACTGATTATACCATTCGATGGTCGTTAAAATACGGTTCAAAAACCGTTTCAAAAGAGCTGTCGTTTTATACCGATGAGCTAAATGCACAGGCCGGAAACGATAATCTTGATATAAAAACACTAAAAGACACTGAAAAATATTTTACCCTCGAAGGATTTCTTCCCGCAGGTGCCGAAGGTAACTGGGAAGTTCTTAGTGGTGAAGGTGGAAAAGTTTATGATCAGGGCAGTGGAAATTCCCTGTTCGGTGGTATTGCCGATACACTTTATTCACTGAAATGGACGGTAACTATCGGTGAAACCATTTCATCAGATACGGTAGACCTTCGTTTTAGGGGAAAATGGGGAGTATGGACCGATCCCCGCGATGGACAGAACTATCGTTTTGCAGAGATTAACGGAATGGAATGGATGGCCGACAATTACAACTATGCACTAAGTCCGGGCGAAGGTTCGTGGTATTACGGACAAATCGAGCGCGGTGTTGTCCATTCAGGTCATGCATTGGAAACCGAAGAGGAAAGAAAATACTACGGGAGGTTATATTCCTGGCATGCAGCAAACTACCAGGCTCCCGATGGATGGCGTTTGCCTTCGGCAGAAGAATTCAGCGAGCTGGTTAACTCATTAGGCGGGCCATTATATGCGCTCGGCGATATTCTTGAAGGAGGAGAAACCGGCCTCGAATTAAACCTGGCGGGTTACATAGAAAAATCGAGTTCTGCCGATCCTGCATACAGAAATGTGAGTATTCAACTGGATAATTACGGTTTATTTTGGTTTAAAGATTATAGTGAAACATACAGATATGCCAGCATGGTTGAAGTTTCGCCCGGTGCATCTCAACCGACATTGAGTTCTTTACCGGTAGATTTTTACGCCCTGTCTGTCCGTTATGTACGAGATATAGCGGAAGAGAATTAGTACATGCAAATTATTGCAATCGATAAAATAAAATCTCAGAATCAAATAAAAATGAGCAATAAGATAATATTCCTTTTAGTTATCGCCTGGCTGGTGGCAGTTAGTTCAGTCTTCGGACAAACAACCGAGCTTCAGCAGGAAGATTGTGTAGAAGGGCTGATAAGGATTAAACTGAAAGAAAGTCAACTTAAAAGTGTGAATCTTTTAACCACGCTTTCCACCGAAGTTGAAGGTTCTGAACTTGGCGTTCCGGGTATTGACCAGGTGAGCAGGGAAGTTGGTATTCAACGCTTAAGAAGGGTGTTTCCCTTTTCGCCAAAACATGAAGCCAAACACCGCGAATATGGCCTGCACCTTTGGGTTGAACTTGAATTTGATCCAACGATTGATCCGCGCAGTGTAGCTGATAAATACACAGGATTAAGCGAGCTGGAATATGCAAAGCCTGTTTACAAAAAAGTAAGTATTGATCAGGATAAGAAAGCGGTTCCATACAATATTGAGGTAGTTAGTAAAAATACCACGGTTAAATCGGCTCAAAGCCAGGATTCATATATACCTTTTTTTAACGACCCGCTATTGATTGACCAATGGCACTACGAGAGCGATGGAAGCATAGTTGAAAATACGGTTGATATAGATTTATTTGGAGCCTGGGAACAAACAAGCGGTAACTCAGATATTATTGTTGCCGTTGTTGACGAGGGAGTTGATGTTGAACACGAAGACCTGAAAGAAAATATTTGGAACAATGAGGCAGAAATCAACGGAATTGAAGGCGTAGATGATGATCAGAACGGTTATATTGATGATTATCATGGATATAACTTCGTAATGGATGGCGCACTCTCCATAGGCGATCACGGAACGCACGTGGCCGGAACCGTTGGTGCAGTATCTAATAACGGGATTGGCGTATCGGGTGTTGCCGGTGGAGATGGCAATGGAAACGGAGTAAAAATGATTTCGTGCCAGGTATTTGATAACAGGTCTCGTAACGGAGGTAATTTTGCAGCAGCTATTGTATATGGAGCCGACAACGGAGCAGTAATTTCTCAAAACTCCTGGGGTTATAATACAACAAATTATTACGAGCCGGAAGTGCTTGATGCTATTCGGTATTTTGTAGCCGAAGCCGGGCAATACGAAGGTAGCCCGATGAAAGGTGGGGTATTATTCTTTGCGGCGGGAAACGAAGGACTTGAAGATGCATTACGCTACCCTGCAGCATTTGACGAAGTAGTTGCGGTAACTGCATTTGGCCCCGAAGGTTACCCGGCACCCTATTCCAATCGAGGCGAATGGGCCGACATTGCAGCTCCTGGTGGCGATGCAACAAATTATGGAGAAAAAGCAGGTATCTTAAGTACACTGCCCAACGACCAGTACGGCTATATGGAAGGAACATCAATGGCATGTCCGCATGTATCGGGTGTGGCAGCGCTGGTACTGTCGAAATTTGGTGGCGAAGATTTTACAGCTGACGATCTTACCCGTATTATTCTGAACTCGACCAAAAGATTCACTTTTGTTCACGAAGGAAAATACGGAACAGGTATATTAAATGCGGTTAATGCTCTTGCCGATGATAACCGTATTCCACCCGATGCCATTTCCGATTTACATGCTTCCGAAATATTTCATAGTGAAATAAGACTGGAATGGACCGTTCCGGCAGATGAGGATAACGGCGAACCGCGTTATTATTACCTGGCAATTGGCTCTTCTGAAATTACGGAAAAGAATTTTGACGAATTTGGCTATTTTGTATTAGAAAATGAGTTGAGTGCCGGCGATACTTTCAATATTAATATTACCGGCTTTCAAAAGCAAAGCAATTATTGGTTTGCCGTAAAATCGGCAGATCAGTTCGATAACATATCGAAAATTTCCAACATTCTTCATGTAAAAACTTCAGATCTGCCACATTTTATGGAATCCACACGTTTAGTGGATGTTAGCATCGATGTAAATAGCGAGACAATAAAAAAGGTACCCATCAATTTTTCAAATATTGGCGATGGTATTATTTACTGGAACACTTCTATTGAAAACGAAACCTATTACCAGGAAACTGCAGAAGAACTTCAAACTCAAATTGACGAGAAAAAAGCAGAAGCTGCCGCTAACGAAAGTGATTTTTCCAGTACAAGATCTTACGCCCTGCCTTATCAGTCCTTAAAATCTGCCACAACTGTTCCTGACGAACTTGAACACTGGCGAAACGATGATACACAGTTTAAATATGGACTATCTTATGAGAATGCTTCAGGTTATCCGGATAACCTTATGGGGTCGGGAAACACAAACGCAGGCCTGATATTTGCCACCCGTTTCGATATCCCTTATGATTATAAATTTAATATGACCCATCTGGCGGTTGCTCTATTCCCCACCATTAAAGACAAACCCATTATAATAGAGCTAAAAAAAGGGTCGAAACGGGTGGAAGAAGCGGAGACTGTTTATCTACAGGAATATTATCCGGATACAACCAATGTGTTGAAATATTTTCTAATGCCTGTTTATCGCCCGCAAAAATTTGAAGACAATGAAATTCTTTGGGTAGTACTGCATTTCCCAAAAGAAATGGCTTATCCTCTGGCTGTTCAGTTTGGTGGAAATCCCGACTTCTTTAATTACTTTTTAATGTCGAAAAACAATGGGCTAACTTTTCAAAATGCTTATTTCGCATTTTCCAGAATGGTAGTGCCAATGCTCGCTGCCTTGAGCACAGGAGACGACGGTTCGTATGTATTTATGAATCCGAACAACGGCGAAATTGCCAGCAAACAAACCACAACACAGGAAGTGGTTATCGATGCAACAAACCTTACCAATGGGAAGCACCTTGCTTCACTGGGTATTCTTACCAACGATATTCATAAACCTGTTGTAAACATAGAGGTTAAAGTTAATGTTAGCGGACAGCAAGCTGAAGTTGAAAACAAAGAAGTTTATTCTTTTAAAGCCTATAATCAACGCGAAAATAAACTGGAATTTGAAATCACCAATAAAGGATTGGCCGACCTTGAAATTTACAATATATCTGCGGTTGTTGACGGAGTGGAAAAGAATTTTACAGACAGTGTGGTTATTGGCCCCTCATTTAAAAGCTTTATACCATTTAAATACACTCCCGATAATACCGGCTTGATTCAAACCAGGCTAATACTGGAAACCAATATCGGAACCATTGAATTACCTACAGAATTTACGGTAACTGAGTCTCCTGAGCTGGAAATTTCAACAGTGATTGATACTATAGAACTTGCTTATAACGAAATCAGGAAGGTAGATGTTCAACTAAAAAACAATAGTTCTTCTACAGCACTTGAATACGATTTATCTCATTATTCGATTATAAACAGTACAAACGGGATCTTACCATACACCTTTCATTACGAAATACTCACCTCGCAGGATGTAGGAGGGCCGGAGGATAATCAATGGGAAGATATTTCAGCCTATTCGAATAAATACGGAAACACGGATATAAAGGAAGCCACAATGGATCTGGCAATGAAATTTCCATTTTTTAACGAAATGCCTGAGATAATTTATGCCAATCTGCGTGGCCAACTGTTTCTTTATTACGATGGACTTTTAGGAAACGATCCCGAAGCCGACGTTTATGGTTTTTCAAAAGGGCTTTTCATTCCAATACGGATAAAGGATCACTACTTAAAAATACGCGAATTACAGCAGTATTCTTTTGGTGATCATAGCGTATTTACGGTATCAGCAGACATCATAGATCCCGGTCAATCGGGTTCTGTTTCGGTTGGGATTATCGACTACCAGATAGTATTGTTCCGCGATGGAGCTATTGAATTCCGATACAAAAACCTGGATGCTATTACTGAGGAAATGGATTATTATGTTGCTATTCAGGGCCTCACACGTGCGCAACTGTTAATGTTTAAGGATTTTGGTTCACCCAACAAATTATACAGCGGCCAGGTAATCCGTTTTGAACCCGATGCCGGGATAAATATGATTGTATCAGCCAATTCCACAGAAGGTTTAATAAACACCGAAACATCAAAAAATATTGAATTAACCATTAATCCTGAAATGGTTAATGCGTATGAAGGTATTTACAACAATCCGTTCGTGGTTAAAACAAATACTGTAAACGGATATGAATACTATCCCTTGATAATTAAAGTAACCGGAACACCTGAGATTTTATCAGTTGACAGCGCACTGTTCAATCCAGTTAAGCTTGGATTTGCTTCAAATTCATTTGCAAAAATTACAAACCTGGGAACATCTGAAGTTACGATCAATTATGTTAGCTTCAGTCAAGCTGAATTTTCAAGCCAATTAAGTCTTCCGTTATCTATTGGTGCCAATTCGAAAGTTCATATTCCACTTACGTTTACTCCCTCTGCAACAGGTGAGCTTACCGGGACAATGAACATTACTTTTGATAACGGAACACAAAAATCAGTGGTGTTAGTGGCAAATGCGTTCGAGGATCCTTCGTATACTATTTCAGTTCCGGACAATATTGTAGTTGACTTGCTTGCCGGTGAACACAAAACTGTTCCCCTGTCTCTTGAAAACTTACCCAAAAACATTGACCTGCATTCTACTTTTGCAAACAACTGGTTCTCCTGGATAAATGCCGAAGGACAGAAGAGAGGCGAAAGTACAAACTCTGTAGATGTCGATTCGAAATTTGGATACTGGTGGGGCAAGAGCGGTGAAGAAAGGCCATTCTATAAATGGGAAGACATCACCGATAGCTCAGAGGTGTTAATAATAGAACAAGGTGAGCAGTACATGCTGCCCTTACCTTTTGAATTTCCGTTTTTTGGCAAAATGTACGATACCATCTGGATTTCAAAAAATGGTTATGTCGCGGTTGTAGAACCTGAGTCGGACGATTATCGTTTGGATTTTGAGAAGGGAGACGGATTTGCCGGGGTTATAGCTCCGTTTTGGTCAGAAAATTTAGTTCCATCGATTGAAGGTGATGGAGTTCGACTAAGAACAGAAGACTCCAGGGTTTTACTTCAATGGAACCAGTTTCAGGCAGTTGAGTCGTCAATATCACCCGGAAAACTGACTTTTCAGTTGGAAATGCAAGCCGATGGATCCATCTATTTCCACTATAAAAAAGTATCGGGATGGCAAGGCGTGTTAAATTACGGCTTGGAAAGCCCCGATGAAGAGGAAACAGTGGAAACAACAAGATCGTGGATATTGGACTGGTCCATTCTTTCCGACAAAAGTTCACTGGCATTTATTCCTCCGCTCCGAAATAAAATTTCAAGTGGCGAAAACAAAAACTTCGATCTTGAAATTTCAGCCGAAAGAATATACAAAAGCGGCACCTACCGCGATACTGTGGTTTTATACAGCAACAGCGATTCGCAGTCAAAGTATATTATTCCGGTACAAGTAAATGTAACGGGCAAGCCTGAATTAAGTGCCCCTGATACATTAAACTGGGGAGATGTTATTTTCACACAGGACCTTACTTTAAACGAGACCATAAAACTGAAGAATCCCGGATCGGATCCGTTAACCATTACATCTATTAAAGGTGAAGGTTTGGATGATCTGCTGCTTTATGATTCAAATGGCGACAAAATTATCAAAAACAGTTCCGGTACCTTGTTAAATCCTATTACAATCAATCCGTGGGATGAATTTGTACTAAAACTTGAAATTCCGGTAAAGACACAAAACGATGTAAATGGAATGATTCGATTTGCCGGTGATTCAGAAACTACCAATATCCGTATCCTGGCAAAACCGGTCGATTCTCCGGTATTTACATGGACCGCTACCGATCAGGTATTTAACGCCAATAGTGATGATATTCAGGAGTATCAATTTTCTATAAAAAATGATGGTCCCGGAATTTTAACGTACGATTTGTTGCCAACGATAATACCCGAAGGCGGCGATATAGAACTTCCGCTTATTGTTGATAAAATCGGGAATTTCAATACCGGCCAACTGGCTTCTGTACGCGAAGTCGCATTGGATACAAAAGAACCTGCTGACGGTGTTTTCACTCCTATGATTGAAATGGGCGACCTGGCATTTGCCACTCGTTTAACTGCACCAAGGGGAGGATTCTTCCTAACTCATGTCAGGGCATTCGAATATTTAACCGCTGTTAACGAATACCTTAGGCTGATGGTTTACCTTGGAGGAGAAGATCCTACGGCAGGTGAAAAACTGTACGAACAAAAATATGTTATTGATCGTGCTATCGACCAGCAATGGATTAATATTCCTTTGGAACAGGGTATTCAAATTCCTGAAGGAGAAGATTTCTATATCATCATTGTACAACCACCTAGCTTTCGCTATTTTGGATTTGAGCTAGCCAACGATCTAGATATAGTACCCCGTAATTTTACGGGATTAATTCGGCCCGAAGACACGTTCTACTGGATTAAAAATGAACCACCCAGTGATACCCGGGTTTGGAAGATGAGAGCAGTTACAGCTGCCGGAGATGGCGCCTGGTTGTCGCTGGATAATTTAGGTGGCGAAGTAAATTCCGGCGAATCGGTGGAAATAAAAGCCATGGTTGATGCAAAATTGGCCGGAGCAGGCGAACACATCGCAAAAGTTTTAGCAACAAGCAACGATGTGAATAGATCGAGTGATGAGTTCAATATTGAACTGAGAGTAAATGGAGCACCTGATTTTGAATATTTCCCAAACATTTACAAGGATACTTTAAGAGTGACAGAAACTGAAGAGACTGTTCTGAATTACCTGTTTAAAGATAATGAAGGAGAATCCATGACTTTTGAAACCGGGCAGTTTGAAGATGGTATAGAACTTACATCCAATCAAACTTCGAACAACACCGCTCAGTTGACCGTAAATACCAATTACGAAAGTGAAGGGTTCTACAAAATCCCGGTGTTTGTTACCGATGCAGCCGGGAACGTTTCTGCTGACACAGTATTACTGGAAGTTGAGAATAAGAACAGGCCACCTGTTTTTAATACCGACTTCGAAAACATTGAACTAAACCTGTCTGATCCAAATCCGTTTACCATCGACCCGGCCGAATTATTCACCGATCCGGATGGAGATGAAATACAGACCTATGCCGGAAACTATAATCCGGAAATTGTGGACATGGCTTTTGGAACGGTTTACATCGGACTTTACCCGATAATGGAGGGAACTGCCGTACTGATTTTTGCGGCCGACGATGGCAAAGAAAATGGCTTTGTATATAGCTATGTATATGTGCAGGTTTTCGACGACCCGGATGCAGTAAAAGCAAGCCCTTACGGTAACGGGAATAATCCTGAAATAAAACTCAGTTCGGAACAAACTATGAATATTTACCCGAACCCAGTTACGAATGGACGCACAAACCTTGTTTTCCGTCTTGAAAACGATTCGAATACCAGAATAGAGATTTACAATGCGACCGGGATAAAAGTAGAGTCTGTTGATTTGGGGTATTTGACATCCGGTGAATATCAGCGCGAATTAGAACTTGGAGGATATGTTTCCGGCATATACATATGCAGGCTGATTAAGGATGACGAAAGCTTTGAAGCCTGCAAATTTGTGATCAATTAAAAAATAGTGCTATGGTTAAACTAAATAAAATGGATATCACAGAACAGCTTATCAAGGAAAGGATCGTGATTGAGGTTGAGACCGACTGCAAACTGGTAAGTATCAAAAGCAAAACAAGGGGAAAATTGATTTTAACTGAGAAGAAATTATTCTTTGTGAATGAGGAAGGCAGGATTTTAGAGACTTTTAATCTTGCTCATATTCATTCACTAAACATACGCAAGTTGTTCGGATTATTTAGTAAAGACATCTTCTTTGGTCATGAGAATTCTTATTACACTATTAAAGTACAATTTCCAAAAGACTGGAAAATACTCATTGATAGACAGATTTCGATGTTAAAAACATAAATTGGGAAAGCTATTTAGGATGAACGATTAAATCAACCGAGTGCTTAAGAAAGTAATGGACACATAGAAATTAAGTAGTTCTATTCGGCTGGAACGTTGAATATAAGTTAAAACATATTCAGCTTACTTGCCGCCTTTTATTCAACCAAAAAAGAGCTGGTCTGGAGATAAGGACCAACGCTTTTTTTTGTCGCTAAATAGTATTTTTATGTTACCGTTCTGTAGGCGTGCCGGATTTCATGTTCAATCCTATTGTTCATCATTTTATTCGTAATGGTATTCCTTAAATTCCGATAAAACTGTGCTTCTTCTTTTGCTCCAATTTTTACATAAACCCTGGCTAATGCTTCGATGCTTGGCAAATGCCACTTTTTAATCTTTAGAGCCTTCTTGTACTGTAAAATTGCTTCGCGTAAAAAACCAAGGTTCACCAATTCGTTCCCTCTGTTGAAATGAACCTCAACACTTTTAAGACCGGGCGGAATATTGAGTTTGAAAACATCCTCGGTTTTTAATAAAACAACATTACATTCTGCATTACGGGTCGCGTATTCGCTAACCGATCCCAATACAGCTCGTTGTAGTGCATTTTTGCCACTGCTTCCGATATATAGAATCGAAGCTCTCCTTGCGTATTTGATGATTTGTTCTTCCGGGTTACCCTCAAGGATTTGTGCCACTGCATTGATACCTGAAAAATCGAAGTTTTCTAAAAAAACGGTTAACTCCTGTTTAAAGGTCTGATAATGGTGTTCTCGCTCCTTTTCTTCACTTAATCCTCCGCGCATTACATGCGGCGATGTCAGATTAAAAGGTCTATACACTGAAATGACCGATAATTTACTGTTATCTTTCCGTGCATGAATGATGGCCGACTTTAATGCTAATGCTGAAGCCACTGAATTATCAACCGAACAAACAATATGCCTTTTGTTACCTGTTGGATTATTAGGTAAGATCGCTACCGGCTTCTTTAATTTACGTAAGATTTTGAAACCATTAGCTCCCAGCTTGGCCGATTTTCCCTTGTTCAGGACAACGAGATTAACGTTCTCTTCTATAGCCACTTTGTTAATCTGGTCTGCCACATCACCAATTTCAACCCTGATTTTAACAGACGTATCGTTATCTAATCCCATACGCTTGGCAAACTTGTTCCGAATCTCGTATTCAACTGACCTGATGATCTTTATCTGTGAGGCAGCCCCGCCAACGTGCGATGGTAATACGTGCAGTAGTACCAAGTCATTGCCGAACTGGTTTCTTACTCTGGTGATTTTTTCGGTTGAGATTTTATGATTGCTCTTAAAGTCAATCGCCCACAAAACCTTACTTAATACTTTCATAATAACATTTTTAATGGTTAATGACTAATTAAATATTTGTTACAAAAGTACCTCGGGGAAGTAGTTACTTCAGCTCAATTTGGACCACCTTCAATCCCTTTTGGCTCAGTTTAATATACTTTACAAAATGAGAACCAAACAGTTCCACTTAAGAATCCGACTTCGGAATTCATCTTTATAAAATTAATAATGGTTTCAGTTTTGAATACAAGTACAACTATGACTAAGATTTGAATTCATTTTTGTATTTTTGAATCAGAAAAAATATAGTTGAACTAAAAGAGAGACTTTACCGAGAACAAAAATCCTACACCTCTTCAAAAGCCTGATTTTAAGCGCATAAGAAAATACAAAATCGTCCTTTACTGGGCACCAAACTCAATTCAATCAAAAGAGGCCATGTAAAATAGATTGCCTCTTTTTTTTTTGAATCTATTTAGATGATTAATGATAGAAAAAAGAAAACTCTCTCGAGAACAAAAGTCTCAAACATCTATTACAATCTAAGTTAAAGTACTATAGTAAATACAAAACCATCTCTTCAAGCACATTTTCAACATACTATATTCCACTGACACTCAACACTCAAAATAGAACTACACTTTTTTCAAGGCTGCCAGCACTCTTTCTGGTGTCATAGCCATTTCGTATAAACGGGCTCCGGTTTGATTGTATATGGCATTTCCAATAACGGCACCCATGCAAACTATCGCCGGTTCACCCCCACCTTGCGGAGGAGCATTTCTTTGCAATATTTTGGTTTCTATTTCGGGAATCCACGAGAAACGCGGAATGTCATAAGTATCAAAATTGGATGTTTTTACCTGGCCTCCTTCAAATTCAACTACTTCCTTAAGTGCATAGCCCAGCCCCATGTTTATACAACCTTCCATTTGAATGGTTGCTCCCTGCGGATTGACGCAAAATCCCATTTCCTGCGCCACCCATACTTTTAATACCTTTACTTCACCTGTTTCTTTATCAACATCCACCCTGGCGATGTGCGCTACATATGTACCTGCGTCAGCCCCAATTGCCACACCATAACCACTTCCGCCAGGTGATTTTTGGGGTTTCCAGTCGGCCATTTCGGCCACGGCTTCGAGCACATCAATGGCACGTTTATCTTTCAGATTTTTCAAACGAAATTCAACCGGATCCATTCCTGCTTTGCCAGCCATGATATCAACCTGTGTTTCGCGTGCAAAAGTATTGGTGCTGTTCCCCGGGCCACGCCAGGCACCGGTTGCAAACGGATGAATACCGGGTGCTCTCCAGCCCCGTCCGTAAACCGTTCTTTTTTGGTGGGGCACATCGTACATGGTTTCTGAACCACGGTCGCCGGCATAATATACATGATAATCCCAGAATGTAATTTTGCCCGAGTTATCGATCCCGGAATTGACTTTTACTATGGCAGCCGGACGAAATGTATCATAAAAAAATTCTTCCTGCCTGTTCCAATCAACCATAACCGGTTTACCGGTAATTTTAGCCAATTGAGCAGCCTCCACCGCTTGCTGGTGTGCCGACTTACCCCCAAAACCGCCTCCCAAATACGGAGGTTTCACCCTAACTTTAGCTTCATCCATCCCCAATATTCTGGCAATATTCGATTGTGCTGGAAATGGTGTTTGCGTGCCTGCCCAAACCGTCATTTTATCTCCATCAAAGTAGGCCATGGCAGTGTGAGGTTCCATGGGAGAATGCGCTACATAGCCGTCGTGAAATTCATTTTCAAAAACCGTAGAAGTTGTGTCTTTTCCAACTGAAAGATCACCCAAATCAATGTTAACATTTCCTTCAGGTGCCTTCTCCTTCAGGTAATCAAAAAGGTTTCCATTGTCGACAGCTTTATCAACCTCTTCAAATTCGGCTTTAAACAAATTTCTTGCTTTTTCAGCTTGCTCAGGATCTTCATGCAAGGCAGCCACCAAATCCCCATCTTTAACAATTTGTACACCGTCGACTTTTTCAGCTTCAGAAATATCTACAGAAAGCAGTTTTGCATCATGCGATGGCGGACGTAATAAACGGGCATAGACCATTCCTTCCAGTCGCAGGTCTCCTGAATATTTGGCTTTCCCGGTAACTTTTTCCAGGCTGTCGCTGCGAAATTTAGGTTGCCCCATTATTTTATATTTCGAATAATCCTTAACCTCAGGTTTCTCTTTTGCAAATCGTGTAATACGTTGACCACTGACAAGCTGTGCGTAAGTAATTTTTTCACTTTTCTTTTTGCGATTATAAACCACTCCTTTAACAACATCCAGATTATCTATTTCTATACCGAGTTTTTCGGAAGCCAGTTCCAGTAAAACCATCCGGGCTTCGGCAGCAGCTGCAAGCATAGATGGTCCAAACATCCGTGTAGTTAGCGAACCAAAAGTTCCCATATCCCAGGGACAAAGATCGGTGTCGCCCATTACCATTTTTACATCGTCATAGGCAACATCAAGTTCATCAGCAAGCATCATTGCCAAACCTGTGTTAACTCCCTGCCCCATTTCTATTTTACCGGTATAGCACGAAACTTTCCCATCTTCGTGTATTCTCAAAAAAGCATTAAAATCATCCGGCAATTCTCTGCGTTGCTCACCTTCTGCAGCCATCAGATCAAGTGCAGCTCCAGCATGGAAAAACACATAAATACCTCCGCCCAATAAGCGAAAAAAGTCTCTGCGTTTAATATCCGAAGCAGATTTATGTCCTTCTATATAATCCTGATAATCTTTTCTCTCATCCATTTTTTCAATCTTTAAGATTAAACCCTGTAATACCCAGATTTACTTGCTATTTTGCATTGCAGTTGCTGCAGATTCGATAGCATCCAGAATACGGTTATGAGCACCGCAACGGCAGAGGTTGTCTTCCATTCCAGTAATAATATCTTTCCTTGTAGGACTTGGCTTTTCATTCAGCAATCCCACAGCATTCATTATCATTCCAGGTGTGCAATAACCGCACTGTAGGGCATCGTGATCCACAAATGCCTGTTGAACAGGATGTAATTTTTCGCCCTCTGCCAAACCTTCGATGGTAATAACATTTTTACCGGCAACTTCACCAATGGTAGTAGCGCACGATCTGATTGCCGAATTATCGACCAACACTGTACAGGAACCGCAATAACCTTCGCCACATCCGTACTTTGTTCCGGCTAGGCTAAAATGTGTACGCAGCACCCAAAGAAGCTTTTTAGATTTTTCCAATTCAACAGAAACATTCTTTCCGTTTAAAGTAAACTCTATTTTCTCTTTCATTGCGGATGGTTTATATTGATTCAAATTCTTCGGATAATTCAAACTATTTCCGATTTCAGAGTAAGCTTGTCTCTAACAAACAGGCCATTGCTATCAAATTTAAGAAGAATAAACCATAATGAAAACTAATAATTGGTTATTAGTAACAGCATAAATAAAACACCTCGCGGCAAGCTGAGGAGTTATCTCAACGAAATATTTGTATACCGCCCGGAATTATCAATTCTTTTCAAACGCCACTAATTCAAAAGGTTCAAACAAACCATAATCCATTAAAAAATAGTTGGCCGCAGCTGGTATTTTCTCAGGTGCGCTGTTCCATGAATGAGGACCGTGTATCCAACTATCGTTGTTGTGGTAGAAAAAACCAAAGGTATTTTTCAGGCTGCCAATTACATTTACTGAAATTTCATTTTCGCCCTCTTTCAACAACTCAGTTACATCCAGCTCGTTGGGATGCCAGGCAATCAGACCTGCAGCTTTACCATTTACCAAAACCTCCGAAACAGACCCGTTCCAACTGGCCAATCGGATTTTATAATGGTTGTTCCCGTTTGTATTTACTTTGAATTTCTGAGAATAGGATACTTTCTGAGAATAGAAAGGTAATCCTAACTTTTGCCACGATCCCATCACGGATATATCTCCACCACTTATTTCAAATCCTTTTTCTGCAGGAGTAACTAAAAAATCTCCCAGCATATAAACCGGCATCACTTCCGCCAGAATATGCATTCGGGGAGCTTTTAAGGTGAGCGTATTTTTCCCCGGATGCAGATATTCGCCAATTTCAAACTGAGGAAATTCCCGATCAATCCAAAAGGCATTGCTCTTTTGGGTCACTTCATGACCATTAATACTAACCTGCCATAAATCGGGACGCTCTACAACAGCACGAATGGAATTCAAGGATTCGTCACTTAAATTTTTATTGACCTGAAAATGATAACTGGCTTCAAATGCTGATTCTTCGTTAAACAGCGAATCGAGTTCCAGGTAATTCTTTTTATACTGAATTTTATGCTGCCAGGGATTCCCCATTTCAATACCGTTCTCTTGAAACAGGCCAATCAGCGCATCCATAAAATATGTTTCCTTTTTAGAAGATTGGCTGGTTTTCAAATCCAGGTAATTTACCATCAAAATATTATCCGATTCCCGTTGCACTTTAACAGAACTTGCTGCAGCAACTACTTTTTCATTTCTCGGAACTAAATATTCTTGAAGCTCGCCGGGATTTTTATTTGTGGTAATAAACAAAGCACTCCCGGAAGGATCAAGCTTAACTTCAAATTTCACCTGGTCTCTCCCCTGTTGTTTAGTTGGATAAATAAATTCTTCTCCGGTGATCAGATCCAGTTTTACCAGGTATTTGCCCGGCAATGACACCTCTGCTTCTGCCTTTTTGGTTTTGTGCGAATTAACAACAAAAAGCAACTGACCGTCATCAAAAATTCTGCGCTGGTGGTAGAGCATTCCATTTTTAGTAACATCAGAGATTTCACATGCTTCTGATTTCAGCAATTTCAGAGCTGTCGGATTTTTCAGATTATTGACATCAGTCCATTGTTCAGCATATGCTTTTGCAAGTTCCTGAACCTTGTCTGAAACCAAACCATCCAAGCGGTTAATAGTCAGATTAAATGAAAGTACTTTTCCTCCATTTTTCAGGTATTTTGTCAAGAGTTCCAAAGTTGGGGAATCCATATTTTGCATTTCCGCAGGAATAACAACAAGCGAATAATCGCGCTGCCCTACCGTAAGTTTGTTACCGGTTACACTACCAAGCGTTTTTAATACATTTTCTGATCCCAGATCATATTCGAAGTGCTGTTGTTCGAGTTGATATACAAAGTTTTTAAAGCCACTGCGGATTTCCTGGATAGCCGGATTTTTTACTTTACGCGAAAAATACATCCAGGCAGTTGTAGAGGGTTGAAGCACCAGGGTACTATTAATCTGCTCGCCTGCCGACATGGCCATACTTACACGACCAATGTAGTCACCCATTAATTTGTAATGGTCCCACCAGGGTTCGTGGTAAGAAAAAGAAGGCGGATAATCGAATTTTCGTACCCCGTTAAGCGAGTAATACGAAAGATGCTGATTTACAAAATTCACTCCCAGCACGCACTCCCAATCCACCAGACGTTTTTGTTCCTCAAAATTCATTTCCCAACCGCCGCCACCATAGGTTTCGCTTAAAGTTCGAATTCTTCCGGCCTGATTGGCAGCACTTCGAAGTTCACGCACAGCACGGTCGTTGCCAAACTGCCCACCCAATCCAAGTGTATCAAGTCTATTTCCCAGCATATCAATCCCCGGCATTTGATGGTAAATGTAAAACGATGACTCATCAAAACCATCGGTTGGTTCGGGCCAACCATGCTCCCAATAGTGCCCCGTCCAGTTCAGGTTATTTTCGTCACAATATTTGCTCCAGGGTTTCGCCCACCTTTCAAGAAAAAGTTCGAGTAACAGTTCGTAATAATCGTGACGCACTTTCTGCCAGTTACCTGTTTCTTCAACCAACGCAGGTAGATTAACCTTTAAATCGTACCCCCAACGTTCCTTAAAAACGTCAAATAAATCGGGTGTCCAGCGCAGAACACTTCCCCTGGGCATGGCGGCTTCCAGGTTGGGTTCATCGGTAAAAATACCGGGCAAAGTTTCTCCAAAGTCGGCTTTATTTTGCTCATAACCTTTGGTCATTGTGAGTTCCATGAACTTATCGGTAACTCCAGGATAAAGTAAATCAACATATGAAAAGCCACCGTACCAGGGTGAATTACCGGGATACGCTTTTTCAAAAATGTAATACGTGCCGGTGTTTCCTTTTTCGCTGTCGATTGAAGCAGTGATATCAAGAAATTCGTCTCCGTTTTTTTTCAGAACAACGGCTATATCTTCAGAGGCCATAACATCCACATTGTCCTGCACATACATTCTTAAACTGCTTCCATGCTTGTAAGAATCGGGCATTTGAGCAGGTACATGCCCGCCTGCAAATCCTGACGGATATGAATTTTCGTCGTAAATCCAGACTTTCATATCCAGTTCCTTTCCTTTTTGCACGGTATAATCAAACAGGTGAAACCAGTCTTTAGAAAGGTATTCGGTAAGCAATCCCGGGCGCGGATGAACAAAAACTCCACCTATTCCGGCTTCTTTAAATTCCCGCATCTGAAAATCAATTCCATCTTCGCTTATTTGTTCGTTCCAGTCCCAAAGTGGAGCACTTCGGAATTCCGATGGAGGATCTGCAAAAAGAGTTCGCAGCTTTTCGATGGAATGAATTCCTTCTTTTTCAGTTTCTATAGTACAGCCTGCCACAAACAGCATGGCAATTAGTATAAGATATGTAAATTGGTTCAGTTTCATGATCTTCAGGTATTAATGTTATAAATTTAAATCAGGTCTTGTTAATATGTTGTTTAACAAATTTTCACTACCTCAATATTTAATATTTTTCCCAGCTTTTCAATTTTATCGGCGATATGC
Organism: Draconibacterium aestuarii; assembly: GCA_026671195.1. Lineage (GTDB taxonomy): Bacteria > Bacteroidota > Bacteroidia > Bacteroidales > Prolixibacteraceae > Draconibacterium > Draconibacterium aestuarii. The sequence goes on along the minus strand of JAPOHD010000012.1, from coordinate 85,696 downwards.
CCAATACCAATGGCACAATGATGAGCCGGTCCCTGTTTCGACCACTCATTCATAAATTTTTTGGCGCCAATTGAAAAACGGTAACGGCTATTGGTATTTCCGATTTGCAGTGTTGGCCCTTCAACCGATTCACCTTCGGCAGTTAAAAGAAATATTCCCGCCGTACCTTCAACAACCGAAAGCAAGGTTACCGGACCATTTTTTACATTCATTTGAATAGACAAACCTTTCCCGGGCTTTCCATGATAAACAGACAATGGAACCAACTTTACCTGTTCTCCGGCAATGGCATAATGAGCAGGACCATCATGACCAAGATAAACCACATCATCGGTAAAATCCATCAGGTAAAATTCTGAGAATGATCCACCGGCGCCAAACTCTGCCATAATTTTCATAGCCTGTGCATTTTTCACTTCACACTCGCCGGCTATCGGAATGTTTTTCCCTGTGAGTAAGGTATTACCTGCAATTACTGACGTTACTATATTTTCATATTCGTTGCCCGTCTCTCCTTCGTAATAATAGGCCATAGCACCCAGGTTCCTTTTTTCCACCAGTTTGTCGAGGGCAACCGAAGTACGGGCAGCCCGTTCTATTTCCGATTCTTCGCAGTCTGCCGAAACATTGAAAGTTATTCTGAATTCATCAACTTTTACTTTTACTTCCGAATCGTTTACTTCATCTCTGTATTTTTTAAGTTCACACATCTCAAGTAATTCCATGTGTGTACCAAACACAGCAGATTGTTGAGTGATATCGGTGTAAACATCAAGCATTCCATTGTAATAATGCCCCAGAATTCCCAGGCGATTATTTCGCATGGCTTTTGCCACTTTAGCCGCTTCTGTCCACGATCGGATCTCGTTCCAGGCTTCTTCGTCATTTAAATAACCGGTTACAAAATCGTACTGAATAGCGGAACGGTTAAACACAGCAGCAATTTCCGGAACTGAACATGCCTGGCAGTGCTCTAGCCAAACACCAGTCATTTTGCCACGATCGCCTAATGCATTAAAATTTTCATAATCCAGTTGCGACACCGGTTGAAGATTAAGAATTACAACCGGAACTTTTAATTGTTGAGCCACCGGCAACACAGTTGAGGACAAAGCATACGTTGATACATAAAGAAAAACTAGCTCAACATCTGCTTTCTTCAAAAAATCTGCAGCCTCACGTGCTTTTATCGGATTATCAACCATTCCGGCATCTGCGACATCAATACCAAATGCGACTATTTCATTTTTAATTTTTTCCTGATATCCTTTCAGGTTTGCCAGTAGTCCTTCAAACTGGAGCCAGTAAGTATCAAGTCCTATTCCGAACAATCCAACTTTGACGTTTGAATCCATCTGATTTAAATTGGTTTAAATTAGACTCTTAAAATAGCACTAATTCTTAAGGGATTCAAATAGGGAATTGATTAATACAGATCAAATATTAACACAACATAAAAATCTGTTAAATAATTTCTATACCATTCAGCCATTGTAACAAGGGTAGACATGAGATTTTAGTGATGAGTATGGAGATAATCTTTGTTGATGTCTAAATATCGTTGACACTATGATTTGAGGAATACTCTCTACCCATATCTCATTACTAAAACCAGCATTACTTTTAATTATATGTTTATTGAAACTAAATAGAAAAGGAAATCAGCAAAGACAGTAAACTCATGGGTTATACCAATTATAGGCATACAATAGAACGAATAATACGTGTTCCTATTTACAGTTCACTACAATCCCGACATTTTTTCCAGTGCCAGTGTTAGTGCATGCGTTCCCAATTTGCCATGCCCTTGTGCCTGAACCGACAAGTACAATTGTTTTACAAGCGCTAAACCGGGCAACGAGAGTCCCATCGATTCGGCTTCTTTTAAGGCAATGCCCATGTCTTTAATAAAATGCTCGACAAAAAATCCGGGATCGAAATTACGTGCCACTATTCTTGGAGCAAGATTGTTTAAGGTCCAGCAACCGGCTGCCCCGCCACTAATCGACGATAGCATTGTTGGCAAATCCAGTCCGGCTTTGTGCCCGTACAACAACGATTCGCACACACCAATCATGGTTCCTGCAATGGTTATCTGGTTACACATTTTAGTGTGTTGTCCCGAGCCGGCAGGCCCCTGGTATACGATGCTCTTGCCAAGCAGTTCAAATAAAGGCCGAATTTGTTCAACCGCTTCTTTTTCGCCACCAACCATTATCGATAAAGTTGCATTTTGCGCTCCAACATCACCTCCGGAAACGGGAGCATCAATGGATTGAATATTTTTGGTTTTTGCTGCCACATATATTTCAACAGACAAACTGGGTTCGGTAGTAGTCATATCAACCAATACTGCGCCCGGCTTTGCCGAGTTTAGTATTCCATTTTCTCCAAAATAAACCTCGTGCACATCTTTTGGGAAACCTACAATTGTAAAGACCACATCAGAAGCAGCTGCAACTTCACCTGGACTATTCGCCCAACTTACACCATTCGCAATAAGTTTCTCAGCTTTCGCTTTGGTTCGGTTATACACAATACATTTATATCCGGCCCGGTGTAAATGTCCCACCATCGATGTTCCCATCACTCCGGTTCCTATCCATCCAATTGTTATATTCTTTTCCATTATTTTCGTTAAGAAATACTATTAAAACTGTTAATCTGATTAAGGCAAACTCCTTTTAAAGCGGTTCAACATATAAATTACGAAACTGGATTTTAGAGCCTTCTGCCTGTAATCCGATTCCACCTTTTGTTACCGAACAATTTGTAGCCACATTTTGGAGTACTCCATTCACTTTTATTTCAATGGTACTTCCCTTGCAGGTAATATCGTAACTATTCCATTCTCCGGCAGGATTCTCACTCGATGGATGTTCCTTTGCAATTAATGGTTTCACATCTGCAGTTGAAGTATAAACGGTATCGCGAATTGTAGCAGAATTACCTACTCCATGAATGATAAAATCACCGGCATTTTGATATTTTAACTGAGCCTGGTAATGACTTACCCAAAGTAAATCGGGACCCACAGTGTGAAGTAAAATCCCGCTGTTGGTTGGTTTTTCCGGATAACGCCATTCAATATGAAGTTTGTAATTTTCAAATTCTTTCTCTGAACGCAAGTAGCCAACCGGTTTTCCAACGGTTTCAATCATTTCATCGTTTACATAAAAATACTCAGCCGGATCAACCGTTGAATCCTCTACATAAATGGTCCAACCGTCCAGGTTTGTACCGTTAAACAGCATCTCCTTTTTATCGGTGCATGCAGCAAAAACTACAAAAACAATAAGTACAAAAAGACTCGTTTTCATGTCATAAATTTTAGTTCGAAAGATACATTATTAATCCAATTTCGCCTTGAATCAGGGACTCCTTTTAAGACCATAATTCAGCTAATTTAGCCCGATCAATTTTATATGATTTGTTGCGGGGAAATTCTTCAACCGCAACAATTTCGCGGGGAATATGAAACACAGGCAAATTTTCTTTTATCAGCGAAGCTAATTCATCGGTATCTGTTTTTTGTACCGATTCAACAAACAACACAACTTTCTGTCCCAGTTTTTTATCAGCCACACCAATCACGGCACACTCCATTCCAATAATTTTTGAAATGGAAGCTTCCAGTTGTTCAGGATTTATTTTTATTCCACCCGAGTTTATAAGATTATCGTATCGGCCTTTCCAAATAAACTGTGCTTCATCAATCAGCTCTACTACATCATTGGTAACAACTTCATCCTCCAGATACGAAGCAGAAATCTTTAAACAATTTCTTTCATCAACCGAAATGTTGATTCCTGGTAATATTTTAAACGATTCATCCCGCTTCAGTCCACTAATTTTTCGTAAGGCTATGTGCGAACAGGTTTCTGCCATTCCATAGGTTTCGTAAATCGTATTCGACAGGCCACCAATCATTTCCTTTACATCCGAACGTAATTCAGATCCGCCAACAATAAGGGTTCGGATACTTTTAAAAGCGTCCTTATTTTCGATGGAATCATATACCTGCATCGGAACCATTGCACAAAAATCAATGGAATCGTAATTCTCCAAGAAAGGTGCAGATGAAGGCTCTTCCCAGTATAAATTAATGCCGGCAACCAACGCGCGAATCACCATCATTTTACCGGCAATATAATCAATGGGTAAACAAAGCAATGCGTTGTCGGTTGATTTTAAGCCAAGAAATTCGATGGTATTTTGTGCCGATTGTATCATGGCACTTTTCGGAAGGCGGAAGTTTTTGGGAGTACCCGTTGTTCCGGAACTTAATTGTTCTACATAATCTTTGTCATCGAAAAATGTAAGTAAAAAACGGTAAATTTTCAGTTCCCATTCCGGTAACAAGCCACTTGCTAGTACTTTTTCAGAATAGGCAATTAAGGCTTCTGTAGTAAAGTATTTATTGTTAAAAGTTGCACCCTGAAATTTCCGGTTCATGCCACTAAGATATAAATTCAAAATTCCACTTCCGGTTTGTATCGTAAAAAAGCGTTTCACTTCTTAACACCAATGGACTACCAACATTTTCTTCGTACAGGTTTCCCAGTCCCAATCCCTGGTACATTTCTGTGTCAAAAGTCGCAATCCACTGCGCGATGGCATTCAGCCCGATATTCGATTCCAAAGCAGAAGTTGCCCACCATCCAACTCCCAGTTCAGTGGCAGTTCTAATCCATTCTGTACACGCATTAAAACCACCTAAAAGCGATGGTTTCAGAATTAAATAGCGGGGTTTTATTTGTTCAATCAGCTGTTTTTTCTGCTCGAAGGAATATATGCCAATCAATTCTTCATCCAGAGCAATTGGAATAGCATTGTTTTTACATAACGAAGCCATTTCTTTTGGTTGTCCTGCGGCAATGGGCTGTTCGATTGAATGAACTTCCAACTCGTTTAGTTTGGCTAGAATTTCACCTGCTTCTTCATACGAAAAAGCACCATTGGCATCTACGCGGATTTCCAATTCCGATGAACTAAACTTCTGACGCAAATTGGTAAGTATTTCCAATTCCTGCTGAATGTCAATTGCCCCGATTTTCATTTTCAAACATCGGAAACCCGCATCCAGTTTTTGTTCGACCTGCCGGTACATCTCTTCCAAGGGAGCCATCCAAATTAAACCATTCGTTCTAATTCCTTTTATACCTTCCGTAAAATCTGATTGAAATAGGATCTTTGAACCTTTTACCTGGTAATCCAGGAGCGCCATTTCCAAACCAAATTTTATGGACGGAAAAGCAAGAAGGGGCGAATCAATTTCATAGGTGCCTGCGTTTATAGCGGCACATATTTCAGAAAGTTTAGTTTCAATTTGTTGTTCGTTTTCGACACTTAAACCGGGAACAATTGAAACTTCACCAAGACCATTTCTACCGGTATTTTCTTCATCATACAAAAAAATGTACCACGATGGTTTTGTCAACAGAACTCCGCGTGATGTTCCTGCCGGTTTGTTGAACTTTAATGTACGTTTTCGAAAATAGGCTTTCATAAATTGTAGAATTCTTATTTAAACCAATTTGTTCTTATTGGAATACCTTTGCGGTTAAACACCTAAAAAACAAGACCTAAACCAAAAGCAATTGCAAATGCACAAGTGATTAAAGCCAGTTTTTTTAATTCGGGATCGAGCTCAACCGGCACCTTATTTTGCAACACAGTTTTTACGTTGCTAACTAAAAATGGCAAGGTTAATAAATACAAAAACTGCCATGGCGATTTATATGATATAATAGTATATGCTACACTGAAAATCACTGACACGAGCACCAATAATAAGTGATAGAATTTGGCCGATTTTGAGCCGATACGCACTACCAATGTTTTTTTTCCGCACTTTGAATCGTTTTCTATGTCGCGCAGATTATTAAGATTTAACACCCCCGAACTTAATAAACCAATGGTTGACGCCGGCAGTATAATCCATGGATCGACAGTTCCTGCGTGCAAAAAATAAGTGCCACACACTCCCACCAAACCAAAATAAATAAACACAAACACATCGCCTAAACCAACATATCCGTAAGGATTTTTACCCATGGTATATTTTATGGCTGCATAAATGGCCGAAATGCCAACAACAAAAAACACAACGGCGATATAAAACGGCAACTGCTTTAATCCAAAATAAATGAGTGCCAAACCAGAAATCAACGACAGTGATACAAAAACAGCAATCATTCGTTTAATCGCTTTCATTGTCACCATTCCCGATTGAGTAACACGCTGCGGTCCAATACGTTCTTCATTATCCGTTCCTTTCCGCGCATCGCCGTAGTCGTTGGCAAGGTTCGACAAAATCTGCAAAAACAAAGTAGTAAGAACAGCAAATACAGCAACCTCCCAACTAAATTTATCGTGCGAAAAAGCAATAAAACTGCCCAAAAATGTACTCGATAATGCCAGTGGTAAGGTTCGTAAACGAAAAGCGTGCAACCATATTTTAATAGTAGCAGCCATTTACTTAAGGCATTTTGGGGTATTTTTTGAAATCGGGTTTACGTTTTTCCAAAAAGGCATGTTTTCCTTCCTGCGCTTCTTCTGTCATGTAATAAAGCATTGTAGCATTTCCGGCAAGTTCCTGAATTCCTGCCTGTCCATCTAATTCAGCATTTAATCCGGCTTTAATCATTCGTAAGGCAAGCGGACTGTGCTGCATCATTTTGTTGCACCACTCCACCGTAACATCTTCCAGCTCTTCATGAGGAACAACTTTGTTTACCAATCCCATTTCCAATGCTTCTGCTGCAGAGTACTGTTCACATAAAAACCATATTTCGCGTGCTTTTTTCTGTCCAACAATACGTGCCAGATACGACGAGCCAAAACCAGCATCGAAACTACCTACTTTGGGGCCTGTTTGACCAAAAATTGCTTTTTCGGATGCAATACTTAAATCACAAACCACATGAAGAACGTGCCCTCCACCAATTGCGTAGCCATTTACCATGGCAACCACCGGTTTTGGAATGGAACGAATAAGCTTTTGCATATCCAGAATGTTTAAACGAGGTACGCCGTCTTTACCAATGTAACCGGCAGTACTTTTTACATTCTGATCGCCGCCACTGCAAAAAGCCTTGTCACCGGCACCTGTTAAAACCACTACTGAGATATCCGGATTTTCACGACAAATAACCATTGCATCGCACATTTCCTTTGTGGTATCCGGTGTAAAAGCATTATAATACCGGGGCCTGTTAATGGTTATTTTTCCTATACCTTCGAAATATTCAAATTTAATTTGTTCGTATTCCTTAATTGTTTGCCACTCTCTATTTGTACTCATTCTTCAAATTTTTAACAAAATTAGTAAATACTCGTGTGTTTATATCCGATAAAGTTTCAATCTCGAGCACAGCTGCTTTTTTACTTGCACTGAATGCCAGGAATGACTTTTCGAAACTTTCTGCATCTGAACAGAAAGTATAATCAAGGTTAAAAGCCTCTGTAATTTTTTTTATCGAAACAGGATGATGGGCTTGAAAAAACTCCTCAAACCCCATTTGTTGTGCTGGTCCGGGAATCATACTAAAAATTCCCCCACCCTTATTGTTTACCACTATTATTTTAAGATTGGCCGAAAGACTTTTATTCCACAAACCATTTGAATCGTATACAAAACTCAAATCCCCAACCACTGCAAAAACCTTTTTATCCGTCACTTTAGCAATCCCTGCGGCAGTCGATACACATCCATCAATTCCGGATGTGCCTCGGTTTGCAAATACTTCCAGCGAATTGTTTTGAAAGAATTGCAGGTAACGAATCATGCTGCTGTTTCCTGCAAATAAAATGGCTTCGGGCTGCAATTTGTTTGCAATCTGTTTCGTCACCCAAAGATCGCTAAATTCGACATTTTTCGTTTGGAACCCGATTGCTTCCAACGCTTTAGCATACAACAACTGCCACCTTTGCGAATAATCAGAACCGTTTACACTTTCTACCTTTTTATACAAACTTGTAAAAAACCCTGCTACATCTGCCTGAATTACCTTTGAAAGGCGTTTAAAGGTATCGACGTATAAACCTCCGGGAGAAACATACCAGAATTCACACAAAACAGTTCGCAGGTAAGTTTTAATTCGTTTTGAAACGACTTGTCCACCGTAATAAACAACCAGTTCCGGTTTTAAATTTATCAGTTCTTTTTCTGAATGCTGAAATAGAAGATCAGGATTGTGAAGGATATTTTCACCTCTGACATTCCCGGTTGATTCCGACAAAACCACTACCCTACTATCCTTGGTAAACTGATTTAAAACCACATTCAAATTCTGATCTCGGGATTGTTGACCACAAACAATCAATATTCGTTTTGCCTTTTTCCAGGTTGTAACCAACTCTTCATTGATTTCAATAGCTGCCGGAGCAATGGTTTCGATAATTGAATGTTCTGTAGAAACAGGTAATTCATCATAAAGCGGTTCGCGCAAAGGAACATTTATGTGTACAGGTCCAGATTTCCCGGCAATTGTTTTATTATAAGCTTCATTTACAATCCGGTTACTCAGCCACAAATCTTCGGGGCAGGTACATTCCACCGGAAGTTCGAAACTGGCTTTGCAATTGTTTCCAAATATATTTTGCTGATGTATAACCTGATTATCCTGCTGTCCAATCCATTCTGCGGGTCGGTCGGCCGTTATGGTAATTAACGGAACTCCCTGGTAAAAAGCTTCAGCAATGGCCGGAGCCAGATTAAGAGCTGCAGTTCCGGAGGTAGTAATTACGACCACCGGCGTTTGCGATTTTAAGGCGATTCCAAGTGCAAAATAACCTGCACTGCGCTCGTCAACAATACTTAAACACTTATCTCCAAACTCCTTAAAAAAGCTCTGAATCAAAGGTGCATTGCGCGATCCTGGAGCAATAACAACATGTTTTACTCCTTTGGCTTTTAAAAGTGAAGCCATTAACGGTATATGCGATTTTGCATTCATTCTTCCACCTTTCTTAACACCGAAATTAAGGTTTCCGCTTTCAGTTCGGTTTCTTTCCATTCGTCCTCAGGATCAGAATCAGCTGTGATTCCACCACCTACAAACAAAGCTAACCGTTTCTGTAACACTTTCATACAACGGATATTTACAAATATCGACAGGCGATTATTTAATCCCAGAGGTCCAATAAAACCTGCATAGTAGGCACGTTCATGTTTTTCCAGCTTTGCAATTAATTCGAGACTTTGTATACGCGGCATTCCACAAACTGCGGGAGTAGGTTGTAATTCTTTTAAAAATTTTCCCAAACAGTTTTTTAATTCTTCGGAACGGAACGAAAAATCGGTTCTTAAATGCACCAGGTTTCCTGCCTGTTTTGTATAAGGTCCAACCAATTCTACATCGGCCAGATTAAATTTTGACAATACTTTTGAAATGTAGCGCGTAACATATTCCTGTTCCAAACGCTCTTTGCTGTTCCATGCTCCAATATTCAGGTTTTGTTCCGAAAAAGCCCGTGTTCCCGCTAATGACACGGTGTGCATGGTGCCGTTTTGAGCCTTTAGAAGTGGCTCTGGCGTAGCACCAATCCACAAATGAGGACCTGCATTAAAAATAAAAATAAACGCATTTGGATAAGCACAAGTCAACTCATCAAATATATGAGCTAAGCGGGAAATATAATTACCTGGCAATACTTTTACACGACTCAATACTACCTTTTCAAAATTCCCCTGCTCAATTTGTCCAATTATATTCTCGATTTGTCCAAGATAATCGTCATGACCAACGGCAACGGGTAAATGTGATTCATCCGACAAAACCGGCAATACTTTCAAACTTTGAAGTTCATTGTACTGTTCATCCGAAAGATGCTTTGATGCATAAATATCAGGTGATATAATAAATGAAGGATATTTTTCTGTTTCGGCAAAAGGAGCTACTAAAAAACCTTTTAGATTGTAATAATTATCGTCTTTATGAATCCGATTTTTTTTCGGTGATTTTTGAATTACAATTTCAGGATCTTGCTGATTGGGCAATCGATATGCCGCAAATATAAGGTTCTTTTCCAGACAAACAGAAATGCCTTTTGATACAGATATTTTTTCAGTTGATGTTATTTGCACAAAGCCCCTCCTACTTTTTTTCTCTGATAATATTTGTGACCCGAACAACAGAAATAAGTTTCTCTCCGGCATCGGTTATTTTCACGTCCCATATATGAGTGGTTTGACCTTTGTGAACAATTTCAGCGGTGGCCAATATGTCGCCCGAGCTCGTGGTTCCAACATGATTTCCGGTAACCTGCAAACCCAATACATAGTACTTTTGAGGATCCACCAATAACATTGATCCTGCGCCTGCCACTGTTTCGGCCATTGCCAGCGATGCACCACCGTGCAATATACCACTGGGTTGATGCTTTTTCTTATTAACAGGCATTTTTGCTTTTATGTAGTCTGAACCAAACGCAATAAACTCAATCTCCAAATGGCCGATTAGAGTATCTTTGCACAGTTCGTTTATTTGCTCTAGCGTCATTTCAAAATCTGATTAAAATTCAAATATATAAAATACTTATTCTATCGCTTTATTGTCGTAGATGAAAACAAAAAAATATCTCCACCCGGTCAAATTCAGCCAACGAAAATAATTCTTTTTACTTTGTCAACAGGATTAAAATCAGTTTTTGAAAAGATTCTGTATTTTTTTCGGTAAAAAGAACTAAAATTAAACCTTTGCCAAGAAGCGTAATTTTAGGTATCATTGCAGCCGAAACCAAGTTTATTTTTTACCAAACAGGAACAGGACTTCTGATTAATTGTTCATATGAAGGTTTGTATAGCGGAAAAGCCAAGTGTTGCACGGGAAATTGCCCAAATTGTAGGGGCAAATTCAAGAAAAGACGGATATTTTGAGGGAAACGGCTACCAGGTAAGCTGGACCTTCGGACACCTTTGTACATTAAAAGAACCACACGATTATACCGAACGCTGGAAATACTGGAACACCAATGAACTTCCAATGATTCCATCCCGGTTTGGAATAAAAGTAATTGATGATGATGGCGTAAAAAAACAATTCGCAACGCTCGAAACACTTATCGCAAAGGCTGACGAAATTATCAACTGCGGTGATGCCGGACAGGAAGGAGAACTCATTCAACGCTGGGTACTTGCCAAAGCTCAAAACAAAGCTCCTGTAAAACGTTTGTGGATTTCTTCCTTAACTGAAGAAGCAATAAAAGAAGGTTTTGAGAAATTAATGGATGGCCACAATTTCGATCATCTGTATGAAGCAGGAAGCGCGCGTGCCATTGGTGATTGGTTGTTGGGATTAAATGCCACGCGAATGTACACGCTAAAATATGGGCAAAACAAACAGGTACTTTCAATCGGAAGAGTTCAAACACCAACACTGGCACTGATTGTTAACCGCCAAAAAGAAATTGATAATTTTAAACCGGAACCGTATTACGAAATAAAAACGTTGTACAGAGAAACAACATTCGCAGCACAAAGTGGAAAGTATAAAAATCCGGAAGAAGCAAAAACGGTATTGGATGAAATTTCAGGAATCGATCTGCAAATAACAAATATCAATACCAAAAACAGCAGCGAACATCCGCCAAAACTATTTGATCTAACCTCGTTACAGGTAGAGTGTAACCGAAAATTCAGCATGACAGCTGATGATACACTGAAGACCATTCAATCGTTGTATGAGAAAAAAGTAACCACCTATCCGCGTGTTGATACCACCTTTCTTTCGGACGATATTTACAAAAAAATACCTGGAATTTTAAAACAATTAAAAGGCTACGACGAGTTTACACAATCTATTCTCGGCGGAGGAAAACTTCGAAAATCGAAAAAAGTATTCGACAATAAAAAAATCACCGATCACCATGCGATTATTCCAACCGGTATTTCGCGCCTTGATTTAAGCCAGACCGAAAAAGGAGTTTACGATCTTGTAACCAAACGATTTCTGGGTATATTTTATCCCGACTGCCAGGTAGCTAACACATCGGTTGATGCACTTATTGGCAAGCATAAATTTAAGGCCACCGGAAAACAAATTTTGAAACCGGGCTGGCGTGTTATTTATCAGAATGAGAAAAAAGCAAACTCTGACGACAACATTTTACCGGCTTTTGTAAAAGGTGAAAAAGGACCTCACAAGCCTGATCTCCAGGAAAAAATGACCAAACCACCGAGTTACTTTACCGAAGCCACACTTTTGCGTGCCATGGAAACAGCCGGGAAACTGGTTAAAGATGATGAACTCAGGGAGATAATGAAGGAAAACGGAATCGGGCGACCTTCCACACGTGCAAACATTATAGAAACGCTGTTCCGCAGAAGATACATTCGACGTGAAAAGAAACGAATTGTAGCTAACCAAACCGGAATTGATTTGATCAACAGTATTGAAAATGACTTGTTGAAATCGGCACAGTTAACCGGTGAATGGGAACGTAAACTTCGACAAATAGAAGCTGGAGAACTGCCTATTAAAGAGTTTATGGTTGAACTAAAACACATGGTTTATGATGTAATTCAGCAGGTAAAACTATCGCCTAAAAAAGAAATTACCATTGAAGTTGAGGACGAAAAACCAAAGAAAAAGGCAGCTACACCGACGAAAGTTAAAACCGACAATTTAAGCTGTCCGAAATGTAGTACAGGAATCCTGCTTAAAGGAAAAAATGCCTGGGGATGCTCGGAATGGAAAAACGGTTGCAAATTCACAATACCGTTTTCTTTCAGCAAGAAAAAACTCACCGACAAACAAATTGAAGCCATTGTTACAAAAGGGAAAAGCCCTTTAATTTCAGGATTTGTTTACTCAGGAAATAAAGTTTCAGGCCGGATTGAATTTACGGAAGAAAAGAACCTGGTTCTTCAAACAGAGATCAAAAAAGATACAGTTTGTCCGGTTTGTAAAACAGGTAAAATAATGAAAGGCAAAACGGCCTGGGGGTGTTCAAATTTTAAGGGAGGGTGCAGCTACCGGATTCCATTTGAGGTAAAAGCTGATATGTAATACCATTGCCAATGATACAAGATAAACACTGGGCTATATTTGGTCCCGGAATTTCCATGAAATCGGCCTTTATGCAGGACCTGCAAAAAGGAGTTGTTCCGGACCTTTTAAACCACTTCAGTGAAAAACGCGGTGTCTTGTTTTCAACGTATACCTTGCAAAAATTTATCAAAGAAGAAGTGCAACACGACGATTACACACTGTCGGAAGCCGAACACCGAAGTATTCGCACGTTTTCGAGTGGCGAGCAGCGAAAAGCTTTATTAAATTATCTGATTTCGTTACACCCTGATTTTATTGTATTCGACAATATTTTTGACATGCTGGATGTAGAATCCAGAGAAATTCTAACCAGGCGCTTAAGCGATCTTTCGCAAAAAACACCTATTATTCAGGTGGTAAAACGAAAAGACAACCTCCTGCCATTTATTAAAAATGCCATTCGGATAGAAAATGAGAAGATCAGTTATTCAGGAACTATTGAGCAATACGAACAACTTTTTATTACCGAAAACTCCATTAAACTAAAAGAGCAACTTCCCCCGCCACTGGAACATATAACACTGGAGCAAAATCCACTTATACAATTCACCCATGTAACTGTTTCTTATGCCGACAGAACCATTGTAAAAAATATTAACTGGGAGATTAAAAACGGAGATTTTTGGCAATTAAAGGGCCCAAATGGCTCGGGAAAAACCACCCTGTTAACCATGATTACGGGGGATAATCCCAAAGCGTATGGACAGGATATTGTACTGTTCGGGCATAAACGCGGCACCGGCGAAAGTATTTGGGATATTAAAAAGAAAATTGGTTACGTTACACCTTCCTTGACCACTTTATTCCGCGGTTGGAATACCGTTGAAAAGATGGTAATATCAGGCTTAGTAGATTCCATTGGGTTGTATAAAAAACCGACAGAACTGCAAAAACAAGTAGCCGGCCAGTGGATAAAACTTATCGGACTGGCAGCGTTAAAACATCAACGTTTTGCGACTTTAAGCGAGGTTCAGCAATGTATGGTTCTTATAGCACGGGCTATGATAAAACATCCTCCGCTTTTAATTCTCGACGAACCGGCACATGGATTAGACGATACCAGCGCCAGCCTGTTAACTTCACTCATCAATAAAATTTCAGATGAAGGTCAAACAACCATTATTTATGTTTCGCACCGCAAAGAACCGGGTTTAAAACCCAGGCAGGTTTTTGAGCTGATACCCGGTGACAGTGGTTCGCAAGGCCGGATACAAAAAAAATAACCAATACCCGGACTTCATTTCAGCCCCGAATATTGGTTATTAGATAAACTTTTAGAACTCGTTATTTTTTTAATACAAATTTACGACTGCTGCCACTTTCTGCTGTAGGAAAATCATCAGGAATTGGAATGCTTACATCTCCTGTTGCAGCCCACTCTACACCCCGTAATAAAGAGATAATAAATCCGACTCCCTCGCACGAATAATCATCGTGTCCTAAAGTAGTATGAAAAATGCGTCCTTTCCCGTAGGTTAAAGTCATTAGCATTGGTTCGTGACGATCGGTTGGTGCGTTGTCATTCTGGTCTTTTCCGGTTGCCAAAACAGTCATATTTTCGCCCGGCCCCCGCAATTTAGCATAACACTCATCTTTTGCTGTTAACCAAACCTCGGGCATTCCTTTGGTAATTGGATGATCGGAAACGCGCACAGTAATCGGAAACATATGCTGCGGTCCATGAGCTCCGGCAGTTCCTTCCGAATGATCATGTTTTAGTTCGCCCTCGTTCGTATAATAAACATAAGGACCATGTTTTTCAGAACGGCCACCCCAGCCTCCAATACCGATCATTTTGTTGTACTCTTCCCAATCAGGAAATGAATTATCGGCTGCATGAACCGATACAAAACCACCACCTGCTTTCATGTAATCTTCCAAGGCTTTCTGAGTGGATTCGGGCCAGTTTGCTGCTTTCCATCCAAAGTTGGAGATTATTACGTCGTATTTCTTAAATTTTGGTTTAAAATCCGGATCTGCCTTCGGCTCCTTTAAATTCTGTGTTTCACCAACACCGGCAAGTGGCAAAAATGCCTTTTCGCGTTCTGCTTTCCATGTATAAATTGTACGGTCGATATCCACTTTAAACAAACCGGTCTCTTCCAGGTACTGTTTCATCATAATTGTTGATTTGGGCCAAACTACATGGTTATTCTGTCCGTCTACAATTAATACTTTAATTTTCTTTGCCTCTGTGTTGTGTGCAAAAGCCAGAATTAGGCTAAAAAGGAACAAAATTTTTCTCATCTTACTTTAGTTGATTTTTAATAACTCCTCATCTTTATTACCGGAGGAATAAATGGTTGGCATAAATATAAAAACTATTCCCTGTTATAAAGAGCTACTCTGTTGAAATTTATCAATATAACTTTCTGTTTTGTTGGATTGGTTAGATTTCTAAAAATAAGAAACAAAAAAACCCCTTCCCTGCTGTGATTGAACAGCAAGAAAGAGGCTTTTACTATTTTTTAGCAAACGAATGTTTAACTATTTGTGTCTTTTACCATTACATCGTGTGCTCCGCCTTCAATAATACTGGTTGACGATACAAGCGTAATTTTTGCCTCCGCCTGCAAATCACTTAGGGTTGTAACACCACAACTACACATGGTTGATTTAATTTTACCAAGTGTAATTTCCAGGTTGTCTTTTAGTTTTCCGGCATAAGGCACATAACTGTCAACTCCTTCTTCAAATTTCAGACTGTTGTTTCCTCCCATGTCGTAGCGTTGCCAGTTTCTTGCGCGGTTTGAACCTTCTCCCCAATATTCTTTTACGTAATTTCCACCAACCATAAGTTTTTGCGTTGGGCTTTCGTCAAAACGGGCAAAATATCTACCCATCATTAAAAAGTCTGCCCCCATTGCCAATGCCAGTGTCATGTGGTAATCCTGAACAATTCCGCCATCGGAACAGATAGGAATGTACTCACCTGTTTTTTCAAAATACTCATCACGGGCTTTAGCCACATCAATAATTGCAGTGGCTTGTCCACGCCCAATTCCTTTTTGTTCGCGGGTTATACAAATTGAACCACCACCAACACCAACTTTTACAAAATCGGCACCGGCTTCTGCCAGGTATAAAAATCCGTCTCGATCAACCACATTACCTGCACCAATCGATACATTTTTGAAATTACTTTTTACGTACTCGATCGTTTCTTTTTGCCATTCCGAAAAACCATCAGAAGAATCGATACACAAAACATCAACACCAGCTTCAACCAATGCAGGCACACGTTCGTCGTAATCGCGGGTATTAATTCCTGCCCCAACAATCAAACGTTTGTGTTCATCCAATAACTCGTTTGAGTTCTGTTTGTGATTATCGTAATCTTTTCTGAAAACAAAGTATTGTAATCTTCCGTCTTTATCTACAATTGGTAACTGATTCAATTTATGATCCCAAATGATATCGTTTGCCTCTGTTAATGAAACTCCAAGTTCACCGGTTACCAGTGCTGATATCGGGGTCATAAAATCTTTTACTTTTTTATCGAGGCTGTCTTTGCTTGTACGATAATCACGTCCGGTAACAATCCCCACCAAAACACCATTTGAAGTTCCGTCATCGGTAACACCAATGGTTGAAAAACCTGTTCTGTTTTTTAAGGCAATAACATCGGCCAAAGTTTGCTCCGGTTGAATATTGGCACGACTTTCAACAAATCCGGCTTTGTGCTTTTTTACGGTTTTAACCATCCTTGCCTGATTCCTGATGGTTTGCGAACCATAAATAAATGAAACACCACCCTCTTTAGCCAGTGCAATGGCCATCCCACTGTCAGAAACCGACTGCATAATTGCTGAAACGAAAGGTGTTTTCAGTTCAATTTTTGGTGTCTCTCCTTTTGAGAACCTTGTAAGTGGAGTTTTCAAATCTACATTATCCGGCGTATGCACTTTATTGGTTAAACCCGGTATAATCAAATACTCATTGAATGTTCTTGATACTTCGTTGATGATATTCGCCATATTCCTTTTATGTGAAAAATTTTGCAAATTTATATAAAAATCACCTCTCCAAATTGATAATACCCATAAATCATGGATTAAGATTCAAAATTTAACGGAACAATTCCACTGAATCAAATAAACTGGTATTTTTTCCATCTAAATTCCCTTCAGATATTGAGTATTGGTTGTATGTACTATCGCTTTATGTAATTTTTGTTCCGCGCCCAATGATCCTTTAATGTGATTAGCGAAAAGTGTAATAAGTTGAGATTTTTTTAACTCAGTTTTTGTTTCGGTTTGTATGTTGCGCAAATCAATTAAAAATTCTGAAAATCGATTTGGAATATCATTCATTATCGCTGTATTTAAACAATTACGCTCATTATAAATCGAGTTTAAATTTTCTTTCGATTTTTCGATAAAGAAGCTTTCCTCTTTCAAATTTGTAATGGTTGTTGCTTTATCACAAAATGGAATACAGTTTTTGTCCATACTATCTTTTTCGCACCCTTTTGTTGTTTGGAAAAAACACTGCCTACTGGTCATTAAATTAATGGGGTGATAAATACTATAGAACAAATCGAAATCAGCAGGCTCTTTTATTCGTTGAATTTGGTGTTTACTCAATTCATTGGAAAGAAAGGCACCAGTGCAATTAAAGTTATCTTTCAAACATAGTAATGCAAACGAGTTCATGGTATTCAAAAATGGGCCGGCAATCCACGACACTCCACTGTTATATGCTTCGTATGCAATTCCAGTATTGTTTGCAACAATTTTATCGGGTTTAACCACTTTCAGAAAATCCACTGCAGAGTTGTAATTTTCGCCCAGCAATATGGATGGAAACCAAGGGACTAACTTTCTGTTTTTCAGAAATAGTTCGGTCCATTTCGCGGCATTACTGGCAAAATCGTTCGGAAGCTGATAATAGAATGTTGCAGAAGAATTTTCACATTCACAAAGATCTTCTTCCGAATCAATCAATACTGATAATTCTGATTTTATTGTTTTGGTAATTTGCTTTGGTAATACAGGAACGGTAGCTGGAGAGACAGTTTCTCGTGCATTATTTAAAATAAACAGGATACGGTTTTTAAGATTAGTCAACTCACTAAATGGAATAAACAGCTCCCCTTTTATACCAGTTAAATCAATCTTTTCAATAAAATATTCCGTTTCGTTTATGGCTTTAAACCGTTTCAACATCATTTTTTTATCAATCCGCATATTTCCGTTTGTAGCCAAATTTATTTCGGAGAAGAGAACAAAAGAGGATTCCTGCGTTTTAATGTCGATTTGTAATGGCTCTCCGGCAATTCCAAAAATCCTAATGGCGATTGGCGCACGTTCAATACTCATTCGGTCAATTTGTTTTTTTATTACCGAACGTATTTCTCCCTTTTCTTTATAAAGTGCAATCTCTCCTTTATCGATATTTTCGGGAGTCACGTCTCCATTTTGTTTGGCCCAATGAGTTGATGAGTTATCACGCGAATTATCAATAAACATGTCTCTACTTATCTCTCCTTTGAGAAATGCATTTGAGAAATCGCGGTTAAAAACCTTATACAAAATGCTGCTGTCGCTGCTTTGCGAGTTTTTAGAATTTATGTTATGAAGTTGTTTTTTATAGGCATCTACTACTAAATATACATAATGAAACTTTTTTATACGTCCCTCAATTTTTAATGAATCAACACCAGCATCTAATAGTTTGTGCAAATTCCACCAAGCTGAATTATCTTTCAGATTCAATGGAAATTTTCGGCCTTGCGAAGTAGTTAAATATTCATCGCGGCAAGGCTGGCTGCATCGTCCCCTATTCCCTGAATTTCCACCTGCAACAGAACTCATATAACAAATACCCGAGAAAGAAATACAATAGGAGCCATGCACAAACACTTCACTCAACATATTATTTTGATGTGCAGTTGAAGATAAAGCTTTAATTTCGCTACCATTTAATTCGCGAGACAGATTTACCCGCGAAGCATTGAGTTTACTTAAAAATTTGAGTTGCCCCTGGTTGTGGGTTGTAAGCTGAGTAGATGCATGGATTTTCAATCCTTCGAAATGGTTTAACAAGATATAAAACAGTCCTAAATCTTGCACAATAACTCCATCGATACTGGTATTTGCCAGTTTATTCAGCAAACGTATTAAATCCGGAATTTCTGGTTCAACAATACCGGTATTCAAGGTTAAAAACACTTCGCAATTGTTTTCATGCGCCAATCTCAAAATACCGTTCAGGTTTTCAAAAGTGATGTTCTCTGCCCTGTTTCTGGCATTAAATTTATTTAACCCGCAATACACTGCATCTGCTCCGGCGGCAATTGCTGCTTTTATCGACTCAATATCTCCACCTGGCGCCAGTAATTCAATGTTTCTGTTCATTTAATCAATCCGCTATTCAGCGAGTAAGTTGGGGCGCAAGGTATGTATATATTTCTTTAATAAGATTCAGGACCAGGCCCAAACCAGGGATGTATGAGAATAATTAACGAATGAAACAATTGTTAAGTGAATATAACCTATTTCATTTTCAAGTTGTACTTCACTCTTAGTTCCTGTTGTTTCTCCTCGTCGAGCGATTGCATAAACGCTTTCCAGCCCGGACAAAAACCAATGTGCCACCGCCAAAATCGTCCTAAAAATGACTTTGGCTTTTTGTCGTACTTCTCTCGTAATTTGCAGTTTTCACAAGTTGATTCGGCCATTTTTTTCAATTTTAAGGTTTCAACTTCAAAGCTACAGAAAAAGAATATTCCCACTTAATGAGCAAAGCAATAAAATGGTTCCAAATGGGATTAAATCGCCTGTATGAAACAAAGTAAGAATACTCCCGATGATAAAACTAAGGGCAAAACGTGCTATACCAATTGTTGCATTCGCCGAACCTGCCACTTCGGGATTGTGGTTTAAAATAGTGGCCGTTCCATTTCCAAAAACCAAGCCCAAACTTCCAATAAATACTACAATTGATGCAAAAACAGCCCATAGCTGAGGTTCCGAAAAACGCACAGCAGTGGCCAGTGCAATTCCGGCAATCAGTTGTATTAAAAGCCCAACACGTAATATTTGTTTAGGTCGGTAACGTCGGAGCAGATAGGTATTTAAAAGCGACAACAGAATATTCAGTACCACATTTGCCCCAAAAAATATGGGAAAACGAATGGGTGAAATTCCAAAATATTCGATGTATATAAACGACGCCGATGTAATAAAAATATACATGCCCGACATGGGCAAACTAATGGCAAAAAGCATCATTGTTGACTGCCGGTTTGAAAAGAAGATCCGGTATTTTTCGAGTAATTGTTTTCCTGTAAATTTTCGTGTGATAAATTTTTTATCACGCGATTCAGGAATAAGCAACAAAAGCGAAAGAAAAAGAAACACGGAAAAAGCAAGCAAGAAAATAAAGATACTTTTCCAGCCCCACCAATGTATTAATGCTGCACCAAGTATAGGTGCAAAAAGCGGAGCAAGCATAATTATCATACTTATAATAGTTACAAATCGTGCCACTTGTTTCCCATCGTACCAATCGCGTATAAAAACATTAGCTGTAACCGTGGCAAAACCACCACCAAAAGCCTGCAATATCCGAAGAAACAGAATGTACTCGATTTTAGTGCAGAAAGGAATTGCCAGCGAAGAAAAACCGTAGAGTGCAATTCCGGTTAGTGCTATTGTTTTTCGCCCAAAAGAATCGGACAAAGGACCTCCAACAAAATTCCCCAGTGCAAATCCAAAAAAATACAGAGTAATAGTAAGCTCAACAACATGCAGGCTTACTCCAAAAAAGGTTGCCATCATTGGCAAGGCGGCAATATAGGTATCAATAGCAAATGGCGACATTGCAGCCAAAGCGGCCAGTACTATTATTAATACAGGGAAAAATATTTTATTTGTTTTACTTAATGTTATGCCCAAAAGTAGCTGTTCGGAAATAATAAGAAAGCAATTTGTATTTAAAGCGAAACCAAAGTGGCAACAATTAACAGACCATTAAAACTGTTGTGTAAAAAGAACACAAACTGCATAAAAAAAACAGAACCCGATGTTTCCATCAGGTTCCAACGCTTAAACGTAAACTACTAAAAAAACCACATTTTAATATCATTCGTACTCGTTAATTATCCCCCCGGTAATGCGTAATAAATCAGTATTCGATTCAATTAAGTTATAAATTGCCTGAAATTTTGCTATTGCCGCATTCATATAAATAATCTGAACATCGCGGTAATTAAAAGAATTAATCACTCCGCTTTTAAATTTGTCGGCAGACAGATCGAGGTTCAGTTTCGCCGTTGTTTCTTTTTCGTTAGCCAGTTCCAAAATTGCTTTTTGTACGTTGTAATTGCTGTACATTTGTAAAAGTTGGTTATTTAAACTATGTGTCATCTGGTCGGTCTGAATTTGTTCGGTTTCTTCTTTTATTTGAGCTATTTGCACGCTTCGGCGAGCAATTCCACCGTTAAAAATATTAAACGACAAGCTGAGTCCAAAGTATGCATCCATTGAATTTAGACTAACATTTGGTGTACTCCCCGAATAGTAATTATCCATCCAGGTATTTCCCACACCTGTATTTAAGCTAAGCTTAGGATACATATTACTTTTTGCCAATTCGGTTTCCTTTGCCAACAAACTCTGGTTTAAATATTGGTTTTTAAGTGTTTTGTTGTTCGATACCAGTTTTCCCTTCAGATCTTCCAGTAAATAATCTGGTGTATTTGTTTCCAGCGCTGTGGTAAAATTCCACATCTTATCATCTACAACTGCCATATTAAAGTTAAGTGTTCGCACGGCGTTTTCGTAGTTTACCTGTTGTTGGAGATAATTGGATTGGTCTTCCAGCCACGATGTTTTCGCCTGTAGCATTTCGTAGGTTGTACTTGCCCCTATTTCTTTGCTGTCTTCAGTTCGCCTGTAACGATCTTCAGATAGACCGGCCAATTCTTTGTACACATCCAACATCTCTTTTTGTAACACACAAGCATTATATGCAACTATTATATTCTGAATTGTACTTTCAATCAATATGGCAGTATTTCCTTGCGATTGTTGTTCTAACTGTTCGAATTTTTGTTTGGTAATTTTTGCTGAAAAACCATCGAAAAACACCCAGCTCAACGATAAATCAGGTGCAATGGTTTGAGTTCGATAATTTTCGTTGTCATTTATATTAAAATTCTCGCGCCCGTTTAAATTAAAATTTATACTTGGCATAATTCCAGTATTGCCCCAGTCGTTATTTATTCCTGAAATTTCTTCACTTTGTCGGGTAATCTGAAGATCATAATTATATTCCAGGGCAAGTGTAATCGCGTCGGATAGCGACAAATTTTCTTGTGCCTGCACAGATACTGTGAACAGTATTATTAGCAATGGCAATATATTTTTAATTCGATTCATTCTTTGTTTTTTATATCTGTTTCCGTAAAACATTTTCCAGTTTGATGTTTGCTTTTGCATTGAATACAGCATGTTGTTTTTAATCAAACTCCTTCGCCATGTTCATACTTAATGTTCGTTCAATATTCGCATTAATAACAGCAGTTTCAACCGATTCAGGTACAATTTCTTCTTTTGACCGCATGCGATGTAAAATAATCGTTGCTCTGTTGGTAAGAACAACCAAAACAGGTAGAATAATCAGGATAAAAACAGTTCCAAACAATATACCATAAGCCAGAGCAATTGCCATCGGAATTAACATTCTCGCATCGGGGCTGTTTTCAAGAATAAGCGGCATTAAACCGGCCGTAGTTGTTACAGTAGTTAAAAATATAGCCCTAAACCGCGATACTCCTGCATTTTTTACAGCGTCATCCACTTTCATCCCTTTTTCGAGGTTTTGATTGTATTTGGAAATAAAAACAATGGCATCGTTAATAATTACTCCCGATAGGGCAACCATTCCCCAGAGACTCATCATTGAAATTGGTTGTCCGTGTATACCATGCCCCCATATAGCCCCGATAAAACCAAGTGGAATCATGGCAATTACCAGCACTCCCTGTCGGAACGATTTAAAATAAATCATTATAACCAATACAATTACAAGAAAAGCAAGTCCAAAGTACAACATCATACTTCCCATTTGTTCCTGCGTATCTTTTTGTTGTCCCTGATGCATGTAGGTAATTTGAGGATGATTTTTTTCAATAACCGATAAAATTTCGGCTTCAATATAATCGAGAATATCAGGTACCGACTGACTTTGATCTTTTTGATACGCATCTACCCTGATTTCGCGACGGCCATTAAAGTGGTTGATCGTACTCAAACTTCTTGCTGTTGAAATTTCGGCAATTCGTCCCAAAGGATAATTACCATTTTGCGTGTGAACCAGCATATTTTCAAGCTGCCCGATATTTTGGCGATTCTCTCGTGTATAGCGTACGTAAACCCAAATTTCATCTTTGCCTTCCTGAACACGTTGTGCCAGGGCTCCATAAAATCCCTGACGCACTTCCGCCATTAACAATTGTTCTGTTATGCCAAGTGCATAAGCTTCAGGTTTTAGCGTGAGCCTTAACTCCTGACTCCCGATCTGGCTATTGTTGGTAATATTAAAAAGTGCGGGCATTCTTTCCAACTCAGTTTCCAGTTCATTTTTTGCAAGTTCCAAATCATCAGGATCGTAGCCTAATAAACTAATTGAAACCGGCGCACCAAAGCGGTTAGAAGCACCAACGGCAAACTTATAAGCTTCGGGTATTTTTCCAACCTTTGCCGCTATTTCGCGTTTTAACAGTTCGTCTGAAACCTGTGTTTTTTCCAGCGGATTCAAAAATACGCGTATCATACCGGCGTTGGTTCCTGATTCGGCACCACTGAACGAGCTTCCCATTGTTACGTTTAACGATGAAACATACGAAACGGTATCGCCATATTTCGCCATCAACTCTTTGTTCACCTCCCAAACTTTGTCTTCAATGTAAAACAGTTTTTCTTTTGTAATTTCTTCGTTAATCCCAGGTTTTAATGCCAGATCGATAGAAAACATATCAGAAGGAGCCTGCGGAAAGAAAGTGAACCCAATTATTCCGCTTGCTACCAAACCATAGGTTAGGATAAACATAGAAGTTATTCCTGCAATTGATAGTCCTTTATGCTTTAAAATCCAGTTCAGAAAAGGAGCATATATTTTATCTCTGAAACCAAAGATCAACTTGTCAACCCAAACACGTAATTTCCCGTAGAGTGATTTTTCTCGTTGTGGTTTCAGTACCTTCGGATTTGCAAGGTGCCCGGGTAAAACAAACATTCCTTCAAGTAACGAAAACAGCAGACAAATTATAACAACAAAAGCCATTTCGTACATCATTTCCATTTGCCCTTCGATAAATAAAAGCGGAAGAAAAGCAATAATAGTAGTGGCAACCGATGTAAAAACAGCAGGAAGCACTTCCAAAGTTCCATCGATAGCCGCACGGCGAGGTGATTTTCCCATTTCAAAATGCGTAAAAATATTCTCACCTATAACCACACCGTCATCAACCAAGATACCTATAATCAGAATCATTCCGAAAAGGCTTATTAGATTTATAGTCACTCCGGTTAAGGTAGCCACAATAAACATCCCCAGAAACGATGCAGGAATACCCCAGGCAACCCAGAGGGAAAGCCGTATATTTAAAAGCAGCGATAAGAGTAATATAACGAGAACAACTCCAAGAAGACCATTGTTAATTAATATTGAAAGTTGGCCGTCGATTAATTTCAGAAAATCCATTTTTACTTCAATTCTGAAATCGTCGTTTTTAGCATTAAATTCCTTTATGTAAGCATTAACCTCATTCGAAATTGCTTCCAAATCTTCACTTACCAGTTTCTGTACCAAAAAAGTAACTGCCGGTTTTTTATTGATGTAGCCGTTACTGGGATCTTCAGGACCTTGCAAAGTAACAGTTGCAACATCGCCTATTTTTACTAACTGCCCGTTTGTATTTGCCTTTATTACAATCTGTTTTAAATCTTCGGGATCGATAGAACGTTGGCGGCTGATTACTTTTATCTGTTCGCGGGGGCTTCGGATTGTACCTCCCGAAATGTCGAGATTATTGCTTGAAATAGCTTGTTGAATTTCGCTAAAAGTAAGGTTAAACCTTCGCATTTGTGTTTCGTTCAATTCTACAGCAAGTTCGAGGTTTCGCGGAAGGCCCATAATGGAAACTTGTGAAATTTTACCGGTAGCCAGCAAATCATCTTCAATTCGATTTGCCATCCGGTTTAATTCCAGAATATCATTTGAATTCGAAACAAGCGACATAAACATAGCCATGTCTCTTGCTCTTTGTTTTGAGACGATCGGACGTTCGGCAGCTGCCGGGAAATTAGATATTCCATCGACCGCATTTTTTACTTCAGCCAAAAGTTCATCCATATCATAACCGTTTAGTGCCGTTATGGTTATACTTGCCGAACCTTCGCGTGATTGTGAGGAAAATTCTTTAATCCCGGAAATTCCCAGGATACTGTTTTCCACCAATGAAGTTATCCCCTCATCCATCTCTTTTGGAGTAGCTCCGGGATACATAACTGACACGGAAATTATTTTTGATTCAACCAACGGAAAAGTAGCCTTTCTCATGTTCATTAGTGAAATTCCACCAATGAGCAAAAAGATAATGATTACCATTTTTCCGTAAAAGGGATATTTTACAAATTGCGTTAGTATTTTTTTCATGTGATTAAAATTGTTTTGTTTATTCTGGCATCAATCATATCGATTGGCGTGAATTAAATCGCGTGCTCATTTCGTTTAGTAAAGAGAATAAGAGCACAGAGTCATGATTAATTTCACGACTAAAAAACAGTGATATACTACAAGTTTTATGGTCTTGCCAGGTATTCCATTGTAGGATTAACAGAAGCCAGTGACTCAGTTACAACTGTAACCAAAGGTTCTATTCCGGAAATAATAAAAGTATCGTGTAATTTGCGAATTACTTTTATTTCCTTTTTCTCCAGTTTGCCTTTTTTTAATTCGTAAACAAAGCCATCATCTATAACTGCTTCGCGGGGAATTTCAAATCCCAATACTTTCGCGTTATTAAAAACAATATTTACATACTCACCTTCGAGAAAGCCTTTTGTTCCCGACGCATAATAAGTTAGGTAAACATTTACCGATTGTGTTTCCTCGTCAACAAATCCTGAAATACGAGAAATAGTGGCAATTTGCTCCAAGTCGTTATTTCCTGAAATTTTTACATTGCCGCCCTTTTTTATCCATTTTAAATCGTTTGGAAAAACAGGAACAACAACCTCCAGTTTATCAGAACGAATAAGATTTGCCAATTCGGTTCCGGGGCTGGCAACCGCACCAATCTCTTTATTTACAGTTTTAAAAACGCCATTAAAAGGAGCACGAATAGTATAACGTTGCAAATTAATTTCCTGCTGTTGTAAGCTGTAATAACTTGCTAAAACATTGTTTGCAGCCAGAAATACCTTCTCCTTGTCCGACATAATTTTTGGTAATTGAGGAAGTGGGTTCTCAGGATCAACCGAATTAAAAAAGCTGTTCCATTTAGCAAATTCTACAGGGTAATCGACTTTTAAATCAGGCAGAATTTTCGAAAGTGTTTGCAAGAAACTACTTTTCCCCGATTTTAGAGCTGCCTCCACATCTTCGCTGTAAACAGTAAGTAAAACATCGCCCGTTTTAAAACTTTCGCCGGCTTTAAAACGTACATCGCCCTGCATAATTTTACCCGAAACCTCGGCTGCCAGCGAAACATTATCAAATGCAGTTACACGTCCACGATATGTCATATCCGATTCGGTTTCAACCAGATTAACTTTGTTCACCTTCACATACATTATATTATGCGTTTCATTGTCTTTCTTTGGTTCAGGCTTGCTTTTAATTAAAAAGCCCGAAACTCCGAAAGCTACGGCAATTAAAACGAAACTAACCAGTCCGTATAAGATTTTGTTTTTCATAATTTTTTGTTTTTTGCTTGTTATCTTTTAATTGTTCTGCTTGTACTCATCGTAAATTCGACATTAAAAATGCACGCTTGTATTCTACTTATAAAAAAGAATGTACCAAAGTGTCCAAATCATTAACAAAAGGCTGTTTTAGGGTTTAAATCATTAAAATTTACTTTTGTTTGACTAAGCCAATGGTTGGTGAATGAATTTTGTATTTTCGTTTATATTATTTTTAGTTTTCAGGAAAGCGTGAAAGATTTGTTTTGAATACTCTATTACAGGTAAATCGGTTAAACACTCTCTATTCAGGATTAAATAACAGCAGAATGACAAAACTCAACAGGAAAATATGGTTACCAATAGTGGCATGGCTAGCCTTGTTTCTATTCATATTCAATATCACAAATTACTTTCACGGAATTAAATTTGCGCTTGTTAATGCAACCTACGAGACCGGAGTAAACTGTTTCATGTACTACATTACCTACTTGTTTCTATTTCCGAGATATTATAAAAATGGTCGGAGATATTTTTTAATATCTGTAGTAGTAATCTTAATTATAACAATGCTATTTATTCTCATCGATCTGTATTTGCTTACTGACTATCGGGCCAATATTCCGGATCAACCTCCTGTATTCTTCCATTTTATGCGATATTTTTTCAGCCTTGGTTTTGTATTTTTTGTGGCTACTTCGTTGAGTTTAATGGAGCAGACTACCAAATTGCAGGCAAGCGAAAAATTACTTACTGAAGAGAAATTGGAAACAGAACTCAAACTTCTAAAAGCACAAATAAATCCGCATTTCATTTTTAATGCACTAAACAATATTTACTCCTTAACCTATATGCAATCGAAAAATGCTCCGGAGAGTGTATTAAAATTGTCGGAAATGTTGCGTTATGTTTTTTACGATTGTAATAAAGACCGTGTACCGCTTTCGGCCGAGTTAAAATACATTGAGAACTTTACTGCATTTCAGCAAATGAAATCGGAGTACATGCAAAACATCACTTTAAAAACAAGCATAAATGGAGCAAATATTGAGATTGCACCAATGTTGTTTATCCCTTTTATTGAAAATGCATTTAAGTACAGCAGAATAGAAGAAAATGAAGCTGCGTATATAAATATTAGCCTGAAGCACAAGGATAATAAATTGCATTTTAAAATTAAAAACAGCTTTTCGAACAACAACAAACCTCATAAGGGAAGCGGAATGGGAATAAAAAATGTAAAACACAGATTGGATATTATTTATCCCAACAAATATTCGCTGGATATTAAAGAACAGGATGAAGATTATTCGGTGAATTTGAGTTTGGAGGTATAGAAATGTAAGAAACTACGGAGGAATAAGATTGAAAGGTTAGCAGTTACAAAGTACATTTTGAATTACTTTACAAAACTTTGGATTCAAGCTTCTCTCTTCCGACTACTTAAAAAAAATATGAAAATAAAATGCCTGGTAATAGACGATGAACGTTTAGCACGCGAGTACCTGAAAAATTACATCAGTAAAATTCCGGAACTTGAATTATTGGGTGATTTTAACTCGCCTTTAAAAGTTACAGAACTGATCAAAAAGGGGGAAGTTGATTTACTCTTTATCGACATTCAGATGCCAGATATTACCGGTGTTGAATTTATAAAAAGCCTGACCAACAAACCGGAAGTAATATTCACAACTGCATATCAGGAATATGCTTTGGAGGGATTTAATTTAAGTGCCATTGATTATTTGCTCAAACCATTTTCGTTCGAGCGTTTTTTTCAGGCTGTTAACAAAGTAATTGACAGGTTTGAAAGTAAAACCGGGAAAAGCATACAAACTCAATTTCCCGAGCCGGCACAAACCACTTATGCCGAAACCTATCTCACCATCCGTGCCGATCGTAAATTCTACAAAATAAATTTTGACGATATTAAGTACATCGAAGGACAAAAGGCATACGTTTCCTTTCATACCAGTAAAAAACGAATTACTGCCCTGGCTTCGTTAAAAGAGCTTGAAGAAGCGCTGCCTAAAAAACAATTTATCCGAATCCACAAATCGTATATTGTTTCTGTAAAAGAAATTCTTTCGTTAGAAGGAAATATTATTGAGGTTGAAGATGTTAAACTACCTGTTGGTAAAATCTACAAGGAAGATGTAATGAAGGTTTTTGGAATATAAAAAAATCCACTCCCCTTTCGAAGAATGGATTATATCTGGTTCTTTTTATGTTGTTCTTATTACACCTTTGGCAACGGCCAATCCTCACTATAATTCAGTTTCGTAAGGGCGTTTGCACTATCTTCGCTAAATGCTTTTTTAGAATCGTCCCAGTGAATACGTTGACCTACACGATAAGCAATATTACCCATTTCCGAAACAATACAAGTAGTAGCTCCCACTTCTACAGGAGTATTGAGCTTACCTCCTCCGCGAATACACGACAACAGATTCTCAACATGTTCATCCAAACCATCGCCATAGTTTTTTTGTGCTCTGCCTTCAAAAAAGGGTCCTTTTAATGCATTGCTTTTATCGGGTATCACTTCGTATCCGTTCCGGGTTACAACCAGGGTGCCTTTTTGCCCCACGTATGCCACGCCGTGTGCTTTTCCATACGGACCAATACCGGGATTTAATCCACACTCCCAAATCATAGTGTGTTTTGGATACGAATAAATAGCTTGCTGAATATCAGGAGTTTCAATTGCACCTTCTTCGTGATAATAAATACCTCCACCAGGACTAATAGATGTTGGCATATCCACATCCATTGCATACATGGCAAAATCAAGTAAATGAACTCCCCAGTCGGTCATAGCACCTCCTGCATAATCCCACCACCAACGATGATTATAATGAAACCGGTTCATATTGAACGGACGTTTGGGTGCTGGTCCCAGCCACATGTCGTAATCTACATAATCTGGAGCAGCTTCATCGGGCATTACCGGGTATGGGTCATCGTATCCTTTGTAAATCCAGGCTTTTACAAGGTGAACATCGCCAAGTTCTCCTGATTTTACAATATCTGATGCTTCAAACCAGTGTTTCGAACTGCGCTGCCACATGCCCACCTGGCAATATAAATTTGGATATTTTTGTTGTGCGGCAACCATGGCATAACATTCTTCAATACTATGTCCCATTGGTTTTTCCACATACACATGTTTTCCGGCTTCCAGGGCACGGATCATTATATTAGCATGCCAGTGATCCGGAGTACCGATAATCACTACCTGTACATCTTCATTATCCAAAACATGTCTGAAATCTTTGTATGTTTTCGGACGAATCCCGGTCATCTTTTCTACTTCAGCGGCTTTACTTTCCAATATATTGCTGTCAACATCGCACATGGCAACACATTCAACATTGTTTTTTTCGCGAAGAAAGCTTTTCAAGTCGCTAAATCCCATTGAGCGACATCCAATAAGTGCCACATTTACTTTTTCAGCCGGCGATGCACATGCATTTAAAATGGTTGGAGCAACTCCAACAGCAGCAGCTGCCATTGCCGAATGCTTAATAAAATCTCTTCTATTTGAACTCATACTATTTAGTTGACTTATTTATCGGTAAAGATAAATTTTATAGTGCGTTTATACATTAAATTACACATAAAATTCTGGTACAAAACTTACAATTTATGACAGAATATTAGCCGTATTGGTGAAGGTTATTTTAATATAACATTTTAAAGACCTGAAATCTTATTGATTTTTTTGTTGGTCATTTTACCGGAATATACAACCAAAGAATATTTTAATACCAGGAATTGATTGGTTGATACAGGTATCAATTGATTTCCAGGGTAGGCAGCATTTTGCATACTGTTTCTGTTTCGCAATATCCATGCTTGCGGATACCCCGGATTTTCAGGATTATCAAGAATTACAATTCCTCCTTTTTTCCCATTTGCGCCAATGCTTCCCGACATATCGATATAACCATCTGATTTTACAGCTGTAACTTCCGCCTCAACATCTCCATGAGGGCCAGAAAAAACAATATCCTCCGGCAGTGCCATTCGCACCGAAAATCCACTGTATCCCTTAACATCATCCGAACCGCCAATTTTCAGCCCCTCTTGCATAGCTTGAAGTTTTATTTCAAAATCAATTTTGCGATAATTATCAACGGCTTTATTCACCGTAATTGTTGCAAACTCTTTCATATAAGGAACTTTTTTCCCATCAACTTTCCATTTCCCCGATTTCCATTCCACCTCTGTTTTTAGCTGAACGGCTCCATCCGAACTTTTCATAAACTCAAGTTCAACAACGTCTTGCTCAAAATCAACTAACTCCCAGGGATCTCCGATTCGCTTATCGCCAATCCAAACCTGGTGCCACGCCCAAAAAACACCTCGATGATGTAAATGATCAGCAGGGAAATCTTCAGTAAGTACTTTTCCGTCAGGCCCCCAAAGCGGGTGAATGTAATTACAACGTTCGTACTTCCCATCCAAACTTTTTGGTGTAGTTCGATAGGCCAGAACATTTTTATTCCCATCCACAATTTTAATCCCGCCTTCTGTTTTTTTCATTGTTAACTGAGCATTTACTGCCGGGCTGCACGCTAGTATAAGTATAATATAAGTTAGTTGTCTTAGTCTCATTTGTGCGCTTCTCCTTATAAAATTGATAGTTTAGTTCTTATATCGTCATCCAAATAGTCAACTTCAAGTATTTCAATATTTTCAAAATTTTCAGCCAAAATTTCCTTATCGTTTTCAGGTAAAATCAACCAAATATGAGCGATAAATTCGCCCATGGTTGCCGAATCGGATTTAACTGAAACGGTTCTATCTCCTTCAATTAGTAATCCGGTTGCAGGACTAATAATTTGTCTTTTCTGAATGCCTTCGCCATCGTCGCGAATAAATATAGTACCGGCAGTTATTACAGCCTGGTTGCTTGTTGGAAATACATGATTAAATTCCCGTGGATTTCGTTGATTTCGAATACCCAGTGGCCAGACTTCTCCTCCGGGATGGTTTCCAAGAGCCAAAACCGCTTCTTCCTGAAAATTGATGATTGCATTTTGTACGCCCATATCAGTCAATATAGGTTTTACAATATCCAATGCATATCCTTTTTCTATCGAACTAAAATCAAGTTCCATTCCTTCAACTGTAAACCTGATTTTTTTATTCTCATCATCCAATTCCAGTTTATCGAAACCACATTTATTACGGGCATTTTCAATTTCCTCATCCGTAGGTGATTCATTCTCTTTCCAGAGAGTAAGCAAAGGAGCTGTTGTAATATCGAAAGCACCGTTGCTCATTTCATAGAAATCTTTACAAATCATCAGGATTTCCCATGTTTCAGATGAAACAGAAATCCATTTGTTTTTTGGTGAACTGTTTACATTCCAAATTGCAGAGAGCGTGCTAAAGTGGCTAATGTTATTTTCAAGTTGTTCTATTTCAGTTTTTACCTTCAGAAATACTTTCTTTGCAAAGACAGCATCAACCTGTGGCAAAACTACATCACAGGGGGCCCCCAAGGCTAAAAAAGTATCGCTAAATATTCTGGATTCCGGCATTATAAGTTCTATTATTCAGTTATAACTAGTAAAAATAAAAAACTCCCTGTTAATAACTAACAGAGAGTTTACAATATTCTAAATAAATTGGAATCTACAGTTTATAAAACTCTTCCCAGCCTTTTCGCGGAGGTGTTCCAATCAATAAATCGTTTGCCACTTTGTTATTGGTAATTGTTTTGGATTTGCGGTCGAATTCAATTTTTGTATTCAATCGCTGGGCAATTGTTCCCAAACAAAATACCTGGCTTAACGGAGCCGAAACTTCGAATGGAGAACGTGTTTTTTCTTCTCCCTTTGCCGCCTTCACAAAATTTTCGAAATGGTTTGAAGGACTTTTAGGAACCTCAGGTAATTTCGATTCCATATCTTTTGCTGCTTCCTCAGGAATGATGCTTAAAGTACTTCCGTGCGAACCTCCTTTAAAAGTTAGGTCTTTACCGTAAATCTCTTTACCGGCTCCTAATTTGGCAGGTTGCATAACACCGTTACTTGCAGGTGGAATATTTGGATCAACCTCCAGTTCGCCATAGCCTTCCGGCACTTGCGGAATATTATCCATTCCATCATACCATGTAATTGTACAGGCAGGCATTTTTTTGCGTTTCGGAAATTTAAAAGCCAATGTTGATGCTTGCGGAAAGAATAACTTGTTGTGTCCTTCAATTTTTATCGGGTCCACTTCGTATGGCAATCCTAACTCAAGAAACTCGTGAGCGGTATCCATAATATGTGCCCCCCAGTCGCCAAGAGCCCCCATACCGTGTTCGTACCAGCAGCGCCACTGTCCGTTTACAAAATCTTCGTGGTAACCATGTTCTTTTGCAGCCATTAACCATGTATCCCAATCAAGTGTTTCAGGAATAGTTGGATTTACGGGGAATTCGCTCATGCTGGTATCCCAACCATGCCAGCGACGGCGGCCATTCATGTGTGCCGTAATTTTTGTCACATCTTTAATGATCCCTGCATCTACCCAGGCCTTAAACTGAAAATAGTTTGCTTCAGAGTGTCCCTGGTTACCCATCTGAGTTGCCACTTTGTATTTTTTGGCAGCATTAATCAACAATTCTGATTCGTGAAAAGTACGTGTTAAAGGCTTTTCAACATACACGTGTTTGCCCATCGACATGGCCAAAATTGTAATCGGAAAATGCGAAAAGTCGGGAGTTCCTACACTCACTGCATCGAAATCCTTGCTGGCTTTATCAAACATTTCTCTAAAATCCTGAAAACGTTTTGCTTTTGGATACGCGTTCATGTTTTTCAGGGTGTGTTTTGCACCCATATCCACATCGCATAAAACGGTTGTATTTACCAAGCCTGTTTTATTGAATGCCCTGAAAATCTCTCCTCCGCGGTTACCGATTCCGCAAAAAGCCATATTTACTTTGTCGCTGGGAGCCACAACGCGCGAGCGAATTACTGCGCCAGCTGCATTTCTGATTTCGTCCTTAGCAAAAAGAACATGGGCTGGAACAATAGTTAATGCTCCTATTGATGCTGCCGTTTTTTTTATGAACTTTCTTCTTGAAGTCATATACTGTTAAAGTTAAAAGTTGAAAGAATGCCTACTGATCTGGGTTCCTGTCTTCTAACGCTAAAACAACCAATTTTAGCAGAACATTCCATAATATTGAAGTTAAAAGAAAGGATCTCCTTTCGAAAATCCCTTCTCAATTATTTCTATTTGAAATAGAAGTTATTGTTATTTACAATGTTGGTTCCCAACCAGGTTCGTATTCCCTGCCCCAAAGTTTCATGGCTTCACGATCAAACATTCTGCCCGACTGATCATTTACATCGAAACCGTGACCAATACGGTAAGCAACATTTGAATAATGTACCATTGCCTGGCTGATTACACCTTCAGCAATGTGCGAATTCAGTTTACCTTTTCCGCGAATTGTTTCAAACCAGTTGCCAACGTGTGTAGTTGTCATGTCGCCACCACCACCAAGAGCAGTACCGGCTTCGTTCGATGTTGATTTATTGTCTTTAATTTTTTTACCGTTCCTGTCGAACAGGATATATTTTCCACGATCGACAAATACTGAGCCCTCGCTTCCATAAATGATAGTACCACGTCCACCACCATAGGTGTCGTAACCATTGCGACTTTTACCATCCCAATTTATTACGGTATCATTGCCAAAATTAAAGGTAGCAAACATGGTATCGTACATTTCCCAGCCATCATTTATAAAATGACGTTTAGCTGCCTGCACGTCAACTCGGGTAGGATAATTTACCTGAAGTGCCCAACGTGCTACATCCAACTCGTGCGTTCCATTATTCCCCGATTCAGCGGTACCAAAATCCCAACCGTACCAGTGCCAGTTGTAATCCCATGTTTCCTCTGTATAATCGCGACGCGGTGCGGGTCCCTGGAACAAATCCCAGTCTAAACCTTCTCGTACAGGTACCTTTTTCTGTACAGGAACTTCCCCTCTTGTATTGGTGTAAAATGCCAGAGCTTTGTATGGAGTTCCAATTATTCCGTTGTGAATTTCTTTTATTATTTCCTGTGTGTGACCCGACGAACGCTGCTGATTACCCATTTGTACCACCTTGTTGTATTTTTTCTGTGCAGCAACAAGTAGCTCACTTTCGTGCATATTATGGCTACAGGGTTTTTCAACATAAACATGTTTTCCGGCTTTAATAGCCATTATCGATGCAGGAGCATGCCAGTGGTCAGGTGTAGCATTTATAATGGCATCAACATTTGAATCATCGATTATTTTACGAAAATCGTTTTCCAGTTTTGGTGCATAATCAATGTGTTTCGAAAATTTTTTAGCAGCCGATTCACGCTGACTTTTCATCACATCGCACAGATACATCAACTCAACGTTGAACTCTTTGCGGGCAACTGGCTCGTAATAAGCACCTAAACGACGGCCAAGTCCTAAAATAGCAACATGAATACGATCGTTGGCACCAATAATTTTACTGTAACTTTTTGCCGACATTCCCATGGCTGTTCCGCCCACTGCAACACCGGCTGCACCGGCTGACATTTTCTTTAAGAAGTCTCTTCTATTTGACATTATACTAGTTTTAAATAGTTTACATTGTAGCTAAAATTCCCTTTACATAACCAAAACTTTCCATCATCCCCGGAAGTGGATCCTCTTTTTCAGCCTCATATTCAAGTGCAAGGGTTCCTTTATAACCTAATTTTACCACTGCGTTTAAAAATGCAGGAAAATCGATTACACCTCTCCCAATTATACAGGTTTGACCATCGTGTTCCGCTTTTGTAACATCTTTGATATGAATATCAAATACACGGTCGAAAAAGTCTTTTACATCCTGTTCAGGATTACGGCCAATACGTTTGGTATGTCCAATGTCAATGCATAATCCCATGCGTTTATCCATGTTTTTTATGAGTACATAGGCGCTCTCTGCACTGGGATACAGTTTATCGCCCGGGCCATGATTATGTATGGCCAGTTTAATATCGTATTCTTTGACCTTTCCTTCAACGTACTCCAACAGCTCGTGATTAGGCACACCAATAATCATATCCAGGTTAGCCATTTTTGCATATTCAAAGGCCTGATCAACCTGCTCTTTGGTTTTCATATAAATAACCCCGGCACCATACAAGGTAATACCTTTACTTTTACATAAAGCAACTGCTTTGTCAATTGCAGGTTTGTCGGCTTCCAAAGGCAAATGCATGCTTTTAAATGCAATACGTTTTACTCCTGAACGAAGGGTCATATCCAGTGCCACATCGGTTGAAAAATTACGAAGCGTATACGATGCAACCCCCAAATTAAAACTAAATGGTGTTTTTACTTTTCCTGCACTGATTTCTGATGCACTTAGCAGGTTTGGAACTGCACTTGCAGCAATTCCCATTCCGGCTATCTTAAAAAAACTTCTTCGGGTAGTCATACCTTACAATTCTCTGATTTTAATACTTCTGAAACTTACATTGTCCTGGTGATCCTGCAGTAAAACTGGACCTTTTTCTGCTAATCCAAATCCTTCGTATTTTTCATATTTGCTTCGTGCCACAAGCGCCTTATAAATATTACTTCCACGCTCGTACTCCACTACCTTTTTACCATTAAGCCAATGCTGAACGGTACCGCACGGGTAAACAACAATTCGACCGCGGTTCCATTCTCCAATTTTTTTCAGGAATCTTTTTTCCTTTTCCGATGGGATCAAATCGTACAATGAAGCCAGTGTTCTGTTTCCAACAACACCATTTTTTGCATCCGGATGTTTTTCATCATCCAGAATTTGGTACTCCAGTCCTAAACCGGGGCCGTTATTGCCAATTCCGTATTTTACACCGCTGTTTGCGCCCTCCGACAGTTTAAAATCAAATTTTAATTCAAACGGGCCAAACTCTTCTTTGGTAATAATATCGCCTCCACGGTTGGGTTCAACTGTTTTACTGATTACCGAAAGTACGCCGTCTTTTACTTCCCAGCCACTTTCAGGAAATTTTCCTGTTTTAGCGCTCTTCCACTGATCGGTTGAAACACCATCGAACAATAATTTAAATCCTTGCTTTTTTTCAACTTCACACAAGTTATTTGCAACCATGTTCTCGACATGAATATCAGCATAAAAAGCCGGTTCCAGATTTTCAGTTTTAATCCGAATGTTCCTCCACTTAATCTGATGGCCTTCTTTTTCTTTATTATTACCAATTCCATGAACCTGCAGGGCAATAAAACCTTCTGATGTCATATCGTCAATCAGGTGAGCACAAGGAATATCGTTTAACCAGGTGCGAATCGAATTTCCGATACATTCAATACGGTATTTATTCCATTTCCCAATTTTCAGGGCCGGTTGAGCCTGAGGATTTAAAGTAAGCGGGTACAACCAGCCACGACGGGCTTCATCATAAATACCAGCACTCCATGCACGATCTGAAGGATCTACTTCGCACTGGTAACCATGTACACGGCCGTTGTTGTAATCTGGTTTACTTTCGCTGCGAAACTGGATTCCCGAATTCATTTCAGGTTCAACCAGCAATTCCACCTCAAAAACAAAATCGGAATAATTTTTCTCGGTACATAAAAATGAGTTTGGGGTGTTTAGCACTGTAGTTCCTACGATGACGCCGTCAACTACTTCGTACTTTGCTTCACCATTTAACTGTTTCCAACCATCAAGGTTTTTTCCGTTGAACAAATTTACCCAGCCATCCTGAGCAACAGCTACTCCGCTCATAATCAACAGGAATAGCATAAAAAAAGAAATAGATTTTCTCATTATTTAATTGATTTAAGTTTATTTGTGTCGATTCAAATTATTTGCCGTGTACGAACACGACGACCGCAAATTTAATATTTTTTTATTGCGAAGTAGATGTTTCGCAACAGATTTATAAACTTATCTACAGTTTAAAATGCAATATGCATTCGTAAGTTCATAACACAATGAAACTCCCCACAGCAAGCTGACGAGGTGTTTCACAACTTTTTTATTCGATGAATTTTCAGTTGAAATTGTGCAGTTACAGCTAGAATTCCATCATCGGATAGTAAAAAATCATTCCTTATTCAATAATTTTAAATGAATATAACCAATTAATATTCTAAATGATCACTAGTTATTCCTCAAAATTATCTTACGGTTAGAAGCTCTGACTAATAAAAATTTCCGTTTGTATTTTTGTCGTTATAATAATTTTTACCTATTGAATCCATCTCTTTTCGTCCTTCACAAACTGCAATAATTTCGTCCCACGTACTTTTTGTAATTAGTTCCCGTAATGGTTGGTCTAGCTTAGGAATTTTTCCGAACACCCTGAATATTTTACGATCCCAACATTTTGCGTACTTTAACAAATCGTTGGGATACACGATCTTACGTTTAGTTCCTTCGTCGAAAGCTCTGAAAGGTTCTACAATATTCAAATAGCCATAATCATCAGTTAACTGTTCTCCCGGATGAATATCTTTTATGGCTATTTCAAAGTCGTATGCAGTTGAAAGACAGTTGGATTTAAAGCTGTGGTTTATGTATCGTCCGTGATCCCAACACAATACATAATTTCCTTTATTATTCCGAAAAGTATAGTTATAGAGTATTTCCCTGTACATGCTGTCCATTGATTCAAATTCGTGTAGGCTAAACTCCCTGTCAAGCTGATCTAATACCCAGGTAATTGTACCTTTAGGAATAAATTCGGTAGCCACAACACCATATCCAACGTTACTGTTTATAAACCGAAGTTCAGTTTTTGGATGTATCATTTTTTTATACTGGTATTATTTTGTTTTCGATGTACACCCCGGTTAAGTTGAGCGATAACATTTTCAAATATGGTAATTCCCAGTAGTACAGTAATAGCAAAACCGGTAAGCCACAAAGCTGTAATATAATTCTGCAAGCCACATAAAGAACCGATACCCGCCAGCAGCCAAATTATTGCAGCCGATGTTACACCCTGCACCAATCCTTCGCGCGTAAGAATTACACCACCACCCATAAATCCAACTCCTGTTACGATTTGCCCAACCAATCGGACCGATCCAACAGAAGGTTGGTAATAATTACCAATTGCCACAAACGTATAGGCTCCAAGACAAATAAGTATGCTGGTTCTGATTCCTGCCGGTTTTCCATTCCATTGCCTTTCAAAACCAATAAGGAAGCCACACAAAATAGAAATTAAACACCCTTTAAATTCCAAAGGGGTTATATCAAAAATATAGTCCATCATTGTATATTATTTCGTGATATCACTAGTTAGTAATTACTTATGCCTGAAATTAATTTTCTGAATATTTTTTGAAATTTCAATTCGATTATAAATCGAATCAATAATCTGATCGTATAACTTCTCCTTTAATACAAAGTCTTCAATACCTGCATCAATATTCGGATTGTCATTCACTTCAACAACATACACTTTCCCGTTTACCAACTTTAAATCAACACCGTATAAACCGTCACCAATTAACGCGGCTGCTTTTAAGCCGATTTTAATAACTTCTTCAGGTACAGCAGAAATATCCACCGTTTCCGAATCGCCTGAATTATCTTCTTCCTCCCCTTTCCAGTTATAAATTTGCCAGTGTCCTTTCGACATAAAATATTTGCAGGCAAAAAGTGGTTCGTTGTCTAAAACACCAATTCTCCAGTCGTACTCCGAATAAAGAAATTCCTGACATACAACCATATCCGATTTTTTAAACAATTGGTTTAAGGCAACAACAGCTTCCTCTTTGTTGTCAACTTTTATAATTCCCAACGAAAATGCACTATCGGGTTGTTTTAATACCAGAGGGAAATTCATGTTATCAAGGCTTTTCTTCTCAAAAATATTTTTTGTGAAAACAATTGTTTCCGGTGTTAAAATTTTATGTTTTCGAAATATTTCATTTTGAAAAATTTTATTCGAACAACGTAAAATCGACCAGGGATCGTCGATCACAACAAGTCCCTCGGCATAAGCCATTCTTGAAAACTCATACGTGTGGTTATTTACACTGGTTGTTTCTCTAATAAAAAGAGCATCAAATTCGTTCAGTTTATCAAAATCAGCCTTGGTAATAAACTCGGCATACAGCCCTCTTCGGTTGGCCGCATTTTTAAATTCCTGAAGTCCAGTTTTGCAGGATGGAGGTGTAGGTTCGTTTGGATCAGTTAAAATAGCAATATCGTATTTGTAATTAATAATCCGGGTTTTGTTGAAGCGTCGTTTGTTAAAATATTTACGGGCAAATTCGTAGATATAATCAATTTCGTCATCAGGGATCTTGCTCAACGTTAATATCTTAACATTCTTAATAATCCATTTGTCGTGTTTAATAAATTCAACCTCAAAAAGTGGTGCTTCAAACAATTGGTAGAGTTTGTTTACAAGCGAGCTTACTCCTTTTACCGACGTTTGTCCGAAATATATATTAAGATGAAACCGATCGGCTTTTATTTTATCAAGCGCCTTGTTTATTATTTCATCAATATCGTAGGCTGCCGAATGAATTACATTCAGGAGTTTAAAATCGCGGATGGTAACCGAACTCGGGATAACCCGGTGTCCCCGGGCAGCTGCCAGCAGCGAAACATAATAGCCATAACTCTGGTATTTGTAAGAACTGCAAAGGTTAAATATCCGAAAGTCGCTGCATGTATGATAAATTGGATTACTTATGTATTCTTTTACCGAAATAACTTTCGCATTTACATCGGGAAACAACCATTTATTAGGTTGATTGATAACAATTAAGTTATTGGTTTTTTTTCGTGCATCAATGGCTTTGCATTTATATTCCATTTTTAAAGCATCTTCGCCAATTCCGTAATAATCTTTAAGAACCGAGAGTTGCTTAAATCCATTCGTTTTGTACCAATTGATTAGTTTGTTGTTTTTGGCATCAACTTCTATCAGTATATTTTTATATTCATTCTCATTCGCCATATTCTTCACATAATCAACCAAATAGCTTCCAATACCTATATTTTGGTATTCGGGCAAAATAGCTATCGAATAGATTCGCAAAGCACTTTTATATTTAAACAACACCAAAGCACCTAATGAGGTACTGCTAACTCCATCAGAATCTACTATTAATACTTCCTGAAAGTTGCTTTTTAGACTTCTTCTAATGTTTATTTTTGAATTTTGTTGAATGGGGGAAAAGGAATTTATTTCCAGTTTTTCCAGAAAATCAATATCACAAGTTTGCGATTTCCTAATATTTAGATTCATTTTGTTTCTTAAACCAATTTCATTTTTACACGAATATCAGCATTTTTTTACTCTTTGGATCAAAGAACATTGTCTGATCCTGCAGGCATCCACCACACAATTAAAAATCTGAATGCCAATCTATTAAACAAATTCATAAATCATTTATTCCATTTAATCCTGTTTATTAAATTTAGTCGGTAAATGTATTCAACTTTTTAATTATTTATTATCGTTCACGAAATCAAATTATATATATTTTTCTCTTCAATTTTTTGGTTGCAAACTACATTCCGCAGCCTGAATCAGATTCCGTTCTATTTTCAATTTTGCCTTATGCAGTGTCAAATTCAGAGCAAAATATTTCGATACAAAAAGTTTATTTTTATTAAGTTCCAAATCATTCAAAAATGCAAAATTGAATAATAAAATTATGATATTTGCACTTTACACGTTATGCAAACAGAAGTAATCATACTTATTTATTTTATTTTAATAATCGGAATTGGAGTTTATTCGGCCTTTCGAATAAAAAAACCATCGGACTATTATGTGGCAGGGAAAAATGCGGGTTTACTGCCGGTTTCTGGAAGTTTACTTGCCACAATCCTTGGCGGTTCGGCAATTCTGGGAACCATTGAACTGAGCCATAAAATAGGATGGGCAGCACTGTGGTTTTTGTTTTCAGCGGCCCTGGGTTTGTTTACACTAATTCCGGTTTCGAAATATGTAAGGCGGTATGGCAACTATACGCTGCCCGAACTTCTGGGTACTTTTTACGGGAAAAAAGCAGAAACAATCTCTTCAATTATTATTCCTGTGGCATGGATCGGAATTGTTGCTGCACAAATTATCGCTGCAGCTAAAATTTTACACGGACTTGGTTCAATTTCTTATCAGAATGCAGCAATTGTTTCGGGGGTAATTTTTATAGTTTATACCTTATTGGGCGGACAATTAAGCATTTTAAAAACCGATACGCTCCAGGCAATAATAATAATAGTCGGTCTTTTGGCTTTGTTTACTTTTGCCTGCCTGAACCCATTTGAACACACTTTTGAAACCTTTCATCTTACAGCACTTTTTAATGCATCGTTTACGCTAATTGATTTGCTGATATTACTACTCACCTACTCGGTAACTTTTGTGGTTGGCCCCGATATTTATTCGCGTGTTTTTTGTGCCAAAGACGAAAAAACAGCGTCGCGAAGTATTTTAACGGTGGCTATAATACTACTTCCTACGTCCTTTGTGCTTACCTATCTGGGTATTTATGCCCAGCAAAGCGGCTCAGGAATTGTAGCCTTTGCCGAAAACCTGATGCCGACCTGGGCTTACGGTATTTTTATTGCGGCCCTGCTTTCTGCGGTAATGTCTTCGGCCGATACAACACTTTTAACCTCATCGATGATATTAAGCGAATTGGTTACAGGTAACCTCAATAAAAAAAACTCCTTACAACTAACCCGGTACTTTATTTTACTGATCGGGATTATAAGTTTAACTATTGCTTTATTTGTAACTTCCATTATACAGGCACTTTTACTCGCGTTAACCTTTTTCTCCGGAGCATTTGTAGTACCAACACTGGCCGGATTACTAAAATTAAACGTTACTAAAAAACGTGTGGCCCTTGCCATAGTTCTTGGAGGTTTAACCGCGTTGGCAGGTAAAATTATCAATACCTCGGGATACGAATTTGCCGGGAATTTAATTATCGTTTCAAGTTATGTAATTAATGCGCTAATCCTTGTTGACTATACCAACACAAGCCATGTTTCAACTAAGCTATAAGGCGGTATGGTTTGCCGAATGTAAAATCTCTCCTTCCTGTTAATAAATTTGGCACAATATCCTTTATACAAAACAATTAAATTATATTTTAGCCAGTGTTTGTGTTGTTTGATCTGATTTCTATTTCCATCAGTTCAGAAATATTACAAATTACTCAACCAAAATTAACTATGTGAGCAACATCATGGAGTTGTTTATTTATTAAACCAGATTTGTGAATGAATGAAAACTATACAAAATACAAGAGGTTAATTGAAAGTCTGGAAAATGAGTATTTTTTCTATTCTCACAATTTAGAAGGTGAATACCTTTACATAAGCCCGTCTGTTGAGAAAGTTTTGGGTTACACAATTGAAGAAGCATTCTCTGGAATTGTGAGACACATGACAGACAGCGAACAAAACAAACAAACCGTAGAAACATTAAAAAAAAGCGCCAGTGGTTTTAAACAAAAAACCTTTGAACTTGAACTTTATACAAAAAACAAGGAAATAAAAGTTATTGAAATTACCGAATCTCCGCTATTTGACAATCAAGGAAATTTAGTAACGGTTGAAGGCGTTGCACACGATATAACCAAACGGAAAAGGCAGGAAGGAGTAATAAAAAAGCAGAATGATGAGTTACAGGCTCAGGAACAGGAACTGAGAAGAAATCTTG
This sequence comes from Draconibacterium aestuarii, assembly GCA_026671195.1. Classification (GTDB taxonomy): domain Bacteria; phylum Bacteroidota; class Bacteroidia; order Bacteroidales; family Prolixibacteraceae; genus Draconibacterium; species Draconibacterium aestuarii. The sequence goes on along the minus strand of JAPOHD010000012.1, from coordinate 42,036 downwards.
AAGAAATGACCCGAACCAAGACCGAACTCGAACAGACCATAAAAGACTTAAAAGAAACTCATGCTCAGTTGGTTCAGTCAGAAAAAATGGGAGCTCTGGGCCATTTAATTGCCGGAATTGCCCACGAAATAAATACACCAATCGGTGCAATTAATGCATCAATCGACAATATCTCGGCTTCGCTTGATTCCTCACTGAAAAATTTATACGAACTCTTAACCAAACTTACCAAATCCGAATTGATCGTTTTTTTACGCATCATGGAATTGATAGATCACACGAAAGTGAACCTTACCTCAAAAGAAAAAAGACAATTCAAAAAAGAAATAAAAGTAAAGCTTCAGGATGCAGGAATTGCTAACTCATTTGCCATTACCGAACTTCTGGTTTACTTAAATTTATATAAAAAAGTGAACGAAGTAATTCCGCTGCTCGATGTAAAAGATCCTGAATTTATTCTGAAATCGATAAAAGATATTTATTCGGTGCGTAAGAATTCAGAAAACATAAAACTGGCTGTTGATAAAGCTTCGAAAATAGTATTTGCGCTTAAAAAATTCTCGCACAAAGATCAGGGCGGGGCAAAAGAAAAAGCGAACCTGACCGAGAATATTGAAACCGTTTTAATCCTGCATCACAATCGCTTAAAACAGGGTATTGAAATATCAAAAGAATATGATGATATCCCATTGATAAGTTGTTATCCCGACGAGTTGGTTCAGGTATGGACCAACCTGATATCCAACTCAATTCAGGCCATGGATAACAAAGGAGAATTGGGCATAGAAATAAAATACCTCGGAGAAAAAGTAAAGGTAAGCATTTCAGATACCGGCAAAGGTATTCCGGAAGAAATTAGAGATAAAATATTTGAACCCTTTTTTACCACCAAAAAAGCGGGTGAAGGAACCGGAATAGGACTTGATTTGGTGGCCAAAATTATTGAGAAGCACAATGCTTCACTCGATCTTGAAAGCACAGTAGGCGTGGGAACAACATTTACCATAACATTACCTGTAAACTAACTAAATTATGAAGAAAGCAATCGTTTGTGTCGATGATGAAAGTATTATTCTGGAAAGTTTAGGTGAGCAAATCAGAAATATGTTCGGCAACGAATTTATTTATGAAATGGCCGAAAATGCTGATGAAGGAATGGAGGTAATCAGAGAACTTGCGGAGGAGAGCATTGAAGTACTGGTGATTGTTTCCGACTGGTTAATGCCAGGAAAAAAAGGAGATGAATTTTTAATTGAAGTACATAAACAGTTTCCACATATTGTTACTGTTATGCTTACCGGACAAGCCGATGAAAGCGCCATACAAAACGCAATTAAAAATGCAAAATTGCACGCTTATTTAAGTAAACCCTGGTCGGCAAACGATTTGGAAAATATCATTCGAACCGGACTATCAAAATTTGAAAATAAAGACTAACATGGAAAAGCAAACGATATTATGTGTCGATGACGAAGAGATAATCCTGGAAGCATTGCAGGAGCAACTGGATTCGTCTTTTGGCCATGAATACCATATTGAAACATCCGACAGTGGCGAAGATGCGCTCGAATATTTTAAGGAATTAATAAGCGAAGGACAACAGGTTCCGGTAGTTATTTCCGATTACATTATGCCGGGCATGAAGGGCGATGAGCTTTTAAAAGAAATCCACAGGCTTTCTCCGGGTTCACTAAAAATACTGCTTACCGGACAAGCGAGTATCGAAGGGATTAGCAATGCCATAAACAATGCGCAGCTTTATCGGTATATAGCAAAACCCTGGGACAAAGACGACTTGGTTTTAACCGTAAAAGAAGCCATTAAAAGTTTTTTCCAGGAAATTAAAATACGCAAACAAAACAAGGAACTACTTACGTTAAATGCTTCACTGGAAGACCAGGTTGCCAAACGAACCGAAGAATTGAGGCTGGCAAATGCAGAAAAAGATAAGTTCTTTTCGATTATTGCACACGATTTAAAAAGTCCGTTTAACGCACTTCTGGGGCTTTCTGAAATAATGATTGAAAACTGGGATGTGTTGCCCGACGAAGATAAAATTGAATTTACAAAAGACATTCACAACGCTTCTGAAAACACCTATAATCTGCTAAAAAACCTGCTCGAATGGACACGCTCGCAAACCGGACGCATTAGCATTGAACCATCGAAATTTCACCCGGCAGAAATTGTGGAAGAGAACTTTACCGTTTTAAAACAACACGCCGATTCGAAACAAATAAGCATTACGAATGAGATTGAAAAAGATTATGCTTGTTTGGCCGATAAGAACATGGTTTCAACCGTATTCCGGAATTTAATTTCAAATGCCATAAAATTTACCAATCCCGGTGGGAAGATTACCGTTTCGTCGACCGCAAACGGCAATTTTTGCACATTCAATATTAGCGACAACGGAATTGGAATGAACGAAGATACCTTAAAAGAACTGTTTAATCTGAGTAACAAATCACAACGGGCCGGCACCTCACAAGAAAGTGGCACCGGGCTTGGACTTATTTTGTGTAAAGAGTTTGTGGAAAAAAACGGCGGCAATATTTCGGTTTCCAGCAAAGAGAACCAGGGAAGTACTTTTAGCTTTTCGTTAACGAAGGCCGTTGGGTAGCATTTTGCACGTCCGCCAACAAATCCCCACAACACACTAACGAAGTGCTCATTGCACACATATCCGTCATGTTCTCACTCCCCAGCATGATGTTTACACTCATCGTCATCATGTTTGCACAAACACCCAAATAGTTTTAACTACTATCGATGAGTTTCGCTATCTACCGAATCCTATTCGTAACTATTGAGAATGCGGTTATTCTCCGCGTCAACCTCCCATTTTAGCTCCCTTAAATTCCGACCGTTAGTTCATCCAGAAATCCATGAAATTCTTCTGAAAGCAATGGTTTCAATTCCGCGTTCACTTTTTTATGATAGTTGTTCAGCCAGTCTATTTCTTCTGCCGACAATAAATCAACGCGAATAAGTGTGGTATCAATCGGACACAGTGTAAGCGTATCAAACCCCAGAAAACGGCCGAATTCGGTTTCCTCTTTTTCCACGCAAACCATCATATTCTCTGTACGAATACCATATAAACCTTCGCGGTAAAAAGCCGGTTCGTTCGATAGTACATGCCCCGGTTCGATTTTATTCTCGTTATATTCCTGACGAATGGCCATCGGTCCCTCGTGCACATTCAAAAAGTGCCCCACTCCATGACCGGTTCCGTGCCCGTAATTCATCCCGTGTTCCCACATCGGACGCCGCGCCAGAATATCCAAATGACAGCCTTTTGTACCATAAGGGAATTTGGCATTGGTTAACCCGATCATTCCTTTTAAAACGATGGTAAAATCGGTTTTCTGCTGCCCGGTAATTTCACCCAAAGCACAGGTTCGGGTAATGTCGGTAGTTCCATCAAGGTACTGCCCACCTGAATCGAAAAGCAGAATACCTTCGGCTTCAACAGGCAAAGCATCGTCGGGGCCAACCGATAAATGTACAATTGCCCCATGGCTTTTATACCCCACAATCGGGGGAAAACTTTCGCCTTTAAAGCCATCCTGTTTGGCACGAAACTCCCTTAGTTTTAACCCAATTTCATACTCCGAAACCGTTTTTTTGCCAATGCTGTTTTTTAGCCAGTTTAAAAACTCTATCAAAGCCACACCGTCTTTTTTCATTGCTTCTTTAAATCCGGCAATTTCGGTTTCATTTTTCCTTGCTTTTTGCAACGATACAACCGATGTACCTTCCAGCAGTTCATTCTGTTCAACCAAAGCACTGTAAGCCGAGTAGTTTAGCGAAGAAGGATCAACCAAAATCTTTTTCCCCGAAACCGTTGCCAGAAATGCATAGAATTCGCTGTATTCTTTTAACTGAACACCATCGTTTTCGAGCGTTGCTTTTAAACCGGCATCCACCTTTGAGTTTTCAACAAACAGAAAACTTTCGTTTTTACCAATAAAACCAAAGCCGTTAAAAACAGGATTGTAGTTAATATCGTTTCCACGAAGATTGTACAACCAGGCCAGCTCGTCGAGCATGGAAACCACCTGATAGTCGGCTCCCGGCTTTTGTAATTCGGCAGCTATATTTACTTGTTTTTCAACGCGCGAAACACCCGCATACTCAACACCCGGTTCAAATACTTTTTCAGCTAAATCCAGGGGACGGTCTGTCCAGATATTTTCCAAAAGATCAGTTGTCTCAACCAGTTCTACATCGTGTTTGGCAAGTGTCCTTTCAAAACTTTTAAAACCGGCTACGGATACAGTTTGAGCATCCATTCCAACCCGGCTTCCGGCATATAATTTATCACACAACCACTCTTCCGGAGAAACCGAATCGGGTACACGCAACTTCATCATTTCAATCCCGGTTCCTTCCAGTTGTTCGGCTGCCTGTAAAAAATAGCGGGAATCAGTCCACAAAGCAGCTTCGTTTTGGGTTACCACAACCATTCCGTACGATCCCGTAAAACCCGAAATAAAAGCACGTGTTTGCCATCGGGCAGGTAAATATTCACTCGCATGCGGATCGGTGCCGGAAATGTACCAGGCATCGATATTTAATTTTTGCATTTCAGCACGTAAAGCCGAAAGGCGTTCTTTGATTGTATTGCTCATATCGTTTTCTCTTTGTCAATTATCGGTCTCTCCCCGCAAAATATTCTTTTACAAATTGTTTTATTGAGGGAGCAGGAATATCATCGTAATTCAATTCTTCTTCAGAATAAAACCGATAATCCAGAATATCATCCATCGGTTTTAAATTATCAAGTGCTTCGGCTTTAACTTCAAAAGCCATATCGAGCGTAAACACAGTAAACCCGGAAAAAACATATTCATTTGGTGCCGAACCAATATACTTCATCGATTTTACCTGAAGGCCCAGTTCTTCAAAAAGCTCTCGTGACACTGCATTTTCTGCCGTTTCCAATGGATCGATAAATCCACCGGGCAAGTCGAATTTGCCATAATCGGGCTCAACTCCGCGTGTAACCAACATTAGTTTCCCACTTTCATTGGTCACCAGTGCCGCCACCGCAGCCGACGAATTTATATATAAATGAAAGCCACAAACGGCACATTTAAACGAACGTTCGCCCGAAGCAGCAAACTTCGGCGAGCCACATTTAGGGCAATACTTTAAAACCTTTAAGGGATGAGTTTTGTCCATTTACTCCACAATTTTTCTTGCTTTCAACCAGGTATAAAACAGTTCGGGCCACTCATCGGCAGGCAAACCGGTTTTACGTATTCCAAAACCATGACCGCCCTGCTGAAAAATATGCATTTCGGCAGGAACACTGTATCGTTTTAATGCGGAATAAAATTCGATGGAATTTCGTGGAGGAACCGCTCTATCATCGTCGGCCAAAACCAAAAAGGCAGGTGGCGTTTCCGCCGATACATTTAACTCGTTCGAGTATTTTTTAATCAATGTTTTGTCGTGTCCTTTGCCAATCAGGTTTTCGCGCGATCCCATGTGGCCAAAATCTTCATCGAAAGTAATAACCGGATAAAGCAGCAACATAAAGTCGGGGCGGCAACTTTGCTGTTCAACCGGATCGGCACTTCCCTTATTTCCCGCATCGAATACTGTTCCGGCTGTTGATGCTAAATGACCTCCTGCCGACGATCCGGCAATACCAATTTTATCCGGATTGATGCCCCACTCTGCGGCATTTTGGCGAACCGTGCGTATGGCACGGCGGGCGTCGCATGAAGGAATTTCGTGGTGGCCGTACGGAAGCCGGTATTTCAACACAATGCCGGCAATCCCTTTTCCCTGAAGAAAAGTTGCTATGTCGTGTCCTTCATGATCCATGGCTTCAATCGCATAACCACCTCCCGGACAAATTACCACTGCTACGCCAGTGTTTTTGTCCTTTTCGGGCAAATAAACATACATTTCAGCTTCCGACACATTTCGTACACGAATTCCATCATATTTCTCTTCCGGCTCTTTCATGCCATTATCGTTGGGTGCTCCGTTGGGCCACACTTTTAATACTGCGTCCTGGGCAATTGCTACTGTTGTTATCAAAAGAAAAAAGGTGAATAGATTTAGCTGTTTCATTTTAATTTATTTTTGACACTCCGATTTAAATGATCGGTTCTGTTTTTGTTGAAATACAGAACCGATCTCCTATATACAGGGCTTCATTTATTTTGATTTTGCGCCTACAAAGTAATGCTCTTTCTCCGAAAACAGAACATTAAAGGTTGTTAACGAACCATAAGCGCGTGTAATATATTGTTGAATATTTACCTTTTCTTCGTCGCTTAACGATTTGCTGCTGTTTATGTTTTGCTCCAGCACACGCATACGGTCGCGCAACATTACAATTTTATGGAAGAAGGTTTCAATCGGAATTTCTTTGGGTTTCAACTCCGGATTAGCGGGCTGCAATAACAGGGTTCCACCTTCCCATTTTTCGCCCAATGGTACGATTTCGTTTAAAGCTCCGTACTGATCAAGCACATAACTCAGTACCTTCTCTATTTTCTTTATTGAAAGTCTGCTTTTAGGAGCCGCATCGTTGGCTTCCAAAACCGTTAAATCGGTGTTACGTTTGGTGATCTCTATTTTTCCGCCACGTTCAAAAAAAATCTCGTAGGCGGTAAGGTTATCTCTGCTTATAATTCCTTCTCCGTAACGCGGATGATCAACGCGTGTACCAACTGTCAATTCTTCCATTTTAGTTCATTTTTATTACAAGAGCGTTAAAAGTAAAATTTTTCTTTCAGAATTTATTGAGCTTTACCCCTGATTATGCGTAAAAACTTTGTTACGGGCATTGAAAATACAATAAAAACAGAAGTTGCGTCCGCTTCGGCCCCTCCAACTCAAAAACAGAAGATAACTGCCAGCTGCTGTAAGCGAATCATTCTACCCTGCCCGATAACACTTATCGGATATACGATAAAGCCTCTAACCCGTCAGCGAATCATTCGCTGGCACAAGATACCAGTGCTCCCCCATAAGATAAGCGCCGTCTGGCATCCTATTATTGCGCTCTTTCGAAAGACAGAGGTTATCTTGTATTTTATGAAGGCTTTACCCCATAAGATAATCGTGCGCTTGTCGAAGATGATGGTTCTACCCTGTATTAAGAAACTACTTTAAGTCAAAAAAAAAGCACGAACTTAAAATTCGTGCCTGTTAGTATTTTGTTGTATTTGCTTATTATTTCACCTCGTGTAAGCCACATTCTTTTCCCGAGCCCTGCTCCCACCACCAGCGTCCGGCACGAAAATCTTCGCCGGGCTGAATAGCCCGTGTACAAGGCTGGCAGCCAATACTAACAAATCCTTTATCGTGAAGAATATTGTAGGGTACATTGTTCGCTTTTACATATTCAATGGTCTCTTCCAGACTCCAGTCTTTTAACGGATTGTATTTTATTATTGCGTTGCCTCCGTCAAATTCAAACTCCTGCATTTCGCTGCGGTTATTCGATTGTGAAGCACGCAAACCGGTAACCCAGATTTCGTTTCCTTCCAATGCCCTTTTTAAAGGAATTACTTTGCGGATAAAACAACATTCTTTGCGGTTTTCCAATGACTCGTAAAAGCTAAACGGGCCTTTCTTATCCAGCAATTCCTCCATTTCCTTTGTTGGCGGAAAATACGCTTTAATGTTTTTTTTATACCGTTCGAGCGTACTTAAATAAACTTTATACGTTTCAGGGAAAAGACGCCCGGTATCGAGCGTTACCACTTTTATATCCAAATCATTTTTAAATATATAATCAGTAATCACCTGGTCTTCGTAACCAAAACTGGAGGTAAACACCACTTTCCCCGGATGCTGCTCCGCAATGAATTGTAGTTTTTCAACGATTGTTTTTTCGCTTAATTCAATGTTGTATTTTTCGGTAAGTTGTTGCATGTATTTTAGCTTCTGTGTTATTATTCATCTGAATACTGCCTTTGCGACAGTACACTTTCCTCTATTCCACGTATAAAACCAAGCCCTTCAGGTATTCACTTTCGGGGTGGTAAATATTTACGGGATGATCGGTAGGCTGGCTCATCTGGTGCAGAATTCGAACATTTCGTCCGGAAATGGCAGCTGCCGAAAAAACAGCTTCACGAAATTTTTCTTTTGTAACCACCTGCGAACACGAAAAAGTAAATAAAATGCCGCCTTTTCTGATTTGCTCGAAAGCACGTGTATTTATTCGTTTATATCCCTTTAAGGCTTGCGACAACGAATTGCGGTGTTTTGCAAATGCCGGCGGATCGAGAATTATTAAATCGTATTTATCCTGAATGTCTTTTAAATATTCAAATCCATCGATTACAGTAGATTTGTGTCGTTCATCGCCGGGAAAATTCAGTTCCACATTTTCATCTGTCAACTCAATTGCTTTTAACGATGCATCAACCGAATGAACCGACTTTGCACCACCTTTCATGGCATAAAACGAAAATCCCCCGGTGTAACAAAACATGTTAAGCACATCGCGGTCTTTTGCATATTGCTGCACCAACATCCGGTTTTCGCGCTGATCGACAAAAAAGCCGGTCTTCTGCCCCTGTTCCCAATCTACTTTAAATTTAAGGCCGTACTCCACTACTTCGGTTTCAGAACCCGCGCCAAACAAATAACCGTCTTCCGATTTTACTTTGGCTTTAAACGGAAGAGTTTTTCCGCTTTTATTGTATACTGCTTTCAGCTTGTCGCCCATTACTTCCTGAAGTGCTTTTACCAGCACATCGCGGATAAGAAACATTCCGATGGAGTGCATTTGTATTACCGCAGTTCCGTTGTAAAAATCAACAACCAAACCCGGCATTCCGTCGCCTTCAGCATGAATTAAACGAAAAACATTGGTTTCGGTATTATCTGCAAACCCCAGTGTTTTGCGTAGGTTCCAGGCACTTTCGATTTTACTTTTCCAAAAATTGTAGTCCGGAACAACTTCTTTGAACGAAACAATACGAATGGCGATTGATCCGATCTGGTAATGACCGATGCCCAAAAATTCATCTTTATTGGAATAAACGGTTACCAAATCGCCTTCGTCCGGAGTACCATACATCTCTTTTATTGCACCGGAAAACACCCAGGGATGAAAGCGCTTCATCGACTGCTCTTTCCCCGATTTTAAAACGACCCTAACAAATTCAGACATCATAACTTATTCTTTGAAAACTTTCGAAAATTTCCAGCGAAGCCCAGGCATCGGTGGCGGCATAACGTTGTTGTGCTTCGGAAAGGATATCGGCTTCCCAATTGGTAAGCTGCTGGCCTTTTGAAATGCGGAAACCACAGGCAATTGCCGTTAGCTTTTTCAGGCTAAAATTTTGAATTCCCATTTCTTTTGCTTCATCTTGCAATTCCACAAAACCTCCGGGTTTAAATTTTCTGATTTCCTGCAGCCCTTTAATATCGTCGCGAATGGCGACACCGGGTTTTATTACGTTTTCATCGGCTAAAATCCGCACAATCTCGCGCGGCAAGCCAATGCGGTTGGTGCGTAATAAAAAAGCACGGTTTTTAGTCGAGAGCTGCAACAAGGCAACTTTATTGATTACACCTTTTTTAAACGAAGGTTTCGTTTCCGTATCAAATCCTATGATTGACTGACTGGAGAGTTCTTCAACAGCCATTTGCAATTTTTTTGGGGAATCAACCAAAACAATTTCGCCCTCGAACCACTTCAAGGGCATTTCAGTTAATTCCTCGTTTGAAATACTTTCTTTAAACATTTAATCCTCTTCTTCGTTCGTTCCCCAGAAATTGTCCAACCACTTTGGATTGCCCCTTCCCGGAACAACGTCATCATTATTATCTTGTTCCGACAGATCTCTGTTGCTATACAACAACATATGAATTGCCCGTAAAACATTAACTAACTGCTGCCCCCAAAAATCTTCGAAATGAAAAATACATTCCGAAAGCGAATCATACATCACATCTTCGTTTCCGATACTGTAAGAGGTGATAAAATCTTTTATATCCTGGTACACATCCAATAAATTTTCGGAAATGCTGGCGCGTACCGTTTCTTCGCCAAACTGAATATTAGGATCGAAAACCTCGTAAAAACTATCGTTCTCGCCCAACAACTGCAACCATTTCTGATGCAGCATATTGTAATCCAGCTCCGATACAAACTTTTCCAGTTCGTCGTCCATTATACGTTCAATTTTTGGAAGAACTGAAATTTTTAAATAAAGCAGCGGCAACAGTTTTTGTAATCTATCCAGGTTTTCTTTAGGTGAAAACTGCGCTGCATTTTCAACAGACGAACAGAATTCGTTAGCTACTGTAACAAACTCCACTACATTTTTCGAATAAATAATTTGATTTGTACCTGATTCACTCATTTTATCCCGGAATAAAAAACTCGTGCAAAAGTAGTAATTTTTTTACACCGAGCCGGAAGATAAAAGACGGACCTCCAAGAAATAAGATAACCATCAGAATAACACTGCATTTAAACAGGCCGATTCAATCTCCATCAATCTTTCATCGATAAAAAAAACTGAATCCACGACTGTGACTGCGACTACCTACTCCCCGTTCCATTCCAATAGCCCATCTACCCGGTAAATAATCTTTTTATTATCGAGCAGCCATTTAATCACCTTCCGCATTTTTTCGTGGTCACCTTTTAATTTCAGCAGCAAGGTTTCGTATAAACAAGGTTGTTCAATGATTTTTTTGATGCGTTTACTGATGGTTTCAAATTCATAATCAGTCATCTGCATTATCCCTTTCGCCTTACAAACATCGCAGGTTCCGCAAGGTGGAGCGTCGGTTTCGCCAAAATAAGCCAGCAACATTTGGCTGCGGCATTTTAAAGTACTGCTTCCGTACTCTATTACCGCATCAATACGTGCTGCGTAATCTTTTTTCCGAATCTCATAATTTTCTTTCGATATTTTTATGCGCTCAATGGTTAATCTCTCCTTGCTGAAATAGATAAACGGGGTACGGTTGCGGGGCACATAATCGATTACATTCGATTTTCGCAAATGCTTTAAATAATTGTAAATCTGCTCGTGGTTCAATCCTGACCGTTTTGCCAGCAACTCTTCATCAATTCCCACATAACCGCTAAATAATCCGGTGTACGAACGCAAAAGCAACTTAATAAAATCATCGAGTTTAGCATTTGCCACCTGAAATTTATACAACTCATCGCGCGAGATTGGAAAAAAAACTCTCGACGGGCTGTCTACCTCTTCCGTAAATTCCAAATATCCTTCGCGTTGTAATATTTTCAGACTATTGTAAACCATGGCTTGCTGGAATTTATACGCCTGCGAGAATCCCTGCAAACTAAACTCCAGAACCTTTCCTTTTCCAAATCCAACCGCAATTTGAAAATAGTTGCAAAGTGCATCATATATACGTTTTATGTTTTCAACCTCTGGAAAAGCAACGGTAACATGCTTTTTAAGTTTTGTTTTATCGGCATTGTTAAACAACAACACCGCAGCCGATTTTTTCCCGTCGCGGCCTGCCCTGCCGGCCTCCTGGTAATAGGCTTCCAGCGAATCAGGCGAATCAATATGAATAACAAATCGTACGTCGGGTTTGTCAATTCCCATTCCAAAGGCATTGGTAGCCACAATAACACGGGTCTGCCCACTCAGCCAACTATCCTGCCGGGTGCTCCTCACAAGGTTACTTAATCCGGCATGGTAGTAACTGGCCGAGATACCGTTCTTTCGCAATTCGTCGGAAACCTCTCGTGTGGCCTTTCGGTTACGTACATAAATTACCCCTGAGCCTGTTACTTTTTTTATTGTATCCAGTAAATACCCGGTTTTATTTTCAACCCTGCGAACCAAATAACTCAGGTTTTCGCGGTAAAACGACATTTGGATCAGGTTCTTTTTCTTAAAGCCCAGTTTTTCCTGAATATCGTCGGCAACTTTCGGTGTAGCTGTGGCTGTTAACGCCAAAACCTGAATACCCGGCAATATTTCCCGGGTCTGAATAATATTTAAATAACTGGGTCTGAAATCGTATCCCCATTGCGAAATACAGTGTGCTTCATCGATGGTTAACAGGTTCACTTTCATCTGCTCCAGCCGTTCCAGAAAGCGTTCCGAATTTAAACGTTCGGGCGAAACATATAAAAACTTGTACTCGCCCCAAACCGCATTATCAAGCGTAAGTTTTATTTCGCGGCCTGTCATCCCACTATGAACAGCCAATGCTTTTATTCCCTTTTTATTCAGCGATTCAACCTGGTCTTTCATTAAGGCAATTAATGGCGTAACCACAATGCAAATTCCCGGTTTCGACAGTGAATACACCTGAAACGTGATCGACTTCCCGCCACCGGTAGGCATCAATCCAAGCGTATCATTGCCCGCTGCAACCGACTCAATAATATCGAGCTGCAACGGACGGAAATCAGGATAGCCCCAGTACCGCGTTAATATTTGCCTGTAATCTTCCATCAATACAAATTAATAAATCATTTTTCAGCTTTAACAATTTTTATTATCAAAAACACGGTAAGCCCAAATTATTCTATACACGTCCGCTATTTTTTTGTAGTTTTGACGTTTAATAAAAATATAAAAACGTTAGGCATGTCGTTTCTTGAAGACAAAATTCAATTTGAAGGTTTAACCTTCGACGATGTTCTTTTACTTCCTGCATATTCCGAACTTTTACCTCGTGAAGTTAACCTCTCGTCAAAATTTACACGTAACATTACCATAAATACCCCGATTTTATCGGCTGCAATGGATACGGTTACCGAAAATAAAATGGCAATTGCAATTGCACGCGAAGGTGGAATTGGAGTACTGCATAAAAATATGGGGATTTTGGAACAAGCCCACCAGGTAACTACCGTAAAACGTGCCGAAAACGGGATGATTTACGACCCGATTACAATCACCCCCGACAAAAAAGTAAAAGATGCACTTTCGCTCATGTCGAAATACAAAATTGGAGGAATTCCGGTTGTTGACGACAATGGCTACCTGGTAGGAATAGTTACCAACCGCGACCTGCGTTTCGAAAAAAATATGAGACGGCCGCTTACGGAAGTCATGACCAAAGACAATTTGGTTACCACCCGAGAATCCACCGATCTTGAAAAAGCTGCGGATATTCTTCAACACTATAAAATTGAAAAATTACCCGTTGTTGGTAAAAACAACAAACTTATTGGGCTGGTAACCTACAAAGATATTACCAAAGCAAAAGATAAACCACTGGCCTGCAAGGATGAAAAAGGTCGTTTGCGTGTAGCAGCGGGTGTGGGAATTGCCGGCGATACCATGGACCGCGTTGACGAATTGATAAAAGCTCAGGCCGATGCTCTGGTTATCGACACGGCACACGGACACACACGCGGTGTAATTGAGTTACTGAAAAAAATTAAAGCCAAATATCCTGAAAAAGACGTGGTTGCCGGAAACATTGGAACCGCAGAAGCTGCAATTGCCCTTGTTAAAGCAGGTGCCGATGCGGTTAAAGTTGGAATTGGTCCGGGATCGATTTGTACCACACGTGTTATTGCCGGAGTTGGAATCCCTCAACTTTCGGCCATTTACAATGTTTCGAAAGCCATTCAGGGATCGGGAGTTCCGGTAATTGGCGACGGCGGAATTCGTTACTCAGGTGATATTGTGAAAGGTTTAGCTGCGGGTGCCGACTCAATTATGGCCGGTGGACTGTTTGCCGGAGTGGAAGAATCGCCGGGAGAAACGATACTTTTTCAGGGACGTAAATTTAAATCGTACCGCGGAATGGGATCGGTTGAAGCCATGCAAAAAGGCTCGAAAGACCGGTATTTTCAGGATATGGAAGAAGATATTAAAAAGCTTGTGCCGGAAGGAATTGCTGCCCGGGTGCCGTTTAAAGGTTCGTTGTACGAAGTACTTTACCAGTTAATTGGTGGTATACGCGCAGGAATGGGCTATTGTGGTGCACAAAATATTAAAGCCTTACAGCAAGCCAAATTTACACGGATTTCAAATGCAGGTATTCAGGAAAGCCATCCGCACGACGTAAGTATTACACGCGAGGCACCAAACTACAGCAGCAGACAGTAATTTTGGACAATTTTCAAAAACATATTTTTATGAATAGTAAACAGCAAATACTATTCGCTAACACAGTTTACATGAAATTAAATAATATTCGTAAAATGAATAGGATATTTTTTTTGCTTTTCCTTTTGGTTGTTTCGGCCTCTAAATTGTTTGCCCAAAACAACGATGTTATTATTACTATTGACGGCCAGGAGATAAACAAAACCGAATTTGAATACATCTATAAAAAAAACAATACTAATTTATACAACGAATCGGATAGAAAATCACCAAAAGAATACCTTGAACTGTTTATCAATTTTAAGTTAAAAGTAATTGAAGCCGAAAATTTAAAAATGGACACCAGCCAGTCATTTATTACTGAATTGGCCGGTTATCGTAAAGAAATTGCCGCCCCCTATTTAACCGATGTAAAATACAACGATAAACTGGAACACGAACTATATAACCGAATGTTACACGAAGTTCATGCCAGTCATATTTTGCTGTTAGTTGACAAAAACGCATCTCCAAACAAAGACAAAGAAGTACTTGATAAGATTACCTCTATCAGAGAAGAGATACTAAACGGAAAAGATTTTGGGCAGGCAGCCCGGGACTATTCAGAAGACCCTTCGGCACAGCAAAACAAAGGTGACCTGGGATATTTTTCAGCGTTTACCATGGTGGCTCCTTTTGAAGATGCAGCTTTTTCCACTCCCGCTGGAGAAATTTCAGAACCTGTAAAAACATCGTTTGGCTACCACATTATTAAAGTGCACGACATTCGCGAAAACAAGGGAGAAATTCAGGTGGCACATATTATGAAGAATATTCCGCAAACGGCAACTCCAGAAGTAAAGCAAAAAGCAAAGGAGGAAATTGATGCCATTTATCAACAATTAGTTGATGGTGCCGATTTTGCTGAACTGGCTAAAAAAGAATCGCAGGATAAACGTTCGGCAGTAAAAGGAGGCGAAATGCCCTGGTTCTCGGCCGGAAGAATAGTACCGGAATTTTCCAATGCAGCTTTTGCACTTCAAAATACAGGCAACATTACCAAACCTGTTGAAACTGCATTTGGCTACCACATCATTAAAAAACTGAACGAACGCCCCGTTCCTCCCTTCGAAAAAATAAAAGGCGAAATAGTAAGCAAGATCAAAAAAGATTCGGAAAGGCGAACTTCCAGCAAAAAAGTTTTTATCAGTAAATTAAAAACCGAATATAATTTTCAGGAAAACAAAAATGGCAAACAAGCGCTGAATGGAATGAACATTCAAAACAAACAAGTAATACCTGAGCTTGATCTTTTTACCATCGACAATACAACCTATAAAACCACCGACTTAAGTGCCTACATTCAGGAAAAACAGATAAAAAGCGGTCCGTACCTCTCAAAATTTGACGAGTGGATAGATTATGAAATTACAAAACTCGAAGATTCTAAACTGGAAGCAAAATACCCTGAATTCCGCTATTTGCTAAACGAATACCACGACGGTATTTTACTGTTTAATATCTCGCAGGAGAAAATTTGGAATTATGCAGCCGAAGATTCTATAGGGCTGCTGAACTTCTATGAAAAAAATAAAAACAAATATAAGTGGGGTGAACGCTTTAAAGGATGTATAATAACATGCGAAAGTGAAGAAGTACGCGAAAAAGCGGAAGATCTTTTTGGCGCAGGTATGACAAATGACGAAGTTGCAGCACACTTAAATACAGAAAAAGAAGTTATTACTTTCGAAAACGGCGCGTGGGAAGAAGCAAGAAATCACATTGTTGATTATTACGTATGGAACGGAAGTGAACCTGAAAATTTTAACAGTGCCACAACTTTTATAAGGGGCAACAAGGTAGGTCCTGAACAAAAATTGCTACACGAAGCACGAGGCTTATATATTTCGGAATACCAAAACTATCTTGAAGAACAATGGATTAAAGAATTACGTGCAAAATACAAGGTTATAATCAACAAAAAACTGCTAAAAACAATTGAAGGTGTTTAAGAGTATTCTAAAATATGGATTAATAGTGGCAGGCGTTATTTTTATGAGTGCCTGCGAAACAGAAACCACTGATGAACCCGTTGCACAGGTTGGCGATAAGGTACTCTACACAAGCAATATTGCTGAAAT
Organism: Draconibacterium aestuarii; assembly: GCA_026671195.1. GTDB lineage: Bacteria > Bacteroidota > Bacteroidia > Bacteroidales > Prolixibacteraceae > Draconibacterium > Draconibacterium aestuarii. The sequence continues at coordinate 25,859 of JAPOHD010000012.1, read as the reverse complement.
ACTTCCTGGAAACCTTAACTCGGAAGACAGTGTATTTTTTGTAAACGACTATGTAAACAAGTGGATAAAGCAACAATTGCTTATTCAAAAAGCAGATGAAAACCTTACTCCGGAGCAAAAAAATGTGGATGCTGAATTGCTGGCTTACCGCAATTCGTTAATTATTTACAAATACAAAAACGAACTCATCAAACAGAAGATGGATACCGTGGTTTCTGCAAAAGAAATTGAAGATTATTACCACAATCATCCCGACAATTTTAATTTGAACCGTTGTATTGTAAAAGCCATTTTTGTAAAAATACCAAGCGAACTGGCCAATCCTGTACTTGTTAGAAATATGGTTGAAGATACTTCGGAAGAAGGACTTAGCGTGTTGCGCGAATACTGTGGGCAGTATGCAAAAATATTTGACATCTCCATCGAAAACTGGATCGACTTTCAGGTATTAAAAAATAATTTCCCCATTGAAATAGATTCGCCTGAACAATTTCTTAGCCGGAATACTTTGAAAGAAATGAATGATTCAAATTATTATTATCTTGTCAGCATTCATGATTACAAACTAACCAACGACCTGGCACCAATTGAATTTGTGGAAAACAACATAAAAAATTTAATTTTGAACCAGCGAAAAATTAAGTTTTTAAAAGATATTGAAGAAAACGTTTATACTGAAGGAATACGTCTGAACAAGTTTAGAATATATAACGAGGAAACAAATGAAAACTAATATGAAAAGATTACTGGGAACACTTTTGCTTTTTATTTTTGTAGCAGGAGGAATAAAAGCTCAAGATAAAGTTATCGACCAGATTGTAGCGGTTGTTGGGGGAAATATTATCCTTAAATCGGATATTGAACAAATGAATATGAACCAACAGGCGCAGGGCATTACTTCTGAGGGAGATATGAAATGCGAGATTCTGGAAGACTTTTTAATTAACAAATTACTGGTTGCAGAAGCAGAACAGGATACCTTAATTTCGGTAACTCCAAGCCAAATAAACCAGCAAATGGATGGGCAAATGCAAATGTATATGGCACATTTTGGTACCGAATCGGCTGTTGAAGCCTACTTTAAAAAGCCCATTGCTTTGATCAAGTCGGAAATGCAGGATGCAATTAGAGAGCAACTGTTAAGCCAGCAAATGAAAGCCAAAATTGTGGAAAATGTAACGGTTACTCCATCCGAAGTTCGTTTCAACTATCGTAATTTAACCGACGATCAGATCCCAACAATTCCTACTCAATACGAATATGCACAAATAACCATTCAGCCAATGGCTGAGCTGGAAGAAGAAAACCGGGTAAAAGCAAAATTACGCGAAATTAAAAAACGCATTGAAAATGGGTCAAGTTTTGCTGCCATGGCTGTAATATATTCGGAAGGACCTTCTGCCAAAGATGGCGGTGTTATAGGTTATTCCGGTCGTGCACAACTCGATCCGGCGTATGCTTCGGCAGCATTTAATTTAAAAGGCGATAAGGTTTCGAACGTGGTAAAAAGTGCTTTTGGCTACCATATTATCCAATTGGTTGACAAAAAAGGGGCAAAAGTAAATACACGCCACATATTAATGAAACCCAAAATATCGGTTGAAGAAAAAGAAGAAGCCTACAACCGTTTGGATAGCCTGGCCAACCTGATTCGCAAAGATGAAATTGCTTTTGAACAGGCGGCTATGATGTTCTCTTACGATAAAAACAGCAGAAACAATGGAGGAATCTCGATCAATCCCAATACCATGTCGTCGAAATTTTCGATTGAAGAAGTTGATGCTGATGTAAGTAAAGTAATTGCAAAAATGAATTTAAATGAGGTTTCCAATCCGTTTGAAACCATCGACATGGAAAACCAGCAGCAGATATATAAAATTATAAGGCTTGTCGATAAAATTCCGTCACACAAAGCCGATCTTCAGAACGATTATCAAACGCTGGCAGAAATGTACCTGGTAAAAAAGAAAGAAGAAACTCTTCAAAAATGGATTTCTGAACGTCAGTCGCAAACCTATATTCGAATTGACAACACCTATGCAAACTGCAACTTTGATTTCGACAACTGGATTAAATAAACAGCAAGATATACCCCATGGAGTTTAAAAACGACGTTGCAGCCCTTGATGCCCTGCGTGACAAATTTGAAGATTTAAAAAAAGAAATCACCAAAACGATATATGGCCAGGATGATGTGGTAACCCAGGTGCTCATTTCTCTTTTTAGTCGCGGGCATGTATTGCTGATTGGTGTTCCGGGATTGGCAAAAACCCTGTTGGTAACCACCATTGCAAAAATTCTGGGATTAAAATACAACCGCATACAATTTACGCCCGACCTGATGCCATCGGATATAATCGGTACCGAAATTCTGGATAAAGAACGTCAGTTTAAATTTATTGAAGGGCCAATTTTTTCGAATATTATTTTAGCCGACGAAATAAACCGGACCCCTCCAAAAACGCAATCGGCACTGCTGGAGGCCATGCAGGAACGTTCGGTTACTGCCGCCGGGCAACATTTCGAACTGGATCGGCCGTTTTTTGTTTTGGCCACCCAAAACCCCATCGAACAGGAAGGCACCTACCCGCTTCCGGAAGCACAACTCGACCGATTTATGTTTTCGGTGTGGCTTGATTATCCGAAACTGGAAGATGAGCTTACCATTGTAAAAAATACAACGTCAACATTAGAAATCGATTTAAAACCGGTGATTTCGAAAAAGGAAATAATGTACTTTCAGGAGTTAATTCGCAAAATACCGGTAAACGATAATGTTTTAAAATATGCGGTAAATCTGGCAGCCAAAACACGCCCGGGGAAAGAGAATGCGGCAGAAATTTCGAACCAGTACCTGAAATGGGGTGCCGGTCCGCGTGCTTCGCAATACCTGGTGCTGGGTGCTAAAACACATGCTGCACTTCACGGAAAATATTCGCCCGACATTGAAGATGTACAGGCCATTGCTCCTTCTATTTTGCGCCATCGTATAATTAAAAATTACAAGGCCGAAGCTGAAAATAAAACCATTGAAGAAATAATTGACAAACTGCTTTAATGCATTTCATTGTAAACGAAATACGAACTATTTATTCTCCCATCCTGCGTTTCGTCCTCTTTTTATTTATTGGCTTTGCTTCGGCAACAGCTTTTTCGCAGGAGAAAAAAAGAGTAGAGATTATTCAGGCCGGATCGCTGGAACAAAGCGAAAGTATTGCCAATGCACAACGCTTGATCGACGACGTGATTATTAAGCATAACGATGTATTGATGTATTGCGACAGTGCCTATACATACCAAGGCTCGAACCGGGTTGATGCATTTGGAAATGTACACATTAACCAGGGAGATACACTTCATTTGTATGCGCGAAAGGTGTATTACGATGGCGACAACGATTTTGCACAGGCCATAAACAAAGTGGTTCTAAAAAACAAAACCATCACCCTGTATACCGATACTCTTGATTACGACCTTGAAAAAAACATCAGCTATTACGATTGTTTTGGTACCATTGTAGACAGTTCGAATACGCTTACAAGCCAGGTTGGAGAATATTTTTTAGATGATGATATTGTTCATTTTACCGACAGTGTAAAAGGCTATTCCGATAAGTACACGCTCATAAGCGACGATGTTAGATACAATACCGTAACCGAAGTTATTTATTTCGACGGGCCAACAACCATACAGGATACAACCAATACACTTTACGCCGAAGATGGATGGTACAACACCGTTACAGGGCAAGCCGAACTTACTTTGAATCCTAAGGTATACAACCCCACACAGTTTATAAAAGCCGATTACATTAGTTACAACGAAGCAGATGGCGATGGATTAGCTACCGGGAATGTACACATGGAGGACTACGAAAACCGTTCGATTGTTAAGGGCAACCGTGTAGAATTTAACGAAATTACAGAAATAGCAACAGCCACCGATTCGGCACTTTTTATTAGTTACAACGACGTTGACAGTTTATTTCTGCATGCCGATACCCTGCGAACCATTCCGGATACGATTGAAGGCGAAAACCTGGTAAAAGCATTTTATGGCGTTCGGTTTTTCAGAGCTGATGTACAAGGCGTTTGCGACTCTTTAATCTATTTTTCAAAAGATTCAGTGGCTCAACTCCACTACAATCCGGTTATCTGGTCCGAAAACCACCAGATGAATGCCGACTATATCGAATTAATACAACAAAGCAATGCACCCAATGAAATGCATTTAACCAAAAACAGTTTTATTATTTCGAAAATGGACTCGGCCCGTTTCGACCAGATTAAAGGAAAAGACATGGTGGGCTATGTTATCAACGGCAAGCTGAACAATGTGGATGTGGATGGCAACGGCCAAACGCTTTATTATGCCCGCGATAAAGAAGCAATCATAGGACTAAACCATGCCGAAAGCAGTACTATTGCCATTCAGTTCCAGGAAGGTAAAATCCATAAAATATCGTTTAAAAAACAACCAGAAGGAAAACTTACGCCACTCGAAAAGTTGGGCAATGCGGAAAAGGAACTACCCGGATTTGACTGGAAAATCAGATTACGTCCGCTTTCGAAAGACGACGTTTTTAATCATCCACAAAAAATAAAACCTGAGGCGGATGAAACTTCGGAAGCAAACAAAAACGCAAAAACAATCTCGAAGGTTATTCGGTAATCCTTTTTTTCTAACAAATTCTAAAGTTCGAAACTTTAAAAAATTTACACTCCATTACAAACAGCCGCTGTCAAACAGGTTGACGGGGCCAAATTGGTATAAAATATTCCTTCCCGCAGATTTGCAGGAGCATTTCCATTACGCCGGATTTGCTGTCGCAGGTTTGCGTGGGCCTATCCGACAGAAAAAGTTGGCTGTCGCAGATTTGCAGGGGCCAATCTTTTGTAAAAGATTCCATCCCGCAGATTTGCAGGAGCGTTTCCGTTGCGCCGGATTTGCTCTCGCAGGTTTGCAGGAGCGTTTCCGACGGAAAAAGTTAGCTCCCGCAGATTTGCAGGGGCCAATTCTTTGCGTCGGGTAGCCAGCCGCAGATTTGCGAGAGCTTATATTTCAGCGGGTTATGCATTTTTTGTTGGTTTTTTAGACACTTGAAGGTTTTCTGGCAAACATAAAGACCTTCAAGGTTTTTAAAAACCTTGAAGGTCTGACATACTACTATCTTTTCTAAAGTTCGAAACTTTGGAAAAGGTTAAGGACCCAACTATACAGTACGGTCGATCAGTTCCTTAATTTTTGGCAGTACGGCACCCAGGGCTTCGTCGCCGGTCATGCGGTAATAGCCGGGCAGGATTTCGAACAGGTCTTTTATGGCTTCTTCGAGTGCACCACGTACTGCTGTCATCGAACTTATTTTTTCCATTTCGGTTTCATGCTCGAGTTGTTCCTGGCGCAATACATCAAATTCGTTTTGCGCAGTGTTTAACAGAGCTACATAATCAGTCATGGTAAGCAGGGCCAGTCTTTCGGCTTGTTTTTCGGTAAGTTCTTTTAACAGGGTTTTCTGCAGCGCCGACTGTTTGTCGTAACCCTCGCGGTTAAGCTGCCAACCCACTTTGGCAATCACTTTTTCCAGTTCAACGGCGGCTTCCTGTTTTTCGGTATCGGGGTGCAGCAGGTAGGCCTGTGTTAAATATTTTACACCACGAAACAGGTTATCGCGCTTCAGGTCGGCGGCCGACAGGGCTTCGGTTTGTTGCTGTGCCACCTGCTTGGCAATGGCATCGGCCGAGGTTTCGGTGCACACCACCAGGGCATGTTTAAACGGATCGTAAATGACCGAGATGCTGCTACCCAGCGGCGCAAGCAGCTCGTCTAAACTCTGGGCAAACGACAACACCTCTGCATTGGTAAGCCCGGAAAGGTTAATGGTTAAAATCATAGTTTTTATTTATTAAGTGAGTATTTGCGGGCGTGCGTTGGGCAGCCCGGTTTATTTATTGGATTGCTGTTTTTTGGGTAAACCTTGAAGGTTTCTGAAATTCTGAAGGTTTATCCAAACGAGGGAGAGTAGAGCAATTTACAGTAGTATATCGTATTAGGGTAATTCTATTCATTTCCCAACAAATTTGATTAATTATATATCAAATCTAAGGAGTTTTCCATATTCAAGTCAAGCGTAATTCTACGCAATTTACTAGCGTAATTCTACGTAAAATGAATGCGTAGTTCTACGCATTTCGGCGGATGCCTGCTTATAAAGGATGGAATTTGAGCGTTTTGAACCTTGAACGTTCAACCCTTCCCAATCTTACTTCAACGTTAAGCAAAAACAGAGCACGGGGTATTATTTTAATTTTTTCGTATAAAAAAGCCTTATTTATTTTCATTTTAGAATTTTATTTTGATATTTGCAGGAAATCGTAAGTAAATGATGAAACGAGCATATAAAATCCTACACCAAGGATGATAATTAAAACATATGCGAGTTACATGCGTTACCGCTGAAGATTAAAAATAATAACGAATGAAAAACATCAACATATCTCTTCTTGGCCTACTCATTGGTATTCTTCTTCTTACAAGACAGAATTGAGAGTGGTATGTTGAAAAACGATATTGGAAAAATAAAAAGCCATTCTCATAATTGAGGATGGCTTTTTTCATGATAAAGAAATAATAGATAGAAAATAATAAATACTAAATTAAAATGACAGACAGGCTTTACATTTTCGACACAACCTTGAGGGACGGTGAACAGGTTCCCGGTTGCCAGTTGAACACGGTAGAAAAGATTGAAGTTGCCAAAGCATTGCAGGATTTGGGAGTGGATGTGATTGAAGCAGGATTCCCCATCTCAAGCCCCGGCGATTTCGAATCGGTAGTAGAGATCTCGAAAGCGGTAACATGGCCAACTATTTGTGCCTTAACCCGCGCAGTACAAAAAGATATTGATGTGGCAGCCGAATCACTCAAATACGCAAAAAAAGGGCGTATTCACACAGGAATCGGAACATCAGATTTCCACATTTACCACAAACTCAACTCAAACCCGGAAGCCATTATCGAGCGAGGTGTGGAAGCGGTTAAATACGCAAAAAAATACGTTGAGGATGTAGAGTTTTATGCCGAAGATGCCGGACGTACCGACAACGAATACCTGGCACGTGTTGTCGAGGCAGTTATTAAAGCCGGTGCTACTGTGGTAAATATTCCCGACACAACGGGTTATACCCTGCCCCAGGATTTTGGCGCAAAAATAAAATACCTGATGGAGAATGTGCCAAACATTCATAAAGCAGTAATTTCTACCCACTGCCACAACGATTTGGGAATGGCAACTGCCAACACCATGTCGGGAATTATGAACGGTGCCCGCCAGGCCGAAGTTACCATTAACGGAATTGGCGAGCGTGCCGGAAACACGTCGTTGGAAGAAGTGGTAATGACTTTAAAAACGCATTACAAAGCTTTGGGAATTGAAACCGGAATCAACACCAAAAAGATTTACGGCACCAGCCGTTTGGTTTCTACTTTAATGAACATGCCGGTACAACCCAACAAAGCAGTTGTGGGACGAAATGCATTTGCACACTCATCGGGTATTCACCAGGACGGTGTGTTGAAAAACCGCGAGAATTACGAAATCATGGACCCAACCGATGTGGGTATCAACGAATCGGCTATTTTATTAACAGCGCGTAGTGGACGTGCTGCATTGAAACACCGTTTGGAATTACTTGGGTTTACACTTGACAAAGAGAAATTAGATACCGTTTACGAAGAATTCCTGAAATTAGCCGATAAGAAAAAAGACATCCGCGACGACGATATCGCCTTGTTGGTTGGCGATGCTACCCGTCAGGAACGTCGTATTAAACTGGATTATCTGCAAGTGGTCACCGGTAAGAGTTTGAAACCAATGGCATCGGTTCGGTTGAATATTGCCGGCGAAATGTTTGATGCAACCACATCAGGAAATGGACCGGTTGATGCAGCCATTAAAGCTGTAAAAGAGATCATCCACCGTCAGGTTGTTATCGAGGAGTTTTTGGTACAGGCGATTACACGTGGTAGCGACGATATTGGTAAAGTACACATGCAGGTAGAATACGAGAATCAGATGTACCATGGATTTGGTGCACACACCGATATTATTACCGCATCGGTTGAAGCATTCCTTGATGCCATTAATAAATTACCGGTAGCGAATTAAATTGAATTAATAAAAGCTGTCATTTCGACGACCCAGGAGGAGAAATCTGTTTCATAAGGCTACAGATTTCTCTCCGTCTGTTGACGGTTCGAAATGACAAGAAGAATATGAATATGACAGCAAAAACATTATTTGATAAAATTTGGGATGCACATGTGGTTAAGCAGGTCGAAGGCGGACCAAATGTATTGTATATCGACCGTCACTTTATTCACGAAGTAACCAGCCCGGTTGCCTTTTTAGGATTAAAAAACCGTGGATTGAAAGTATTCTGTCCGGAGAAAACCACGGCCACTCCCGACCATAACGTTCCTACAATCGATCAGCACATGTCGATTAAAGATGAGCTTTCGCGCCATCAGCTGGAAATGCTAAAAGCCAACTGTGCCGAGCATGGAATTGTTCATCACGATTTGGGTTCTGAAGGACACGGCGTAGTACATATTATTGGCCCTGAGATGGGATTAACCCAACCGGGTATGACCATTGTTTGCGGCGACAGCCACACATCTACACACGGTGCATTTGGTGCTATTGCCTTTGGTATTGGTACCAGCGAGGTGGAAATGGTGTTGGCCAGCCAGTGTATTATGCAACCCAAACCCAAAAAAATGAAAATTACCGTTAACGGTGAATTGGGTAAAGGTGTAACTGCAAAAGACATTGCTCTTTATATTATCTCAAAAATCTCGACCAGTGGTGGAACCGGGCACTTTATTGAATATGCAGGTTCGGCAATTACAGGCCTTACCATGGAAGGTCGTATGACCTTGTGTAACCTGAGTATTGAAAGTGGTGCACGTGGAGGTATGATTGCTCCTGACGAAACAACCATCGAGTACATTAAAGGCCGCCAGTTTGCACCAAAAGGTGATGACTGGGACAAAGCGGTTGCAGCCTGGGCCGAACTTAAATCGGACGAAGATGCGGTTTTCGATACTGAATTAACTTTCGATGCAGCCGACATTGAGCCAATGATTACCTACGGAACAAATCCGGGAATGGGAATTGGCGTTTCGCAAACTATTCCAACAACAGAAGGTATGGAAGGTAGCGACAAAACAACCTACGAAAAATCGTTGCAATACATGGGATACCAGCAAGGCGAAGCCATGAAAGGAAAAACGATAGATTACGTTTTCCTGGGTAGCTGTACCAACGGTAGAATTGAGGATTTCCGTGAATTTGCCGCTTTTATAAAAGGAAAGAAAAAAGCCGATAACGTTACAGCCTGGCTGGTTCCCGGATCAAAAGCTGTTGAGAATCAAATTAAAGCAGAAGGTTTGGTTGAAATTCTGGAAGAAGCAGGTTTTAAATTACGTCAGCCAGGATGTTCAGCATGTTTGGCCATGAATGATGATAAAATTCCTGAAGGTAAATATTCTGTATCAACATCGAACAGAAACTTCGAAGGACGCCAGGGACCCGGCGCAAGAACATTGCTGGCAAGCCCGTTAACGGCAGCAGCAGCAGCGGTAAACGGTGTAATCAGCGATCCAAGAGAGATGCTTTAAATTTTTTATTGATTAATGATTATTGATTAAGATGGACAGATATGAATTGAAAAGGAGGACTAAAATATTTGCGCATGAATGTGTCAAATTCTCAGCTTCCCTACCTCCCAAAAAATTAGGAAATCATATTGAAGGCCAACTTATCAGAAGTGCAACTTCAGTTGCTGTAAATTACAGAGCTGTACTTTTAGCACAATCTAATGCCGCTTTTGCTGCTAAATTATCAATAGTCATTGAAGAAGTAGATGAATGTGATTTTTGGATAGAATTTGCTTTGAACGAAAACATTGCCTCTCCACATAGGCAAGCCCATTAATGAATGAAGCAAAAGAATTAACGGCAATCTTCATTGCATCCCGAAAAACCATTCAATTACGAAATAAAAAATAAACAGATTAAATAATAAATAGTCAATAATAAGTAATAAATAAAATGGCATACGATAAATTCAATAAAATAACTTCTCCGGCAGTGCCGCTGCCCATCGAGAATGTAGATACCGACCAGATTATTCCGGCCCGCTTTTTAAAGGCAGTGGAACGCAAGGGATTTGGCGATAACCTTTTCCGCGACTGGCGATATGAAAAAGATGGAAGTCCAAAAGCTGATTTCCCATTAAACGATTCGACCTATTCAGGAAAAATTCTGGTAGGTGGCAAAAACTTTGGTAGTGGCTCGAGCCGCGAACACGCTGCATGGGCAATATACGATTACGGCTTCCGTGTGGTAGTTTCAAGTTTCTTTGCCGACATTTTTAAAGGAAACGCTTTGAACAACGGCTTACTTCCTGTTGTTGTTTCTCCTGAATTCCTTCAAAAGATTTTTACGGCAATTGAAAAAGATGCAAATACAACTTTTGAAGTGGATCTGAAGAAACAGACATTTACCATTTCAGCAACAGGAGAAACTACTGAATTTGACATTAATCCGTATAAAAAACACTGTTTACAAAACGGGTTAGACGATATCGACTACCTGGTTGAAATGAAAGAACAAATTGCTGAGTTTGAAACAGCCTAAATAACTGTCATTTCTACGACCAAGGGAGAGAAATCTGTTTCATAAGGCTACAGATTTCTCTCCCTCAGTTGACGGGTCGAAATGACAGAAGAGAATAAACAAACGGACTTAAATTATGACAGGCAAAACAGTAGAAATATCAGGCAAGCACCTGACCATAATGGATACCACCCTCCGCGATGGCGAACAAACTTCGGGGGTTTCGTTTAGCGAAGGGGAAAAACTAAGTGTGGCTAAGGTGTTGCTTGAAGATGTAAAAGTAGATCGCATCGAAATAGCATCGGCTCGTGTATCGGAAGGTGAATTTAAAGGTACAAAAAGGGTGATGCAGTGGGCCGCGCAAAAAGGACATCTTGAAAAAGTGGAGGTTCTTGGTTTTGTTGACGATAAGATATCACTTCAATGGATTGCCGACGCAGGGGGTAAAGTAATTAATTTACTTTGCAAAGGTTCGCATAAACATGTCACCGAGCAACTTCGTAAAACGCCGGAACAACATATCGAAGACATAAAACAGGTCATCAACAATGCCACCGAAATGGGCATTAAGGTGAATGTTTATCTTGAAGACTGGTCGAACGGAATGCGGAATTCGAGAGACTATGTTCATTTTATGGTAGAAAACCTAAAAAATGAAAAAGTTGATCGGATTATGTTGCCCGATACACTGGGGATTCTCGACCCGGATGAAACCTACGATTTTTGTAAAGACATGATCGAATCGTTTCCAGATGTTGATTTCGATTTTCATGCACATAACGACTACGATCTTGCCATTGCCAATGTATTTCATGCCATAAAAGCCGGAATACGTTGTGTTCACACCACCGTTAATGGGTTAGGAGAAAGGGCTGGGAATGCACCACTATCGAGTGTAATTGCTACCATCAAAGATCACCTGAAAATGAAAACCAATGTTAACGAAGCACAGTTAAACAAGGTTTCAAAGTTGGTGGAATCATTTTCAGGAATTCGTATTCCAACCAATAAACCATTAATTGGTGAATTTGTATTTACACAATGTAGTGGCATCCACGCCGACGGTGACAGCAAAAACAATCTGTATTTTAACGAGCTGCTACCCGAGCGTTTTGGCAGAACGCGTCAATATGCTTTGGGGAAAACTTCGGGAAAAGCCAACATCAAAAAAAACCTGGAAGAGCTTGGAATTGAACTCGATAAAGAATCGCTAAAAAAAGTAACCAACCGTATTATTGAACTGGCCGATCAAAAGGAAACAATTACCAGCGACGAGCTACCATATATTGTGGCCGATGTACTGGAAAATGATTTCTTTGAGCAGAAAGTTCGTGTAATCAATTACTCTGTTCATTACACCATGGGATTACGGCCGGTGGCAAGTGTATCGATTGAAATTGGCAAAAAAATATATGAAGAATTTAGCGATGGAGACGGCCAGTACAATGCCTTTGTAAATTCTGTAAAAAAGATCTACAAACGTCTTGAAAAGCCGTTCCCTGTGCTGGTGGATTATCTGGTTACCATCCCCCCCGGAGGAAGAACCAACGCCTTGGTTGAAACTGTAATCACCTGGAGAAACAATCATGAGTTTAAAACAAAAGGTTTGCATCCCGACCAAAATACGGCTGCGATATTAGCCACAATCAGAATGCTTAATGTAATCGAAAACGACTACAATACTGAAAATTTAAATAAAAACTAAAAAAATAGAAGACTAAAGTTGATGCTGGAAAATGGTTTGCGAAAAAAAACTTCAGTATGCTGACTTTGGCCTTCCAACAACTTTTAAGATGAAATTGAATATTGCATTACTTCCCGGCGACGGGATTGGTCCTGAAATTATTGACCAGGCCATGAAAGCGGTAAAAGCCGTAGCTGAAAAATTTAATCACGAATTAGAATATACCGAAGGAATTACCGGTGCTTGTGCCATTGATGCTGTAGGCGATCCCTACCCTGAAGAAACACATGAACTTTGTATGAATGCCGATGCCGTTTTGTTTGGTGCCATTGGCGATCCAAAATTCGACAATAATCCAAAAGCAAAAGTTCGCCCAGAGCAGGGTTTGCTGGCCATGCGTAAAAAACTAGGTCTGTACGCCAATATTCGTCCGGTAGAAACTTTCGAATCGTTGTTGCACAAATCGCCGCTTCGCCGCGAATTGGTTGAAGGTGCTGATTTTGTTTGTATCCGCGAATTAACAGGCGGTATGTACTTTGGCGAAAAAGGTAGAAAAGACAATGGCAACACGGCTTTTGACACCTGCATTTACACCCGCGAAGAAGTGGAACGTATTTTAAAATTAGGATACGAATTTGCAGCCAAGCGTAATAAAAAACTGACCGTTGTAGACAAAGCTAACGTTTTGGAAAGTTCGCGTTTATGGCGCGAAGTTGCACAGGAAATGGCTCCGAATTATCCCGATATTACAACTGAATACATGTTCGTGGATAATGCGGCGATGCAAATTATTCAATGGCCTAAAAACTTCGATGTAATGGTTACCGAAAATATGTTTGGTGATATTTTAACCGACGAAGCCAGTGTTATTACCGGTTCGCTTGGTTTGCTTCCATCGGCTTCGATGGGAATCCACACTTCGGTTTTCGAACCCATCCACGGTTCGTATCCGCAGGCTGCAGGAAAAGACATTGCCAACCCAATTGCGACCATTCTTTCGGCTGCCATGATGTTTGAATATGCTTTTAACCTGAAAGAAGAAGGCAAAGCTATTCGCGATGCCGTTGCAGCATCGATGACTGAAGGTTTTGTTACCGAAGACATTGCTGAAGGACCTGCCCAAGGAACTTCTGCCGTTGGCGACTGGATTGCCAATTATATCGAAAAAAACTAAAGCTTGCTGCGAGCTCAGGTTCGCAGTTTTGCAAAGCATAAAAAAACCTTGAAGGATTCTGAATCCTTCAAGGTTTTATTTTTTTTACATGCCAAACACTGAGCTATACCGTATAAGGTTTTCTCATTTCGCGAAGAAACCAATCATTTGCAGCATCGTTATCAATAACTTTCCCGGCATTCGGATCCCAGGTAATTTTCTCCCCGGTACGAATTGCAATATCGCCCATATGACTGATACAGTCAGAAAGAATAGCTTCGTCAACCGGATTTGTTTCGGCAATATCTCCCTTGATTACATCGACAAACATTTGCCCAAAGCCATTGGGATCCTGAGATAATTCACTCAGTTTTTGTTGAACTTCCGGAATATTTGATTCTACTGAATTTCTGCTCAACGAAATCCAGCCTTTGCTTCCAAAAAATGTTGTACCATTTCCGTCCTTTTTCTGTCGGTAGTGTAAAAAATCTTTTTCGGCAAGCCTGTCGGTACTAACAAAGTCAACTTTTATTCCTGATTCATATTCCAATTTTAAATCCCAACTCATTATGTTATTATACATTCCTCCTTCGTTCCAAAAGTTTCCGCTTCCTTCACAACTGTATTTCCCGCTTAGTTTATCTTTTATTCCCCAAACCATAACATCTAACGGATGAGCTCCCCAACCACCTAAAAATCCTATACTGTAATCGTACTGAAACCATGAACTATTATTGGTTACACGATCAGGACAATAGGTATTTAACGGTGCAGGTCCGGTCCACAAATCAAAATCAAAATCATCAGGTACAGGTACTTCGTGGCATACCGGAGACTGTACTTTATTTTTTCCGGCACACCAAACGTGTACTTTTTCAATCTCGCCAATTACACCCTCTTTGATCATCTTAATTCCCTCCTGCATGTGCTGCTGTGCACGTTGCTGGGTTCCGTAATGAAACCGGACATTATTGGCTGCCAGTTCCTTTTCAAGAATTTTAAAATTCGGATAGCTTAATCCAAGAGGCTTGGCCAGCATGATGTGTTTTCCGGCCCGGGCAGCATGAATGGCGAGCGGTACGTGCCAATGATCGGGTGTGGTAATGTGAACAGCATCAATGTCATCACGTTCCAGAATTTCTTCGAAATAAAGATATGATTTCACCTCAGGTGCTTTTACTCCACGTTCTTTATATTGCTGAGAAATATAAAAAGCCGAAGCCTCCCTGCGTTGTTTAAAGGGATCGCATGTTGCCACCTGGTAAGAAGTTTCTAGGGGTACAAAGTAACTTTTCAATTCCCCCTGGCCTTGCGAGCCAACACCTATATGCGCAATATTAATTCTGTCACTTGGTGCTGCTCCCGGAGCACACGATTTTAATAAAGTTGGCGCAAGAATGATTCCTGTCCCACCTATCGAAGCGTTTCTCAGAAAATGTCGTCTTGATAAATTGTTAATTTCCATTATTATTGATTTTATTTTACTTTCTTTTTACTTTCCCGGTGGCTGACCACTCGGTTGCCCGCAAGAGTAGAGCCTGAAAATCCGCGTTTTGCATGTTTTTTACTCCATGCCCTAAAATGGTATGAAACATGCGCCCCTTACCATAATCATTTACCAATATTGCAGGTTGATTTTCAATACCTTTCTGCTGTAATTCCATATTTGTTGCAGTACCTAAAACTTCAAACGACATATTTCGTTCAGCATCAATCCAAAGTTCATCTTCAATGGTAAAATCCCCCATCCCTTTAGTTATAGGATGTTTTTTGTTTTGGATGCTGACCTCCGTTGCACTTTGTTTTCCGTGATGAGTTCCATCTATCCATGCACCGGTTGAAATAGTTTTAAACTCCGGCCATTCGTAAAATGCTGTAGTTGATGCATGGAAAGTAACAAAACCTCCCCCATTTTCAATAAACTCGAGCAGAGCATTTTCCGTTTCAACCGGCCAGCGATATGTTTTATCAGGAAAAGAACTCCAGTTGCTAACCACAACGTCCAAATCCTGAAAATCTTGTTGTGTTAACGTGTCCGGTTGCTCGGTTATTTTAACTTCAAATAAACCCGATTCGCTGTACAAATTTTCAAGAAAAGGTGTTGTTGTCTTCCAGTCGTGATTGTTTCTGCCACTTAAAATCAAAACCTTTATTTTTGCCGAACTTTCAAAAGCGATAAAAACAATCACTAAACAAACCCCAATAACAAATTGCTTCATTCTCAAATACACTTAACAGCACTTATTCAGCACCCAAATCTTTTAAAAACTTATAACTGCCTTTTACCGCTTCTTTGCCGGCAATTTCAAGGGTCGTATATCCATCAAAACCAACTGCAGCCAATTTGTTGTAAACCTCTTCAATCCCAATCACTCCTTGCCCCAAAGTTGTGAGACTCATTCCGCAGCCGAACACTTTACCGCGTTGCTCCAGAAATTCCTCAGATAAATCCTTCCAGTGAACATGCTCTATTTTATCGCTAAATTTATCAATCATTTCCAGCGGTTCTCCCCCACCCAGCCACAAATTCCCGGTATCTAGATTTACGCCTAAAGCATCCGAATTGCAACGGTCGAATATTTTTTCCAAATGTAAAACGGAGTCAGAATATCTTCCATGTGGTTCGATCAGAATTTTCACGCCATAATCCGTAGCCATGCGCAGCGGTTCATTTAGTTTTTCGGCGATAGAAAAAATAGCTTCACTATCCGAAAGCGAATGGCCGAATTCTGTCGTTGGATCACCTTCCGAAGTTACAATGTGTTTTACACCTATAGCGGCAGCAATCTTAATTGCCTTCATAATTTGAGAAGTACCGTATCGCCATGGTGCAGCCGGATCTAACAAATTGGCATGTGCACAAACACTGGTCATGGTAATGCCACGGTCTTCGAACATGCGCTTCAGGTCGAACGGATTGGCATCTAAACTGGCCAAAGCGGTAAAACCATATTCATTACCCAAACAAGCACCGTCTGAACTATCGGTTAAATCAGCATATTTAAATCCCCATTCTTTTATAGTGTCTAACTGTACATCCAACGTTGAAAATGGATTTATTAATGCAAAACATCCTACTTTTATTGCCATACTATTTTTTTATTGGTTTAGACCTTTTTTATAGACACAAACCTAAATATTCAATTCCAATTAAAATTCCGATTTTCTCCATTGAAATATTTCTTAATTTTGAAACATGGAAAAAACGGTACCAAAGTATTACGATCCGAATAAAGGATTAATTTACGAAGCCGATTCGTGCACACCGCTCAGAGATGCATGGTTAAATCAAGATCTGGAACTGACAACACTGGGACGTGGAACTTACCCGGGGAAAATGTTAAAGGATGAAGAACTTTCAGGGGTAAAAAGCATTGGTTACTGGGACATTAAAAAACTGCAAAACTGGGGACTGGAATGGCATACCAATGAAGGTATTGAAATTTGTTTATTGGAATCGGGAACTCTTGGATTTCAAATCAAAGGAAGCGATTATCAACTGACGACCAACAACATAACGATAACCCGCCCATGGATTTCCCACAGACACGGAGTGCCACTGGCAAACCTAAGCAAATTGCATTGGCTGATTCTGGATGTGAATGTCCGTCATCCGCATCAGAAATGGCAATGGCCCGATTGGATTATTCTTAATCCAAAAGACCTGGAGGAACTGACACTATACCTCAGGCAGAATGAACATCCTGTCTGGAAAGCCAATGCAGAATTCAGAAATTGTTTTATACAAATTGGTAACGTGATTAAACAAAGCCAAACAAAACCGTACGACTCCAAACTAAAAATATTAATCAACCAGTTGATGGTTATTCTTTTGGAGATTTTTAAAGCCGAATCGGCAGAGTTAGATCAATCGCTAACCGAAAGTAAACGCTCGGTTGAATTATTTCTTAATTCTGTTGAAGATAAACTGGAAGAAGAATGGACGGTAGTAAAAATGGCTGAAGACTGCCGACTTGGAGTTACCCGATTTACGCATTACTGCAAAGAAATAACCAACTGTTCACCCATGGAATATTTGAACCGCCTGCGTCTGCGAAAAGCATCGAAAATACTTGTTAAAAACAAAAAGATACCAATCATTGATGTGGCCTTTATATGCGGTTTTTCTTCGAACCAGTATTTCAATTATGCCTTTAAGAAACACTTTAAATTGTCACCTAACAAGTATCGGAAAGCAAATCAGCAAACAGAGTCATTTCTGAATGAATACGCTTAAAGGGTAAAAATCTGACACAAATACATTAACTCCTTTGGAAATAAAATATTAATTCACTTACTTTGTACTTCAAAGTACTTTCAAAGATGAATGATTCAGAAAAATTATTAAACGAATTGAAAGACATTCGCACGATCATGGAACGTTCCAGTCGTTTCCTGTCGTTAAGCGGGCTTTCAGGGATTTTGGTTGGATTATATGCTTTAGCCGGAACTATCTGGGCGTATCAAATTATTTACATACAGTTTCCCAATAGTTTTGGAAAAGAATATTTACCCGATGTGCCTAGCCAAGTCTTTCTGATAGGAGTCGGTGTATTGATTCTTTCGCTAATCACTATTTTCTTCCTCACCATTAAAAAAGCCCGGAAAGAAAAAAAGTCGATTTGGGGGCCGGGATCAAAATTACTGTTACTGAATTTAATGATACCGCTGGTTACCGGCGCTGTATTAGTTGCTATTTTAACCATGCGCGAGTACTATGGCCTGCTCTGCCCTACTTTTCTTATTTTTTATGGATTGGCTCTTGTAAACGCCGCAAAATATACGCGCACCGAAATACTGGGACTAGGAATAGTTGAAATCGTACTCGGACTTTTGGCTGCCATGTTTCCTGCCTATGGTCTTTACTTGTGGGCGCTTGGTTTTGGAGTGCTCCATATTATTTATGGTTCGGTATTTTTAACTCATGAATACAACGAAAAAAAGTTGTGAAGAACGTCATACAAAATCTAAATAAAACGTTCGACAATAAAGTCAGGCTTGGAATTATGGCTGCTTTAACGGTAAATGCAAAGCTTAGTTTTGTTGATATAAAAAACTTATTGGAGCTAACCGACGGAAACCTGGCAAGCCACCTGAAAGCATTGGAAAAGGCAGAGTACATTTTGGTTGCCAAATTGTTTATCAACCGAAAACCAAATACAACATACAAAATTACTGAATTGGGGAAAAAAGAGTTCGAAGCGCACTTAAAAGCCCTGGAAGAATTAATCAATCAACAAAATACTGTTCGTCCGTCTGAAAACGGATAATTTTTTTTAACAACTTACTTTGCATTTCAAAGTTCTTTGCTAACGGTAAAAAAAGAAAAATCATGGAAAAAGAAAAACAAGAAAATTTGCTGGACAAGATCGGAATCAGCTTTCACCGAAAACTATCTTTTAAACTGTTTATAATAGGATTCCTGGTCATCTTATTATTGATTCCCAAGGTCATGATTCTTTCGCTTATTAACGAACGAAGTACAAATGCCTCTGAAGCCACTCATGAGGCAATGTCGAAATGGTCGGACGCTCAAACAGTTACAGGTCCGGTTTTAACTATTCCATACCAGGAAAAGGTGTACAATGAAGACAAGGGTAAAGTCGAAGTTTTTATACACGAAGCCACCTTTTTGCCCAAACAAATGAACATTACCGGTACTATTAAGCCGGAAAAACTGTATCGAAGTATCTTCGATGTAATTGTGTATCAGTCGGAATTACAAATAGATGGCAGTTTCGATTTTCCCGATTTTGCCGATTTGAACATTCCTGCGGAGAATGTACTCTGGGATCAGGCGCAACTCCTGCTTTCAATTGGCGACTTGAGAGGAATTAACGAAGCCGTTCGAATCAAATGGTCGGAAAAGGAGCTTACATTTTCGCCAGGCCTAAACCACAAATCGATTGGTGACCGGGGAATTTCGGTACAACTACCGGAATGGACCAACCGGGAATCGTATGCTTTTAACTTGAAACTGGGACTAAAAGGGAGCGAAAGCATCCTGTTTACTCCAGTTGGGGAAGAAACCACGGTTCAACTCACATCAACATGGAACGATCCGGGTTTTATCGGAAACTTCCTTCCAACCGACAGAAGTATTACCCAAGATGGTTTTGAAGCGAACTGGAGCGTATTACACTTTAACCGCAACTTTCCGCAACAATGGACCGATAAAACTTCAAGTACAGTAAATTATACGGCTTTTCACCAATCCGATTTTGGTGTTCAACTGGTATCAATGGCAAATCACTATCAAAAAAATACACGAAGTGCCAAATACTCCATTCTTATTATTCTTATCATTTTTATCGTATTTTTTATGTACGAAGTATTTTCAAAACAACGGATCCACCCTTTTCAGTATATTATGGTAGGAAGTGCACTAACACTCTTCTATTTATTGCTCCTGTCTTTCTCCGAACATCTGGGATTTGATATGGCGTACTTGATTTCAGCTGCAGCTGTTATTGTTTTGGTTTTCCTGTATTCGCGAACATTTATGGCAAAATTTAAAAGTTCCGTTGGAGTGGCCCTGGCGATTGCCGCTTGTTTTGGGTTTGTATTTATCCTGCTCCAACTCGAATCGTTTGCCTTGTTGGCCGGAAGTATTGGTTTGTTTATCCTTTTAGCCTTGCTCATGTATACCACCCGAAAAGTAAACTGGTACAAAGAATAAAATCCATAGTTTCCATCCGGTAAATCCAGCACCGGATGGAATCTTTTTGTTTTTAAATTAAAAAATTCCATCTATTTAACTTGATATTACCTGTCCCCACTCTATCTTTGCTGAAAATAGTAGAGAATGATTATTTCAGAGAAATATTTTCCAAAATTACAGGATATAAACAGGGCCAAAATCACCCTAAACGGAATTATATTACAAACACCGCTTCAAAAAAACCTGAATCTTTCTGACGAGTTTCAGGCAAATGTTTTTCTAAAAAGAGAAGATTTACAGATTGTGCGTTCGTACAAAATCAGAGGCGCCTACAATAAAATAGCCCAGCTTCCTGAATCGGAACTGGAAAAAGGAGTGGTTTGTGCCAGTGCCGGTAATCATGCACAGGGAGTGGCTTACTCGTGCCGTTTGCTGGGCATCGACGGAAAAATTTACATGCCTGCTACAACCCCAAAACAAAAAATCAAACAGGTAAAAATGTTTGGGAAAAGTCATGTTGAAGTGGTTCTGATTGGCGACACTTACGACGATGCCCATAACATGGCATTAGAGGATAGCAAAAAAACCGGAATGGTTTTTATTCATCCTTTCGATGATCCGCAAATTATTGAAGGGCAAGCCACTGTTGGCCTGGAAATACTTCAGGATACAAAAGAAAACATCGACTATATTTTTATTCCGATTGGAGGTGGTGGACTGGCGGCCGGTGTGGGTGCGTATTTTAAACAGATGAGCCCACAAACTAAAATAATTGGAGTTGAACCCGCCGGAGCACCTTCCATGCAAAAATCGTTTGATGCGGGGAAAGTAGTCGAGCTACAAAAGATCGATAAATTTGTGGACGGTGCAGCTGTGCAAAAAGTGGGGAGTTTAACTTACGACGTTTGCCGCGATGTTCTTTCGGATATTATTCCGGTTCCTGAAGGCAAAATCTGCACAAAAATTCTGGAACTGTACAACCAGGATGCCATTGTTATTGAACCTGCCGGAGCGCTTTCGATTGCCGCACTCGATTTTTACAAAGACCAGATTAAAGGCAAAAATGTGGTGTGTATAGTTAGCGGAAGCAACAACGATATTACACGCACCGAAGAAATTAAGGAACGATCGATGCTTTACGAGGGTCTCAAACATTATTTTATTGTTCGCTTTCCGCAACGCACAGGTGCACTGCGTACATTTGTGGATGTGGTTTTAGGACCAACCGATGACATTACTCATTTTGAATATTCCAAAAAGACCAATCGCGAAAAAGGCCCGGCGTTAATTGGCATTGAAGTGCAAAAACCTGAAGATTACAAAGGGCTGGTAAAACGCATGGAAGAAAACGGTTTTATTTACGAATACATAAACGAAAAAGAGGATCTGTTCCAACTATTAATCTGATCATGAAGAAAATATTATCCTACGTACTTTCAATTCCATACATAATTCTTTTTGTTACCGCCCTGCTGATATTTCACCCTATTCAGGCAATTTGTCGCAAAACCGGTGGTTATCAGCCACGAAAAAAGGCTGTCGACATTCTGAATTATATTTTGGTTTATGGTTTAACAATTCTGGGGTGTCGCATTCGTTTCAAAGGATTTGAAAATCTGCCACAAAACCGCCCGTTTATTATTGTATCGAATCACCAAAACACCATGGACATACCACCTATCGTAATTGGATTTCGGAAACATCATCCAAAGTTTGTATCTAAAATTGAATTAGGGAAAGGTATTCCAAGCATCTCGTACAATTTACGTCATGGCGGTTCGGCTTTAATCGACCGTAAAAATCCGCGACAATCTATTTCTGAAATTATGAAGCTTGGGAAACATATTGAAAAAGAAAACTATTGCGCCAGTATTTTCCCTGAAGGCACACGCAGTAAAAACGGCAAAGTAAAAACCTTCCAGCATGCAGGTATTGCCTCGTTACTAAAATATGCCCCTTCAGCACTGATTGTCCCCTATGTAATCGACGGGAACAATAAATTACTTGAAAAAGGTTATTATCCGCTTACGTTTGGAACAAAACTTACTTACACCGCTCTGCCTGCTATCGATCCTGCCGGAAGAGACCCAAAAGAACTGACACAAGAAATAGAAATGTTGATTAAAAAAGAACTGGGGCAAGTCTGATTTGCGAAGATCCGGTTGAGTTAGTGAGGCAACTTGTGATTACCCTGTATTCTTTGTGGTAAAAAGGATAAAGATCCTGTATCATAAGGAATCAAGAATCCAATCCCGGATAGTGGATAAATAAATTGTTTCATTTACCTTTGAAAGACCTTTTCAAAAAACCATTTATGAAACAACTTCTACTCTTACTGTTTCTCGTCTTTCAAATTCACATTTCTTTTGGGCAACTGCGGTACACCGAAACCATCTTTGAACAAACCGATACACTGAAGAATGTTGAGTTTGCCACATCGGAGTGGTTAAACAATATGGTTGGTATGCTGGAAGAATACAACATCCACTCGGGAGAATCAAAAACAGAAACCCGCTCCATGTATATGGATATATATTCTCCAAAAAACGATACGGTAAGCAAACGGCCTGCTATTCTTTTTGGTTTTTCGGGAGGATTTTTAAAAGGCTCGCGGCACAACGAAGATATGATTGCCTTCTGCGATTCGTTTGCACGCCGTGGTTATGTAACCATAACTTACGATTATCGCATTGGAATGGGAGCCGACGTTACTTCTGTTTTTGGAATACCCGTGGCAATTTCACTCACCGAAACAAACGGCGCACGTGCAGTATACCGTGCCGTGCAGGACAGTCGGGCGGCTATACGGTTTTTAAAACACCGGGCCGACGATTTTGGCATCGATACAAGCAAAATATACATGATGGGCAGCAGTGCCGGAGGATTTGTTGCCCTGCATAATTTGTACATGGACAAACCGGAAGAAATACCTGAGCAAGCCTTATACACCCCTACACTTGGTGAACTCAACAAAGTAGGTGTGCACGGATATGGAAGCCGCGCAAATGCCATTGTATCGATGTGGGGAGCACTGCAAACACCCGAATTGATTGAAGATGAACAGGCTCCCGCCCTGCTCGTTCACGGAGAAAAAGACAGTGTGGTTTACTTTAAAAAAGGAGTGCCTCTGAAATCACTTGTTCCTGACCTTCCCACGCTTAATTTCGATATTCCTGCGACCTATGGGGGGTTTTGTATCGACACGGCTTTAAACAACAGAAGTGTAGAACACAGTACCTACTTCGTACCGGATAAAAAACACGAATTTTATGGTGTAAGTACGGGTAAGTTCGGATCAAACGGTCCAAATCAGTATTGGGATACGGTACATTGGAAAATCTCCGACTTTTTGTTTGACATTTTTAAACCGGAGGCCGATTTTGCCTACGATTCGCGGGGTGTAACCTTAAACTGCTTTGATAATACCCCTAACTCCACCTACTCAGGTTGGGATTTTGGAGATGAAACTTTCGATACCGGAACCGAAGTTTCGCACACCTATGCAGCGCCCGGATATTACCGGGTAAAGTTAACTACCTTCAATATAAATATGGCCTGCGACACTCTCTCCCAAACCATTAAAGTTGGGAATCTATCAGGCATTCTCGCTCCGGCTGAAACTCAGATTGTTATTTACCCCAATCCTGTAAAAAATAAAATTACCATTCAAACCACCGAACCGATTACCAAACTTGAACTGGTTGATCTTTGGGGTAGAACAAAATTAACGCAAAACAATACCGTGAACGGTACAATTGATGTTTCATTCCTTCAGGCAGGAATATATATTTTAAGAATTGAGACATCGTCGGGTATTCAGGTTCAAAAACTTCAAAAAGTAAACTAGCGCCAACAATCCGGCTAAAAGAAATGTTATATTAGACCTTTGAAAAAACCGATTCTAATGAAACAAGTTTTTACCTATCTTCTCATTATCGCGCTTGTTATTTTTGCAGCGTTTTTTATTTACACCAACAGTAGCTTCGATAAATCGCTGAGTATGGCCGAAAAGCCCAATGTAATTATCATTCTGGGCGACGACATTGGCTACTCCGATATTGGGCCGTATGGTTCGGAAATTAAAACGCCAAACCTCGACCGCCTCGCCGATGAAGGCATCCGGTTTTCGCAATTTTACAACATGGCCAAGTGCGAACCGTCGCGCTCCACTCTGTTTACCGGTTTATACGAAGGGGGGAAAAACGCGGTCAACTTTGCACAAATTTTCAGAAAAGAAGGATATTACGTGGTTCACTCGGGAAAAGAACACTGGATGAAATGGGCCCCCGAGCATGTTCGGGCCAAATATGTTTCCGACCAGTCGTTAACCTTTCGGGCCATGAGCGAGTTTTTTGAACCGCCGTCAAAAAAATGGTCGAATCCGTTTATCCTGAACGGGGAAGAAGTGGGAGTTGACGAAATTTACCACGAAAGAGAACCCTTTTTTAAAACCGATGCGCTTACCGACAACGCTCTAAAATGGATTGATAAACCGGTAAGTGAGGGACAACCGTTTCTGTTGTTTTTGGGATATGGAGCAGCTCATTATCCGCTTCAGGCACGCCCCGGGGATATTGCCAAATACCGCGGAACGTATAAAAAAGGCTGGGATAAAATTCGTGAGGAGCGAATGGAACGATTGATTGAAAGAGGTTATTTTCCTGAAGGAACACAGTTAAGCCCGCCAAGCTCGAACATCAATAAATTCAGAGGACACCCCAAAGGAGATGACGAGATCCGTGCAAAAATTCCCTTGTACCGGCCCTGGGAAAGTTTGAACGAAAAAGAGCAAGATGACATGGATCTGGAAATGTCGGTTTTTGCGGCCATGGTAGACCGGATGGACCAGAACATAGGGCGTGTTTTAAATTACCTCGACGAAAAAGGGATTGCCGACAATACCATAGTGATGTTTTTATCGGATAATGGCTCGTGCCCTTACGACAGCAACCGCGATTTTGATTATCCGCCGGGAGTTGCCGAAGGATTTCGCACCCTATCGGCTGCCTGGGCAAATGCAGGAAACACACCTTACAAATATTTTAAACAGTACGGACATGAAGGCGGCACGCAAACCCACTTTATTTTGCGCTGGCCCAAAACGGTAAAAGCCGGACAGTTAACACATCAGCAGGGGCATATTGTTGACATTGCCCCCACCCTTTTTGAAGCCACAAAAACCCACTTCCCGAAACAATACGGAACAATAAAATGCCAGCCTTTACAAGGCCAATCGCTACTCCCCATTCTTGAGGGGAAAGAGCGTGAAGAACCTGATTTTTTTATGTCGGGCTGGACCGATAAATTCAGAATGTTCCGTCAGAAGGAATGGAAAATAGTAAAGCTGAACAACGAAGACTGGGAGTTGTACAACCTGAAAGATGATCCGACGGAACTCAATAACCTGGCGACAGAAATGCCGGAGATGGTTGAAGAGCTGGCAACGAATTATCAACTAAAACAGGAAGAACTGAAAGCCCAGGCTGAGAAGTAAAAACCGGGGAAAAAACTTCTTCGAAACAAGTAGGTAAAGCTTCCGTCTTGTTAGCTAAACTGTTGTCTTCTACTGAAATAACTTGACGCAAAAAGGTCAAGAAAATGAAAAAAGGGAAAGAAGCCATGTTAACGGATTCCATGAATGGATTTAAAGAAAAAAAAATTAACTACAATGATTATGAAGTAAG
>JAPOHD010000011.1 GCA_026671195.1 Draconibacterium aestuarii | reverse complement strand
CTGAAGCCGATACAAAAGATGTTATATTCAAGTCAGCTTTGGGTTGCGACAGCACAATTGCAGTTACACTGAATGTGAATCCTACTTATACAGGTACTGACGTTGTTACCATCTGCGACAGCGAACTACCTTACCAGTATGGTGACAGCACATTTACTGAAGCAGGTACAAAAGATGTAATATTCAAGTCAGCTTTGGGTTGCGACAGCACAATTGCAGTTACACTGAATGTGAATCCTACTTATACAGGTACTGACGTTGTTACCATCTGCGACAGCGAACTACCCTACCAGTATGGGAACAGCACATTTACTGAAGCCGATACAAAAGATGTTATATTCAAGTCAGCTTTGGGTTGCGACAGCACAATTGCAGTTANACAGCACATTTACTGAAGCCGATACAAAAGATGTTATATTCAAGTCAGCTTTGGGTTGCGACAGCACAATTGCAGTTACACTGAATGTGAATCCTACTTATACAGGTACTGACGTTGTTACGATCTGCGACAGCGAACTGCCGTACCAGTATGGTGACAGCACATTTACTGAAGCAGGTAAAAAAGACATAATATTCAAGTCAGCTTTGGGTTGCGACAGCACAATTGCAGTTACACTGAATGTGAATCCTACTTATACAGGTACTGACGTTGTTACAATCTGCGACAGCGAACTGCCGTACCAGTATGGGGACAGCACATTTACTGAAGCCGATACAAAAGATGTTATATTCAAGTCAGCTTTGGGTTGCGACAGCACAATTGCAGTTACACTGAATGTGAATCCTACTTATACAGGTACTGACG
>JAPOHD010000010.1 GCA_026671195.1 Draconibacterium aestuarii | reverse complement strand
TAAGTAGAATGTAATAAATTCGCCCAAAATGAGCTGGTTGAACCAATAATTGGGATCGGCTTAAATTTTAGAAGCCCAATTATTCAAAAATATTGCCTGTAAAAATGAGACTTGCGGATTTTAGGTTCAATACCGTGGCTGATGTACGTGGTTCCGTTGGATTGTCCCCAAACTTCCACGCGTTGGTTTTGCATTTCTTTTTCCGATTTCTGAATTACCACATAGTTCTTACCATCCTTAAAAATCAAAGAGCTGGAAGGAACAGCGAGCAGTTCTTCATCCGATTTCAGGCTTACATCGCCGCGCATAAACATTTCGGGTAGCAGAAGATTTTCTTTATTCTCGAGCACTACGCGTGCTTTCATCACTTTTGTTTCCGGATCGATTACCCGAATAATACGATTTATTGTTCCCTCGAAAACCAGGTCGGGATAAGAGACAGAACTCATATCCACCTGTTGGCCTTCTTTGATTCTGCGGAAGTTCGACTCAAAAATGTTTAACTCCACAGTTACCAGATCCAGGTTGGTGATCACAAACATCGGCTCATCAAAATCGTCGTTGATAAAACTGTTTGTATTGATGTTGCGTTCTTCAACAATTCCTGAAATTGGCGCTTTTATCTGAAATGTTCCGGACGAATTGTTTCCCAGAATTTCGATCTGTGTGCTTATGTTTTTTACTTCAGCACGGGCGGTCATCAGTTCTCCTTTTGCCGTGGTTAGTTCGCGTTCCGACATCAGGCCCGATTCGTACATTTCCACGCTGGCTGCATATTCTTTTTCTTCGCGTGCCAGTTCGTTTTTTGCAGCTTCCAGTTCTTTGTCAAGCTCGGCAATTTCAGGCGAGTATATGGTAGCTAAAAGCTGGCCTTTTTTCACCATCTCTCCCAGTTGCACATTTACCTTTTGCACTTTCCCGGTTACCATGGCCGAAATACTCAGCCGCGAATCTTCCAGCGAAGTAACTTTTCCGGTTAACCGAATTTCCTGTTCCCCCGTTTCGGATCTGGCAGTGGCCGTTTCAACCATCTCTGTCATTTTTCCGGTAAGGAATGAAGAACTTATCGTTTGTATTTTTTCTGCTTTAGTATTGCATGCCACCATAGAAATAGATGCCAATACGATGTATATTATTTTTTTCATTTCTGTATTCTTATAGTAAGTTGAAACCGGAATATTCATGTTTTTTCTGATTCCGGCTTGTAAGTGAATAAAAGTTTTGCTGTTAATTTTCAAGATCGTAACCGCTTACAAAATTCATGTTTTCCATATCAGAATGAAGCTGAAGTTGCAAGTCGTAAATATCTTCCAGGCTTTCGGTGTACGATTCGAAATAATCGATAAACTCGATCAAACTAATGCTGCGCTTTTCAAAGCTGGTTAATGCGCCCGCCAGCATCTGATCCAGGTTGTCCATGTAATCAGCTTCAATGTTTGAAACCGTTTTGTGGGTCTGGCTTAGTTTTGCATAAGCCTCAAATAGCTCCGATTCGATAGTAAGCTGCATTTTTTGCACATTTATTTCTGCCTGTTCTTTTTCGAATTCAGAACGTTTTATTTCGCCTTTGTTGCGATCGAAAACCGGGATGTCCATACTAAAGGTCAATCCCACGTAATCCCATTGTTCGGCACCACGGCGGTCGTACATTGCTCCAATGTTCAAATCTGGAATACCTTCGGCTTTTGCCAGCCGCACTTCTGCTCCGGCTTTTGATGCCAGGTAAAGTTCACGTTGATAATCGACACGGTAATTTAAGGCCTGTTCTATCAAATTTGCCAGGATGAGTGCATTGGGATCGGTCGTTTTAAAACCATCCATTATCAGATTGAGATCTGTTCCCGGATTTAAATTCAGCAGTAATTTTAAACGGGTCGTCAGTTCGATCAACTCGTGGTTGAGACTGAGTCGCTCTTTATCGATGGAACGTTGCAGTGATTTTAGGCGGGTGAGCTCTGCTCGTGCAAAATTACCCGATGCATGCAGTTTGCTGTAACCTTCTATCAGGTTTGACAGCGGACCGGCCCCGGCATCGATACGGGCTTTTTTCTCATTCAAATAATAAATGTCAGCAAAAAGCAGGCGGAGTTCGGATTTCAGCTCCAGCATAACTTCGTAAAATTCGAGCTCTGCAATTTTAATGTTGTTATCGGCAACTTCAGTGCGTTTTTTGCGTTTGCCGGCTGTTTCAATCATTTGTGAAACTTCGAAAACACGTTGTGCGGTATAATCGCTGCGAAACCACTTTTTATCCTCTTTGTCCCACATGGCTATTTCGGCCGAAAATTCCGGGTTTGGCCACGCGCGTGCCTGAAGCCTTTCGGCCTCCGATATTTTTATGTTGTATTTTTCGGCAAGCAATTCCATGTTCTGATCAAGGAAAAGCTGCTCGGCATCTTTTATACTTAATCTGAGTGCTGCATGTTCTTGTGCAGATGCGAACACTGCAGAACACACAATCATCAGAATGATTGATATTTGTTTCATGTAATTATAAGTTATTCGCTACAAAGATTTGTCACCATTCAGTTTATATGAATCGTTGTAAAATTTCGTAGGGCATTTATTTTCAGGAAGAAAACAAGTTGATCGTGTTAACTGCCTATGTGAAAAAGTTGTTTTGAAAAAATGCTTACTCAGTTGGTGGAAGAATTTACCTGTGATAGCATTTAAACGCATGCCGGTTTTTTATCACCTGTTATCTATAAATCAATATTTACAGAAAAAAGCTGAGTAGATATAATTACACGAATTTTGGAGGAGGTGTTTCGGGAGGTATATTCTCGAATGTGTGATGTTTTGTATATTCCACAAATTTTAAATTGCGGGCTAAGGGTAATTCCAGGTTATAATTTACAGGATAAGAAGCAATATAGCTGGTTGTAGAAGTGATCAGCTTGTTTTCGTCGCTTTCCGGAAGGTCCTGTAGTTCATTTGTGTCGTTGATGTACAGCAAAACAACCTCGATTAAACTTTCCACTTTATTACAACCATTTTTTAATGGCTGATTTTGGTCGTGAATGTTTACCAGATTATTGATAAAAATGACCAATATAGAAAGATAAACGAGTTTAATCCAACTATTTAATTTGCTGTATTGCTGCATTGTTTACAATGGCTTTAACGCCACATTACTTGTTTTTCTTTGTTAACTTGTTGTGTTTATATTTTACCCCAATTTCTTGTTTAAAATATGAACTCCGGGCATAATCCAAAAATTAGGCCATTATTTTCAAACCAATTTGTTTTTAATGCAGATTTTGAAAAATTAAGCAATTTTAATAGATGGGACCTCGCAAGTATTTAGTGAGCGGTTTTGGAATACTCCAGTTTTAACCCGCAATATGCATTAAAAAGTCTATTGCGCATTGAAACCACTTCAAAACAAGGCGGTTCACTCACTTGCTTCAACTCACCAGAACGGTGCTATGCCTTGTCTCAGCATGTGCTTGTTTTATTGTATTTTCAATGCTCATAACAACTCCTTAATGCATAATCCGGGTTTTTGTAATTTATCTTTGTATCGCTTCTAAAATTCTTCCATACTGTCGCCTCCGTCAGAGCCGCGTTGATTTCGCTTTTGCATAAAGTTATTTAAACGATACGACAGGGTAAACGAAAACATTGGAGCATTTCGGGTTCGTTCGGTATAATTGTAAAAGTCCGGATCTTTGGTAATGCTCACACGATTGCCGGTATTGAAAATGTCGCGTACCTGAACTACGGCTGACACTTTGCGGTCGAACAAGTCAACACGATAAGCTGCATTCAGCATATAAAAATCCTCAGTGCGTCCTTGAGAAGTAATGGTTGCACTGTTGTAGTTGCCATCAAACTGTAATTGCATGTTCTTTTTTATCCGGAAAGTGTTGCTCATACGGGCACTCCAGTTAAACGACGATCGTTCAAAAGGTTCGTCGTATTTCACTCCCTTTATACGATAGTCGTAAAAGTCGCCCATAATGTTTATTTCCCACCATTTATACAAAGGAGTTGTAAACATGAATTCACCACCTGTTGAATAATCAGTTCCCACATTGGCGAAAGTCGTTAGCAAAATTCCATCGTCGTAAACGCTCTGAATGCGTTCCACCTTGTTGTGTTTTACGCGGTAAAAACCTTCGAACGATAATTGTGTCTTATCCCAGCTTTTTAAATATCCGGCTTCCAGAGCATCAATGTATTCGGGCAGTAAATCGGGATTTCCCTGGCGAACATTAAACATGTCTTCCCAGGTAATAAAAGGCTCCAGGTAATATCCTCTTGGGCGGTCAATACGACGCGAGTAACTACCCATTAACTGGTTTTCTTCTGTTAATTGATACGAGAAATGAGCAGTTGGGAAAAGGTCAAATCGATCGATAGTATAATTTTGGTTGTCGCGCTGTGTTGTTATATCGCGGTAAGTGTATTCTCCGCGCAATCCCAGTTGATAGCCAAATTTGCCGGCGTTTCCGTTAAAAGTTGAATACAAGGCCATAATGTTTCGGTCGTATTCTGTAATATTTCCTTTGTCGGGCTGAATTTCAAAACCACCGTTTTGCCAAAAATAGAGTTCTATTTCATCTTCGCTGGTACTTCGTCTTCCCTGAAATCCGGCTTCAAGTCGGTTGTCGTCTCCAAGTGGCTTGGTATAATCTAACCGCAATTCCCATTGCCCCGAAGGACCAAACTCCGTTGTTTTTGTTCCACTTGTTACGTAATTCATACCATCCTTCAAAATATTTTCCGATGATTCATCTCCCTTTCGGTATCGGTAATTCAGCTGGGCCGCAAACTCGTGGCCTTTTTCTTCGAATTTGTGCGTATAGTTTGTGGTTAATGAATAATAGGTACCACCTCTGGTTCCTTCGTTCATACTCAATTCACGCAATTCTTCACCCTTGTCGGGTATTTCAGTGGTTATATAATCCAATGTCGAGTTTGAGTACATGTTAAAATCGCCAACTCTGAAACCAACAGTGAATACGTCTTTTTCAGTTATATCCCAGTCCAGACCTCCGCGTAATCCCATCATTTCAAAACCACGTTTATCGTCTCCATAGGCTTTAATAACTGTGGTTGTGCCATCTTCGGCAGTGGTGCGGCGCTCGCTAAAACTGGTTCCCGGAAACGGACGGTCGTTGTAATCGGCCCCAAGGTTAAAGTTTAATTTGTTTTTACGGTAGTTTAAAAGAAAATCTCCGCCTTTCATTCCAAACGAACCGCCTTTTGCATTAAATAATCCTTGCACTCCCTGCATGCGGTTCTTCTTTGTAATAATATTAATGATTCCACCAGTCCCATCTGGTTGGTATTTAGCCGACGGATTAGTGATAATTTCGATATTCTCAATAGTTGAGGCCGGTGTTTGCCGCAATACATCACTCGGTTCCATAATGGTCGGTTTGCCATCGATAAGCACCGTAAAACCAGTGCTTCCTCTTAATGAAACATTGCCTTCAATATCCACTCTTATGGAAGGGACATTCTCTAAAACTTCAACAGCCGATAACGATGCCGAAGTCATCTGGCTGCCTACAGAAACAATTTTTTTATCAATTTTATATTCTACACTCTGACGTTGCGACACTACATCAATCGCTTCAATTTCGGTGGGTGAGGCTCCTAAATCAATTGGTCCCAGATCAATTACTTCCCTCGCTCTTTCAATCGAAACGTCGTTGAAACGTTTGTTTTCGTATCCAAGAAATGATACTTCAATATAAAAGCTACCGGGTTTTAATCCTTTAATCTGAAATTCCCCATTTTCGTTGGTTATAGTTCCTGTCACTACTGAGTCATCCTCTTTTTGGTAAAGGGCCACTGTTGCATATTCTATCGGCTCTTTCGATTTGCCGTCAAAAATCTTCCCTTTTACAACACCATCTTCATTCGGATTTGTTGCATCAACTGCCCACAGGTTGTTACTGGTTACTAATATTGTAAAGGCAAACAGTAACAATAATCTCATTCTACTCATTGTAATAATTAATAGTTTCTATTTTCAATTTTCTGGCTCTAATTCCTTACTTTATAGCAATAGTGTGCAAAGCACAGGGTTTTATTTGCATTCATGTTAATTTGTGATCAATTCGGAACGTTAATAAAATACCAAAACATCTTCTACATAAAGCCTAAACAAAAAATCATCGTGCAGGATCAAGTAAAAGTTGATTTTAACAGCGTATTAACAAAAAGTTGCTGTAACTCACAATCACTATGCCATAGTATCAACGTTGACTAAACAAATTGCGAAAGGTTTATTGATGTGTATTCCTTGTATTTGTTTTAATTTATGATTTGAAAAATTTGTATGGATATAGTAAATTGATAGTAACCCGATTGCATCTATAATCTGACGGGGTAAAAAAAATAGAAATAAGATCGCAAAAAAATACTTTTTACAAAGTACTCACTACTTTGTACTCAGTCCTAATTTCTAATTATCTTTGTTTCTTATTCGAAAAAAGATATGTCAGAACAACCATTAATATTAGTAACAAACGACGATGGAATACATGCCAAAGGTTTACGCGAATTGGTAGAAGTAATACAGCTATTTGGGGAAGTAATTGTCATTTCGTCCGAAGTTTCCATGTCGGGAAAAGCTTGCTCTATAACTGTTGATTATCCCTTGCGTGCTGTGCCGGTTGAGAAAATTCATGGGGCGAAAACATATAAATGTAACGGTACTCCGGTTGACTGTGTGAAACTTAGTTTTAATAGTTTGCTCGACCGAACACCCGATTATGTGGTGTCTGGAATTAATCACGGAGCCAACTCGTCGATAAGTGTAATTTACAGCGGAACCATGGGAGCGGCCATCGAGGGAAGTTTACACGGAGTTCCGTCAATCGGTTTTTCGCTGGATGATTTTAATCCCGACGCCGATTTTTCGAAAGCAAAAATGATTGTTGCTAAAGTTTTTCAAAGTGTAATGGAAAACGGAATTCCCGAATTTACCTGTTTGAATGTTAATATTCCGAAGGGGAAACCGGAAGGTGTAAAAGTATGCCGTCAGGCACACGGCAAGTGGGAAGAAGAGTTTCAGAAAGGTACTGATCCGCACGGACGCGATTTCCATTGGTTGGCCGGTTATTTTAAAAACTTCGAGGAGGAATCTGTTGAGACCGACATTCACGCATTAAATAACAATTTTGCATCGGTGGTGCCCGTTACTGTTGATATGACTTGCTACAAAACCATGGAGCAGTTAAAAAGCTGGAAATTTTAGAGAGCCAGTCCGTCAAACTCCGTATTATTAGGAGAGGTTTAAAGTTCCCTTTCGGGGATTTAGGGGTAAAAACAAGTAAAACAATATATAATTTAAATGCAACGACGTAGAAAAAATAAATTAGATACAATTGGAACCGGTCTCCTGGCAGGACTAGTTACGCCTGTTTTCATTTTTTTTATATTTTATCTTGTTAAAGAATCTGATGTTTCATTTGTTGATTATATCCGCAGCATGTGGCGAATACAGGCTTTGGTTAAGGTTGTAAGTTTATGTGTTTTTACCAACGTTGCAGTTTTTTGGATCTTTTTGAAAAAGAAATACGAAAAGGCTGCCCGCGGTGTTTTGGGGGCGACCATATTGTATGCATTCCTGGTTTTAATTTCAAGAGCAATTTAATATGAAGTATTATATTATTGCAGGCGAAGCATCGGGCGATTTGCATGGCTCAAATTTAATGAAAGAGATGAAAGTTGCAGATGCGGCTGCCGAATTTCGTTTTTTTGGCGGCGATTTAATGCAACAAGTGGGTGGCGATCTGGTAAAACACTACCGCGAAATGGCGTTTATGGGTTTTTTAAATGTGATACTCAACATCCGAACCATAAAGCGCAACATGAACTTTTGCAAAAAGGATTTGTTGGAGTACCATCCCGATGTTTTGATTTTGATCGATTACGCCGGGTTTAATCTTCGGATCGCGGAGTTTGCCAAACAAAACAACATAAAGATTTACTATTATATTTCACCAAAACTTTGGGCGTGGAAAGAATACCGTGTAAAAAAAATACGTGCTTTTGTCGACGAAATGTTTACCATCTTTCCGTTTGAGACTGCCTTTTTTAAAAAACACGGTGTTGATGTAAATTATGTGGGAAATCCATTGTTCGATTCCATTGGTGAATTTAAAAAAACAGCAAAAAGCAAAGCCGAATTTTTAAAAGAACATCAACTCGACGAGCGCCCCATAATTGCCTTGCTGGCCGGCAGCCGTGTGCAGGAAATTAAATACATTCTTTCGGTAATGCGCGATGCCGTTGCCGGTCGTAATGAATACCAGCTGGTTTTGCCGGGTGTAAATTCGGTGGACAAAAAGCTGTACGAAAGTATTTTAAAAGGCTCCGAAATAAAGCTGCTTTTTAATGCTACCTACGATGTGTTAAATCATGCGCACACAGCGCTGGTAACGTCGGGTACGGCTTCGCTCGAAACGGCACTTTTTAACGTTCCGCAAACGGTGCTTTATAAAATGGAGGGCGGAAGAGTGATGGATTTTATTGCCCGCCGCCTGGTAAAAATTCCATGGGCCTCGTTACCAAATATAATTTTACAGAAATTTGCCATTAAGGAATACATTCAGCTTGAGATGACGGTTGAAAATGTATCGGCCGAACTCGATAAATTGTTGAGTGACCAGAAATACAGACAACAGATTTTCGACGATTATAAAAAGATGAACGAGTTCATGGGCGAATCCGGCTGCTCGAAACGGGCCGCTGAGAAAATGATTGAGTTACTGAGGGGAGAGTGAGCAGTGTTCAGTGTTCAGTGATCAGTAACCAGTTGCAATGAAGAATGAAAAAAAAGTCGCAGTGATCGGTTGCTGTTACAGTGAAGAATAAGAAACGATGGAATACACAAACAATAACTGGTATGGATTTTACAGATTTATTGGCTTATAAAAAAGGATTTTCTTTGGCGATGAATATTTATAATATATCAAAAATTTTTCCAAAGGAAGAGAAATATTCATTAACTGATCAAATCCGTAGATCTTCGAGATCGGTTTGTGCTAATATTGCAGAAGCTTATCGAAAAAGAAAATATCCCAAACATTTTATTAGTAAATTAACCGACTCAGATGGTGAAAACAGTGAAACACGAGTGTGGTTAGAATTTGCCTTTGCGTGTGAATATATCAATCAAGATACTTTTGATGAGTTGGAATTGGAAAATAAAGAGATTGGTAAACTGATTAATTATATGATATTAAATCCGATAAAATTTGGATGCAGTAACATAGAAAACTGAATACTGTGACTGAACACTGAATACTATGTTTTCACTTTTTAAAAAAGAAATAAAGACATTCCTCGGATCGCTGATTGGATATTTGGCGGTGCTGGTTTTTTTGTTGGTAAGCGGATTGTTTTTGTGGGTATTCCCGGGGACTTATAATATTCCCGATAATGGATATGCCACTTTGGAGGGTTTGTTTTCACTGGCTCCGTGGTTGTATTTGTTTTTGGTGCCTGCTATTACCATGCGCTTTTTTGCCGATGAAAAGCGTAGCGGAACCATCGAAATTTTGTTAACCCGGCCGGTGTCCGATTTTCATTTGGTGCTAGCTAAGTTTTTGGCCGGTTTGGTGTTGGTGGTGTTCTCGCTGTTGCCCACCTTACTGTATTTCTTGTCGGTTTATTTGTTGGGAAATCCGGTGGGTAGTATCGATGTGGGTGCTACCTGGGGCTCGTTTTTCGGACTCTTTTTCCTGGCAATAATTTATGTGGCCATTGGCGTTTTTGCCTCGGCTTTAACCGATAACCAAATTGTGTCGTTTATTCTGGCCATGGCTGTTTGCTTTATTTTTTACCTGGGTTTCGAGTTTGTGGCGTCGTCGGGTGTTCCTTATCTGCTCGAACAAATTCTTAATTATTTAAGCATAAACAGTCATTATTTGTCGGCCTCGCGCGGTGTGATCGATTTGCAGGATGTGGTTTATTTTCTGGGTATGACCTTGATGTTTTTGTATGCCACAGGACTGGTGCTTCGTAAGGGAAAGTTAAAAGCCGGGAAAGCAAAATTGAATGCCCTTCTTTCCGGGCTTGGAATGCTGTTTTTGTTTTTTGTATCGACTAACTTTTTGTATCGGATCGACTTGACTTCCGACAAGCGTTATTCGCTGTCGCAGGTAAGCAAAGAAATAGCAGCAAGTATATTAGAGCCGGTTTCTATCGAGTTTTTTCTGGAGGGAGAACTGGAACCGGGCCTGAAAAAACTGCAAAACGAAGTCTTCGAAAAAATAGCGGTTTTAAATGCGTATTCAGACAAACCACTTCGGTTAAAAGTAACCGATTTGTATGCCATTGCCAGCGAAGAAAAGCGAGAGCAACTCATCGAGGACTTGTATGTAAAAGGAATTGTACCAACAAGTTTCAGACATAAAACCGAAAAAGGAGTTACCACAAAATTGATTTTTCCGGGAGCACTAATCCGTATGGGAAACAAAGAAGTTGCGGTAAACTTTTTAAAATACAACCAGGATTTTTCGCACGAATATAATTTTAATCATTCGGCCGAAAGTGTGGAATTTGAGTTGGTGAACGCATTTCAGAAATTAATGCGCAGCAAAAAATCAACAGTGGCATTTTTAGAAGGACAGGGCGAATTTGATGCTTACCAGGTGATGGATTTTGCGAATGCTTTGTCGGCCGACTTTGACGTAACGCGTATTTCGGTAGAAATGCTGGGGAAATATGCCGACAATTTTGATGTGCTGATTGTTGCCGGACCCACAAGGCCTTTTGAAGAAGCAGATAAATTTGTGATCGACCAGTACATTATGAATGGGGGAAAAGTAATGTGGCTCATCGATCCGGTGCAGGTAGACAGCGATAGTTTGTCGCGTGGATTTCAAACCTATGCATTTCCGCGCGATATTAACCTGGGCGACCAGTTGTTTAAATATGGCGCACGGTTAAATTACGAATTGTTGCAGGATGTTGATTGTTCACAGATTCCCGTAAATACTGCCCCAACCGACACACAGGCAAAATTTACCTTGCATCACTGGTATTATTCTCCTTTGTTAACACCAAACGACGATCATCCGCTAAGTCGCAATTTAAACCGGGTTTTAAGCGAATTTGTATCGTCGGTGGATACGATTTCTGGGAATAATAATTTAACGAAATCTGTTATTTTAACAACATCGCCTTATGCACGAAAAGTAAAATCTCCATCGTCGGTGAGTCTGCAAAATATCAATAATCCGCCTGCGCGCGAGTTATTTACCATTCCGTTTATTCCGGTTGGTGTTTTAATCGAAGGTGAGTTTACCTCCTTGTATAAGAACAGGATGGTTGAGCAGTTGGGGTACTCGTCGAATTTGGTTTTAAACGAAAGCAAAACCACAAAAATGGTGGTAATTGCCGATGCCGGATTAATAGCCAATAAGGTAAATTATTCGGGGCAATCGCCACAAATTCAGCAATTAGGGTACGACCGGGTTGTAAACCGTACCTGGGGGAATAAAGAGTTTTTGTTAAATACCGTTTTTTATTTGAACGACGACCGGGGAATTATGCAATTGCGAAACCGTACACTAAAAATGCGTTTGCTCGATCAGGTAAAATTACGCGAAGAAAAAGCATTCTGGCAATGGCTGAATATATTGCTACCATTGTTAACTGTCGTTCTCTTTGGCTTGTTCTATAATTTTATTCGCCGGTACCGGTATTCGCGGAAATAAATTCAAAAATATTGTGAAATATTGAACGCAGTATGCGCTCGATTATAGTAGAATGGCTGAGTACGGTTTTTTACAACCCGTTACGGGTTGGATTATACATAAATTTGTGCTCGTGTTTTTTTATCGAGCCCATACTGGGTTCCAGTGTCGTATTGTTTTTTGGGTATTACGATAATCGAATCCGTAGCGGATTCTTTTTATTTTGCAG
Organism: Draconibacterium aestuarii; assembly: GCA_026671195.1. Lineage (GTDB taxonomy): Bacteria > Bacteroidota > Bacteroidia > Bacteroidales > Prolixibacteraceae > Draconibacterium > Draconibacterium aestuarii. Next base: position 161,138 of record JAPOHD010000010.1, on the reverse strand, counting down.
GTTGGAGTCACCAGTTGAAATTGTAAAGTACCCACCGACGACTGGCAGGGATTGGAGTGGTAGCTTGCCGAAGCATTTTGCAATGACGCCCGACAAGTAGAAGCGACCGGCGGAAGCTTGCTGCTTGGTGTTGGCGGAACTGTAAAATGAGAGGAAACTAAAATGGAAAGCCCGGCAGCCAGCCTGTCGGAAACAACTGTGATGTTGTTGGTGGATTTTGATTATTGTTTGACATTTAAGTGTTTAACATGTTAAAAACACTGTCGATAAAACATGGGAAAATCACAAATGCTGAATAGGTAAATAACATTAAAGTTTGTATATTCGTGTACTTGGATTGGTTGTGAAAATCCACAGAACAGACCAAATTTATCGTTCAGTAAGAATTAAAGAAAATAAAAAATAATTATATGAAATTTGTAGTTTCAAGCACCGAATTATTGAGCCATCTTTCTGCTATTAGCAAAGTAATCAGCAGCAAAAGTACAATGCCAATCCTCGATAACTTTTTGTTTCAATTGAGCGAAACAGAATTAACCATTACCGCTTCCGATCTGGAATCGACTTTGATTACCAGTCTGGAATTGGAAAATATTGAAGGAGTAGGTGCAGTAGCAGTTCCTGCAAAATTAATTACCGACACGTTAAAAGAGTTTCCGGAACAGCCCCTGACTTTCCAAATTGATGATAACTCGTTTAATGTTGAAATCTTCTCTGATAACGGTAAATTCAATATTATGGGGCAAAATGCCGAGGATTTTCCGGAGCAACCTCAGTTGGACGAAGAAGGTGCATCGTCGATTAATGTAAGCCACGTTGCTTTGCAAAAAGGAATCGAAAGAACCCTGTTTGCCACGGCTGACGATGAGTTGCGTCCGGTAATGAATGGTATTTATGTAGAACTGACACCTGACTACATGAGTTTTGTTGCATCTGATGCGCATAAACTGGTGCGTTACCGCAGAATGGACGCGAAAGCAGAATTTGAGTCATCGTTTATTCTTCCTAAAAAGCCGGCCGGTTTGTTGAAAAACCTGTTGCCAAAAGAAGAGTTTGACGTGAAAGTGGAATTCGACGATAAAAATGCATTTTTTGTTTTAAGCAACTACAAATTGATCTGTCGTTTGGTTGAGGGTAATTATCCAAGTTACAACTCGGTAATTCCTACCAATAATCCGAATAAAATGGTTATTGATCGTTTGAATATTTATAATACTGTAAAAAGGGTTTCTGTATTTTCGAATGCAGCCAGCAACCTTATCAAATTAAATATCAATGAAAATCAACTGATCGTTTCGGCGCAGGATATCGATTTCTCTATTTCAGCAGTAGAACGTTTAAATTGCGAATACGAGGGAGAAGAAATCGAAATTGGTTTCAAATCAACATTCCTTCAGGAGATTTTGAGTAATATTTCTACTTCGGATGTTAAGGTTGAAATGAGTGATCCAACACGTGCAGGCTTGTTACTTCCTGCCGAAAACGAAGAAGACGAAGATATGTTAATGTTACTTATGCCGATGATGATAAACGCATAACGAATAAATAAAAATCTTAAAAAGGTATCTGCGAAACGTTTTTAGGTTTGCAGATACCTTTTTTTTGAGGTGTAATAAACCTCGTAAATAAATATAAGCATGCAACTTCATTTAAAAAATCCAATTGTTTTTCTCGATCTGGAAACAACCGGAATTAATATAGTTACCGATCGAATAGTGGAAATTGCGTTGATAAAAGTAAATGTTGACGGAACAGAAGAGGAAAAGTTATTACGTATAAATCCGGAAGTACCTATTCCCCTAGAGTCATCGTTAATACATGGAATTTACGACGAGGATGTGAAAGATGCGCCGACTTTTAAATCGGTGGCAAAAACACTGGCTAAATTTATTGAAGGCTGCGATTTGGGTGGATTTAACTCAAACCGTTTTGATATTCCGCTTTTGGCCGAAGAGTTTTTACGGGCCGAAGTGGATGTGGACATGAAAAAACGCAAGTTTATTGATGTACAGGCCATTTTTCATAAAATGGAAAAACGTACTCTGGCCGCTGCATATAAATTCTATTGCAACCAGGATTTAGTTGATGCACACAGCGCAATGGCCGATACCAAAGCCACTTACGAAGTGCTAAAAGCACAGCTCGATAAATACGAGAACGTAGAGTTTGAGGATAAAGGCAAAAAAACGGTGCCAATCGTAAACAACATCGACAAGTTGAGCGAGTTCTCGTCGTACGACCGAAATGTTGATTTTGTGGGACGTATTGTATACGATGAAAATGGTGTTGAAGTATTTAATTTTGGGAAGAACAAAGGTATTCCTGTTGAACAAGTACTTCAGGAACAACCGGGGTATTTTGGCTGGATCTTGAACAGTGAGTTCCCGCTTTACACTAAAAAGGTTCTCACTCAGTTAAAGTTAAAAATGATGAGTAAGTAGATAGTATTCATAGTTCAGTAATCAGTTTGATGGGAGAGAAGTGAATGAGCGCTGAAAAATGAAGAAATGAGTTAATTATAAAGTTATTGATTAAATGAAGAAAGTTGACCGATTAAGGATTTGCTTCGGTCTTCCGTCTTCTAACTTTCTTAGCATCATGAAAATAATTTGTATAGGAAGAAATTACGTGGCGCATGCCAAAGAATTGGGCAATGAAGTTCCTGAGGAACCTATATTTTTTATGAAGCCTGACACGGCCTTGCTTCGGAACAATGATCCGTTTTATATTCCGGATTGGACAAACGAAGTGCATCACGAAATTGAATTGGTAGTTAAAATCAACCGGATTGGCAAAAACATTGAAAAACGTTTTGCCCATCGTTATTTCGACGAGATTGGTCTGGGAATTGATTTTACTGCCCGCGATGTACAGGCGCAGTTAAAAGCCAAAGGTTTGCCCTGGGAAAAAGCGAAAGCTTTTGATAAATCGGCTGTCTTAAGCAGTACTTTTTTTTCTAAATCCATTTTCCCCGATGAGGAAGCGATTAATTTTAAACTGGATATTAATGGTAAAACGGTTCAGGAATCCAATTCTGGTTTAATGCTATTTGGTTTTGAAGAACTGATTGCAAATATCTCAAAATACGTAACGTTAAAAATTGGCGATTTAATATATACCGGAACACCTGCAAATGTTGGGCCTGTTAAAATTGGCGATCATCTGGAAGGTTATCTGGAAGATAAAAAGATGTTCGATTTTATGATTAAATAATTTTTTTTAAATCCCGGGTTTCAGGCTTCGGGCTTCCAATTGTTTTGTTTATGAAAGACCACCATTTTGAACTTGAGCTTCAGGTTCGTGATTATGAATGCGATATACAGGGAATTGTGAACAATGCCGTTTACCAGAATTACCTGGAACACTGCCGGCACAAATTTTTGAATTATGCTGATGTGGATTTTGCGCAGCTGCATAACGACGGAATTGATGCTGTGGTTATTAAAGCAGAGCTGGATTATAAATTTCCACTTCGTCCGGGCGATGATTTTCTAATTCGCCTGAAAATGAAAAAGCAGGGGCGTTTGCGGATTATTTTCGATCAGCAGGTAATTCGTAAAACGGATGAAAAGCTAATGGTAAATGCGCGTATTACAACTGTACTTTCCCGAAATGGACGACCTGTTTCACCGGAAATTCTGGAAAGTAAGTTTCAGGCGGTTGGAATTGTTATGGAAGAAGTATAATTCGTTTTGCCTTCATTCCAAACTTGTTTTTTGAATCTATTGGCATGCGATGCTGAAACAAGTTCAGCATAACGTTTCAAAGTAAAAGAAAATCAAATAATGAACGTTAACCTGAACTTGTTTCAGATTCTAGCTAATTAATTCGAAATTGCAAATTTATTTTGGAATCTGTCTGAGCGTAATGCTGATTTGCCAGTTGACGGATAATAAAATGACTGTGTTTTAAATCAGCTTTTCTTCAATCCTAAATTCTTCAGGTACAATTCCATTCATTTTTAGAGCCGACTTAAAACCTTCGTTCATCATTCGGCCTAAACGCATAGGAAAGTCCAAAAGCGCAGGGTAGCTGTTTTTATCATCCGGAACATTGTAAAAATTCAAGCAGCTTTTTACCGACGATGAAAGATAAATGCGGCATGCCATCGGCCTTGCTTCGTAGGCAATACATGCTCCTTCGTTTAGTAAAGGGCAAGGGGATTTTGCATTAAGTAGGGCATCATCTTTTAAGCCGCCCAACTTGTTCTGTTTTCGTTCAGCCTTTTCTTTTATCTCTGCTTTTGTTTCGTCGTCAAAATAGTTGTTGATGAAATCTTTCAAATAATCCAGCTCGTAGTCCAGCGCAAAAACCGGCTGGTGGCAACACCATTCGCATCCAACTTTGCATTCGATACTTTGTCCTTGCTGGCGGGCCAAAACAGAGAGTGAATCGTTAAGTCCATCGATTGCAACATACATTTCCTGAATGGCCGAAAACAATGCTGTTTCATCAGCTCCGGATTCCATAGCCTTCAGTCCCAACTGAAAACCATCGTTGTAAAAGGCCTTTTCAAAGTTTCCGATTTCTTGCATTAAGTTGAATGTTTTAAGTGGCCTAAATTACGAAAACAAAAGGAATGAAAATAGAAAAATCTTCTCCCTAAAGAGAAGATTTTCTGAACCTTTGAACATTGTTTTATTGCTAGAGGTTTATTAATTTAATGAACCGGCGAATTTCATCCCAATAATTTTAAGTCTGAAAATGAACCAAATTATACCGGTAACAAGGAACAAAAAAAGTGAATAAAGCGGAGCAATAAGTGATGCTTTTAGACCACCGGCTACAAGGCTTGGCGAAATATCACTGCTTGTTTCAAGAACCGAGAAAGCACTGTACATTCCCATGGTTCGGTAAAACAAGGAAAAAAGCAATCCAAAACCACCAATAAAAAGGATAGTGGTATTAAACTTTTCCAGTTTTTTGTAATTACGATTAGTTGTGCGAAAGTTCTTTGTAGCAAGTATTGTAAACACGATTACAAGAATCCACATTAGGTAGTGGAGTGTCATAAAAAATGGACCTCCATCGATAAAGTTTTCTTTTAATAAATTGGCTACTGACATCATTTTTTGTTTTTAGTAATTGTTTAACTGATTTGAATTATATGAAAGTAATTACTGTTCATTACTTTTGGCTAACGAAACCAATCCTCCTACTGCTCCTAAGTTCATCGAGTCGAGTGCAGAACTTGGTACAATTACCATTGAACCTTTTTCTTTCAGTCCTTCGAATAACATATTCATTCCACGTAACTGCAGTGCCACCGGATTATTTATATACCGTTGACTGGCTTCTTCAAATTTTACTGCAATTTCGGTTTCGGCGGTTCCCAAAATAACACGTGCCTGACGTTCGCGTTCGGCTTGCGCCTGTTTACTCATGGCATCGGCTAAGGCAGTAGGAATGATTACGTCTTTAATCCCAACAGTCTGGCAGGTAATTCCCCATGGATTGGTGTGCTCATCTAAAGTTTGTTGCATGGCTTCTGCAATTTTTTCACGATTTTGCAACAGATCGGCCAGATCATGTTTTCCTATTATTTCGCGTAACCCGGTCTGTGCAATGTAACCTACCGCCCGAACATATTCCTGAACTTCAAGAGCTGCTTTTTCAGCGTCCCAAACTGTCCAGTAAACAATGGCATCAACGTTAACCGGCACGGTGTCTTTTGTTAATGTTTCCTCTGCTTTAAAATCGGTTACACGAATTCGTTGGTCTATGAAGTTATCAACCCGGTCGATAATAGGAATAATCACAAATGGTCCGGGACCTCTTAATCCCGTAAATTTGCCCATACGTAAAACCACCGCTTTTTCCCACTGATCGGCAATGTGAATGGACGTGGAAATCAAAAAAGAAAAGGCTGCAGCAAGAATTAATATTACAATGTTAATTATTCCGAGATAGAATAGCAGGCCAATTAAGCCAAGCATAATTATGAGTAGTGTTATTGAAATTGGATTAAAAAATCGGAGATTTCTTGATTTGTATTGCATGACATTCGATTTTATAGGTTATTTATTTTTGCTGTTTTGCATTTCATGTAATTCCGTGATTAAATCGGTAGTTGTGAATCCGTAGCTCGAAGCAATAGTTAGAAATTCACGGCAAATGCTATGCAGTTTTTCCTGTTTTTGCTTCGGAGTAATCTTAAAGTCGCTATCTCCAATGAATGTTCCTGAGCCTAAATGTGTTTCAAGAATATTCTGTATCTCAAGTTCTTTGTAGGCTTTCGAAACGGTGTTTAAATTCACTTTTAGTTCAACGGCCAAACCACGGACAGTTGGAAGTTGCTCGCCAACCTGTAATTTACCCGAGGCAATTCCATATTTTATCTGGTCGATAATTTGCCTGTAAAACGGAACGCCGGCTTTGGGATCTAATTTGAAATCTATCATCTTGAAATATTGAAATAAAGCTATATTGTAATACTACAATAGTACAATATTAATATTGAATAACAACAACCTGGATTAATGTTGTAGAGCAGATAACTGATAACAAATGGCTAATTGTGTTTATTTCGTTGCGAATTTTTCAGCTTTTAAGCGTTTAAAATAATCTTTTGAAGCTCGCTTAACATGGGGTGAAAGTAGTACGGTGGAAATAACGATTGGGAATGCCATTAATGCAAAAGCAATGTCGATTAAGCCAATTATTACCCGAAGATTTGAAACCGCTCCAACTATAATAACCGCCACAAACAAATAGTTGTATAAATTTTGGTATTTCGTTCCGGCAACAAATCCGAGGCACTTTACACCATAGTACGGAAAAGCAAACATGGTTGACATGGAAAAGAAAATAACACAAGTAGCCAGAATGTATTTCCCAAAAAACGGAATGGCAGAGTCGAAAGCCTGAGCGGTTAAAGTAATTCCATCGGCATCGCTATGTATCCAGGTGTTTGTAATGATAATTGCCAGCGCAGTCATTGTACAAACAATAATTGTATCGATAATTGGGCCAAGCATGGCCACCAAACCTTCACGGATGGGTTCATTGGTTTTTGCTGCACCGTGAGCCATTGGAGCAGTACCTAGCCCGGCTTCGTTTGAAAAAGCAGCTCTGCGAACTCCGGTAATAATAATTGCTCCAAGTGTACCTCCAAGCACCGCATCGCCGGTAAAAGCATCGTGGAATATAGTTTGAAAGGCAGGAATAATTTGCGAGCTGTTGGAGAAAATAATATACAAAACAGTTACTGTGTAAACGATAACCATAGTTGGGACCAGCTTCCCTGTAACCTTTCCTATTCGTTTTATACCTCCAATAACAACCAAGCCCACGAAAATTGAAATTACAATTCCTGTGATCAGGTTGGTTTGAAATGATGTTTCAATATTATTGGGTGCGAGGACAACATCGGAAATCATTTGTGTAAGCTGGTTGGCCTGAAAAAGTGGCGATACACCAATCATTGCCATCAATGCAAAAAAAACGGCAACGGGTCGCCAGTGTTTTCCCAGTCCTTCTGTAATATAGTACATTGGTCCTCCCTGAATTTCGCCGGCATCGTCTTTGCCACGGAACATTACCGCCAGTGAGCAGGTAAAAAATTTGGTACTCACTCCAAGCAGAGCAGAAACCCACATCCAGAAAATGGCACCCGGGCCACCCATGGTAATGGCCACAGCAACCCCACTTACATTCCCCATTCCAACTGTTCCTGCAAGGGCTGTCGAAAGTGCCTGGTAATGCCTCAGTTGCCCCGGTTCGTTTGGATCGTCGTATTTTCCAGTCAATATTTGTAAAGCGTGACCTATAAAACGCAGTGGTGCCAAACGCGAATAAACCAAAAAGTAAAATCCACCGCCGAGTAGTAAAATAAGAATTGGAGCGCCCCAGATTAAATCGGAAATAGTGATGATGAGTTGACTAAGTTTTTCAAACATCTTTTAAAGAAAACAGAAAAGCTTTGAAAAAACAACCTTTATTTCAACTGTACTTTAACAAAAACCGGAATATGATCCGAAGGCCAGCGTTGTTCTTTGTTGTCGGTTAAAGCCGCGTATTTTAATACTTTTACCCTGTCGTTCACAAAAATGTAGTCAATTCTTTTTTCGTATGGGGCATCCCATTTAAAAGCGTTAAAGGTTCCAATCGGCCCATAGGGTAGTTCTTCCGAAATTTCGCGGCTGTCGCTCATGTATCCTTTAATCAGCTCAATAGGCTTTGTTTCAGGAGTTAAGTTAAAATCGCCGGTTAAAATTACAGGTAAACCGTTGTCTTTAGTTGATTCGTTCATCTTATCCCGAATCAGGAATGCCGAGTTTTTACGGGCTTCATCGCCAACATGGTCGAAATGCGTATTAAATACAAAAAACTGTTTCCCGGTTACTTTCGATTGAAATTTTCCCCAGGTTACAATTCGCTTACAGGCAGCATCCCATCCCAGTTCCGGTTTATCGCAATTTTCAGAAAGCCAGAAATGTCCGTTCTCAATCAAAAGTAATTTGGTTTTGTTAAAGAATATAGGAGAAAATTCTCCGGCTTTATCGCCATCTTCGCGACCAACACCAAACCATTCGTATCCGGGCAGGCCGTTTTCAATATCCAGAATTTGTCCGAGCAAAGCTTCCTGCAAACCAAAAATATCAGGTTCGTGAAATTTTAGCAAGCCATTTACCATTTCAATCCGGTTGGGCCACGCATTTATTCCATCACCGGTATTATTGTATCTTATGTTAAAAGAAATTATGTTCATTTGTTGAGCAAATAGGGCAGTTGGAATCATTAATAATACAATTAAAATTAACTTTTTCATTCTGTACAAAAATTATAGGGTGTATATTTTTCAGTATTTTGTTTTCCTTCAATAATAGTGTGTCTTTCATCTCCATCGCCTTTTACTACAAAGATGTAGCAAAACTCGGTTATCACATCAAAATAATCTTCAAGCGGTTTGCTGGCTATCTCGTGACCGGCACCGCACGAGGAGTGTAACCAGTAAGGTGTATTTAACACATGGAGTTTTTCTGCAATGGTATGCGAGCCGTGTAAAATAATATAACCTGGTTTGTCTTGTTTGCAGTAATGATGCGGAGCAGTGGAATAAGGTACAAGTTGGTCGTCGGTACCATGAAAAAGCAACGATGGGACTGCTGATTCATTATAAATTACAGTAGTGTCGGGAATTGCTCCTGCCATTCCAATAACACCGGCAAACGAAACCGGCCCCGAGTCTAATCCATAACAATAGGGTGGTTGGTAGGCAGTGTTTAATGCTGTTTCAGCTCCGGCACTACTTCCTGCCAGAATAATTTTTTGAGGATCGATTCCAAACTGATGGCGGTTCTCAATGAGGAAAAAGGTCGCATCCTGCACATCTTCCACTGCAGCATAAAAAGTATTTAATTTATCACTGGAGGGGCAATCACATCCAAATGCTGTAGGTTTTTCCTTTCGTGTTAGGCGGTACGACAGCGATGCTACAACATAGCCATAGTTCGCCATTCTGGTACAGAATTTCTGAATATTTTCACGGTTTCGTTCTCCTCCGCTAAAACCACCTCCATGAACATAAATTAAAGTAACCCGCTCTATTTCTGCGTCTGCTTGTGGAACATAAATATCTAAATCCAGATCTTTACCGTCCTTGGTTGCATAAGTAAGTGTTTCAACATTAATCTCATCGAAAACAGGATCTGTGTATCTTTCTTGCGAAAAAACGGCACTGGAAAGAAGGATCAGCATAGAAAATAACAGGTTATTTTTTAACATCTCTGAATTTTGTTTGGTAAAAATAATGGTAAGAGTACAAAGAAGTTTTAAAATGACAAAAAATATACGGGAACAGATAAATATTTTTTTACAAAATGACAAAAAAAATGGAACCCAAACCCCAAGTTCCATTTTAATTTTTTTTAGATGATTGATATCCCCTAATTTTTATCTTCGTGATTACGTACCAATAGAGTCAAATTGTGGGCCAATTTTGTAAGTGCATGACATACAAGCATATGAGGGGGAATCTAGGTTTTTGATCTTCTCGGGATGGGATAAAAAACCCAAAATGGGACTAGAATAGCAATTCTTTTTTATTGGTGTTGGAAAGTTCGTGTTGAAGTAGCCAGCGTTTTTTATCAAGCCCGCCAGCATAACCGGTGAGTTTTCCGTTTGTACCAATAATACGGTGACAGGGTATAATTATGGGAATTGGATTTTTTCCGTTTGCCAAACCAATTGCACGTGTTTTTTTGGCCGATCCGCTTTTTAAAGAAATATCAAGGTACGATGCCGTGCAGCCATATGGAACAGTTTCAACCAAGTCCCAAATTCTTCTTTGGAATTCGGTTCCTTTCGGAGCCAACTTTACATCAAATATTTTCCTTATTCCGCGAAAATATTCTTCCAATTGATTTACAGCTTTCTGAAGTATTGATGGATGAGTTTCGCTTTCACATCCCGGCTCGTCGACAAAATGGATGGACCAAAGCGCATCATCAGTCGATTTTAGTTGTAACCAACCGATGGGAGAATTTATGTATTTGAAATAGAATTCTTGTTGCATGAAAAAATAAAAGTCCGGTACCAAAGATACCGGACTTTTATAAATAACTTGTGAATTGTTCGCTTAATAACGTTCGCGTTTAGTGTATTTTGTATGCAACAGATGATGAGATACTTCGCCGAGCGGTTTTTTTAAGAAATCTTTGTAAAGTTTCAAAACCTCCGGATTTTCATGCGATTTTCGAATGCTCAATGCCCCATCTTCTGCATAAATGGCTTCGGCACGTTTTTGCCTGATTTCCGGATTGGTTGGTATGGGTTGTCCGCCGCCTCCAAGACAACCTCCCGGGCATGCCATAAATTCGATAAAATGATAGTCGGCTTTGCCCGATTTTACTTCATCCATAACTGTTTTGGCATTTATCAATCCGTGAGCCACAGCACACTTTAATTCAACGCCATCTAAAAACGCCCAATCTTCAACGGGATCTTCAATTTTTATTGTTGCTTCCCGAATGCCTTCCATTCCCCGAACCGGTGTAATGTTCAGGTTCTCAAATGGAACTTCACGGCCTGTAACAATTTCGTAAGCAGTACGCAGTGCGGCTTCCATTACTCCTCCTGTTGCACCAAAAATTACTGCTGCACCACTCGATTCGCCCATTAAACGATCAAATTTAACCGGTTGTAGCTTGTCAAAATCAAGACCGGCCTGTTTGATGAGAATGGCTAGTTCGCGGGTAGTTAATACATAATCCACATCGCGATAACCACTGTCGTACATCTCTGGTCGGAAAGCTTCAAACTTTTTCGCAGTACATGGCATAATCGAAACCGAAACAATTGAATCGGGTTCAAGGTTCCGGGCTTTTGCATAGTACGTTTTTACAAGGGCGCCAAACATTTGTTGTGGCGATTTGCAAGTGGAAAGATTTCCAAGATGTTCAGGGTACATGTGCTCAATGTATTTTATCCAACCGGGAGAGCATGATGTGGCCATTGGCAGTTCAACTGAATCGTCCTTGTCAACCAGTGCTTTTTTTAAGCGAGTAAGTAACTCGGTACCTTCTTCCATAATTGTCAGGTCGGCAGTAAAGTCGGTATCTAAAACCGAGTCGAAACCCAACCGTTTTAATGCAGCTACCATTTGTCCGGTAACTCGTGATCCCGCTTGAAGACCAAGCTCTTCTCCCAAGCCAACACGCACGGCTGGTGCGGTTTGAACCACTACATGTTTTTTCGGATCGGCAATGGCTTCCCAAACTTCCTCGATATAATTTTTCTCTACCAGTGCACCCGTAGGGCAGTGGTTAACACATTGTCCGCAGTTGGTGCAAACCACATCACGCATGTGTTTCTCAAAGAAAGTGGTTATTTTCATTTCATCGCCTTTGTGCGCAACAGTAAGTGCATTTACACCTTGTAATTCGGCACAAGTGCGAACACAGCGCTGGCAACGAATACATTTACTGTCGTCTTTCATTATTGAAGGTGAATACGCATCGATAGAATATTTCTTTAAAGGCACAAGTTCAATAAAATCCTGGGTCATAATTTTATATTCCGACGCGAGTGTTTGCAGTTCGCAATTGCCATTTCGGTAGCATTTTGTGCAATCAGCATTGTGTTCGGTTAACAGCAATTCAATGATGTGTTTTCTTGAGTTCCTGACTTTTAAACTATTGGTAAGAATCTCCATCCCTTCTTCGCAAGGTGTTGCACAGGCAGCCGACAAACGTTTTTGTCCGGCTACTTCAACCACACATACACGGCAATTTCCTGCAACACACAAATCTTTATGATAGCAGAGCGTAGGAATTTTTATACCTTGTTTTTCGGCAGCTTCAAGAATGGTTTTTCCGGTTTCAATTTCCACCGGGAAACCGTTTATTGTAAGATTTATTTTTTTACTCATTTTGTTGTTTTTACCGCTTAATTAATAAATCATTTCTTCTCGGAAGTTCTCAACGATAGAAGAGAATGAATTGGCAACCGACTGTCCCAGACCACATTTGGCAGTGTATTGCATGGTTTCGGTGAGACGCAATAATTTTTCGAGATAAGATGCCGGTTTATCACCTCGTTTTACTGCTTTTATTCCGAGCAACAACTGCTGGCAGCCCACGCGGCAAGGTGTACATTGTCCACACGATTCTTCACGGAAGAATTCCAAGTAATTATCTAGTACGTTAAACATGGAACGTGAGCTATTGAATAACATCATTGATCCTCCGGTTGGGAGTGAAATTCCGGTAAGTTTTCCCTTAAAGCCAATGGCTGCGTCTTTAAATTTTTTACGCGGAACAAGAAATCCCGAGGCGCCTCCTACCTGAACAGCTTTGGTGTCACCATCGCCAAATTCGTAAACAAAATCCTGCAAGCTCATTCCCAGTTCCAACTCGTATATTCCCGGTTTTGGCGTGTCGCCCGAAACGGAGAATAATTTGGTTCCTCTGGAATATTGCACACCCAGGTCGTAGAATTTTTTTGAGCCGTATTTAAAAATAGTAAAGGTATGTACCAGCGTTTCAACGTTATTGATTACTGTGGGCTTGCCCAAATAACCTGCCTGGCTTGGGAATGGAGGTTTATTGCGCGGTTCGCCACGTTTCCCTTCCATTGATTCCATTAGCGCGGTTTCTTCTCCACAGATGTAAGCTCCACTACCCATAAATATGGTAATTTTAAAATCGAGGTTGATTTCTTTGCAATAGTATTCAAATTCATCGATGGCTTTTTCAAGCTCAGGCTTTAAAAACTTATACTCGCCACGGAGATAAATATACCCTTGGTTTGCCCCGGCTACATATCCACAAACAGCCATTGCCGTAAGTACTTTATATGGAACCTTAGAAAGGATTTCGCGGTCTTTAAATGTACCCGGTTCACCTTCGTCCGCATTGCAAATTACATACTTCTGACCATCTGGTGCTTCGGAAGTAAGTTTCCATTTTAATCCGGTTGGGAAACCAGCTCCGCCGCGGCCTTTAAGTTCTGAACTTATTAGTTCGTTAATAAGCTCTTGTGGTTTCTTTTTTATCGTATTTGATAAGACTCTTTCCCAGTCGTTTTCATTTCTGAAAATAAAATCGACACGTTTAAGTTGATGTGAATTTGCCATTACTGCTAATTTTGATTAATCCCGTTTTGTTTCATATAACCCGAAAGTATTTCTCTTACCTTTTCAGGTGTGAGTTCAGTATAAACGTTGTCGTTTATTAGCATCGCCGGTGCTTTGTGGCACCAGCCCAAACAATTGGTTTCGAGTAATGTGAAACGCTTGTCGGGAGTCGTCTCTCCCATTTTAATTTTTAGCATCTCCTGAATGGCAAACAGTACCTGTGTTTTGCCTTTCATCGCACAGGTAATGGTTTTACACACCCTGATAATGTACTTTCCGGTTGGTTTGGTTTCAAGGAAAGAATAGAAAGTGGCTGTTCCGTAAACATCGGCAGCCGGAATATCCATCTCCCTGGCAATTTCCACCATCGAACGTTCCGAAAGGTAACTTTCACGTTCAACCACTCCTTGCATAATCGGCAGAAGACTTTCTTTCGTCCTGCCATGTTTGTTCGCGAGGTCTTTAATTAAAGTTTGGATTGGATCCATGAGAAAAGTTTTAGTTTATAAAATGGTTCTTAGTTGTTGTTAATGTTGTTAAATAGTGCGCCAATAAAGGCAGGATCAGAATTAAAAACTCGTCTCTGAATAAAGAAATATTTCTTTATTTGCTAAGAGCAAATTTAAGCATATGTCACTAAAAATAACTATCGAATTGTTGATTAACATGATGTTATTCAGCAGATTTAGGGATAGTGATTGGTTTAGGTTTTGAAAATATATAAGAACCTAACTTTTATCATGTATTTATATGTTGTTGAAAATGTATTTAGATGTTTTACAACACAATGTATTCTAAATAAGGATTTATTGATAACTAAAGTTCGAGTAAAAGAATTAACAATTTTTTAAAAATCAGAATAACATAAAGCAACCTTTTCACACTTTTTTTTGTCTATCTTTAAAGAAGCCATAATACAATAAACAGTTCGAGATCATGAGGACAATTTTTTTCACCCAAATTACGCTGTTGTTATTCGTTATTCCGAATTTTAGCTGGGCACAGGTTGTTACTGTTTCCGGCTATGTTTCAAACGGAATAAATAGTAAATCTCTTGAATACGTTAATATTTTTGATTCAAATTCGGGAATAGGTACTATTACCAATCAGAATGGTTTTTACCGGTTGGTACTTGAAAAAGGTATCCTTAATTTGAATGTTACAGAAACCGGTTTTAAAGCATATTCTCAAACTTTTGAGTTAGAGTCGGACACAACGTTAACTATTGTGTTAGAGCCGAATTTAAACGAGAAAAGCAGAGATAAAAAGAACCCTCAGCTTCAGGCAGTGGGGAAAACAGGGAAAAAGGACAGCACCCGTCGTGGTTTCAATCTGTTTTAGTAAGCACATTTTCAGGAACCCAAAAGTCTCGGAATGTTAATTTGTCAGTAATTCTTCAATAATTTTTCCCTGGCACTTATCGGGCACAGGAATTTGAAGCATTTCTGAGAGTGTAGGCACTAAATCAGCAGCGTTGTGTCGGCCGCTAATTGTTTGTGCTTTAATATTATTGCCAAAAAATACCAGCGGAATTCTTGATTGATCGGTATAGTTTACGCGCTTAAATTTGTAGCCAGGTTGCCATCCTTCTTTTAAATTGAATAATAAATCACCGGATCTGTTTTTAAAATAGGTTTTATAAATGGGTTCCAACATTCCATTTGCCGAACTCCCTTGTTCCAACTGGTACGCAGGCATTGAAACTTGTACTCCTTCAAACTGGTTGATGAAATTCGATGTCACATCACGTAATTCGTTTAGAGTCACATTGTCACTTTTTTCAATAATGGTATGGTCGAGGTACAGTTGTAGATCAGAATAATGTTCAATCCATTCTTTCTCACCATAAGTAATATTTAAATACGATGTTAGCAGGGCAATGGCACTTTCGACATTAAAATAGTCAATGCTCAAATTAAATTCATCTTTCAAATATTCAACCGGATACGAAGCTGAAGTATTGGCGGTTAAAAAGAACAAAACGTTCTCTTTGCCATATTTCTTTTCTACCGAAGAAATTAGTTCGCCAATATATTGATCGAGGTATAAATATGAATCCATCATTTCGAGTGAAGCCGGACCAAAAGATCCGTTTTCGTAGTCCATCGATGAAAAAATGGCAGTTACGAAATCGGTGACATCGTCATCGCCAATGTTTTCGTTTTCCATCATTCGAAGCGTAAAATCTTTAATCATCATATTGGCCGAAGGCGTTGTTTTATAAGGTCTGAAATCATTGGTTCGTTTAATGTATTTATTAATGGCGTGAGGAAAGGTATTGTATTCGTTAAAATAACCCCGTTCCAGAATGTAGTCATCGCGCAGGCATTCTTCGTACGATGTTTCAGGTAGCAGGGTGGTCCATGTACGGTGGCTGTATTTGTCGGCGTAATTTTCACTGTTAAACAGGCGAACCCAGTCGGGGAAAGTGCTAACGTAAAATGAACTGGAAATCATTCTTCCTGAATTTACATCGAACCAATAAGCTGCATCGGCAGCATGGCCAGCAGCAAAAATGGCCGATTCGCGGTTTAAGCCCACACTAAAAACTTTAGCTTTTCCTTGTGTGAGTATTTTTAAATTGTCGGTTATTGTCGACGATAAAAGGTTTTTAGGCGATGCATTCCCGGCTTCAGTATCCGCACCAACCGTCATGTAATAATCATCCCCGGTGCATTCAATTTCATTTTTTCTTAAGCGGTCGTACCAATTTTTGTCAACAATCCCGTGAATTGCCGGATGAACACCTGTAAATAAAGTAGCAGTTCCGCTGGCGTAGTTTTGGCTGTGGAGTGTTAGTTTTACATTCGAACAAACTGCACCTTCGTTGTATATTTTTTTAAATCCGCCGGGCTGAAATTTATCCCAAAAACGCTGAATATAATCGGGGCGCATATTTTCAACCACAATACCAACAACTACTTTGGGAGATTTATTATTCTGATCCGAATGTTTTTGCGCCCAAACAGCACCTGTAAAAACCGAAAAAAACAAAACAAAAATTACTACTACACCTGCTTTCATAAATACAAAAATATTAAGGCGCCAAAAGTACGAAATGAAATGTATCAATCAAAGAAAACCGATGTGTAGAAGTAAAATATTGTGAGTCTCAATAATATGATAATCAGGTGTTTTTGTAATGGTTTTAAACGCTCTGTAAAATAAACAGGAAATGAGGGTAGGGTAATCAGAAGTTTTTGCGGATTACTTACAAAAACATCAATTTTAAAATTATTTGCAATGAAGAACATTATTAGATTAACATTTCTGGTATTAACGCTTGGCCTATTTTCTTGTAACAATGAAAATACAGAAGTACCAATCATTAGTGGCGAAATATCGGAAAAATCGGCAGAACTTGCAGAAACAGAAGTGCAGATGGAAGCCACAACCGCAGAGGCTGAATACGAGGTGGAGTTTTTTGCCAATGCGGAAGTAATTCTAACGCAGTGGTGGAGGATTGGTCAGAAGTTTGGATGGCGGAACAGCCACAAAGCGCGTTACCCGAAACAGTGTCCTGATGTAACAGTTGAGGAGGGCGAAGACAATGGTTATCCTAAAACGATTACTTTAAATTATGGTGATAGCACAGTGCTTAATAATGGACAGGTGTTAAGTGGTTTAATCGTAATCGATATTTCGGCACACAGAAGCAGCCAGGATTACATCAGAACAGTTACTTATACCGACTTTTGTAGAGATTCAGTGTGTTTAACCGGGACCTCAAGTGTTGAGGTTGACAGAGTAGATGAGATGTTTCGTAAGTTTACTTCGAGCCTGACTTTTACATTGCCTGATGGAACTGTTGTTACACGTGATTCGGAACGAATTTGGCAGTGGATTGCCGGTATGGAAACCGAAGAAGATCAAACCGACGATGTGGTTACAATAAGTGGTAACGAAGTAGGTGAAATGAATGGCGAGACCTGGCAAAAAAGGATTGCTACACCACTGAAACGAGCTGGTGGATGCAAATATATTGTTGAGGGTATTGTAGAAATAACGCTTGATGGAGTATTGATTTCAAGTATTGACTATGGCAATGGAGATTGCAATAATGTTGCAACAGTAACAGATGCCGAAGGGGTTGTTTCTGAAATTGATTTGACAAAAAACAAAATGAAGTGCAATAAAGAAAGTTATAAAAATCAAAACGGAAGTAGCGGTTACCAGGGAGGAAACGGAAATGGATAATTAGGAAATAGTACCTGGGGAGAGTAGAGTTAGAAGGGGAGGCACCCGGGTACCTATTTCGCGTTTAAATAATCTGGCGTATCTTTAACAAGCACTAACAAACTGTTTTACGTTTTGACCAGGGAAGAATTTAAAAATTTATTTGAAGAACATTTTGCACAGGTTCGCAACTATGTGTTTTTCCGCTCCGGGAATACTGAAGTTGCTACCGATATAGCACAGGAAACATTTCTGAAAATCTGGGAAAAACAAAATAGTATTCAACCGGAAAAAGTAAAAGGTCTGCTATTTAAAATTGCCAACGATCTTTTTGTTTCTCACTACCGCCACGAAAAACGTTCTTTCGAATTCTTTAACCATTACCGGTTTAATACAGTTTCTGACTCTCCTGAAGAACAAATGGCTTATAAACAGTTAAAGGAAAGCTATCAAATGGCTTTGCGCGGAATGCCGGAAAACCAGCGGACTGTATTTTTGATGAGTCGGGTTGATAACCTGAAATATGCTGAAATTGCTGATATGGTTGGAATTAGCGTAAAAGCAGTAGAAAAAAGAATGACCAAAGCACTTGAATATTTACGAGTGAATTTAAAAACGAATGAATGATAAAAATTTACATACCAACAACTTAAAAGGTAACGACGATCAGTTCTTCGCGAAAGGAAAAATTGTGTGGGAAAAATCGGAAGCCGACGTGTGGGCCGACCTTGAAAAGAAGATCACAGTACAACCGGAAGGAAAATCAATAAAACTACGTTCGCGAGTTGCAAAGTGGGTTGCGGCAGCCGTTATTTTGCTTTTGGTGGGTTTGTTTGGTGTTGTAACTTCATATACAAAAACATTTAATTGTTTACCCGGCCAACACCTGGTAGTTGAGCTTCCCGATGGTTCGAAGGTCGATTTAAATGCAGGTTCAGCTTTAAAATACTACCCCTTGAGATGGAGGTTCGAACGAAAATTGAAGTTTGAAGGTGAGGGCTATTTTAATGTTCAAAAAGGTTCAGTTTTTACGGTCGAATCTCCCTGGGGAAGTACTCAGGTGTTGGGTACCACATTTAATATTTATGCTCGTGACGAACAGTATCGGGTTACCTGTATTACTGGCAGTGTACGGGTAAAATCATATACTGATGAAACGGTGGTTTTAACTCCAAATGTTCATGTTGAACTGGAAGATGGAAAACTAGTG
This sequence comes from Draconibacterium aestuarii, assembly GCA_026671195.1. GTDB lineage: Bacteria > Bacteroidota > Bacteroidia > Bacteroidales > Prolixibacteraceae > Draconibacterium > Draconibacterium aestuarii. Next base: position 142,176 of record JAPOHD010000010.1, on the reverse strand, counting down.
GTTAAAAAAATGTTTAAAGCAGAAAAAGCTCTGAGTTGGAAAAATAACCAGTTCTTTTTTGAAAACCGACCTTTAATAGAGGTGATTGACGAAATTGAAAGACAATATGCAGTAACTATTCGCCTTCAACCCGAATTAAATAACCGTAACTTTGGAAGCAATTTTTCGAAGAAATATAACGTTGAAGAGGTGTTAGACTTTGTCTGCAAACCTATGAAATTAAAGTTTGTAAAACAGTCGGAAAATGTATATTTGGTTGTTGAGGAAAGTTAGACCAGATAAGTTTCAAACCACAATGGGTTTTGATGGCAAAATTAGGATGGCTGCTTGTTTTTGTGTGCTTGGTTTTAGGGCAGGTTACAGCTCAAACAGTTAAAAATATTAAGGTAAATGTGCGGAAAATCCCCTTAAATCAGGTTTTACTTGATTTAAAGGAGAACTATGGGCTGCAGTTTGCTTTCGATAACGATATTCTTTCGCAATATAATATAACTGTTAATCGCACATTTCAGTCTGATAACGAAGCACTTTCATACCTGGTAAAAAATCTACCCCTTGAAGTGGAGAAATCGGGCGATGTGTTTTTAATTATACCCGTTTCGGCGAAGCAACCCGAGCCTGCCGTTACGAAAATATCGGGGCAGGTATTAGAAGCCCGAACCTACGAACCGTTGCCTTTCTCATACATTTTAATAAATCGCAAGCCGGTACAGTCTGACCAACAAGGGCATTTTAACTTTATCGCTTCAGCCGATACGAGTTATAATCTTCAAATTTCGCACCTGGGATATTTTATTTACGATACTATTGTTAGCCAAAGTCTGACCCGGCAATTTTTTCTGACCCCTCAAATTGAACGGATTAAAGAGGTGCAGGTTAAAAGCAATCCAATCGAAAAATCAACATTAATAGGCGATAAAGCCGGGCGAATGAAAATCAACCATCAAATTGCACCCATTCTTCCGGGGCATGGCGATAACTCAGTGTTTAATCTTTTACGTTTAATGCCCGGTGTTTTAGCCGCAGGCGAACAATCCAACGATCTGCTTATCTGGGGAGCCTATGAAAGTCACAGTAAAATTAGGTTTGATGGTTTTACTGTTTTTGGATTAAAAAACTTCAACGATAATATTAGCGTGGTAAATCCATTTATGGTAAAAAACATTGAGGTAATGAAAGGTGGTTACGAAGCCCGTTACGGGGGAAGAGTTGGAGGGATTGTTGATATAGCCGGGAAAGATGGAACACTATTGAAACCAACCTTTACTTTTAATATCAATACAAATACTGTAAATTCAATGGTACAGATGCCTCTGACTGAAAAATCATCGATTATGGGAGCCTACCGCCAAACCTATTACCAGCTTTACAATCCAACCAGTTTAACTCTATTCGGTAGGAGAAAAGACGATAGCGGCAGTGGTAAGGGATACGGAGGGGATGGTGGATCGGGAGGGAACCAAGTGTATCCGATTGATTTTGATATACTACCCGATTTCGTATTTCGCGATGCCAATCTAAAGTATTCATTTAAAGGAAACGATGGAAATAGGTTTGCAGTAAGTTTGTACGCCGGAGGTGATGAGTTTTTATACGACATGGAAGGGGAGATTGCAAAATTACTTATTACCAGAACGGAAGAAGAAAAAAATAAACAATTTGGGGGATCAACACAATACAGTAATTCCTGGTCTGACGGAAGTATAACGAATTTTTCATTGGCATACTCAACATTTACAAAGCAATCGTTTGAACAAAATACGAGCGAGAATATACAAACCGGAATCAATCGGATCTCACGTGAAATAAACGCTGATAATGTTGTTGCCGAAATTACTTTCACTGCAGAACATACCTTGAATTTCAGGGAGGGGCACAAGCTCTTACTTGGTGTTGGCGCAGAGAACAACCAGGTTCAACTACTTCGAAAAACCAATCGTGAGGTAGATTTGGATCTGGATTCGAATTCGCCGCGGTTGGTGGCCTATGTTCAGGATGAATTTCCTGTTGGTGAGCTACTCGAACTAAAAACAGGGGTGCGAATGATTCACGCAGTAAAACTCAAAAAAGTGTATTTTGAACCTCGCATTTCGGCATCGTTACAGCCTGTTGAGGGACTAAAACTGAATGCCTCGTGGGGATTGTATAACCAGTTTTTGTCTAAAACTTCGGTAGTGGACAGCAGCTATAATATTGCTTATTTCTGGATTAATGCTGACGATGGGAATATCCCGGTTCTAAGTGCCGAACACAGGGTGGCAGGAATATCCTATACCAAAAACGGATTAACAGTCAGTACTGAGGCATATTATAAAACCACCGAAGGTTTAAACCGTTATTTTAATCTAACGAATTGGGGCGAAAACAGTTTTTTCGAAGGGGATGCAAGAAGTTACGGACTTGATGTGTTTGTGAAAAAAGAGTACAAACGTCACATGGCATGGATTTCTTATACGTTAAGCAAAACGGAGGAGCACTTTCCGTTTTATATAAACGATACGTATAAATTGGCACCGCATCATCAAAAACACGAATTTAAATTTGCCGGCGTTTTGAATTACAAATCCTTTTATTTATCGGGAAATTATATTTACGGATCGGGTTTTGCCCGTTTTGATGTTGAAACCGAAAAAGGGACGAATTTAAATCAGCCATATAACCGACTGGATGCTGCACTGGTTTATAAATTTCAACCCGGTAAAGTAAGAGCTGAAGCCGGCATTTCAGTGATGAATGTGCTGGATGCAGATAATATTAAGTTTTCAAACTTTAGTGGAGCTACAATTGATGATATCAGTTTGCTTGGAATTTATGCCGATGCCGTTCCGTTTACACCTGCCTTATTTCTGAAAATTGAATTTTAGTACTCTTTGAGCCCCATGTCCGAGCATGGCGGATTGGATTTTCTGTATATATACCAGGAGTTTTTTTTCTTAGTCCAAACTTTTTTAAATTGCGGATGTTTTGTTTGTGTTTGAGTATCAATAGTCTGTGTGAAGAGTGGTGTTGGCGAAAATCAAACAGAAATAAGTGCTGGAAGAAAATTTTGAAGATATGCAAAGGGTAATAGCATTGTTGACTTTCTTTTTGTTTGGAATTAGTTTTCATCTCGAAGCTCAGGTTCCCATTTATCAGATTGAAGTAGTTACTTGTATCGAGTCGCTCGTTCCCGATGGTTTGGGACGTTCCCGTATGTTTACTACAAAACTGGAAGTGAATTATCTTGATTTTACTTCAATCCAGACAGAAGAAAAAAAGGATAGAAACAAGAGTAAACGTTCAGAAATTCGGTTAAAAAATTATGAGGAAACCAAACTGCTGAATTTCTATAACGAAGGCGGAATTCGTTTTCAGAATATTGCAACCAACGATGCTTTGATAACATCGAAAATAAATGAGATGCTGAAACAGGATTGGGAGCTGTTTTTTGTTGGGACCGGTGTTGAGAGTAAGATGATAGATAGGGAAGTAAAAAAGGAACTATTAAAAATGGGATTAAAATTATTGTTGGATGATGACAGTTCAGATTCGAAAAATAACGATCCCAATGGCCTTTTTATGACGCGTTATTATTTCAGGAAGAAAGTTGAATTATAAAAACATTATAGGAATAGAAGGGATTATCCGATATATTCTGACAACTTGTAAAAACTAAAATAAACTGAGAAAGAATAGATGGAAGGAAACGACCATGACAAAATTTGCGACAAACAAGCATAAATGAAATCATGGGAGTTCATCTAATTCCTTTGAAAACTTTAAATATTAATTAGATGAAACGAAAATTTGTAACAGCGACAATTCTTCTGTTGCTTACCTTATGCATACAAGCGCAGGACAGACCCGTTTATGAAGTAAAAATAATTACTAGTATTGAATCTATTATTCCTAGCGGCCTGGGACGTTCGCGTTTAATTTCTAGCGATTCGGATATTGATTATCGTGAATTTACATCAATCCAAACAGAAGAAAATGGCGACAGAAATAAAAGTGACCGAAAGGAAATTCGTATCAAAGATTACGAAGAAACAAAACTTCTCAACTTCTTTAATGCCGGGGGTATTCGTTTTCAGAATATTGCTTCCAACGATGCTTTGCTTACCTCGAAGATCAATCAAATGTATAAGGACGGATGGGAACTGACTTTTGTAAATACAGGAGTCGAAAGTTATGGCGGAGCGGATGACTCCAATGGTATTTTTGTTACCCGTTATTTGTTTAAACGGCTAAAACCCGTGAATTCTGAAGCAGTTCTCGATTCAATTCCTGAATTGAAACAATAGTTGAAAGCCTGAAAAATCGAATTGGTTTGGTTGCCTTGCTTTCTTGCAAAACTCAAGTTAATTGTCCGGCTCAGCGAAATAAAGTTTCAGGTTTCTGTAAGAAAAAAGGTGTCCCTTTGCAGAGACACCTTCGTTATAAAGTTATTGTGTTGATCAAAATTACGCCAGTATTTCTTTTACCTGGTTGTAAACATTTTCGCCTGTATATCCCAATTTGTTATCCAATACTCCGGCAGGAGCAGAGAATCCAAATGAACTAAGTCCAAATACTTTACCATCGGCACCAACTAAACCTTCAAGAGTAACCGGCAAACCTGCAGTTAATCCAAATTTAGCAACTCCGGCAGGTAAAACTTCGCTCTGGTACTCGGCACTTTGCGTACGGAATAATCCTTCTGAAGGAACAGAAACAATTCGGCTTTTAACGCCATCTTTAGCCAACAATTCGGCTCCGGCAACCAATGTGCTCACTTCCGAGCCACTGGCTAACAAGATTACATCAGGAGTCCCTTCACAATCTTGAAGAATGTAAGCACCTTTTAACGCACCTTGTGCCGTTTCGTATGTTGTTACATCTTTAATCCCCTGTCGAGAAAGTATCAATGCAGTTGGTGTATCCACATTTTCCAAAGCCATTTTCCATGCAACGGTAGTTTCGTTAGCATCTGCCGGACGAAGCACTAACATTGAATTTTTATGGCTGTGGTTTTGTAATTTTTCCAATAAACGAATTTGAGCTTCCTGCTCAACCGGTTGGTGAGTAGGTCCGTCTTCTCCAACCCGAAATGCATCGTGTGTCCAAATATATTTAACAGGAATTTCTTGTAACGCAGCAATACGGGCTGCAGGTTTCATATAATCGCTAAATACGAAGAAAGTACCGCAGGCAGGGATAACACCGCCATGTAATGCCATTCCGTTCATAATACTGGCCATGGTTAACTCACAAACACCAGCTTGCAAAAACTGACCGCTAAAGTCGCCTTTGGCAAATGAAGTTGTGTTTTTAAGGAAACCATCGGTTTTGTCAGAGTTTGAAAGATCGGCAGAAGAAACCACCATGTTTTCAACCTCTTTTGCATATACTCCAAGAACAGCTGCAGAAGCAGCACGCGTAGCAATGCCTGCTTTTTGTTCAATCTTTTTGTAATCAATAGCAGGGATTTCATTGGACAGGAAACTCTTCAGTTTAGCCGCTAATTCAGGATTGGCAGCTTCCCATTTTGCTTGTTCTGCTTTTTTCGCGGCAGCAGCAGCAATCAGTTCAGCTTTACGTTTGTTGTAATATTCCTGTACGTCGTCGAAAATTACAAATGGATTTTCAGCATCACCACCTAAGTTCGCAATCGATTTTGCAAACGATGCACCGGCTTCGCCCAGTGGCATACCATGAGTGGCACATTTACGCTCGTAGTTTTCACCACTCTCAGTAACTGCTCCTTTCCCCATTATTGTTTTACCAATAATTAAAGTTGGTTTTTCAGTTTCAGTTTGCGCATCTTGTAATGCTTTTCGAATGGCCACCGGATCGTTACCTGCAATAGTAACTACGTTCCAGCCCCATGCTTTGTATTTCATTTCAGTATCTTCAGTTGTAACCTCGTTGGTTTCTGTTGATAACTGAATGTCATTCGAATCGTAGAACATAATCAGGTTACTTAATCCTAAATGTCCTGCAATACGACCTGCTCCTTGTGAAATTTCTTCCTGCACACCACCATCCGAAATAAAGGTATATGTTTTATGAGCCATCCACTCACCAAAACGAGCAACTAAAAAGCGTTCGGCAATAGCAGCACCAACAGCCATTACGTGTCCTTGTCCAAGTGGCCCCGAAGTATTTTCAACTCCACGTTTTACATCCACTTCCGGGTGACCTGGCGTTACACTTCCCCATTGACGGAAATTGGCAATGTCTTCCATACTGTAAAAACCGGCCAGCGAAAGAATACCGTATAACATTGGCGACATATGGCCAGGATCAAGAAAGAACCTGTCGCGGTTTGCCCAAGTCATGTCCGATGGGTCGTAATTCAGAAATTCGGAATAAAGGATGTTGACAAAATCAGCACCACCCATTGCTCCTCCGGGGTGTCCGGATTTTGCTTTTTCTACCATTGCCGCAGCTAAAATTCTCACATTGTCAGCCGCTCTAACTTCAATACTTTTACTCATGTTTTTACTTTTAATTCAATATTTTCTAGGTAGGACAGGAATGCCAAAAATAATAAAAAAGAAACACTTTAATTTATTCATCATTAGATGTTAATGATTATTTAGGATTGGTTGTTTTGTCCCGATTTCAACTTGTTGGTTTCTTGTGGATTGGAGTAGGTATGCTCTGTCGGGTATTGCTGATTGAACACACGGTTATAGCGGTATTTGATCAGGTACTTTCAAAAAAAAGGGAGAAACCTTTTATAAGATTTCTCCCTTTTAAATATTTCGATTGTAACAGACTTGCGTCTATTTCAATTTATTTTGCATTTATAATACGAACCATAAAAATTCCGTCAATCGCCATTAACTTTTCTTTTACCGAATCATTAACTGTAGCTGAATCGACATCGATTATATTATAGGCAATTTCGTCGCGCTTTTTGTTTAACATGTTATCAATGTTAAGCTGTTCTGCTGCCAATACCGACGAAATTTGGCTTACCATATTCGGCACGTTTTTGTTGGCAATTAAAATCCGACTTCCGCCGTTTCTTTCCATTTCTGCCGCAGGGAAGTTTACCGAGTTGATGATGTTCCCGTTTTCAAGGTATTCACGTACTTGTTCAACGGCCATAATCGCACAGTTGGTTTCCGATTCTGCTGTTGATGCTCCAAGGTGAGGGATAGAAATTACTCCATCCATTTTCAGGCAATCTTCATCAGGGAAATCAGTTATATACTTTGATACTTTACCCGATTCAAGAGCATCTTTTAAATCTTTGTGATCGACCAAACCTCCGCGGGCAAAATTCAAAATTTTAACCCCGTCTTTCATCATGGCAAATTTGTCTTTATTAATGTAACCTTTGGTGTCAGGAGTTAAGGGAATGTTTATAGTAACATAGTCGGCTTGTTGCAATAAAACCTGTATTCCTTCTACCCAGGTAACTTCACGGCTAAGTTTAAGAGCGTGTTTTACCGACATGTACGGATCGTATCCGATTACTTTCATACGCAAGGCAGAAGCTGCGTTGGCAACCAACACGCCAATGGCACCTAATCCAATAACTGCCAGTGTTTTTCCTTTAATTTCTTGTCCGGCAAAGTTGCTTTTTCCTTTTTCTACGAGTGAACCTACTGCATCTCCTTCTCCAATTAAAGTTTTGGCCCAGTTAACTCCTCCGATAATATCGCGCGACGAAAGCATCAATCCGGCAATTACAGCCTCTTTTACTCCATTGGCATTTGCTCCCGGGGTATTAAAAACGACGATACCATTTTCGGTGCATTTGTCAATGGGTATATTATTTACTCCTGCTCCTGCTCTTGCAATGGCTTTAACCGACGATGGCAATTCCATGTCGTGCATTTTAAAACTGCGCAAAACAATGGCATCCGGATTAGGGAGCTCGCTTGCAATTTCGTAATTGTTTAATGGAAAAAGTTTTAACCCTTCCGGGTCGATTTTATTCAAAGTTTGAATTTTGAACATCTGGCTAAAATTTAAAATTGATACTCCTGTTGCTGTTTGCTGACAAATATCAGCATTATATTGATAAAATGTAACTCAATCAGGTGATAAAATTTCAATATGAAATTAACATTAAACACGGGTTATACATTCAGGAGTTGTTATGTAGTGAAAATACAATAAAACAAGTGAGCGAAACGCCAGGTGCATGACGTACAATAAAAATCCGGGGGACTACTTCGATAACTATTTTCTTTTGTTTCGAATAAGGTTAATAAGGTTCTTGGTAACTGATCCCTTAATTCTACTATGGTTGCTTTTCTACATAAGGTTTGGTTCTTCCGAATAAAACCATGTTCAACTTTTCTCAACCTTCGTAGCTCAATGAGAGGGCAAAACAATAAGCTTATTCCAAATGCTTTTGCCAAATCTTCAATGTTGAATTCAAAAGAATCAGAGAAGCGTAAGGTATATTAAATACTTTCTGATTAGAGTAGCAAGAATTTTTGTTTGAAAATGGAAATCCATCGGATTTTACGGATGATTCTATAGTGCACATTAAGCACCTAAGAAAAAAAAAAGCCATCCGTCAACCGACAGATGGCTCATCAACCTTCAACTACTAACCGATTTTATAACCCAAAAAATTATATACAATAGTTATGAACTAATTGTTTTATCTTTTTAACGTTACAAAGAAAGGAAGACTTTAAAATACTGGATGTAATTTAAGTCACACAAGACCGGAGAAATCGATAAAATTTCTTGATAATTCAATCTTCCCTGCTTTTTCCATTTTTTTTAGCAAGCGGGAAATCACCTCGCGCGATGAGTTGAGTTGAAGAGCCAATTCCTGGTGGGTTCCCGAAAAAGTTGTTACACCCGATTTTTTATAACGATCGATAAAATATTTTTCAAGCCGTTCGTCGAGTTTCATAAAAGCGACTCCGTCAAGCGTATCTATTAATCCGCGGAAACGTTGCTGAAAGGTTTGCATTACAAATTGTTTCCAGAGCGGGTATTTGCTAATCCAGGCGTCGAGCATGTCTACCGGGATGAGCAATACCTCGGTTTCTTCTTCGGCAACAGCATTTACATCGCTGGTTTGTCTGGTCATACAGCAGGTTAGCGACATGGCGCAAACTTCGTTCTGGTGTAAATAGTAAAGCAGTAATTCGTTTCCGTCTGTATTTGTCCTCGACACCCTGATGAGGCCGCGCAATACAAGTGGAAAGCTGCCAATAAACTGACCTTCGCGGATTAATGCTTCTTTACGTGCAAATGTTTTGTGCACGGCAACTTTAAGAATTTCTTCCTGAAGTTCGGCTTCAAGAAAATTATATTGTTTATGAAAATCTTTCACGTCAGTAGTTTTCACAAATGTAGTGTAGCGATTGTTTTTTGCAAAAAATAATGGGATAAAATGGGGCAAGTGATTTTGCCTCCGGCCAATTGTTGATTCATACCTTCAGCGTTTGTAAACCCTTGAGCGTTTGGCTAAACAAAACTTTCGGGCTTTCCCGAAGATTAGAGCAGTACTAAAAACAAGCCGTCGGAAATTCCCGAAAATCAAAACTGAAATGAAAACACATTGTCGGGAGTTTCCGAAAGCGAAAACTGCATTGGAAACAAACTTTCGGAAGTTCCCGAAACAAAGAACTGAAGACGGTTTAAACTTTCGGGCTTTCCCGAAAACCGGAATTCAACTTCAGGCAGCCTTTCGGAATAGTCCGATAAAAGAAGAAATAGCCGCAGTGATCAGTCGCAGTTACCCGTTTTCAGACCTTCAAGGTTTGTACAACCGTGAAGGTCCGAGTAAACCACTCCTCCCAAAAGCAAACGCCTCCCGTTGCATGTCATTCCGCGAGTCCACCCTTTTTTACCTACAAAACAAAAGCCTGGCAAAAACCAGGCTTTTAATATTTTAACAAGTATCCGGAACTTATTCAAACATGTCTTTCATTTTCTGGAAAAATGATCTTTCTGACGCTGAAGGACCTTCCTGAAAACCTGGTGACGCCTGAAGTTTCTCCAGTGCCCGTTTTTCCTCGTTACTCAGTTTTTTTGGTATCCAAACATGTACGCGAACCAACAAATCGCCTCGTCCGTACCCATTTACGTCCGGAATTCCTTTTCCGCGCAAACGCAATATCTTTTCGGGCTGAGTACCTGCTTCAATTTTTACTTTTACCTTGTTCTCAACCGTCGGAATCTCGGCAGTGGTTCCCAGAGTAATTTCAGGAAACGAAAGAAATAAGTTGTAAATAAGGTTGTTTCCGTCGCGAACCAATTCATCGTGTTCTGCTTCGGTAATTACAACCAATAAATCGCCGTTAATTCCACCCCGGCGTCCGGTATTTCCTTTCCCCGAAACGTTAAGTTGCATTCCTTCACCAACTCCGGCAGGTATTTTTATGCTGATCACCTCCTCTTCGCGAATAACTCCTTCGCCTGCACAGTGGTTACATTTATCGGTAATCATTTTGCCTTCTCCCTGACAGGTTGGGCAAGCCGATGTGGTTTGCATTTGGCCCAGCAATGTGTTTTGGATGCGGGTTACTTGTCCGGCGCCGCCACATGTTCCACAAGTGGAGTACGACGATGCGTTTTTGGCCCCCGTACCATTACAATGATGGCAGGCAACATATTTTTTAACTTTTATTTTTTTCTCAACACCATTTACAATTTCACTCAGGTTCAAACGCACTTTTACGCGAAGATCCGATCCCCGGCTAACCCGGCGTCCTCCGCGACCGCGACTTCCGCCGCCGCCAAAACCACCGAAACCACCAAAGTGACCGCCAAAAATATCGCCAAATGATGAGAAAATATCTTCAATGTCAGAGAATCCACCTCCGCCAAAACCACCTCCGGCTGCACCACCCATTCCGGCGTGTCCAAATTGGTCGTAACGTTGTTTTTTCTCGAGGTTGCTCAGCACTTCGTATGCTTCGGCAGCCTCTTTAAAGTTTTCCTCAGCCTGCTTGTCTCCCGGATTTTTGTCGGGATGATATTGTATGGCCTTTTTTCGGTAAGCTTTTTTAATTTCTTCTGGAGTGGCGCTTTTGCTAACGTCTAAAACCTCGTAATAATCTCTTTTTGCCATTGTTTAATTGCGTCAAATTATTCTCCGATTACAACCTTGGCAAACCGGATTACCTTTTCGTTCAAGCAATATCCTTTCGAAATCACATCAACTACTTTCCCTTTTAGCTTTTCATCAGGAGCTGGTATTTTTGTCAATGCTTCATGAAGATCCACATCGAAATCCTGGTGTAGCGCTTCAATTTCTTTTACATTATTTTGTTTCAGAAATTCCTGAAATTTATTGTAAATGAGAAGGGTTCCCTGTTTTCCTGCATCTTCATCGGCAACTTCTTTTAACGAATCAATTGCTCTTTCAAAATCGTCGATTACCGGAAGGATATTTACCAATACCGTTTCGCCACCCGATTTTATCAGGTCGGCTTTTTCTTTTAAGGTTCTTCTGCGGAAATTGTCGAACTCGGCTTGTAAACGCAAGTGTTTGTCCTGAATTTCCTGAAGTTTCTCTCCCAACTCTTCAATTTGGGCTTCCTTCTTATCTTTTTTCGTTTTTTTCTTTTTCGAAGATTTTTCTTCTGCTTCTTTTTCTGTTTCCGGGATTTTACCTTCTACCTCTTCAGTATTGTTTACATTTTCCAATACTTCTTCTTCAGTATTTTTCCCGTTATTTCCTTTTTCTTCTGCCATTTTTACCATTATTATTTTGCTACCCTTCGATAGCAAAAATTTTGCCATGCAAATATAAAAGACAAATTGGCACCCAAATGAATATTGAGTGCCAATTTGATCGATTTTGTGATATATTTAAAATAACGCTTTGTCAGGCTATTTTTCGTATTTTTTTAGTGCAGCTTCCAACGATGGGCCGCGTAATTGTTTCTCTATAATAATTCCATTTTCGTCGAGAAGGAAATTCGAAGGGATACTACGCACTCCATAAACCGCAGCATGTTTCGATTGCCAGTATTTCAAATCGCTTATATGATAGGGCCAATCCAGTTTATCCTGGGTTATTCCGGCTTTCCACGAATCGGCTGATCGATCTAATGAAACGTTGAAAATGACAAACCCGTCGCCATTTGTAAATTTTTTGTCGTTGTACGCATTGTACGCTTTTACCACGTTCGGATTTTCCCGGCGACACGGACCACACCACGCTGCCCAAAAATCTAACAATACCAGTTTTCCTCTGGTGTCGGAAAGTTTAATGGTTTTTCCGTCGGGAGAAGTACCGATTAGTTCCGGGGCTTTATCCCCAATGTTGATTCCTATTTTCTGACCGAATGAAATACCGGTTCCCATTAAAACAATGGCCAGTAATACAACAATTTTCTTCATAATTTACTTTTCTTGGTTGTACGCAAATATAATTGGTAATTACAAATAAACGAAAAAGGGCCCAAAAAGTTTAGGGGGTTTAGTGTTTAGTGTCTGGATATTTTAGCACCCAGCGCATTTAGGCGTCCGTCAATATTTTCGTACCCCCTGTCAATTTGTTCAATGTTGTCGATGGTACTGGTTCCTTTTGCCGACATGGCCGCAATAAGAAGTGCAATTCCGGCACGTATATCGGGCGACACCATTTTTGTTGAGCGCAAACTGAATTTTCGATCGAGGCCTATAACTGTAGCACGGTGTGGGTCACATAATATTATTTGAGCGCCCATGTCAATTAGTTTATCGACAAAAAAGAGGCGGCTTTCAAACATTTTCTGATGGATAAGTACACTCCCTTTTGCTTGGGTGGCTACCACTAAAAATACACTTAAAAGGTCGGGAGTTAGTCCCGGCCAGGGCGCATCGGCAATGGTCATTATCGAGCCATCGATATAGGAGTCGATTTCGTAATGCTCGGTATCTCTTACAAGCAAATCGTCACCTACTTGTTCCACTTTTATGCCCAGGCGGCGAAAAGATTCAGGAATTATTCCCAGGTGTTGAATCCCCACATTCTTTATGTTGATTTCCGAGGCAGTCATGGCTGCCAAACCAATAAAACTACCAACTTCAATCATGTCAGGAAGGATGCGGTGTGTGCATCCGCTTAATGAAGTAACACCTTCTATAATCAGCAGATTTGAGCCAATTCCACTTATTTTGGCACCCATTGAAACCAGCATTTTACACAATTGCTGCAAATACGGTTCGCATGCGGCGTTGTATATTGTGGTTGTTCCTTCGGCAAGTACGGCTGCCATTACAATGTTGGCTGTACCGGTAACCGATGCTTCGTCAAGCAACATATAGGCTCCGCGGAGTTTTTTTGCTGCTATGGAATACCAGTTGTTTTCGGTATCGTATTGAAATTCGGCTCCCAGTTTCTGAAGTCCGATAAAATGCGTATCAACTCTTCGCCGGCCAATTTTATCACCTCCGGGTTGCGGAATAAATCCTTGTCCGAAACGTGCCAGTAGTGGACCGATTATCATTATCGAACCGCGCAGAACACCTGCTTGTTTGGCATATTCAGGGCTTTTCAGGAATTCGATATTTAAAGTGGAGGCATCAAAACTAAAATGTCCTTTTTTTATCCGTTCAGCCTGAACACCAAGTCCTTTCAGTATTTCAATGAGTTTTAATACATCACGAATTTCAGGAATATTTTCAATATCTGTTTGCCCGGCAGTTAACAGAGTGGCACAAATAATTTGAAGCGCCTCATTTTTTGCTCCCTGAGGTTCGAGGTCACCCTTAAGTTTGTATCCACCTTCTATTTTGAAAGTTGACATTGGAGATTTAGTTTGAATTGGGAAAATTTATTTTTTCTTTTTGCTCTGCTTATTTTGTTGCGGCTTTTTCTTTTTGCTAACCAAGGCTTTGGCATCGGCAAGTTGAAGGTCGTTTCGTACTTTTAAACGTCCCTCCGACAATATTTCTAAATCAAGGAATATTTTTTTGTCTTCAACCGCATCTTTGTTCCATGCGAGATACGATTTTTTCATATGGTTGGCCAGTTGCTCAATCATAATTTCGCGTTCTTCGCCTTCATATTCCAGGGCTTTTTCAATCATCAGTTCCATGGTACGGCCATAATGTTTCCAGTGTATGTGGTGTTGATTGTATGGGACCTGATTGGGTTTGGCTGTTAGAATCTCGCGCGATGGTAAGTCGTAAGGATAATCAATGTCTAATTGAAAATCGGACATAATTGCCAGGTGATCCCAAAGTTTATGTTTGAATTCGGCTACATCGCGGAGATAAGGGTAAAGATTTCCCATTACATCAATTACGGTTTGTGCCGATTTATTTCGTTTGTCGCGATCTTCAATGGTCATCAGATAATCGACCATGTTTTGTATATTTCTTCCATACTCTGGAAGAGCTAATTTTTTTCTGTTTGAATTGTAATCCATCTAACAATTTTTTTTTGATAAAAATCTAATCTTCAAGTAAAAATGTAGGATTTATGCCCGAAGTAATTTTGCAAAACTAATGAATTCCCGACAAATCACGAATTAATTCTTTACAAACGCTTCTTATCCTATAATTTTCAACTTCGCAAATTTTAGCAGTAATTGTTTTTGTGCCCCCGAATGAAAGTAAACAGTTGCCTTAATATTGGGTGCAACTCCTTCCACCTGGAGTACTTTCCCTTTGCCAAACCGTTGGTGTTCAACAACCATTCCCGATTGAATTTTACTGGCGTCGTCGCCCACAAACGTATCCTGAGTTCTTCCGGTTTCTTTTAAGGAAACGAGTTTTTTGTTAAAAATGTTTTGCGAATCGGGGGTTTTTATTGGAGAACCTGCCGGACGACGTGTCAGCTGTTGCACTTGTTTTTGTGCGGAACTCATGCTTTGGTGCTGACGCGACGAGTTACGCGACAGAACTTCAACGCCTGAACTGTCGAGGTATCTTTCATCCAGTTCTTCGAGGAAACGGCTTGGTGTACAAAAGTCGAGATTTCCCCAACGATAGCGTTGGTTGGCAAACGAAAAACATGCATTGTCTTCGGCACGAGTTAAGGCTACGTAAAACAGACGGCGCTCTTCTTCCAATGCCTCCTGCGTATTACTCTCGCCCTGGCGTTGCGATGGGAAAAGGTTTTCTTCCAAACCAACTACAAACACATTTTTAAATTCCAAACCTTTGGCCGAGTGCACGGTCATTAACGTGACTTTGTTCTTATCCTCGTCCTTTTCGTTGTCCTGATCGGTGAGCAATGCCACATCTTCAAGGTAATTTTCCAGTTTTTCAGGTTCGCCCGTTTCTTTTGCATTAATACTAAATTCCTGAATCCCGTTTAACAATTCCTGAATATTTTCATGACGGCTCAATCCTTCAGGCGATTTGTCGTTGTATAATTCTTTCAGAATGCCGGTTTGTTCGGCAATTGTTTTGGCGGTAACAAAAGCATCACTTTCTTCGGCCAACTTATGAAACCGTTTAATCAGATCGACAAAATTGAGGATTTTAGCTACTGTGCCTTTGTTAAGGTTGGCATAATTAACTGAAGGAAGTACGGTTACGATATTCCAGATCGAAGTTTCATTATTGATTGCAGCCGATTCGAGTTTTGTCAGGGTTGTGGCACCAATGCCACGCGCCGGGTAATTGATAATTCGTTTAAGCGCTTCGTTGTCGGCCGGATTAATTGTCATTCTGAAATAACTCAGCAAATCTTTAATCTCCTTCCGTTGATAGAAACTTAATCCTCCGTATATTTTGTAAGGTATATTTCTTTTTCGCAGCGATTCCTCAAAAATACGAGACTGTGCGTTGGTACGGTACAAAATGGCGTAATCCTCGTATTTGTAATGGTCGCGTAACTGAGTTTGTGCAATTTCCTGAGCCACCAAAAAACCTTCTTCGTTATCGGTTAATGCCGAGATTATTTTAATTGGCTTTCCAACTTCTTTTTCAGAAAAAACATTTTTAGGAATTTGCTTTTTGTTTTGTGCGATTATGCTGTTTGCGGCATTTACAATGGTTTGTGTTGAACGGTAATTTTGTTCGAGTTTAAAAACTTTGTGCTCCGGATAATCGTTTTTAAAGTTCAGAATGTTTTCGATGCGAGCTCCGCGGAACGAGTAAATGCTTTGGGCATCATCGCCCACCACGCATATGTTTTTGTGGGCAGCTGCCAGTTTTTTCACAATCAGATATTGCGAGTAGTTGGTATCCTGGTACTCGTCAACCATCACATAACCAAATCGTTCCTGGTATTTTTGCAGCACATCGGGATGGTCGCGAAAAAGCAGGTTGGTTTTTAACAACAAATCGTCGAAATCCATAGCCCCCGAGAGAAAACAACGTCTGGCATATTCTTTATAAATCGTTGCAATGGCCGGCATGCGCATATTTTTGTCCACGTTACGTATTTCAGCCGAATTGGCATAAACGCTGGGTGTAATCAGGTTGTTTTTTGCCATTGAAATACGGCTTGCCACCACATTGGGTCTATAACTTTTATCGTCGAGCTGTAAACTTTTAATAATGGTTTTTATCAGACTTTTACTGTCGGCACTGTCGTAAATTGTAAAATTCGATGGGTAACCAAGTGTTTCGTGTTCGTAACGAAGGATGCGTGCAAAAATACTGTGGAAAGTTCCCATCCAAAGATATCGCGCGGTATTTTCGCCCACTACCGCCGAAATACGTTCTTTCATTTCGCGGGCGGCTTTGTTGGTAAAAGTAAGTGATAATATGCTCGACGGGCGTGCACCTTGTTTTAGCAAATTGGCAATCCGGTAGGTTAAAACACGCGTTTTTCCTGAGCCTGCACCGGCAATAACAAGTGCGGGGCCTTCGGTGCGTAAAACTGCTTCCCGCTGAGATTCGTTAAGTTCTTTTAAATAATCGAACACGTTAATTTTTCTTTTTGTTGTTGTGTGCGGCAAATATATACAATAACTGCCTGCAATT
The DNA here is from genome assembly GCA_026671195.1 of Draconibacterium aestuarii. Lineage (GTDB taxonomy): Bacteria > Bacteroidota > Bacteroidia > Bacteroidales > Prolixibacteraceae > Draconibacterium > Draconibacterium aestuarii. The sequence goes on along the minus strand of JAPOHD010000010.1, from coordinate 125,352 downwards.
TAAATTGTATATTCAATGCAAATCTACTTCCGGAATTGAATGTCTTTCAAATTGTTGGGTTTCAGCAGTTGTTGCAGAATAAATTTTACAGCACAAAAGTACATCATCTTTCACTTTTTTTGAAGATCAGTTTTACTTCATTTATTAACAAATGGGTGACGCGCCATTTTGTTCAAACTGCTTCTTTTGGTGAGAATAAAATATCAGGCTCTTAATTTTACTATTTTTGTGGTGGAAGAAACAATTATATAAAAATTATACGTTAATATTGTATCTTAAAGAACCATTTTTTATGAAGAGAAGTCTTTATTTCCTGATCACACTTCTGCTGTTTTCGAGTACATTACAGGCACAAATATCTGCCTCTACAGCCGACGCTAGCGATGTTACATCCTATCCGGTATTTCCTGAAACCGACGATATCTTTATTTTCTGCGCAAGTGATTCGCTGGCAGAAATTGGAAGTTTAACCGTAACTACTGAGCTGCAGGGAACAAAAACCTTTCTTTGGGAAAAGTATAACGAGGTGTCGGGTACTTTTGAATTGTTTTTTCAGGAAAGCTCTGAAGCCACTAGTTCACAAATTAACAATTTAGCAGATGGTTGTTATCGATCGACCATAACTTTGGGTGGTGTAACTGACATTGATCGCGCCTGGATTTTTAACAACTGGACGGAGGCGGAAGCATCTATTTCGGATTCAAATTGTGAGTCGTTTTGGTTACATGGCGCTTTTCAAACGGCTGTATTAAATTATTACGATTTAAGCGATAATACTGAACAGGAGGTGTACAAAGATGTGCAGGCAGAATGGCAGGTGGATGGTAATAAAATTTCATCACTTTTAAATATGCAATTTTTCAATCCTCCCTATGAAAATACAGATTATACTTTAGTTGTATTCGATAGATTTGGTTGCGAAGGAACTTCTGTTGCGCCATACGAATCGATTGTAACACAAGCTAAGTTTTCGGTAGATGCCAACTGGACTGATTCAAATAAGTTGACAGGAGAGGCTCCATTAACGGTGACTTTTATTAACGAATCAGAAAACGGATCGGCGGGATATTATGAGTGGTTTTTTTATCGCAACATGGATGATATAATTGCTGAGTCGGAAGGTTCTCCTGAACCTGTTGATAGCATTGAATTTGTAGCTTATGACGATTCACCTGTATATACATACCAAAATTCAGGTGCATATTGGGTAAAACTTGTTTCCAAACATGTGTCGGAGTTGTATACTTGTGTTGATACCTTTGCTTTGGAGAATTATATTATTGCGGATACTTCTTTTATACGTGCTCCCAATGTATTTACACCTAATGGCGATGGTAATAACGATCAGTTCATTGTATGGTTTTCTTCTATGAAAAGTCTTGAGATTAATATTTATAATCGATGGGGCCGACGGGTGCATTATTGGAAAAGTGGGAGTATTCAAGGATTTGAAGGAGCCAAAACTGAATCGGTTTGGGATGGAAGAATAGGAGGCAAATATGCCAGCCCGGGCGTCTATTATTACGATGTTGTTGGCAGGGGCCGCGATGGGAAAAAACGAACAAAAAGTGGTTTTGTCCATCTCTTTCGTAATAAAGATTAAGCTTATTTTTACTTTTTTAATAAAATTTATACCGTGCTTTGAATCGCTCTTTTTAAGCGCGATGCAGAAGTTTTTGCCCTAGAGACAGGTTTGTCGGACCTGGATTTATTACTATTAATTAGTTGATTTATCTACATTTGCACTTTAATGTGAAATTTAAGAATATCATTTTAAATGCAAGGTCTTGCAAAATGTGTTAGTTGTTCATGTAGATAGCTTATCATAGAAAGAATACAACATTTGTAATGATTGTTCGTTAATTGAATATTTGTATTTAGAAACAGGAATGACCATGTTGAATTTTCTAAATCAGGAAGTATTCAAATAATAAGGGAATTCCAATTTCTATCATGTAATAAAACGTTTTAATAAGATGAAAAGATTTGCTTTATATACAATACTGTTAATGTTTGTCTCATTTGTGTCTTTTGCTCAGAAAAAAGATATAAATGCATGGAAAAGTGAGAAGAATCTGGAACAGCAGTTCGAGGTGTTTAAACAAAACGTCAATTTCTGGAATGGTTCTTATTTTATGAAACCGGCACAGCTTGATGAGTTATACAAGGCAATTACCGACTCAATTGAGCTACTGGAAAAGGCCGCGAAGGATGATCGGGCTGAGATTGCCGATTTGAAGCAGGAATTGAGTACGAATAAAAGTCAAACCGGGGAGCTTCAGACGCAGCTTGATGAAAGCATCAAAAACCAGAATTCGATAAAGGTTTTGGGAATGCAGATTAATAAAGATGTTTACTCTTTTACGATGTACACATTTATTCTTGGCGTTTTGGTATTGGCTGGTATTGTTTTTATGATGTTCAAAAGAAGCAATACAGTTACGGTTCGTACCAAAAAGGAATACCAGGAATTAAAGGATGAATTTGAGGCTCACAAAAAGAATTCGCTCGACCGCTATACCAAAATGAATATGGAACTCCATAAAACCAGGATGGAGTTGAAGAAGAGGTAACAACAAATCTGCTTTTAGGTTAACTGACCGGTTTTTGCATTTGTTAACCGAATTAGGTTGGTAGGTGTTATTTCTATTTGTATACCCCGAACACCAGCACTTACATATATTTTATCGAAACGAATTGCGCTTTCGTCAACAAAAGTCGGAAACTGTTTTTTCATGCCGAATGGAGAACAGCCTCCGCGGATGTACCCTGTTACTTTTAATATATCTTTCATAGGTATCATAACGCACTTTTTATTGCCGCTAAGCGAAGCCAGATTTTTTAGGTGAACTTCTTTTGCACCTGGAATACAAGCAACAATATAACCTGTTTTATCGCCTTCGAGAACCAGCGTTTTAAATACCTTCGAAATATCCTGGTTCAAACTTTCTGCCACATGAACAGCACTTAGGTCTGACTCATCAACATTGTAAGAAATTGCATTGTATTCTACTTTTGCCCGGTCAAGAATACGCATGGTATTTGTTTTTTTCATGGCTTGCTAATTAAAAATCGCTTGTGGTGGACTTTGGGAAAGTTGTTTCGGCAAATTTTCAATTTATTCCTGATTTTTCCAATTAGTGCTTTGGGCAAATAATAAATAGCGGTATAAATAAACCCCGATCCAATTTAAGGACCGAGGCTTTTTAGTTTATAGTAAAATGGATTAGAAAATGGTCTATTCTTCTTCCTGCTCTGCTTCGTATGCTTTCAGCAATTCGTCTTGAACATCTGCAGGTACTTTTTCGTAATCGTCGAATTTCATTTTAAATACACCACGTCCACCTGTAATCGAACTCAGCGAAGTGGTATACTTGTTCATTTCCTTTAATGGAACTTTGGCGGAAATTTTCTCCAGGCCTTTTTCCGAACCCATACCCATAATCATGGCACGACGCCCCTGAAGGTCACTCATTACATCACCCATACGGTCTGATGGTGTCCAAACTTCAAGGTCGTAAATAGGCTCAAGAATTTTTGCCCCGGCATTTTTGAAGGCCATGCTGAATGCATTACGTCCGGCAAGTTTAAACGAAATTTCGTTTGAATCAACCGGGTGCATTTTACCGTCATAAACATAAACACGGATATCGCGGGCATACGAACCGGTTAAAGGTCCTTCATTCATTTTTTCCATAATTCCTTTTAAAATAGCCGGAAGGAAACGGGCATCGATGGAACCACCAACAATACAGTTGCAGAAGATTAATTTTCCACCCCAGGGTAATTCGTGTTCTTCAACGGCGCGAACAGATAATTTTTGCTCTTTATCGCCAAATTTGAACATTTTTTTAGGTTCTGAGCCAGGAGTGTAGGGTTCAATAATTAAATGAACTTCACCAAATTGACCCGATCCACCCGATTGTTTTTTGTGACGGTAGTCGGCCTGGGCAAACTTGGTAATTGTTTCACGATAAGGAATTTTTGGCGCTAAATAATCAACATCAATTTTGTAGATGGTATCAAAATACCATTTTAAAATATTTAAATGATACTCGCCCTGCCCATGAACCAGCAATTGTTTTAATTCTTTTGAATATTCAATTACGTAGGTGGGGTCTTCGTATTTAATTTTACTTAGTATTTCACCTACTTTCTCATCGTCCGAATCGTTTTTGGCTTTTACAGCAACTGTATGGCGCGACGCAGGGAATGTAATTTCTTTGAATTTTATTGCGGCTTCTTTTGGCGACAACGTCTGGTTGTATTTGGTGTCTTTTAATTTAACCGTACAACCCAAATCACCTGCAACAAGTTGTTCCACTTTTTCGCGGTTTTTACCGGCCGATACAAATACCTGTGAGAGGCGCTCTTTATTTCCCGATTTGCTATTTACTAAATCCAAACCTTCTTTTACGGTTCCCGACATTACCTTAAAAAAAGTAATCTCGCCAACGTGTGGTTCAACTGCTGTTTTGAAAACAAAAATGCTTGGTAAATCCGAAGCATCCATTTTTACTTGTTTCCCGGCAACAATTTCGGTCATCTTTTTCTCGCTCGGAGCAGGAGAGATATTGGTGATAAACTCCATTAAGCGCCCAACACCTTTATTTTGTTTTGCACAGGTGCAGAATACTGGGAAAATACTACGTTCCAACATTCCCAGCTTGATTCCTTTGCGCATTTCGTCTTCCGAAAGTGTTCCTTTGTCAAAGTACAGCTCCATTAAAGCTTCTTCGTTTTCGGCTGCCATTTCAACCAATTCGTTGTGTAGTTCGTCGGCTTTATCTTTTTCAGAAGCAGGGATGTCAAGAATTTCAGGTTGGCCACCGTCTTTTGGATACTTGTACATCTTCATCTTCAAAACATCGATAATTGAAGAAAAAGAAGTGCCCGCATCAACAGGGTATTGTACAACCGTAACTTTGTTTCCAAATGCGGCTTTACATTGGTCTAAAGTACTGTCGAAATTCGAATTGTCGTGATCTAACTGATTGAATACAAAAACAAGCGGAGTGTCGGCATGTTCGGCCTGGCGACCGGCGGCTTCTGTTCCAGCTTCAACACCGTTCGATGCATTAATTGTAATTAAACTAAGTGCGGTAACACTTAATGCTTGTACAACGCTTCCGCAAAGATCATCCATCCCGGGAGTATCCAAAATATTAATCTTTTTTCCGTTGTATTCAGTATATAATAATGTAGAGAAAACAGAATTGCCATAATCCTGCTCAATTTGGGTGTAGTCAGAAACCGTATTTTTTGCGGTTACTTCACCTCTGCGACTTATAACTCCACCCTCAAAAAGCATAGCTTCTGCAAGGGTGGTTTTCCCACTGCCGGCATTACCGATTAAAGCAATGTTCCGAATTTCTTCAGTTTTATAAACCTTCATATTATATCAGTTTTATTGATTTGTTAAATCCCTGTATTCTTCTTTTTTCGAAGCAAGGATCTCAAAAATAGTAATAATTTATTAACAATCAAGAGGCATAAATCAGCACAGAAAAATATATTATCTGGCCCTCCCGTGTAAATTCTGTAAAAGACTTTAATCCAGTGTTGAATAGTGGTTTGTTAATAAATGTTATTGTCTGAAATGGTTATAAATAAGTGCTGGATATAATATACTTACTATTCATAGTATTTATGTCATGAAAAAACAAAATATGTGTTAAGATCGGGGGATTTTGCTTATTGGTAATGTTAATTAATCTGGGGCCGACAAAAAAAAAACAATAAAAGACATTGTGGTGTGAAATAAAGATTTACATTTGCAAAGTGTGACAAAAGTCACTTTTGCGATTAATTGATATGAAAACAAATTCTTCTGAAATAAAATTGAATTCGATGACATGTATGATGTGTATGTGTTGCAGTACTGAATTTTTGCAGAAGGATATTGATATGTAAATAGCTCATAACTACTATAATTTATTCGCCCTTCTGCAGTTGCAGGAGGGCTTTTTTATTTTAAAGCGGTTATATGCAGGTTTTAGCATATCTAACAAAAGTAGGCAAGTAGGAGTGATAATTTAATATGAGATTCAAATTTTTTAAAACAACTCAATTAAATGGGTAGAGTCGAAAATGATGTAAAACTGGTTGATCGAAAGAGACGGAGTATTCTGAAAACAATTTCGTGGCGAACACTCGGAACCATCGATACCATAATAATATCGTGGATTGTAGTTGGAGATATAAATTTTGCAGTAACAATTGGAGGAGTTGAAGTATTTACAAAAATGATACTTTACTTTTTTCATGAGCGGGCCTGGAACAAAACCAACTTCGGTCGTGTTAAAGAAACGCCGATTGAATATGAAATTTGACTTCGACTTTGCTCAGTCTGACGGTTTTCGTTTTTACGTTGATCCGTAGTATAGAGTAAAGTCGATTTATGAATGAAAAAATGAAGCAATGAAAAAGAATTTTTTACCCATATCGATAAATATTGCGGACCAGAAAATACTGATTGTTGGCGGGGGGCAGGATGCTTTTAAAAAGCTTAAAATACTTCAGCGATTTGATGCTGAAGTTGAGGTACTGGCTTTAAAAGTTTGCGATGAAATTAAAAATAGTGGGGTGAAGTTTTACGAAGTGGCGTATCATAAAAAGTACCTTAAAAAGTACCTGATGCTTTATTCCTGTTTAAACAACGATGAGCTGGACAAACAAATAGTAAAGGATTGTAACAAAGCCGGAGTTTTGGTAAATATTCACGACAAACCTGACCTCTGTCAGTTTGTATCGCCGGCCATACACAAACAAGGCAATATAACAATTGCGGTAGCATCGAATGGCGAAAATGTATATGAATCGATTCGAATTAGAAACCTGATTAAAGACAAATTACAGATAAATTAAATTACAAAATGAGTTTGAAAACAAATCCATTTAACGAGCAGCAGTTAACAACTTTAAATCAGCTGTTGCCCGCATTAACAAAAGAGCAGATTTTATGGTTGAGTGGCTACCTCGAAGGAAGGTTGGCTACCGATGGGGATGTAGCAGTGCCTTCGCAACCAGCAGCGCAGCTTGAAAGCTCGGTAAAGCTTACAATTCTTTATGGTACCGAAACCGGACATTCGGAAGGGCTGGCCGAAAAGCTAGCCGAAAAAGCTGCGAATAAGAATATCAATGCGCAGGTTTTAAGCATGTACGATTTTAACTACAAAAAGCTTAAAGAAGAAGAAAATGTAGCCATAATTGTGAGTACACACGGCGAAGGAGAACCGCCTGACATGGCTGAAGAATTTTACAAATTTGTTACCGGAACACGCGCTCCGCAACTGGAGAATCTGAATTATTCGGTTTTGGCCATGGGCGATAAAACCTATAAACACTTTTGTAAAACCGGTGAAGATATTTATTCGGCTTTAAAAGATTTAGGTGCATATTCGGTTTGTTCGTTGGTAAAGTGCGATGTGGATTACGACAGGGATGCTGAAATCTGGATGAACAATTTTCTGGTTAGTTTATCGGCGGCACAGTCGGCAACACAATCACCGGTATCAGCGGTAACTCCTGCCTATTCTGTTTCGGAGGGAAGTTCGTTGGCTTTTGATGAGTTTTCAAAAACAAATCCTTACATGGCCACGGTTCTCGAAAAAGTGAAAATTACAGGGCGCGATTCGGATAAGGAAGTGTACCATGTAGAATTGTCGCTTGAAGGTTCGGGGCTGGAGTACGAGCCGGGAGATTCGCTGGGAGTCTTTGCAAAAAATCCGGAATCGCTGGTGGAGCAGATTCTTGAGAAAACCGGTTTTAATCCGGAACAAAAAGTAGATGTAAAAGAAGAAGAGTTAAGTATTAAAGAAGCACTGACTCATCATTTGGAAATTACAACGCTGACTTTTGATGTGCTGAAAAAGTACCAGGAGAAAGTAAAGAATCCTGCGTTGGAAAAGATTATCAACGATGATCAGTTGTCTGACGATTATTTGTACGGACACGATGTGCTTGATCTGCTTGAAGATTTTCCTTTTGAATGGAATGCCAATAAGCTTGCAGAAGTATTGCGTCCCATTCCGCCGCGTTTGTATTCAATTTCATCGAGTATGGAAAGTGTTGGAGAAGAGGTGCATGTAACGGTTTCGGTTGTGCGCTACGAACGAAAAGATCGTTTAAGAAACGGGGCGTGCTCGTCACATCTTGCTGATTCAATTGAAGTTGACGACCAGTTGCCAATTTATATAGATAAAAATCCATCGTTTAAGTTGCCGGCAAACGGGTCTAAAATAATCATGGTTGGAGCTGGGACCGGAGTGGCTCCTTACCGCGCTTTTATGCAGCATCGCGAAAGCCTTGGAATTAAAGGAGAGTCGTGGTTGTTTTTTGGCGACCGTCGTTTTAATTCCGATTTTCTGTACCAGACCGAATGGCAAAAGCTATTAAAGTCGGAACATTTGACCAAACTCGATGTGGCATTCTCGCGCGACCAGGAAGAGAAAGTTTATGTACAACAGAAATTAAAAGAGAACCAGAAAGAGGTATTTGAATGGATTGAAAATGGAGCTCATTTATACTTGTGTGGCGATATGAAATACATGGCAAAGGACGTAAATAAAACCTTGCTGGAAATTATTCAAGCACAGGGAGGTGTAACAGAAGAACAAGCCGAAAAATATGTAAAAAATCTAAAACGTGAGAAACGTTTTCAAACCGATGTTTATTAGTTGATGGGTGCGCGGACTGACCATCCAAAGGCGCACCCTGTAAAAATATAACCCGAAAAATTATGACCGATACTATTAACTGGAAGGAACTTTCAGAAGTGGAAAAACTAAAGTACGACAGCAATTATTTGCGTGGTACTTTAGTCGAAAGTTTAGCCGATCCAATAACCGGGGCAATTGCCGACGGCGATACCCAAATCTCAAAGTTTCATGGCATGTATTTGCAGTGGGACCGCGATTTAGACAAAGAGCGTAAAAAACAAAAACTGGAACCGGCATTTTCGTTTCTTATTCGTTTAAGAATGCCAGGTGGACGGTTTACACCGGAACAATGGCTAAAAATGGATGCGCTTGCAGAGAAATATGCCAATAACACCTTAAAACTAACTACTCGTCAAACCTTTCAGTTGCATGGTGTTCTAAAAAAGAACCTGAAAAAGACCATTCAGGAAATGAATGATAGTTTGATGGATACCATTGCGGCGTGTGGCGATGTGAACCGAAATGTGATGTGTCATGCTAATCCTGCGGAGTCGGCGTTCCATTCGGAGGTGATTGATCTGGCACAGAAAGTGAGTGAGCATTTATTACCGAACACCACTGCTTATCATGAAATCTGGCTTGATAAAAAGCTAATTGCCGATAGCAAAACCGATGTGGAGCCATTGTATGGCGACCGGTATTTACCTCGTAAATTTAAAATCGGAATTGTAATTCCGCCCAATAACGACTCAGATGTTTTTTCGCAGGACTTAGGATTTATTGCAATTATTGAAAACGCTAAAATTGTGGGATACAACGTGTCGGTTGGTGGCGGTTTTGGCTCTACTTTTGGAATGTCTGGAACCTATCCGCGAACTGGAACAGTAATTGGTTTTTGTACGCCCGGGCAAGTTGTTGATGTAGCCGAAAAAGTGCTTCTGACACAACGGGACAACGGGAATCGTAAAAATCGCAAACAGGCACGCCTTAAATATACCATCGACAGAATGGGTGTTGAGGTTTTTACAAGCGAGGTGGAGCAGCGTTTGGGATACAAACTCGAGCCGGCAAGAGCATTTAAGTTCGAACGGAATGGTGATGATTTTGGCTGGAAAAAAGGAACGGACGAAAAATGGCATTTGACGTATTTTGTTGAAGGTGGGCGTGTTAAAGATGACGGCAAGCAAAACATTAAAACCGCTTTGCGCGAAATTGCCAAAATTAGTGACGGCGATTTTATTCTTACCGGAAACCAGAACCTTATTGTGAGTAGCGTTTCCGAAAAGGTGAAAAAGAAGGTGGACACGATTTTGAAAAAAAATGGAGTCGCACCATCTGAACTGTCCGGACTGCGTAAAAACTCAATTGCCTGTGTGGCACTACCAACTTGTCCGTTGGCATTTGCCGAGGCCGAGCGCTATTTACCTACCCTGATATCAAAAGTTGAACTCATTCTTAATGACTTTAACCTCTTTAAAGAAGAAATAGTAATTCGAATGACCGGTTGTCCCAATGGTTGCGGACGACCTTACCTGGCAGAAATCGGCTTGATCGGAAAATCTCCGGGGTATTATAATTTGTACCTGGGTGGAAGTTTTGAAGGAACACGGTTGAATACGCTGTACCGCGAAACCATTCCGGAAGAAGAGATTCTGAAAGAGGTACGAATGCTAATTGCAGATTTTGCAGCGAACAGATCCGAAGGAGAGCACTTTGGCGATTTTGTGATTCGTAAAGAATATGTGAAGGAAATTAAAGAGGGGAAAGATTTTAAGCACTAAAATCCTGCTGTTGCCTATTAAAAAAGTAGGTGAAATTAAATTCAAAAAACAATAAATACATACAATCATGAGTACAACTGTTTCAATATTAGGATGTGGATGGCTGGGTACTGCCCTTGGCAAATCCTTGCTACGCAAAGGATGGAACGTAAAAGGATCAACCAGTTCGACCAAGAGTTGCAATGATTTGGAGATGACCGGAATAAGTACCTTTTATGTAAAAGTAAAACCAAAGGGAGTGGAAGTGGACTACAACAGTTTTTTTAGTACTGATGTATTAATTGTCTCAATTCCGCCTACCAGAACCGATTGTGTAGAAGAGTCTTATCCGCAAAAAGTAAATCAGATTGCACAAAAGGCCGAAGAAATAGGTATTTCTAAAGTACTTTTTATTTCATCTTCGTCGGTTTACGAATCCCAAAATAAAGAAGTGAGGGAAGGCGATGAAGGAAGTCCTGAGAAACAAAGCGGACGTGCCTTGATTAAGGCCGAAAAGGTGTTAACCCACAATCCGAAATTTAAAACCACAGTTATTCGTTTTGGCGGTTTGATTGGTTACGACAGAAATCCGGTAAAATTTCTGATATATAAATCGGAGGTTGCTGGAGAAACTCCGGTGAACCTGATTCACAGAGATGATTGTGTGGGGATTATTACTCAAATTATTGAAAAGGATATTTGGGGAGAAACCTTTAATGCATCCAGTCCGGAACATCCTGTTAAACGAGAATTTTACAGCAAAGCAGCTAAAATAAGTGAATTGCCAGCCCCGGTTTTTTCGAATACGAAGGAGAATTATAAGATCGTAAACAGCGATAAATTGATAAATGCATTGGACTATAAATTTAAATATCAAAGTCCGATGGATTATTTAAAAGAGGTGGAAGAGTGGGCTTACCGAATTTAGTAGGAAATGGAAAACACAGGAAAAGTATACATTGTAGGAGCGGGGCCCGGACCGGCGGATCTGTTAACAGTAAAAGCATTTAACTGTATAAAACAAGCCGATGTAATTTTATACGATGCTTTGATTTCGAGGGATGTTCGGGAGCTCTTTCCGGAAAGTGCTGAGCATATTTTTGTTGGTAAACGGGCCGGAGACGGTATTGATGTTACTGAGCGGCAAAACTCAATTCATAAAAAATTATTGAAACATGCGCAATTGGGAAAGGTGGTTGTGCGTGTTAAATCCGGCGATCCGATGATTTTTAGCCGGGGGGCCGAGGAAACTTCTTTTTTGAAGGAGCACAACATTCCTTTTGAACTTGTTCCGGGAATTTCGGCTTTTAATGCTGCATCGGCCGAATTTGGTATTTCGTTAACCGATCGCCGCGGGAGTAATTCGCTGCACCTGCTTTCGGGACGCGATGTGATGGGAAAACTTTTAAGCGTGAATCAATTGCTGAGTATTGTTGAGAACAGGGGAACAGCGGTTATTTATATGGGAACAAAGGTACTCGAAGAAATTTATGAGGCGCTTGATTCCATTCACAGGGAAACTATTCATACTACCATTGTGTCGCGTTCGGGGCGCAGCGATTCAAAATTATACCAGGGGAATCTTCAGGAGATGGTTCAGCTAAACGATGAAAGTCCGATTAAAACACCCGCATTAATTTATCTGAGAAAGGAAGAGTAAAGAGTTAATCGAGGGTGATGAGTTTTACGCGTAAACGGATATCAACGAAAAGGCAATAAGAGCAATTGCAATTGTGTAGTAGATTAATATTTTTTTGAACCGGCTTTGACTTTCCCGGGTTTGAAAAGAAAAAATTAAACCCAGGTTGGCAATAAAAAGTGCAAACAACATCAATACAATGTGTTCAACCGGCCACAATCTTTTCGATACCATATCGCTGCCTTCGTTTGGCATATAATGAAAGTCGAGACCTGTGCCAAGATTTGTAAACAGAAACAGACCGAGAATTAACTGTAGATACAATGCAACGATAAAAGCCACTGCCAGAAATTTGTCGAAAGCCTTGTAAGGTACTCTTTTGGAAATGCCTCTTACCGATCTCACAACAAGTAATACTGCAAAGAAGAGAAATGAAACACTAATAAGGTAGTGAACTATTTTTACAGTATCGTGTGAGAATATTTCGGTAAGAATTGTTGTCATATTTTATCTGTTCCAGTTTGCTTTTTTAATCCAGTCGACTACAAATTTGGCATTTTCAACCGGAATACCGGGAATAAATCCATGCCCGACGTTAAAAATCCAGTTGCTTTCTTCTGCTCCAAACGAAAGGTATTCTTCCAGTTTGTTTTCGATAACATTTTGATCGGCCAGTAGAATTCGTGGATCTAAATTTCCTTGAAGTCCCATTTCTTTGGGAACCATTTTTCGCGCTTCTTTAATTGGCACCTGCCAATCGATGCTTATAATATCGGCATCGCCGGGTTGCAGCTGTGTTAATCCTACTCCCAAACCTTTGGGTAAAAATATGGTTGGGACGCCTGCATTCATTACGGCAGCAGAAATTTTTCGAACAAAAGGCATAATCAATTTCATGTATAAATCCGATGGAATCAGTCCCGCATGGGTTTCAAATATCTGAAAAGCTGAAATGCCGTGTTTTACCTGGTTTAAAGCGTATTCTATCGAAAGATCGGTAATGGCACCTAACAGTTGTTTTGCCAGTTTTTTATCTTTGTACAGCAACGAAACCGCATCGGGAAAAGTGTGATTGGTACCTAAACCCTGAACCATGTAGCACAGTGTAGTAAACGGTGCGCCGCAAAATCCGATAAGCGGAATGTCGGCAGGTTTTGTTTCCTGTATTTTGTCGATCGCATCATAAATGTACTCCAGTTTCGATGCATCGGCATTCAAGGATTTTACCGGATTCGGTAGATCTTTCAGAGCAGTGGTGAAACGAGGCCCCGAATCGGTAAATGCCAGATCCATTCCAAGTGCTTCAGGAATAACAAGTATGTCGGAAAAGAGGATCGCTGCATCCACTCCCAGATCATAAATAGGGAGTAATGTAACTTTTGCCGCCAGTTCCGGATCGCGCATCAGTTCTTTAAAACTATAGTCTTTGCGCATTTCCAGATACGATGGTAATACTCTTCCTGCCTGACGCATAAACCACACCGGTGGCCGTTCCGTTTTTTCTCCCTCAAGTGTTCTTACAAAAATTCCCTTTTCCATGTATTTCAGATTCAGCTTAGTTTTTTTAATGCTTTTAAATTTGCAGCAATTATGTTGTCAATATCTTCGTCGGTGTGTGCGTACGAAACAAACAAACATTCGAACTGCGATGGTGCAATGTAAATGCCGCTTTCAAGCGAAAGTTTAAAGTATTCTGCATATCGATCGGTGTTCGAATTCATTGCTTCATCAAATGAGCTCACTTTTTCTTCGTTTGTAAAAAATAGTGTCATCATCGATCCAACCCTATTTACAACACCATTTATTCCGGTTGTTTCGAGGTTGCTTAATATTCCTTTATGCAATTTTTTTGCTTTTCTTTCCAGTTCCGAATAAAAGTCCGGAGTGTTTAGAATTAACTTTAGCATGGTACTTCCGGCAGCCATGGCAAGTGGATTTCCGGATAAAGTTCCGGCCTGGTAAACCGGTCCGACTGGAGCCAGCTGATCCATAATTTCTTTACGGCCACCATAAGCGCCAACCGGTAACCCACCACCAATAATTTTCCCCAAAGTGGTGATATCAGGCATCACGCCAAAATATTCCTGTGCGCCCCCTTTTGCCAGGCGGAAACCTGTAATTACTTCATCAAAAATGAGAAGTGAACCGTTTTTTGTTGCAATTTCACGAAGTCCCTGCAGAAATCCTTTTTCAGGTACAACAACACCCATGTTTCCGGCAACCGGTTCAACAATTATTGCTGCAATATTTTGCCTCTCTTCTTCAAATATCTTTTCTACTGAATAAAGATCGTTGTAATTGGCCAGCAGTGTGTCTTTTGCATTTCCGGCTGTTACTCCAGGACTATCGGGTAAACCCAAAGTGATTGCTCCCGAGCCTGCTTTTATGAGAAAACTATCGCCATGTCCGTGGTAATTACCTACAAACTTTAATATCTTTTCGCGGCCTGTGTAACCTCGTGCCAAACGGATTGCACTCATTGTTGCTTCCGTGCCCGAGTTTACCATTCTTACTTTTTCAACTGATGGCACCATCTCAACAATCAATTCGGCCATTTCCGTTTCGGAGGTTGTTGGTGCACCATAACTTGTACCTTTTTGTGCTGCGTCATTTATTGCAGCAACAATCTTTTCGTGTGCGTGCCCAAAAATCAGTGGTCCCCACGATGCAACAAAATCGGTATATGTATTCCCATCGATATCGACGATGGTCGCTCCTTTGGCGCTTTCAATAAAAACTGGATTTAATTTTACACTTTTAAAAGCCCGAACAGGAGAGTTCACTCCTCCGGGTATTGATTTTTGAGCTTGTTGAAAAGCTTCTATACTTTTTGAAAACTGCATGTTTAATCTACTTAATTCCGTTTAAAATATTAGCCGCATCAACTGCTGAGTAGGTAATAATAATGTCGGCTCCGGCTCTTTTTATCGATGTCAGGATTTCCATCATTACCCGCGCACCGTCGATCCAGTCTCTTTCTTCGGCTGCTTTTAACATCGAAAATTCACCACTCACATTGTAGGCGGCTGTGGGCATCCGAAATTCGGTTTTTACCCGGTAAATCACATCGAGGTACGAAAGGGCAGGTTTAACCATTACAATATCTGCACCTTCTGCAATGTCGAGTTCTACTTCACGAAGCGCCTCGTCAGAGTTGGCCGGATTCATTTGGTAAGTCGACCGGTTTCCGAATTTGGGAGCACTCTCGGCAGCTTCTCTGAACGGGCCGTAAAAACCGGAAGCATATTTTGCGGAGTAAGCCATAATCGGAATTTTCTCAAATTTATTCTCATCCAGTGCTTCCCTGATTCTTCCTACTCGTCCGTCCATCATATCGCTGGGGGCAATCATGTCGGCGCCCGCTTCTGCCAGCGAAACAGATTGTGCAGCCAGTGTTTCCAGTGTACTGTCGTTGTCAACGTCGCCGTCTATAATCGTTCCGCAATGTCCGTGTGTGGTGTATTCACAATTGCATACATCGGCAATAATATACATATCGGCAATTTCAGCCTTTATGGCACGAATAGCTTGCTGCACAATCCCGTTGTGTTGACAGGCTACCGTTCCGTCTTCGTCTTTCTCTGCCGGGATGCCGAATAACAGAACCGCTTTAACTCCTGATTCATAAACCTTTTTGCATTCTTCCACAAGGTTCTCAACCGACAATTGATAGTTACCGGGCATTGAACTGATTGGATTTCTGACGTTGGTGCCGGCACAAACAAAAAGTGGCATAACCAGATCATCAACCGATAATTTGGTCTCGGTTACCATGTTGCGTAATACTGTATTGTATCTTAATCTTCTTAATCTTGTTTCCGGAAATATCATATCTGTGCTATTTTATTGTTCTATTTTTGTTCTGATTGGTAATAATTAATAATTGATGTGTAAAGTCCCCCGGCATTCGATTTATTAGCTGTAATTAAAGGACTAACTCCAGTTGCCTTAATGGCCGATGTAGTTGTTGTGCCAATGCTGGCAATTTTTAATCTCGAAATATTCGCGGTTCCGTAAAAATAGCAGAAATTATTGAACGTGGAAGGACTTGTAAAAATGATCAGATCGTAGTTGTCGTTTGCTACAAGGTCCAATATTTTTTGATCAGCTTTGGCTGGTTTTACTGTGTTGTAAACATTTATTCTGCTTACCACGTTTGTTTGCGAAAGCCTGTTTTCGATGGAGTTGTCCGCCAGATTTCCAAGAACCAATAAGAAGTTCTGCCCCTGTGGATTGTACTTGTCAATCAAATCATTTATTAAGTTCAGCGACGTATTTTTTTCGCCTGCAAGATGAGGTGCGTAACCATAATAATCGAGTTCAGCTGCTGTTTTCTCCCCGATCACAACAATTTTTAAAGAAGCAGGCAAAGTGGTGTTGCCATTAATCTCAATCAACTGTTTGAAAAAGGAAGCCACGCCGTTTTTGCTTGTAAAAATCACCCAGTTAAATTGATCAAGATTTTTAAGCTTGTCAATTTCGACAGAGGTAAGACTTGCTGGCTCGATTTGAATCATGGGCAGTGAAACAACCTTACTTCCTGCATTTTTTAATAGTTGCGGAAGATCGTCGTTGGCATCGGCAGGACGAGTGGATATTATAATTTTATCTTGTAAAGGAAGTTCAACTTTTTGCGCCGGGAAGTTTTCTGTTCGAATGGAATCGAGTATTTCTTTTCCTCCGGCGGCGAATAATTTTTTAGCCAGATCGATCGCTATTTGCCTGGCATTTCCAACAGGTCCGCTTGCCGATTCTTTTAAAAAGTTACTTCCGTCGATACTGGAAACAAAGCCTGTAATTTTTACCTGGTCACCAATGATTTTGCAAGTACTCCCAACGGGAATCTGGCAACCACCTTCCAGGGTATTTAAAAAGGCACGTTCTGCCGAACTGGTTATCATAGTTTCTTCATGATTAATAGCGCCCACCAGCTTTTCAATTTCCGGATCGTTGTCTTTTATTTCAATGGCCATGGCACCTTGTCCGCATGCCGGAATCATAACTTCCGGATCAATAATTTCTGTAATATAAGCATCCATCTCCAGGCGTTGCAGTCCGGCCGCAGCCATAATCATAGCGTCGCAATATCCCTCTTCCATTTTGCGGATTCGGGTGTTTACATTGCCCCTGATTTCAACGATATTTAGATTAGGATAACGTTTTAACAGTTGTGCTTTGCGACGCAAACTTGAAGTTGCAACGGTATGTTCAGCCGTAAATTCAGAAATTTTCAGGTGATTTTTGCTTACCAGCGCATCGTTTACGGTACCTCTTTCAAGTACTGCACCCAGTTTTGTTCCTACAGGAAAAACAGTTGGCAGGTCTTTTAAACTGTGCACTGCCATGTCGATCTCGTCGTTGAACATGGCCACTTCCAGTTCTTTTGTAAAAAGGCCTTTGTCGCCAATTTTCGAAAGTGGCACATCCAAAATTTTGTCGCCCTTTGTTTTTACAATAACTATCTCAAAAACTTTTTCAGGGAATTTCTGTTCCAGCGATTCTTTTACCCGATAAGCCTGATACAAGGCAAGTTTACTGCCTCGTGTGCCAATACGAATTGTGTTTTTCATCTCATTATGATTCAAAATATTCGAAGGTATTCGATGGAACTCGCGTGTAGTTATTCACTTGTGTGAAAAGATTATTGCATTCTCGTTTCATGGAGCAAGGTTGAACAGGTCGTTAACAAGTTCGATGTATTCTTTTTTACGACCGTTATCGGTAATCGATTTAACATTTTTGATCATCAAACGGATAAATTTGTTGGTGATGTGGTCGGCATACAACGAAGCGTCTTCACCATCATTGTTTATCTGACGTTTCATAAAACCTTCGAGTTCGGTTTTATTTATTTTTTGGAAATTGTCGCTTATACTTTGAAAAGTTGGAGTTAAATTCCGTGTGTACTGCCAGTCGGAAAATTCGTTAACCACTTCAGCAATAATTTTTTCTGCCTTTTTAATTTCTCCCTGACGTTTTCCAAAGGTTTCGTCAACAACTGCATTCAAATCATCCACATCAAACAGAAAAACATTTTCAAGATCATTTACATCGGTGGCAATGTTGTGAGGTACCGAAAGATCGACAAAAAACATAGGTTTGTTTTGCCGTTCGATCATCACTTTTTCTACCATATCTTTTGTTATCAATGCTTTTTTCGATGCAGTTGATGCAATTACAATATCGTTTTTGATCAGTTCATTTTCCAATTCCGAAAAATCTTTTGCAACACCTTTGTGGCGGTCTGCCAGTTCGCAGGCTTTTTCGAAAGTACGGTTGATGATGGTAAATTTGCTGCAACCTTTTTTAATCAGGTTTTGTAATGTAAGCTCTCCGGTTTGGCCGGCACCAACAAGCAAAGTCGGGTGCGATGTGAGATTGTGTAATTTTTTATTGGCCAATTCAACGGCTGCATAACTTATCGAAACAGCTCCTTTTGATAGTTCGGTTTGTGTTCTTACTTTTTTCCCGGCTTCAAAAGCTTTGTTGAACAAACGAATTAAAGTAGAACTGTTAATCGCGTGTTTCTCAGCAATGGCAAAGGCATCTTTAAGCTGCCCAACAATCTGGTATTCGCCAAGTGCCATTGAGTCGAGTCCCGAAGCTACTCTGAACAAATGTTTTGAGGCTTCTTCCTGGTATTTGCGGTAGAAATGTGCACTTACACTTTTATCCGATCGTCTCCATTCAAAAAGTTTTGTTTCAATTGTGTCGGTAAAACCATGGATGTCTGTTCCTGAATAGTCAAAATATATTTCGGTTCGGTTGCACGTTGAAACAACAATTGCACCGTTTAAGCCTATTTCGATTAATTGTGGCACGAAACGCTTCACGTCTTCTTCGCAGAAAACAAATCTTTCGCGAACTTTAATTGGAGCTGTTTTGTGGTTTAATCCAAGTAATCCTATCATACTTGCTTGTCTTTTCTTTTAGAATTCAAATCAAACTTATTAAAACAATCTGTAGAAAATCTGTAGGAAAAATCAGAATTGGAAAAGAAACCGTTTTAAGTCAAAATTAAAAGGAATAAATCGGTGGATTTTGGATTAAAAATGACAGATATTTTTGGATTATTACTGTTGGTGTCTAGTTGTAAGAATCTGTAAATTAGTGCTGTGTGTGATTAGTGTATTCCGCGTTGTAAAATAGAATTCGTAAAGGATGCAAATTTTATTTAGAACAAATTGATATTAATCAATTGATGTTTTTTGTGTCTTTTAAGAATTATAATGAAGAGTAAAAGTGTGCATTTTGTTTTCAAAAGAATAAATTGCACTGAAGCCCGAAACCTCACATATTTTTTGAACAATTGCAAGTCCTAGTCCAATAGATTTGTCGGATGCAGAAGATTTATAAAAGCGCTTAAACAGTTGGTTGGGATCGCCTTTTATTTCTTCTCCACTATTGGAAACAACCAATTTATTTTCCGAGATTGAGAACGAAATAATTCCTTTTTTTGTGTTGTGGCGAATGGCATTTTTAATCAGGTTCGAAATCAGTATTTCGGCCAGATACGGATTCATTTCTATCAAATGACTGCTCTCAGGTCCTTTAACAGTGATTTTTTTATTGACGATCACATCTTCCAGCTCCTTCAGTTGTGTTTCAATTATTTTTTTGAAATCGATTTTTTCTGTTTCGGGGAATTGTCGGTTGCCAATTTTCGAAAGCAGCAACAATGTGCTGGTTAACCGCGAAAGTTTTGTACAGGCTTCGTATGCATCGCTTACTGTTTTTAATTCTTTTTCTTTCAGGTACTCGGCTTGAAGCAGCAGTTCCATTTTTGAATTAATTACTGCAATTGGAGTTTGTATTTCATGTGAGGCATTTTCGGTATATTCTTTCAAATTGTAATAATCGTCTTTTATGCGATCGGTCATGGAAATGAGTACACTGTTCAAGTCGTTAAACTCTTTGATATCGCTTTCTTTCAGTTGGAAATCTTCGTGCGAGTTTAAATCGTAATTCTTAATCTTATAAATGGTATTGTAAAAAGCTTTCCAGGTTTTTTGCGATATGTGCCGGTTTAATATCAGAAGCCCAAAAATAAGTGCAACCACCAGAATGGTCATTAATAAAATAATTCGCACAATCAGGTTGTCGGTCTCGGCGTGCGATTTAAAGATTTTTACCAGGAATTTTTGCTGGTTTATTTCTGTAATAAATTGTAATTGTCGGTAGGCAATGTGCCGGTTTGTTTCGTTGTCAAAAATCAAGGTGTCCGAATAACTTACTTCAGGTTTGTAATTTTCGGTTATAGGGGCAATAACAATTTTCTGTTCAATCCCGGACGGTGTGGCGGGAGCACCGTGTGCAGTTTGCATCTGGTTAAGAATAGATGCTTGTCTTTTCTGTAGTTCAATATTGATGTTTTCGTTAACCTGCTGACGGAGCACAAAATAAAATACAATCAATCCCCCCAGAAAAATAAAAAGCGATATGGAAAGAAAATTGAGACTTATTTTGGTGAGTAATTTCATTGTGGTCTTACGTTTACAGTGTATTTTTTTGAACCATAATTATTGCTGAAGATCGAATTTGTATCCAACTCCGTAGATGGTTTTTATGTAGTCTTTGCAGCCTTTTTTTATAAGTTTTTTGCGAAGGTTTTTAATGTGTCCGTATATAAAATCAAACGAGTCGGCAATATCCATGTAGTCACCCCAAAGATGTTCTGCCAAACCTGTTTTTGTAATTACTTTGTTTTTGTTTGCCACAAAAAACTGTAGCAATTCATATTCCTTTTTAGTGAGTTGTAGTTCTTTGTCGTGTACAAAAACCTGGTGCGAATCGGGTAGGATTTTAATTTCGTTTACCAGTACCTGGTTGTTGCCATCGAAATTTATGCGCCGGTTAATCGATTTAAGGTGTGCATTTAATTCTGCCAAATGAAAGGGTTTTGTAAGGTAGTTATCGGCACCAATTTCCAGTCCTTCAATTCTGTTGTCCAGCGAGTCGCGTGCCGAAATGATAATGATCCCCATTTTCTTATTGTCGTTTTTTACCGACCGAATAAGATCAAGCCCACTGCCTCCCGGCAGATTAATATCGACCAATATACAATCGTATGAATGCAACTCAATGTTTTCAGCAGCGGAGTTAAAATCATACGCTGTTTCGCATACATAACCTTCGTCGGTCAGGTATTGAAATATTGCATCCGATAAGGCAATTTCGTCTTCGATTATAAGAATCTTCATGCATCCTATTTTTCAAATTGCAAGATAATAACTTTTAATGCTCCTGCTAATAATTATTTTTGTTGGTTTATTTTCACTTTGCTAAATTGCACCATGACAAAAAACAAACTTTGCTGCCGGATTTTTCCAATTCTAAACATTCTAATTGCAGCTATATTATCGGCCGGTATCTGGTATTTCGACGAAGGTGTACATCGACTTACATTTTTAACCGATCGCGATGAGTTTTTTAATTTTGTGGGAGTTAGTTTGTCGATTGCACTTTTACCCATCGGTATTTTTTATTATTTGAATGAAAAAGAAAAGTACCAGGCAAAAGCCAGACAGCTCGCATTGTTGGGATTTTTGCCTGCCTTACTTTTTTTAGTTTTCCTCATTGTCTAGTTCATAAGTAGGGGATTTATTCTATTTTATCACACATTTTTTTTTCTATCTTTCCAACTCAAAACCTTATTATGTCGAAGTTCCCGTTTTTTCAGCAGTTTGATGCCATGGATTGTGGTCCCACCTGTCTGCGTATGGTGGCCAAATATTACGGGAAACATTTTAGCACCGAATCACTTCGAGAAAAATCATACATTACCAGGGAGGGTGTTTCCTTGCTTGGAATCAGCGATGCTGCCGAGTCGATCGGGATGCGGTCGATGGGAGTGAAAATTACCTTCGAACAACTTAAAAAGGAGGCACCGTTGCCTTGTATTGTGCATTGGGGGCAAGAGCACTTTGTGGTGGTTTACAAATTTCACAAAGGCAAAGTATTTGTTGCCGACCCGGCTTTTGGGCGTTTGGAATATACCGAGAAAGAGTTTTGTGAGCATTGGGTGTCGACGGTTGCAAATGGAGAAGAGAAGGGAATTTGTTTGTTGTTGCAGCCATCTCCTGAATTTTACCAGGAGGCCGATGAAAAGGTAAGTCGTACAGGTTTTCGTTTTGTATTAAACTACCTGAAACCTTATCGGAAGCTCGTTATTCAGCTTATTTTGGGCTTCTTCCTCGGGAGTTTGATTCAATTGGTTTTGCCATTCCTTACCCAAAGTGTGGTTGATATTGGTATAAACAACCAGGATATCGGATTTATTTATTTGGTACTTATTGCGCAACTGGTTTTGTTTATTAGCCGGATGTCGGTAGAGTTTATACGATCATGGATTTTACTGCATATCAGTACCCGAATTAATATTTCCATCATTTCCGATTTTCTTATCAAGTTAATGAAACTGCCGCTGGGCTTTTTCGATTCGAAAATGATTGGCGATATTTTGCAACGTATAGAAGATCATGACCGGATTGAACGTTTTTTAACTGCCCAATCCATTGGCGTATTGTTCTCGGTATTTAGTTTGGTTATTTTTGCCATTGTTTTGGCCATTTACAGTTGGACCATCTTTTTTATTTTCCTTTTGGGCTCGACACTTTATTTTGCCTGGATTTACATTTTTATGAAACGCCGCCGCGAGCTTGATTTTAAACGCTTTTCCAAACTCTCTGAAAATCAGAGTAAACTGATACAGATAATCAATGGAATGCAGGAAATTAAGCTGAACAATTATGAAAAGGAAAAACGCTGGGAGTGGGAGCGTGTTCAGGCCGGATTGTTTAAGGTGAGCGTAAAAAGTTTGTCGCTGCAACAGTACCAGGATGCTGGATCGGTGTTTATTAATGAAACAAAAAACATACTTATTATTATTATATCGGCAACAGCGGTTGTAAATGGTGAGTTGACATTAGGTATGATGTTGGCAATACAATATATAATAGGGCAGTTGAATTCTCCGCTTCGTCAGTTAATTAGTTTTATGCACAATGCGCAGGATGCAAAAATCAGTCTGGAGCGTTTGGCCGAAATTCATGATAAAAAAGACGAAAGCGAATCCAGTGCCGCGAATGTTAAACTTTTGCCAGAGAAAAAGGATATTTCAGTTTCCAACCTGGTATTCCAATACGAAGGACCTCGTTCTCCAAAAGTATTAAATAATATAAATCTGGAAATTCCGGAAAATAAAGTAACTGCAATTGTTGGAACCAGCGGCAGTGGAAAAACTACACTCATAAAATTGCTGCTTGGATTTTATCCTCCGGGTAGTGGCGATATTAAAATTGGGGGAATCCGTTTGGCAAATTTCTCCCCTAAAATGTGGCGAAACAATTGTGGTGTTGTAATGCAGGATGGTTTTATCTTTTCGGATAGCATTGCCAAAAATATTATTGTAAACGATGAGCTGATAGATGAAACGCGTTTGTTGAATGCAGTAAAAATGGCAAATATTCAGGATTACATCGAATCGCTTCCTTTAAGTTACAATACAAAAATTGGTCAGGAAGGAGTTGGTTTGAGTCAGGGGCAAAAACAACGTATATTAATTGCACGTGCCATTTATAAGTCGCCAAAATACCTGTTTTTGGATGAGGCGACCAATGCACTTGATGCCAACAACGAAAAAATGATTATGGAGAACATGGATAAGTTCTCAAAGGGAAAAACAGTGGTTGTTGTGGCACATCGTTTAAGTACAGTGAGAAATGCCGACCAGATTGTGGTGCTGGAAGCCGGCGAAATTGTGGAACGTGGAAATCATGAAGAACTGATTGCGAAAAAGGGGAAATATTTTGAATTGGTGAAAAATCAGCTCGAACTTGGAAATTAATGACTATTGACAAATGGAAGATGACAAAAAAATAGAAATACGTTCCGGCGAGGTTCAGGAAATTCTTGGGGGAGTTCCGTCGGGGCTGGTACGCTATGGTATCTTGGTTTTTGCAGCTATTTTTGCCTTGATCATTATCTTCTCGTTTGTTTTTCACTACCCCGATATCTTACGCTCGAATATTGTGGTGACAACAGAAAATCCACCGGCGACTCTGGTGGCCAGGGCTACAGGTAAAATTCACAAACTTTTTGTAAAAGATAAAGATAAGGTTGTGGCGGGGCAGATGATCGCTTTGATTGAGAATCCTGCAGATTATAACGATGTATTGGATTTGGATCAGGTAATATCATTGATACAGCCTTCTTTTGATACGCTGAACTTTTCAGTGGCTACGAGATTTAATAAAAGCCTGCAGCTTGGATCGCTTCAGGAATATTACTCGCAGTTTTTAACGAAGTACGAAGAGCTGAATGAATTTAATCAGAGAAATTATTACAAGTTGAAGGAGGAATCTTACAAAGATCAGCTAAAAAATGCGCGGATTTTGTATGACAGGCTTTGGGAACAAAAGGTGGCGGTTGACAAAGAGTATAAAATAAAAGTACGAAATTACGAACGTCAAAAAAAACTGCTTGCAGGCGAAGTGGTTTCAAATACCGAGTTGGAAAAAGCAGAGTCGGAAATGTTATCTAAAAAATCGGAATTGGATGGATTGCGTTCTGATTTGGCACAAAAACAAATCGATATAAGTGAACTCGATCAGCGAATTATTGAAAACGATAAAGCGTTTCATGACAATAAAATTCAATACGAGTCGGCACTTATCGAGGCTTTTAATAACTTAAAAAGCGAAGTAAGTAACTGGAATCTTACTTTCTTAATTCGGTCGCCAATTAATGGAGTGGTTTCGTTCAATAACTTTTATGCCGAAAACCAAAACCTCAACGAAGGCGACCGTGCCTTTACTATTGTGTCTGAGAATGTCGGCGAGGTACTTGGGAAAGTGGAGTTGCCGGTTCGCGGTTCGGGAAAAGTGAAGGAAGGGCTAGATGTGAATGTGAAGTTTGATAATTATCCGTATATGGAATTCGGACTGGTTCGGGGCAAGGTGAAAAGTGTGTCGCTGGTGCCCGAAGATAATTTTTATATGGTTGAAGTTGGGTTCCCCAACGGGCTGGTTACCAATTATGACAATGATCTTCAAATGCAAAATCAGTTAATGGGGCAGGCCGAAATAGTAACGGAAGATCTGCGTTTAATCCAGCGTTTCTTTAATCCGTTAAAAGCTCTTTGGAAAGAGAGGGTGAAATAGTGAGCAGGAATCAGTGTTTAGTTTTGTAGAGGAATCGTATCTTTAAGAAAATAGGAATAGCGTTTTGTATTAAACTTGTTTAATCTTTTTCGATCTGCATCAATCTTTGGCAATCGTAATTGGAAGTAATCTGTGGCTGTTTTAGCACTTCCAACTTCTTGCTTCAGCCTTCTAACCTCCCTCTCCCTCAATTCATTTCAATCTTAATTTTTTGCAAAAAAAGATTAAAACCTATTGTAGTTTAATTAAAATTCGTACTTTTGCGAGCCGTTTTAAGGGGAAAGTGTGCATTTTCGTCTCGAAACGATTGATTATTAAGGATTTTTGCATAATTTTGCAGTCCATTTTTAGAAATTATTATTAACTATATAAAAAACAGGTAGTTATGCCAACTATTTCACAGTTAGTTAGAAAAGGAAGACAAAGTAAAGTGGAGAAAAGTAAGTCTCCTGCTTTAGATTCATGCCCACAACGTCGTGGAGTATGTGTTCGTGTTTATACAACTACACCAAAAAAACCTAACTCGGCAATGCGTAAAGTTGCAAGGGTAAGGTTAACCAATGGGAAAGAGGTGAATGCTTACATTCCGGGAGAGGGTCACAACCTGCAGGAACACTCAATCGTGCTTGTTCGTGGAGGTAGAGTAAAAGACCTTCCAGGTGTTCGTTATCACTTAATTCGTGGTGCGCTTGATACCGCTGGTGTTGAAGGACGTACGCAACGTCGTTCTAAGTACGGTGCTAAAAGACCGAAAAAATAAACAGAAAAAGTAAAGAAGAGTAATTAACTATTGTTATTTCTAGTGGTTTGGTTGAGTAAAGGATCCTCTTAAAATGTCTTCCGGAGGAAAATTGAAGACCGCCTTAAGGGCAGCCGATTTAGATAACACTAAAAAGTTTTAAAATGAGAAAGTCGAAACCAAAGAAGAGGATCCTTTTGCCGGATCCAAAATTCAACGACACGTTGGTAACCAGATTTGTAAACGACCTTATGGTCGATGGAAAAAAATCAACAGCTTACACCGTTTTTTACCAGGCTATTGATTTGGTAGAAAAAAGAGTAAAAGAAACTGAGCTGTCTCCTCTTGATGTTTGGAAAAAAGCATTGGAGAACATTACTCCTGCAGTTGAAGTAAAAAGCCGCCGCGTTGGTGGTGCTACTTTTCAGGTGCCAATGGAAGTAAGAGCTGAGAGAAAACAATCAATCAGTATCAAAAATATGATTTTGTTTGCGCGTAAACGTTCAGGCAAATCAATGGCCGATAAATTGTCTGCAGAAATTGTTGCTGCATTCAACGAAGAAGGTGGTGCTTACAAGAAAAAAGAAGATACCCACAGAATGGCCGAAGCTAACCGTGCATTCGCACACTTCAGATTTTAGTTTAGTTAATAGTATATAGTTTAGTAAATATTAGAAAATAGGTAAAAAATGGCTAAGCAAGATCTGAAATATACAAGGAATATTGGTATTATGGCGCACATCGATGCCGGTAAAACTACCGTATCGGAGCGTATTTTATTTTATACCGGATTGACCCATAGAATTGGTGAAGTGCACGATGGTGCCGCAACTATGGACTGGATGGAGCAAGAGCAGGAAAGAGGTATTACAATTACTTCTGCTGCAACTACTACGTTCTGGAACTACAAAGATCAAGAGCATAAAATTAATATTATCGATACTCCCGGACACGTTGACTTTACCGTAGAGGTTGAGCGTTCGTTGCGTATTCTTGACGGTACTGTTGCACTTTTCTGTGCGGTTGGTGGTGTAGAGGCGCAATCGGAAACTGTTTGGCGTCAGGCTGAAAAGTACGGTGTGCCGCGTATCGCTTTTGTAAATAAAATGGACCGCTCAGGTGCCGATTTTTTCGGAGTCTACAATGACATCATTGAAAAATTAGGTGCTAACCCTGTACCAGTTCAAATTCCTATCGGTGCTGAAGAAAAATTCGAAGGGGTTATCGACCTTATCGAAATGAAAGCGGTTCGCTGGTTCGATGATGAAAATAAAGGTACTACATACAGTCTGGAAGAAATTCCGGCAGATTTGTTGGAACAAGCTGAAGAGTGGAGAGGTAAATTGGTTGAGTCGGTTGCCGAAGTTGATGACGAACTTTTAGAACGTTATTTCGAAGATCCGGAATCAATTACCAAAGAAGAAATGATAGCTGTGATCCGTAAAGCAACATTGGAAGGAGTAATTATTCCGATGATGTGTGGTTCAGCATTTAAGAATAAAGGTGTTCAGCGTTTGTTGGACAACGTTTGTGCTTTCTTACCAAGTCCATTGGATAGTGGTGATATTACAGGTACTGAGCCTGGAACAGATAAAGAAGTAACTCGTCATGCTGACGTTGATGAACCATTTGCTGCATTGGCATTTAAAATTGCTACCGACCCATTTGTTGGTAGATTGTGTTTTATGCGCGTTTATTCTGGTAAGATTGAAGCAGGTGGTTCAATGTTAAATACACGTACTGGTAAAAAAGAACGTATTTCGCGTTTGTTCCAGATGCACTCGAATAAACAAAATGCCAAAGATGTAATCGAAGCAGGTGATATTTGTGCCGCAGTAGGTTTTAAAAATATTCGTACCGGAGATACTCTTTGTGATCTGAAACACCCAATTGTTTTGGAAAGTATGGACTTCCCTGAACCTGTAATTGGTGTGGCAATTGAGCCAAAATCACAAAAAGATGTTGATAAGTTAGGAAACGGATTGGCAAAATTAGCTGAAGAAGATCCAACATTTCAGGTACATACCGACGAAGATTCAGGTCAAACTGTAATTCGTGGAATGGGTGAGCTTCACCTAGAAATTTTGGTTGACCGTTTGCGTCGCGAATTTAAAGTGGAATGTAACCAGGGAGCTCCTCAGGTTGCATACAAAGAGGCGATTAGCCAATCACTTGAGTTCCGCGAAGTATTCAAGAAACAAACTGGGGGACGTGGTAAATTTGCAGACATTATTGTTAAAATTGAACCATGTGAAGAAGGCAAACAAGGGTTAGAGTTTGTTGACGAAGTAAAAGGTGGACGTATTCCTAAAGAATACATTCCTTCTGTTCAAAAAGGTTTTGAAGAAGCTTTACGTAACGGACCTCTTGCCGGATTCCAGGTTGATAGTTTAAAAGTAACTTTGATTGACGGTTCGTTCCACCCTGTGGATTCAGACCAGTTGTCATTCGAAATTTGTGCCAAACAGGCGTTCCGTAACGGTGCTTCAAAAGCAGGTCCAAAATTATTAGAACCTATCATGAAACTGGAGATTGTTACTCCGGAAGAATACATGGGAGATATTATTGGTGATTTGAATCGTCGTAGAGGTGAAGTAGCCGGAATGGAAGACAAAGCAGGTGCTAAAGTAATAAATGCTAAAGTGCCACTTGCCGAACAATTTGGATACGTTACTGTATTACGTACACTTTCTTCGGGTAGAGCAACTTCTTCTATGGAGTTCAGCCACTACGCTGAAGTGCCAAAAGGTTTGGCAATGAAAGTACTTGAAGACGTTCAAGGTAAGACAGATTTATTATAATAATTATAACAATTTTCTCTTATGAGTCAAAAGATCAGGATTAAGCTAAAATCGTACGATCACAACTTGGTAGACAAGTCGGCTGAGAAAATCGTAAAAACCGTAAAAACTACAGGTGCAGTAGTAAGTGGTCCTATTCCACTTCCTACACACCGAAGAGTATTTACTGTATTACGTTCAACCTTCGTAAATAAAAAATCGAGGGAACAGTTTCAGTTGTCTTCTTACAAAAGGTTGATTGACATTTATAGCTCAACCGCAAAAACAATCGATGCACTTATGAAGCTGGAGCTTCCAAGTGGCGTTGAAGTAGAAATTAAAGTTTGATAATTTAAAAGTAGTCGAAAAATGGCTGGTATTATTGGAAAAAAAATCGGAATGACATCCGTATTCAGTGTTGAGGGGAAAAACATCCCATGCACTGTGATTGAGGCCGGACCTTGTGTGGTTACACAAGTTAAGACCGCCGAAACCGATGGCTACGAAGCGCTTCAGTTGGCTTATGGTGACAAAAAAGAAAAGCACACCACAAAAGCTGAATTTGGTCACTTTAAAAAGGCCGGAACAACACCAAAGCGTAAAGTAGTAGAGTTTCACAACACCTTCCAGGAAGAATTTGAATTGGGACAAGAAGTAAATGTTGGTATTTTCCACGAAATGGATTATGTTGACATTGTTGGTGTTTCAAAAGGAAAAGGTTTCCAGGGTGTTGTAAAAAGACACAACTTCCGTGGTGTGAACGATGCAACACACGGACAGCACAACAGGTTAAGAGCACCGGGTTCTATCGGAGCTTCATCTTGGCCTTCACGTGTTTTTAAAGGTATGCGCATGGCAGGTAGAGATGGTGGCAAAACTGTTACAATCGAAAACCTTGAAGTGGTAAAAGTTATGCCTGAAAAGAATTTATTAGTGGTTAAAGGTTCAGTACCTGGAGCCAAAGGTTCATACTTAATTATTAGAAAACAATGGAACTAAGTGTACTGAACAAAGAAGGAAAAGAAACCGGAAAAAAAGTCACTTTAAACGACCAGATTTTCGGTATCGAGCCCAGCGATCACGCCATTTATTTGGATGTAAAACAATACATGGCTAATCAGCGCCAGGGTACAAGCAAAAGTAAAGAACGTGCTGAAATAGCAGGAAGTACTCGCAAAATTAAAAGACAAAAAGGTACAGGTACAGCTCGTGCAGGTAGCATTAAGTCTCCATTATTTCGCGGTGGTGGTACCGTTTTTGGTCCACGTCCTCGTAGTTACGGTTTCAAGCTGAACAAAAAAGTGAAGCAACTGGCCCGTAAATCAGCTCTAACTTATAAGGCAAACGAAAACAGCATTTTGGTCGTTGAGGACTTCAATTTTGAAGCTCCAAAAACAAAAGAGATGATGACTTTAAAAAGCAATTTGCAAATAGCTGAAAAAAAGGCACTTTTCGTTTTACCAACTGAAAATAATAATATATATTTGTCGTCGCGAAATCTGCAGGACGTATCAGTTGTAATTGCTTCAGAGTTAAGTACTTATCAGATATTGAACGCAAAAGCCATTGTGCTTTTGGAAGGTTCTGTTGCGAAAATTGAAGAAGCATTTAAACTTTAACGGAAAAAAGAAATGGAAATTTTAGTAAAACCATTAGTTACCGAAAAAATGACCGACATGTCGGAACGTTTTAACCGTTACGGTTTTGTGGTAGATCGCAGAGCAAGTAAACCGCAAATTAAAAAGGCCGTTGAAAGCCTTTATAATGTGTCGGTTGAAAACGTGAATACCATGGTTTACGGTGGTAAAGTGAAATCAAGATATACCAAAGGTGGTGTAATTACCGGTAAAACAAAAGCATACAAAAAAGCAATTGTTACTTTGGTAGAAGGAGATAGTATCGACTTTTATAGTAATATTTAATATAAAATGGCAGTAAGAAAATTAAAACCAGTAACTCCGGGTCAAAGGCACAAGATAATTGGGGCTTTTGATACCATTACTGCATCTACGCCTGAGAAATCATTGTTGGAGCCCCTCAAAAAGTCCGGTGGTCGTAATAACCAAGGACGTATGACAATGAGGTATAGAGGCGGGGGACACAAACGCAAATACCGTATTATTGACTTTATGCGCAATAAAGACGGAGTTGCAGCTGTTGTCGATTCCATTCAGTACGATCCAAACCGTACTGCTCGTATCGCCCTTCTGAGATATGAAGATGGCGAAAAACGTTACATGTTGGCGCCTAACGGGTTGCAAGTTGGCCAAACTGTAATGAGCGGTACAGGAAGTGATCCTGAAGTTGGAAATGCTCTTCCCCTGGCTGAAATACCTCTTGGTACTTTGGTTCACAACATTGAACTTCACCCTGGACAGGGTGGTGTTATGGCTCGTAGTGCAGGTGCTTATGCACAGCTGACCTCACGTGATGGTAAATTCGCAATTTTGAAATTACCATCAGGCGAATCTCGTATGGTACTTACGTCCTGTAGGGCTACAGTAGGTACTGTTGGAAATACAGAACACAACTTAGAGAAATCGGGTAAAGCCGGTCGCTCAAGATGGTTAGGAAGAAGACCACGCGTTCGTGGTGTTGTGATGAACCCAGTTGATCACCCAATGGGTGGTGGTGAAGGTAAATCTTCAGGTGGACACCCACGCTCACGTACAGGTGTTCTTGCGAAAGGGTACAAAACCCGTTCGAAAAAGAAGGCTTCCAGCAAGTATATTGTAGAACGTAGGAAAAAATAGTAAAGAGGAATAATTATGAGTCGTTCATTAAAAAAAGGTCCTTTTATCGATTTCAAACTTGAAAGAAAAGTTTTGGCGCTAAATGATGCCAACAAAAAATCGGTAGTGAAAACATGGGCCAGAGCATCAGTAATTTCTCCTGATTTTGTAGGTCATACAATTGCTGTACATAACGGAAATAAATTCATCCCGGTGTATGTTACCGAAAACATGGTAGGTCACCGTTTAGGCGAATTTGCTCCAACCCGTACATTCAGGGGTCATGGTGGAAATAAAAAGCGTTAGGGCATAACTATTAATTTTAAAAAGAAAAGAAAATGGGTGCCAGAAAAAGACTAGCAGCAGAGAAAAGAAAGGAAGAAAAGAAACAACAATATTTTGCTGTTTTGAAAAATTGCCCTACTTCTCCAAGAAAAATGAGGCTTGTTGCCGATATGATTCGCGGAATGGAAGTAAACAAAGCGCTTGATGTATTGAAGTATTCTTCAAAAGAAGCATCGGGTAGGGTAGAAAAACTTCTGCTTTCAGCCGTAGCCAATTGGCAGGCTAAAAACGAAGGAATTCGTTTAGAAGAAAGTGAACTATACGTATCACAGATTATGGTAGATTCAGGTCGTATTTTGAAACGTTTGCGTCCGGCTCCACAAGGCCGTGCTCACCGAATCAGAAAACGCTCGAACCACGTAACTTTATACGTTGACAGGAAAGAAAGTGTTGTTGAAGAAAATCTTAATTAATAATAATGGGACAAAAAGTAAATCCGATAGCAAATCGTTTGGGATTCATCAAGGGATGGGACTCAAATTGGTTCGGTGGTGATAATTACGGCGACAAGCTGGTTGAAGACCAAAAGATCAGGACATACCTGAACGCTCGTTTGGCCAAAGCCAGTATTTCAAGAATCGTTATTGAACGTACCTTGAAGCTGATTACCATCACTGTTCATACTTCACGCCCTGGTATTATTATTGGTAAAGGCGGTCAAGAAGTTGACAAGTTGAAAGAAGAATTAAAGAAAATTACCAACAAAGAGGTTCAAATCAACATTTTCGAGATTAAACGTCCGGAACTCGACGCGAAAATCGTTGCAACTAACATTGCACGTCAAATCGAGGGTAAGATTGCTTACCGCAGGGCGACTAAGATGGCCATCGCTTCAACCATGAGAATGGGAGCCGAAGGAATCAAAGTATTGGTTTCTGGTAGGTTAAACGGAGCAGAAATGGCTCGTTCTGAAATGTATAAAGACGGCCGTACTCCACTTCATACCTTGCGTGCAGATATTGACTACGCATTGGCTGAAGCCCTAACTAAAACCGGTTTAATCGGTGTTAAAGTTTGGATTTGTAAGGGTATGGTTTATGGAAATCGCGACCTTTCACCTAATCTTGGACAGAAATCAGGACGTCCAGGTGGTGCAAATAAAGGCGGCGGCGGTAACCGTAACAGAAGACGAAAATAGGGTTTAACACTCACAATTTAATTAAGGATGTTACAGCCGAAAAAAGTAAAATTTAGAAGAGTACAAAAGGGTCGAATGAAAGGTAACGCTCAACGCGGAAACCAATTAGCATTCGGTTCATTTGGAATAAAGTCGTTGGATGAAGCGTGGCTTACGGGTCGCCAGATTGAGGCAGCAAGGGTTGCGGTAACTCGTCACATGCAACGTCGTGGTCAAATATGGATTAGGGTTTTTCCCGATAAACCAATTACCAAAAAACCAGCCGAAGTAAGGATGGGTAAAGGTAAAGGAGCTCCTGAAGCATTTGTTGCACCGATTTCTCCGGGGCGAATCATAATTGAAGCAGAAGGTGTGCCATTTGCAATGGCCAAAGAAGCTTTAAGATTAGCTGCTCAGAAATTACCGGTACAAACAAAGTTTGTGGTAAGACGTGATTATGTTGAAGAATAAAAATTAGGTGAATCATGAAAGTAACAGAAATCAAAGAATTGACGAGCAAAGAGATCGTCGAACGCTTACAGATTGAAAAAGAAAATCTTGTTCGCCTAAGATTGAACCACGCAGTATCGCCGCTTGAAAACCCGAATAAATTGAAGGAAAGCAAGCAAACGATCGCAAGGTTGAAAACAATTCTTCGCGAAAGGGAATTAAACGAAAATCAGAATTAATTCAACGATGGAAGAAAATAAAGTAAGAAATCTCCGTAAAGAGAGAATCGGTATCGTTGTTAGTAATAAAATGGACAAATCGATTGTGGTTGCTGAAAAGAAAAAAGTGAAGCACCCTATTTATGGTAAGTTCGTTAACAAAACTACGAAATACCATGTCCATGATGAGACAAATGATTGCAACGAAGGTGATACAGTAAGGATTATGGAAACTCGTCCTTTGAGTAAAACCAAATGTTGGAGAGTAGTTGAAATAATTGAAAGAGCTAAGTAATCATGGTACAACAAGAATCAAGATGTTCAGTAGCCGATAATAGTGGAGCAAAAGAAGTTTTGGTAATCCGTGTTTTAGGCGGAACCCGCAAACGTTATGCTTCATTGGGCGACACTGTAGTGGTTACTGTAAAAAGTGCAATGCCAGGCGGCGAGGTTAAAAAAGGATCAGTTTCACGTGCTATTGTAGTTCGTACGAAAAAAGAAAATCGTCGTCAGGATGGTTCTTATATTCGTTTCGACGACAATGCTGTGGTATTGTTAAACCAAGCCGGCGAAATGCGTGGAACGCGTATTTTTGGGCCTGTTGCACGTGAATTGCGCGAGAAGAATATGAAGATTATTTCACTCGCACCAGAAGTATTGTAATAAGAAAAAAGCTCAAAATGCAGAAAAAGTTACACATAAAAAAAGGTGACACTGTGGTTGTGATTACTGGAAACGACAACGGCAAAAAAGGTCGTGTGTTGGAAGTAATCCGAAAAACCGACAGAGCAATTGTAGAAGGTGTGAATTTAATGAAAAAACATACCAAACCAAATGCGGAAACGCCACAGGGAGGTATCGTTGAAAAAGAAGCACCCGTGCATATTTCTAACCTTATGTTAGTTGATCCTAAAACCGGAGAAGCTACACGTATTGGTAGGAAATTGAATGATGATGGTAAATTAGTTCGTATTTCGAAAAAATCAGGGGAGGAAATAAAGTAATGGCTTACGTACCAACTCTTAAAAAGAAATATCAGGAAGAAATAATCCCTGCACTTAAGAAGGAGTTCGATTACTCTTCTGTAATGCAGGTTCCGAAATTAGAAAAAATA
This sequence comes from Draconibacterium aestuarii, assembly GCA_026671195.1. Classification (GTDB taxonomy): domain Bacteria; phylum Bacteroidota; class Bacteroidia; order Bacteroidales; family Prolixibacteraceae; genus Draconibacterium; species Draconibacterium aestuarii. The sequence goes on along the minus strand of JAPOHD010000010.1, from coordinate 90,638 downwards.
GTTCTTAACCAGGGTGTAGGAGCAGCAATCGCCGATAAAAAGTTGATTGATGTTGCCACAACCGAAATGACAATGATCGCCGGCCAGAAAGCCGTACAAACTTTGTCTAAAAAGGACATCTCTAATTTCAAGTTGAGGAAAAAAATGCCAATTGGCGTGCGTGTTACATTACGTCGCGACCAAATGTATGAATTTCTGGATCGTTTAATTGCTGTGGCTTTGCCACGTATCCGCGATTTCCGCGGTATAGAAAGCAAAATGGACGGACGCGGAAACTATACGCTAGGTGTTCCCGAACAAATCGTTTTCCCGGAAATTGTACTTGATAAAGTAAGTAAAATCAACGGGATGAACATTACCTTTGTCACTTCTGCAAATACCGATGAAGAAGGTTTTGCTTTGTTGAAAGAATTAGGTTTACCATTTAAAAACGTTAAAAAGAACTAGTAATGGCTAAAGAATCAATGAAAGCACGCGAAGTAAAACGTGCAAAATTAGTTGAGAAATACGCCGAAAAACGTGCCCAGCTGAAAGCGGATGGCGATTGGGAAGGTTTGCAAAAACTTCCTAAAAACTCGTCGAAAGTTCGTTTACATAACCGTTGTAAACTTACCGGACGCCCAAAAGGTTATATGCGTCAATTCGGTATCAGCAGGATTAATTTTAGGGAAATGGCTTCAAACGGCTTAATTCCAGGAGTTAAAAAGGCAAGTTGGTAATCGTTTAAAAAAACTTGAATAATGAGTAAAGTAACAGATCCAATAGCAGATTATCTGACAAGGGTAAGAAATGCAATTATGGCGAAACACCGCGTGGTTGATATTCCTGCTTCAAACGTAAAAAAGGAAATGACCAAATTGTTGAAAGACAAGGGGTACATCCTGAACTACAAATTTGAAGATGAAGTAGGCTACCAGGGAAACATCAAGATTGCATTAAAATACAATCCAGAGACAAAATTATCTGCAATAAAAGCGTTAGAACGCATAAGTAAACCAGGTTTACGTCAATATTGTGATTCCACAAATATTCCACGTGTACTAAATGGTTTAGGCATAGCAATTATCTCCACATCGAAAGGTGTAATTACCGACAAAGAAGCTCGCGAGCTAAATATCGGTGGAGAAGTTTTATGTTACGTATATTAATAAGGAGGAACGGTCATGTCAAGAATAGGTAAATTACCCATTTCAATTCCTACAGGAGTAGAAGTTAAAGTTAACAACAATGTTGTTAGCGTTAAAGGACCTCTTGGGGAGTTGACACAACAAATTGATCCTGCAGTTGAAGTTGCTGTTGAAGACGGCACTATCAATGTAACAAGGACTGGCGAAACAAAAAGCCAAAAATCAATGCATGGACTGTACCGGTCTTTGGTAAACAACATGGTTGAAGGTGTTTCCAAAGGTTATGAAGTGAAGTTAGAATTAGTTGGTGTAGGTTATCGTGCAGAAGTTCTGCCAGATAACGTACTTGACCTTGTATTAGGTTTTGCTCACCATACCTATATTCAACTTCCACAGGAAGTAAAAGTTGAAGCAGTATCAGATAAACGTAGTAACCCAATCGTAACATTAAAATGTCACGATAAACAATTAATTGGACAGGTTGCTGCAAAAATCAGATCATTCCGTAAACCTGAACCTTACAAAGGAAAAGGTATTAAGTTTGTTGGCGAGATATTGAGGCGTAAAGCTGGAAAAGCCGCTGGAAAATAATTTTTTAAAAGATTAATTATTATGGCAATAACAAAATTACAAAGGCGCGCAAGGATTAAAAGCCGTGTTCGCACAGTTGTTTCAGGTTCAGCAGAGCGTCCACGATTGAGTGTTTTTAGAAGCAATAAATCAATTTACGCTCAACTAATCGACGATGTACAAGGAACAACTTTAGTAGCAGCAGCTTCTACCGATAAGGCAATTGCCGGAAACGCTGGAAGCAAAACTGAAAAAGCTGCAATGGTAGGTAAATTAGTAGCAGAGAAAGCGTTGGCTGCCGGAATTACCGAAGTTGTATTCGATAGAGGTGGATATTTATACCACGGTAGAATTAAACAATTAGCTGACGCTGCCCGCGAAGGTGGCCTTAAATTCTAATATATTATGGCGAAAATTAGTAATAAAGTAAAAACAAGCGATCTGGAATTAAAAGACAGGTTGGTAGCCATTAACCGTGTAACCAAAGTAACAAAAGGTGGACGTACGTTTAGTTTTTCTGCCATTGTTATCGTTGGTAACGAGGATGGAATTGTAGGTTGGGGCCTTGGTAAAGCGAGCGAAGTAACAACCGCTATCGCAAAGGGCGTTGACGCAGCTAAAAAGAATCTTGTGAAGATTCCAATTTTACATGGAACTATCCCTCACGAGCAAACAGCAAAATTTGGTGGTGCTAACGTACTTCTTAAACCTGCTTCTTCGGGTACCGGTGTTAAAGCTGGTGGTGCGATGCGTGCAGTATTAGAGAGTGTTGGTGTTCACGATATTTTGGCGAAATCAAAAGGTTCATCAAACCCTCACAACCTTGTTAAAGCAACTATGGCTGCTTTACTTGAATTGAGAGATGCGAACCAGGTAGCTCAGCAAAGAGGTGTATCATTACAAAAAGTTTTTAAAGGGTAACACTATGGCAAAACTTATAATTACACAAGTAAAAAGTAGCATTGGTGCAACTAAGCGTCAAAAGGCAACTTTAGAAGCTTTAGGATTGAAAAAATTAAACAATCCGATTGAGCATGAAGCTACTCCTCAAATTATTGGCATGGTCAATAAAATGAGGCATTTAATTAGTGTTGAAGAAGTTAAATAATATTTCAAAATATTGAAAGATGAATTTAAGTAACTTAAAACCTGCTGAAGGATCGACAAAAACCGAGAAGCGTATTGGACGCGGGCAAGGATCAGGCCGTGGAGGTACATCTACCCGTGGGCATAAAGGTCAAAAGTCGCGTTCGGGTTATTCAAGGAAGATCGGTTTTGAAGGTGGTCAAATGCCTTTGCAGCGTGTTGTTCCTAAAATGGGATTCAAAAACATTAACCGTGTTGAATACAAAGCAATCAACCTTGATGTTTTAGAGAATGTAGCCGCAAAGAATAACCTGACCGTAATCGACAAAGAATCCTTGATTAAAGCAGGTATTGCGTCGAAAAACGATAGAATTAAAATTCTTGGTGGTGGAACTTTAACTAAAAAGTTAGACGTTAAAGCCAGTGCATTTTCAAAAAGCGCGAAAGAAGCAATAGAAAAATTAGAAGGAACAACTGAAATACTCTAAACCGGAATGAAACGATTTATCGAGACCCTAAAGAACATTTATAAGATTGAAGACCTAAGGTTCAGAATTGGAACAACTTTGTTTCTCCTGTTGATTTACAGGTTAGGCTCGTTTGTTTCGTTACCGGGAATAGATCCGGCACAGTTACAAAATCTGGAGAATCAAACTTCTGATGGGTTACTGGGTCTGATCAATATGTTTTCAGGTGGTGCCTTTGCACAGGCTTCTATCTTTGCTTTAGGAATTATGCCGTATATTTCTGCCTCAATCGTTATCCAGTTAATGGGTATCGCAGTTCCCTACTTCCAGAGGTTGCAGAAGGAGGGAGAGTCAGGAAGAAGGAAAATAAATCAAATTACTCGCTATTTAACAGTGATTATTTTGATTCCTCAGGCATCAGCATATCTTACTAATTTACATTATCAGCTGCCCGAATCGGCTTTTGCAATGAATGGATTATGGTTTAATATCCCTTCAATTGTAATATTAACTGCCGGCTCGATGTTCGTTCTTTGGTTAGGCGAACGCATTACCGATAAAGGAATTGGTAATGGTATTTCGCTGATTATTATGATTGGTATAATTGCCCGTTTGCCCATGGCTGTGGTTCAGGAATTTGGATCACGAATCAACGGTGGCGGGTTAGTAATGTTCCTAATCGAGTTTGTTGTTCTGTTCGTCGTATTTATGGCTTCCATTGCGTTGGTTCAAGGAACCCGCCGGATTCCTGTACAGTATGCGAAACGAATTGTGGGTAACAAACAATACGGTGGAGTACGTCAGTACATTCCTCTCAAAGTTAATGCTGCAGGTGTAATGCCTATCATTTTTGCCCAGGCAATTATGATGGTGCCAATTACAATTGTTGGTGTTGCAAATTCTGAAAATCTTCGTGGTGTAGCGGCAGCATTGTCAAACATCACCGGATTTTGGTATAACTTTACACAATTTTTATTAGTGGTAGCTTTTACGTACTTTTACACCGCTATTACTATTAACCCTACTCAAATGGCAGAGGATATGAAGAAAAATGGTGGTTTTATTCCCGGTGTTAAACCCGGAAAGAGAACTGTTGAATTTCTTGATACTGTAATGTCGAGAATCACTTTACCAGGATCTATTTTTCTTGGTTTGATAACCATTCTTCCGGCATTTGCCATGATGGCAGGGATCAGTCAGTCGTTCGCCTATTTTTACGGTGGAACATCGCTGTTGATTCTAGTGGGTGTTGTGTTAGATACTTTACAGCAAATTGAAAGTCACCTGTTAATGCGTCACTACGATGGTCTAATGAAATCAGGCCGGATTAAAGGACGTCCGGGTGGAGGAATGTAATATGAAATTGTAGATAGAATATTTTAAGTTAAACTTTATTTAAAAATTTGTAAAAGAGTTTTTTATGGCAAAAATACCTTCCATAGAACAAGATGGAACAATTATAGAAGCATTATCGAACGCGATGTTTCGGGTAGAATTGGAAAATGGGCATGTAATTACAGGTCACATATCCGGTAAAATGAGAATGCATTATATTAAAATTTTGCCAGGAGATAAGGTTAAAGTTGAGATGTCTCCTTACGATTTAACTAAAGGTAGAATTACATTTAGATACAAAAACTAAAGATTGTACAAAAAATGAAAACTCGTGTTTCAGTAAAAAAACGTAGCGACGACTGCAAAATTATTCGCAGAAAAGGACGTTTGTATGTGATTAATAAAAAGAACCCAAAGTTTAAACAACGACAAGGGTAGAGTTAATCTGTTAAAATTAAATTTATGGCACGTATTGTAGGTGTTGATATTCCAAATAATAAAAGAGGTGAGGTAGCCCTTACCTATATTTATGGTATTGGCCGCAGCAGGGCAAAAAAAATTCTTGAAGAAGCGGGAATTGACCTTAGCTCGAAGGTACAAGATTGGAACGATGAACAGTTCGCAGCTGTTCGTGGAATAATTGGCGACAACTTTAAAGTTGAAGGTGAATTACGTTCTGAAGTTCAAATGAACATTAAACGACTAATGGATATTGGTTGTTACCGTGGCATCCGTCATCGTATCGGAATGCCGGTTCGTGGACAAAGTACCAAGAACAATGCACGTACCCGTAAAGGGAAACGTAAAACTGTTGCTAATAAGAAAATGGCCACTAAATAAGGAATTTGAATTATGGCAAAAAAGACAGGATCAAGTAGAAAGAGAACGGTGGTGGTTGAAGCCAATGGAATGGCTCATATCCACTCGTCTTTCAACAATATCATCGTTACGCTGACAAATATGAACGGAGAAGTTATCTCCTGGTCGTCAGCGGGGAAAAAAGGATTCCGTGGTTCTAAAAAGAACACTCCTTATGCAGCTCAGGTAGCTTCAGAAGAGTGCGCTAAAACTGCTTACGACCTTGGACTTCGTAAAGTTAAAGTATACGTTAAAGGACCTGGTAACGGTCGCGAATCAGCAATTAGAGCTATGGCTACTATTGGTATTCAGGTAACTGAAATTGTTGATGTGACTCCACTTCCACACAATGGTTGTAGACCAGCTAAAAGAAGACGTGTTTAATTTTTAAAACGAAAAGGAAATGGCAAGATATAGAGGACCAAAATCTAAAATAGCACGTAAATTCGGTGAACCGATTTTCGGACCGGATAAAGCCTTTGAGCACAAAAACTATCCTCCGGGGATGCATGGTTTGTCTGCTAAAAGACGGAAAAAGTCGGAATACGGGCTACAGTTGAAAGAGAAACAAAAAGCAAAATATACCTATGGTGTATTGGAAAAACAATTCCGTGGACTCTTTAAAAAAGCTTCGGCTGCTAAAGGGGTTACCGGTGAAGTATTGTTACAATTACTCGAATCGAGATTGGACAATGTTGTTTTCCGTATGGGTATTGCAAAAACACGGGCAGCAGCTCGTCAGTTTGTATCGCACAAACATATTACGGTTAATGGAAATGTAGTAAACATTCCTTCGTATTCGGTTAAACCTGGCGACGTTGTTGGCGTTCGCGAGAAATCGAAATCATTGGAAGAAATTACGACCTCATTGCATTCGCGTAGAAGTGCACAATACGAATGGTTGGAATGGGACGGTGCTTTAATGACCGGTAAATTCTTAAACCGTCCGGAACGCGAAGAGATTCCAGAAAACATCAAAGAACAACTTATCGTAGAGTTGTATTCAAAATAATAAATTTACTTAGGTTATTATGGCAATATTAGCATTCCAAAAACCTGACAAGGTGATAATGTTAGAATCCGATGATAAATTCGGACAATTCGAGTTTCGTCCCTTAGAACCGGGATACGGTATTACAATCGGTAATGCGCTGCGTCGAATTCTGTTATCGTCGTTGGAGGGTTATGCAATTACTACTGTTAAAATAGAAGGTGTTGACCATGAGTTTTCTACGATTAAAGGTGTTATTGAAGATGTAACTGATATTATCCTTAATCTGAAGCAGGTTCGATTTAAAAACGAGGTGGAAGATTTTGACAGTGAAAAAGTTTCGATTACAATTACCGGACAAGAAGAATTAACGGCCGGCGACATTAACAAGTTTATGACTGGTTTCAGAGTACTGAACCCTGAATTGGTTATCTGCAGAATGGAGCCTGATGTGAAACTTCACATGGAATTGACAATCAACAAAGGGCGCGGTTACGTTCCTGCCGTTGAGAACAAGCCTGTAGAAGAAGAGTTTGGCGTAATTCCAATCGACTCAATTTTTACTCCTATTAAAAAGGTAAAATACGCTGTTGAAAACTACCGTGTTGAGCAAAAAACCGACTATGAAAAATTAGTTATGGATATTGCCACCGACGGTTCAATTCACCCAAAAGATGCATTAAAAGAAGCAGCTAAAATTCTGATTTATCATTTCATGTTATTCTCAGATGAAAAGATCACTCTTGACACTGACGAAAAATTTGCAAATGAAGAATTCGATGAAGAAGTACTTCACATGCGTCAATTGTTAAAAACCAAATTGGTAGACATGGATCTTTCAGTGCGTGCATTGAATTGTTTGAAAGCTGCCGACGTTGATACTTTGGGCGATTTGGTAACTTACAACAGAAACGATCTGCTGAAATTTAGAAACTTTGGTAAAAAGTCGTTAACAGAATTAGACGACCTTTTAGATAACATGGGACTGAATTTTGGAATGGATATTTCCAAGTATAAACTTGATAAGGAGTAAAAGGCAATGAGACATAATAAGAAATTTAATCATTTAGGCCGTAAAACCGCGCATCGTAAAGCGATGTTGGCGAACATGGCAAGTTCTCTTATCGCGCATAAGAGGATTTCAACTACAGTTGCTAAAGCGAAAGCTTTGCGTATGTACGTTGAACCGCTAATTACCAAAGCAAAAAATGATACTACACACTCGCGCAGAATTGTATTTAGTTACTTGCAAGACAAAGAGGCTGTGTCGGAATTATTCCGCGATGTGGCTGAAAAAGTAGCTGATCGTCCCGGAGGATACACACGTATCCTGAAAACGGGTAACCGTTTAGGTGACAACGCCGAAATGTGTATTATCGAGTTGGTTGACTACAACGAAGCAATGTTGGCTGCAAAAGAAGAAGCTGCTGCACCTAAAAAACGTCGTTCGCGTCGTGGTGGTGCTAAAAAAGCTGAAACTACCGCACCTGTTGCTGAAACCGAAGTGGCAACTGCAGAAGCTGAAGTTGTGGAAGAAGCTCCGGCTACAGAAGCAAAAGCGGAAGAAACTACAGAAGAGCCTAAAGCTGAAGATTCAGCTGAAGAAAAGAAAGAAGAATAGAGTATTTCTTGACTATATTGAAAAGCCGGTTTGTTTTTACTTTCCGGCTTTTTCATTTCCATTCATTTGTATATCATCTTTCTGTTCGCTCAGCTTACCAATCACCGAACAGGAGAAAAGCGTTGGATGTGTTTCTGGTATATACGAGCAGTTTTGGGGTATCGATTGAACAGGAATAGTGGATACAGCAATAGATTACACCTTGCGGTCTATTTGAACCCTTAATTCAACTTTAGTTCCTGTTGATTCTTTTAAATCTGAAATGTGAAAATAGATTTTATAGCCATGGTACTTCTCAAACAATCGGTAAAACTCGTTCATAATATTAATTCCGTTACCTGAGAAATCTTTGAACTCCGATGCCGCTTTTCTTCCCATTCCATTATCTGAAATGGACACGCTAATCCCGTTTACCAGAGGTGTAATGTACACTTTTAACAGCCCTCCTGATTTTGTATTCCGAAAGCCATGCTTAATCGCATTTTCTACATAGGTATGGATACACATTTTCGGAACTTCCAGTCTTAAATCGACTTGTGGATCAATCTCAAACTCATTACAGAACCGATCTTTAAACCGGTGTTGTTGAATGCTCAAATAATCTTTTGTAAACTGAATCTCATCTGTTAAAGGGCGTTTTACTTCTTTCGAATCTCTCATTACGCGTTGGATCATCCGTGAATTTATCGAAAGAAAATCGTATGCTTGCTGTTTCTTCCCTTCGTTAATCATATAAGCCACCGAGTTAAGGGCATTAAAAAGAAAATGTGGATTTAACTGGTTTTTTACAGCATTGAATTGAAGTTCTGCGAGCTGTTTTTCGGTATTTAAACGTTCTTCTATTCTTTTACGTTGGAAATATAACAGGAAGAATATTAGCAATGAAGAAGTTGCAAATGTCAAAGCATAAATCAGATAAAGCGTAAAGTAATAGGGATTTTTCTTATAACTCAACAGAAAATAACCATAGCCGGTATCAATTAAATGATTCACCAATCGGTAATGGTTTAAAACCGGATAGATATGAATAGAGGAATTTCTGGGTAAGGGAGATTCGAAAGTAAGGAGTTCATCATTTTTTTCGTTGTAAATACTAATCTCGTCTTTCCGGTTCCACAAAAACCATTCGTCCCATCCATCCTTATTAAAATCGTATAAGAGAGGAGGAATTCCTGAATTACTTGTGCCTTTATCCAAATAGTCGGGTAATCCTTTTAAATCTGGTGTTAGTGCAAAATCTCCAATACCTTTTATAAACAATCTGGGTGTGCCATTTACATGTTTCAGACTAGGATACATGGTTTCCGGGGATGTAATATTTGACCACGACCGTTGATTTACGATTTTACCTTTTGTGTTAAACACCATGAGTTGAAACGGTATTTTAGAAACGGAACGGGAAAAGAAGAGGGCATAAAAAATAGAATCATGTTTAGGCGACGAAATGGCCTGAACAGATGAAAACCTGTGTGGATTCGGAATTGGCGAAAACAGAAACTGAAGATCATACCTGAACAAAGCCAGATAGCTCATGGTGTCTGTAAAATGATCGTATTCGGTTGCATTTGAGGGGGCATAACTTTGAGCTATTATTTCGGGTACCCCATCCTTGTTAAAGTCTTTAAACTGACCAAAACTTAAATTCATGTATTCCGTATCGGATGCTGTAATTTTCAGCGAAGGGAACTCCATTTTAAACAGACCTCTTGGATAGAGCCCAAATCCGGCATCGAAAGTAAAGAACAGTTCAGATGTTCCATTGCCATCTGTATCTCCAAATGCACAGAACTCTGAATTATGGGCATATTGTTTTTGTTTTTGTTCAAACGAATGAAAATAATGATGGTCGATAATTATTTCAAAACTAACCAGGTTGCAGGCATTAAAAAAGATGGAATCGTTACGCACTGTAAAAAACAGAAGTTCCAAAGTTCCATCACAATCGATGTCAAAAGTTGCAGGATTGAGTTGGTATCTCCATTCTGATTTTGGGAAGTGGTAGTGCTCGGTAATATTACCGTTTGCATCATAATGCACCACATCAAGCGATTTGGAATCAACACCATTATGACATCTTATTTTTTCTGTTGAACCATCTCCGTTAAAATCTCCGGCAAACCAATGTACCGGATGTGAGGCTTTATGGTCAAATGGTTCTATCTCAATCTCATATTTTTTTATGGGTGCATCCCACACAAAAAATACCAGTAAAGTAACCAAAGCACCTACAAAAGCAGATTGGAAGTAAGGATTGGAAAAGATATTTTTTGGATTGGTTTTCATGTTTGATCCAGGATATTTTTAATGCAGGATATGGGTTAAAGTCGAAAGGGGAAATATCGGCTGACACTTTTTCTTCCGTCTCCGGCCTTCCGTCTTCCAACTTTCTTATTCCAGTTCCCGCTTCAGATCTTTCATTTTCAAACTCACCTCCAGTTTGTATTCCTCGCCATTGTCGGACACTAAACAATAATGTTTACAAAAATTCATAAACGTCAGGTAATTTTTATTGATGATGTGTTTCCGGCTGATGCGGACAAATTCCTCTTTTGGAAACTGATTGTGTATTCTTCCCAGGTTTACGCTCGAGAGTAACCTTTTACCATCCTTTAATACCAGGTTGGTGTAATTGCTGTCGGCTTCCAGGTACAAAACATTCTCAACCGAAACATAATGGTGTCCTTCGGCGGTTTTTAATAAAACTCTTTGCGGGGTGTCTTTGGTTGTCTTATTACTTTCCTGCTTCACCGAAGCTATAATTTTATAAACCACGCGACGTAATTCTTCCCTCGAAATAGGTTTGCAAATAAAGTCGAATGCATTGTTTTGTAAGGCTTCCAAAGCATAGTTTTTAAAAGCAGTTACAAATACCACTTTTGTATCAGGTGAAAACTTATTTACCTGTAATAAAAACTCCAGCCCACTTATTTCCGGCATATCAATATCCAGGAAAATTACCCTTGGCTGCTCCATAATCACTACATCCAGGGCTTTTAAAGCATCGATGAAAATCTGTTTCACCTGAATGGCAGGAAATTCTTCCATTAAGCTTTTTAACAGGTGCCCGGCATCGGGTTCATCGTCGATAATAAACGTGTTGAAGTCTGGCATTAGCAATCGCTTTAATTGGGTGTATTGTTTTTTATCTTTTGTTTCCTGCAATATAATAAATCAAAATTTGAAAATAGAATCGTTCGTTGGCGAAAACAGACTGTACGATAATAAAAAACAGGGCTTTAATAAGGAGATGGTTAACAGGCTATAATAAGATGAAATAGAAGCTTCAAATAGTAGTTGTTTGCTCGTTGTGAAATTGGATAGTTTAATCATAAAAAGGAGTGGTTTGCTAAGAAGTAAGTTTGAATGACCAAAAGTTTAGCACATCTGACCTACCTTTATCTAAAAGTTGTGCTATTTTTCTGTCGAATATAAAATAGCTGTGATTCTTATCCCTCAGATATTGTAAACAGTTTGTTTTTATTCGTGAAAAACAGCATTCAATTTATAGAATGGAATGTTAGGGTATGATTTGTTACAATAATTAGAGGTGATTAGGAGGTGGTAAAGAAATTAATTCTTGATAAGGATTAATACCGTTAAATTTTACAGCATTCAAAACTCCCCGTTGGAAACAACGGGGAGCTTTTGTACATAGAATAGTAATGGAGTAATAAACAATATACAGCTACAAGTTATTTTTTGAAACAACTTTTTAAAAACCTGTAATTCCGTATTTGTTTGTAAGCTTATGTTTTGTAGCTGCTGCCCGTTGTTTCCCTTCCCTGAAAAAAAATAAGTTTCGCTGGGAAATATCCATGGTTCAATAAAACAGTCTTTATTCTTATTCAGGCAACTGATTTCATGTTATTTTTGTACTTGTTGTTGATAGAGAAAATCATTTCAACTAATCAATTGTACTAAAATTGTCCTTATACAACAGTCCCAAAACATGCATCGAAAAGGCATGAGCTCCACCTTCAGGGTGGAGTTTTTTTTGAGGAATTTCTTACGTTCAGGAATGGATCCGGGATCACCCGTAAAATCCGGTGGATTTCAATTTTTCATGCAAATATTTTCGCTACTATTCTTGTTAAGAAATATCAATTTATCATTGAATTTATTGTTTAAAAGCAGTACTTTCTCTCTTACCGGAGGCCATATTATTTGGCTGCCTGCCTATTCTGACAGACAGGGATGCAAATAGTATGCACGAGGAAGACATTTCCGAGCTCAAGGCTGCTTTTGCCCTTCGCACTTCATCTTCACACCTGTGTGCCGAAGCACTGCGGTAAGTAGTCACAAAACCCAACTTCGGAGGGGTGATTTCACTCCTTTATAATTAAAGTTTTTGGCAAATCCTGTAACCCGCAGGCTCGTTTCCTCATATCTATGGAGTTTCCCGCTCTCAGTAAGGTTTTATTTTTATTCAGTACTTGATCAAAATAGACCAAAGTTCTAAAGCCCCTCTTAAATCTTAATCCTTTAGTAATAATGTTATTGCGAATGAATTGAAGCAATCTTTTTCCATTTAATCAACTAATTTCTCGTTGTTTACCACGGGGTATTTCGCCAACTTTAAGAGTTTTCTTTATTTCGAACCTGCAACAGGCTTCGATTTTATGGCAAAGGCTTCGCTTTTTATAGCGCTGGTTTTGTTTTTTTTAGAGTAACTCCAAAAAAATTATGCAAATACCCGATTCGGAACGGCATGCTTCTCACTTTTTTCTTCATTCAGCTCATTTTTTACACCAATAGCCCGACTTTTTTATGCATTAGCGGGGTTAAAAGCCGCAAAAAGCCAGGAAAAAAACAGAAAATCGCGGCTTTTTACGCCGTGCATGATCTAAAAAACAGCATATAAACTGGCATTTAGCTTGCCGCTTTTAAAAAATAGTGAGGATGAGCTAAAAAAAAGCAAAGGCATTGTCCTAAAAAGCGAGAACGGCAAGGAAAAAAGTGAGGTATAGTCTCACGTTTTACCAGCACTACCGGGTAAAAAGCAAGAGCGTTAAAACTTTTCACAAGCCTTTCGGGTAAAAACGCGAGCTTAACGAGGGTTTTGGGCAGAACACGGAAATACGGTACAAAATTTATGTTGAATAATACTCAGTGAAAGAAGATTAGAATTGATTTTATGTTTATTTTTAAGCAACAAAAAACCAAAAATTGTTGAATACACGCACCCAAATAAAGCAAAAGCAAGAACCGCCAGAAACCCTGCCAATGAAGTTAATAACAACTCAGTCGATTAGGTATTTTTCTCATGCCCATTGGGGTGAATAACAACACTTTTTAAAACGAGATAAACGAATTAACGATAATATTGATGCTGCACATTAATTAACGCAAGAATAATTCATCAAAAACCATAAGCTATGCTCGATGATTTAAACCGGCTGAAAAAACAGCATGAAGAAAATAAAGCTCATAACAATGCTTTGTTCGAAAGATTTACCCAAAAGCTTTCGCCGGCTTTAAACGAGGTGGTATTTCAGCATTTGGCTAAAAACCGTAATACCTACGAAAACGAGCTATTAAAACTTGGTAATAAATATGCCCGTTTAATTTTTGAAAACTTTAGTAATGCACATTGGTTAAACAATAACGTGGGCCCCATGGCCGATCTTAACGCTGTTCCTGTTCCCGGCTCCGACCGTGCAGAAGCTGAGTTCTATTGTCAAAAATTGAAAGAAGAAGTAGCCGAAGAATTTCGAGCAGAGGTGGAAAAATTATATTGGGAAGAATACACGAAGAATCAAGAAAGTGAAGCGTTTAAATATGCTGTGTATCAGAAAATGAAAGCAGTATTTACCGAATTCTATATCGATGATATTATGGTATTCGAAAGCCACATTTTACGTTATTTCGATCGAAGCCTTTACCTTATGTGTACGCTTGCCTATGTTGATGAGGTGTATTCTTTAGATTGATCCCATCCATTTTCCCCTTGCAAAGTTTGTTTTTGCTGTGCCGTTTTTAATAGCTCTAAAAATCAGCCCCCGCTCGATTTGTAATCGGTGTGCAACACGAAAGAGTTGAAACTAATAAAGGCACGAATTGCAAATTTGTGCCACCAGGGCACTATTTTAGGCACTGGTATTCTGTTTTTTATTTTATCAATATGCTCAATTCTATTTTGGTAGTTTTTAAGCCGGTCGGTTTATTAAAATCATCAGACTAATTAAAATAGCGAAGAGTTCCCTCATAAAATCCGGTAATTTTTTCACTATTTTCACCTGTACAATTAATGGAAATACTGTACACGTTTCCACTTTTGGAAATGCTAACCGTTCCGCTTACAATGTCATCTGATTCGTCAGCATCCCAATCTTCTGTGTCAAAATTAATCGTATAACCTGCTTCGTAGAACGTTCCAATTGAATAAGGTTCGGTAGAAGTGAATACATAGTTGGCATTGTCGAGAACATCTTCAGAAGATGAAAACAATACAAAATAAATAGCATCCCCCTTTCCAATAAATTCATAATGGTTTTCTTCATCTATCTGTAATGATAAGCCTTTTGAATAGAGTATCAATTTCCCAAGATAACCGTAATACCAATTATCTGTTCCAAAATTTTCCAGCAATCCTGCCGATAAGTCATATTCAGCATCAGCAATTTTCAAATAATTACTGGTTGCTGTTTCTTCATCATCTTTATTGCAACTACTTATTAATGTAACTGCTAAAAGCACTCCTATTAATAACTTCATCGTATTTTTCATTTTCTTAAATTGATGGGTTACAAATAAAATTATCACATTCTTAGCGCCGTTTCTCGCCTAAGTCTGAAGTGCAGTGTTTGAATTGGCATATTTATTTACAACACCTTTTGCATAAAGGTTACAAAAACGTTTTTGAGGAAAGTAGCTGTCCGATTAAACCAGTTGGAATGCGTTGGGCAGTAGGAAGTTTCCCTGGCTAACGGGGAATTTTATATATTGCCATTATGAAACACGATAACCCAAAAATTATACACGATAAATACGCACCCTATTGGGCAATAGCTCTTGTCGTTTTTGCAGGAACCGGATTGGCAACAATATGGATCGATTTGGGGGCCTTCTGGAAAGGATATGTATTGGATATAACCGGCCCGGCCTGGAATTACATTTTGTTTCGCGGACTTTTTACCGCTTACGCCAATAACGTATGGACACGCTTTTTTACACCTAAAAGGACACTGACAATTTTTCTGTTGGTCTGCTTTGGCATTGAAACAATGCAGCTTTTTAATGTTTACGAGGCTACATTTGATCTATGGGACCTGCTGGCATATATTTCGATTCTCTTCCCCCTGTTTTTCATCGACTTAAAACTAAATAAACAAAGTATTAGAAGCGTTGAATAGCTGGAATAATCCATACTATCAGTGTTCTGTTCATCCTGTCCATTTTCCTGCAAAGTTTTTTTGTATTGTCTCTTTCAGTATCTACAAAAATTGGTTCGGGTAACCGGTGCGCATCTAAATAATCCAAAGGAGGGATTGATTTTGGTAAGATCGTCGAAAATGTCCTTGTTCTCTATTGCAGGTTTAGTGTTTGTAGGCAACCAGTTTGTGTAGTTTTTCGTCCCATAAACGCAACTTCAACGATTTCATGCTTATCAGAAAAGTTACCGGTTTTACCTGTTGAAATATATCGTTTTCGCGGTGGCATTTTTCGAGATTGTAATTGGGTATACGCGAGTTAAAATGATGGATGTGGTGAAACCCGATATTGCCAGAAAACCATTGTAGTATTTTGGGGAATTTAACGTACGAACTACCAGCCAGTGCAACTTCTCTGAAATTCCAGTCTTTATTGCGATACCAGGTCACATCTTCGTACTGGTGTTGCAGGTAAAACAGCCACAAGCCTGCAATTCCAGCCAGGTACATCACGGCTATCTGAAGCAGAATAAATGGAACAAAACCAATACTCAAACCCATTGCAACAATTAAAACAACCAACATAAGGTTCGTAAAATAGACATTCCTTTTTTCTTTTTCATTCATCCAGTCTGAGGTCATACGGTTTTGAATCAGGAAAACATAAAGCGGCCCAACGCCAAACATAAAAATGGGGAGGCGATACAATTTATAAAACAACCTTTTCTTTTTGCTACTCTTGTTATACTCCTCTTTGGTCATAGTCCAAACATCGCCAACACCACGTTTGTCGAGGTTACCAACAGTGGCATGGTGTTTTATATGGCTGTTGTGCCATTTGTAATAAGGGGTAAAAGCCAGAATGCCAAAAAAAGCCCCAACAATTAAATTGGCTTTCTCCGATTTAAAAAACGAACCGTGTCCACAATCGTGAAAGATGATAAACAGACGCACTAAAAAACCGGATGCAATTACAATTAACAGGGCAGTCAGCCAATACGAAACTTTCAAAGAATACGCCATGGCAACCCACAACGCCACATAAGGAACAAAGGTATTTATAACCTGCCATATGCTTTTTTTAAGACTTGGTGTTATGTAATTCTCCTGGTTTTTATAGAAATCCGCCCATGGGTTAACTTGTTCTTTTTTTTCTTTTGTTTCCATTACCTCTGCAAAATTAATAACTATTCTTTTAAACGGATTTTTGAATGCTTGGTTTTATCTTATAATGTATTTGACAGCATTTAACAACCTAAAAAGAAGTATTGCAGAGGTATTTGGTTTGCAGGCGTGAGTAATAAGAATTACAACAACCCCGTCCACTTCCCCTGCAAAGTGTCTTTTTGCAAGGCTTTTTCTAACATCTCCAAAAAGTCGGTTCGTGGTATAATCTCGGCGCCCAAATTTTTTAAATGCCCGGTTTCCTGTTGGGCATCTATAAAGGCAAAGTTGTGTTTCATGGCAAATTGTACCAAATGATAAAAGGCCACTTTGCTGGCATCGGTTTTGGTAAAAAACATACTTTCGCCAAAAAAACAATTGCCCAACGAAATGCCGTATAAGCCGCCAACCAGTTCACCCTCGAAATAACTTTCAAACGAGTGGGCATAACCCAGTTGGTGCAATTTTACATAGCCTTCAATTATATCGTTGGTAATCCAGGTCTCATTTTGGTCGGCGCGCGGAATTCGACTGCAGTGCTTGATTACTTCCTCAAATGCAGTGTCTATTTTCAGCTCGAAAGTATTTCGGTTAATTACCTGCTTCAGGCTTTTTCGTAACTTAAATTTTTCGGGGAATAAAACCATACGCGGATTGGGCGACCACCATAAAATGGGCTCACCTTCGCAAAACCACGGATAAATACCCTGGCAGTAGGCCGACAGCAAAAACTCGGGAGTCAGTTCTCCTCCCTGAGCAATCAAACCGTCGTCGTCGGCTAATTTCGGATCGGGAAATTCTATCATAGAATACAAATTTAATAACCTGAGTACGACTTTAAAATATCCTTGGACGAAGTTTCCTACTCACATCAAAATATTTTTAATAATTTTGGGTTTTTACTTAAATAGTCATTCGAACCTTAAAACGAGCAAATTAAATCGAGTTTGATTTAGTACTACAATGAATAAATAATTTTTATACCATGAAACGAGCATGCAGAATAAATACAACAGGGAGGATGATAGAACACATGCGAGTTCCATATTATACCTTTAATACCAACAATTTTAATAATATGAAATATTTAGCAATACTAGTTTGTTTGATGTTTGTAATTCCAACTTACGGACAACGAAAAAAGAAAGATGATGAAGCAGTGGTAACGCCTGCTTATGTGGAGGGAATTGCTTATGCTCTGCCACGTACCGGGATTAAAGTACATGTGAAGGCCATTCGCGAAGTGTTTGTGCCGGGGCCTTATGCCGCTTATGCCGAGCAGTTGTTGGGAATAACAAATGCTAAAAACCGTGCAACAACAAGTTGGTCAATCTCCGAGGTTAAAATAGAGACCTTTTCAGAGCCCGATCCGGAGCAGGTTTATAAAGCCATGGGCGATGGTGCTTTTATGTTGAATTTGGCCCCGAACGGATGTTTGGCAGGTATAAATTCTGATGCAATTGTTACTGATTTGCCTGCGATGCAATCAAATAAAACCTTTCAAAAACCCGATATAGACGATGGTTTCTCTTTTGATTATTTTACCGATACGCCAACTTATTATCCGGGCGATTCAACCAATAATTTCCGGCCTTCGCGTGTTAGTGTCGAGCAAAAGGCAGCTGAAGCAGCCAAGCGAATTCTTAACTGTCGCATGAATCAGTACGATTTGGCGGCTTTACGAATTGATGGTGAGTATCCGGATGGGAAAGCATATGAAGTTAGCCTGGAAGAGCTAAAACGAACTGAGAAAAACTACATTACATTATTTGTGGGCAGAACAACCTACAAAAAGGAAAGTTACAGTTTCGATTATGTGCCTGAATCGAAACCGGGGAAAGGTCAGGTAATTTTTCGCATTTCAGATGAAAAAGGTTTGGTTTCGGCCAGCGACCTTTCCGGTAAGCCGGTGATGATTGAGTTTGAACAGGATCAAAATCTGGTTAAAAAATATGCTGGTGAAGTGGAATCTCAAAATCCTGCCGCTGGAAAAAAAGGAGTTTATTATCGTATGCCGGGGGTTGCCACTGTAAGAATTATTAACGATATGAATGTGATAGCTACAGCGCGAACCACCATAGCACAGTTTGGTAGTGTTGCACCAGTACCTGAAGAATTACTTCAGGGCGATTGTGCGGTTGAATTTCATCCCGAAACCGGGGCAATTAAATCGGTATCGATAAAATAATGATATAAAAGAATTATCAGTTAAATAAAAAACCCGGCTATTAGCCGGGTTTTTTATTTATAAATAGTTGAGTTATTTATTTGATTCCGTGCATCATTCTTTTTAACCAGGGAGACAGTACAACAAGGATTACAGCGATAATAGCCGATTGAATGGCAATCAGCCAAAATACCTGTATTTCAGTTCCCATCGCCTTTTCAAGTTGCATTGAAATAGATTTCATTTGCGAGGCCACAAAGTTTCCTGCAGCAAAAGAACCCATCCAAACTCCCATCATGGTAGACACCAGTTTTGGCGGCGATAATTTAGTAACCATCGAAAGTCCGATAGGTGAAAGACACAACTCACCAAAGGTGTGCAACATAAATACCATGGTTAACCACAGTGGACTAACCAATCTGATTTCGCCGCCCGAAGTTGATCGTGTAAAGGCAATGGCCATTACCACAAATCCCAAAGCAAGCAAAGACATTCCCCATGCAAATTTCATTGGAGTATTGGGATTCAATTTATATTTTTCAAGTTTGGTCCATAAGATGCTGAAAACAGGAGCAAAAAGTATAATAAACAGTGCATTTATACTCTGAAACCAAGATGCCGGGATTTCCCAGTTGCCGATTAAACGCTGTGTATTGTCGCGTGCAAAAATATTAAAGGTAGTACCGGCCTGTTCAAAACCACTCCAAAAGAAGATGTTGAAAATTGCTAATACCAGAATAACACCAACTCTCGACCATTCTGTTTTTCCCGTAGTTCCCCTGAAAATAGATGATGCCAGGTATAATACTCCACCTATAGCCAATACATAAATAATTGTAGTGCTAACAACCGAAGGCATAGCGCCCCAACCCAGAATAACCGCAAAAATAAGTCCAACAACACCAGCAACATATGCCAGTATTCCAAACCAATCTTCTACAGCCAACCTTACTCTTTCTGATTTTATTTTTGGTGGCATTCCAATATGTCCAAGCGTATGGCTACGAACAAAAAACCATATAGTTCCCAGCAACATACCTACACCTGCAGCAAGAAATCCGTATTGCCATGCTACTTGTTCTCCAAGTTTACCAGCAACCAAAGGCGAAAGGAAAGCACCCATATTAATCCCCATGTAGAAGATAGTGAATCCACCATCTTTTCGGGGGTCATTGTTATCGTACAA
This sequence comes from Draconibacterium aestuarii, assembly GCA_026671195.1. Taxonomy (GTDB): domain Bacteria; phylum Bacteroidota; class Bacteroidia; order Bacteroidales; family Prolixibacteraceae; genus Draconibacterium; species Draconibacterium aestuarii. The sequence continues at coordinate 70,696 of JAPOHD010000010.1, read as the reverse complement.
TTCGCCTACCATGGTAGAAATATTGGGTTTGAAAAAACCGTTTCCCGATATTAATATTCCTAATCCGGCATAAAAAATAGTTTGGCGAAATTCCATGCTGGCATCGGTTCCGTGCATCCATGCACTTGTTGCCAACAGAAATTGCCCAATTGCCATTGTTAATCCACCAATGTATATCGATTTGCGTTGTCCAAGAATTTTATCGGCCAGCATTCCGCCAATGATCGGGGTAACGTATACTAATCCTGTAAAAATACCGTAAACTGTAAAGGCGTCGAGTTCCGCCATTTCAAATCCACCCGATGCAAAAGTTGCAGTCAGGAACAGAACCAGCAAAGCACGCATTCCATAATAGCTAAATCGTTCCCAAAGCTCGCTGGCAAATAATGTGGAAAGTCCCATTGGATGTCCAAAGAAGGCCTTATTTTTATCTGTACTCATAATAAAGAAAGATTTTATTTTAATAAGTCGGCTAAAATATCAATTATATTCTAATTAAATCTTGAAACATGTCAGCTTTTGGAATTCTTCCGTGTTAATTCTGTGGATTTTACAGAAAAATTGTGAATTTTGATGCTCGAAACTAATTTTTCTTCAGAAGTAAAAAGCGGGAAAGTATGGTTTCATTAAGGATAAACAGAATCAGTAATTTTTATAAAAAAATATTCAATGAGTGAAGAAATCAGAAACCTGGAGCCAAAGCAACTCTGGGATATATTTTATGCATTAACACAAATTCCGCGTCCGTCGCGACACGAACAAAAAGTACAGGATTGGGCAGTGAAATTTGGAGAAAATTTAGGCTTAGAAACCATTAAAGACGAAGTTGGAAATGTAATTATCCGCAAACCGGCAACGGCTGGTATGGAAAATTGTAAAGGAGTTATTTTGCAGGGCCACCTGGATATGGTCCCTCAGAAAAACAGCGACAAAGACCATGATTTTGTTACCGATCCGATTGACACTTTTGTTGATGGCAACTGGGTTACCGCTAACGGAACAACTTTGGGAGCGGATAATGGAATTGGAGTTTCGTCGGCATTGGCAGTGCTTGCTTCAAAAACGTTGAAACATGGTCCGGTTGAGGTGTTGTTAACGGCTACCGAAGAAACCGGAATGGATGGGGCAATTGGTTTAAAAGGAGGTTTGTTGCAGGGAGATATTCTGATTAATACCGATACAGAGGAAGAAGGGACTTTTAGTATTGGCTGTGCAGGAGGTATTGATGTAACTGCCACTTTCAAAAAGAAAATGACAAAGAAAATTCCTAAAAAGTTATCGGCTTTTAAACTGAAGGTTACCGGATTAAAAGGTGGCCATTCAGGTGTTGATATTCATTTGGGAAGAGGAAATGCCAATAAAGTATTCTTCCGTATTTTGAAAGAAGTTAATAATGCGTTTGGTGTTGTTTTAGCAGATATTCAAGGCGGAAGTTTACGTAATGCAATTCCACGTGAAGCTTTTGGGGTGGTTGCAGTAAAAACAAAAAAGGCTGATGCTTTTATTGAAAAGGTTTCAGAAATGGCCGAAATAATTAAAGCTGAATTGGTGCTTGTGGAACCGGACTTACTAATTGAGGTTGAAACTGCCGGGATGCCCGAATCAATTATGAAAAAAGGTTTCCAAAAGAAACTTACCCGTGCTGTTTGGGCGGCTCCTAATGATGTGGTTCGAATGAGCGACTCTATGTCGGGGACTGTTGAAACATCAACAAATTTAGCCACTGTAAAAGCGGGCAAGGAAAATGTTGTAGTAAGTTGTTTGGTTCGAAGTTTTTCTGAAACGGCAAAAGATGCACTGGCATCGCGTTTGGAATCTGTTTTTAAACTGGCAGGTGCATCGGTTGTTTTAGACGGAAGTTACCCGGGATGGCAACCCAATATTGAATCGGAAATTTTGGAGGTGATGAAAAATCTATACTCCGACCAATTTGGCAAAACACCCGAATTATTGGCCATGCATGCCGGATTGGAATGTGGTATTTTAGGTTCGACTTATACCAACTGGGACATGATTTCCATTGGACCTACTATAAAATTCCCGCACTCTCCCGATGAAAAGGTAAACATTGAAACCGTTCAAAAATATTGGGATTTTTTACTGAATACGTTGGAGAATATTCCAACGAAATAAAGGATTGTTTATTGAGCAGATGACTTTAAGTCATCTGCTCAATAGTACTAAATTATTCCATTTTTAGACTTCCTTGTTCATCGAACTCCCAAAACGGAGCCCATGCAATTTCCCAGGCGTTGCCATCAGGATCGGCAAAATAGCAATCGTATCCGCCCCAAAATGTTTGGCGAGGTTCAACCAATGGTTTGCCTCCTTTTTCGATTACTGTTTTGTAAAGTTCGGCAACCGCTTCTTTCGAATCGAGGTTAATAGCAAGTGTAATCCCCGGGAAACCACTACGCTCAGGTGAAATTTCAGCATCTTCTGCCAGCTTGTCAAGCGGGTACAATCCTAAAACAATTCCTCCGTGGTAAAAAAAAAACGATTTTGTCGTCGCTGTCTTTGGTTGGTTTCCAGTTCAGAGCTGTTTGGTAAAATTCACTTGATTTTTGCAGGTTTTTTACTCCAAGCGTAACAATGTTTAATCTGGGCTTCATCGTACTGTTTTATTTGATATGAATAACTTATATACATGTAAATGCACACACTTTTCAACTTACGCCTTTAATTTTCCTAATACTTTGGCATCATTTTAATAAGTTCGCCTTCCGTTGTTTGCATGTATCCCATCAGGTTGGCTGTAAGACAAGAATGGACAGGAATTATTTCAATCAAATCGCCAATGTTTATTTTCTCGTAATTTGCCGGAGTTATTTTTAATGTTCCATGTTCCTGAGAAAGTTTTGATAAGTAATGTTTATTGTCGAGTAAAACTTTTTCACCTTTATATTGAATTCTAATTCTGCCAAATAACGGTTTCCCATCGGTATTTAAAACAGTATCTTTTGAAAAATGCACTGCCCCACCGTGAATAATAATTTCGTTTCTTGAAATATGTTTGGCAACCACTGGGCAAACCATCTTTACTGCAATGTCTCTCATTTCGCAAACGCCAAGACTGTGCTGCATTAAATCGTAAAACACAAAATTTCCGGGGCGGAATTCATCCACTCCTTCAAAATTGTTGCAAATACTGGCAGAGGGAGTGTCGCCCATACTTAACTCAATGGATGGATATTGTTTTATGTATTTGCTTTTTAGAAAACGTAATTTAAGTAATGCATCAAAATGTCGGCTATAAATTTCGTTGGTTGATTTCGCCTGGTAGGTGTGCCCCGTATGGGTTAAAAACCCTTTAAATGTCAATTTTTTATTGGAATCAAGTATTTCGAGAATTGAATCAATGCTACCGGTTCGTGACGAAGGAATGCCGGTTCTGTTGTAACCTGTATCTATTTTTATGTAAACTCCCAATGATGACGAAGCTTTGTCTTTGAGAACATTGGCAGCTTCCTTATTCTCGACTAAAACATTTAGTTTAATTGCAGCAGCTAGTCGGTTGATATTTTGAATTTCTAAAATGTTCAACGAAAAGGCAATGGTAATATCATCCCATCCGTGGGCAGCAAAGTATTCAGCCATTTGAACAGAGGAAACAGTAATGGCTTTTACCCCATAAAGTTTATACCATTCACCAATTTGGGCCGATTGGTGGGTTTTAAAATGAGGTCGGAAACGCAAATTGTGTTTCGCAGCCTTGTAAGCCATTTGTTCAATGTTTCGTAAGCAAATCTCCTTGTCAATTAGCAGAGTAGGTCTAAGTATTTCAAACATTCAAATCAATGTAACGTAATTAACTTATTGTTAATGCGTTTCGGGTTTTCATTAATTTGTTGGATATTCCAACTTTGTATATGTGTGGGCTAATAAATCTTTTGTGTTCATCCGGAAGTTTTTCTGATTGCGAAAGCAAGTAGCTGTGAATCTCTGCCGGAGTTTGTTTGTTTAATTTCGATTCACCGTTATAAACGGCCGGTTCAAATAAATATTGTTGTTTTAAATGTTTTATGAATGTATTTTTCTGGTGATATACACGGTGGTATATGGTTTCTACTTCAGATGGATTCTCCTCTTCCAAAAGAATCCCGTCTCTGAAAAAATATCCATCTTTATCATAATACCGGATGAGTTGTTTTGCTCCGGGAAGTGTTGTTTTCTCGATATTTTCCGAGAATTTCATTTTGGGCTGCCCTTCAATTTCCGCAAGTTTGTAAACACCACCAAGAGCTGCATCTGATTTTCCTGTAATCATTTCAGTGCCAATGCCAAAGCCGTCGATTGCGGCATTTTGATCGCGCAATAATGTTTTTATAACATATTCATTTAGTTGATTCGACGCAATTATCAGTACTTCATTCAGGCCTGCATTATCCAACATCTTCCGAGCCTTTTTACTCAGATAGGCGAGGTCGCCACTATCTAAACGAATAGCGTTTAATTTAAGACCTTTTTCCTTCATTTCGTTACCGATAATAATGGCATTGGGTACTCCCGATTCCAAAGTATTATAAGTATCAACAAGCAAAGTAGTGTTGGATGGATGTACTTCGGCAAAAGTCCTGAAAGCTTGTAGTTCATTGTCGAAACTTTGTATCCAGCTATGCGCCATTGTTCCCGAAACGGGTATGTCGAAAATTTTTCCGGCTAACACGTTCGATGTGGAACTGGCTCCTCCAATCGCAGCAGCACGGCTTGCATGTATTGCTCCAAAACCATGAGCACGGCGCAAACCAAACTCCGCAAATAATTTTTTACCCGAAATAAGTTTAATCCGAAAAGCTTTGGTAGCGATCAGAGATTCAAAGTTTATAATATTCAGTAAAAAACTTTCAATAAGCTGGCATTCAATTATGTTTCCCTTTATACTCATAAGTGGTTCGTTCGGAAACACTATTTCTCCTTCTTTTACACTGGCAATATTGCCTCTGAATCGAAAGTTTTTCAAATATTCAAGAAACTCCGGTTGAAATGCCTGTTCTTTTAGAAAACTGATATCAGATTCGCCGAAAGTAAAATCGGGAAGTAATTCAACAAGGTCCTGTAATCCGGCAAAAACGGTAAAACCACCGTTGTATGGGTTCTCTCTGAAAAAATAGTCGAAAGTAACTTGCTGGTCTTTTTTATTGGAATAAAAATAACCCTGAGCCATGGTTAACTCATAAAAATCAGTGTAAAGACCTAACTTCTCTGTACCAAATTGTATCATCTCCCGCTCAAAATATGGAATCTTTTAAAGATAGTTAAGAAATACTTTTAATCTTTCTCAAACGCGGTTTTTGTTGAAATTAATTTTTATGGTGTATATTCTATTTTCAAATTACTGGTTAAACCTTGCCTTACATTTCAGCTACTTTCGTTTCTATAAACTAATAGTTCTAATCAGGCAAAAAAAACGCCGTTTTGTATTTTATATTAAATTTTTTTATTCTTCTCCTTCCAGAAAAATAGTTTGAGCCCGATTGGGTCCAACCGATGCAATTGAAACCGTAATTTCCATCTCGTCTTCAATAAAACTAATGTAGTTATTTAATTCTTCAGGAAATTCATTTTGGTTTTTTACGGCCGTTAAATCAGTTTTCCAACCCGGAAGTTCAACATAAACCGGTTTTACATCGTCGTTTAATTCAAATGGGAAATGTTCCACAACTTCGCCGTTAATTTCGTAGCCTACACATACTTTTATTACATCAAAATCGTCGAGAACATCGGCTTTCATCATAATAAGTTCGGTAACGCCATTAAGCATCACTGAATATTTTAAGGCAACCAGATCGAGCCATCCACATCGGCGTGGACGACCTGTAGTTGAACCGTACTCGTTACCTGCATCGCGCAGTTTTTTTCCTGTTTCGTCGAATAATTCGGTAGGGAAGGGGCCCATTCCAACGCGGGTACAATAAGCTTTAAAAATACCAAATATTTTTCCTATGGTGTTGGGTGCAATACCTAAACCCGTACATGCTCCGGCACTAATTGTATTCGAGCTGGTAACAAATGGGTACGAACCAAAATCGATATCAAGCAGGGTGCCCTGTGCACCTTCTGCCAACACCGATTTTCCGTCTTTTAAAGCTTTGTTAATCATGTGCTCGCTGTCCACTATGTGGAACGACTTTAACAGTTCAACTCCCTCGAACCATTCTTTTTCGCATTCCTCCAGTAGTTCCTGATAGTCGAATTTGAAAAAATCGGTCAACATTATTTTGTGGTTCTCAATACGCGAAGTGTATTTTTCTTCGAAGTTGTGAAGCAAGTCGCCAACCCGTAATCCATCACGACCAATTTTATCTTTGTAAGTAGGTCCGATCCCTTTTAAGGTTGAACCGATTTTTGAATCGCCTTTTTTCGTTTCAGAAGCGGCATCTAAAATTTTGTGAGTTGGAAGAATCATGTGTGCCTTTTTCGACACATATAGTTTTTTTGAAATATTGACACCGATTTTACCAAGGCTTTCAATTTCCTTTTTAAATATTATTGGGTCGATAACAACTCCGTTCCCAATAATATTGATTTTGTCGCCCTGGAATATTCCTGATGGGATGGTATGTAACACATGTTTTATATTGTTGAACTCAAGGGTATGCCCTGCATTGGGTCCACCTTGAAAACGGGAAATAATATCATATTTCGGAGTTAAAACATCAACAATCTTACCTTTTCCCTCGTCGCCCCATTGGAGGCCCAACAATACATCTACCTTCATTTTGAATTATGATTTTTATTTTACACACAAAACCGCGAAAACTTAACCCGTACAGATTAACCTTTCACGGCTTTCAATTAAGCAGTTAAAAGTAGTAATAATTTTAATTCGCAGGCAAAAAAAATCCTCTTTACAAAGAGGATTTTATAATATATTAAGAATGAGTTGCTTATTCTTTGTTTGTTGTTTCTCCATAGATATAGAGTGTATGATGCGAAAGCCTAAAGTTATTCTTAAGGCATGCATCTTCAATGATTTCGCGAATACGGGGATCGTAAAATTCTACAACAGTTCCGTAGGTAGTGTCAATAAGATGATCGTGTTGTAACGTTGCATATGCTTTTTCGAACTGGGCAATGTTTTTCCCAAACTGATGTTTTACCACTAGCTTACAGTCGAGTAATAAATCAATAGTGTTGTAAAGAGTAGCACGACTTACACGGTAATTATTGTTTTTCATTGAGATATACAACGATTCAATGTCGAAATGCCCCTCGCGGCAATAAATTTCATCGAGTATTGCAAATCTTTCCGGAGTTTTACGATGTCCGTTTTTCTCCAAATATTCGGTGAACATATTCCTAACAGTCTCTCGGGTCTTCTGGCTATTCATAATTAAACCAATTTTAAATAGGGCAAAAATAGGATTTTTTTTTATTTTTTTAGAATGAATATAAATTATTCATTCAGGTTTTCGATTCGGGAAACATTATCGATACCTTTAATCGTCTTTAACTGAGTAATTAGATTGGTTAAATCGTCGGTATTGTGGATGTATAAAAATAAGTCGCCTTGGAAAATGCCATCGTGTGTGTCGAATTTAACTGAGCGCATATTAATACTGTGCACTTTTGAAATTAATGTGGTTACTTCGTTTACGATTCCCAGTCGGTCAAAACCTTCGAGATTTAAACGAGTGAGGTAAGACTGGCGCTTAAATTTTGTCCATTCGGCCCTGATTATTTTTTCACCCTGGTTGGCAATAAAACGCCCCAGCTCTGGACACCCTGTTTTATGAATTACCACATGCTCGTCGGTACTTAAATAGCCAACTACTTGTTCTCCGGGTATAGGATTACAGCATTTTGCCAGCGAGAAGGTAATGTTGTCCTGGTTTTCTTTTAGCAGGAAAGTTTTCTTTTTATCAATTTTTTTTGTGGCATTTGTTTCAGACTGAGTTTTCCCTTCTTCTTCTTTTTTCTTACCACCTCCGCCAAAGGTGATGTTCCAATATTTAACCAGTTTGTTTTCCGATTTTTTGCCAATAATTTCTTTCAGGTTGTCCAGGTTAATGAAACCCATACCGAGTTCCGAATAAAGCTGTTCTTTATTGTTCAGATTAAAATGAGCAGTAAGTTTTTTTAGGCTGTTTGAAGTAAGAGGAGCCTTAATATTTGTAAAAGTCTCTTCTATTATTTTTTTCCCTTTTTCGGTGTGCTTACTTTTTTCTTGTTTAAAGGCATTTTTAATTTTTCCACGAGCCTTTGCCGAGGCAGTAAATTTTAGCCATTCAAGTTTTGGTGATTGATTTTCAGAAGTAAGAATTTCGACCTGATCGCCATTTTGAAGAACATGAGAAAGTGGAACCAGTTTCAAATTTATTTTTGCACCAATACATTTATTTCCCAAATCTGTATGTATCTCATACGCAAAGTCGAGCACTGATGCTCCGGTTGGCAACGAATACATGTCGCCTTTGGGTGTAAAAACATTTATTTCAGATGAAAAAAGATTTAGTTTAAATTCATCGAGAAATTCGAAAGCGTCAGCGTCGGTGCTTTGCAATAGTTCCCTTATTTGTTCAATCCACGGATCCAGTTCATTTTCAAAATTACGGATATCTTTATATCGGTAGTGTGCCGCAAATCCGTGCTCGGCCACATCATCCATTCTATCGGTTCTAATCTGAACTTCCACCCATTTTCCCTGAGGTCCCATAACAGTAACGTGCAACGATTCGTATCCATTTGCCTTTGGTGTGGTAATCCAATCGCGGATACGGTCGGGTTTGGGTTTATAAATATCGGTTACAATTGAAAGTACATCAAAACACTGTCGTTTTTCAGAAATATTGGGTTTCGAGTTGACTACAATTCGTATCGCCAGCAAATCGTAAACTTCGTTAAACGAAACCGATTTTTTTTGCATTTTTTGCCAAATGGAGTAGCTGGTCTTTAAACGGTGAGTGACCGTACAATCCAGGCTTTCTTCCTTTAATTTCTGAATTATAGGGGTGATGAATTCGTTGACCAGATAATTTCTTTGTTCTTCCTGGTTATGAAGTAAGTATGTTATTTGGTTATATTCATCCGGGTGTTTGTGTTTAAAACTGAGTTCTTCCAGTTCGCTTTTTATGGCATGTAATCCTAAACGGTGCGCAAGTGGTACGTATAAAAACAGGGTTTCGCCGGCAATTTTAATTTTTTTATGCGCTGGCATCGAATCCAGTGTGCGCATATTGTGCAAACGGTCGGCAATTTTTATTAAAATAACCCTTACATCGTCCGAAAGGGTCATTAGCATTTTTTTCAGTGTGAGTGCATGCCGCGAGTCAAAATCGCCCGAAAGTTTTGTTAATCCATCAACTATTCTGGCAACACGGTCTCCAAACATATTTTCAATGTCAGAAAGGCGGTAATCTGTATCTTCAACAACATCGTGAAGCAGGGCTACAACAATCGATGTAGCTCCAAGTCCCAAATCAACTGCCACTATTTTAGCTACCGAAATAGGATGAATAATAAATGGTTCGCCTGATTTTCGTTTAATACCATGGTGTGCGGCATTCGAAAAACGAAATGCTTTCTCGATCCTTGCCAACCGTCCTTCGTCAAATTTATTCTTAATTACTTTTAAGAAATCCTGGTAACGGTCTTCAATTTGTCTTATCTCTGCTTGTGTAAAATGCTGCACGTAAATTTCCCTCTGTCTTTAAGCTTAAAAAATACCTTCTTCTAATAGATTTTGAATATATAAATTCTTTCCTATCCCTGCGTTTTTACCCGCTAAAATATCTCTTTTTTTATCGCCAATCAACACAGAATTAACAGGACTAATATTAAATTGTTCTATTGCACGAATTATCATGCCGGGTGAAGGCTTGCGGCAGTTGCATTCCCCATTAATTTCAGGAAGATGAGGGCAAAAATAGACTTTTGTTATTTTTATCCCTTCTTTTCGAAATCTGTCCAGCATCCAGCTTGTTAGTATATCGAAATCTCTTTCAGTATAAAATTTCCGCGCAATACCCGATTGGTTGGTTACAATAAAAATTAAAAAGTTGTCGGCTTGATATTGTTTGATTAATTCAAAAATGCCAGGTTGAAACTGAAAATCTTCAATTTTATATACGTAATTTTTTTCGACGTTGATGGTTCCGTCCCGATCGAGGAACAGGCCTTTTTGTTTTGATGTCTTATTCATTTCCAAACAGACTTTGCTCCACTTTTTCGCAAATAATATGGCCCATTAATAAATGAATTTCCTGAATACGGGGTACATTTTCTGATGGTACTTTTATACAAAAGTCGGCCAATTCGTTTAATAAACCACCGGTATTCCCAGTAAATGAGACCGTGGTTAATCCTTTTTCTTTTGCGGTTTGAAATGCTTTTACAATGTTTTCAGATGTTCCCGATGTTGACAATCCGATAAGTACATCACCTTTGTTGCCAAAAGCTTCTATGTGTCGATTGTATACCAGGGTATAATCGTAATCGTTTGAAACGGCTGTAACAAATGATGAATTTGCATGGCAAACTTCGGCTGGAAGTGGTTTTCGCTCCAGCAAAAATTTCCCCGACAATTCGGCTGCCAGATGTTGTGCTTCCGCTGCACTTCCTCCGTTGCCACAGAAAATTGTTTTTTTGCCGTTACGATATGCATCGCTCATTACCTCAATCACACTGTTTATTTGTTGAATAAGCTCAGAATCGTTGGAAATTAAGTTTGCCAGCGTTGAAAGTTCCTGAATCCTTTTCACGATTTTATTCATCGAAAGTTTGTTTTAATTTATTGACAACAAATTTATCGATTGGTAAGGTGAGATCATCTTCTTTTAAGTCTTTTATTTTTACCCACCTGAAACTTTGTCCAAAACCGTCCACTAATTCAAAGTCGAAGGGGGTGTCAGAAGTTTTAAATTGAAGTGGCATTTTTAATTCAGCAATGTAGTAAATGCTTAGTAACTGGGCATTCTCGAAAAACCAAGCTTTCTGGAAAAAGTCGGTTGTATAAAAGTGGTACAGGTTTTTAATTTCCTGTCCGTTACATTCTTCTTTAAATTCACGTCTTAAACAATCATGTGGTCCTTCTCCAAACTTCAATCCACCTCCTGGAAACTTTGAGATGTGTGTTGTCTGCACGAACTCATCCGATATCAGTATTTCATTTTTGTTATTCATTACCAAACCATAAATACGAATGATGAATTTCTGCATTTCTATTTCAGTTGAGTTTCTATAAAAGCGATTATTTCTTTCACCATGGTTGGTTCAAACCAGCTAACTGTTTCGTCTTTTCGGAACCAGGTAATTTGTTTCCGGGCATACCGGCGCGAATTTCTTTTTATCAGTTCAATGGCTTTATCTCGGGTGATTTCTCCGTCGAAGTAAGCGAAAAACTCTCGATAACCCACTGTGTTTAACGAATTCAGCTGCTTTTGTGGATATAAACTTCGGGCTTCCTGTTCCAGTCCGGCTTTCACCATTTTCTTAACCCGTAAATTAATCCGGTTGTGAAGTGTTTCCCGGTTGCAGTTTAAAGCAATTTTTACGATTGAAAAAGGGCGTTCTTTATTCTTGTTCGATCGGAATGAGGAATAAGGTTTTCCGGTTTGAATACTAATTTCGAGCGCATGAATAATCCGGTTTGGATTTTTTAGGTCGACAGTTTTGTAGTATACCGGATCAAGGGTTTTCAATTGCAGACGTAAACTTTCAAGTCCGTTTTTGTCCAGCTCTTCTTTTAGCGAAGCCCGAATCTCAGGATCTGCGTCAGGCATGGTATCAATTCCTTTGCAAATGGCGTCGATATACAACATTGAACCTCCAACCATAATAACAATGTCTCTGGTATTAAACAGGTTGTCTAAAAGTTCCAAAGCTTCTGTTTCATATCGGCTGGCATTGTAGTTTTCGGTAATTGAATGGTTTTGTACAAAATGATGTTTTATGGCGGCCAATTCGTGTTTTTCGGGCACTGCGGTCCCAATTGTAAGTTCTTTAAAAATCTGCCGCGAGTCGGATGATAGTATTTCTGTATTAAAATGCCGGGCAATTTCTATTCCGACTGATGTTTTCCCGATTCCTGTGGGACCGGTAATTACTACAAGTGTTTTTGGCATAAAACCGTTGTTTTTTATCAAAGGAAGAACAAAAAAAAGACTGTTCAAAATGAATTGAACAGCCTGTGAATTTCTTTAACACGGATTAACATGCTTTTTTCTTGTTCAGAAATCGTCCATCTCGCCAAAGATTTCGGTGTAGTCGTCAAGTTCTCCAAAATCCATATAAACTTCTTCTTCAATAAGTTCTCTTGGAATTTGGTCTACTGTTTCTTCGCCTAGAACTTGAACGGGGGCATCACCTTGCTTTAATGTGACAAACGGTTCATTAAGATTTTTTTCCATAATTATTCCAGTTAGTTCTATAAAAAAAGACCTATCGTTTAAAAAATCGAAAGTATAAATTAACTGCTGTCCAATAGTGTTCAGCAGGTCTCGCAGCCTTGTCTTTTGCATAATAAAGAATGCTGCACCATTTATACCTAAGTCAAGCATAGAAATTTCAACTAATTTTTTCCATCTTTTATCAGAAATGAAAAATGACGCTAGTTGATGTGACTCAAAACCAACACTTTTCTGTATTATAGTATGAAAATCGAAAAATGAATGTTTTTCGTCGAGAGCAACTTCCAAACGGAAGTTTTGGGATTCTTGTGAAACAATTTGAAACTTATAAATCATATTCCTCACGTTGAATGGAGGTCAAATTTTAAAGGAATTTTTGCAAAATCCAAGAAAAAATTCAAGCCGCTGTTCAAAAATTTCTATGAATTGAATCCGTTATGTTTATAATTTGTGTTTTGATTTTTTATCAAAATACTGGTTTTAAAACTATTTCGATGCTTTTTTGTTTTGTTTAATTTTCAAAAAAAGGAGAAATATCAGTAAGATTAAAAAATGTTAAAAAAAATTAAGGGTAGAAAATAATCGAACATATGCGTCATCTGTTCGTTAAAAATCGATAACTTTCTAATCGTTTTTTTTGCTGATTTTTGTGCCTCGCAGCATTTGTCGTTTTCCCGGGGGACCAGGTAAACGTTCCATCGAATAGCCACAATCCCTCAGTTGGCGCCTGATTTGGCCTTTTGCGCTGTAGGTTACAAATACTGCATCCTCGGCCGAAACATTATAAATTTTATTGAAAATCACCGGATTCCACATATCTGGTTGTTTATCGGGGCCAAAAGCATCAAAATAAATAATGTCAAATTTTTGTGTTTCTTCGAACCGAAAGTTGGTTAAATCTCCTTCTGTTTTTAGGAGTGTGAAAAAGTCGGAGATTTGAACTTTTACGCCCCAGTTTGCAGCGTGTATCTCTTTAAAAAGTAGTTCTGCCTGTTCCGAAATTAATTTTCCGTAATTTAATTGATGAATCAGTTTTTGGTCGAGCGGAAATTTTTCAATGCTTATAAAAGTTGTTTGGCGTTTTTGGTTTTCAGCTGCTATTGCGGTTAATAAGGCGTTTAATCCGGTGCCAAATCCAACCTCAAAAACTACAGGAGTAGTTGATTGGTGATGGTTGTATCCTGCATTTAAAAATACATGGTTCGATTCGGTAATGGCACCGTTAACCGAGTGGTACTGTTCGTCCATTTCTGGAATAAAAAGGGTTTTTGAGCCGTCTGCGGTATCAATTACTTTACGTTCCATTTATTTTCTGCTTTGAAATTCAACATAATAAACTAATTTTATGTCCCAAAATTAGCAAAATCTATGTTGGTAAGATTGTATAATGAGAATCCTAATCCCCGTGAAATAAGATTAATTACGGATGTTTTACGGAGTGGTGGACTGATTATTTATCCTACTGATACGGTTTATGGCTTAGGTTGCGATATTACAAATCAAAAAGCTGTTGAAAAAGTAGCGCGATGGAAAGGTGTAAATATTGAGAAAAACAATTTTTCGTTTATTTGCAGCGATTTTAGTCATTTGTCGGATTACACACGACCGATTCCAAGTAATATTTTTAAACTGATAAAAAAGAACTTGCCCGGGCCGTTTACCTTTATTTTGGAGGCCAACAATAATGTGCCCAAATATTTCAAAGGGAAAAAGAAAACGGTAGGAATTCGAATTCCTGATAATAATATTATTCGCGAAATTGTAACAGAGCTCGGAAATCCAATTGTTTCAACCTCTATTCATGATGAAGACGAAATTTTGGAGTATACTACCGATCCGGAATTAATTTATGAAAAATACAAGGATGTGGTTGATGTTGTTATTGATGGTGGATTTGGAGAGCTAATTCCATCTACAATAGTTGATTGTACGCAATATGAGCCAGAAGTAATTAGAGAAGGCAAAGGGGAACTGGAGTATTAATAAACCGCTAATTTGGCAAGAAGTTAGTTATTGTTGAACTGCTTAATTCAATTCTATTCTTTCCAGAAAGAAGGCGAGAATAATACCAAAACAGTAAATAATTCCAACCTGCCGAGTAACATTAAAAACGAAAGGAACCATTTTCCGACAGGTTTAATGTGGTGAAAATTATCGGCAGGACCAACGCTTCCCAAGCCAGGACCAATATTTCCAAGGCAAGTTGCCACAGCCCCCATCGACGATTCCATATTTGGCTCGATTAACGTAAATATTATAGTGCTAATTGCAAAAATTACGAGGTAAATGATAAAGAATGCCAAAACGTTGGTAACTATTTTCGAGTCGACCGAATGTTTATTGAACTTAACCGGTATAATAGCATGCGGATGAACCAAACGTTTTAATTCGTAATAACCATTTTTTAATAAAACTACAATCCGCATGATCTTAATACCACCACCTGTTGAACCGGCCGAGCCTCCAAAAAAGAAGAGCATAAAAATGAGCATGGTAAGTACCGGTGCCCATGTTAGGTAATCAGCTGTGGCATATCCGGTTGTGGTTATTATTGTTATTACCTGAAACAGTGAGTCGCGAAATGCCTGTTCTACTCCCAACTGGGTTGTAATTAACAATCCAATAAAGATTAGGGCTGTAAAACCAATTACAAATAATCCGTAATACTTAAATTCTTCATCTTTAAAAACAATTGAAAATTTACCTTTTAGGGCAAAATACGAAAGAGTGAAATTTGTACCTGCCAGAAACATGAATACTATAATTACGTACTGAATGAAAGGCGATGACCAGTAAGCTACACTCGCTTGTTTGGTTGAAAAACCTCCGGTAGCCATGGTTGTAAACGAATGGTTAATGGCATCGAAAAAGGTCATTCCGCCAATCCATAATAATAGGGTTTCGGCAAGGGTAAATGCCATGTATATTTTCCAGAGTGTTTTTGCTGTTTGTTTAATGCGCGGACTTATTTTGTCGGGTGTTGGTCCAGGTACTTCGGCCATAAATAGCTGCATGCCGCCAATTCCAAACACAGGCAAAATGGCGAGTGAAAGGACGATAATCCCCATACCCCCAAGCCATTGAGACATACTCCGCCAGAATAAAATACCATGAGGAAGCGATTCAATATCGTTTAAAACTGACGATCCTGTTGTGGTAAAACCCGACATTGTTTCGAAAAAGGCATCGGTGAAATTTGGAATAGAACCACTAAAAATATAAGGGAGACATCCAAAAAACGAGAATACGATCCAAACCATCGAAACAATAATAAAACCTTCTCGTTTACCAATATCTTTTTTTGCTTTTGCGGTGCCAAGAACAATAATGCCACCAACCCCTAGACTTATTCCCGATGAAATGAGAAAAGCAAAAAGGTCTTGTTCTCCATACAGAAGGGCAATAGCAAGTGCCAAAAGCATGGCACAACCTTCAACCACAAGTAAAAATCCAAGGACCCGAAAAATTATTTTTAGATTCATACTCTGGTGATTACTCTGCTATTTGAAAAATTTTTCTAATTTTTTTATTCCTGAAGGAAGGGTGAAAACTACCACTTTATCACCTTCCTGTATTTGGGTGTAACCATGAGCAATGTAACCCATATTACCACGTATTAATCCACCAATTTTTGCTTCATCAGGAAAATCCAGATCTTTAATTGGCTTTTCTATTATTTTGGCTCCTGGTTTTGCGATAAATTCAAAAACCTCAGCATCGGATGCAGATAAACATTTTACTTTCGAAATTTCGGCATTTAAAGTAAAACGATAAATGTAACCGGCAGCAATGAGTTTTTTGTTGAAGATACTGCCAATGTTCATGTTGTCGGCCAGGCTCATATATGCCAGGTTCTCAACTTCGGCAACTGTTCGGCGAACTCCAAAACTTTTTGCCAGGTGACATCCCAAAATATTGGTTTCCGAATTTCCGGTAGTGGCCACAAAAGCATCCATTTTTTCAATACCTTCTTCTTTTAACAGGTTTAGGTTTCGGCCATCGCCATTTATAACAAGAACATTTTCAAACTTGTCGGCAATTTGTTCGCATTTCTCCCTGCTATCTTCAATAATCTTGATGCGATAATTGTCGCCCAGTTTTTCAATGGCTTTCTGAGCAATTCGACTTCCACCTAAAAACATGATGTTTTTTACATCAAACTGTTTTTTCCCGGTAAGGTCAAATACATTTTGTTGTTCGCTACGTGTGGTAATAAAATAAACCACATCACCATTTTTTATGAAGTCGGTTCCTTTTGGAATAATGGTTATATTATTTCGCTGAATGGCTACAACAAGCAAGTGTTGATTTTCCTGCGACAGTTCTTCAAAAGTTTTATTAAGAATCAGTGCATTTTCGCGAACTTTGATTCCCATCAAAATCAGTTTGCCATTTGAAAATTCAATGAGTTGCCGGGTTGCAGTTTGTTTTACCGAGGCCACAATTTCTTTGGCTGCCAAACTCTCTGGGTAAATTAATTCATGAATGCCCAGGTTATTCAGCTTCTTACGATAACTTTCCTGTAAGTATTCCTGGTTATTTATTCGGGCAATTGTTCTGCCAACTCCAAGATACGATGCCATTGAACAAGCCAATACATTTCGTTCTTCGAAAGGAGTTACTGCAATAAATAAATCAGATTTTGCAAGATCGGTCTTCTTCAAATCCTGAAAAGAATGGGCAGATCCGGTTATGGTCATTAAATCCACTTCTGCACTAATCTTAGAAAGCTTCTCTGGAGAATCGTCTAATAGAACAATGTCGTGATTTTCATTGGTTAACATTCGTGCTAAATGCGTTCCAACTTCACCCGCGCCGGCAATTACAACTTTCATCTGTCTGTCTTATAATATTGGAGCAAAATAATGTAATATGTTCTTAACTACAATTCAAAATTGTTTCTTAAACCCGATAAGCTACACAAAATTTAACATACTAAATTACAAAAAATAAGCTACGTTTTTTATCCTTGCCCGTTATTGTATTTTAAATCATGTGTTACTAGCCTGACAATAAGTAGTGGTTCATAATGATTATGAGGCAGTATTGCATTTAAATTACCTCTTCCATTTATGGTGAAAAGCCCCGTCACTTATTAATAAATGTAAATTGTTGCTTTTTAAGGAAGGATAAAGCTGTTTTGCCGAAATGATTTTTGTATTATTGGTAATCTCTGGTAAATTCGGTGTTATATTTTGATCAATAATAATATAATCTGGGTGAAAGGAAGTAAAAAGGTTTTGTCCTTTTTTGGCGAATAGTATAATTTCTCCTTCGAAAAGAAGAAGCCCACTTTTTTGAAACAAAAAATCATCCGAGTAAAAATTATTGCTTTGAACACAGACAGGTTCAATCAATCTTTTTTTTCGATTAATACTCTGAATTTGCCGATAGAAAAAGTCGTCTTTTTCAAATTGGTTTTTTGAAATGACATAGTTTTTTCTTCCTGCAACTAGCTGGACAGTCGGGTTTTTCGGATTGTTAAAAACAATTATTTCGCGACTTCTTTGTTGGCTGAAATTGGCCTGTAAAACAGAAATTGAAAAGAAAAGCAGGGCCGTAAATGCTAACTTTAGGTAGGTTGTTTGTTTAGTTTTAATAAGTATAAACGTAAAAAACATAAAAGTGAGTAAAAGAAAAAGTTCGACGGGATAAAGTGAGATATCAGTTGTTGAATACGGAAGTGATTCGATAAATTGCAAAACAAAATATACCGTTTTTATCATCCATTTTACCAGAAACGCCAAACCTGATGAAATGAATGCTATTTGTGAAAATAGTAGCATGGAAATTCCTAATGGAATAAGCAAAGTAATGGCCGGAATTATTACAATATTAGTGAGCCAGAAAAAAGTAGGAAACTGGTTGAAATAAAATGAAGTTAAAGGGAATGTGGCAATTTGGGCTGCAATTGAAACGCAAACCAAATCCCAAAAGAATTTAAGGAGTTTGTTTTTAACCGGGAATAGTTTTTCCAGTTTGGGATACAAATAAACGATACCGAAAACGGCTGAGTAGGAGAGCTGAAATCCAACTTCGAAAAGATTGTTGGGATTTATCAGTAATAAAAAGAGCGCTGAAGCAGACAACGAATTGTAAATGTTCGCTCTGCGATTCATATTGTCGCCAATAATAACAATGCTAAACATTGTGGCTGCTCGCAATACCGAAGGCGATAATCCCGTGATGAAAGCATAAAACCACAGCAGTACAATTGCAAATAGTACAAAAATATAGCGTCCGGTTTTATGCTTTTTCAAGAACCCAAAAATGAAGTTGAAAACCATAAAAATAATTCCAACATGTAATCCGGAAACAGCCAGTACATGCATTGCTCCGGCAGCTGAGAATACTCGCTTGGTTTCAGGGTCCAAATCTCGTTTGTAGCCCAACGTCAGGGCCGATAAAATTTCAGTTTCATTTGAACCCAGGTTTTGGTTGTGGTAAATTTTCAGGAGTTTTTCGCGGAGTATTTCGGCTTTTACAGGCAGAGTGACGGAGCTGTGATTTGTGAGTTTCCAGTTTCTGTCGTTTAAGTACACCTGCCTGTAAATTCGTTTGTTTTTCAGATACCTTTTATAATCAAATTCATAAGGATTGCCATAATTTTTTATCACTTCAGGAGAGGTGTTTGTACTTATTTGATCGCCTGGTTTTAATGATTTAACTCGTTCACTTTTTGCAAAATACACCAATACCTTTTCGTTGGTACGAGAGATTGAATTACCGGTTTTAACAGCAGTGATTTCAATTATTGATTTGTAAGAGTTTTGTTTTTCCTGCGGCCTTTCCAGTATTGTTCCAACCGAAATTCCCTTTTCAAAAAAATAGGGTTCAGTATTGTAGTTGGTAAACACAATTGTTCCCAGAATCAGAAATAAGAGGTGAACAAAAAAACCAAAAGCAGAGGCAAGAAAGTAACTGTATTTATTATTTATAATTAACAGGATCAGCAGAGTGAGGAGCAATGCTGTAAGGAGTATATTTGGGGATACCTTAATGTAGCTACCAATTAGAACACCAATGGCAAATGCCAGTGCAATTCTGAGAAAGGGTATTTTTTGAAAGGTGTTTTCCACGGTATTCGCCTGAAGGATTTCTCACTCAAACGAAAAACGGAGGAAAGGGTTACGGTTTTACGGAACTTTTATTCTGTAGTGTGGAATAACTTTTCCTTTAGCAATGTTTTGGAGCTTCCCTTTTAATAAACGTTTACGTAATGGTGACAAATGATCGATAAATAGTACGCCTTCCAAATGATCATACTCATGTTGGATAACTCTACCTGCAAAACCTCTGTAGGTTTCTTCATGCTCCTCAAAGTTCTCGTCGAAATAACGAATAGTCACTTCATCCGGGCGCGAAACATCTTCTCTTATTTCAGGCAAACTTAAACAACCTTCGTTCATTATCCACTCTTCACCATCGGTATCAATAATTTCAGGATTAATAAATACCTTTTTAAATCCTTCCAGTTCGGGTTCTTCATCGGCACCCGAAGATGCATCGATAACAAATAAACGAATAGACTTGCCTACCTGTGGAGCTGCCAATCCAACACCATCAGAATAATACATGGTTTCCCACATATTTTCAATAATTTCTTTCAAATTTGGATCGTCTTTATCAATTTCTTTGGCCTTTTTGCGCAAAAGTGGATCGCCATATACCGTTACCGGATATTTCATTCGTATCTATTTTTCTATTGTTGGTAGTTAAAAAAACCTGATTGAAATAGTATACCCTTATAGATGGTAATTTTTATCAAGTTCATTTTACTTCATTAAATTTCTTCTCTGTTCTAAATAACTTTGCAGAATAATAGTTGCACTCACCGCATCAACCATTGCCTTGTCCTGCCTCTTTTTCTTTTTCAGTCCACCATCAATCATGGTTTGAAAAGCTATTTTTGATGTAAATCTCTCATCCAAAATCTCCAATTTCATTTCAGGATATATTTGCTGAAATTTTTTTAAAAATGGATTTATATACCTAACAGCTTCTGAAGCCTGGTTGTTCATTTGTTTAGGGTAACCTACAACTACAGCTTCTACCTGCTCTTTTTCAAAATACTCTTTTAAAAAATCCCAAATGGTATGTGTGGCAACCGTTGTAAGTCGGTTGGCAATAATTTGAGACGGGTCGGTAACTGCAATCCCTACCCGTTTTCTTCCGTAATCGATAGATAATATTCTTCCCATATACCAATAAATCGCTGCAAAAGTAGAGAGAATTAATTAGAAAAAAAAGAGAGGCAAACGTGGCTGATTATTAGTGCGTTCTGTGTGGGCGGGATTGTTAGTGTTATGTTTTGGCACAGCCTTTGCAATACGTACATCAAATACCGGTTTTTATTTTAGGCGCGCCAAAAGAGCAAAGCAAACAATTTGTTGAATTTTTAAATCTATTATCATGAAAGCAACAAAATTAAGACTGTTTGCCACGATGATTACTCTGGCGGCAGTTACAACAGCAACAATACTTCCTGCACAAGCTCAACGCCGGTCAACTCAGCAACACGCTGAAAACAGAGAACCGGATAGAAGGAAGAATGTAAGGGAAACAGTTCAGAAGAAAAGTACTTATAAAGACTACGATAAAGTACAACGAACATCTGTGGACCCAAAATTAAAAGCGAAACGAAATGTTCAGCAAAAATCAAAAACTTCAGTATCGCGAGATTCGAATAATAGGAATAAAAATGCTACAATTAATAATTCACAAAATAGCCAAAGAAGTCAATCTGCACCACGAACCGTGAGTAAAAGTAGAGAAGATGTTCGGAAATACTCTACACAGCCCGGTAATACAAATAGTAGGGGAACAACAAACAGGAATGCAGGTATTTATGCAAATCGCAGCAGTAAAACAGATGTAACGCGCAGTTCAAATCGTTCGGGGGGAGATACTCGTTACACAAACAATAAGTCAGGTTCAACATCAAGTCGTTCGAATATACGTAAGCCGGATAGAAGTTCGGCAACACATAATCGCAATTTCTACCGTGTGGACAATACCGATAAAAGGTATATCCCCAATAAAAATTACAAAGGCAAGAGTGGGTATTGGACTGGTAATAAACGTCCTGGAAAAATGAATTACAACCGTAATGATAGTAAATATTACAGTCGTTACAATCATCAAAAATACAATCACTGGGATCGTAATTGGGAACGTTATCGTTGGAATCAAAACAGTTGGCGCGATTATTATTATGGTTATAATCCTCGCTCTTATGTGTATCACAACCACTATTACCATCATTATAAATACGGTCATGTAATTCGTCGATTCGATTATCGTCCACAGATATTTGTACACAACCATCATAATTACTACTGTTACAACGGCCATTTTTTCAGATATCGAATGGGGGTTGGTTATGTTTTGGTTGATCTTCCTTTTGGTTTTGAATTTGATTATTTACCAAGAGGATATGAACAAGTTTACATTAATGGTTATATGTATTTTAGATTAGGTAATTTATTTTTCGAGTGGGGGAATCAAGGATTCAGCCTTGTGCATTATCCCGAAAGATATTATGCATACAACGATGGATATATAAGTCAGGGGTATCATTTTAACGACGATTATAATTACGATGAATTTTAGTAAGTATTTTACTAAACCTTAGATTTATACTGTTTCTTGTTTAACAGCACTGCCCGTTAAAATTTTTGGCGGGCAGTTTTATTGAAGAGTATTCGAAATAAATTTTGTTCTGAATTGGAATCTTTTTAGAATTATTAGCCCCGGGATTATAATGTTTACATGTAGTACCTGTTGAGGGTAAAAATCAAATAACCGGTATTGTTATAATATCACTACTGTCCGATTAAAGTTAAAGAGATCCCTCCCCAAAGCCCTGTCAGTCGTAACTCCTTGTCATCCTGAGCGTAATGAAATGAAGCGAAGGGTCTGTTAATAATGAATACTTTTTACCGGGCAACAGTGTTATAATATATTTTTTTAAATGCATTTATGTAAAACATTTTATCTATTTTTATCAAAACCAAATACTTAATGTATGACAACTAAATTGAAACGAGATCAACTTGCCCCCAGAAAAGCAGCGAATTGGCGAAAAAACTTTAAAGAAGAAGCAAAAGAAACTTTTAACCTAATTGTGCCGGATTTAATTCTTCAAAAAGAAACGTATAAAACTTTAATTGGCGAAAATGAAAACCGGGTGCGTATATATCTTGGATTGGAAGCTACCAAAAAGGATGATAAATACGAATTGTGTGCTTTTGCCGTTTCTTCATTTTTGCTGGGAAGTGGCGATGTTTACGCCGATTATGAAACGCCGGTGTTTAAGTTAGGTGCGCCGAATGCTGACATGTCGGACAATACTGAAGCTGTTATTGAAAGTATTCATTTATACAGGAAGTGGCGTAGCGGAGAGTTGGATACGAAAGACATTGAGGCACCATACCGACAGTACATATATCCGAATGCTTACCTTTTAACCAAATTTGAATTACACGAACTTTTTAATGTACAGAGTAAACCTGATATTAAGATCGAGTTTGGAATTCAGAAAACAATGACTGTAATTCTTAGTGCAATGGCTTCATCAGAAGATATGAGATCAGTTGACGAAAGCCGTGAAGATTATGACTATGCAAGTATTTGCCCGCCCAATTGCGATGAACGAAGTATTTACAACACGTAATTTTCATGCCTTTTTATTTGTATCTTAACATTCTCTCGGAACTTAGTGCAGTAATTCTTGGAACTGTTTTTATTAAATCACTTAAAAAGAAATATGTCTTTTTATACATTTTTGTATGTTATGCCCTTGTAACAGAAGTATTACTGCATTTGTTAAGTCGGTTGGGGGTAAAAAATACTTTACCAGGGACACATATATATGGCCCCATTGAGTTTCTGCTGCTCGCGTTTCTGTACTATTTTCATTTTAATAAATCTAAAATCGCCAAATGGATTATTGTTTCCATGGTACTTTTTGAGCTTTATTGTATTATTAATCTTCTTTTCATTCAGGGATTTTATGAATATTCAAATACACGTGCCATCAGTAGCTTAATTCTTGTTTTATTTTCAATCTTGTATTTTAATAAGGTAATGATTGAAACAAATATTAGTAAGTTGAGTGCTGAACCAATGGTGTGGATTAATACAGCTGTGTTACTCTATTTTTCAGCCAATCTATTTTATAACATACTTTTTATGATGATTCTGGATTATTCCAGGGAGTTTTCGAAACTGGTTAATATTTATTTTACGGTTTTTAATGTGGGCTTTTACATATTAATAGCCATTGGTTTTTGGAAGACAGGAAAGCAGCATAAACACAGCACAACGTTTGTAAATTAATATTGGTTTCAACTACTTTTTCAACCGGAACATTTAAGAAAGTTATTTGCCAAGCCGTACTTCATTTTTAAATTATTTATTGATTATATACAAATATCAATTTTGTTAAGTATTTTAGTCGGTTGTGACAATAATTTTTAATTATGGATTCTGGTAGTGCTGATGTAGTTTTGGTCTATTTTATAGGTTCAGTGGGTATGTTGCTACTGGCCGGAGGTATTTTTTTCTTTTTTATTACTTATCAAAAGCGTTTGCTGCAGAAACAACTGGAGCTCAATCAGGTTAGACAGGAACAGCAACAGCAAATATTACAGAATACAATTCAGGCGCAGGAAAAAGAACGCAAACGAATCGCTCAGGATTTGCATGACGAAGTTGGTGCCATGCTTTCGGTTGTAAAACTTAATGTGGGCCGAATCGAAAGAAAGTCGGAAGAGGAAAATGCCAAAGCACTGGCTGTGGAAACCAAAATATATTTGGATGATGTAATCACACAAGTTCGACGAATTTCGAGAGCTTTATTACCTCCGGCACTGGAAAAACTGGGCTTATTCTTTGCTTTGGAAGAATTGGCAAATTGGGTGAATAAGGCTGAGGATTTAAAAATTGAATGCTGGAAAAGCGGCGAACAGTTTCGTTTTGACAGTAAAAAGGAGTTGGCACTTTTTAGGGTAGTACAGGAGCTTATGAATAATGCAATAAAACACTCGGGGGCAACTTTAATAAATGTGAATACCCGTTTTTCTAACAAATCGTTGGCGATTGCCATAGTTGATAATGGACAGGGATTTAATTTAGAAGAAAAAGTGAATACAGGCCTTGGACTAAAAAACCTGGAAAGCCGAACGGAAATGGCAGGTGCACGTTTTAAAATGAGATCAACTAAAGGGAAAGGCTCAAGAGCCATTATTTTTTTGGATACCAATGAATGATGAGAAAATAAATATTGTAGTTTGCGACGATCATAAATTGTTTAGAAAGGGGATGAGTGCTTTACTTTCTGATTTTGATAACGTTGGAGAAATTGGTGAAGCTGGTAACGGTGTGGAACTATTGAAGCTTTTGGAAGAGAGTGAAACAAAACCACATTTAGTTCTTCTGGATATTAATATGCCCGAAATGGATGGGATTGAGACTACAAAGTACCTTAAAAAGCAGCACCCCGAGATTCGGATTGTTGTACTTAGCATGGAAGACGACACACAAATGGTTTCGTTTTTAGTGAATGAGGGAATAAATGGTTACTTGCTTAAAAATGCCGATCCGGAAGAGTTGGAGCTTGCCATTAGAATGGTGATGAAGAATGATTTTTATTTTTCAAGTAGTTTGTCGGGGGCAGTTTTGGATTCGATGTTGACAAAAGGCAAAGTCGAGGGAATAATTAAGAAATTCAAATTTAATAAGCGCGAACTTGATATTCTGGAATTAATATGCAACGAGTTAACAGCAGTAGAAATTGCAGAGAAACTTTCGTTGAGTGCCCGAACGGTTGAAGGATATAAACGGACTCTTCTGGAAAAGTCGAAAACAAAAAATATGGCCGGTTTGGTGATTTTTGCGATTAAAAATAAGTTGGTAAATATTAAGATAAATTCTTAAACATAACCGTAATTAAAAGAAGAAGGGGCACTTGTACAAGCACCCCTAAATCGGAAAATCCGTAAGCCTTATTTTTTCATCGTAATTCAGGGAAGAGGGACAGTATTGAATGTGGTATAAATGTGCTGAAAGTTAGATGAATTGAGCATAAGACTACGAGAGTGTTGTTAAATATATCTATCGTGCGAAAGTGTACCAGGTGTAATTTATCTTGTTGCTTATTTGCCATCAATTTTTTCCGTTTTGTGTCTTACAAATTTCAGCAATATTTTATTAAAAAGAAAGCGTAATTCTACGTGACTTTGATACGTAGTTCTACGCAAAATGCATACGTAGAACTACGCATAATTATCAGGAAAAAAGACAAAAAGAAAGCCGTTTCTAAAAGAAACGGCTTTTTAATATGTTTGTTGTCAGGTGTTTATCCAATATTTGCCTGAGCTGCAGCAACGCGTGCAATTGGCACACGGTAAGGAGAACAACTTACGTAGTTCATTCCAACACTATTGCAGAATTTCACAGATGAAGGCTCGCCTCCATGTTCTCCACAAATACCCACTTTTAAGTCAGGTTTTGTACTTCTACCTTTTTCGACACCAATTTTTACAATTTGTCCAACACCTTCCTGGTCAAGAACCTGGAACGGATCGTTTTTCAAAATGCCTTTTTCAATGTAGATAGGTAAGAATTTACCAGCATCATCACGAGAGTATCCAAAGGTCATTTGTGTAAGGTCGTTTGTTCCAAATGAGAAGAACTCTGCATGCTCGGCCACTAAATCCGCAGTCATTGCAGCACGTGGAATTTCAATCATTGTTCCAACCATATAATCACATCTTGCACCTTTTTCTGCAAATACTTTTTCTGCAGTTGTGTTAATAATGTCAGCCTGTAATTTGAATTCTTTAACAGTACCAATTAATGGAACCATAATTTCAGGACGGGCATCAACTCCTTTTTGAGTTAAATTAACAGCAGCTTCAATAATTGCGCGAGCCTGCATTTCGGTTATTTCAGGATAGGTGTTACCTAAACGACAACCACGGTGCCCTAACATCGGGTTAAATTCGTGAAGATCCTCAACCAGTGCTTTTACTGCTTCAACCGATATGCCCATTTCGTCCGCCATTTCTTTTTGGTTGGCTTCTTCGTGTGGAACAAATTCATGAAGCGGTGGGTCGAGCAAACGAATTGTTACTCCGTAACCAGCCATTGCTTCCAAAATTCCTTCAAAATCTTCACGTTGGTAGGGCAATAATTTATCTAATGCTTTACGACGCTCGACTTCAGTTTTAGCTAAGATCATTTCGCGCATTGCTTTAATTCTTTCGCCTTCGAAGAACATGTGCTCGGTACGGCAAAGACCAATTCCCTGTGCTCCAAAGTCGCGGGCAACTTGTGCATCGGCAGGCGAATCTGCGTTTGTGCGAACTGCCATTCTTGTATATTTTGCAGCCAGGTCCATAATCTTAGCGAAGTTTCCACTCATTTCAGGATCCATGGTTGCCACTTTTCCTTTGTAAACTTCACCTGTTGTTCCGTTTAACGAAATCCAGTCTCCTTGCTGAAATTCAACGCCATCGATGGTCATTACACGGGTTTTGTAGTTGATTTTTACAGCCCCGGCACCCGAAACACAGCATTTGCCCATTCCGCGGGCAACAACGGCAGCGTGTGAAGTCATCCCTCCTCGTGCAGTTAAAATACCTTTGGCGATGTGCATTCCTTCCAAATCTTCAGGAGAGGTTTCAACACGTACCAGCACTGATTCAGGATATTTGTTCGCTTCATCGGCAAAAAATACAACCTGGCCAGTGGCAGCGCCCGGAGAAGCTGGTAGTCCTTTTGCCAAAACTGTTGCTGTTTTCATTGCGGCTGTATCAAATACAGGGTGAAGCAATTCATCTAATTTAGCGGCATCAATTCTGTTTAATGCTGTTTTTTCGTCAATACGACCTTCTTCCAGCATATCAATTGCAATATTTACCATTGCGGCACCGGTACGTTTTCCGTTGCGGGTTTGCAATAACCATAACTTACCTTCCTGAATAGTAAATTCAAGGTCCTGCATATCGCTGTAATGATCTTCCAGTTTTTGCTGTGTTTCATTTAACTGGCGATACATTTCTGGCATTGCCTCTTCCAGTGAAGGATATTTTGAGGTTCTGTCTTCTTCGCTAACACCCTGAAGGACAGCCCATCTTTTTGATCCTTCAATTGTTATTTCCTGTGGTGTCCGAATACCTGCAACAACGTCTTCTCCCTGTGCATTTATTAAATACTCGCCATTAAAAATATCTTCTCCGGTGGCAGCATCGCGTGTAAATGCAACACCTGTGCCCGAGTTTTCTCCCATGTTACCAAATACCATGGCTTGCACGTTAACTGCAGTTCCCCACTCACCAGGGATTTGCTCCAAACGACGATAAAGAATTGCACGATCGTTGTTCCAGCTATTAAATACCGCTGCAACAGATCCCCACAGTTGCTCCCACGGATCGGTCGGGAAATCTTTTCCGGTAACTTTTTTAACGGCCGCTTTAAAACGCCTAACCAGCTCTTGTAAATCTTCAGTGGTAAACTGAGTATCCAACTGAATACCCTTTTCCTCTTTTAGCTGTTCTATGATTTCTTCAAATGGATCTATTTCTTCTTTGCTCGCTGGTTTCATTTCCATAACAACGTCGCCATACATTTGTACAAAACGACGATACGAGTCCCAGGCAAAACGTGAATTACCCGATTTCTTTGAAATGCCTTCAACTGCATCTTCATTCATCCCAAGGTTAAGAACTGTATCCATCATTCCCGGCATTGATGCACGAGCCCCCGACCGAACAGATACCAAACATGGATTTTCTTTGTCTCCAAATTTGGTTCCAGTTAGTTTTTCAACTAGGGCAACGGCGGCCTCAACTTCCGGTTTAATAAGATCAAATGTAGCTTGCTGACCTTGTTCGTTGTACATTGTACAAACTTCTGTAGTAATTGTAAATCCCGGAGGTACCGGAACACCAATTAAATTCATTTCAGCAAGGTTAGCTCCTTTACCTCCCAGGAGGTTTTTCATGTCTGCTTTACCTTCTGCCTCTCCGGCTCCGAAGGTATATACATGCTTTACCATAAAATTGTATTTTTAGTTATAATATTAGAATAAGATTATTGTATAAATTGGGTCACTAATGTAGTCTTATTTTTTCAAAATTGAAAGCTTTTAATTTCAACGAAAATCATTGCTTTGGTATGTATTTTCATGTATTTAATTTTGATATTTTATCCGTTTTTTGTCTATTCCACACCTAAATTTCAATTCCTGAAAATGCGAATAAAATAGCCTCTTAGTTTATTGGATTTTCTATTACACCGTATAAACACAAATCTTGCTGATTAGTTTAAAATTTTGATATTATTGCTGAATTACTGAGGTCTTGGTTATTTAGTTAGAAATCAACTCTTAACATTCTTTAACTTCCATTGATACGCGTTAACGAAATTACGCAGTATTTTTGATGTAAAGAAATTAGATAGTTTAAGTGTTTTTTCATAGAGAATAGATTTGGTTAGGTTAGGAAACAGAGATGGTGGTTCGTCTCTGTTTTTTTTTGCTCCAAAAGTGATTCTCGGTTGTGTTCCAAAAGCAGTTAAATTTTTCATTTTCGTTTTCTTGTTTTTGTTTGTCGCAGAATAAAGCAGCATAACATTCTTTAACTTCCGTTCATACGCGTTAACGAAACTCCTCTGTATCTTTGCAGCATAGATTTAAGTGTTTTTTCATAGAGAATAGATTGGGTTAGGTTAGGAAACAGAGATGGTGGTTCGTCTCTGTTTTTTTTGCTCCAAAAGTAATTTCCGGTAGTATTCCAAAAACAGTTAAATTTTTCACTTTCGGGTTTCTTGTTTTTGCTTGTCGCAGAATAAAACAGCATAACATTCTTTAACTTCAGTTCATACGCGTTAACGAAACTCCTCCGTATCTTTGCAGCATAGATTTAAGTGTTTTTTCATAGAGAATAGATTTAGTTAGGTTAGGAAACAGAGATGGTGGTTCGTCTCTGTTTTTTTTTTGTTCTTTTCTGACATATTTTCATCAGTCTCGTAATTTTCATGAAATTGTTACAATTTCATATGGTGTGTTGTGACATTCTGCCTGTCAGTAGGTTATGGCTTGTGTTTTGATTGCGTTCTAAACAAATTTTAAAAGATTAAAGTCATGAATTTCAACAATTTTACTATAAAATCGCAGGAAGCTATTCAACAGGCTTTTCAGGTTGCACAGGGGAATAACCAGCAAGCAATTGAAACCGGACATATTTTGCGGGGATTAATTCATTCAGCCGAGAATGTGGTTGACTTTTTATTGAAAAAACTGGGTGTAAATACCGGCATTTTTCAACAAGCCATCGATAAAATTATTGAATCATATCCGAAAGTTTCCGGGGGAGAACAATATCTTTCCAGCACTGCGAACCAGATGTTACAAAAAGCTTTGGGACTTGCTCAGGAAATGGGTGACCAATATGTTTCGGTAGAACATGTTTTACTGGCATTATTGGAAGGGAAAGATTCCATTAGCCGCCTTATGAAAGATAATGGTATCTCAAAAAAAGATTTGACAGCAGCCATTCTGGAGCTTCGTAAAGGATCGAAAGTTGATAGTCAAACGGCTGAGGATAAGTTTAATTCGCTTAATCGGTTCGCCATTAATTTGAACGAGCGTGCCCGGTCTGGCAAACTTGATCCGGTAGTTGGGCGCGACGATGAAATACGCCGGATTTTGCAGATTCTTTCGCGTCGTACTAAAAATAATCCCATACTTATTGGCGAGCCAGGAACCGGAAAAACTGCCATTGCAGAAGGATTGGCTCATAGAATTGTAAGAGGCGATGTTCCAGAAAACCTGAAATCGAAACAAGTATTTTCCCTGGATATGGGGGCCTTGGTTGCCGGTGCAAAGTACAAAGGCGAGTTTGAGGAACGTTTGAAAGCTGTGGTAAACGAAGTTGTACATTCGAACGATGAGGTGATTTTGTTTATCGACGAAATTCATACGCTTGTTGGTGCCGGGAAAGGTGAAGGAGCAATGGATGCCGCCAATATTTTAAAACCCGCTTTGGCACGAGGCGAGCTTCGTGCTATTGGGGCAACAACTTTAAGTGAGTATCAAAAATATTTCGAAAAAGACAAAGCCTTGGAGCGTCGTTTCCAAATCGTTCATGTAAATGAGCCTGATACTTTAAGTGCCATTTCGATTTTGCGGGGGATTAAAGAGAAATACGAGAATCATCATAAAGTGCAAATTAAAGATGATGCTATTATTGCTTCGGTTGAATTATCGCAGCGTTATATTTCCGATCGCTTTTTGCCCGATAAGGCCATTGATTTAATGGATGAAGCTGCGGCAAAACTACGTTTGGAAATTGATTCAGTTCCGGAAGAATTGGATGAAATTGAGCGTCGTGTAAAACAGTTGGAGATTGAGAGAGAAGCAATAAAACGCGAAAACGACACTAAGAAGCTGGCCTCACTGGGCGAAGAAATTTCAAATTTGAAAGAAGAGCAATCGAGGTTGCGTGCTAAATGGCAATCGGAGAAATCGGTGATTGAAGCGATTCAGAAAAAGAAGGAAGAAATTGAAACCTATAAGTTCGAAGCCGATCAGGCCGAGCGCCAGGGAGACTATGGTCGGGTGGCTGAATTACGTTATGGCAAGGTAAAAGAAGCTGAAGCTGCAATAGCACAATCACAGCAGGAGCTGGAGGAAATGAAAAAGGGTGAAAACCTGATAAAAGAAGAGGTGGACACTGAAGATATTGCTGAGGTTGTTGCTCGTTGGACCGGAATTCCGGTTTCGAAAATGTTGCAAAGCGAACGTGAGAAATTGCTTCATATGGAGGAGGAGTTGCATGCCCGGGTTATTGGTCAGGATGAAGCAATTGAAGCCGTTTCGGATGCAGTGCGCCGAAGTCGTGCAGGTTTGCAGGACGAAAAACGTCCAATCGGATCGTTTATATTTTTAGGAACAACAGGTGTGGGAAAAACAGAGTTGGCAAAAGCTTTGGCAGAATATCTGTTTAACGACGAAAATATGATTACCCGAATCGACATGTCGGAATACCAGGAGAAGTTCTCGGTAACCCGGCTAATTGGTTCGCCTCCCGGTTATGTGGGCTACGACGAGGGAGGGCAGTTAACTGAAGCCGTTCGGCATAAACCTTATTCGGTGGTTCTTTTCGACGAAATTGAAAAGGCGCACCCCGATGTTTTTAACGTGCTTTTGCAGGTTTTAGATGATGGTCGTTTAACCGACAACAAAGGACGGACGGTAAATTTCAAAAACACCATTATTATTATGACATCGAATTTGGGATCGCACATAATCCAAGAGAATTATGAAAATATGACTTCCGAAAATGAGACAGCCATTTTGGAACGTACCCAAAATCAATTGCTCGAAATACTTCGAAAAACTATCCGCCCTGAGTTTTTAAATCGTATTGATGAAACGATTGTATTCACTCCTTTAAATAAAACAGATATTAACAAGATTGTAAAACTGCAGTTTAAAGAGGTTGTAAAACGTTTATCGGGTAGCGATTTGGAAATTGAAATAACAGAACAGGCAATTAATTGGTTGACAACATTCGGATTCGATCCGCATTTTGGAGCCCGGCCAGTTAAACGAGTTCTACAGAAATATGTATTGAATGAACTTTCAAAACGAATTCTTTCGGGGCAGGTTAAGAAAGATAAGCCGGTTGTAATTGATGAAGAGGGAAATCGTTTGGTATTCAGAAACTAAATATAGATTTTTAATACGCTTTGGTGGAGAGATCTGTTCTTTTTGGAATAGATCTCTTTTTGTTTATTCACTCGTGTAATATTTTTAGCAAGTGTATCAATCGGGGCGATACTTTTGGGGATACACATATTTGGCATAAATAAGATAACATGCCATAAATACATTTACTATATAATTAAAATAAAGTGGAAAATGTGCAATTCCAGTTTCCCAATCACCTACAATAATATATATAAACGTAAGTAGTTCGCCACTCAACCAAAGCCACAAAAACAGAAGACTTAAGTCTTTGGCACTTTTGGTTCGAAAAGTTTTTATAACCTGCGGAACACCACAAATGGCAAATAAAATATTTCCAATCCAACCAATGGTTTCATTAATCATTTTTCGGAAAATTAAACAATATTAAAGAGATTTTTTTAGCTCTTCCAGTTCGGTAACAGCTGTTTTTAATTGGTCGACTACTTTTGTTAACAAATCCGGAAGGAAATCAAGATCATTGTTCTCGGTGTGCAGCTGAATATTTTTTAAAAGATCACCAGTTTCGTCCATTCCAAAAGTAAGGGCCGAAGATTTTGCAGTATGCGCCTCCCTGGCCAGTACCTTCCAGTTTTCTTCGTTGTAAGAATTGGTCATATTCGAAATAAATTCGGGAATCTGCTCCAGGAAAATATTTATCAATTCAATTTTAAAT
Source organism: Draconibacterium aestuarii (assembly GCA_026671195.1). Lineage (GTDB taxonomy): Bacteria > Bacteroidota > Bacteroidia > Bacteroidales > Prolixibacteraceae > Draconibacterium > Draconibacterium aestuarii. The sequence goes on along the minus strand of JAPOHD010000010.1, from coordinate 37,917 downwards.
CCAGTGTCGTCTCCCGAAATTGCATCAATTTGTTTGGTGTGGATTAGTTGTGAATGTTTATCCATGTTATTGTTTAAAATGTTCCGCAAATTAATAAAATAATCAATTCTGCATTTTGTTTAATGTCTGATAAAATTCATATTTGCGTAGTTTTTGAATCTATAGTTTTGCAAACATAAATTCTTCAACGAATATAAACCGGTTTATTTATCACTTCTATTTGTGAAAACGATGGTTAGTAAATGAACTAAGATTTTTTTTTGAGTACATAATTTGAAATAAATGAAAACAACCGCATTTAATACAATACATAAAAGTCTGGGTGCTAAAATGGTGGAATTCGCTGGTTACGAAATGCCTGTTGAGTACAGTGGAATTAAAACCGAACACATGTGTGTACGTGAGACTGTTGGAGTGTTTGATGTTTCGCACATGGGCGAGTTTTGGGTAAAAGGACCACGGGCATTGGATCTGGTAGCTAAAATTACATCAAACGATCCACGGATTCTAATACAAGGACAAGCGCAGTACAGTTGTTTTCCAAATGGGAAAGGCGGAATTGTAGACGATCTGCTGGTTTATTATTATGAACCTGAAAAATATATGCTGGTTGTTAACGCTGCCAATATAGAAAAAGACTGGAACTGGGTTGTTGCTCAAAATGAAGAAGTGGGGGCTGAGTTGGAAAATGCTTCCGACAACATCAGTCAGCTGGCTATTCAAGGGCCAAAAGCTACTGAAGTATTACAAAAATTAACTGATGTAGATCTTTCAGATATAAAGTTTTATACGTTTACCACCGATAAATTTGCCGGAGTTGATGATGTAATTATTTCGGCAACAGGTTACACCGGAGCAGGTGGTTTTGAGTTGTATTTCAGAAACGATGTGGCAGAGCAGATTTGGAATGCCATTTTTAATGCTGGTGAAGAGTTCGGAATTCAACCCATTGGTTTGGCAGCCCGCGATACATTACGTTTGGAAATGGGATATTGCCTGTATGGAAACGACATTGATGATACCACCTCGCCAATTGAAGCCGGTTTGGGATGGATTACCAAATTCAACAATGGCCGGAAATTTATTGATCGCGAATTTTTAACCATGCAAAAAAACGAAGGTGTAAGGCGTCGTTTGCGAGGTTTTGTTTTAACCGAACGAGGAATTCCTAGGCATGGATACGAACTGGTAAACGCAGAAGGAGAAGTAATTGGTAACGTTACATCCGGAACTATGTCGCCGGTTTTGAATAAAGGAATTGGAATGGGTTACGTTGCTAAAGAATATTCGGCGTTTGGCACCGGTATTTTTGTAAAGATCCGCAACAAAACAATCCCAGCTGAAATTGTAAAAATACCTTTTATATAATCAATAAAACAAATCCAAATTAACAAGCCATTCCGTTTTCCGGGGTGGCTTTTTTACGTAATAATACAGCCACTAAACCAAAGCTTTGGAAAAGGTTTCCATATTAATTTCTCTGCTATTGGAAAAATGATTTCTGCACAATAATTTAAACCTGTTTTAAATAAAAGCCATTAAAATCCATTTCAGGCAGAATTTATGGTTTTGTTTCTCAGAATACAATAAATTTGTCACCAACAACAGGTTGATACCGAAAATGTTAACCTGTGAATGATAGGAAGAATGATTTCTGTCATTCGATTTTGTGTTGTATATCAGTGTTTTAAAACTCATAAAAATAGAAATAAACTTGATTTTTCTCATCTGCTAGACACCAACGATTCACGTACTTTTGTAGTGGTGTTTGCAGGGTTACAGATTAAAAATTATTCACCTTAATTGTTGTATTTATGAAGAAGCATAATTTTTACGCAGGACCTTCAATTCTGCCCGAATTTACAAAAGAGAAGACTGCGGAAGCTGTCATGAATTTTGCCGATACCGGACTTTCAGTGATGGAAGTGTCGCATCGAAGCAAAGAATTTGTAGCAGTTATGGACGAAGCCGTTGCCCTGGTAAAAGAACTGTTAAAAGTTCCTGAAGGGTATTCCGTTCTTTTTTTACAAGGTGGTGCAAGTACCCAGTTTTTAATGGCTCCTTATAATTTGATGGATAAAAAAGCAGCGTATTTAAATACGGGTGCCTGGTCGAAGAAGGCCATTAAAGAGGCCAAATTTTTTGGTGAAGTGGTTGAGGTTGCTTCTTCCGAAGACGCGATTTTTAACTATATTCCAAAAGGATATAAAGTTCCTTCAGATGTAAGTTATTTCCATTATACATCGAACAATACTATTTATGGTACGCAAATTCCAACTCCTCAGGTTGATGTTCAGTTGGTAGCCGATATGTCATCAGATATATTCAGTCGTCCATTTGATGTTTCGAAGTACGATTTGATTTATGCCGGAGCACAAAAAAACCTGGGGCCTTCTGGCGCTACTTTGGTTATTGTTAAAGACGAAGCGCTGGGAAAAGTAGAGCGTCCGATTCCGACCATGTTGGATTACAGAACGCATATTAAAAGCGAGTCGATGTTTAATACTCCGTCAACACTTCCGGTTTTTGCGTGTTTGCAAACCTTACGTTGGTTAAAAGAAAACGGAGGAGTTGAAGCAATGGAGAAAGTAAATATCGATAAGGCCAAAGTTCTTTACGACGAGATCGACCGGAATAAAATGTTCCAGAGTACGGTACCGGCACCGGAAGATCGTTCGTTAATGAATGTAACCTTTGTGATGACTCCAGAGTATGCAGAGTTGGAGAAAGACTTTATGGAATTTGCAACATCTAAAGGAATGTTGGGAATTAAAGGACACCGTTCGGTTGGAGGATTCAGAGCATCAATTTACAATGCCATGCCAGTTGAGAGCATAAAAGCTTTGGTAGCAGCCATGCAGGAGTTTGAACAAACGAAGTAATTAGAATAAATAAAAAAGAAATGCAGGTTGTGAGTCCTGCATTTTTTTTAGCTAACAGTTTTCAAGTTGCTGTTACAACCAAAAATTTTATGAGTTATGAAAAAAATCTTAATTGCTACAGTTAAACCATTCGCTCCGGTTGCTGTAAAAAAAATCAGTAAAATCTTCGAAAAGGCAGGATACGAAGTTCGTCTGCTTGAACGATATTTCGAGAAACAGGAATTACTCGATGCCGTTAAGGATGTTGATGCCGCGATAATCCGTAGCGATATATTTGATGAAGAAGTTCTGAATGCCGGCAAAAATCTAAAAATTGTAGTTCGTGCAGGAGCGGGTTACGATAATGTGGATTTGAAAGTAGCTTCGGAAAACAACATTGTAGTAATGAATACGCCCGGGCAAAACGCAAATGCCGTGGCAGAGTTAGCTATCGGATTGGCAATTCTTGGATTGCGGGAACAATTTTCGGGGAAACCAGGCGGCGAAATGCGTGGCCGTACTTTAGGTCTGCATGGTTTTGGATTTGTAGCCCGAAATGTTTTTCGGATTGCCCGTGCAATGGGAATGAAAGTAATTGTTTATACGCGGTACAGTAAAGCCGCAGCTGCTGCAATCGGGCTTAAAGTTACGAACTCGTTAGAACAACTTTACGAAAAAAGTGATATTGTTTCCATTCACGTTCCGGCCCGGGGCGAACATTTAAAATCGGTTAGCTACGAAGTGCTTCAGCATTTAAAAGATGGAAGTATTATTGTAAATACCGCTCGTAAAGAAGTAATTAATGAACCCGACCTGGTTAGGATTATGACCGAAAAACCGGGGATTAAATACATGTCGGATTTAACTCCTGACTGTGAAGCTGAGTTTGAAGAAAAATTCCCGGGACGTTTCTTCTTTACGCCCAAAAAAGCCGGTGCTCAAACCGCTGAAGCAAATCTAAATGCAGGTTTGGCTGCCGCTGAGCAAATTGTTGATTTCTTCGAAAAGGGAGATACAACCTATCAAGTGAATAAATAAAATTGATTTTTGGACTTTGGCTTTTTGTGAATTCTTAATGTAGCTCTTTCGTAGAATTTTTGCTCAAAGCTTCGCAGAGTTAACTCGAAGTTACTCAAAGTCATATTTGCAAGTATAAATACGTTTATTCCTATTTGGATTTATATTTTTGGGTTTTAAAATTTTAAAAGTATAAAATCTCAATAATTATAGATTATGGCAATCATTAAACCATTCAAAGGACTTCGTCCACCACAGGAAATTGTTGAAGAACTGGCCTGCCTTCCATACGATGTAATGAACTCGGAAGAAGCTGCAAAAATGGCTGAAGGAAAAGCAAAATCCTTACTTCGAATTACTAAAGCTGAAATTGAATGTCCCGAGGTGGATGATATTCATTCTGAAACAGTGTACAACAAAGCCGTTGAGAATTTTAATGCATTTCAGGAGAAAGGTTGGTTGGCCGAAGATGCCGATGCGAAATATTATATTTATGCACAAACCATGAACGGCATTACACAATACGGAATTGTTGGGGCTGCTGCATGTGCCGATTACGAAAACGGAATCATTAAAAAGCACGAACTTACACGCCCCGAAAAGGAAGAAGACAGAATGGTGTTAACACGTTATTTGAATGCCAATATCGAACCCGTATTTTTTGCGTACAAAGCCGTTGAAGAGATTGATGAAATTGTAAATTCAATTGTAAAAAGCAAAAAAGCGGATTACGATTTTACTGCTGAAGATGGTTTCGGACACCATTTTTGGACCATTGATGACAAAGCGATAAATGACAAGTTGGAGCAACTTTTCGAAGAAAAAGTACCTTTTACTTATGTAGCAGATGGCCACCACCGAACTGCAGCGGCCGCCAGGATCGGAGCCGAAAAAACAGGACAAAATCCAAATCACACCGGCCACGAGGAATACAACTACTTTATGGCAGTTCATTTTCCTGATAATCAGTTGCAAATTATTGATTACAACCGTGTGGTAACCGATTTGAATGGTTTGTCGGATCTCGATTTTCTTGCCGAACTTTCGAAAGGATTTGACGTGGAAAATATGGGAACCGAAATTTTTAAACCGGCTGCTCTGCACGAGTTCAGTCTTTATCTATCGGGAAGTTGGTATAAACTAACAGCTAAAGTTGGAACTTTCGACGATGCAGACCCGATTGGAATTTTGGATGTAACCATTCTTTCAAAACAGGTTTTAGAACCAATTCTGGATATTAAAGATCTTCGAACTTCAAAACGCATTGATTTTGTTGGCGGAATTCGCGGATTAGGCGAGTTACAAAAACGTGTTGACTCGGGCGAAATGAAAGCCGCTTTTGCGCTTTACCCGGTGTCGATGCAGCAATTAATAAATATTGCCGACAGTGGAAATATTATGCCACCAAAAACAACCTGGTTCGAACCCAAATTACGTTCAGGTTTGGTAATTCATAAATTGGATTAAATTTTATCTACAGATAAAAAAATCCCGGTTCGTCTGCTGACGAATCGGGATTTTTTTTGGTCCATAATTCAGCAAACCCCAAAAAATACCTAAATTCAAAATCTAAATAAATCAATAATGGATATCGAAAATATTTCGTTGGCTACCATATATAAAAAGCGAAAAACCGACCGCGACATTTTTCAGGAGTTGATGCCCACAAAAGTCAAAGAAGTGTTGCTGGTTGCCACTTTGTACGATTCGTATTCTATTGTTCGCGAAGGACAGTTCAGCGATAAAATTTTTGGCGAATACCTTCAGCTAAATTTATACGCAGCACCGCGTTTTACAAGCGTGCACTCAAAAGAAGATGCCATTTTAACACTAAAGCACCGCGATTTCGACCTGGTTATTGTAATGGCAGGAGTCGATAAAGTTACTCCGGTTGATACTGCTCAAAAGATTCGAAAAATGCGTCCCGAATTGCCCTTGTTGTTGTTGGTAAATAACAATGCCGATTTGCGCTATTTTCAGAAAGAAGGTCGTAAACTTGATTTTATAGACCGTGTATTTGTCTGGAATGGAAACTCAAATGTTTTTATGGCTATGATAAAATATATTGAAGATCTGAAAAATGTTGCACGCGATACACAGAATGGTAGTGTTCGGGTAATTTTGCTGGTTGAAGACAGTATTCAATATTATTCGAGGTATTTACCCATGCTTTTTTCAACGGTAATGACTCAAACACAGATGTTGGTGGAAGAAGATGCCAAAGATGAATTGCATAAAATTTTGAGGATGCGGGCTCGGCCAAAAGTTATTTTGGTTGATAATTACGAGGATGCAGTTAAGATTATTAATAGCTATCGTCGTTATATGTTGTGTGTAATTTCTGATGTGAAGTTTGAAAAGGATGGAGTGGAAAACGAAGATGCAGGTATTGAGTTGCTGAAGTATACAAAAGAAACCCGCAAATTTCCGATTCCGTTACTGTTGCAATCGCACGATATAAGCAATGCACAGCGGGCAAAAAGTGTAGGGGCCGATTTTATCAATAAGAACTCGGAGAGTCTTTCTATGGATATCCTGAATTTTTTGTATCGCAGGCTGGGTTTTGGAAATTTTGTTTTTAAAGGTCAGGATGGTTTACCCATAACTGAAGCAGTAAATATAAGTGAGTTCCAGGAGAAGTTAAGGGTTGTTCCGGCCGGAGCTCTGCAATATCATGGAAGCAGAAACTCGTTTTCTACCTGGTTAATGGCACGTGGCGAAATTAATCTGGCCGAAATGTTAATGCCTGTGCAGACTTCAGATTTTGATTCGCCGGAGGAATTACGCCAGTTTTGTTTAGATGCGTTTAAAATTGTAAGGTTTGAGAAGTTAAAAGGTACTATAGTAAATTTCGATCCGGAGTTTGTAAGTGCAAGCCGTTTTATTGTTCGCATGGCAAAAGGTTCGCTTGGAGGAAAGGGAAGAGGTATTGCCTTTATCTGTAATTTTATCGAAAATATCGATTTTCAAAAACTAATGCCTGAAATGAATATCCGAATTCCGTCTACCTCAATTATTGGGGCTTTGGAATTCGATAAGTTTGTAGAAATAAACAACCTTTACGACGATATTTATTCCCTGAACGATTACAATGTTATTCGTAAACATTTTCTGGAATCGGAGTTCGATTCGAAAATAAGGAAACGGTTGATGGAATATTTGCAGAAGATCAGACGACCACTGGCAGTGCGTTCATCGGGTTTGTTTGAAGATTCGCTGTTACAGCCCTTTTCCGGAGTTTATGCCACATATCTGATTCCCAATAATCACGAAGATATTGAAGTGCGTTACAGCCAATTGGAAACGGCAATTAAACTGGTGTATTCAAGTATTTTTACAGAATCGGCACAGGCGTATTTCGATGCGGTAAATTATAAAATAGAAGAAGAGAAAATGGCCGTAGTTATTCAGGAGGTAGTTGGTCACGAATACAACGATAAATACTATCCTACGCTTTCGGGGGTTGCACAATCCTATAATTATTATCCCATTTCGTATATGGAACCTGACGATGGTTTTTCTGTGGCTGCTGTTGGTTTAGGTATGTACGTGGTTGGCGGCGAAAATTCATTCCGGTTCTGTCCTAAATATCCGCATCTGAATCCTACGTCTGTAAAAGATCAGCTTCGTGATACACAAAAGCAGTTTTATGCTATCGATTTATCGATGAAAAACGTTGATTTAATGAGTGATGGTGAAGATGCAGCCATTAAAAAATACCGGATAAAAGATGCCGAAGAGGATGGAACACTGGAGCATTCCGCATCAACCTATTTGTTTGATAATGATGATGTTGTTCCCGGAGTGTTGGGAGGCGGTCCTAAGATAATTGATTTTGCCAATATTTTAAAATACAATCATTTACCTCTGGCAGATGCATTACAAATGCTTCTGAAACTTTTTAAAGAAGCGATGGGATCGCCTGTGGAAATTGAATATGCTATTGATTTGGAACCTGCTGAGAATGGAAAACCTACACTCTACCTGCTCCAAATTAAACCGTTAATACGACGAGAAGAACAGGTGGAAGTTGATATTTCTGCAGTACTCAGTGATAAGGTTTTTATGTATGCGGAAAGGGGCATGGGGAATGGTGAAATAAAAGATATTCGTGATGTGGTTTATGTTGATCCCGATAACTTTGATAAGTTAAAAACCAAACAAATGGCAAGAGAAATAAGCCAGATAAACAGCACATTCGAAGCACAAGGAAAAGGGTACATACTTATAGGTCCGGGACGGTGGGGCTCGCGTGATCCATTTACTGGAATTCCGGTTATCTGGGCGCATATTTCGAAAGCTAAAATTATTGTGGAAATAGGTTTGCCCGATTTTCCGCTGGATGGTTCACTGGGATCACATTTCTTTCATAATGTAACTTCAATGAATGTCGGGTATTTTTCGGTGCCCCACAATTCTCGATACTCAAAAATTAAAATGGAAGCGCTGCAACAGCAAACAGTGGTGCATGAAACTGAATTTATAAAACATGTGGTATTTGATAAACCGCTTTCGGTGCTTATGAATGGAAGAGAACGAAAGGCTTTGATTCATTGTTAATGCTCGTTGTCCATTGTAATGTCTTGTTTTTTATTTGCAGGAAAAGTTATCAAATAAAGCGGTGCTTGAAATTAGAGTGAAACAAATTCCAGAGTATAATTATACATAATATTAAGGCGTTAGATTTACAATTGAATTAGGGCGCAGAATTTTTAATTCTTACAGGATGTAATTCATTCTATCTATTGCGGTAATAAATTTTATTCTAAAAATCCCTGATTTCTTTTGTAACTCATCCCAAAAAAATAGTAACGAGAGGCGAACAAGGTGATTTTGTCTTACTCAATTGAACAAATTGGGGGTTTATTCTGATGTTTTATCATAAATATCACTCATCTGGTTGTAAACTGTAAATTTTCAGTGTTAAAAAATTTTCAAGCTGTTGTCAAATAGGTTTTAAGAAATTTCGTAATTCAACAATAAAATTAACTTTGTCTATTGCAAGGAAGTTTTTATTTAAAAGCTTAACAAAAACCAAAGTAGAAAAGAGATTTTCAACAATTTATATCTAAACCGTAACCGTATAATTATGGTTGCATTAAAAATTATCATCTTATGAGCAACATTTTCTTATTAGTGCCATTTGCCTCTATTCTGGCATTGGTTTTTGCCTGGTTCTTCTTCAAGTCGATGATGAAGAATTCGGAAGGTACTGACAGGATGAAAGAAATTGCCCAATATGTTCGCGAGGGTGCAATGGCTTATCTGAAAAGGCAGTACAAAGTAGTTGGAATTGTATTTGTAATACTTTTTATTCTACTTACCATAATGGCTTATTTTGGCGTTCAAAACCCATTTGTGCCAATTGCATTTTTAACCGGTGGTTTTTTCTCAGGCCTTTGTGGTTTCCTGGGAATGAAAACTGCAACATTTGCTTCGGCGCGTACTGCACACGGAGCTTCAAAATCATTAAACAAAGGTTTACAGGTTGCATTCAGAAGTGGAGCCGTAATGGGATTAGTTGTTGTAGGTTTTGCATTACTTGATATTGCAGCCTGGTATTTATTACTAACTGAAGTAATTTTTACTCCGGAACATATGGCAACCGGGTTACATTTTGCAGGCTTACAGTTTGTTCACGAAGGAACAACTGAAACACAAAAATTAATTGAAATTACAACTACCATGTTAACCTTCGGAATGGGGGCTTCTACACAGGCTCTTTTTGCACGTGTTGGTGGTGGTATTTATACAAAAGCAGCTGACGTAGGTGCCGACCTTGTTGGTAAAGTTGAAGCTGGTATTCCTGAGGATGATCCACGTAATCCGGCAACTATTGCCGATAACGTAGGTGATAATGTGGGTGACGTTGCCGGCATGGGAGCCGACCTTTACGAAAGTTATGCAGGTTCTATATTAGCAACTGCTGCTTTGGGTGCTGCTCTTCCTGCAATTGTTTTAAGCGATTTAAATATCGACCCAATAAAAGCTGTAACAGCTCCAATGATTGTTGCTGCTATTGGTATTATACTTTCTATTGTTGGTATTTTTATGGTTCGCACCAAAGAATCGGCAACACAGAAAAACTTATTAAATGCATTATTAATCGGAACGGGTGGTAGCTCGTTATTGATTCTGATTGCAATGGCCGGAATGGCCTACTTTGGTTGGGTAACCTGGGGCGTTTTCTGGGCTGTAATTATTGGTTTGGCCGCTGGTGTAATTATCGGTCAGGCTACCGAATATTTTACTTCTGATGAATATAAACCTACAAAAGGTATTGCAGAGCAAGCTCAACAGGGACCTGCAACTACTATTATCGATGGTTTGGCAGTTGGTATGTATTCAACCTGGATTCCTGTTGTAACTATCGTTCTTGGAATTATGGGTTCTTTCTGGGCAGCCGGTGGTGCTACTCATTTTGCTATGGGAGTTTACGGAATTGGATTTGCCGCGGTAGGTATGCTTTCTACTTTAGGTATTACTTTAGCAACCGATGCTTTTGGACCTATTGCTGATAATGCAGGTGGTAATGCCGAAATGGCTGAGCTTCCACCAGAAGTTCGCGAACGCACCGATGCTTTGGATATGCTTGGAAACACAACTGCAGCAACCGGTAAAGGTTTTGCAATTGGTTCGGCAGCACTTACTGCAATGGCACTTATTTCGGCTTACATGGAAGAAGTAAGGTTGTGGTTTGGTAAAATTGCCAAAGGTGGCGAAGGATTTATTACAAAAGGCGAATATATATTTTATAACGATGTTGCTCCAGCCGCGCAGGAAGGCTTCAAATTGGTGAAAATTTCAACTGCCTCGGTTAAAGATTTGGCCGCATCTTATGATATTACACTTTTCAATCCATTGTTTTTAGGAGGATTGTTCCTTGGCTCGATGATGGCATTTGTGTTTAGTGCAATGACAATGAAAGCTGTTGGACGTGCTGCCGGCGCTATGGTTGACGAAGTTCGTCGCCAGTTCCGCGAAATCAAAGGTATTTTGGAAGGTACTGCAGTTCCTGAATATGCAAAATGTGTTGAAATTTCAACAAGAGGAGCACAAAGGGAAATGTTGCTTCCTTCGCTGGTAGCTATTTTTGTTCCTGTAATTGTAGGTGCATTTATGGGAGTTGCCGGCGTTATTGGTCTTTTGGCAGGTGGTTTAACTGCTGGTTTTACTTTGGCTGTGTTTATGAATAATGCCGGAGGTGCATGGGATAATGCTAAAAAATACATCGAAAAAGGAAACTTTGGAGGAAAAGGCAGCGAAGCACACAAAGCAGGTGTGGTTGGTGATACAGTTGGCGATCCGTTTAAAGATACTTCAGGACCTTCGTTGAACATTCTGATTAAATTAATGACAATGGTATCAGTTGTTATGGCTGGTTTAACTGTAACATTAAGTTTATTATTCTAAAAATATTTTCAATAATATTTATATAAACCATCTGTCGAAAGGCAGGTGGTTTTTTTGTTGTTGAATGATTGGGTTTGGAGTCTATGCAGAATGTGATCAACCGACTTTCTGTGAAAATATTTTAATTGCATATTCAATTCCAAGGGCATCTCTTTTATCTTCTAACTTTATACTTCCAACTTTCAGCCTCGTAATTTTTCTATCTCTCATCAATAAAATTTAATTTTAAACTTGAACAAAATATTTGTAAATTCAGTTACTGTTAAAAACGAATGGTAAATCAATAAAAAAAACTATAATTATGGCAGATCTTTCAACAACCTACATGGGTATTAAACTTAAAAACCCAATTATTCTTGGAGCAAGCAACCTGGTTACAAAAACCGATGTAATTAAACAAGTAGAAGAAGCAGGTATCGGTGCAATTGTTTATCGTTCTCTTTTCGAAGAGCAAATTCAGTTAGAAAATCTTCAAATGGATGAGGAGCTTTCGGAATATGAAAACCGTAATGCTGAAATGACAAATCTTTTTCCTGGTTTGGAACACGCAGGGCCAAAGGAACATTTGTATAATGTAGAGAAATTGGTGAAAAGTGTTGATGTACCTGTGTTTGCCAGTTTAAATGCCATTTACGAACCAACCTGGGTAGAATACGCTAAAGAATTGGAAAAAACGGGTGTGGCCGGCCTCGAAATTAACTTATATGCAGTGCCGGGTTATTTCGAAGTTACAGGCGAATCGATTGAAGAAAAGCAGATTCAAATTGTAAAAGCTGTAAAAAATGCTGTAAGTATTCCGGTAAGTGTAAAAATTAGTTTGTTTTATACCAACCCACTCAATTTTATCAAAAAGGTGGATGAAGCCGGTGCCGATGGTTATGTACTTTTTAACCGTTTCTTTCAGCCCGAGGTTGATATTGATAAAGAACAATATTTCTATCCATGGGAACTAAGTAATCCCAAAGATCATATGGTGGGATTGCGTTATGCAGGTTTATTATACGGTAATCTTGACGGAAGCGTTTGTGTAAGTCGCGGTATTTACGATGCCAACGATGTAATAAAAATGATTCTGGCGGGTGCCGATGTGGTACAAGTGGTAAGTACTATTTACCGTAATTCGCCTTCGGTTGTTTCTGATATTCTAATGGATATGAATAAATGGATGGACGACAAAGGTTATAAAACGCTTGATGATTTCCGTGGAAAACTTTCGCGGAAGAACATGAAAGACCCATTTGCTTATCAGCGTGCACAATATGTTGATATTCTAATGAAATCGGAAACTATTTTTAAGAAGTATCCGATGGTGTAGTAGAAATAGAATCAGATATTATCAAAAAAAGCAGGAACTATTGAGATTCCTGCTTTTTTTGTTTCCTGGTGGAATAAAAGTCTTTTGAACTATCTGTTCTTTTAAGTTTGGCAAATAATTGCTCCACATTTTCAGATGGCGAAAACCTTACAATACTAAGCGATGCAGCTTCCGATCGCATTAAATCATTGTTTTCGGTCATTATGGTATTCACCGGATCGCTTTCTTCTTTTATTTTAGTATAAGACATAGGTTTGTATTCTTCCAAGAAAAGGAGGTTTTTTTGGGCATACTCTTCGTCCGACTTTTGCTTGGGAGTAACTTTTACTTCCTTTATTCCAATTTCTTCAGAGAACATGGTAATAACCGGATCGAGTAAAATATCGTGTACAGTAACTGTTTTTCGGAAATAAGAAATGTGAGAAAGTACAATCGAATCGGAAGGAAATATCCGGATATTAAAAACTCCGTCACTGTGGCTGATGTCCTTTTCGTGGCTTACCAAATTAACTATGTAAACATCGGAAATTGGGTCTCCATCCTGATCTACCACTTTTGCCTGGATCATATATCGTTTATCTTGCCCAAAGCTAAACAGACAAAGTGCAACGAATATTATTGTAATTAATGATCTCATGATACAGGTTTTACTTTCTACAAAGTACAAAAAAACTGAGAAATATCCCAGACTTACAGCACTAAACTATGTTAAATGAATGGTAGAAAAAAAGTGTGAAGATGCACTGATAGTTGGAAGGTGTTGTATCATAGACTTGTACGTCACAATTCATGTTAAACGTATTCCACCTTAACTTTCTTAAAAAATTTGTGTACTAAAAGTTTTACTATTCGCTTTACTACAAATTTTCGGAGTTCCAGTTCAAGCGGTTGTTCAGGATCCTGGTGTGCCCAATTAATTCTGGTTCCAACAATTATATCAATATAGTCGTGTTGTAAAAATAATTTTACCACTTCTTCAGGAGTACTGTCCTGAAGTCGGGTGTCACTATCGTAGTTTTCGAGTATTTCTTCTACTTTCCCAAGCGTTAAAATTCCTTCGGTAACCATTTCAAAACCTTCCATTTTTGCGCTCGGCGGTAAAGCGTTCAAATTTTTATTGCCATGTTGAATTTCAACGGTCAAATTCAGTTCGCGGGCAATAATCTCAGCAGTGGTACCACCGCAAATAATCTTTTTGCCTTCAAAATCCTGAATACGGTCAACAAAGTCGAAGTCTTTAATCTTGTAAAACGGGGGGCCGGTTATGAGCATGAATTTGCGTGGTTCGCGAAAATAAATTACGCCGCAGGTTGTATCGTCTTTTACCGAAAAATCATCGTGTCGCATAGCTTGGTTGATAATTTTACGCGCCAGTTTTGTAGCCGAAATATCCGGCATGCGGCTTACCTGGTTTAAGGTAAATTCTTCAACCTGATTTATTCCCCATCCCATCGGAAACTGTTTGTTTCCAAGACCTGATTGGGTTACCCCATCCGACATAAATATAATTCGGTCTTCTTTCCGGGCAGTAAACTCTTTACAGAGTAAAACCTTCCCCTGGTTTTCCTCGCCTTTAATTGTGAGTTCGTATTCTTTGGGGTGCATCGAAACTCCATTTCGAATAGCAAGAATACGGGGGTTATCGTAGTTTATAATTCTTACATGGCCATCATTGTCCAGCTCGATTATTGTAAAAGTGGCATAGCTTTCCTTGTTGTCGCTACTTTTAGGCAATGCTTCCATAATAATTCGTGCAGCCACTTCGGGTTTGGTATGCAGTTTTGTGTATTTCAAGGCCATGGTTGCTGTTAGCATGGCCAGCACACTGGCTTTTATGCCGTGCCCGATTCCATCACTTAAAACCATAATGGTGCGTCCTTCTTCCCGAATAATACTCGATTGAAAAACATCGCCGCATGCTATTTCTCCTTTGGGGCGTTTTTGCTGAACGTCAATTTCGATATGATAGTCATGACTTGTTGTCGTCACCATAAGAGTAGGTTTCTATTATTGAATTTAAAAGTTCTTCTGTTTCTGCTGCATTTTCGCCAAGCAGAAAGGCCACTTTTTGTACCGTCTCAATATTTTGTTTGTTAATGCGTCGCGTTCGGTTTATAATTTCATCCTGTACCAGCATGGGGGCCGACATGTCACGGAAAACAGCACCAACCACACGGTTTTTATACAAAGTAACTACGCTAATATGTAACAATTTATTCTGATATTTCAGGTCGCGTTCCAGCGAGTCTTCTCCCGAGGCAAGTACACTTGATAACATTTTAAAAACGGTATCAGGCACCAAGCCTCTCGCATCGGCACCTTTTAATCCGGGAATGGTTTCGTAGAGTTCTTCGGTTTCTTCACCCATAAATTTGGCAAAACTTTCATTCGAATCCACTACCTTAAGATTGTGGTCCATCATTATTATTCCCGACGAAATTTTATGGATCATTTTTGATGAAACCTCCATCGACTCCTGTGCTTTCTCTAGTCGTTGCTCGGTTTTTTTTAGTTCGGTAATGTCGTTAATCGATCCAACTATCCCCACAATTTTATTCTCATTATTGCGTATAACTGCTTTGTTTAAAATAACATTGTGCGAAGTACCGTCGCCATGCCTTACTTTTGTGTCGTAAACCTGAATATCGGGATTATTGATCAACTCTTTGTCCTGGTGCGAATATTTATCGGCCATTTCTTTTACGTGTACATCGTACACCGATTTACCCACAATCTGATCCTTTGTTTTTCCTGTAAATTTTTCGTGGGCAGCATTGCACATCTGATAAATGCCCTTTGTGTCGCGGTAAAAAATTGGAATAGGTAAAGCATCAATAATTTTTTGATGTATTTCAGGGTCTTCGATGTTTCCTGCCAGTAAAGATTTTTTATCGTAAATCATGGTTCACTTGGTTCTTTTGATTTTGATTCTGAAAAATAAGGAATTTCGAACGCAATTGAAACAAAGCGAATCAGAATTAACCGGAATTGTTTTTAATCATTTTAAATTCGGAAGAAGATGCTTCTAAATAATAGAAATATAGGGGGGTAGAACTATATTTGTACCCTAAAGAATTAACAGACAGAAAAGAGTGAAATTATCTGAAATAATAGAATTAACCAATGCAAGGCTGGTTGCAGGGTGTACAGAAGAAGATCATGATCTGCAAAAGGCTTTTAGTTCCGATTTAATGAGTGATGTTTTAACGCTTGATGACGATCATTTGTTGCTTATCACCGGTTTGGCAAATGTACAGTTGATTCGCACTGCCGAGATGGCCGATATAGAGGTAGTCGTTTTAGCACGAAACAAAAAGGCCACAGCTGAAATGATAAGCCTGGCCAATGAAAATGGACTGGTGCTTTTAGAAACACCTTACTCCATTTTCCGGACAAGTGGTATTCTTTATAAAAATGGTTTAGAACCGGTTTATTAGTAAATGAATTTGAACTTTGAAATAGCAAGTGGTGATTTTAGCAAAGCCGGACGGGCATCGAGCCATATTAAAAAAGTGCTGAAACAATTGCAGGTTGAACCAAAGGTAATTAAACGAATTGTTGTTGCTATATACGAAGCCGAAGTAAATGTTGTAGCGCACTCGGTTGGAGGTACGCTAAGTGCTGTTATCGACGAAATCGGTATTCAGGTTGAATTAAAAGACAATGGTCCTGGAATCGAAGACATTGAAAAAGCAATGAAAAAAGGGTATTCAACAGCTTCGAAAAAAGTACGGGATATGGGATTTGGAGCAGGAATGGGACTACCCAATATTAAAAAAAATACCGATGAACTAAGTATTAAAAGTAAAGTTGGAGAGGGAACAACAGTTACTTTCAGAACTAACTTTTAGATGAAATAAATCTAAAAATAAGTCAGTTTTTAGTAAAGGCGGGCTGTTGAAAAGCTGAGAAAATACAAATGAAGTTAACAAGTAGATTGAAATGAATACGGTTGAAAAATATCATGCCATAAAAGTTGATACTAATAAATGTATGGGCTGCACACATTGTATGAAATCATGTCCAACCGAAGCTATTCGTATTCGCGGTGGTGTAGCCAAAATAAATCCCGATCGGTGTGTGGATTGTGGAAACTGCTTGCGAGCTTGTCCGGTTGATGCTTTTTATGTAAATCATGATGGACTAGAACAGCTCAAGAACTACAAATATCGCGTAGTGCTTTTTTCGTCGGTAATGATTGGGCAGTTTCCTGAAATTTATTCCGAAGGCAAAATATATGAAGCTTTAAAAAAGTTGGGTTTTACGCACATTTATGAAGTAGAGCAACCTATCGGTCTGTTAATTACTAAGATCAAGGATAATGTCGAACAGTTAAAAAACAAACCGGCTATTTCATCGTTTTGTCCTGCTATTGTGCGCTTAATCCAGTCACGCTATCCATCGTTAGTTGAGAATATTATACCGGTAAAAGCACCACATGATTTGGCGGCTTGTTATGCCATAGGCAACCTGGCGAAAGAAGGTATTTCGCGCGAAGAGATCGGTATCTTTTATGTATCACCCTGCTCAGCAAAAATGGCAGCTGTGAAACGTCCTTTGGGCGAAACTAAATCAATTGTTGATGGATTGATTAATATGAAGGATTTGTACAATAATATAATGCGTGTAATATCTAAAAAGGAGGAGGGTGATACTTCTGATTTGAGAAAGAATTTAACCCGCGATGGAATTGTTTGGAGTTTGCCAAGGGGAGAATCCAGACAGTTCAGAAGAAAATCGATGGCGGTAGATGGCATTCATAATGTGGTTAAAATTCTGGAACGCATGGAAAATGAAGAGGTTCCTGAACTTGATTTTCTGGAGCTTAAATCGTGTCATCAGGGATGTGCCGGCGGTATTCTTTTAACCGGGAACCGTTTTTTAACTGTTGAGCGTTTGCAAAAGCGTTCGAATAGATATAAATCAGTAGCAAAACTTGGTGTTTTAGCAGAAAATTGTGACGGAATAAAAGACAAATTGAAAGCGTATCCAATTCAACCCAACTATGTTTTTTCACTGGATACCGACCGGGTTAAAGCCTTGGCAAAACTGCAAAAGGTCGATCGTATTTTGTGCCAATTGCCGGGAATTGATTGCGGGAGTTGTGGTTCACCCAACTGCCATGCTTTGGCAGAAGACATGGTACAGGGAGATGCAAAAATGACCGATTGTATTTTCTTGCAAAACCGCTATTTGAATGAGAAAAAAATAACGATAGAAAAAGCGACCAAAAACCTGGAAAAAGCCTGGGGTAAAAATCGCTTTGATGCAGACTGTAATAAAAAAGGAGGTAGAAATGTTGGTTTCTGATCTGGTTGAAAAATTTGGACTAAAAGTGTTTTCGGGTGAAGAAGGACTTGAAAACGAAGTGAATGGTGGATATGTTTCCGATTTATTGAGTGACGTTATGGGAAATGCCGCCGAGGGTGAAGTGTGGATTACACTACAAACTCACCAAAATGTAATGGCAATAGCTTCGTTAAAAGATTTGGCTGCCGTTATATTAGTGAAAGGAACAGAGCCTGAAGATGACACCCTGGAACGTAGTAACGAAGAAGGAATTCCTGTTTTGGGAACCAATCTAAGTACATTCGAAATTGCGGGGAAACTCTACAGTTTTATAAGCTAATTTTTATGCAAGTAAGGGCCGATCTACATATTCACACGGTTTTATCGCCCTGTGCCGATTTGGAAATGACCCCGGCAAATATCGTGGGAAAAGCCAAAGAAGCCAATTTGCAGATTATCGGGATAACGGATCACAACTCGACAAAAAATGCAAAACTGGTAAAAAAACTTGCTGAGAAGGAAGGCATTTTTGTGTTGACCGGAGCCGAAGTTACTACCAAAGAAGAAGTGCACTGCCTCGTATTCTTTGAACATGAATCACAACTGGATGAATTTCAGGAATTTCTGGAGGAGAATATCACCAAAATACCCAATCCGGATGGACACTTTGGTTATCAACCAGTGGTTGATGCCGAAGAAAATATTTTGGAGTTGATTCCGTATTACCTTACATCGGCCTTGAAAAAGGGAATTTCAGAGGTGCAAAAATATGTGTCACAACTGAATGGAATATTTATTCCCGCGCACGTAGATCGCTCTCTTAACGGACTTTTCAGCCATCTTGGTTTTATCCCAAAAACATTACTATTCGATGCTATGGGAATTACCGGGAGAACCACTGAAAAGCATGTTCGAAAACATTATTCTTTAGAAGATAGAATTTCGTTACTTTATAATTCAGATGCCCATTTTTTAGATCAAATTGGAACGGCTTTTTCCATATTTTCAATCGAGAAAATATGTTTTAATGAGATTAAAAAGGCTCTTAATCAGCAGGATAACCGGTTCGTTGAAATTTTATGAGAACACTTTCGGAACATATTCTGGACATTGTGCAAAATTCAATCAAGGCAAAAGCCACATTGATTGAAATCATAGTTGAAGAGGATAAAATAAATGACCTTTGTTCGTTGACAATCAAGGATAACGGCTGCGGAATGAACCGAGAAACGTTACAGCAGGCGGCCAACCCGTTCTTTACATCGCGAAATACCCGAAAAGTTGGATTGGGATTAGCTCTGTTAAAACAAAATGCGGAACGTTCCAATGGCAGTTTTAAGCTGGATTCGGAGCCTGGTGTGGGTACAACTGTAACCGCCGGTTTTCAGTTGTCGAATGTTGACAAACCGCCCATGGGCGATATTTGGGAAACTTACTATCTCACGCTTTTAAGTTACAGCGAAGGAGTATTGGAATATTCTCATGAAACTGAAAAGGGCAAATTCAGCATAAACTCGGGAGAAATTAAAGAAATGCTTGGCGATATTTCATTTCAGCAAAAGGAAATACGGGAAGGCATTATTGAACTGATAAAAAACAACCTCGAAGAAATTGAGGCAACTAAATGAGTATGAATTTTATTATTTGGCCTGTGTGGTCTGAAAAATAAAACACAACGGGTTATACTTCGAATACGGATGAATTGGAAGATTAGAATAAATTAAAACAATATACTATGGCAAAAATTAAGACATTGGCTGACCTTCGGAAAATAAAAGAAGAAGCACAGTCAAAAATAAAATTAAGAGAAAACAGCGACAATCCGGAACAGCTTATTCAGATAAAAGTTGGAATGGCAACATGTGGAATTGCATCGGGAGCAAAGGACACCATGAAATATTTGGTGGAAGAACTGGAGCAGGAAGCCATCGACGCTGTGGTTACACAAACCGGTTGCATGGGCTATTGTTATGCCGAACCAACTGTTGAAGTAACGGTACCCAAAAAAGAACCTGTGGTTTTTGGATATGTGAACAAGGAAAAAGCACGCGAAATTATTGATATGTACATCAAGCGCGGTGAACTTATAGACGGTATTATTCCGGTAAACTTTAAAACCATTGACGAGTAAATAAAACTTCAACTTTTCAACTCATGACTGAATACAGAATGCATCTGCTGATCTGTGGTGGAACCGGATGTAAAGCATCGGAAAGCGATGAAATTAAAAACAGGCTAAATAAGTTTATCTCAGATTCCGGCCTTCAGAATGACGTCCAGGTTGTTGCAACCGGATGTTTCGGATTCTGCGAAAAAGGGCCGATTGTCAAAGTGCTTCCCGACAATACTTTCTATGTGGAAGTTAAACCCGGCGATGCTGAAGAAATTATCAAAGAACACGTTGTTAAAGGGCGTCCGGTGAAACGTTTGTTATACACCGATCCAACAACCGCCAAACATATCAGCGATTCAAAAGGGATGGATTTCTACAAAAAGCAAATTCGTATTGCTTTGAAAAACTGTGGATTTATAAATCCTGAAAATATTGATGAATACATTGCCCGCAACGGATACGAGGCTATGGGTAAATGTTTAACAGAGATGTCACCTGAAGATGTGATAAAAGAGGTGAAAGACTCAGGACTTCGCGGTCGGGGTGGCGGTGGTTTTCCAACGGGTTTAAAGTGGGAGATTACCCGGAACGTCGAAAATGAACAAAAATATGTTGTTTGTAATGCCGATGAGGGCGACCCGGGAGCATTTATGGATCGCTCGATTTTAGAAGGCGATCCGCATTCAGTAATCGAAGCAATGGCCATTTGTGGTTACTGTATTGGTGCCGATAAGGGTCTGGTATATATTCGTGCTGAATATCCACTGGCTATACAAAGGTTAAAAATTGCAATTAAACAAGCCGAAGAATATGGTTTGATAGGCGATAATATTCTGGGCACCGGATTCAATTTTAACCTTGAATTGCGTTATGGTGCCGGTGCTTTTGTTTGTGGCGAGGAAACAGCGCTAATTCACTCGATGGAAGGTTTGCGTGGCGAACCAACTTTTAAACCTCCGTTTCCGTCAGTTTCAGGTTACATGGGGAAGCCAACCAACGTAAATAACGTAGAAACTTTTGCCAACATTCCTGTAATTATTAACAAAGGTGCTACTTGGTTCAGTAATATTGGTAGCGATAAATCAAAAGGAACCAAAGTATTTGCTTTAGCGGGAAAGATAAATAATGTTGGATTAATTGAGGTGCCAATGGGAACAACATTGCGCGAGGTAATTTACGATATCGGAGGAGGAATTAAAGATGGCAAAGCATTTAAAGCTGTTCAAACCGGAGGGCCTTCCGGAGGCTGCTTAACTAAAGACATGCTTGATATTCCGATAGACTACGATAATTTGCTGGCATCAGGATCAATGATGGGATCTGGCGGAATGATCGTGATGGATGAAGACGATTGTATGGTTTCCATAGCTAAATTCTATCTTGAATTTACCCTGGAAGAATCGTGCGGAAAATGCACGCCGTGTCGTGTTGGAAACAAGCGCTTGCACGAAATTTTGGAAAAAATTACTGAAGGGAAAGGTGAAGAAGAGGATATCGAAAGACTGAATGAGTTGAGTATGGTAATTAAAGATACTGCGCTTTGTGGTTTGGGGCAAACTTCTCCAAATCCGGTACTTTCTACTATCTTAAATTTTGGAGAAGAATACAAAGCCCATGTAATCGACGGGAAATGTCCTGCCGGGCAATGTAAATCATTGCTGCGCTACGATATTGTGGAAGATGTGTGTACGGGATGTACCCTTTGTTTCCGGAACTGTCCGGTGGGTGCAATTTCGGGAGAACGACGGAAACCACACTACATTGACCAATCGTTGTGTATAAAATGTGGTGTATGTTTCGACAAGTGTAAATTTAATGCAATTACCCTCACTTAATAAGGAAAAAGAAGAACTATGGATACAGTAAATCTTACCATTGATAATAAACCGGTTGTGGTGAAAGAAGGCATCACAATTCTGGAGGCGGCATCGGGCATTGGAATTGATATTCCAACACTGTGCCATATGAAACTGGATGATTTGAATATTGAAAATAAGCCGGGTGGCTGTCGAATTTGTGTGGTTGAAGTGAACGGCCGACGTAATCTGGCTCCGGCCTGTTGCACCAATGTGCACGATGGAATGGAAATCAATACCCACTCAATGCGTGTGATCAACGCCCGAAGAACGGTGATGGAGTTGATTCTTTCGGATCATCCTTTTGATTGTTTGATTTGTGCAAAATCGGGGAATTGCGATTTGCAGGATATGGCACATAAACTGGGGATTCGTGAAATTCGATATAAAGGAGAACAATCAACCTATAGAGAAGATACTTCGCCGGCAATTAACCGCGAAATTGATAAATGTATTATGTGCCGTCGTTGCGAAACCATGTGTAACGAGGTACAAACGGTAGGTGTTCTTTCTGCAATAAATCGTGGCTTCGAGTCGGTGGTTTCTCCGGCCTTCGAAATGAACCTCGACCACTCGGTTTGTACTTATTGCGGACAATGTGTTGCTGTTTGTCCAACCGGCGCATTAACCGAAGTTGATGAAACCGGGAAAGTAATTCGGGCTTTGTCGGATCCATCCAAAACGGTAATTGTACAAACTGCTCCTGCAGTACGCGCTGCTTTGGGCGAAGAGTTTGACATGGAAGCGGGTACTCTGGTAACCGGCAAACTGGTTGCTGCACTTCGACGTCTTGGTTTCGATCATATTTTTGATACCGATTTTGCTGCCGACCTTACCATTATGGAAGAAGGAACCGAATTGTTAAATCGACTGGGAAAACATTTAGCTGGCGATAAAGATGTTAAACTTCCGATTCTTACTTCGTGTTGCCCGGCCTGGGTTAAATTCTTTGAACATCAGTTCCCCGAGATGATGGACATTCCTTCAACGGCGCGTTCGCCACAGCAAATGTTTGGTGCGATAGCCAAAACTTATTTTGCCGATAAACTGGGCATTAAACGCGAAGACCTGGTGGTAGTTTCAATTATGCCTTGTGTGGCTAAAAAATACGAATGTGGCCGCGACGAGTTTAAAACGAACGATAATCCGGATGTCGATCATGCCATTACTACCCGGGAGTTAGCCGCATTGATTAAGTTGTCGAATATTGATTTTAAATCATTGCCAAACGAAGATTTTGACAATCCGCTAGGAGAATCGACCGGTGCTGCGGTAATATTTGGTACTACCGGAGGAGTGATTGAGGCTGCGGTTCGAACGGCATACGAAGTTCATACTAAAAAGGAACTTCCGCGATTGGATTTTGAAGAGCTGCGTGGTATGGAAGGTATTCGTGAAGCTACGATAGATTTTGACGGGCTGCCCATTAAAATTGGAATTGCTCACGGACTGGGAAATGCCCGTAAATTACTGGAAGATATTCAGGCGGGGAAAAGTAAATTTCATGCCATTGAAATTATGAGTTGTCCGGGTGGTTGTATTGGTGGAGGAGGCCAACCTTATCATCACGGCAATGTTGAAGTTTTGAAAAAACGTCAGGTTGCCATTTACCAGGAGGATAAAAATAAGGCGATTCGTAAATCGCACGAAAATCCACATATCGTAAAATTGTATGAAGAGTTTTTGGGTGAACCAATGAGCGAAAAAGCACATCATTTGTTACACACCAGTTATTTCGATCGTACGTAAAAAAAGTTTGCAATCGCAGTTACAGTTTGCAGAAAGACAAGGTATACCTTGTTTCTGTACCTGAAAATGCAGATTACATTGTATAAAACTTAAAACAGAGTATCATGCCAAAAATAAAATTAGCAGAAAATACGATACAACTCATTCTTAATATTTGTACGGAGTTTGAAAACAAAGAGAGTGAACTGATAAATGTACTTCATAAGGTGCAAAATAAACTTGGTTATTTACCTGCCGAAGTTCAGGAGGTAATTGCAAAGGGATTAAATTGTTCGGTGGCAAAAGTGTATGGTGTTGTAACTTTTTACAGCTTTTTCACGATGATTCCGCAAGGCGAGTTTCCGATTTCGATATGTATGGGAACCGCATGTTATGTGCGGGGTGCCGAGCAGGTACTTGCCGAATTTAAACGCCAGTTACAGGTTGAAGTGGGAGAATCAACCGAAGATGGAAAGTTTTCAATTAACTGTTTGCGTTGTGTTGGGGCTTGTGGACTTGCACCGGTGGTTACTGTTGGCGAAAAAGTATTTGGTCGCGTAGCACCGTCAGAAGTCAAAAAGATTATTGCTGAATACCGCGAAGGTTGTCGCGATGATTCAAAGACAGCATAAATACAAATTAAATAAAGAAAGCAAAAATCCCTTCGTCATCTGGCGAGGGGATTTTTGAAGATTTACCCCATAATCACCGCATCATATTTACACACATCAAAACATTTATTGCATTTTAAACAGTTGGTTTGGTTTATCGATACCGTTGCCACAGTTCTGTCAATGGCTACCTGTTCGGTACAAACATCATAACATTTGCCGCAAGCTGTGCATTGGTCGTTGTCAATTTCAGGAGAATATTCACCCGATTGTTCCAGAAAAATTGCTTCTTCAGGACAAGCTGAAATGCAATCGCCACAGTTTGTACATTCCATTCTTTCTATGTACGATTGATCCACGTCTGAATTACCCGACTTTTCAATTTGCGTATAAGAACAGTCCTCGTAACATGCGCCACAATGTGTGCATTTGTCCTGATCGATAGTAACATAGGCATTTTTGATGGCACCGTGGTCACACGCTTTTAAACAGTCACCACATTTTGTACATTTCGATGTATCAATATATGCTCTTCCGTCTTTACTGGAAATGGCTCCGTACTTGCAGGCCCCTGAACATCTTTGCACACAGCCGTGGCATTGTCCACGCCTCACCGAGTACTCGCTAACTACATATGCGATGGCTTTCCCTTCATTGTTACAGGCGGTAATACAGTCGCCGCAGCCAACACACCCCGATTTTATAGCAAATTGGTTCGAGGCAATTTTTAGAGCTCCGTAATCACACGAGGGAACACAATCGTTACAGCCTGTACATTTTTTAGTATTGATAGTGTAACTTTTGGTTGGCATCAAAATGGCCTGGTCGTCGCAAACTTCAACACACCAATTACAGAGGGTGCAAACGGATACATTAATGGCGTAATTCGATACTCCGTTTGTAATTATGGCACTGTAGTTACATACCTCATCGCAATCACCACATCCAATGCAATTTGCCTCATCAATGGTGAGTGTGTTGTAAAAACTGTCGGTGCAGGAGTTTAAAAATGGCCCCAACAAAACACTTCCCCCAATTACTTTCAAGCCATTTTGAAGGAAGGCCCGTCGTTTGTGTACATTATTGTTTTTATCCATTTTGTGCTTGTTTAAAAATAAAACCGCGCTTCCAGTCGTCCTAAAAATGCTTTTTCTTCCAATTCTCCACCGTCAATCATACCGCCTTTTACATTCACATGGAGTTTTTCTTTAAATTTTTTCCCGAATTCGATGTCCCATTCATTTAAATTTCCCGCATTAATTTGTGCTGCATTCTGAAGCTTTACATGAAATTTGGTTGAAGGAATATTGAGTTTCGCACTAAGTAAGTAGAATGGCATATTTGCGGCATCCATTCGCAGTACTTCACCGGCCAAAATATTACTGTATGAGTTCAGAACCATGGCATCCTTATCAATTTCCGAGAAACCGTAATAAGCACCAGATAACGACAAACGGTTCCCGCTCTTTAAGGTGAATGATTTTTCCAGTTTTGCCAGGTAGATAATCCCCTTGTTCGAATTTTCAATCTGAAGTAACGCTTCGGGGTTTAAATAAATATCGCCTGGTAATTTTATTGAAGCAAAAAGCCCTGTGTGATAAAAGGTATTATCAATCCAGTTCCCGAATTCTGAATACGCAGCCATTCCTACCTTTTCAACTCCAAAACCTGATCCTGATTTCATTTTTGAATTTTGTAATGAAGTAGTTGTAAAAGTCCCGGACTCATCATTTTCAAACGATTGAAATTCGTCAGACGTCTCTGAAAATTCATCTTCTTCAAAGGTTTCAAACTCATCTTCACCGGATGTCTCAGTCTGTTTTTTCGTTTTTTTATCTTTCCCCGGGAAGAATGTAAGCGTAAATCCACCCAGATTTTTGTCGCCCAGATTATTTCCTAAAACCACCTGCTTCTGGCCGGTTGGAAGGTCATAAATAAATCCGGTTGTACAGAAAATTCCGTTTCTGGCAAAATCCTTGGTAACCGTTCCTCCGTAAGCATTTAATTTCCAGCGTCCCAAATCAAGCTTGTAATTGGCACCGGCAATACGTTCGTTTAACAGGTAGTGGTCGTCGAAGGTTGAAGTTTGCAATCCCAGCGTAAAATTACTGAGATTAACCCGGTACTGGTAGAACATTTCGCGCAAACCTAAACGGTACTGGTCAAAAAGCTGGTTCTCGCTGAAATCGTGCTTCCACCATGCTTTAACTCCTCCTTCAAAATAGAGTGAATGGTGTTGAGTGGAAAAATCAATTCCCATAATTTCCATGGCAGTGTTTATTGAATTCCCATCCAAAACTCCGGTTGAAAGTTGTGTTTCGAGGCCAACTAAAACAGCGCTTTCAAAAACAGGATCGAGATGCGCCGCCAACTTGCTCGGACATTCCCACTGTGCTTGAACTGCCAGTGCACATGTGATGATCAATATTGTAAAGAGTGATTTTGTCATTTAACTATTCCTTTTATTTCGATGGAAGAAAATTTGCAGCTATCCATACAATCGCCGCAAAGAATACAGTCTTCGTGATTTAATTGGCAGTTTTTGTTTTCATAGGTCATTGCATTGTGCTTGCATGAATTACTGCAACTTTTGCAGTCAACACAGCTATTGTTTTTACTTAATTTCGAGGCACCCGGTATGTACGATATCCACCCCAATATTAAACCTACGGGACAAAAAGCACGACAAAAAGGGCGGTAAATCAGTATCGACGAAACCAACAAGATTACTACTAAAGCATATCCCAAAGTGTTAGCAGAGAACAAGTTGAAAGCCACTTTAAACGGGTCGTAATGAATAAAAATATTGGTTCGTGTAATTAGTATCTGAGCAATGAGAATAGCTAAAGTTGCAATGCGGATCCATCTTAAAATTACCTGCGATTTACGATCTTGAAGTACATTTAAAAGGCCTGGGCGAAAGATAAACTCCTGCAAAGCTCCTAAATGGCACACCCAGCCACACCACACTTTCCCAAAGAAATAAGTGAGTGGGATCAAGCCTAAGAACCACAATAACAACACGGGTTTTACTTCAACACCTGCCAGGTAAAGTACCACGTTCTGAAAACTTGAAATCATACACGGACAGGCGCCGTTTATAAAACCCAGGTAAATCAAGGTTCCGAGCAGCATAAATATTTTTAGCTTGCGTGTGGTTTTAAAACGTACCAGAAATCCCGCAATTAAAGTTAAAGTCAGCACTAAAACAGAAAGTGTAAAGTTGCGGTTTGCCCAGATTGAATTCGTTGTTTCAACATTAGTATTTATTGAGTTGTCTGAAAATTCTTCGAACTCATTTCCGGTATCACTAAATTCGTCGAGCTCTTCTGAATCCGAAAATTCTTCAAATTCATCCGTATTGTTTGTTTCTTCCAGAGTTTGGAATTCATCCTGCTCATTTTCAGGAGGAAGTTCAGCTTGCGACAGAAGCACTTTCTTCGACGAGCAGCCGTCGCTTGTGCAGGTTTCTTTTTTAGGAATGAACCCCAGCGCTACAAGTGCCAACAGTAAAGCCGCAATTTTCCAGTTAAACTTTTTGGTGAGATAAACGGCACCTCCGGAAGCAAGCAAAACCAATAATCCAAATTTTAACCAGGGTGGGGCAGTTGTACCACCTCCAGTATCGCAGCTCTGTGATGCAGAACAGCTGGTACAATCGCTTTTTTCTCCCGGTTTGTAATCATCGGTAAACTCTTCAAAAACATCTTTGTTTTGAGAAGCGGCAAAGGTTTTTGTTGAAAAACCCAGGCAGAGAACTCCCCAAAAAACAAGCGGAATTAACAAACGGATCATATTATTTTTCTTCACGCTCATTTATACAATGCTTGCCCTTTTTATACTAAGTTTGGCATATCCACCCTCTTTATCACATTTCCTGATGGCTTCCAAAATCATTTCTTTTTCGTCGCCTTCCAGTACTTTGAGTTTTAGTTTACGCTCGAATTTGCCATTGGCAGTTTCTTTCCATTTGGTAGCACCCAAAACCGCCATCCCTTCGTATTTGAATTTTGTGTTTTCAATACCTTCGGGGCAAACACGATGCGTAAAAACCACATCTATTTGTACGATTATCTCGTCGCCGGCCTTAAAACTTTCTTTGTTCTCGTCTCCCAAAATTTTGAATTCTATTTCGCATGCTTCTGTCTTTTGCCCCGCGAGCAGGACAGAAACAAAAAATAATGTGGTTAGTAAATACTTCATATCTGTTAAATGTTAAGGATTCCGATTATTTGGCTCATAATAAAAATGACCGCCATTATAAAAAGTGAAATATGTATGGTTAATTTTTTCCCAAGGTATTTTAGCAACATAATAAACGACGAAATGCAAATAGCGGTTGATGTGAGTGAAAAGGCAATTGATGTTCCCATTGAAAGCCCACCGTAGTTTACCAGAGGTTGGAGAAACAGAATGTCGGCACCATTGCAAAAGTAGATGGGCATTCCAATTAAAATAAAAAGAGCAAAGCTCAGCGGGCCTTCTTTTAATTGAAGTTTTTCCAATATTACGCTTGGCTGAAAGATCTCGAAAACCAAACTAAAAGCACCTGCAATTAATAAGTAGGGTACCAGCTGCTTAAATATCCGGAAGGTTTCGGCGTAAATACTTTTACCGGGAACTGCACATGTGGAGTTGCTTGTACAGCTTAATAATTTTTCAGGATCGGAAATGGTTGCTTTTGGCGAAATTAATTCAGCAAAATAACCTGTGCTTAGTGCTAAAATTAGTGATGACACCATGCGGATTATTGCATATTCAGTACCCAGAACGGTAAACGAAAGTGCTACAATAAAGGGATTCAATAAAGGTGCTGCAACCACAAATGTAATTATCGACCGCAGGCGCAACTGGCCTTGCATGGCACCCATCATTGGAATGGCAGAACAGGAACAAACCGGAATAACAGAGGCGTATAAAAATGCGGTAATCTGATTGCGAGGATAAAGACGTTTGTATTTTGTGAAGTTTTTCTGTAACAAAGTACCCACAAAAATTCCAATTATGACGGTCATAAACAGATCCACGGTAAACTCGTAACCCAGGAACAGCCAGCGTGGCAGGGTAGCATATAAGATGCATTTTTCACGTGTGTGATAGGTTATGCCGAAGTATGTTTTATATACGAAATCGGTCAGTAATAATGCCAGGGTGAAATATATAATTGTTTTGTAAACCCAGTCTTTATTTGTACTAATCTTCCCCACTTGCTCTCTTCTTCTTTACTTTATTATATCGAGGTTTATCTCCAATTGCTGAAAGCAGCTATAATGCCCCGTTTTTCTGTAAACTGTAATTATTCTGTTCTCGTAATTTGGTAATACAGTTAAAACCAACTTTTGCCCTACTGTATCGTCTGATAATCTTTTCCATTCTGAACGCTCTTCAATCTTTAATCCTTTGCTAAATACTTTTGTAGCATCGGCGGCTTCATCACAAAAATCCTTGTCAAGACGTACTTTAACAAGTATTATAATTGTGTCATTTATAGTATAAGTTTGTTTCTCGTTTTGAACAAAAAATGTTATCTCACAATCTTTTTCAGTAGCATAGGTGGCTACGTATAACAGACTTAGCAGAACGATAAATTGTATTTTTTTCGTCAAAATCAAGTTATAACAATTTTAATCCTCACCGAAGGTTTAATTATTAATACAGAATTACTGTAAGAAACCCTATCTGAAATGAATTTATAGAAGCTTCAACTGGTAGGTTGGACACGCAAACTTTTTAAAACTTGCGCGTAAAAATCTAAAAATGGAGAATTTTATTAGGTTACAGAAACAACTAACCCGATATGCTCTTAATAAACTGAATAGTGCGTTCGTTGAAAACTTCGGGTTGATCGAGGTTACAAACGTGACCACTGTTTCTGATTACCTCTAATTTGGAGTTGAAATGTTTTTTAACCAGGTTTGAAACCATGGGTAGAAACATGTGATCCCGGTCGCCCATTAAGTAAAGCACCGGTGCCGAAGCTTCTTGTTTTAGGTAGTCCTGCAATTGATCCTTTATTTCGGCTGACATACGAAGCCACTTTTTAAATTCGCGTTCGCCTAAACGAATGGCTTCCCGGATAAATAAATTTCTCGAAGCCACATCCTTTTTATAGGGAATAAGAATCCAGGCATTTATTTTATACAACCACATATATGGAAGAATAGATTGTAATAATTTTGCGGTGGAAACCAAGGCTTTCATTCTTGAATTGAACTGAATAACTGCCCCTCCCAGAATAATGGATTCGGCGCGTCCCGGTGCCAGCTTGTCCATGGCACGTATTACTATGCAACCCAACGAAATTCCAACAAAATGTGCTTTTTTAATTTTAAGGTGATCCATGGTGTGGATAACATCCAATGCTATTTCATCGAATTTGTAAATTTCGGCTTTGGTATATTCTTTTTTCGATTTTCCGTGGCCACGTAAATCAACTAAAAGAACATTAAACTGCTTTTTAAATTCGCGAAGTTGTTTAAACCATACCACATTGCTACCGCCTGCGCCGTGTATAAATACAACCCAGGTGTCAGAAGTTTTATGTAGAAATGTTTTATGATATAACATGTTGCAAATGTAGAATTATTTTAAATAACAACAAATGCACAATTCAGGTTGCAGTGTGAATTGAATATTTTTAACAAATTTGTTAAGTCGTTCGCAGTTCAACAAGGCCTGCAAAGTAATTAAATATCAGAGTAATCTGTTGGGTGGCACAACCATTTGTCGATGTGCGAAACAGTATTCTTGTAAGCTTCTTTTTCTTTAAGTATCAACCAGTCGGGGTGCTGCCGAAATGCGTCCCAGTGAGCTTTGTTCGATTCCATGTCAGAATAGGAAGTCATGTACATCAGGTTCGGCATGGCTGAGCCGGAAACTACTTCACCATAGAATACGGCGTTTGAACCTACTTTTTTGAATATTTCAATTTCGCCGCCTTCATTAAACATTTCTACCTTTTTGCGCCATAATTTCTCGGTTGCTCCCTGGTAACTTCGTAATTCAAAAATCTGTGCTGATTTTGGCGTATCGTACTTTGGTACAAATAACTCGGGCATTTCGGCAAATGCTTTTAGGACTATCGATTCTATCCGTTCGTAAGGCGGGTTGTCGTGTTTGGCATCAATGTATTCAGATCCTGCTTCCAGGTAGTTTTTATCTTTTAAAAGTTTTTCTTCCAATACACCAATCTGGTT
The DNA here is from genome assembly GCA_026671195.1 of Draconibacterium aestuarii. Lineage (GTDB taxonomy): Bacteria > Bacteroidota > Bacteroidia > Bacteroidales > Prolixibacteraceae > Draconibacterium > Draconibacterium aestuarii. The sequence continues at coordinate 6,518 of JAPOHD010000010.1, read as the reverse complement.
TAGCTCTTTTAAAGGAATAAGAACAAAAATTTTAGTTCCGGCAGCTGCATCGTCGGCAATGGGTTTAAAAACACCCACTTTTTTTATTCCTGCCTTGTGTAACGCAGGCAAGTAAGCATCTTTAAGGTATTTGTCAATACTTGCTTCCTGTGTCTTGTCTTTTATTGTATAAACTTTAATCTGGTAATAATCGCGGGCGGCAAGAGTAAGCGAGCAAAGAAATACAAGCAGAAATACGATTCCGGAAATAGATTTTTTTGAAGTCATGATAGTTGGTTTAAATAATTTTCTGAAAGATATTATTTTTTTGCCAATTTGAACTCAGGAATATAGAACTCTTTGTGTGCTTCGGCTAACATTTCTTTTAGGGGTACTCCTGCGGGGATTTTTGTTGTATCAATCTTTGCGATGTTCGAATCGAACGCATAAACACCCGGAAACCAATGTCCTTTTTGTTCAAATATTTTGTAACGGTATCGGGCATAGTCTTTCATATTGTAACATTTCCAAAGCTTACGTAACCTCAGCAGCTGGGGTATATTTATACCCGAAGGATCGTTCTGCATATTGTATCCGTCATACGCAGCGAAGGGGTCATCGTTTATAAAACTATCCAGTTTTTGTTTAATCTCATTTATTTCTTCTGCTCCCAAATCATTATTCAAAAAAATTCCCTTCATTTCCTCAAAATGATCGGGGTCGGTAATTCCAAATGATAAAGTATGGATAGCAGGATTTTGTAAGCAAAACCGGGCATTCCACTGGATAGGAGTTAGTGGTACTGTTGCTTTTCGTATTTTTTCGGGTGCTTTAAAAAGCTGGCCACCTTTGTCGTTGGGCGAAATAATAAAAACGCCCATGTCTTTGTCGCCAGCGGTATTTACTGCCGGCAAGTTGCGTTGGTCGAAATAATAATAGTGCAGGTTAACAAATTCAAAAAGATCGGTTTCAATGGCTTTTACAATGGTTTCGAGTGGAGCATGGGTACTAAAGCCAATATGTTTAATTACGCCTTCTTCTTTTAATTTATGCAGCACTTCAACCGGGCCACCGGTTTTGCAACTTTGTTTTAATAAATCGTCATTGTTTATACCATGCCAGCCATAAAAATCGAGGTAATCGGTTTGTAATAAACGAAGCTGACTTTCCACCATTCGGTACATTTCATCGGCACTTAGTGCATTCCCTTTGGTCATAAGATGGTACGAATTCCGTGGTACTGAAAGTTCGTCATTCAAAACCCTGCCATAAACAGTTTCACTTTTCCCGTATCCCCACGCTGTTTCAATGTGGTTGATTCCGGCATTAAAAGCCATCTGAACTGTTTGCAAACAATGCTCCAAAGTATCATTCGGAATTTTATCTTTGGGCGATTCCTGCCCCTGCTTAAAGCGCATTCCTCCCAATGTTATTGTGCTCAGGTAGACCTCGGTTTTTCCAAAGCGGCGGTATTCCATCCCTTCTTTTTGATTCAGAATTTCAAACATGAATGTTTTCTGTTTTTAACCTTAAATACTAAGTTATTATACCAGTTCCACCACTGTAATTTCGGGAGGCATACCAATTCTGCCAGGGAACCCAATGTAGCCAAATCCCCGGTTCACATATAAGTATTGTTCGCCTTCGCGGTACAATCCGCCCCAGCGGGGGTATTTGTATTGTATGGGGCTCCATTTTATTCCTGCCCGCTCGATGCCAAACTGCATTCCATGTGTATGCCCTGCAAAAGTAAGGTCAATATCGGTGGATTTAAGCACTTCGGCATCCCAATGCGAAGGATCGTGACTCATCAGTATTCTGAAGGAGTGGTTATTCGTATTCTTGCACGCTTCCTTTAAATCGCCATGTTGTGGAAATGGAGGTTTGCCCCAGTTTTCAACTCCAACCAGTGCAATTTCTTCATCATTAATACGGAAAGTTTCCGATTCATTCAGCAGCAAGCGAAAGCCCATTTTTTTGTGAAATGCTTTTATAGCGGCCAGGTTTTTTTCTTTATCATTGGACGACTTCCATTCCGAGTAGTCTCCATAATCGTGATTTCCCAAAACCGAATATTTCCCGATTTTGGCTTTCATTTTAGCCAGTACCGGAGCCCAACCATCTGTTTCTTCTGCAAAATTATTCACTAAATCGCCGGTAAAAAGTATAAGATCCGGCTCTTGTTCGTTAATCAATTCAACAGCTTTGGCAATTTGATCAAACCTTTTATTAAAACTGCCCAGATGCATATCCGATATCTGAACAATTTTTAATCCTTTAAACGATTTTGGCAGGTGATCGAAGCCGATTTGTTCGCGCATTATCCTGTAATTGAATTTGCCCCGGGTTACACCGTAAAGGATGGAGGCAAATGGAATTGCTGCTAAAAACAGACCCATTTGGTACAAAAACTCGGATCTCTCCATTTTTCTTTTCGAATTAAATTGTGGTACATTTTTTTTCCTTCTCTCCTTAAACCATCTTATGGTTCTCACTATCGTCACTTCAATGTCCTTGATTAAGACGAAAAGTATAAATACAAACTTAGGTATATAAAACAAGGCAAAACCGGCGACCAGGTAGCCTGCATAAATGTATGCTTCGGCTTGTTTTACATATTTTATTCTGAACATAAACAGGGTAAACCCAGCAAAAACTAATATCGAAATTCCCCAAAACAGAACGGCTAAAAACTTCTGCGCAAATGTAGCTTTTATTTTGGTAATCAGTGGTTTTATGCCCCGGTAGGTATAAAAATCTACCAATAACATAAACAACAACAGTGGAAATAATAATGTTATACTTGCTCTCATTCTTTGCTTTATTCGCTTTAACGATTGTAAATAACAACAGGATTCTCTTTAAAAAGTTCCGTTGTTTTGTATGCTTCCTATAAAAGGCAATATTAGTTCTATTCGTTTCCTTTTTATCCGTCCTGATTTTGGAGGCACTTCAGCAGATATGATCACAGGAAATGCGAATGAATGTAATAAATCTTGTATTTTTTGAGTGGAATACCATAAACCCGCAATATGCATTAAAAAGTTTATTGCGCATTGAAACTACTTCAAAACAAGGCGCTTCACTCACTTGCTTCAACTCACCAGAACGGTGCAATGCCTCGTCTCAGCAAGTGCTTGTTATATTGTATTTTCAGTGCGCATAACAATTCCTTAATGCATAATTCCATCTAACTTGACCCTACAAAGCCTGATAAATCAGTGATTGACATATTGGATCTAATAATCATTTATATGTATAGGCTTGTCTGCTGCATACAGCAAGTTAGCTATTTGGTTTTACTTTTTTGACGTATTAGGAATCCGGGATAAACGAACAATAATTCCGAAGACTGATAGTGGAGTTGTCAACATTGCAGTAAAGCTCGACTCCCAATATTCTATCATATCTTTGGCATTGCTTCATTTGAATGGACATAACATAGTTTGCGCATTAACCCGTTTAAAGTGTTCGTTTCTTTTTTTATTGATATTTAAGCTTGTTTAAGAGTATTAAAATTACCGGAATATTCCGTGAAGTTTTCCTGTTCTCTATTTTTACAACCTTTAAAGCACCTGTTTTAGCCTGTTTTTTCAAAATAATGATTAACAAGTTTTTTCAAACCTGATTTTAACTCGTTTATTTCAACAATGGACATAAGTGTGGGGTTTAACACATCAACATCAGGTTTACTTCGCTTAATACGTGTTGTTTGCCATAGCATAATGGTATTACTGCCATGATTTTCTATAAGAAAAGAAATTCCTTAAGTATTAAGATTAGAATTCAATTCATCTTTTTCTGGAAATCAAACACTTTGTGCAAACCTCCATCTTTTGTTAAAAACATAGGGTTTGGCGTTTTCCGGTACGTATTTGTTGCATCCTGACTTTGGGCAATATTCACCCAACCGCCTGTATTACTAACTTCGGTAGTGTCAGAAATTCCATAAACGTAATCTTCTCTAAAACAAGGAACATGTGTATGGCCATAAACCAGCTTCGTAAATTTCATATTTTTTTCCGCCATTTCAGATTTCACATGTTCTAAATAAGGAATTACCTGAACCTTGTGCAAAGATAGTTTAGTAGTGTCATATGCTGTCATTGCAACGTTTTTCAGGGAATCATGCAACAAAGGGAAAAACGCAGGAAACGAATCAGCCACATATTTGCCCATTGCCCTGTATTTATAGAATACTGAGTCAAAACAAGCATCGCTTAAACCCTGAGCAAAATCCTGATTTACCTGAGCTATTGAATAATCTGAGAACTCGGTAAAGGGCGAGTTATATTTCTCTAAATTCACGAAATAATTTTTCAATAAGATCGTGTCCGGGAAATTTGGGATATCATTAGAACTTTTATTCCAGTTTGGTTCGAAAAAATGGCCGTGAGTGACGCATATTCCAGCATTGTCATCAGTGTTACACCTAATGTACAAATTGGGATAGGCGATGTGAACTTTGAGGTTCTTATCTCTGAGTATTGCGGAAACCATATTGCCATGTAATGGGATTACGGTGGTGTTTTCGTTTGATATTTGAAGGTTATTCAAATCTAATACAGCAATCCGTTGATGAGGATATGGTAAAGCATTGCCTTGTTGCAATCTTTCTTCAATATAATAGTTTTCCTGCAGCATTTTCCAAACATGGTGATCGTGGTTTCCCGAGATATAAATTACTTCATCGAAATAGGATATAAAAGATCTCTTATATTTTCCTGTTTTTGTATTAAAAAAGTCATGAGTGAGATTAAAGGCATCGCTTTCTTCGTGAACTGCAATATCAAAGATATCTCCCAGCAAAATTAATCTTGGTATTGTATGATGGTGTTTACTTTTACAAATTGTTCCCAACGTATCTAGCATTTCTATTACTTTTTTATGACAAAAGATATTTTCACCAATCTCATCATATTCCTCTTCCTTTCTGGGCGGACAAATTCGGGAGACAGCTCCATAGTTCTCGCCAACATGAAAATCACTTAGAAACATAGCAACAATAGTACTATCCGTTTCACAAAGATTATCCTTCCCATGTGTATGTTTCGTGTCTGAGCAGTTAAAAAACAACGTATTTATTAAAACAATAAAGCAAATTTTCTGATATGGTTTCATAATCAAAAGGGTTTATGTAAGCTCAAGCTCCTTGTAGTCAGATTTTAGTAAATTGTCGATGTACTATCGATATTCTACCCAATACCTCAAGCCTTTACGGCATTTTATTTAATAATCATTTTAAATACTTGAGTATAATTATCAGAGATTATTTCTACGTAGTAGAATCCGGAAGAAACTTTTAAATCGATCTGATATATATTGTCTGTTATATCAAAATCGTGATAGACTTGTTTCCCAAATTCGTTAAATACCCTGACAGATGCACTACTTAATGATTCAAGATTTACATATATTTTCCCATTGCTTGGATTTGGATATACACTCACCGAATTATCCATGGTATTTTCAACTGACGTAATACCTGTAAAATTGGTACATGATGAGGTATCAATGCAAGTCTCTGATGTAATTTCGACAGCATAACTACCGTTTAATTCAGGTGTAAATATTTGAGATTCTTGTCCTGCAATGAATGCATAATTATCATTACAATCTAACCAACGATAGTTTGCATTTACTTCATTTGCCGATAAATTGTTGTCAAATTGCGTAACAGTAACATCATTAAAATCTATGGTTAAATCCAGAGTCACCAGACTATCGCACCCATTGGCAGCCCCACCTGCAATGTTATAGGTAGCCGTATTATTACTTTGAGTATATAAATTGCCATCAATCCATGTATAGGAATTGCATTCGGTACGGGTATCGGTTCCGGTGGCACTATTCAGGATGGTTAAATCCAGTGTCACCAGACTATCGCACCCATTGGCAGCCCCACCTGCAATGTTATAGGTAGCCGTATTATTACTTTGGGTATATAAATTCCCATCGATCCAGGTAAAGGNATTATTACTTTGGGTATATAAATTCCCATCGATCCAGGTAAAGGAATTGCATTCGGTACGGGTATCGGTTCCGGTGGCACTTTTCAGTATAGTTAAATCCAGTGTCACCAGACTATCGCACCCATTGGCAGCCCCACCTGCAATGTTATAGGTAGCCGTATTATTACTTTGGGTATATAAATTGCCATCAATCCATGTATAGGAATTGCATTCGGTACGGGTATCGGTTCCGGTGGCGCTTTTCAGGATGGTTAAATCCAGTGTCACCAGACTATCACATCCATTGGCAGCCCCGCCCTCAATGTTATAGGTAGCCGTATTATTACTTTCAGTATAGGTTTTTCCATCGAACCATGTATAGGAATTGCATTCGGTACGGGTATCGGTTCCGGTGGCACTTTTCAGGATGGTTAAATCCAGTGTCACCAGACTATCGCACCCATTGGCAGCCCCGCCCTCAATGTTATAGGTAGCCGTATTATTACTTTGGGTATATAAATTGCCATCAATCCAGGTAAAGGAATTGCATTCGGTACGGGTATCGGTTCCGGTGGCGCTTTTCAGGAT
>JAPOHD010000001.1 GCA_026671195.1 Draconibacterium aestuarii | reverse complement strand
CTAAGTAGAATGTAATAAATTCGCCCAAAATGAGCTGGTTGAACCAATAATTGGGATCGGCTTAAATTTTAGAAGCCCAATTATTCAAAAATATTGCCTGTAAAAATGAGACTTGCGGATTTTAGGTCCTTTTACAAGTGGTTTTTTTTATTCCATATACAGAGGTGTACTAAGAAGTCGAATAAATTCCTATCAAAAAATCAGCAGATCATTCTTGTTTCTTTCTGCAATAAAACAGGATTAACTATATTTAACAGGATTTATTAAATAACCTAAAAGATTAAGTTGTTAATTAAGTTAATTAAACGAGCAAACCATTACAACACTATATTAAGAGAATTATTAATGCTTAGATTTCTGACAATAAGTGGTTTTATACTATTGAGTATTTTTCAATACTCCACTGCTTTTAGTCAGGTTCCCCTTCAGGATACTTTTAACCTTCAGAAACACGAGCAATTTTACGACAGCCTGGCAAGCCACGCCAAAGAACGCACATTAACCCGTTTATTATACGATGCACTTATTACTCCACCTCGTCCTTATGTAGATAAAAAAGCACTGGCATTGGATTATTACAGTGCTGCTGAAGGAAAAGTTATTGCCAAAATTGAAATTAAGGCGCTTGATGTTTTTGGACCTACGTTCACCGACACCTCAAAAGTGGCAAAAGGATGGGCCGCGCAAGCTGCCAATATAATTCACACCAAATCGAACCTAAAAACCATTGAAAAACAGTTGCTGTTTAAAGTTGGCGACATTCTCGACGGTGAACTCATGTATGAAAACGAAAGGATCATACGGAGACTCTCGTATATCAGGGATGTTAAAATTGCCTACGAACAAGACAGTGTTTATGCAGGTTTTGTAAACATAACCGTTTTTACAAAAGACCGGTTTTCATTTGGGGTATCGGGCGGTGTAAGCGGAACCAGTTCGGGTGATTTTGAAGTGTACAACCGAAATATATTTGGTGTCGGCCACGAAATATCGATGAAGTTTGTGGGTCATGTCAGCCGTCAACCCTACTTAGGTATTGAAACCTATTATAAGATTAAGAATATTGGCGGTCGTTTTTTAGACGTTAATCTGGGTTATTTAAATACCTTCAGAAATGAAGGATATGTTTTTCAAGTTGAAAAGCCTTTCTTCACACCAAATGTAAAGTGGGGATATGGTTTGTTCTCCAGCCGGATGTTCCGGACCGACAGGATTTCGAATAATGATCCGGTAAGACTGCAAGACCCTCTTAACGTATCGTTTAACAGTGCCTGGGGGGGCCGAAGCATTAATGTTACACCCCGACATCAGAATGCCACTCACCTGGTGTTATCTGCCGGAATGAATACCTGGAAATATTTTGAAGACCCTGTGGTTCCGGAAGAAAATCAACACTTTTTTGCAAACCATACACTGTACATGGTCGGTCTAACATTTTCACAACGACGGTATATTCAAGACCAATTAATATACAGCTACGGAATTACCGAAGATATTCCGGAAGGTTTAAAAAACGAATTTATATATGGCTACGATGCCAATGAATATGGCGATCGGCAATATCTTTCATTTTTTACATCCAACGGTAATCTTCTTTTAAGCAGAAAGGGCTACATTTATATTTCAGCAGGTATTGGTGGTTATCTGCACAACAAACGCTTTGAAGAAGGTCAAATCCAGGGAAATCTTGATTTTATTTCGAAATTGGGTACCATTGGACGGAAACAGGTACGTACCTTTATTGATGCCAGCTACACTCTTGGCATTCGGCGATACGAAATCGAAAACCTGAATTTGGGTAGTAGAGATTTTATTCGTGGATTTAATAGCTACTTAGCTGTCGGAAAACAACGTCTTAGTTTTAAACTTGAACAGGTAATATTCCTCCCCCACCAGTTTTATAAATTTAATATGGCCATTTTTGGTTTTGCCGATTTGGGAGTTATTGGTTCCAACAACGAACTTATTTTCAGGCAAGATTATTACAGTGGTTTTGGTGCAGGTATAAGGTTACACAACGAAAACCTTGTTTTTCAAACGCTGCGGTTACGCCTGGCCTTTTACCCTTTCCATCCTGCCGATATGCAGTTTGTGGGATTTGTTCTTGGAGAACAGTCAAAGCAAGACTTTAATTCATTTGAACCTACCCAGCCTCAACCCATGCGTTTTGAATAAACTAGTTGTCGATCATTTGGTCATTTAGGAAACAGCATCAATCTCTTTAAATCTCTTATCAACTTCTAAAACTGGAAATAAATAAACGGTTGCATTTCTGCCGATACGGATTGATAAACCACAATTACAACCGCAGCGGTTATCACAGCTTTTATCCAAAGCGGCGTATCGATAAACCAGTTTTGAATTTTCTCTTTCCAGCTGTAACTAAGCCAATGCGAAAAAAAGCCAAAACCCATAACCAGAAAAACCCATTTATAGGCTATCAATACTTCAGGAATCATAGAGATCTTCAGATCATTTACAATTTGATGCATCATACTGTTCACTACCTGCATCGATTCAGAACGAAAAAATATACGGGTAAAAGTAATAAATGTAAAGGTGATCCCTATTTTCCAGATATTAACAGCCCAGTTGTTTCGTTGCTCCCAGGGACTTATTTTTCGCCAAAATTTGTAAACAACCAATCCAATTCCATTTAATCCACCCCAAATAATAAACTGCCAAGATGCCCCGTGCCACAAACCTCCCAAAAGCATTGTCAGCATAAGATTAATGTTGGTATCGACACTACGTTTTACCTTAGATGAAAAACGAGACAAAAGTGCGAATACCAACACCACTGCAGCAAAAATCGGAGCCAAAATCAACTTGCCTGCCAATAATACAACAATCGCTAAAATTATGCCCAGGCTGATATAGCTAAACACCGATCCTTCGCGGTTACCTCCAATCGGAATATAGAGGTAATCTTTTAACCATGACGATAGCGACATGTGCCATCGCCGCCAGAAATCGCTTACATTTTTGGCTTTATAAGGCGAATTAAAATTCTGTGGCAAACGGTAGCCCATTAACAGAGCAACACCAATGGCAATGTCGGTGTAGCCCGAAAAATCGACATACACCTGCAACGAATAACCAAACAAAGCCATCAGGTTTTCAAAGCCCGAATGAGTGATTGGATCTGAAAAAACCCGATCGACAAAGTTAACAGCAATGTAATCGCCAATAAATATCTTTTTAATCAGTCCCTTTAAAATCATATAAATAGCCCAGCCAAATTCAGCTTTCGACACATGATAATCTTCGTAAATCTGTTTCACAAACCCTGATGCGCGCACAATTGGCCCGGCCACCAACTGTGGAAAAAACGACACGTAAAATCCAAAATCAATCAGGTTATTTACAGGTTTGGTTTCGCCGCGGTACACATCAACCGAATAACTTATGGTTTGAAACGTAAAAAACGAAATCCCCACCGGAAGCAAAATCTGATTGACTTCGAAATGCGTTCCGGTTGATTCGTTGGCCCAAAGCGCCAGATGATTGATTACCTGTAAGTCGGTATCAAACATCAGATTTAAACTATCAATAAAAAAGTAAGAATATTTAAAATATGCCAGCAACATAAGATTTACTACAACACTCACTGCAATAAGCGATTTTCGTATGATTTCGTTTTTCGAATTGTATATACTTTTCCCTATAAAATAGTCGGTTAACGTACTAAACAGCAAAATGAAAAAGAAAAAACCACTTGATTTATAGTAGAAAAACAAACTGGCAAAAAACAAATAACCGGCACGCATACTCCGATTTTTATTCTTATAAACCACCGAAAAGCCAATCAGCACCACGGCAAAGAAACTCCAGAAAAAGAAGCGGGTAAAAATTAGCGGTGCCGTTTTATCGTACAGAAATATATTCCGTAACGCCTCTGTAAAATCTATTTGTTGAAGTAAATCCAAATCTATATCATTATTGTCATTCCGAAACTAAAGAACAGCGTTGGGAAATATCTGTTAATTCATCAGATTTCTCTCGCATAGTTCCTTCGAAATGCCAGCTGGTTTGTCTGTTATTTGTTGTAAGATAGTTTTCAAAATCCTGCACAAGGGCAGTAAAAAAGAGGTCGGCAACCATTAAATACCCCTCACGAGTAAAATGCACTTTATCGCTTTGGGCAAGCTTGTTTTTTTGCCACAAAACAATAGAATTCAGGCCTCCCATAACTGAGAACAGATCCCAAACTCCTGCATCATAACGTTTCGCCATTTTAAACATACTTTCCCTTACCGCTTCGCCATTTTTATTTACATAACGCCGGTAAAGGTAACTGTCGTTATTGGTTGTAAATACAATGGATGCATTGGGTGCCGCTTTTCTTATTTTTGCGATCAATTCGCCGTAATTGTTTTCAAACTTATTTTGCGAAAATCGGTTCCCGTAGGCATCGTTAATTCCCAGTCCAAGTATTACCAGATCGGGACTCAGGCCGGCCAGTTGCTTCTCGAAAAGCTGACAGCGTAAAAAAGCCGGAACATGTGCTCCGTTCACTCCAATACTGTGGTACATAATTCCGTTTGGTGCCGCTTCAGTTGTTATTCCCAATAACGAAAAACTTCCGGTAGAATTGAAATCCTTTGTTAGGGTAATCTTCAAACTGTCGACATACTCGTTCAACTCAAAATCGATATAATCATCGGTTTGAATTGTATTTACCAACAAAACCGAATCCACCGAAACCGTATAGTTTTTGCCTCTGTTCTGATAATAAACCCGAAACTTATTAAAACTGTAATCCAGCTGATTTTCTTCTTCCAGTAAAATGGTAAGTTCGGCTTTTGGCGACGAAGTGGTAACCGACATCCCTCCCACTCCAAGCGTTCCTGATTTTCGTGATTCAACGTTACGAAAGCTTTGCCAGCGTCCATTGTAACGAATATAATACCCAAACGGAGAATTCGTTCTTGAAATGCGGTACGGAAACATATACCCCCACCCGGCATTCATTTCGCCGTTTAATTGTTGCAGCCGTGCACGCATTTGTCCGCTGTACGAACCGGCCTGAATATGCGATCCGCCAATATGAACAACGTTTATCCTTCCTTCGCCGGTAGTGACCAGTTTTTCGAGTTTCGCATTAAAACCATTGGCATGCTTTCGGCTACCGGGATAATGCATCTTGTTTAAATCGGTACGAATAAAGTTATATTGATTTATGTGATACAAATACGAATTATCCTGTGCCGACACTGAAAAACAAAGCACTAGCAAACCAATGACCAATGACCAACCGCCAACGGTTTTAAACGTCGATCTTCGCGCATCCAACTTGGTGCTTCCAGCTTTTTCTATGTTCGAATTTCCCCTCAAACCTCTTCCTCCAAATATTTATTGTATTCCAAAAGCAAGGCATTGTAAAACATATTGGCAATTACCCGTGCTCCCCTCGCCGAGAAATGCACATAATCCGGGCGAGCCAGTTCCGGCTGGGCATTCACCCACGACGGCATACTGTTGTAACCTCCCATTGCTTCGTACATATCCCAATAACCACAATTGTTCTCAATCGAAACTTTTTTCAGTTCCTCTACAACTTTTGGCAGGTGATTGTAGCTTACGTATTTATCTTTCACTTTGGTCGACATATCGCTGGGACCTATCACAATAATGGCCGCCTCGGGACATAATACCTGAATACGCCTTATCTGACTTGCAAAGTATCGGCCATAACGTTCAATCGCTTTATTGCTGGTGATATAAGGCATTACATTTCCGCCAAACTGAAGAATAAATAACGATGGATTTAAATCGTTGTACATTTTTAAACTGTGCTGAAAATCGGCACGAGTAAAAATAGTTCCCGAGCTTCCACGCAAAGCAATATTATCCATAATCACACCTTTTCGCGATGCCAGCTCAATTCCATAAATATCGGGACTATCGTACCCCTGAAATCGCAACTTAACATGACAAGTGGAGTCAGGCAATGTACATTCAACCACCCCGTAATCCAGATTGGCCTGCAAAGTATCGGTCAAAACAGTGTCGCCGCGTACAATTAACTGCATAGCCACCTGACGTTTAGAGTGCCCGTAAAAAAGGCGCATATATTCGTATTCCTGTGTTCTTCGGTAAGAAATATTCGATTTCTCCACATTCATTTCAGCCTCGTACCACACCGAATCCTGAAATTGTAACGTGTCGCTGGCCAAAGGCGCATAACGCGAGAAAGCTCCCATCACTCCGTAATTACTGTGCTCTACCGTTGAATCAATTTTTCCGTAAATGGGATACCGTTTCCAGGTCCCTGCATTTTGCTGAACAGCACTAAACACATAATCGTAAGGTTGCAAAGCCGGACGCAAACCAACACCGGTTCCGCCAAAACGAACCTGCAATTTATTGCGAAGAAATGACGTTATTCGGTCGCCTTCAATCTGGCTGTCGCCATAATGCATAATCCGTGTTAACGAATCGTTTTTCAAATGATAAAAGAAGCGGGCCAGGTTCTGCCGGCCTGTATCACTCAACTCAATCTGAAAAACCGATTGCACCAAACTATCGTAATCTGCACGATGAATAATCTCGATTATCGTATCACCGGCAATGGTATCCAACTCAATATCCACCAGTGAATCGATTTCAAATTGTTGATTTAAAATTTGCGACACATCGGCATATTCCACCTCATCGGGCAACAACATTTCGCGAAAAGTGGGCATATGAAAGGTAAATTCATCCAGCTTTATTCCATCGTCGGGCGTTATCCACATGGATGCCGACAACAGCACAAAAACGCTGAGTATAAAGAGTAATGTTTTTACTGGTCTCATTGCACCAAATAGATTATTAGTTTCTGTCCGATCTGAATTTTTCGCGCATCTGTAATGCCGTTCCATTCCAGAATCGCCTCCGGAGTAACTCCGTCGTATCGTTTTGCTATTACATAGGGCGACTCACCGTTTTTTACTACGTACTCAACCTTCTTTGCTGAATCGGGCACCTTATAAACAGGAACTGATGATGTTTTAGTCTCCTGCATCCCAACATTTTTCGTCGTGGTTGTTATTGTTCTTTTCTGAAGATTGCGGTAATAATCGGCATTTTCGTCGTCCACAAAAATATCGAGCGTTTTTCCGGCCTGAATGCGGCGTTCGTTGTAAATATTGTTCCAATACTTTAAATCGGCCACCCGTACATTGTAATCTTCAGCGATAAAACCAAGTACATCGCCCGATTTTATGGTGTATTTAATTTTTGTTTTGCCTTCAATTTCGAGGTCTTTTACTTTTTCGCCCACAAACTGTCGGTTCGGAGCCGGCGGATATTCAATTTTTTGCGCCACCACCTGGAAAAAGGTTGAATCGTAAGCATTATAAATGGAATCGGTCCAAAGTACAAACTCATCGTATTTTCCTGCCGGTATGCGCAAAGTCATTGGTCGTTCATTTCCGGGGACAATAAAATGCCGGTATTGTGGATTTAAAAACTGCAATTGTTTTTCAGAAATATTCATCACCTGCGAAATCTGATGAAAATGCAACTGGCGATTCACCGACACCAAATCGGGCAAAACAGTTTCTTCATCCGGTTCAAAAGTATTTTCACCAAGAAAAACAGTCATTGCCTGGTATCCTGCAATTATCTCAGATACTTCCGGCATGTATTTTAAAACTTGCTCTGTTGATTGATTTTCGCCACATCGTGCAAGCACATTTCGAAGTTTTGTATTTCCGCTCAGGTAGGCAATAACAGCCATTTCAGTTGATCCAAAAAGCTCAACATTTCTTTTAAACTGGCTCACTACGGCTTTGGTTGCCTCTTCAACATTTAAACGCTCATCCACCAAACGGTTAACCATCAAACCATTTAACACACCCTGGAAATGAGTAAGTTGCCAAACTCCAGCCTGTTTATTTTTACCGGCGGCATGAAAATTCATGGCCGAAAGTGCAGGAGCCAGGTATTTCAATTCCTCAGCAAATCCGGCGGCTTTCAACTGCTTTTCCAGCAACGACCGGTAATACGAAAAACGCTTAACCAAACTTTGTTTTTCAGAAATGGTCAATTCGTTCAAATATCGAAAATAAGCAGTGGCACTGGGCTGTAATTCACCAAACAGCGTGTGTTTTTGAAATTCTTTTGCAAAATCGGCATTCCCGTTAAAAGAAAATCGTCCGGTATAAATCCCAGGATCATTCCAGAAATCCGGATCATTTAAAGCGTTGAGATTCTTTTCAAATACAGTGCTAAAATCGCCCGGAACCGTGTCGGCACTTGCATTTACCACACCTGAAAGTGCAACAAACAGAATAATAATGCTGACTAAAATTCTTGTGCGATGATATGGTTTACCAGACTTCAAAGACATTCATTTTCTTGTGAAAGGTGCAAAAATATTAAATCCGATCAAAAAGGAATCAAATGGAGCCTTTTATTATTAAAAATTACCGGGCTTGTTTTCCACACCATCAGATTAAAATCTGCGTTCGGGATAATCGAATTCGCAAAAATATAATTCGTACATTAATGCCAATTTTTAAACTTTTGGCAAACTCGAAGGTTAATGGGATAGATAAGACTATAAAAATGAGAATACTTTTAACAGGCGTTACAGGTTATGTTGGCAAACGAATACTCCCGGTCCTTGTAGAACAGGGCCACGAAATTATTTGCTGTGTTCGTGAAAAAAGCCGGTTAACCATTCATAAGAACCTGTTGAAAAAAGTTGAAATTATTGAAGTCGATTTTCTGGATGGTGTTAGTCCAAATCTTATTCCGGCTAATATTGATATCGCTTTCTACCTCATCCATTCGATGACTACCTCGAAGGACAAGTTTGATGCGCTGGAATCGCAAGCCGCCGGGAACTTTAAAAAATACATCGAATCAACCTCCGTTAAACAGGTAATTTACCTCAGTGGCATTTCAAACGAAAACAAACTGTCGCGGCATTTAAGCTCGCGCAGAAAAGTGGAAGATATTTTAAACAGTGAATTTTATGCATTAACAGTTTTACGTGCCGGAATTATTGTTGGTTCGGGAAGTGCATCGTTTGAAATGATCAGGGATATCGTTGAAAAGCTGCCGGTAATGGTCACTCCAAAATGGATTCTTACCAAAGCTCAACCCATTGCCATTCGCGATGTCATCCGTTTTTTAGTAGGAGTAATCGACCATCCAAATTGTTTTAACCGGACTTTTGATATTGGCGGCCCCGAAATACTTACCTATAAAGACATGATGCTAAAATATGCCGTAGCCCGGAAACTCAAACGTAAAATTTATACCACGTCATTAATATCTCCCCGTGTTTCATCGTACTGGTTGTTTTTTATTACTTCAGTTTCGTACAAACTGGCTATCAGTCTGGCCGACAGCATGAAAAATGAAGTAGTTTGCGAGAACAACGATTTACAGGAAATTTTAAACATTCAACCTATCAGCTACGACACAGCGCTGAAATATGCCTTTATCAGAATAAAACAGAACCTCGTATTAAGCAGTTGGAAAGATTCGATGATAAGCAGTAACCTGGGCCTTTCGCTCTCCGATTTTATTGAAGTTCCGGATTTTGGTTGCTACAAAGACAAAAAACAGTTGCCGGTTAAAGATGAAACAAGAGTGCTTTATAATATCTGGAGTATTGGTGGCACCAAAGGATATTATTATGCCAACTGGCTTTGGAAAACCAGGGGGTTTTTCGATATGCTTTTTGGTGGAGTTGGCCTGCAACGCGGACGAACGCTGCCCGGCGACATAAATCCGGGTGATGCACTCGATTTTTGGCGTGTTTTGTATGCCAGCCGCGAAAAAAAACGTTTGTTGCTGTTTGCTGAGATGAAACTCCCGGGAGAAGCCTGGCTCGAGTTTAAAATTGACGAGAACAACATTCTGCATCAAACGGCGACCTTCCGTCCTAAAGGAATTTGGGGACGTTTGTACTGGATTGTGACTTCGCCTTTTCATTATTTTATTTTTAACGGAATGATCCGGAATATTTCCAATACCTGATTCGGACATGCCGGAGAAGATTGATGATAGATTGATGGAGACTGAAACAGATTATTTCTGATTCTGCAACAAATAACCAACAACTAACAACCAGTGACCAATGACTGATGACCATTGACTATTCATACCAAAGATTGATTACGATTGAATCAATTTCATTAATCCATTCAATCATTTCTGTCTGAAACCAGCTAAAATATTTCCCATAAATGTGCACAAACTTTATTGACGAGCTACTCAAACAGTAACTAAAAACACACATAATAATGTTCCAGTTAGCAACTTTGCTAAATCGGGTGCCGACAAATAGTTTAAACGAAAATTATCAAACCTGATATTTCGCCATAAAATGATGTAAAACCCTAATTTTTAGTAGTATTTTTGTAATCTCATTTTTTATCAGGAATATAATGTACAGAAAACCCTATCAAAAATTAAAACCTGCGTTTATTAGCATGGTTTTGATTGCAAGCACCATAATTGTATCGGCACAATCTGAAAATGCATCAAACATAAAAGTAGGCGGTTGGCTAAAAATAAACTCGGTTTATGATTTTGTGGGTATCGGCAACGAGTCAGCTCTTAACATTAGTGCCATACCCACCGGCGATGTTGAAAAGGATCCTGTTTTTACAATGGACTTATACCAAACCCGGCTCTTTTTCGACTCAAATGTTCTAACCACAAAGTATGGAAATATACAGGCCTATGTGGAAGTGGATTTTTACGGAAACAACGGTGGCGAGCTGAGAATGCGGCATGCCTATGTGAAGATGGGAAACTGGACACTGGGGCAGGCATGGTCGGCAGTGTGTAATTTAGAGGCATGGCCCAATATTACCGATTTTGACGGCCCCGCTACAGGCGCCTGGGTAAGACAGGCGGTACTTCGGTACAAGATGGATTTAGGAAATAAGCACAGGTTAGCTTTAGCCCTGGAAGCACCATTTGGCGATTACGACCGCTTTCTCCCAACGGATTCACTGCTTACCACAACCAATCAGAATATGCCCGATTTTTTAATCAGGTACACAAAAGACTGGACAAACTTACATTTTCAGGCCACATCCATTTTCAGGCAATTGTCTTACAGGAGTCTCACCGAAAGGGAAATTACCTACGGTTACGGGGGGGTGGTTTCGCTGGTTCACAATAGTCCCCGCTGGAAATTTATTACACAAGGAATTGCAGGGGTTGGCATTTCAAGATACCTGGTCAGTTTTCAGGGTGGCGGATGGGATGCTGCACCAAAACCGGACGGAAGTTTAGATCCCATCCCGGTTATAGGTGGTTATGCTTCGGCACAGTATTATTGGAATTCCACAAAAACATTAAGCTCAACGGCCGTGGTTGGCCTGTTCAAAATAGAAAACAGGGTACGCACAGATTTCTATGATTATTCAGGCGAATACTACTCGGCAAACCTCTACTACCAACCTATTCCTGCACTTATGCTTGGAGCCGAATACATTCGGGGGCACATAAACGATGAGAACAACAAAACCGGAATGGCCGACCGGGTGCAACTCTCGCTGGAGTATTCGTTTTGAGGGGGATTGAATAAAGATTGATGCAGATTGAGAAAAATTGATGCAGATTGAAGGAGATTGATTTTTGTCCAACAACAGGCACTAGTTCAGTCTCATTCACAGTTACTGCAACCAGCAACCATTAACCAATGACTTTTCGGATATAAGATTGATGAAGATCGTCGTTTCTCTAATCATAAAAAAATCCAATTTTCCTGCCGTGGCGTTTAAGGCTACGGTATTCCCAGGGCTGCATCTTCTGGTAGGTTCTGAAAAATTGTGAAAAGCTGCTTCCTGAAAAACCAAGAATCCTGCCAATGGTCTTAAAAGTAAAATTGGTATGTTCCACCAAATCGCAGGCTACCAGCCGCAGGTACTCATTTATCCAGCCATGTGCGCTCAGGCCCGTCAGGCAGCGAATGGCACCATCGAAATGCCGGGTATTGGCATCAAACATTTTGGCATAACTCGCCGCATCTCGTTTCCCATACACACGTAACTTATCGGCCAATAAATCGATGTAACTATTTCCGCTTGATTTATTCTCAAGAATAAACTCCGACAGCTTCTTTTTATCTTCTGAAGGGTTTTCAACCAAACCATTGTAAACTTGATCGGGTGTAATAAGTGTAAACCGGGTTTCTGACATAGGTAGTTTTTTCTAAAAATAACAAAATACATCCGTTTTTTTGGCATTTGATTTTGTATTCTTTAGCAGATATTCCTTTTCCCTAAAGTATTATACTATTTTCTTTAGGAATCTGTTATTTTTCCTAAAGTATCACAATAAATATTTTAGGAAAGTGTACTTTTTCATAAAACATCACAATAGATTCTTTAGGAAAATGTTTTTTTCCCTAAAACATCACAATATATTCTTTAGGAATGTGTAATTTTTCCTAAAATATCACAATCTATACTTTAGGAAAGTGTACTTTTTCATTAATATCTTGGGAAATATCATACAGATTACGAAAAACGTTGCAGCTGCAGTTTTATTTGATAGGCACAAGTATGCGATTCCTATGCAAAAAAGATCCGATCCTTATTCCATAAAGAAAGTAAGGATCGGATCTCTGGTATTTGATATACGAATTTCTATTTTGTGTCGCGTTCGCGAATTTCCACGCGGCGGATTTTACCACTGATGGTTTTGGGAAGTTCGTCCACAAATTCGATCACACGCGGATATTTATACGGAGCAGTTACCTCTTTTACATGGTTCTGCAACTCTTTTGCCAGTTCGTCCCCGGCCAGGTTTTTATAATCAGGAGCCAGAACAACGGTAGCTTTTACCAGCTGACCACGAATTTCGTCGGGCACGCCGGCAATGGCACATTCCACTACTGCGTTGTGCGTCATCAATGCACTTTCCACTTCAAACGGCCCGATACGGTAACCCGAACTTTTAATCACATCGTCGGCGCGGCCCACAAACCAGAAATACCCGTCTTCGTCTTTCCAGGCCAGGTCGCCTGTGTAGTAAATTCCATCACTCATGGCTTCGTTGGTTAATTCCGGGTTTCGGTAATACCCGTTAAACAAACCCGACGGATATTCTTTATCGTAGCGAATAACAATCTGTCCCTGCTCGCCGGCTTCGGCCGGTCTTCCCTCAGTAGTCAGCAAATCAACATCGTAATGCGGATTTGGCAATCCCATCGATCCCGGTTTGGGCTCTACCCAGGGTGCTGTAAACACCGAAAGTGTGGTTTCGCTTTGCCCGTAACCTTCGCGCAGTTTAATTCCTGTTAATTGCTGAAACTTGTTATACACCTCCGGATTTAACGCCTCTCCGGCAATGGTGCAGTACTCCAGCCCCGACAAATCGTATTGGCTGAGATCTTCGCGAATCAAAAAGCGAAAAATAGTTGGCGGTGCACAAAGCGAGGTAACCTTGTATTTCGAAAGCACTTCGAGTATGGCTGCGGGAGTGAATTTCTCGTGGTCGTACACAAACACCGATGCGCCCACCAGCCACTGTCCGTATAATTTCCCCCAAACTGCTTTTAACCAACCGGTATCGGCAATGGTTAGGTGCAGACTGTCTTCGTGAAGATTTTGCCAGTATTTTGCGGTAATAATATGCGCCAGCGGGTAAACACTGTCGAGCAGCACCATTTTCGGATCGCCGGTAGTTCCCGATGTAAAACTCACGATAATCGGATCGTCGTTTTTGGTAGGTTCCGCCGGACGTTCGAAAGGCTGTGCACTTTCAATCCCTTTGTGAAAGTTCTCCCATCCTTCGGCAATATTTGGCCCGATTGAGATCAACGTCTCTACTGAAGGAGATTCGGGCATGGCATCGTTCACGTGCTTCGGAATCAGTTCGTCGCCATCGCAAATAATGGCTTTTATGGTAGCCGCGTTGGCCCGGTAAATAATGTCTTTTTTAGTAAGCAAATGTGTTGCCGGAATAATCACCGCACCAATTTTGTGCAGAGCAATAATGGTAAACCAAAACTCGGCGCGGCCTTTTAAAATAGCCATCACCATATCGCCTTTGCCAATGCCCAGCGATGAAAAATAGCCGGCTGTACGATCGGTAATTTCTTTTAACTCGCCAAAAGAATAACTGCGGCTTTCCCCTTTATCGTTTGTCCAGAGTAAGGCTTGTTTATTCGGTGCCTTTTCTGCCCATCCATCCACCACATCGTAGGCGAAGTTGAAATCTTCGGGGATAATCAGCTCATAATTTGCCTTAAAATCCTCGAAATCGCTAAATGTATTTTGTTTTAAATAGTTCTTAATCATATAATGTCTGTATCGTTTTAATCTTAAAAAACCATTGCAGCCTCAAACAACAGTACTGTATATGCCGGTTTATTTCTGGCACAAAAAGTTTCGAAGATAAAAAAACCCCTACACTGACATTATAAATTCCCGAAAAAATACTGACTTACCTTTGTCATTAAATGAACACGGTCTTTGCCGCGCACGTTATGCTCATGAATGGGATAGGCAAAAAAGTCGACCTGTTTGTTTTGTTTTACACATTCGCGCAAAAATTTCATGCTGTGCTGCATTACCACGGTTTCGTCTTGCACCCCATGAATCAGCATTAGTTTTCCCTCCAGGTTTTCCACGTAACTGGTCATGTCTGCGGTTTTGTACCCTTCGGGATTTTCCTGTGGTGTATCCATGTAGCGTTCGCCATACATAACTTCGTATAAACTCCAGTCTACAACGGGTCCACCGGCAACGCCCACTTTAAATACTTCAGGGTATTTCAGTTTTAAATTCAGCGTCATAAACCCGCCGTAACTCCAGCCATGCACACCAATGCGGTCGGTATCAACATAAGGCAACGATTTTAAATATTCTATTCCCTGCATCTGGTCTTCGGTTTCGAAAACACCCAATTGGCGATGAATGGCCGTTTCAAAATCGCGGCCACGGTTTAGCGTTCCTCTGTTATCGAGCGTAAAAGCGAGGTAGCCCTGCGAGGCCATGTAATACTGCCACCAGCGTGCTCCGTTGTGCCAACCTTTGTTTACCAGTTGCGAATGTGGCCCGCCATACACATAAACCACCACCGGGTATTTTTTATTCGGATCGAAATTTACCGGCTTTATTAAACGACCGTACAAGTCGGTTTCGCCATCGGCTGTTTTTAAGGTTACCAAAGAATTTTCGCCCAGCTGATAGTCTTTTAAAGGGTCTTCGGCTTCAAACAGGTTCCGGATCAGCGTTCCTTTTGATGAGATCAGATCGGTTTTCCCGAACACTTCTTTTGCATTCCATTTGTCGGCAAGATAAGTGCCGTTCGGGCTCAGAGCTCCGCGATGGATACCGGTTGTTGAGCTCAGTTTTGTTACCTCTCCCGATTTTAGCTGAACTTTATAAATGTGTTTTTCAAGCGGACTTTCGAGCGTGCCTTCCACAAACATGTTTTTCTCGTCCTTGTCGAAACCAATAATCCGGGTCACCTCCCACTCTCCTTTTGTAATCTGCTTTAGCAAAGTCCCGTCGATATTGTATTTATACACATGAAACCAGCCATCGTTGCGGCTAAGATAGTAAAAATCGTTTGGATTTGCTTTCGAAAACTGAATGGGATAAAGCGGCTCTACATACTTGTCCGACTCCTCTTCGAAAAGTGTTTTCATGCGATCGCCCGTTGCAACAGCATAACAATTCAGTTGCATATGGTTTTGTTCGCGGTTGAGCTCGGCCATGTAAATCTGCTTTTCGTCGGGCGACCAGGCCACATTGGTTAAAAAATGATCGAGCGGTTCTCCGGTTTTCAGAAAAGTGGTTTCGCCGCTTTCAATGTTGTATACTCCCAGTGTAACGTGATGGCTTTTTAAACCGGCCATTGGATATTTCACTGGCACATATTCCGCTTCGCGCGCCATAAAATCAACCAGCGGATAATCGTGAACCATTGATTCATCTTTACGATAAAAAGCCACGTAATTTCCTTTTGGCGAGGTAAAAATACCACCTGAGATACCAAATTCATTGCGATGTACGGTTTGCCCGTTTACAATTCCGTTTCCGCCGTCGGTTGTAATTTGTTTCACATCTCCATTCGAAAAAGCCAGGTATAAATCATCACCTTTTGTAAAGGTCACAAACTTTCCTTCCTCACAGAATACGGCGTTAGCAGCAGCCTTGGGCAGCATAATCTGGTAAACTACCTGTTTTTGTTCACTGTCAATCACCGCATAACGATTGGCGCTGTTTATTTGAAGCATCCCGTTTTTCAGCCATTTGTAAGTCGGAAAGTTCCTGAGTTGAGCCCCTGTGATTGTATTCAGTTCTTCCAGAGTCAGAACAACAGAACGCTCTGCTTTTTTAACAGTTTCGGCAACCAGTGCGCTGTCTGCAATCTGGGTAAATACAGCATCGTTTTTCCAAACAAATCCGTTTATCGATTTTGGCATGAGATACGAATAACGCCCGTAAACGGCATCTTCAAGACTCATTTGTTTGGTTTGGGCGAAAACAATCTGGCTAAGCAGAACAAAAAGAATGATTAGTTTATTCACAACTTACAATTTTCTGATTTGAGCGGCGAAAATACGATTTACATATGAATTAAAAAATACGAATAGTCACATCCAGATACTTAAAAAGATGATACCCAAACTCTTTTTGCAATAGCAATAAAACAAGTCTGCTTCTTCAGAAACTGTTTTTCTATCCACGGCAAATAACTACATTTAACCATCAATTCAGCTTCGATGGAAAAAAGGAACCTTACCATAATTTATCTGACCACTTTAATGGCGGTTTTGGGTGTTGCCAGTCTTGCGCCCGCTTTTCCGGCCATCAGCGAACATTTTAATATACCCGTAACAACGGTAACTTTGCTGATAACTGTTTTTACTTTGCCAGGCATTTTTTTGGCACCCTTGCTGGGTATTTTTGCCGATCATATTGGAAGAAAACCCATTTTAATTGCCTCACTGGCTACTTTTGGCGTAAGTGGTCTGGCTTGTTTTTTTGTCAAAAACTGGGAAATCATATTGGTGTTGCGTTTCCTGCAGGGAATCGGAGCAGCGGCCCTTGGTTCGTTAAACGTTACATTAATCGGCGATTTGTATAGCGGCAAAAAACGTGGAGAAATTATGGGGTACAATGCCAGTGTTTTAAGTTTGGGCACTGCTTTATATCCTGCCATTGGCGGCACACTGGCGCTGGGAGGCTGGCACTTTCCTTTTTTATTACCCGGGCTTGCGCTTCCCATAGCGGTTCTGGCAGTGTTTTGGTTAAAAAACCCGGAACCAGGCAAACAGGTAAGTATTAAAAAGTACCTTTCAAACACATGGAAGAACATCAATAAAAAAACTGTTTGGGGAATCTTTATGGTGAACATACTGCTTTTTGTTCTTCTTTATGGCGCATTTTTGTCGTTCTTTCCCCAGTTGTTAAAAGAACGCCTGTTGGCTTCCACCTTTCATATTGGGATGTTAATGTCGGCCTTTTCCATTGTTACAGCAATAACCGCATCACAAAAAAAACGAATAGACAAGCGGATATCTGCCAAACACCAGTTGGTGCTCGGTATAGTATTTTACATTGCAACCATGCTTATTTTATCGTTTTCAAACACCTGGTGGCACCTGATCTTCCCTCTGGTGCTGTTTGGTTTGGGGCATGGAATGCTGATTCCGGGCATTCAAACCCTGCTGGTTGGCTTTGCCCCTTTGGCCGAACGAGCAGGTTTTATGTCGATAAACAGTATGGTGTTGCGAATTGGTCAAACCATAGGCCCTCTGTTTATAGGTCTGTTTTATGCTGTTGGTGGAGTGGGTACTGCTTTTTTAGGAGGTGCGCTGGTTGCGGGAATTATGTTGTTGCTGACAATTACCCTGGTTAAAACCAGGTAAAATACCTTTACTTCTTTTTCGAAAAGAGTGTATGACTAAACCTTTCCCTTTGTTTTATGTTTATGTCTTGATTCTTTATTTCACACAGTTCGTTATGACGGGCATTTAATGTAGGCATTGCGATTTACATTAAATAGATATAAATGTATGCGCATTGAAACCCGCACTGCAATTACTACAAATTTTTTAAACTAAAAAGAATGAAATCAGTATTACTGGTAATGTGTGTTTTGTTTGCGTTTAATGTGCTTTCACAGGATAATTACTTAAGTATTTCCCAACCGGGATCGGAAAAGGAAACCATTTTTAAGGAAGACAAAAGAGTTCGTGTAAAAACCATTCAGGGGGCAAAACTCTCCGGGAAACTTCACTTTGTTAACGAAAAGCAGATCATGATTAAAAACATTACAATACCTATCAACAGTATTTCTCAAATAAAACACAATCCCCTTCTACTGAATATTCTGACATCAGGCACTCTTATTTTTGCCGGGGGATTTGGGGTTATAATCGGTATTGCAGGAATCGCCTGGGGTGCTATTCTGCCGGGTATTGGAGTTGGTCTGCTTGGCGCTGCCACAATGTATGCAGGAATTATGTCACCTAATATTCTATCTGCCACCTACGTGCATAACACTACTACGGTTAAAACGGCCAAGGTACTTCAATAACAAAAAATAATTCCGGATTCAGGGTGCTAAATCCGGAATCCGGATATCTATTCTTCTATATCGGTAGGTTCTTTAAAAATGTAATGAAATCCGGCCTGACGGAGTGCATCTGCTTCGTTGAAGAAAACCAAGGTTTTCTGGATTTTGCCATCTTTAATCAGGTAAATGGTGTTCGACCAAATCTCAGCTTCATTGCTACGATTCTTATATTTAACATGCAATTTGCCCCAACTTGAGACCCACTGCTGTTGCTGGCCATCTTTCATTCGCGTTACTTCGAGATGCTCAGTTCCATTAAACTCGAGTTTATCATAAAAGTTCTCCATATTGTACTTCCAATTCAGTAGTGCATCTTCTTTTCCCATTGTGTTGCCTTCCGAAGGGCCATACCCCACATAGTTATCAGCCAGCAACGACTCCAGAGTTTCATAATCGAAGTTTCTTAAAGCTTTCTCGAACTTTTCTACCAGTTCTAAATTCTGTGTGTTAATTTCAGCAGGAGTATTACTGCATGAACTAAACAATACGACAATAAATAATACAATGAGCGAGTAAAATACTTTCTTCATTTTGATGTTTTTTTTATTAATGATTCTTTTATTGGATTGATCTTATCAGACATGGTTTTATCATAAAAAACTTAACATTTGTTTTGGGATTTTGCACTATCCCTGTCGGTTAATTTAGTTAATTATTTACAAACTCCTTTAATCGCCCATAAACAATTTATCTTCGTTGTTCTTCCTTCCGACACGAATACCCGACTACATTATTACAACAAGGATGAGTAAAGTTTGTTTGAGGTTTTGATTAAAATAAACAGGATGAACTTTCTATTTTTCGGTTTCCTGATTTCAAGGTTCGAACAATAGTAAAGCCATAATCCCCAATGTATAAAAACAACAAAGGCCCATCCTTTAGTAATCGGACAGAGCCTTTGTTTATAGTTTTATTAAAACATTTTCAGTCTTAACACTTTTTTCCCTAAACTTCGTTGTTTCCTGTAACTTCCCAGGTATTACCCGATTGCAATAACTCATCTACACAAGTTACTTTGCGTGTTTGTTGCACTTCCTTTATTTGTGCTTCCATTTCCACATCGTAAACCGGCGCAGGCACACTACGGATCACTCCCAAAGCGACAGGCATATCGGGCAACTGCATGTTAATTAATGCCATGTGAAGAGTCGGATCTACTTCTTCGGCATCATGCACCAGAATGTCATCTTCTGTAACACCATCTTTTCCAATAATTACCACTTTTAGTTTGCCGTTTTCAAAAATCAAACCTTTTTCGTTTTCAGCTCCGAATATCATTGGTTTGCCATGTTCCAGAATCAACTGGCGGTCGGCACGATGATTTGGATCGGTAATGGCATTGTGAATTCCATTATTAAAAATCACACAGTTTTGCAGTATCTCTACTACAGATGTTCCCTGATGTTTCTCGGCACCTTCCAAAACCGACTGGCTCAGTTTCAGATTCCCGTCAATCGAACGTGCAAAAAAAGTACCGCGCGCACCAATTGTTAATTGTCCGGGTACAAACGGATCTTCAACCGTTCCGAAAGGCGAAGTTTTACTTTTAAAACCACGTTCAGAAGTTGGCGAATATTGTCCTTTTGTTAAACCATAAATGCGGTTATTAAAAAGAATTAAATTCACGTTGATATTCCTTCGTACCAAATGAATAAAGTGGTTACCACCAATCGCCAGCGAGTCACCATCGCCGGATATTACCCAAACACTTAAATCAGGATTGGCCGCTTTTACACCTGAAGCCACTGCTGCGGCACGTCCGTGAATGGTATGAAAACCAAAGGTGTTCATGTAATACGGAAAACGTGAAGAACAACCAATACCGGAGATGACGGCAAATTTTTCTTTCGGAATTCCCAATCCCGCCATTGTACGTTGCACGGCGTTAATAATGGCAAAATCGCCACAACCTGCACACCAGCGAACTTCATTTTCGCTTTTAAAATCTTTTATGGTATATTTTAAATCAGTCATTTTTAGTCCTCCAGTAATTTAGTGATCTTTTCTTTCAACTCGGTCACTGTAAATGGCAATCCTTTTAATTTGTTTGCCTGATGGTAGGTAAACTGTGGTAATTTATCGCGCAAATAACCCGCAAACTGTCCAAGGTTCAACTCACAAACAATAATTTTTTTGAATTTCCCAAATACCTCTTCCGTATTTTTAGGAAGTGGTTTGATATAGTTAAAATGAGCCAGGCTCACATTTTTTCCTTCCAGACGTAATTCACGCACGGTGCTGATCATGTGACCATAAGTTCCGCCCCATCCAACAACCAATACATCGCCATCTTCATCACCACAAACTTCCAGATCAGGAACAAGGTCAACAACACGCTGCACTTTTTCTTCCCTGATTTCAGAATTTACATGGTGGTTTTCAGGATCGTGACTTACTGTTCCGGTCTCGTTTTTCTCCAAACCTCCAATGCGGTGCTCAAATCCAGGCATTCCCGGATAAGCCCAATCACGTGCCAGTGTTGCTTCATCGCGTTTGTAAGCTTTAAAAGTAGCTGCTTCTTTAGCCACGCGAGGCGTAATAGACGGAAGTTCAGCCATTGTTGGAATTTTCCATGGTTCGCTACCGTTTCCTAAAAAACCATCGGTTAACAAAATAACCGGAACCATACGTTCCAAAGCAATTTTTGCAGCCATGTATGCATAGTGGAAACAATCGGAAGGAGTACTTGCTGCAAGCACAACAACCGGGCTTTCACCGTTACGGCCATACAATGCCTGCAATAAATCCGATTGCTCGGTTTTTGTTGGCAAACCTGTTGAAGGGCCTCCACGCTGAACATTCACGATTACCAAAGGAAGTTCGGCCATAACCGCCAACCCAATGGCTTCCGATTTAAGCGCCAGACCTGGTCCTGATGTAGTTGTAATAGCCAGATCGCCGGCAAACGAAGCTCCAATTGCCGAAGCAATACCTGCAATCTCATCTTCTGCCTGAAAGGTTTTAACACCAAGGTCTTTTCTTTCGGATAAAGCAGTAAGAATATCGGTAGCCGGAGTAATAGGATAAGATCCTAAAAAGAGTTCCAGTCCTGATTTTTCAGCAGCAGCAAGGAATCCCCAGGCCGTTGCATGGTTACCATTTATATTTCGGTAAGTACCGTTTTCAATTTCAGCAGGATGCACCAAATAGCTTGGTGTCATATGTTGCATGGTTAAACCGTAGTTATAACCGTCGTGTAAAACTTTTACGTTCGAATCGACAACAGCAGGTTTTTTACTGAATTTTGCACGGATAAATTCCTCAACAAAATCCAACGGACGGTTAAACATCCAGCAAACCAAACCGAGTGCAAACATGTTTTTACTACGTAGCACACTTTTGTTATCAAGTCCAAATTCTTTTAAACCTGCCACAGTCAGACTGGTAACCGGTACCGGAATTTTAAAATAGTCATCCAAACCACATTCAGCAAACGGATCGTCGGTCGTAAAATTTGCCTTTTTAAGGTTTTTCTCTGTAAACGAATCTGAATCGTAAATGATTGTACCTCCTGGTTCAATAAACCGTGCATTTGCCTTAATCGCTGCAGGATTCATGGCAACTAAAATATGGGCACTATCACCAGGTGTATTAATTTGTTTATGCCCAAACTGCACCTGAAATCCAGAAACACCTCCCACAGTTCCCTGCGGAGCACGAATTTCTGAAGGATAATCAGGAAATGTTGAAATATCGTTTCCCAATAGTGCTGTTGCATCTGAAAAAAGTGTTCCGGTAAGCTGCATTCCATCGCCGGAATCGCCGGAGAACCTGATGGTTACTTCTTCCAGTTCAATTACTTTTGTATCTTTCATCTTATTAAAATTGTTTATTCGATAAGGTATAAGATGGAACTTGCATGATTTAAATGAATTGTTCTTTGTGTCAAGAATTTCATCATGCTCATTTCATGTTCTTAAATTATTTCTTNCTTAAATTATTTCTTTACTGAAAAAGCTTCAAATCGTCACATTAATCAACAACTCTCCGTTTTTCCTATTTATCCGTCTGTTCAATCCATAAAAAAACGACCCTAAAACTACAAAATCATAATTTCAGAACCGGTTTCGATGATGGTTGTTTTTACAAATATGAAGCAAATGTAACCATTATTTAACAAGTTTCTGATGACTGATCTGATAGTTTTAAGGATTTTCTATGTTTGTAATTAATTTAAAATCAATTCAGATAATGGCATTAATAAGAGAACTTAACAATAAGACCCCAAAAATTGGGAAAGACTGTTTTTTAGCCGAAACAGCAACATTAATTGGCGATGTTGAAATTGGCGACGGTTGCAGCATTTGGTACAGTGCAGTGCTGCGTGGCGATGTTCATTATATTAAAATTGGCAATAATTCGAACGTGCAGGATAATGCAACTATTCATGCCACGTATAAAAAGTCGCCAACAAATATTGGCAACAATGTAACCATTGCGCACGGCGCCATTATTCACGGCTGTACGCTTAAAGACAATGTAATGATTGGAATGAACGCGGTAATATTAGATAATGCTGTAATTGAAAGTAATTCGATTGTTGCGGCAGGTTCGGTAGTTACCAAAGGGACCATTGTAGAATCGGGAAGTGTTTATGCGGGAATTCCAGCTAAAAAGGTAAAAGACATTAGCCCCGAACTATTGCATGGCGAAGTAAACCGGATTGCCGATGCCTATCATTTGTATTCCAGTTGGTACAAAGAATAGTTGACAGTCGCAGTTTTCAGTTTTCAGTTTTTGACTTCCTGTAAACTGTAACTGAATACTGTCTACTTCTTCTGAATGACTTCTTCTGAAACTAAAAACACCACAGGTTTCCCGGATACAGGGTTTATACGAGTAATTACAACAGTGTCGTAAACAGCTTCAATATCCTTGTAGTTCAGCACTTCGGCCGGCACTCCTTTTTTGCGCATCCGTCCGTGTTGCATCATTATCAGCGAATCGCAATATTCACCGGCCAGGTTCAGGTCATGAATGATCATTAGTACTGTTAACCCCAGTTCGCGGCTTAAACGGCGGATTAAGTTCAGTATTTGTACCTGGTGCGTAATGTCCAGATGCGATGTTGGTTCGTCGAGTAAAAGCAACTGAGGTTCCTGCGTAAGTGCGCGGGCAATTCCAGCCAGCTGCTGTTCTCCGCCACTCAGCGCATTCATAAATTTGTGCCGTAAACGGGTAACACCGGTTAGCTCCATATATTTTTCTGCAATGGCAATGTCTTCAGCTGTTTCGAAAAACTGAAACTGATTACGGTAAGGTATGCGGCCCATCAACACATACTCTTCAACGGTCATACTACCAATTTCTATGGTTTGGGTAACAACTGCCAAATTAGTAGCCTTTTCCTTCAAACCCATTTTCTGGAGATTCTTCCCATTTAATTTCGAGCTACCCGACAAGGCCGGTAATTCTCCCGAAATTCCTTTAAAAAGCGTTGTTTTCCCCGAACCATTCGGGCCAATAATTCCAACAAAATCACCTTTTGATATCTGAAAACTTACATCTTCCAACACAAACTTGCCCGAATATCCACAAGAGAAATTTTCTATTTGAAAAAGATCGTTCATACTAATTCAATTTAAAATGCGATTTTGAACGACTTAAAACAACAATAAAAACCAACCCACCGGCAAAACCGGTAATTACTCCGATGGGCAATTCGTTGGGCGAAATTATAGTACGCGCAACGGTGTCGCAAAGGATCAGGAAAATTGAACCGCCCAAAAACGATCCGGCAATTAAAATACGGTAATCATTACCAATAATCAAGCGAACAATATGCGGAATTACCAACCCAACAAAACCAATAACACCGGCAACTGCAACCGCAATTCCGGTTAACAGCGAGGCCACAAAAAACAATAGTTTTATGGTAATATTGGTATTAATTCCAAGATGTTTTGCTTTTACTTCGCCCAAACGCAACGCATTTAAAGGTTGCGCAAAAAAGTAGGTCAGCAACAAGCCGGCAAGCGATGAATAAAAAGCAATTCGAATCAGCAGGTTATTTGATTCATCCAACGATCCCATTACCCAGAAAACAATACTCTGCAGGTTGTCGGTTGTAGTTATCGACATCAGAAACATCATGGCCGACGATGCCACAAAACTAACCATCACCCCAATAAGCAACATACTGTTTATGCTTAAACCGCCACGTTTTACGCTCAAAAAATAAACAATAAACAGTGTAACCAATGCCCCTGCAAATCCAAACAGTGGTAAGGATAAAAAGCTGATTGTATTTAATCCAAAAACAATGGCAATGGCCACTCCCAAAGCAGCACCACCCGATATTCCCAAAGTATAAGGTTCAACCAGTGGATTACGATAAATGCCCTGCAGAATGGCCCCCGATAAACTCAGCGCCCCTCCTACTCCAATGGCCAGCAACAAACGTGGAATACGAATTTTTGTAAGCACCATATATTCGATGCTGGTTTTATTGGCAAAAATTTCGGGGAGTTGCCTAATCGAAATTTTCACTTCGCCCGATGACAACGAAATGACGATTGAAATCGCCAAAAGAAGTAATAACCCGGCTAAAAATAAGAGCCATTTAATGTATTTACTATTCACTTTATTTTCAGACTTTAATATTCAATTCCTTCCCTGGCCGGCACTCCGCTTTCATAGGGATGTTTTTCTTTCGAGAGAACGGTAATGTAATCCGCTTTCTTTTTTATCTTTTCAGTTGCACCCCTGCCGGTTAAAACCAACTCAGTTTCAAGCGGTTTGTTCTCGATAAATTCAAGCAATTCATCCTCCGAAATATAACCATATTTTATGGCAATCAAAATCTCGTCGAGCACCAGCAATTGGGTGTTATTTTCAGCTATAAACTTTTTCAATTCGCTTAATCCCTGCTGCGTAGATGCATGGTATTCTTCGGGACTGATTTGCGGATTTGCCATGGGCATACCTTCGGAAAAAGTGAACACCGTAGCTCCCTGTTTTTTCAGCATGCCGATTTCGTTGTAACCATACGTATCGGGCTTTTTAAAAAACGAAGCATAAGCAACCCGAAAACCATGTCCCAAGGCACGAACAGCCAAACCTACAGATGCAGTGGTTTTGCCTTTCCCGTTGCCGGTATAAATATGTATTAATCCTTTTTGCATCGGTTTACTCACTTACAAATTGATAAACATCCTGCAAAGCACTCACAAAGTTGGCAGGTGTAGGACTGCACGATGTTTCGGAGGATATTAAAAATACCTTGTTGTTTTTAACTGCCGAAATACTTTCGTAAGTATACCAAACCTTTTGTTCGTCTTTACCAAAACCTCCCATTTCGGCAATAACAATTACGTCCGGATTTTTCAGCAAAACACTTTCGCGTGTAATTGTTCCTTTTGTCATTCCTTCCGCAATGTTTTCGCCGTTGCAGAGGGTTATAAAATCATTCATAAAGGTATTTTCCAAAACCGTAAAAATGGGTTTGGCACCAATCTGAAAGAATATTTTTGACCGATCCAGTTTATTTGCTTTTCTACGAATAGCTTCTACCGTAGTTTTTGCCGACTGAACTACCTGTTCCGCCTCAGCACTGTGCCCCACCAGTTTCCCCAAGGCCAGTGTTTGCGTGCAAATCTCATCAAAGTTTTTCGGGGTTCGAATTATCTCCACTTTAATACCGAGTTTTCGGATGGTGGCAATGTCCTGTGGTTTGGTCAATTCCATGGCCAGCACCAAATCGGGTTGTTGTGCCAAAACTTTTTCCACATTTACTTCAACCGTTGACCCTACTTGTTGCACACCATCTTTAACTGCCTCGGTACAGTACGAAGTACAACCCACCAGTTTATTCTGTGCTCCAATCATGTAAATATTTTCTGTTATTGACGGCGTAAGCGAAACCACCCGTTCAACTTTCTGAGCAATAGCCTGTATGCCCGTAAAGGCCATCAACAAAATTCCAAATAAAATTTTCTTAATCATTCTGCTTTAAGTGTAAAAAATTGTGATTACCTGATGTAATTGTAGCTCCTGTGGTAAAATCAAGAGCAGTTGAAAAAAGCGGACCATCAAATACAAAACTATGATATTCTCCATTTTCGGCACAAGGATCAACTCCATCCAGTTTCTTTATATCTGCTAAAAACCGGGTATCGATTACCTGTCCCAGCCATGAATTATCAAGCACATCGTTACGTATAGCCACCAGAATTGTTTTAAAACCCTCACCGATAAACTCTTTCAACAAATCCTCTGTATTTTCTCCCCACAATGGGAATAGAGCCTGAATCTGCATTTCAGAACAAACGCGCTCAATCCAAACCTTGTGCTCTTTAAGGTATATGTCGCCAAAAATACCGGCTTCAACATTTCTTTCTTTTAAAATTGAAATTTGATGTTTAAATACCTTTTCATAGCCTGCAAAATCAGAAACAGGTTGAATTACTTCAATCTCCATTTGCTTTGCCTGCTTTCTAATCCAGTTTTTGTCTATTCCATGCGAGCGCGAGTGAACAGCATCTGTATCGCACATATTTACCAGGCATTCCACCGTGTTTTCCGAATCTTTCAGAAACCGATAAAGTGCAAGCATACAATCCTTACCACCGCTCCACGAAGCAAATGCTTTCATAAAAATAATTTTACGCTCTTCAATTAATAATCTGCTTAACCAAAATCAGGGAAATGGATCGAAATCAGAAGTATGATTCCCGAAACTTTATTCCCGAAGTTCGTTCATTTAAAATTTTTGCTGGCAGGTCTTCTGACTCATCCTCCAATTGCGGCCTTCCCGTTATTTAATTTCAAACAGTGGCGTAAGTAGCAATCAATACATGGATTTACAGCTGCGGGTACAGTCCCGGTCTTTCACCGGATTCCCTTAAAGCGAAACAATTCGCAACCAACGCGCACAAAGATAAAGAAAGTTTACAGTATTCAGTCGCAGTATTGAGTTTTTAAAAAAAGTGACGAAAATTTTGAGTCGTAGTCTTTATTTTCAAAATTCTGTTTTTTGGGTGTGCCCCTTCGGGTCGGGCTTTCCTCTAAACTCCTCGTTACACTGCGGGGTATCGTTTCAATCCCTCACACAGTATGCCAGGGTTCAACTGTTTACTAAAACTGATCACTGAATACTTTCCTCCGGGTACTCAATATCAACCAGAAACAAACCCTGTGCAGGAGCCGAAGCACCGGCTGCCCCGCGGTCTTTGTTCTCCACAATGTCGCGAAATCCGTTAAGAGAGAGTTTACCTTTGCCCACTTCCAGCAATGTGCCCACAACTGCACGCACCATATTGCGTAAAAACCGGTCGGCTTTAATTACAAAAACAAGCCTCTTTTCCTCCACCTTCCACTCGGCCTGCATAATATGGCAATTATTGGTTTTTACATCGGTATGCAAACGGCTAAAGCTGGTAAAATCTTCGTAATCGAAAAGAATTTGAGCCGCCTTATTCATTTTAGCAACATCAAGCGGTTTCAGATATTTATGGCTGGTTTCGGTAATAAACGGATTTTTCTCGGTAGTTATAAAATAATGGTACGTACGCGATGTTGCACTAAAGCGGGCATGCAACTCATTATCCACCCCACACACTTTTTGCACGGCAATATCCGATGGCAAAAAACTATTCAGTTTGTAAACAATATCCAGATGGGCAGGGATTTTTTTTTCAGTATCAAAGTGAAGCACAAAAAACGATGCATGAACACCGGTGTCGGTACGTCCGGCTCCAACAACGGCTATTTTTTCGCGTAAAATTTTCGATAGCGCATCTTCCATTACCTCCTGCACCGAAATGGCATTAGGCTGAATTTGCCAACCGTGGTAATTTGTTCCTTTGTAACTAAGTTGTAAAAAGTAGCGATGTGGCATTCCGTTTGTTTTGTGAGCCACAAAATTACAGAAAAAGTTGAAAGTAGCCGAAATCTTTATCTGAAGTAAAAAAAATGGGTGCGACTCGGAATTACATACTTTTTGAAAATACTAGCTGTAAGCTGGGGTGAATAATAATAAAATGAAGAGGTTAAGCTTGCCACTCCATCTCAAAATCGGCAACCCATGCAATGGCAGCTTCCATGGTACTAAAAATCATCGACTCGTACCCATTATCGTGCGTTTGAAATAAAATTGGATATACAATGTCTTCCGGATTTTCGCAAATAATGGCAACACGTTTGTTTCCAAATATTTCGGGGTGCCCGCGATAAAATTCAACAATGGCAATATGCTCTTTTATGTGAAAGTCGAAATGCGCCTCCCGGTAATCCAGCACAAAACCACGTATATTTTCGGGGAGCAGCTGTTGCTTAATGGCCACTGTCCACGAATCCCTGATAGCCTCTACCGAAATTGGACCATAATAATATTTAAAAAGAATCCCTGTCCGGGGATTAAATTCAAATCTTGACGAATTATTCATTTAAACTATTTGTTAGTGTTTGTAGCGTCCCTGAAACAAACAAAGGAATTACCTCTTCAACAAACATAACATATAATTTATAAATGTTCCTATTACATGGGAAGAGTTTATGGGGCGATAACTAAAAATTAAAACACCGTAACTCAAATAGCCCTTTCACGTACCCGCATAAAAAATCAGCTTCCAATGAAAATTGTAATGTTGAAACAAAAATCTGCCATGATTTTGTTGAACATGATTTTTATACTGGCAACAACTGCTTTAACTGCACAAAATTCAGCATTAAACCAATCCCATACTTTTATGGGTCCGATAAGCCATTACCCCATCGGGTTCTATATTTCACTCCCTGAATCGTATAACAACAGCGCAAAGAACTACCCGGTTATTTATTATCTGCACGGAATGAATGAGTACTTTATAAATCCCCGCACAGAACAGATTATTAACTTCTTCAGAAATCAGTCGCAAGCCGGCACACTCCCCGAAACTATCCTGATTTTCCCCGATGGGAAAGATGGTTTTTGGGGCGACCATTACGATAACAAAACGCTGTTGGAAACCAACGTTATAAAAGAAATAATACCCCATATCAATCAAAAATTCAGAACCAACAATAGCCTGATTATATTAGGTTGGTCGGCCGGAGGTGGCGCAGCAATTAATTTCTACACTAAATATCCTGAGTTATTTTGTGGTGCCGCTTCGCTTGATGGAGCAATTCTTAACTGGAAGGAAATGCTCTATTTTCAACCTGAAATGACAAAACGTATTAGCAATTCCGACTCGGTGTATTACTACAACCATTTTTGCCCTTATAACTGGATTGTGCCAAACAATAAATCTCTCAGGAAAGATAAAAACCCTGCGCTGTTTCTTGTTGCGTCCTTCTTCAAATCCCCTCACAAAACATTTTTATCTCTGCTTAAAAGTGAAGATATTCCGGTTAATTATTACGAATTAAATTGCGAACACGATTTTAATTGTGTGTTTTCCCAATCACAAGACAAGTTAGCGACCTTCCTTTCCGGCATCCTCGAAATTCCCATTCAAAAAAAATAGTACGTTTTATACCAATTGCATGTTCAAATGATTGATAAATAAATTGAAACGAAGTTCGACCCAAGTCAATTGTTTTTTCTTATTCAAAGCGAAAAATATTTTCATAGCCGTAGTTACGAAACTATTTTCCAATGAAGAAGAGAAAAAGAAACAATTTACATCACTCATTTTGATGTGTTATTAGTATTATTCAGCAAAAGCTGCTTTGTTCTTTTACACCATCTTTCTGTCTCCTGATTATTACCTATATTTTTCATTAAAATTTTTTAACAATTATAATGGCTTATTATATTTGCAATCGCTTATTTTCGTACGTCGAAAAACAGACGCTGGTTTGTTAGGCAGGTGAAGTAAACAAACTTATCTTTGCGCTTCTTAAAGAAAACAAGCGTCGTAACAATCAAAATAAAACAATAAAATATAAAAGTAGGATATGAACCAAACAGTTGATATTAAAGAATTAAACGAAAGGATTCAGAAAGAAAGTTCATTTGTTGACATGATCACCATGGAAATGAACAAAGTAATTGTGGGGCAGAAACACCTGGTAGAAAGCCTGCTGATTGGTTTGCTTTCCAACGGGCACATTCTTTTGGAAGGTGTTCCGGGTTTGGCAAAAACACTGGCAATTAATTCGCTGTCGAAAACAATTAGTGCAAAATTTGCACGTATACAGTTTACTCCCGACTTGCTTCCTGCCGACCTTTTGGGAACCATGATCTATAGCCAGAAGAAGGAAGAATTCTCGATTAAAAAGGGGCCTATTTTTGCCAACTTTGTTTTGGCCGACGAGATTAACCGGGCACCCGCAAAAGTGCAGTCGGCATTACTCGAAGCCATGCAGGAACGCCAGATTACAATTGGCGACAGCACCTTTAAACTCGATGAACCTTTCCTTGTAATGGCAACGCAAAACCCAATTGAACAGGAAGGTACTTATCCGCTTCCTGAAGCACAGGTCGACCGTTTTATGCTGAAAGTGGTAATCAACTATCCGAAAAAAGAGGAAGAGCGCCAAATCATCAACCAGAACCTGTTGCGCCAGTTCCCCGAAACTTCAACTATTTTGGCACCCGAAGATATTATTCGCGCCCGCGATGTGGTAAAAGATGTGTACATGGATGAAAAAATTCAGAAATACATTGTGGATATTGTTTTTGCAACACGCGAGCCCAACGAATACAAACTGGAGAAATACAACGACATGATTGCTTACGGTGCATCACCAAGGGCAGGAATCAGCCTGGCACAGGCAGCCAAAGCTTTTGCGTTTATCAAACGCCGCGGGTATGTAATTCCTGAAGATGTTCGGGCGGTTTGTCCGGATGTATTACGCCACCGTATTGGATTAAGCTACGAAGCCGAAGCCAATAACATTACCTCGGAAGAAATTGTTGCCGATATTTTAAATACGGTAGAGGTACCATAAGGCCCCATCGAACTCCCCCAAGGGGGAGAACAAGAACGAGTCAAATTATAATTATTATAAATTTGAAAAAGACAAATATCCGTTTATATTTTCCCCTTTGGGGGGAAATCCCGAAGGGAAAGGGGGCTTTTAATGGAAACAACTGATTTATTAAAAAAAGTACGGAAGATTGAGATAAAAACACGTGGCCTGTCGCGAAATATTTTTGCGGGAGAATACCACAGTGCTTTTAAAGGGCGGGGTATGGCATTTTCGGAAGTACGTGAATACCAGTTTGGCGACGATATCCGAAGCATTGACTGGAACGTTACGGCCCGTTACAACACGCCATACATAAAGGTTTTTGAAGAGGAACGTGAACTTACTGTAATGTTGATCATCGATGTGAGTGCCTCGCGTGATTTTGGTTCGTTCGAAAAACTAAAAAAGAACATTATTACCGAACTTTCGGCGGTACTTTCTTTTTCGGCCATTCAAAACAACGATAAAATTGGCGTTATCTTCTTTTCCGATAAAATTGAAAAGTTTATTCCGCCGAAAAAAGGGAAAAGCCATATTTTACGTATCATTCGCGAATTGATCGACTTTCATCCCGAAAGCCAGGGAACCGATATTACCGGAGCCATTCGCTACCTCACCAACGCCATTAAAAAACGTTGCACAGCTTTTGTTATTTCCGATTTTATGGACGAAAACCAGGAGTTGGAAATGGCACTTTCAATTGCCAACAACAAACACGACATTGTAGCCTTAAAAATATACGACGAACGTGAAACAGAGCTGCCTTCAATTGGAATGATCAAGCTGAAAGATGCCGAAAAAGGCAACTATGTTTGGGTAAACAGCAGCTCGCGAAAAACCCGGAAACTATATGCCGATTGGTGGATAAAACATGCCGGCAAACTCGATGCGATGTTTAAAAAATGTGGCGTCGATTATGCGGACATCAATACAAACGAAGACTATGTAAAGTCGTTAATGACCTTGTTTAAAAAACGGGCATTAAAATAGTAAACAATGAAGTTAAAATTAGCAATCATATTAGCCGCTGTATTATTCGCCGGATCGGTAAACGCGCAGCAAATAAAAGCCACTGCCAGCCTCGATTCGACAAATATTTTATTGGGCGACCAGGTGAAACTGTTCCTGGAAATCGATCATCCCAAAAATGTGGATGTTCAGTTTCCGGCAGTGCCCGATACAATTGTCGACCTGATTGAATTAATCAGCCTTTCGGGTGTCGATACTTTTGAGTTGGACGACGAATCGCTGATGAAACAAATTCAGGCATATACAATTACCTGTTTCGACAGTGGAAGTTACCGGATTCCACCTTTCTGGTTCAAAATCGACGTGGATGGTACCATCGACTCCATTCCGAGCAACGGTGTTACCCTGAATGTGTATACCATGGAGATTGATACCACCAGGGGACCAACCGACATCAAAATGCCTTACGATGCGCCGCTTACATTAAAAGAAGTTACTCCGTATATATTAGGCGTAATTCTTATTGGTGCCATCATATTCTTCCTTCTGTATTCTATTAAAAGAAAGAAAAAGAACCAGCCTATTTTTGCCCGTCCGCCAAAACCAAAAGAACCGCCGCACATTGTGGCAATTCGCGAGCTCGACCGGATTAAAGCAGAAAAGGTATGGCAAAAAGGAAAAACCAAGCAGTATTACAGCGAGGTTACCAATACCCTTCGAAATTATATCGAAGATCGGTTTGGAATAAGAGCACTGGAGCAAA
The DNA here is from genome assembly GCA_026671195.1 of Draconibacterium aestuarii. Lineage (GTDB taxonomy): Bacteria > Bacteroidota > Bacteroidia > Bacteroidales > Prolixibacteraceae > Draconibacterium > Draconibacterium aestuarii. Next base: position 24,411 of record JAPOHD010000001.1, on the reverse strand, counting down.
CCTCCGATGAAACCATTGAAAGTTTCAGGGCACAAAAAGGATTGTTAAATGATAAGTCGTTTGCCGACCTGAGCCAGACATTAAAACTGGCCGACCTGGTTAAGTTTGCCAAGTACCAGCCACTTCCTGACGATGATAATATGGCCCTGGTAAATGCCTACTTTTTTATAAACGACACCAAAAAGGAGGAGCCTAAAAAACAGGAAGAAAAAGGCAAAGATGAAGATGATAAAGATGTTGAAGAAGTTACAATTAAATAGTTAAGGATGTTTGAAGGATTAACATTTAAAAACCCTGAACTTTTCCATATTTTGTGGGTACTTGTGCCCATGATTGTATGGTATGTGCTCAGGCAAAAACGAAATACCGCAAGCATCCAGGTTTCATCAACTGCTGCGGTAATAAAAGCACCACGAACCATCAGGCATTATTTACGCCACCTGGTTTTTGTTTGTTTACTTATTTCAATCGGATTTTTTGTGATTGTTTTGGCACGCCCGCAATCCTCAAGAAACTGGGAAAATGTAACCACCGAAGGAATTGATATTGTGGTCGCATTGGATATTTCGAGTAGTATGTTGGCACAGGATTTCCAGCCCGACCGCCTGGAAGCCGCCAAAAAAGTGGCGATGGAATTTATATCGGGACGCGAATACGACCGCATTGGTCTTGTGGTTTTTGCAGGCGAAGCATTTACGCAGTGCCCCTTAACTACCGACCGCGCTGTTCTGCTCAACCTGTTTAAAGACATTAAATGTGGAATTATTGAGGATGGAACCGCAATCGGTAACGGACTGGCCACTGCTGTTGCCCGAATAAAAGACAGCGAAGCCATTAGCCGGGTAGTTATTTTATTAACCGATGGTGAGAACAACCGCGGAGAAGTTGCTCCTGTTACCGCCGCCGAAATTGCAAAAACCTTTGGTATACGCGTGTATACCGTAGGCGTTGGTACAATTGGCACTGCCCCCTACCCGGTTCAAACACAGTTTGGGGTGCAGCTGCGCGACATGGAGGTAAAAATTGATGAAGAAACCCTTCAGAAAATTGCCGACATAACCGATGGTAAATATTTTAGAGCAACCAGTAACAGTAAGTTGGAAGAGATTTATAAAGAAATAGACGCTTTGGAAAAATCAAAAATAGAGGTAAAAGAGTTTAGCCGCAAATCGGAAGAATTTTTGCCTTTTGCGTTGCTGGGTGCCTTGTTTTTAGTTGCAAGCCTTTTCTTGCGTGTAACCCTTTTCAGAAGTATCCCTTAGAATTGTGAAGTATGGAAATTTTTAGATTTGGAAATATTGAATATTTATGGGGATTGCTAATTATTCCGGTGCTAACCCTGTTTTTTATCTGGTCGCGCATTTCGCGCCGCCGGGCACTAAAAAAGTTTGGGCAGCAGGAAATAATCAGTCACTTAATGCCCTTTAGTTCGAAAAACCGCCCGGTATTTAAGTTTTTTGTTGTAATGCTGGCCCTGGCCTTTTTTATTGCCGGTATTGCACGCCCGCAATTTGGTTCGAAATTAAAAACGGTAAAACGCGAAGGTATAGAGCTGATCATAGCACTCGATGTATCGAACAGTATGATGGCAGAAGATATTCAACCCAACCGGCTGGAGCGATCAAAACGTGCTATTTCGCGTTTGGTTGATCGTTTAAAAGACGATAAAATTGGTTTGATCGTTTTTGCCGGCGATGCTTACACTCAATTGCCGATTACCAGCGATTATAATTCAGCAAAATTATTTCTGAATTCGGTAAATACACAAATAGTTCCGAAACAAGGTACTGCCATTGGTGCTGCAATAGATTTGGCACGACGTTCGTTTACACCTACCGGTGAGTCGAACAAGGCCATTATTATTATTACCGATGGAGAAAACCACGAAGACGATGCTATTTCGTCGGCGCAGGCGGCAGTAAAAGAAGGAATTATTGTTCACACCATTGGGATGGGACTTCCGGCCGGTGCGCCAATTCCGGTGTTGCGAAACGGGCAAACCGACTATTTAAAAGATCGCGATGGAAATGTTGTGATTACAAAGCTGGATGAGCAAATGCTGGAGAAGATTTCGGCGGCCGGAGAAGGAATTTATGTTCGGGCAAATAATGCACAGGTTGGATTAAATGCACTGTTCGATGAAATAAACAAGATGGAAAAAACGGAAATGGAGTCGAAAACTTTTTCAGAATACGACGACCAGTTCCAGTATTTCTTTGCCATAGGATTATTGTTGTTGTTGCTCGAATTTGTAATTCTTGAGCGCAAAAACAAGTATTTGAAGAATATTAAATTGTTTGGATAGAAGACGGAAGTCGGAAGACCGAAGTACGAAGATTGATTACTGACAAATGACATTTGAGATGAGAAAAATATATTTCATAGTATTTCTGCTGGCAATTTCAAGTATTGCTTTCGGTCAAAACGAACGGAAATTTGTGCGAAACGGGAACAAGCTTTTTATGGAGGCGGTTCGTGATACCACAAAAATTGACTCGGTAAAATTCAGCAATGCAGAAACCGAATACCGAAGAGCGTTGGAAGAACGTCCGGAAAATTTACAGTGGAATTACAACCTGGCCGACGCTTTGTACAAACAACAACGTTTTGAAGAGGCCGAAGGTAAATTCACCGAATTGTCGGAAATCATGGAAGATCCGGTTGACCGTGCCCGTGCCAACCACAACCTGGGAAATACACAGTTGATGCAGGAAAAGCTGGACGAAAGTATTGAATCGTACAAAAAGGCATTGCGCGAAAATCCATCCGATCTGGAAACCAAATACAATCTGGCTTATGCGCAAATGCTAAAAAAGAAGAAGGAAGAACAACAAAACCAGGATCAAAATCAAGACCAGAATAAAGACAACCAGGATCAGGACAAAGATCAAAATAAGGATCAGAACAAGGACAAGCAGGACCAGAATCAGGATCAAAATAAAGATCAGCAAAACCAGGACCAGGATCAGAATAAAGATCAACAAAATAAAGACCAACAACAGCAACAGCCTCAGCAGAATAAGATTTCGAAACAAGATGCTGAGCAGTTATTACAGGCTTTGCAAAACGACGAACGCGATATACAGGATAAAGTAAAAAAAGAGAAGGCTGCAAAAGCCCAGAGGTCGCGATCGGAAAAAGAATGGTAGATAAAGAATCGGCAGTCGCAATTGACTAATGACTAATGACATTAAATATTAAGTATTGTTTTTTAATACTAAACTTTGAAAGGCAATTAAACAAAAACAATAATTTTGTAGGATTGAAACGATGATGAAGAAATTTATAACATATATTTTCCTGTTTTGTACGGTTATGGTGGCCCAGGCAGCTCAAACACGTTTTGTGATGAGTGCACCCAGCGCAGTTGAAATGGGACAACAATTCCGACTCAGCTTTTCGCTTAACGAACGCGGCAGCAACCTAAAACTTCCGCCGGGGCTGAGCGATAATTTTCAGATTTTAATGGGTCCGAGCCAGGGTTCTTCCACCAGTATTCAAACCATTAACGGAAAAACCACAACGCAGGTTGAATATTCGTATACCTATGTTTTAAGGGCAAAAAAAGAAGGAAGCTTTGAAATACGCCCGGGTTCGATTGAAGTGGATGGCAAAGTTTACGAATCAAATTCATTAACAATTCAGGTTGTAAAAGCTTCAACAACACAAGCACCGCAAGCACAAGGAGGAAGTGGCGGACAAACGCAGGGAACAACTCAAAACATCGATCTTGATGAAGACAATCTTTTTGTTCGCGTTGAGTTAAATAAACGTAATCCGTTTCGAGGTGAGCAAATTATTGCCACTGTAAAATTGTATGTCGATCCGAATATTCCCATCGCCGGTTTCGATGAAGTAAATCTTCCGACTTACGAAGGTTTTTATACCCAGGATATCGACATTCCGCAACAAATCAACTTCTCCCGCGAGGTGTACAACGATAAAATTTACCAGGTTGGGGTACTCAAAAAAACAGTTCTTTTCCCGCAACAAAATGGCCGCTTAAAAATTGAGCCATTTAGCATGGCACTTTTGGTACGCCAGCGGGTTAAAGCCCGAAGTTTTTTCGACGATTTTTTTGATAACTACCGAACGGTTAAAGCCCGTGTCACATCGGATGCAGTTACCGTTAATGTAAAAGATTTGCCGGCAGCACCGGCAGATTATATGGGAGGTGTGGGTAATTTCAACATTACTTCCGACATAAGCAGCGAGAAGGTAACCACCAACGATGCGGTAACATTAACTGTAAAAGTAAGTGGAAACGGAAACATTCGGCTGGTTCGTACTCCAGAATTGGAGCTACCAAGCGACTTTGAAGTGTACGATCCACGTGCAACCGATAATGTAAAAGCCAACGACAATGGAGTTTCAGGCGCAAAAACCATTGAATACCTTTTTCAGCCAAGGTTTGAAGGAGATTACACTATTCCGCCGTTAAAGTTTGCGTATTTCGATCCATCCACCGGAAAATATGTTACAAAATCGACACCCGAATACAAACTTAAAGTTACAAAAGGAAGCGAAGAACAATCGGCAACAGTAGTTAGTTCGTTACGCAAAGAAGATGTTCGCCTTATTGGAAAAGACATACGTTTTATCAAACAAGGAAACCCGGCATTTAAATCGAGAGGAACTACATTTTACGGAAGTTTGCTCTTCTACATGATCTACGCAGTTAGTACATTGATGTTTGTACTTCTGTATTTTATTTACCGAAAGAAAGCACGCGAAAATGCCAACATCGCACTGGTACGCAATAAAAAAGCAAACCGTATTGCCACAAAACGTTTAAAAGCTGCTTCCGGCTACATGAAACACAACAACAATGAAGCCTTCCACGAAGCCATATTAAAAGCTTTCTGGGGCTATTTAAGCGATAAGCTGGGTATTCCGGTAGCCGACTTAAACCGTGAATCGGCAATCAATACGTTAAAAGAACGCAAGGTTGAAGAGGACGTAATAAAAGATTTTGAAGAAGTAGTTGAGCAGTGCGAATTTGCCCGCTATGCGCCTGCAGGTGGTTCTGAAGCCCGCCACGAATTGTACAAAAAGGCGGCAACGACAATGAGCCGGTTTGAAAAACAAATAAAGAGATAGAAAGAAAGTCGCAGTTTGAAAAAATGCCCTGTAAGGGCTATACAAAAATAACCCCGGGTTTTAACCCGGGGAAAATGACAAGAAAACGAAAAGGCGCATCCACGCATGTTATTTGAAAGCGGACCAAACATGCGCCTTACACAGAAAAGTTGAATAGATTATGAAAAAAATAGTTGCACTCCTATTAATTGTCGCCCCGTTTTTCATGATGGCTCAGAAAAACAACCAACAACTTTGGGAAAAAGCCAACGCATATTTTACTACCGAAGAATACCAGGAGGCGGTCTCAATTTACGAATCGATTGTTGCCAGCGGCGAAGAATCGGCAAAGTTGTATTTCAACCTGGGAAATGCCTATTATAAAAATGGTGATGTAAATAATGCCATCCTCAACTACGAACGCGCCAAAGTATTAGCTCCACACGACGAGGATATTGAATTCAATCTGAATATTGCCAACCAATACGTTGTCACAAAAATTGACGAATTGCCGCAACCTTTTTTCCTTCGCTGGAGAACATCGGTAGTAAATAAATATCCTGCTGATACCTGGGCATTTATAAGTATCGGCACTTTTATCATTTTCCTGATTTTGGTGGGATTGTTTGTGTTTAGCAGAATAGCTTCAGTAAAACGAATTTCATTTTGGATCGGTATTCTGGCCATTGTATCTTCTGGTTTTTCGTTTTCAATGGCCGCACAACAAAAAGCTAAAATCAATAAGCGAAACCATGCCATCGTTTTTTGTCCGCGTGTAACGGTTAAAAGTTCGCCAACCGAAACCGGCACCGATCTGTTTCTAATGTACGAAGGTGTTAAAGTAGAAATTACTGACAGCTTAAATACCTGGAAAGAAATTAAACTGGCCGACGGAAACAAAGGTTGGTGCCCTGATTCCTGTATTGTAAAGATCTAAAGGGAATTACAACAAACGAGTGTCATACATTCTAATTATTAAGGATTTGCATCGGGCATTTACAACTATGCCTGACCTCTTTTGATTGGATCGAAAACAACTTTACAACTATTTTTGTTAACTTGGTAAAACTAAGCTCTACAAAGATGTTGCAACTTGAAACACTTAAACAAAATCTCGGAAAACCCTATTACGACCTCGAATTTCTTCTAATTTGTTTGAAGGAAGTTTTATTGGAAAACAAAGAGAATGAACTCGCCGAATGTATTCCATGGCTGTGTGCCAGCTCAAAATTTGAGGCTATTCAGTTCGGGCGTAAAAATTTTCACCTGTTCTCTGTAGCTTTTCAATTACTAAATTTAGTTGAAACAAACGGCGCGGTGCAGAACCGAAGGAAAACAGAAGAGCAAAACACACTATCATCAATTAACGGACTATGGGCCAACAGTCTGCAACATTTAAAAGCCAATAACATTTCAGAAGATGAAATTCTGGAATCAATGGGTACGATAGAAGTTGAGCCTGTTCTTACCGCTCATCCTACCGAAGCAAAACGTCCGGTGGTTTTGAAAAAATACCGCGAGTTGTACCTGCTTTTATTACAACGCGAAAACTCAATGTACAATTCCTTTGAAATAGAGGAAAACCGCGAACAAATCAAACGTTTATTAAATGCCATTTGGCACATCGATGAGTTTTACATGGAAAAACCAAATGTAGAAACAGAACTCGAAAATGTGCTGCACTATTTCACCAACGTTTTTCCTGAAATTATTGAAATTACGCATAGAAGATTGCTACAAGCGTGGAAATTCAACGGATTTAACAGCGACAAACTTATACAAAATGATAGTTTCCCGATGATTAAATTTGGAAGCTGGATTGGTGGCGATCGCGACGGACACCCATTGGTAACAGCCGAATTAACCAATTACACTTTAAAAAAACTTAGATTAAATGCATTTCTAATTCTAAAAAACGAATTGCTCAAGTTAGCCGAAGAATTAAGTTTTTATTTCGATTTAAATGAGCTTCCAAAAATTATTTCAGACCGGTTTAAAGAAATAGTATCGCAAAATGGTACACAATTAAAGTCCCTGGTTAGAACCAACAAAAAAGAAGCATTCAAACTTTATGTACTGGCGTTAATAGCACGACTTCCGGTTGACATTGGCAAAGGTCAGGTTTTTGAATTAATCGAAAAAAAAGGCTGCTACAAGCATCAGGAAGAATTAATTGACGACCTTTTGATTTTAAAGAAAAGTTTACTTGAAATCGAGGAAGAATCGTTGGTTTACCATTCGTTAATGCCGGTAATCCAAAAAACAAAAACCTTTGGATTTCACCTGGCCCAACTCGATATTCGTCAAAACAGTGCGTATTACAAAAAGGCATTGCTGCAAATTATCCAGGCCTCGCATATTCACGGAGAGTACAACAACGAAAATAAAACACAGCTTATACATGAAGAACTAAAAAGTAACAGGCCATTTATAAATGCTTTTACCCAATTGCCGTTGGAAGCACAAAATGTTTTAGATTACCTGAAAGTGGTAAAAAACCATTTCGACAAATATTCAGGCTCGGCACTGGGTTCGTTTATTGTAAGTATGACCCGAAATGTGGACGACTTGCTAACCGTTTATTTATTGGCCAGAGAAGCCGGACTTACATTCTTCGACCAAACTCTGGTTTCAAGAATTCACGTAGTTCCTCTGTTTGAAACCATCGAAGATTTAATTGCCAGTCCATCAATTCTCGATGAGTACTTTAGGATTCCCGAAGTTCAAAACAGTCTAGAACATCAACGCGCGGAAAATAAACAGAGCCGTAACACGCAGGAAGTAATGATCGGCTACAGCGACAGCAATAAAGATGGCGGTATACTTGCCAGTACCTGGTTTTTATTTCAGGCACAAAAAGAATTAACCGAGGTGGGAAAACGACACAATGTTGACATTAAGTTTTTTCACGGGAAAGGTGGGTCAATAAGCAGGGGCGCCGGACCGGTACATTGGTTTTTTAGAAGCCTGCCACATGGTACCCTCGACGGAAAAATAAAAATGACAGAGCAAGGAGAAACCATTGAAAAAAAATATGCCAACAAAGGAAATGCAGCCTATAATCTGGAACTAATGCTTTCGGGAAGTACACTGAATACTTTGCTTCACAAACACAACGACAAACCAAAAAACGCTGCAGCTGAAATTGTTGAATTTATGGGAATAGAAGGGAAAAAATTGTATTCTCAGTTATTACAAAACGAACATTTCCTTGAATTTTTCCGACAAGCAACCCCAATCGATGTTATTGAACAAAGTAAAATTGGATCCCGTCCTTCACGAAGAACAGGCAAACCCTCATTTGCCGATTTACGGGCCATTCCATGGGTTTTTAGCTGGAGTCAGTCGCGTTACCACATTACAAGCTGGTATGGAGTTGGTTCAACACTCGAAAAACTCAAAAACGAGTATCCCGACATGTACGACACGCTAAAACAGCTCATAAAAACGAGCCATTTTATCCGTTATGTTTTTACCAACATCGACACAAGCCTGGCCAGCACCGATGAAAAAATTATGACTGCCTATGCTGCATTGGTAAATAAACAGAAAGTTAGAGAAACCATTATGAACCACGTAATGGCAGAGCTACACAAAACCCGCAGTTATTTGCAGGAATTGCTTGTTCTTCCAATGGATGTGAGACGAAAAAACCACTTTTATTCCACTTCTCTTCGTGCTGAAGTTTTAAATGTTTTACACAAAAATCAAATCAGAATACTTAAAAAATGGCGTGAAACGGCTTATGATTCAGACGATGACAAGGAAAATGACTTGAATTTATTACTGATTTCGGTAAATGCCATATCAAATGCGATGGGCACAACCGGCTAAGTTTTTTTCTGCAAGTTTTTCTAAAATTAAACTGAATAAAAAACACACGACACACTCATTACTAACCCATTAGCACATTTCAATATATTGTAGAGAGGATAAATGCCTTGTTTCATTACAATAATAAAATCAATATACATTACATAATGTGATAATGGTTACAAACTACTTCCCTTTATTTCCTTTTATTTATTGAAAAACTATCAATTAAATTCATGTGCTATAGTTATTTTTTATAGGAAATCCGTCAACTTTTCGCGATATTTATTGTTTTTCAAAATGATAAGTAGTACGCAGACAAATTAAAAAAAACTAAATATCTTATGTTCGATTTAGACCTTATTAAAAAAGTGTATTCAGAACTCCCTGAGCGAGTAAAAAAAGCCAAGAACGTTTTGAATAAACCGATGACTTACGCCGAAAAGATTCTTTATTCTCATCTGTTTGCAGCACAGGAATTAGCTGCTTTTAATCGAGGTGCCGATTATGTTGATTTTGCACCGGACAGGGTTGCCATGCAAGATGCAACTGCACAAATGGCATTATTGCAATTTATTAATTCGGGTAAAAAAACAACTGCGGTTCCTTCAACCGTTCATTGCGACCATCTTATTCAGGCGCAGGTAGAAGGTAAAACAGACCTTGGTGTTGCCAAAGACATAAATAAAGAAGTATACGATTTTTTAGAATCAGTATCGAATAAATATGGGATCGGTTTCTGGAAACCGGGAGCAGGAATTATTCACCAGGTAGTTTTGGAAAACTACGCATTCCCGGGAGGAATGATGATTGGAACCGACTCGCACACGGTTAATGCCGGTGGACTAGGAATGGTTGCCATTGGAGTTGGCGGTGCCGATGCGGTTGACGTAATGGCCGGAATGGCATGGGAATTAAAAATGCCAAAATTAATTGGTATTAAACTAACCGGAAAATTGACTGGTTGGGCTGCTCCTAAAGATGTAATTTTAAAAGTAGCCGGCATTCTGACTGTTAAAGGCGGAACCGGTGCAATTATCGAATATTTTGGAGAAGGGGCAAAATCGCTTTCTGCAACAGGAAAAGGAACCATTTGTAACATGGGTGCCGAAGTAGGTGCAACCACCAGTATTTTCGCTTACGATGAAAGTATTGAACGCTACCTTAAAGCAACGGGGCGTGCTCAGGTTGCCGAATTGGCGAATGGTGTAAAAGCTGACTTGGATGCGGATGCAGAGGTATACGAAAATCCGGAATTGTATTACGACGAAGTTATTGAAATTAATCTGTCGGATTTAGAACCACATGTAAACGGTCCTTTCACACCCGACCGTGCTACGCCAATTTCGCGCATGAAAGAAGTTGCCGTTGAAAACGGCTGGCCTCTTGAAGTATCGGTAGGATTAATCGGAAGTTGCACCAACTCATCGTACGAAGATATTTCGCGTGCCGCATCAATTGCCAAACAAGCAGAAGAAAAGGGATTAATTACCAAAGCAGAATATTCGATCACTCCGGGTTCGGAACAGGTTCGTTATACCATTGAACGCGATGGTTTTATTGAAACCTTTGAAAAAATTGGAGGTAAAGTATTTGCCAATGCCTGTGGACCATGTATTGGACAGTGGGCCCGACCGGGAGCTGAGAAAGGAGAAAAAAATACCATCGTTCATTCGTTCAACAGAAACTTCTCGAAACGTGCCGATGGGAATCCAAATACGCATGCATTTGTAACATCGCCCGAAATGGTAACTGCACTTGCAATTGCCGGCCGTTTGGACTTTAATCCGGCAACAGATACGCTTACCAATAAAAACGGAGAAGAAGTTAAATTAGACTTACCTGTTGGTGATGAATTGCCAACCAAAGGATTTGAAGTGGAAGATGCAGGTTTTCAAGCACCCGCTGCTGATGGTTCAGGCGTTGAAATTTCGGTTTCTGAAGAATCAAAACGGCTACAGTTATTATATCCTTTTGCTGCCTGGGACGGACAAAACATTACAGGGGCAAAATTATTGATTAAAGCTCTGGGAAAATGTACTACCGACCACATTTCAATGGCCGGCCCTTGGTTGCGTTTCCGTGGTCACCTCGATAATATTTCGAATAATATGCTGATTGGTGCCGTAAATGCATTTAACAGCGAAACCAATAAAGTTAAAAACCAATTAACCGGAACATACGATGCAGTTCCTGCTGTTCAGCGCGAATACAAAGCTGCCGGTATTCCTACCGTTGTAATTGGTGATCAGAACTATGGCGAAGGATCATCGCGCGAGCATGCAGCAATGGAACCCCGTCATTTGGGAGTTAAAGCAGTAATTGTTAAGTCCTTTGCACGTATTCACGAAACCAACCTGAAAAAACAAGGAATGCTTGGTTTAACGTTTGCCAACGAAAACGATTACGACCTGATTCAGGAAGACGACACATTCAACTTTGTGGATTTAGTTGAATTCGCTCCCGGAAAACAGCTGACACTAGAAGTGGTGCATACTGATGGTTCAAAAGATACCATTAAATTAAACCACACCTATAACGAGCAGCAAATCGATTGGTTTAAAGCAGGTTCTGCCTTAAATCTTATTCGAGAACAAAACGTCTAATAACCAGCAGAAGAAATAGACTCTTCTCGGTTTCGAAGATATTAACCCCGGATTTTACGCCGGGGTTAAACTACCAAAATACATAAAGGCGCAGTGTAAAAGCGGATTTAACAGCGGCAACACAAGCACCAAATCTTTAGAAATAAATTTGAAAACCAATTTCAAAAATCAAAATAACCAGTAAATTAATTTAGAACAATGCAAAAAATCAAAGTTCAAAATCCGGTCGTAGAGCTCGACGGCGATGAGATGACAAGAGTAATTTGGGATTTTATCAAGCAAAAACTTATCCTTCCTTATCTGGATATCGATTTAAAATATTACGATTTAGGTATGGAAAGCCGTGATGAAACAGACGATCAGATTACCATTGATGCTGCAAATGCAATAAAAAAATATGGTGTTGGCGTAAAGTGTGCGACCATTACTCCCGATGAAGCGCGAGTTGAAGAATTTGGCTTGAAAGAAATGTGGAAATCGCCCAATGGTACCATACGTAACATTTTAGGTGGAACTGTTTTTCGTGAGCCAATTATCATAAATAATATACCACGCCTGGTTCCGGGATGGACCAAACCAATATGTATCGGACGTCATGCTTTTGGCGACCAGTACCGTGCCACCGACTTTGTATCAAAAGGAAAAGGGAAGTTAACCATTACTTTTACTCCTGAAGACGGCAGCGAACCTGTTACACATAACGTATACGATTTCCAGGGAGATGGAATTGCAATGGCAATGTACAATACCGACGAATCTATTTATGGATTTGCGCATTCCTGCATGCAACAGGCAATTACAAAAAAATGGCCGTTGTACATGTCAACAAAAAATACGATTTTGAAAAGATACGATGGAAGATTTAAAGATATTTTCCAGGAAGTATTTGAATCTGATTACAAGGAAAAATTTGATGAACTTGGAATTACATATGAACATCGTTTAATCGACGACATGGTAGCCGCAGCCATGAAATGGGAAGGCGGATATGTATGGGCTTGTAAAAATTACGATGGCGACGTACAAAGTGATACGGTAGCGCAAGGTTTTGGATCGCTTGGATTAATGACATCGACCTTGGTTACTCCGGATGGAAAAACAATGGAAGCAGAAGCAGCACATGGTACTGTTACACGTCACTTCCGTCAGCACCAGCAAGGTAAACCAACATCAACAAATCCAATAGCTTCCATTTTTGCATGGACCAGAGGTTTGGCTTTCCGTGGGAAACTGGATGAAAACGAAGAATTAGTTGGTTTTGCCAATGCATTGGAACAAGTATGTATTGAAACCGTTGAATCGGGTAAAATGACCAAAGATTTGGCCTTGATTGTTCATGGTAAAGCATTAACCGAAGCTGATTATCTAACTACCGAACAATTTTTGGAAGCACTTGACGAAAATCTTCAGGCAAAACTGAATTAAATTTTCTCGCAGATTACGCGGATAACGTGGAAATTAATACGCAAAAATCTGAGTCATCTGTCTGAAATAATAACAATATATTGTAACTTAAAAGCAAAAATAAATGGACAGTATTGAAAATCAAATTTCCTACGATGTAAGAGGCGCGATTTTCAAAGTTTACAATAATCTTGGACCGGGTTTATTTGAATCGGTTTATGAAACAGCATTAAGTTACGAAATTGAGAAATTAGGGTATTCAATCGAACGACAAGTTGCACTACCCTTTATGTATGAAAAAATAAAATTTGAACAAGGATTCAGAATTGATATTTTAATTGAAGACAAAGTAATTATTGAATTAAAATCAGTAGAAACATTGGCAAACGTTCACTACAAACAAGTATTAACCTATTTAAAGCTTTCGAACAAAAAGCTGGGAATACTGGTTAATTTTAATTCAGAATCAATCTCAGACTCGATAAAAAGAGTTGTAAATAAATTATAATATCAGCGATAATCCGCGAAATCTGCGAGAAATATATATGACAAATAAAACCAAAATAGTTAACGGGAAGTTGGTAGTACCTGATTTTCCAACAATCCCGTTTATTGAAGGTGATGGCATAGGAAAGGACATCAGTGGCCCGTCGCAAAGGGTTATTGATGCAGCTGTTTCAAAAGCTTACGGAGACTCCCGAAAAATTACCTGGAAGGAAGTTTTAGCCGGAGAAAAAGCGTTTCGTGAAACCGGTACTTATATGCCGGATGAAACGCTGGAAGCTTTTAAAGAATATTTGATCGGAATTAAAGGTCCACTGCAAACTCCGGTTGGCGAAGGTATCCGTTCGTTAAACGTTGCACTGCGTCAAACACTTGATTTGTATGTTTGCGTACGACCTGTTCGCTGGTTCAAAGGTGTACCCTCCCCTATTCGTTATCCATCCATGGTCGACATGCACATTTTCAGAGAAAACACTGAAGATATTTATGCAGGTATCGAATACATGACTGGTGAAGAAAAGACCAAAAAATTCCGCGATTTTCTGATCAACGAAATGGGAGTGGACAAAATTCGTTTCCCCGAATCATCGTCGTTTGGAATTAAACCCATTTCGAAGGATGGATCAGAGCGTTTAACAAAAGCTGCCATTGAGTATGCCATCGAACGAAATCTGCCTTCAGTAACAATTGTGCACAAGGGTAATATTATGAAATTTACCGAAGGTGCATTTAAAAACTGGAGTTATGATTTGGCTGAAAACGAATTTGCGGAACAGACGTTTACCTGGCGTGAATTTGAAAAAATAAAAAAAGAAAAAGGTCAGTTAGATGCCGACAAAGCTCTGGAAGCTGCAAAAAAAGACGGAAAGGTAATTGTAAAAGACTGTATCACCGATGCATTTTTGCAGGAGTCATTGCTTCATCCATGGGACCACTCGGTAATTGCCACAATGAATCTTAACGGCGACTATGTTTCAGACCAACTAGCTGCCATGGTTGGAGGTATTGGAATATCGCCGGGAGCCAACATCAACTACCTGAGTGGTTATGCTATTTTTGAAGCTACACATGGTACCGCGCCTAACATTGCAGGAACAGGGAAAGCCAATCCGGGCTCTCTTATTCTTTCAGGAGTTATGATGCTGGAATACATGGGCTGGGACAAAGCTGCCGAACATGTGTACGATGCAATGGAACATGTATTTGCACGGCGAAAAGTAACATCTGATTTGCATGCACAAATGGAAGGTGCCACGCTTTTAACCACTTCCGAATTTGCCGATGCCATTATTAAAAATATGCACTAAAACAGACAGTAATAAATAATATCTAATACAAATGGAATATATTAAGTACAGATTTTATCAGAAGGCCAATAAATGCGCCAAGGAGTTCCAACGACTCAAAAAAGAACACGCCGATGTTGTTCTGGGTGAAGTTACACTCGGACAAGTATTAACTGGAATGAAAGGTATTCCACTTTTGGTTACCGATACTTCAAAACTGGATCCTGCAGAAGGAATTCGTTTTAAAGGTTATACCATTCCTGAATTACAGGAAAAACTGCCTAAAATTAATCCGGACGGTGAACCCATTCCTGAAGGCTTACTTTATTTGATGCTCATTGGCGAAATTCCATCGCAGGAAGATGCATTGAACCTTTCAAGAGATTTGGCAACCAGAGCCCACGTACCGCAACATACTTTTGATGTGATTGATGCAATGCCAAAAACATCGAAACCAATGACACAATTTAGCGCTGCTATCCTTTCAATGGCAACTGAATCAAGTTTTCAGAAAGCATATCGTGCCGGAGTAAATAAAAAATACTATTGGGATGCTACTTACGAAGATGCAATGAATCTGATTGCACGTTTACCTCGTGTGGCAGCATATATTTATCGTCGTCAGTTTCATAACAGCAAACATATTGAACCGAATCCACATTTAGACTGGGCAGGTAACCTGGCACATATGATGGGATTTGATTCGGAAGACATTCGTCGTTTGTTCCGCTTGTACATGATCATTCATGCTGACCATGAGGGAGGAAACGTATCGGCTCATACTGCCCATCTTGTTGGTTCGGCACTAAGTAATCCATATTACTGTTATGCTGCAGCAATGACTGGTCTGGCAGGTCCTTTGCACGGTTTGGCCAACCAGGATGTAATTTTCTGGATGTTTGAAATGCTTGAGGAACTGGATACCGACACACCAACTGATGAGCAGGTTGCAGAATACTGCAAAAAAACACTGGAAGACGGACGTGTTATTCCGGGATACGGACATGCCGTACTTCGTAAAACTGATCCACGTTTTACTGCACAGGAAGAATTTGCCAATAAGTATATTAAGGACGACAAAATGGTAAATCTTGCCAATCAATTGTATCGGGTTGTTCCACCGATTTTAGGCAGTGTTGGAAAAATTAAAAATCCTTGGCCGAATGTTGATGCCTACAGTGGTTCGCTGTTGTATCACTACGGAATCAAGGAGTACTCATTCTATACAGTAATGTTTGGAGTATCGCGTGCATTAGGTGTTTTGGCTTCACTGGTAAACGACCGTATTTACGGTATGCCGATTGAGCGACCAACTTCTCACCCCCTTAGCTGGTTTAAAGAACAGGCTGAAGGGAAAAAATCAGATTGTTAACAGCAACAACATATAAAAAAAGCCGGTTTATTACCGGCTTTTTTTATATGTCTCATTTTACGCCTTGCTGAAACACAAATATTCTGAATTGAAAATCAGCGTAGCTAAATTATTAAAGACTCTGTTCGAAATAAAATGGAACAAGAACTATTTACGCTCCAGAAGTTTTTCCAATGGATATTTAATTAAAGTATATTCGTAATCAAAGTTTTTATCATTATCCATGATTCGCAGGTGTTCCTCCGGAATCTTTTTTCGTTGTTCTTCCAATGCAGCCTTTTCTGTTGGAGAAAGACCACTCATCTTTTTGGGTTCGTTGATTTGTATCCAGATTTCATCGCCTACTAATCCGATTCCATTTACTTTTTTGCTTAACAAAAAGTCGTCGTACGTTTTGAACTCTTCAGTTGCCATATTATAAGCAATAATACCCACCGATGAAGCACGTGCAATTATATAATCATTGTAAATAAAAAAATCTCCGGGGTATTTCTTTTTAAAAGCATCTACAAACTCAAAATTTCCATTGCTGTATTTTGCCAGTCCATCACCGGCACCCATCCAAATATCTCCATTAGGAGCTTCCTTAATTTTAAAAACACCGGCTTTCCCAATTTCAGAAGTTTTTTTATCGTGTACAGTAAAATTACCATCTTTTATTACGGCCAACCAATTTTTACTGCCTACCCAGGTATTATTCTTGCTATCGCAAAAAACTGCTTTAATTGTATTATCAGGCAAAGCTGAATTCTTTTTATTGTAGCCCGTCCAATTCTTTCCATCAAATTTGGCAAGTCCGGCTCGTGTGCCAATCCAGGCGTGCCCGTTCTTATCGGCTGCAACATGCAAAACCTGTTTCTTCGCAATTTCCGGATCTGCGTCAAATGTTACAGAAGCAGTACCATCAAACCTTTTCAAACCGTGGTTTGTGGCTGCCCAAATTTGCCCTATCGAATCAAATGCAACCTCCTGAATGTAATTCAGCAATTTATTATCCGGGTATATTCCAATCTCTTCAAACTTGCCTCCTTCAACCTTGAATAATTTAGTCTCTTTTAAGGAATAGATACTTCCGTTATTCGTTTGAAATGTCCTGTACTCAAAGGAGTCGTCCGAATTAAAGGCACTCAACATTTTAAATTCTTTTGAAAAATACCGATTATCAATTTCAAGTGTTGTGATACCACTACCGCCAAATTGGGAAATGATTTTCTCGTCTTTGTTCACAGTTCGTCCCCCTGAAACAAATATTATTTTGTTATCACCAGTCGAATATATCCCCCTCACTGAGTTAGAAACCAATGGGCTGTTCGTCGTTGAATAATGATTTTTTACATCATTCCAAATCATAAAAGCACCATGATTCCGTGTACCCAACCAGATAATATTGTTATCATCAACATGGATTGTCTGGTATTGAATTTCTTCAATGTCATCTAAAAAGTTCGAAGCCTTAAATTCATTATCGGCAAATTCGCCTACTGCTTTGTTTGTTGCCACCCACAACCTGTTCTGGGAATCAACACAAATATCAACAATGAAATACTCCTCCAGATTAAAATATTTTTCGTCATACACTTTCCAGGCTCCATCTTCATATTTTAACAGTTCTTTATCGGTTGCAGCCCAGGTAATACCATTGCCTGCACAGACTAAAACATTCACGGGTTTACCCGGCACCGGATCATATTGTTCAATAGTACCATCAGCAATTTTAAAAATACCATTGGGATTATTCTCAAGCCCGGCTGTAACACCATCAATACCGGTTTCTTTTCGGGCAATGTTTAGTCCTGCCAAAAAAACTTCACCATTATCATTTTTAGAAGCTGCTGTTAGCTGTACAATGTTAAGTTCGAGAGGCTTCAACTGCCTGAAATCTTTTTCGGAAGCAAGGAATTGTGCAGTGTTATCTGGTTTAACAAAGATCAGTTCTTTACCTGTACTTAAGTAATACTCTTCCTCAGAAATCGGGAAAAAGAAGGTTGCCGGTTCTTTACTGTAAGAGGGATGATCACGGTAAACTGCATTATCAATACTTGTGAATCCACTGCCACTACTTTTTTGAATACTGCCATTTGCATGAAGAAACATCCAGGTATCGTTTACTGTCAGATAAAACTGACGGATGTCATTCGTGTGAATTTTTTTGTTGGTATTTATTTCCTGATTCTGATAGAAGAAGGAATTGGTAAATACTTCGAAATTTATTGAGCGCTGGGCGTTAACCTGAATGCTTATCACCATAACAGTAATGGTTATAAATAAATACTTCATCGTGTAAATTAATAATTATGGATTATGTTTAATGTTGTTTCTGATATGATCATAATTCGGTATTAAAAAAGGTAACGTATAAAACCCGCACTTATTTTTAATGATCCTTCTGGCTGTAAATATCCTGCATGCTCATTTCGTACGCATTACTAATTTTTACTATTTCTAATTGTTTCAAACTAAGTTTCATAAGCTTGCCGGAAATACCATTTATCAAGGGTTGATTTTAAATTAAATAAAATTATTAAAGTTGCCTGCCCTGCCCAAGCAATGCAAGTACAATTGGTTTGATATAATCATGTCTTATTGGTCAGTATTCTTTTGTGGAGGCGATTGTGCCGAAGACCTTGCCATTAACCTAAAGGAAGGTTTTCGAGGTACACCGTTTATTAATATTCCCAGCCCCGACAGGGTTTTAGAGCATATTAAATCACTATTCGACACACCACAATATTTTACAGCAAAACGGGGGAAAGTAGAACACCACTTTTCGCTCGCAGAAAAGCTGAACAGGCTAAACATGAAAATGTTATCGTTATTGCCGGGATTCCAAAAAGACAATGTGATTTAGAATTATGACAATACTTTAATTTTTACTGAAAAAGCCGATGCACAACTAACCTATAAAAAGAGAATGGCTATTGCTCAGGGGTTGGAATGATAGCTAAACATATTGTTTATCTCGAAAACAGGAATTGACGGAGCAATGCCCATTTTTTACAACATGAAACCATAGAAAGGGTGAGCTCATTGCTACATGCAACCGGGGTAACAATCGGTGTCATTAGGCCAGATTCGTGCTCATACACCTATGAAATAATCAAGGCAATTGATATGAATACAAAACGCATTTTTGTAAAGACCCGGATGACCAATGTTTTAGAAAAGGCCATAACCAATATCAAGGAATGGAAAGAGGTAAAAGTAGGCGATAAAATATTGCTAAGGGGCTCAACTACATTTACGCCATTTGAACGTTCAGCCAGGGACCATGGAGATAATACTGATAATTTAAAAGCCTACCGGATAGTGGTCACCAAAGAGCCCCGGAGAGATGGGCAATTAAACGCTTTTACAGGAGAAGCCTGTAATTACAGCCCTATTATGACCAACAACTTTGACATGGCAGACGATCATGTGGTATTTTTTTATAATGCCAGGGGTACACAAGAAAGGGAGTTTGATGTTTTAAAAAATGATTTTGGATAGGACAAAATGCCCTTTTCAAAACTTGAACAGAACACCGTTTTCTTATTAATTATGGCAATGTGCAGGAACTTTTATGCTCACATCATTGAAAAGTTTTCTAAAGGGATAACGTTTTTAGCGGCAAATTCCAGGATTAAAAAATTTATCTTTCGTTTTATCTGTATCCCGGGCAAGTGGGTGAAATCCAGCGGGCAATCCAAACTAAGGTTATACGGGGCCCACTGCTTCAAAACTTAAGGCAATTGACTTGTTGATGCCCGGGCTCAATACTGAGGAAGAATCAATACCAATAAATATAATATGTCCAAACTTTAACAAACATCATTAAAGAGGATAAAAATTAATTCAAAACCATGTTGGTTTATTAAAAATTGCAACCAAAAGCAACGAATTCAATAAAGCCAAAACAAATAAATTAAAAAATTGTGAGATATGCGGATTTAAAGTAGAATCGAGCGGTAGCAGGGCTACCAAAAGCAAACAATATTCCCTGAAACATAAATATTGTCAACCTTTGGTCTATCATTTATAAATCATCAAACGATTTTTTCAATTGAATAACGCAAAAAAGGTACGACTCCTTTCACCGATAAATTTCCCATTTTCAAAAAAAATAATTCGTCGCCAGATTTTACATTACTACCTTTATATCAGCTAAAAACAAGTAACAAAACAGAAAATGAAAACAAAAAAGAGAACCATTGGCGTTGTAGTTACAGGAACTGAACACGAAACTATTCCCAATCTGTTTTTCAGGATGATGAGCTTTACCATGAAAATAGCTGACCTTTTCGGTAATTATTCTAACAAGAATTTTAATACCCTCAATTTGCAAAAAGGACAGGTAGTGGTTGATTATGGCTGTGGCCCTGCCCGCTATATAAAAAATGCCTCGGAAGCTGTTGGCACTAAAGGAAAAGTTTTGGCGGTCGACATCCACCCACTGGCCATAAAAAACGTTGAGCAAATAGCCAAGAAATACGGATTGAAAAATGTGGAGGCATTTTTGGCAGATGATTATTCGTGCGCCATCCCCAACAATACAGCTGATGTGGTTTACGCGCTAGATATGTTTCATATGATAGAACAACCCGTAAATCTTTTAACAGAACTGGCACGAATCGTAAAACCCGATGGCAGTGTAATCATTGAAGATGGTCACCAACCGCGTGTTAAAACCATTTTTAAAATTACGGATTCCGGTTTATTCAATATCGTAAACGAAAACAAACATCATGTGGTTTGTATCCCCAAAGGCTAAGCCTGTAACTCACATCACATAAACTACTGAACAACATTACATTAAACCTAATTTCACTTTAACTTTCAGAGCTTCTTTTTGTTAATCATAAAAAACAAAAATCTAATCTTATGAAGGTAGTCGTATTAGGTGCAGGTATTTCCGGTCA
This sequence comes from Draconibacterium aestuarii, assembly GCA_026671195.1. Classification (GTDB taxonomy): domain Bacteria; phylum Bacteroidota; class Bacteroidia; order Bacteroidales; family Prolixibacteraceae; genus Draconibacterium; species Draconibacterium aestuarii. The sequence goes on along the minus strand of JAPOHD010000001.1, from coordinate 3,452 downwards.
TACTGCCGCAGCATTTCTCAAAAAGAAATTAGGTAAAAACCACGATGTAATTGTTGTTTCGCCAAGTAAATATTACCAGTGGTTACCCTCGAATATTTGGGTGGGCGTTGGTAAAATGAAACCCGACCAGTTACGTTTCGACCAGTATAAAGTGTACAACCGCTGGGGAATTGATTTTCGACAGGCAAAAGCTACCGCGATTCATCCTGAAGGAGCTACCGGTTCTCACACCGCATTTGTGGATATTGAATATACTTCGGTTGATAAAAAAGGTGAAACCGACCGGGTGGAATACGATTATCTGGTAAACGCCACCGGACCAAAACTAAACTTCGAAGTTACCGAAAGTATGGGACCGGGGAAAAACACGGTCTCGGTTTGTTCGTACGATCACGCTGCCCACGCCTGGGAAGAACTGAAGAAAAGTATCGAAAAGATGAAAAAAGGAGAAAAGCAACGTTTCCTTATCGGAACCGGTCATCCAATGGGCACCTGCCAGGGAGCGGCTTTCTAATATGCGTTGAATATCGCTTTCGAGCTAAAACGTCGGAAACTTTCGCACATGGCAGATATTACCTGGATTTCGAACGAATACGAAGTGGGCGATTTTTGCATGTTGATTCCGGGTTTCGCGGGACAGCCCATAAAAGCTTTCGATAAAAATGGAGAAGACATTACATCCACGGTTTTTGCTACCAATGGCTTTATGAAAGTGGACGCCGATTACAATCCAAAACCATTTGAGGAGTGGAGCATAAAGGACTGGCCACAAACGTATCAGAATCCCACTTACGGAAATATGTATGCAACCGGTATTGCTTTTGCACCGCCGCATTCCATTTCAAAACCCATGAAAAGTGCAAACGGACGAGCCATTTCCCCGGCTCCACCACGCACCGGAATGCCATCGGGTGTGATCGGTAAAATTGTGGCAGAAAATATTGCAGAAAGAATAAAGAGTGGAAAATTTGAACGCAAACATACTGCCAATATGGGACGTATGGGTGCTGCCTGTATTGTTTCGGCCGGGTACAACATGACCAAAGGTCTGGGTGCTACCATAACTGTTTCTCCGGTGGTTCCCGACTGGGAAAAATACCCCGACTGGGGAAGAAACATCAAATCTACCGTAGGAGAAATCGGACTGGCCGGACACTGGATCAAACTTTTCCTGCACTATATGTTCTTACACAAAGCCAAAGGTTATCCGTTCTGGTGGTTGTTGCCGGAATAAGGAATAAGTGAGAATAAAATGAAAACTTCAATCTGCATTCAATCTTTTTCAATCTCTCATCAATCCATTTTAATAAATGCTACAAATATGAATTCCTTGAAATTTCGATTATTAATGAATAATAAAACTAAAAAATATGGAAAAACAAAACAAAGTTACAACCGCATACAAAGATGAATTTTATCCGCCAATTCCAACCAAAGCAACCAAGTTTTGGCGAACCTGCCTTATCTTCCAGATTTATAGCGTTTTAAAGTTTAATTTAAAAATTATGCTGATTGTTGTAAAGGGACATTCTTAGGAAATCAATTGTGTACTATTCTATTTGCAAACATCGTATTGATCATATATTCAATATAACCGATCTGTTAGCTGCATATAAATCAAAACAAAAATTGTCGCTAAAAATTTCTTAAAATGTATCGTTAACCTTCAATCGTTTAAAAGACTGTTCTTACTTATTTCTTGTTCAATTTAGAGTAATAATGCGTATCGTACTCAAATTGTAAATCAGCTTAAAAACCGTATAAAATTTAACAGTCCATCAGTTTATATTTATTAGTTAGCATTTATCGCATCAATTTTGTAAATTGAATAACGAAATGTACTGATTTAAGGCATTAACTTGTCTAAACCAATCATTGAAAAGCAGTTAATTATACTTACCCAATGTTCTTGTGCTTCCAGAGCGATCCCATTTACTAATTAGCAACTTTTAAGTTGAAAAAACTGTCTGATATGAAGATAATGGTTACGCGTCTGGTATTTATTTTTCTAATCATTAGTAATATAAGTTTTTCTGAAAACACGAGCACCGACCTTTGCTCAAATCCCACTCTGATAAACACACCGGTTCTTTCTGCTATTTCATTCCCAGAAGGATGTCCCACAGAGGTAACAAATAATGTTATCAATGCTACAACTCCCACATCAATTTGTTCCGGAGAATCCGTGAGTTTTACAGGTCTGGAACCGACAATAAGTCCTTCAACAGACTCTACTTTTCAATGGCAATTAAATACTTCCGGAAGCTGGGAAGATATAGCCGGTGCAACCAGCATAAACTATACAGCATCTAATCTTTCTGAAACAACAATGTTCAGACGTTTAGTTGAATTTGTAGATTGTCTAACTGAATATCCATCCAATGAAATTTCGGTTACAGTTAATGCAATTCCGATACTTTCCGTTGTTAATGAAAACAATCCAACCGAATGTTTGGGCGATGGATCAGTCGTTTTTTCGTTTACCGGTGTGCCCGACGGAACCTATACAATAACTTATGATGGTGGTTCTTTTAATAGTGTTCCGGTTTCGGGTGGTACGGCCTCGGCACCGGCACCGGCAGGAATTTACAACAACCTTCAGATTACAGTGGATGGCTGTACTTCTGTTACAGGAAAAAATGCAAACCTGTCGGATCCAAATCCACCCACTGCGCCGGATTACTCGGTTACCAACAACTGCGACGGCACTTCTACTTTAACTGCAACCTCATATGAAACCGGTGCAGCTCTGGAATGGAGTACCACTGAATCTACAGTTTCTATTACAGTTAATTCTGCAGGCAATTACTGGCTTACACAAACTCTTGATGGATGTACCAGTGATGCGACAACCAAAACGGCAGCACCTAAAACAACGCCTACACTTTTTGTTACTCCTGTAAATCCTTCAGAATGCGGAGGAAACGGATCGCTTGTTTTTTCGTTTACCGGTATGCCCGACGGAACCTATACAATAACTTATGATGGAGGTTCTTTTAATAGTGTTCCGGTTTCAGGAGATACGGTCTCGGTATCGGCACCGGCAGGAATTTACAACAACCTTCAGATTACAGTGGATGGCTGTACTTCTGTTACAGGTAAAAATGCAAACCTGTCGGATCCAAATCCACCCACTGCGCCGGATTTCTCGGTTACCAACAACTGCGACGGCACTTCTACTTTAACTGCAACGTCATATGAAACCGGTGCAGCTCTGGAATGGAGCACCACTGAATCTACAGTTTCTATTACAGTTAATTCTGCAGGCAATTACTGGCTTACACAAGCTCTTGATGGATGTACCAGTGATGCGACAACCAAAACAGCAGCACCTAAAACAACGCCTACACTTTTTGTTACTCCTGTAAATCCTTCCGAATGCGGAGGAAACGGATCGCTTGTTTTTTCGTTTACCGGTGTGCCCGACGGAACCTATACAATAACTTATGATG